>NZ_JBHULE010000037.1:145235-152681 GCF_042684305.1 Aquimarina rubra | reverse complement strand
TTTCAAAACCACCCCCAATACCAACAGAACCAACTTTTCCATTAGCTTCTAGCCCAACTAAATATGCAGAAAGGTCTGTTGACGGGCTTGCGGCATCTGTTACGTCAGGACCTTCTCCTGCTTGTAAGTAAGCATTTAAAGCAAGGCCGATTCCTCCTAATTTAAATTTAGAATGAGTACCAATGGTGTGTGTATGATAAAATCCATCTGTAGGTGTTCCGTTTACTACATTCTGAAAGGTGTTGTTTAATGCCAAAAAGCTAAGCGTTGCTTTTTCTGAAGCTTTCCAGGTTAAGTGTGCATATTCCATGGCTTTATAACTAAAAAAACCGGTAACGTTATATATAGTTCCTGATGTATTGTTAGGAAGTCCGTCCAGGTCATTCTGACTAAATGCAAATCCCAGATCCAATTTGATCTTTTCATTTCCATATCTGATCAAAGCCAAATCGTGAAAACGACCTTGTAATGCCCAGTCTAAACCACCCAGGATTCTCTGATCATCATAAGAGATCATTTGCCGGCCCAATTTAGTAGACCAACCTTTTCCGAATTCCAGAGATGCCCAAGCTTCTGCTATTTGCAAATTATTATTAGCATCATTATCCAGGATCTGTCTGGTATCTCCCCATATTCTGACATCCTGAACACTAAAATGTGCTTTGAATTTTTCTGAAGTGTATCCAAGTTTAAGCCTGGCTCTCTGTTGCACAATCGCTGCAGGATCGACTCCCTGGGGAACCAAATTATTGAACCCGTGACGATACTCAAATCGATCTCTGAAATCTAAATCAATACTTAATTCCTGAGCTTTTCCCTTAAATACAAATACCAATAATAGTAGTAAAGTATAATGTAACTTGTTTTTCATCTCTTAAATTTTTGTTTGATGTGTGATTGTATTCTTCACAACATTGCTATGTTCTTTTCAATTAATTCTATTAGCTGATACATTAATTGAATAGCAAATCTAAGTATTAATACTTATTTTTAAGGTTTTTATTAGATAAAAATACTTATTTTTAATTCAAAGATTATCAATTTCATGATCCTATTTTTGAATTATTCATATCTTTGGATGGAAGACGACTTAATAATGAGTGTCATTTAATTACGTATTAGAATATATGGTAAGTATAGTGTTGGTAGATGATCATTTTTTAGTAAGGGACGGAATTCGTTCGCTGCTTGAGGATGAAAAACAATATGAAGTCATTGGAGAAGCTTCGGATGGCAAAGAAGCTATAGAAGTGGTTCAGTCTTTAAAACCTGATATAGTGATCTGTGATATAAGAATGCCTGAAATGTCAGGCATTGAAACAGTAGAGAAGTTAACGAATTTATCATTATCTTCTAAAACCATTATGTTATCTATGCATGATTCTGACGAATACATATTGCAATCTATTAAGGCGGGGGCCGATGGGTATTTATTAAAGGATGCTAGTAAAGAAGAATTTTTGAAGGCCTTGTCGACTGTGAGTAAAGGGAATAAGTATTTTAGCGGTGATGTATCTTCTATATTAGTAAAAAATTTACTGAAAGGTAGTGGAGATAAAGTTGAAGAAAAAGTAGTGGCTGCTAAAGAAGAAAGTCAACAAACAAAGATCAATCCATTTGATCTTACCAAAAGGGAAAATCAGATACTCAAATTAGCGGTTTCTGGTATGACTAATAAGGATATAGCAGCAGAACTGGATATAAGTAAACGTACAACCGAGGTGCATCGTTTTAATTTAATGAAGAAAATGGGGGTGAAAAATGTACTGGAATTAAGCAAAAAGGCCAGAGAATATGATATGATTCCCTAGCCTTTTATATGTTTATGTTTATGTCGGCTTCAGTTATTAGCTCTGCTTTCGTATAAACCTGTTATTTTGTTAAAGGATTTAGTTAATTGATTAGTAGTAGTAAAGATTTCTTGTAGTGGAAAATCTCCATTTGCTAAACCTTTTTTATTTATTTGAAATTTTTCCCATAAAGACATTATAGAACCTAATTCTTCCTCAATTTCAGTACTATTATAACTACTGATCAATAATTCGCCAATTGCGTTGTCAAACTCTGTGTAAACTAGGTTTAAGGTTTCTTTGTAATCAGAACTATCTCTTAGAAACATGGTGGTGGCGGTGTAATACAAGCATAATCGCTGCGAAAGCATTCGTTGTTTTCCTGATACATTTATGGTATGTACAAGTTCTTTGTTTTTGTCCTTAAAAAATTGGTTGTTGTAATTAAAACTACTTTCAATACTTTTAACGACTTCATTGCAGGCTTTTAAAAGATTGGTATTTAGTTTCAAGACTCTCAAAGAATTTTGGACATCTGGAGTGCTTATTATTACTTCTTTAAATTCTTCCCATAATCCTTTGACTTTTTTTATAGAGAGTTTAACAGTAGCACTTGTGGCATTTTTTGTTAATATCTGAAGCTGCTTTTCAAAAATAAATTTACTAGAGTTTAATTCCTTTTTTATGGCATCATCATTTATGCCTTTGGCTAGTAATAAAAAAGCTTTGGACATTTTTTGGGACAACATTCTTTGTTTACCCGAAATATTCACGGCTTTTCCATACGTGATGGCACCGTAATTTTTTGATTGTGCTATCATTTCAGATGTGTAGAAGGAAAATATTATAAATATAATTAGAAGAGGTTTGATGGTTCTTTTTTTCATGAGTTAGTTTTTACATTGTTATTAATTTCATCTTGGGATCAGCTAGAGTTACCTAGTGGTAAAAAATGTTTCGGTTAGAGCTAGGATATCTAAATTCAAAAACTTAGTACGAAAATACTTATTTTTTTTTGAGAAAACCAAATATTAAATACGTAGTTTTTTTGAGTTCTTAAGTATTCTATTTTGATTATTGGTAAACCGTATTAAGAATACTGTAAAACAATTAAAATATTGATAATCAATATGTTATAATATAGTTTATTAAAACTTCAACCATATCTTTGATTTTCAAAGCGTTCTTTTGATAATAATTCAATCCCACCGATCTTATATTGATAAATACGTAATTTGAAACTTAAATACGTATTTTTTTGATTAAAAACTTTTTTAGTAAGTAATAATACTTAATTTTGAACTGTTCTATTAGCTGAATTTTCAAAAAACTGAATTATGAAAACAATGAATCTTAAAATATGGATGCTTTTAACTACCATGATATTTCTGTCATGTGGAGGTGAAAAGAAAAAAGAAATAGCGTCTAGTGATACAAGTTCGAAAGAAGAGGTGTCAAAGCTAGCCATAGAGAAACCACAATTAACTTTTGGTTTTATAAAGTTAACGGATATGGCGCCTTTGGCAATAGCTAAAGAAAAAGGCTTCTTTGAGGATGAAGGGTTGTTTGTTTCTGTAGAGGCGCAATCTAACTGGAAAAATGTTTTGGATCGTGTGATCGACGGACAATTAGATGGTTCGCATATGTTAGCTGGTCAGCCGATAGCTGCAGGTGCAGGTTTTGGTAGACAAGCAGAGTTGGTAACTCCATTTTCGATGGATTTAAACGGTAATGGTATTACGGTATCCAATGATGTTTGGTCTAAAATGAAGCCGAATGTTCCTAAAGGTGAAGATGGAAAACCAATCCATCCTATTTCTGCCGACGCACTGAAGCCTGTAATCGAATCTTATAAGAATGATGGAAAGGCTTTTAAAATGGGAATGGTATTTCCGGTATCAACACATAATTATGAAATAAGATATTGGTTAGCTGCGGCTGGAATCAATCCGGGAATGTATTCTAAGGATAATATTCAAGGGCAAATTGATGCAGATGTATTATTATCTGTGACTCCACCGCCACAAATGCCAGCTACATTAGAAGCTGGTACCATATATGGATACTGTGTAGGTGAACCATGGAATCAACAAGCTGTTTTTAAAGGGATTGGTGTTCCTGTAGTTACCAATTATGACATCTGGAAAAACAATCCGGAGAAAGTGTTTGTAATGACTAAGAAATTTGTGGAGCAATATCCTAATACTGCTACAGCTGTGACGAAGGCTTTGATTAGAGCCGGGAAATGGTTGGATACTCCAGGTAACCGTCCGGAAGCTGTAAAAATATTATCAATGCCAGAATATGTGGGAGCAGATGAGGTAGTGTTAGCTAATTCTATGACGGGAACTTTTGAGTTCGAAAAAGGTGATAAAAGAGAAATGCCTGATTTTAATGTGTTTTACCGATATGATGCAACATATCCTTTCTATTCTGATGGCATATGGTTTTTAACACAAATGAGACGTTGGGGGCAAATTCCTGATAGTAAGCCTGCAGCTTGGTATGATAAGACGATTAAGGATATTTATCGTCCTGATATCTGGACAAAAGCGGCTAAACTCTTAGTTGATGAAGGTCATCTTGAGGCTTCAGAATTACCTAAAACAGATGGTTATAAACCTGCTACTACTGATTTTATTGATGGTAATAAATATGACGCTAAAGATCCGATAGGGTATATCAATAGTTTCGGTATCGGGAACAAAGAAAATGTGGAAGGTGTTTCAAGCATTGAGAAATAAAAAGGGAAATCCCTTTTTATTTCTTTTCCATTCACGAAAATCGAATGAACTCTAATGCAAAATGAGGTATAGCATTAGTGGAATAATGAAAGAGAAGTAAGTTTTAAATAAAATATAATGAAAGATAGGTCTATACATATTCTCAATTTTGTAGGGTTGGGTTTTTTCGAGCCGGCTATTAGATTGGCAACCGGAGAAGAGATAAAGAAAAATTTAATTGCTTTATTTAAAAAAGTATTATTACCAATATTATCCGTAGGATTATTTTTAATACTATGGCATACGGGAGCTACATATCTTTATAATGTTGAAAAAGATGCCAGGATCGAAAAAGCTATGACTGATCAAGGAGAGGTTGCAGCTTTAGAAATGCGTACTTGTATAGAATCAGGGGATATTAGTTGTCAGCCTAACACCTTACCATCACCAGCTCAGGTTTGGACGGCTTATAAATCATTGTTGGCGGATCACGCTGTTATATCAGGTAAGAAAGCTGCTTTTGCAGACAAAGTAGCTGTTACCAATGCACAGAGAGAAGAGCAAGGGTTAGCAGCTATTACGTACACAGGAAGACCTTCGTTTGTAGATCAAATATTTACAAGTCTTAAAACGGTATTTGCAGGTTTTTTGCTAGCCTTGTTTATTGCGGTTCCTATTGGCATTATGTTAGGCTTAAGTAAAACACTAAGATCATCAGTAAACTGGTTAATTCAAATATTTAAACCTGTTTCTCCTGTTGTGTGGTTGTTACTAGTGTTTATGATTGTAAAAACATTAACTCGTGGTTCTGATTCTGACAGTTCCTTTATTATTTCTTTTATAAGTGTTGGGTTGTGCTCGATGTGGGCAACATTGGTAAATACCAGTATGGGAGTTTCCTCTGTTGATAAAGATTATATAAATGTAGCTAAGGTGCTTCAGTTAAGTGTAGCTCAAAAAGTATTTAAGATCATTTTGCCATCTTCATTTCCATTAATTTTTACAGGACTAAGAATTACGTTATCCGTAGCTTGGATGGTGTTAATAGCTATAGAATTATTAGCACAAAGTCCGGGATTAGGTTCTTTTGTTTGGGAAGAGTTTCAGAATGGAGCGAATGATTCTAATTCTAAAATTATCGTAGCCATGTTTGTTATCGGAATTATTGGATTTTTATTGGACCGTATCATGTTAACGATACAGAAGTTTGTCACTTTTACAGAAGAAACTGCATAAAACATAGATTATGGCATATATAGAATTAAGAAATGTATCCAAATCTTTTGGAACCGGAAAAGATCGGACTCAGGTGTTGTCTAATATCAATCTAGAGATTGAAGAAGGAGAGTTTGTAGCGATTGTTGGATTTACTGGTAGCGGAAAAACAACATTGATAAACCTGATATCCGGATTAATGATGCCTGATGAAGGACAAGTTTTGTTCAAAGGAGAGTTAGTTACAGGACCTAGTCACGAACGAGGTGTGATTTTTCAAAATTATTCATTACTTCCATGGCTAAATGTTGGAAATAATGTAGGTATGGCGGTGAAGGAAGCGTTTAGAAAAATGTCTAAAAAAGATAGAAATAAACGTGTAGAAGATTATGTAGAGATGGTAAACCTTTCGCCTGCAATTGGTAAACTCCCAAAAGAACTTTCTGGAGGGATGCGCCAACGGGTTTCTGTTACCAGAGCGTTATCTATGAGTCCGGATGTGATTTTAATGGATGAGCCTTTGAGTGCATTAGATGCTTTGACCAGAGGAAATTTACAACAAGAAATTCTAAAAATCTGGAATAAAGATAAAAAAACTGCCTTGCTGATTACTAATGACGTGGATGAAGGAATTCTAATGGCAGATCGTATCATTCCATTAAAACCTGGTCCGAAAGCTACTCTTGGGCCAGAATATAAGATTAACCTTGAGCGTCCAAGAGACAAAACGGCGCTTAATCATAATGAGGAGTATAAAAAACTCCGTAATAGTATTATGGAATATCTTATTCAGATAGGAGAGCAAAGGGCTTCGAAGAAAGAAAATAATCACGTTTTACCGGATATTAAGCCAAGAATTAAACCAGCACCTTTTAGAAGATTAAGTTTTAGTTAAAAGATAGTACTATGGAAACATTAGAAGAATTAGAAGTAAGAAGATCCGGTAATGGATTGTTTGAGGATAAATACATGTTGGATATTTCTCAGTTAACTAAAATATATCCCACTCCAAAAGGAGATTATGTAGTTCTAGATGATCTTGATTTAAAGGTTAGACACGAAGAATTTATATCAATAATTGGACATTCTGGTTGTGGCAAGTCGACCTTACTTACAATGATTGCAGGTCTTAACCCGATTTCTAGAGGAACGATAGTAGCAGATAATCAAACTATTAAAGGACCCGGACCTGATCGGGGGGTTATATTTCAATCACCCAGTTTGTTGCCTTGGATGACGGCTTACGATAATGTGATGTTGGGCGTTAAGCAGGTTTTTGCACACGGAACTAAAAGAGATAGGGATGATATTGTGAAATATTACTTATCAAAAGTAGGTTTGGAAGATGCAATGTATAAGAAAGCAAAAGAGTTGTCTCAAGGTATGCAGCAACGAGTTGGAATTGCGAGAGCATTTGCTCTTAAGCCAAAGGTACTACTGTTAGATGAACCATTTGGGATGCTTGATTCTCTTACCAGAGGAGAGTTGCAAGATGTTCTCATTGAGGTTTGGAATCAGGAAAAAATTACGGCTATCATGATTACTCATGATGTGGATGAATCTATTTTTCTAGCAGATCGTGTAATTATGATGACAAGTGGTCCTAGGGCAAAAGTAGGGGATATATTAGAGATTGATTTTGAGCGCCCTCGCTTAAGAAAAGATGTTTTAGAACATCCGGATTATTATAAATACAGGGAGCATTTAATAGATTTCCT
>NZ_JBHULE010000037.1:0-145168 GCF_042684305.1 Aquimarina rubra | reverse complement strand
AGCATTAAGGGTATTTATTAGAAAATATAGGATTGTAAAAAGACCTCATTTTGCTGTTTATATGTAAACAGCAAAATGAGGTCTTTTTTTATGTTGATATACTTAAAAAGCAGGAGTGGTGTTGATATTTTGGTTTTTTGGCTTATTGAATTTCAAAATTTTTCGAATTCTAATTATGAAAAGAATAATTTAATGAAATGTTTTTTTATTAAAATGTAATTATTTAATGATAAACCCTAATTTTTTAGGGGTCATTTGTGTTTTTATTTGATTTATGTATAGATTTGTATTGTTTTTAAGGGGTTTATTTCAATATAATATGATTTTTGCCTGATTTAGCCCTATAAAAATAGGGGATTGATTTTGTTTAGTGAATTTTTAAATGTAGTAAATATGAATATCGAAGAATTGATAACTGTATCAATTACGGAGTTTTTGGATGTTGAAGTACATAGGGATACCGGAAACCTTGATTTTTCTTCTAAAATTGAAATTGTAAAAAAAAGAATAACAAACAAAGTAAAAAATAGTCCGGATGCTTATGGTATGGTCAATGGTGTTGAAGGATATGAATATGAAATGTTTTTTAGCAGTAATCCTAATGATATGATCAAGATTGATGGTTGGATACCTATTGATACCAGCAGAATCGAAAAAGCTGACAAAATTGCTGAATATATCGAAATAGGATTATTGAGAAAGATAGGAAGTTCTTTAAGCTAACAAACATTAGTTTTATAATTGTTTTTTAGCAATGGATTATGTAAAAGCTGTTTCCTGATAAAGTAAAATATGAACCCAAAAATAATATGAATTATGAAAGTGAATGAATTAATAACCGAAGCTATCACTGAGTTTTTAGAGGTAGAAGTACAGGGTGATACCCAAGATCTTAATTTTGCATCCAAAATTGAAATAGTAAAGAAGCGAATTACTAATAAAGTGAAGAACAGTCCACATCTTTATGGAGTTAATGATAATGCAGATACATATGAGTATGAAATGTTCTTTAGTAGTAATCCCAATGATATGATTAAAATTGATGGTTGGTTACCAATTGATACCGGGAAAATTGAAAAGGCTGATAAGATACAAGAGTATATCGAAATTGGATTATTAAGAAAAATTGAAAAAGCGGCTTAACCTGCATCGTTATAGTTCATAAATTTTTTCCAAAAAGGAATAAGTTTTAAGCTCTGTTTACGGAATATTGGTATATTTAAACTAATATTTAGTAAACAGAGCTTTTTTTTGGTGAGAATAACGCTATAGTATTCTATTTTTTAAGTACTAAAATGCTTCAAAAAAAGTTGTTTTTATTGCTGAAAAATATAATTTTTAAATAAACTTAGATTTATAAATATACAGGTGTTTTCCTGAACAATTTAGTGTTTGAAACCTTAAAGGTCTAGTAGCTTTAAGTGTTTCTTGTGTTGCCGGTTATGAGAAGTCATAACCGGTTTTTTTGTGGTACTTGTTTTTTATTAATGGTATTATCGAAATAATACAAGCTATTGGTATAATGATATATATCCAATAAGGAATAGGAAAAGGATCTCCTTGTGCATAAGAATGTAATCCTGACAAATAATAGTTTACCCCAAAAAAAGTCATAATTAGACTTCCTAAAGCAAATAAACTACATACATTATAGATGTGTATGTAATTCTTAGGGGTTATAATTCTTATATGAAGTACAAAGGAATAAATAATAATGCTAATGAGAGCCCAAGTTTCTTTAGGATCCCAGCCCCAATATCTTCCCCAGGATTCATTTGCCCATATGCCTCCAAGAAAAGTACCAATAGTGAGCATGTAAAGACCAATGGTGCTTGTAAGCTGATTGATATTGGTGAGTTTATGTATGGTGTTTTCAGTCTCTGCATGATCAGAAAAAGTATTCATACACATCAGTAACAAAGAAATTAAAGATAAAAGAGATCCCATAGCCAAAAAGCCATAACTACCTGTTATGATTGCAACGTGAATTAATAACCAGTATGATTTTAGGACAGGAACCAAATTAGTGATCTCAGGATTCATTAAGCTTCCGTGGGCAATACCAATTAGACAGATAGCTAATATGGAAGCTGTAGCTGGAGCAAAAGAGCTTTTCTTGTAAAAAAGAAACCCGGCAAGCATTCCTACCCAAGCAATAAATATACTTGCTTCATATCCATTGCTCCAAGGAGCATGGTCAGAGATGTACCATCGTAGTATGATACCAAAGGCGTGTAAAATGAAAAGAACAAATAGTAAGAAAAGTGTACAATCAATAATTTTTTTTAAAATGTTGTTAGTTTTCTTGAATATTGCTAAAAAGCTTAGAGGCACTAATAGTATTCCCAGGCAACAATATCCGATCAGACACCACAAAAATATTGGGTTGTTGTTAAACCATATTTCTAATTTTACTTTGGTTTCTGAAACAATCACCGTTGTTCCATTATCCCTTTGAAAGTTTTTGATTAAATCAATGGTTTCATCTGCTTTTTTCCAATTACCATTATCAATACCAATGGTAAGATTTGCAAAATAGGTGGGAATGATTTTTGAATAAAAAAGTCGATCATCTTCATCGAATGTTACTTCTTTATCTTTAGGTGCGAACCATTTCAACGAAGGCTCATCTTTTTGAGGAAAAATTTTAAGAAATTGTCCATTAAAGATTCCCCAAATAATATTGATGCGTTCATCGATTTTAATAATGTCCTTATCAAAAACCGAACGTTTTCCGGGGGCTTTGGTGTAAGCTTTATTAACTATTGATTCTAGTTTATAGTTTCCTTGAAAATCAAAAAACTGTGAAGCACTTGTGTAACCTGAAGTATTGATTGTGAGTATGTCCTTTAACTCTTTAATTGCTTTTTTTTCAACTTTAACAAACTCTATTAATTGCCAGGAATCGGGTTTGTATTGCATTCCTAAGAATATCTGAGCAGGGGTGAGTTGTCTTTTTTTGCCTTCTTGGTCAATATAACTGAAGCTGCTTTTACCATGGATTTTTCTGATCAATTCTAGTGATAATGTACTGATAGGTTTGATTCTACCCTGAAAATCCTGAACCTGAACAGTGGCAAATTTTTCTACATGAACAATATCAATGAGCTGTCTGTTGATTAATTCGTGCGATTCCAGATGATGCAGTTGTTGTGCTGGTAATTGATTCACAAAAAGTAATACGAAGCTTAAAACACTAAATATAATTTTTTTTCTCAACGTAGTAGTTTTAGTGTTAGTCCAAAATGAGAGCTTTTCCAGCATATACTGAGTAGCATTCCCAGAGCCAATAATGCATAACCAAGATAGGTGGTTAAAGTACCCCAATAATCATGGTTAACAGAAAGTATAGTTCCGGTTTCATCAGGTAGATAAGCAGATTGAAAAAAGCGATATCCCTTATGATTTAATACATTGTTCATGAAAATAGTGTAATCAAAGAATCTGTTTTCTTCCTGAATTTCTAAATTGCTATAAAAAGCTGAAGGGCTATTGGATCCTGGATAACGTTCTAGTATAAAGTCTTTTAAAAAAATGGAAAAAGGGAGTTTTATAGGTTTTGATCCATATCTTAGATTTATATGGAGGCCATTGATGAATAGGGTGCTATAAGGATTCATATATCCCGGTCCTCCAAACAATGTGATTTCTTTTTTTTCATTTCCAGACTCTAGAGATAGGATAATGGCAGCTTCGGGATTTTTAATTTCTGGATTTTTTTCTTTCGAAATGATTTCTAAATATTTGTCTTCTGATACTTCGTTAAAAACTATAGGGATTTTGTTTATTTCGCTAAGTGCTTTAAATTGTAATGGTACAAGCGTGTCTTTTGGGTAAAAACTAGCTTTATTAAGTATCATAGAAAAGTAGTTGGTGTCTTCCGGGAACGATGCGGACCAAATGCCATTCTTTTTGGCAATAAAAATATCTTTTTTGGATTTATGGGGGTTTTCAAAAGCAATTGGAATCCCATATATTGTTTCTCTTTCACCTTTTTTGATGTAAAAATCTTTTCGCTCGTCGTTGTCTGCTATTACAATATGTAGATAGGTTGCTCCGTGAGTGGTGTCTTTGAGTCTGTATTGGGCTCTAGGGATATATTTTTTTAAGTTGACATAGATGTCCTGGTTTTCAAAATTGTATTTCTCACTGATATTATTAAACCCAAGTTCACTCATGAAAATCGGGTTGCTGATAAAGTGTTGATTAATAGAGCCATTACCTAATTGCATTTGCAGGTAACTATCTATAGAGATCATCCTGTTGCTGGCTGTTTCTTCTTTGATCGTCATTAATGCTTCATAACCTCTGTATCTAGTGATTCCGGAACCTAGAATGATTATGATAAATGCTATATGAAATAAAAAAACGGGGGCCTTTTCCCAACTAAAAAGATTGTATTTGGGAATATTTCCCAAGAAGTTAAAAGCGAGAAGAAGGACTAAGATTTCAAACCATTTAGCATTGTAAACCAGTGCTTTAGTGGTTTCGGTTCCATAATCATTTTCTATAAAAGTTGCTGTAGCCATTGTGATTGCAAATACAAGTAATAGTATTCCGCTTGTGCGATTAGAAAAAAGTATGTTCAATAGGTATTTCAATGGCTTTTCTTTTTTTTAATACTCTCCCGCTTCTACTCTTTGTATTCTGTTTTGAGTATCAATGACATTATTCTTGCATTCCAAGTTCTACCCATTTTTTGATCACTTCTATTGCACAACTATCGATTTTAACCCCTTTTCGATAAGGCATAGGGATAAATCCCTGTGCGTGGGTAATAGAACCTATCAATTGTCCGCTTTCTCCCATTTTTTTCAAGCTTTGATAATCAAAGATTTTATTTCTTGATGCTTTTTCTTTATACACATCTGGAGCGTGACATTTAAAACAATGAACTTCAATTAGTGATGCCACTTGTTCATTGTAAGTTATGTTTTCAGGGATATTGCATTGTTGTTTTGGTTCTCCATTGCAAGAAGAAAAAGTAATAAACAATGCTAATATGAATGTTATTTTAATTATGTCAGTTGAGTTCATATTGTGTTCTTTTAGTTCAGGTGTTTTGAGGCTTCATTTAGTGGAGTATTTCTTTTTTATTTTTAACCATTCTTCTTCGCTTAATGGTAGATGTTTCTTTTTGCTGGAAAAAGGGTCAACTCCTCCTTTTAGATACGCCTGAATCTTTTCTAACGGAATGGTGTCTTTCATTTTTTCTGCAACTTTGTAGATGTGATTACCATGAAAATCATGACATTGTAGACAGGTATTCCATTGTTCGTTAGCTATCAATTCTTCGTGCGGTGTATCGATAGGGTCATTTTTTACCTCTAGATCGTAATGGCAGTTCACGCAGAATGCAGCGTCTTTAAGAACGATTCTGGTATCATTATGTTCTCTATGACAGGTTTCACATTCTGTAGCGTTAATATTAGCAATAGCTTCTTTAAACCTAGGTTCTAGAAAACGATGCGTAGGATGGCGGTCATTAGGTCTGTCGTGACATTCCAGACATTTTTTGTTATCCACGTTTTCAGTTCCGAAATCAGCTTTGGTTTTGCGCATTCCAAATGTGTATGCTATATTGGATTGTAATTGTTGCACTAAATTTCCTTTCGCATCGGTATGGCAGGCGTTACATGATAAGCCTTCGTGGCCTGTATTAAGTGGACCCAGGCTTAAAAAGTTTTCTGTCTGTTTCAGAGGTAGAATGATATAAATAATAATGCCGATGATGATTCCGATTATCGAACCAATCCGTTGTCTTTTGCGTAGTGGATTTTTACTAAACATATAGTTGTTAATCGTTTAGAAAGCTAATGCTCACATTGCTGGTTTTCGGAAAACTTACACATGTTAGAATGTCTCCGTTTGCAACTTCTTCTTCTGATAAAAAATGACCATCTATCATTTTTACTTTTCCTTTTACACATTTTGCTTTGCAGCTACTGCACATACCTGATCTACATGAATATGGTAGCATAATATTTTCTGCCATTGCTGCTTGCAGGATAGTTTTGTCTCCCGAAACACTTATCTGATGTTTCTTTTTTTCCTGATAGATGGTCACATTACTAATAAAATCTTTAGAATCGCTGGATGTTATAAAATTAGCGCTAAAGGCTTCTAGTTTAATTTGATTTCTGGCAATACCATGATTTGCTAATATCTCTTTTGCTTTATCCATAAATCCTTGCGGGCCACACATCATGTATTTACCATCGGCGTATTTGAGCATGTGTGTTTCCATAATTTCGGTAATGAGCTCTTCATTTAATAAATCCTGATGGTAATTTGGTTTGTTAGAGCTGTTTTTTTCTAGTATATGTTGGGTGCTTAAGCGTTCTGGATACTTTTTTTCAAGATCTTCAAGTGCTTTTTTAAAAATGATAGCTTCCTCATTTTTATTAGCATAAATCAAAATGATTTTGGATAAAGGCTCTTTTTCTAAAACAGTTTTAATAATAGAAAATATAGGTGTAATGCCACTTCCTCCTGCAAAAAAGACATAGTTGTGTTTTGCTTTTTTATCAGGTTCGATGTAGAAACTACCTGCTGGTTTTTCAATTTCTATTTTTTGACCTGCTGTTAGTTTTTCACAGATGTAATTGGAGACTATCCCTTTTTCTACTTTCTTGACTGTTATTCTTAGAAACTTATCTGTAAAAGGGTTACTGCTAAACGAATAGGCTCTTTTTTCAATTTTATTTTTAATTGGGATTTTTACTGTAAGAAATTGCCCTGGTTTGTATTTTATTTTGTTAAAGATTCCACCTTTGTTAAGAATGACACTAACGGCATCTTCGGTTTCGTGAATTATCTCTTTGACAGTTAACATCATAATATTTTGTTTTTTTATTTGTAATAAAATACAACCCCAATATGAAAAACTACTAAAAATGTAATTACCACAGACAGCAGTACGTGAGTGATCATCCAGGATTTAAAAATCCATTCTTTTTGACTTTTAATGATATCAAGATTGACGGTACCCAGTATCATATTAATAAAAAATATATACGATAATAGTGCGAGGTATCCATATCCAAACTCTAATGCGTGTATGTAGAAAAAAATTGGAGAAACAAGACCAATCCACTTGTGTAAACTTGTAAAACGGACGGAATGTTTTCTTAATTTCTTAGATACTCTGGTCAAAGTAAGTATCCATTGAAACAGTATGAATGCCCCAACGAATACTCCAGACCATCGTTTGTATTCTTCATCGAGTTGTAGATCGTATAACCATTGCCATTTTAGATTTAGAAGATATTGTAGAATGTACAATGCAAATAGGCTAAACCCAATAAACAAAAAACTATATGATTTTTTCACTCCGGCCGAATTATTCATTTTTATCTTGAAACTAAGTCTTTTGTTTTGGTTGTTTTCTTAGTGTCGGCAAGTAGTAATTTTTCAAGACTATGATAGGAAGCTAATTTTCTTACACTATCAATAAAAACCTCTGCTGTTGGCAGATAGAAACCTTTGGAGGGCCATTTATTACCAATTTGAGGTTTTGTACTATCGATTTTAAAAGCGGCTATTTCTTCAAGATATGCATTGTATATGGCTTTTGTGCCGTTCCTATAGGCGTTTATAACTCCTATAGCTTCTTTGTATGATAGGGAGTCAGAAGGGTATTGCCAGGTGGTTGCTCCCATAACATCCCCAAGTTTCCAGTCGGTTTTTGTGGTGCTCTTATGGTCGTTGTGGCAATTAACACAAGGGGCTGCTACTGCAAGATCTGCAAACATAGAAGTGTATAATTTCTGGTCTTCCTCATAGAAGTGTTGTGGTTTTTGATCTGCCTTTATTTTAGCAAATAGCTCAGCCTGTTTTCCCTGAAATTTGTTAGAAGCATTGATAGGAAAATCAGAACCTAAATATAATCCCAGTGGTACATCGCTTTTTCGGATATCTGAAGAAATTCCTCTTAAGAATAACGCTGGCAGGGGTCCTGCTTCTACTTCGTCATCTTGCCAGTCTTCATCAAATTTTAACCCTTGCTTTTTCCCTGCTCCTACGATTCCTTTAGTATACAATGTTCGGGTGATATCATTTTCCTCGGCCACCAGGGTAAGTATATCTGCAACGGCAAATACTTTGTCGGATGTTTCATTCGATGAGGTTTCTTCTGGTACGCCACCACAAGATTGAAGAATAGCGCAATACAAGGTTAACAGTAAGAAAAATATTCCCTTCGCTTTTAGATGATTCATATTGTTGTGTTTTTATGTTGATTACTTTTGCTAATACCTTTATGCTACCTCTCCGTAGGCGGCGGTTTTCATAACAGATGCCATAACACCATAGGTGTCAGTCCAGGCGGTTTCTACTTCTGGAGTAAAATCTTCTCCAAGTCCGGTTGCCAGTGTGCTTAGTAGTGCAGCGCCTACAGTGTCATAATGCGAAGATTCTACTTTATAGTCTACGTGTCTTTTTCCTAAATCCTGTAATATGGGTATTAGTCTGTCTAAATTGCTAAGCCCTGCTACGGCAGAAGAAAGCATTGTCATTAACTTATTTCCCTGGCCTTTCATGGCTTCGGCATCATCTACTGGAAATATTTTCTTTAATTCAGGATCTAATTCGAAAAGCTTATTATAAAAGATTTCTGCTGCAGTCTCTGCAATAGGCGCAACTTTACTAAAAGATGTTTGTACCAATTCAATTGTGCGTTTTTCCATAATTACAATTTTATAAGTGAGTTAATATAGATAAGTATTTATACTTAATTTTATTCCAAATATATTCGAATGGCTAATAAAACACAAATATTATATTTTTAATAAAATAGTATTTTTAGTGGTTAATTTACTTGTAAATAGGTTTATTTTGGTTATTTGTTGTTTATTTAACTTTTTTTTTAAAAATAATTTAATTTTAGTTTTTCGATTTTACAATACTAATAAAAATACGTATTTACACTTAATATAGAGAGTTTTATGATTTTCGTTTTATTCTGTTCTTTTTTTGCAAAAATGATAATTACACCTAACATGTAAATTTTGTAGAATGCATAAGTTAAGTTTTAGTAAATAATCATTTTCATAAGTTTTTGTATGTTTAACAGTGTTTTAAGTCGATTTTTATTTTGAATATTAACGAATCAAGATGTCACTTTTTTTCAAAAATCTTATTTTTGATATGTTCTTTTATGGATTTCATAATTCATAACTCCATTTGAAGTCTTCTGCCGTGTTTTAGTTTTATTTTAAGTAATAATACTTAATTTTGAAATCCTATCTAATTAAAACAAAACTCTTTTATGGCATTTAAATCTTATAAAACTACCTGTTCGTATTGTGGTGTTGGTTGTGGAATAATAGCCAAAAAAGATGCTAAGGGAGTAATTACAGTAGAAGGTGATCCTGACCATCCGGTGAATAAAGGTATGTTGTGCTCTAAAGGGATGAATTTACATCATGTGGTTCAGGATAAAAGCGATAGAATTCTGTATCCCGAAATGAGATGGAGTAAAGCGCACGAACGTCAACGAGTATCTTGGAATCAGGCTTTTGATCGAGCAGTAGCTGTTTTTAGTACCATTATTGATAAATACGGACCAGATAGTGTCGGTTTTTATGTTTCCGGACAGTGTCTTACCGAAGAATATTACTTGGTGAATAAGCTTACCAAAGGATTTATCGGAACAAACAATATAGATACGAATTCTAGATTATGTATGAGTTCTGCTGTAGTAGGATACAAACAATCTTTAGGAGAAGATAGCGTTCCTATTACCTATGATGATATAGAGCTGGCGGATTGTTTTATGATTGCCGGGGCCAATCCTGCCTGGTGTCATCCAATTTTGTTTAGAAGGATTGAAGCACATAAAGAGAAAAATCCGGATACCAAGATCATTGTGGTAGATCCACGAAAAACACAATCTTGTGACATTGCAGATTTACATTTGCAGATCATACCTGGTACCGATGTAGTACTTTATAATGCGATTGCAAAACGATTAATTGATCGAAAAAAAATAGATAAAAATTTTATAGCAAATCATACCGATAATTTTGAAGTACTAAAAGAATCGTTACAGTCCACTTCATTAACGGAAGCAGCAAAAATATGTGGAATAACGGTAGCAGAGATTAAAAAGGCCGCCTCGTACATAAGTAATGCAAAAGGTTTTATTACACTTTGGGCAATGGGATTAAATCAAAGTTCTATTGGAGTAAATAAAAACAACGCACTTTTGAACTTGTCATTGCTTACTGGTCATATCGGAAAACCAGGATCAGGTCCATTTTCACTTACAGGTCAACCAAATGCTATGGGAGGTAGAGAAGTAGGAGGAATGGCAAATCTGTTGGCAGCGCACAAAGATTTAAGTAATAAGGCGCATCGTGCAGAGGTTGCTAATTTTTGGGGAGGAAAAGAAATTTCTGAGAAACCGGGATTGACAGCAACAGAAATGTTTGATGCGCTAGAGACCGGAAAACTAAAAGCAGTATGGATTATATGCACCAATCCTTTAGTAAGTCTTCCTAACGTTCATAAGGTCGAAAAAGCACTGAAACAGGCCAAATTTGTCGTAGTTCAGGATATTTCACATCGTTCTGAAACTTTGGAGTATGCGGATTTAGTATTACCAGCTGCCGGTTGGGCAGAAAAAGAAGGTACTATGACCAATAGCGAACGTCGTATTACGTATTTAAATAAAGTAGTTGATCCACCTGGCGAAGCTTTGCCGGATGCAGAAATCCTTTGGAGATTTGCACAACAAATGGGATATAGAGGATTTGATTATACCTCTGTAGAAGAAGTATATAAAGAACATTGTCAATTGACCAAAGATACCAATATCGATATTTCAGGATTGAGCTATAATCGATTAAAGAATGAAGGTAGTTTTCAGTGGCCTGTACCAGAAAATGGTCATTCAGGAACAGAACGTTTATTTGAGGACAAACGTTTTTATACAGATACCAGAAATGCCAAGTTCGTAGTACCGAGATTTACCAAACCAACTTCAGAATTATTAACAGAAAAACATCCTTTGATTTTAACAACAGGTAGAGTTCGCGATCAATGGCATACCAGAACAAAAACCGGAAAGGTAAATAGACTGCTGACACACATTCCGCATCCCTTTCTGGAAATGAATCAAGTAGATGCCTTTCTTCGAAAAATAAAAGATGGTGATATTGTAGTCATAGAAAGTAAAAGAGGAAAAGTTCAGGTAAAAGTTAAGGTAAGCGATACCATTGGTAAAGGAGTGGTGTTCTTACCAATGCATTGGGGTAAAGTCTTAGGAAATGATTATGGGCGGGCTAATAATTTAACCACTAGTATTATCGATCCTATTTCTAAAGAACCGGATTTTAAGTTTTCTGCAGTGCAAGTTTCGAAATTCATAAAGGAAAAACAGAAGATTTGTATCATCGGTGCAGGGACTGCCGCATATCGTTTTATTCAAACGTATCGTGAACATAATATCGAAGATGAGATTACAGTATTTTCTAAAGAACCCTATCCTTTCTATAATCGAGTATTGTTGCCGGAGTATGTAAGCGAAGAACTCACTTGGGAGCAGTTACAGAAGATGCGTGAGGGTAGTATGGAATCTCTTAACGTAACCTTATCTACAAGCAATCCGATTACCAAAATTAATAGAGAAGAGAAATATATAATTGACAGTAAAGGAGAAAAACACGAATACGACGTTGTTTTAATGGCAACCGGTAGTCGTGCCTTTGTACCAAAAGAAGTGCCGATTCATTTGCCCGGTAGATTTACAATGAGAGATCGCAGTGATGCTGATAAGCTTAAAAAGTATCTTGATGAAACCGGTTTACCTGAAAATGAACAACATGTAACCATTGTAGGAGGTGGATTGCTAGGTCTGGAACTAGCAGCGGCTTTGCGTAAAAAAGAAGTAAAAATTACCATTGTACAGCGTGGTAACCGATTAATGGAACGTCAGCTGGATATCGTGGCAAGTCGTTTGTTGGCAGAAGATGTACGGGAAAAAGGAATACAAATTCATTTTGACAACGAAGTAGATACTGTTTTTAATCAGGACTCAGGATCCTTATTGATAAACCTGAAATCCGGAAAATCCTTTGGCTGTAATGCAATTGTATATTCTATCGGTACAATTCCTAATATTGACTTAGCAAAAACCGTAGGTATTGATTGTCGTCGTGGGATTGTGGTGAATCAATATTTGCAATCTAGTGATCCAGATATTTTTGCAGTAGGAGAGATTGCAGAGTTTGACGGTAATTTATTTGGAATTACCGCTGCGGCAGAACAACAAGCAGATATCGTTGCGAAATACTTATTAGGAGATTTTAGCGCTATTTACAGAGGATCTGTGTTTATGAATATCCTGAAGTTTGAGGATTTGGACCTTTGTAGTATAGGTAACATCGATATGCCAAAAGATGATCCATCTTATGAAGAAGTAATTTTTATGGATGTCGGAAAACGTTTTTATAAAAAATGTATTGTCCAGAATGATTGGTTAGTAGGCGCTATCCTAATGGGTGATAAAAGCGAGTTTGCGGATTTTAAAAGATTAATCGAAGAGAAGATAGAATTATCAGAAAAAAGAGATGAGTTACTAAGATCATCTCAGCCCGATGAACCTGTATTGGGTAAACTGATTTGTTCCTGTAGTCAGGTAGGAGAAGGTAATCTGGAAGAAGCAATACAATCAGGATGTGAAGATTTCTCTGAGTTATGTGTAAAAACCGGAGCCGGATTAGGATGTGGTAGTTGTAAGCCCGAGGTAAAAGAAGTGTTGAATAATGTAATGCAATTAGCTTAGTTATGGAAGAGTTTATGCATAGAGTAAATATAAAAGGTGGCATTTTATCACCCAGTGAGTTACAACGTATTATAGTGTATGCAGAGGATTTAGGACTAGAAACTTTTCATTTCGGATCCAGACAGGATATCATATTTCCTTCAAAAGATCCAAAAGGGAAATCACTTATAGAACATGAATCCTTTCAGGCTGATTTTTTCGCTCCGGAGGTGGAACAGAATATAAGCTGCTCCTACGTGTCTATAGATATTTTTAATTCTACTGTTTGGTTAAGAGGTACAACATATTTATACGTGCTGGAGCAATTTAGATATAAACCTAAATTAAAAATCAATATCACAGATCCACAACAGCAAATGGTTTCTTTATTTTCTGGGGATCTTAATTTTATTGCCTCTACTAACGAAGATTATTGGTATTTGTTTTTAAAACTACCCGGTTGGGAAGAAGTTTTTTATCCCGTATTGATATTTACCTGGGATATTGCTAAAGTTGCCCAGGAAATCGAAAAAATATATCAAAAAGTAAATAATGTTGATGAGCTTTTTCAGTTTCTAAACGAAAGTATTGACACCAATAATCGAATGATCGAAAAACCACTGAGTGTGAGTTTTAAACCATTTCCATATTACGAAGGAATGAACAAAATGGGAATCAATCAATATTGGTTAGGATTGTACTGGAGAAATAATAAATATGATCTTAAATTCTTAAAAGCGCTTTGTGAGTTTTGTATAGAATATCGTATTGGAAAAATATGTTTGACACCCTGGAAATCTTTCGTGATTAAAGGAATTCCGAAAGAGTGTAAGTTAGCATTAGAAAAACTTTTAGGACAATTCGGAATTAATGTTCGGCATTCTGCCTTAGAGTTAAATTGGCATTTGCCTGTCGCTAGTCAGAAGGCATTGGATCTGAAAAAGTTTTTGGTTATGAATTTTGATCAGAATGATATCAGTACGTATGGTATGACGTTTACAATCAGTATCCGACGCAAGCAAAAAAGATATTTTACATCAGTGGTCATCGAAGAAAATAAAACACCGGAAGCGGTAAAGGATTTTGTTGTTAGGCCTACTTTTAACGTGCTGTATGCTAAAAAATTTGATCCTAATACCCGACAGTATATTGTATACGCACAAGATATAGATCAAATGGATTTACCAACTATCTTATTAGAGTTAACAAAGACGTATTTCCAAAATCTGGGAGAAGGAGATGAGGAAAGTTTTGATGGAGTAGCTGCTAAAAAAGAGAAAACAGAAATCGAAGTTTTTCAATGTCAGGATTGCCAAACAATATATGACCCTTCTGTTGGAGATGTTGTATCAGATATTCCAGCTGGAACTGAATTTACGGATCTACCGAAAACTTATGTATGTTCACTGTGTGAAGCTTCCAAAAATAGCTTTCAGAAAATGACTTTGGAGGTGGTGTAAATCATTAAAGGGTTTTGTCTAAAAAATATCCAGATGCGTCACAGGTAGTATTGATATATAAATTATTTTTGTTATGAACCTGTCTACCAACAGGTAGATGTAAACCTGAATGTCATGAGTATTGAAGCGACAAAATTAGAATTAATGCATTTATTGCTCCAAACACAAAAAGAAACTTTATTGGCTAAGCTAAAAAAGGTTTTTGAAGAAGAGCAAACCGATTGGTTTACAGAAATGAGCAGTGAAGAGCAAGAAGAAATTAAAACAGGAATAGCACAAGCGGATAAAGGGGAATATATCGATAACGATCAAGTAATGAAGCGTTTTAAGAAATGGCATTAAAAATCGTTTGGACTCCTCAAGCTGAACAAGGATTAGATAAAGTATTAGAATATCTAGAAAAGGAATGGACGTCAAAAGAAATTTTATCTCTAGAAAAGAAAATTCAAGAGTTTATAGAGAGAATCAGTAAATAGCCGGAAATCTATCCATCCACAAATCAATATAAACATACTCGTAAAGCAGTTATCGATAAAAACAACTACATTATCTATAGAATCAAACCCAGAAAAGGAATCATAGAATTCATCAACTATAGAGGAACAAAACAAAAACCAATAGTATAAAAGCCAAGTGAGTCTCCAACTCTCTGCTCAACAAAGAATGATGAAATATATTGGTGTTATGCTACAAATTTCTCCAATTTTATCCGATGAGCACGAAATAGATAGGGGGAAATCCGGAATAGTTTATTTATTATGAAAATCTCTATTTTTCACCAAAACATCTTCTTGTACATACAGATCAACAATCGTTCGAACCTGACCCGAAAATTGGGCATGTCGGTAACGTAACTCTAAACTGTCTTTATTTAGGTATGTTATCTGGAAATATTTATAATCCTTTTCAATGTTCATCAATTCCGGAAGCTGATCACTTTGTAGTTTGATGAAGTAATGACCTTCCTTATTTTGAGTAATTTTCCAATTGGCAAGAAGAGAAGGACCACATTCCTTCTGTTCTCCGTTATTATCTTTCACAGTCATATCCGGTAGATAGGTGGTTCGATAGGATAAAAAACAACCTGCCATATTCATCCTTGTCCCATTATTATGTCTCTTAGCAATTTTCCAGGTTTTACCCGACTTTCCTGCAATGAGTTCCGTAGAATTTTCGGGTATTTGGTAGGGTTTCTTATTGCTGGAACAAGCTTGTATTGCTATTATCGTTAATGCTAAAAATAAAATTTTGAAATGCTTTATCATCATATATAAATTGATAAGTATCAAATATCAAAAATTGTTCCGACTTGCAGTATAGATTTTTTCTCTTTTTAATAAGAAGTAAGCTCATCTCAGTATGTTTTTACATTTAGATACAAAAAAATACAAGTAATTTATTGAGACTATATTTTCATCTTGATATAATATGTGCTAGTTTTTTTATTGATTTTCACAATATATCATAATGTGTTTGTCATCCTGAACTTGATTCAGGATCTCATTTATAACAATCAAATTTTAAGCAAGATGAGGTGTTGAAGTAAATTCAGCATGACAGAAGAAATTCTTTTATGCTAGAAAACGGACAATCAGTATTTTTTTTAATAAAAACTAATTGCCAAAAAAACAAAAGATATTTTTATTCCAAACAGTTGTTTTTTAACGCCTTATGTTTTGTAAAATCGGCTCTTACATAACATAACCACTACTTTTTTTCATCTTCAGAATAAAAATTTTAAAAAAAGTGAGAAATCAATGGTAACATATCTATTTCATATGACACATACTTATGAACCGGCAAATTTTCCTCTTTTGTAAACGATCATTATTGTATGATCAAACTGTTAAAAATAATAAGATGGTTGTTGAAAGAAGTGAGGGTTTTGTGCAGTTCATCTTAAAAATAGGTATGTGAACTTATGCTACTAGTAAAAAATGAATTGTATCCAAAAAAAGGAAATAATTCCTATTGTGATAAAGGGTTTTTTCCCGTAGGTTTGCCGCCGCAAAAAAAGTAAGTCAAGTTATAATTATTAAGTATTGTTTTATGAGGAAAATTGTTTGTTTGTTTACGATGATAGTAAGCACTGTCATCTTAGCACAAGAAGGGTATTATGGAGGATACAGTCCATCTGCAACAACTACACCAACTGCGGCAAAAATTGCAGGTGGAGGCAGTGCAACTGTAAATCTAACCAGCGGAAGTGCACAACAGTATGTGCCCATTTATAATATCGATCAAAATGGGGTTTCCTGGAGCACAGGATTGCAATATAGCTATTCCGGTCTCAGAGTTTTAGAAGAACCTTCATCTATTGGTTTAGGGTGGGATTTAGTGGCTACAGGAATGGTGTCCAGAGAAGTGAGAGGGTTGCCGGATGATCATCCTAAAGGATATCACGGGTCCGAAAATCTGCGAGGCACCATTTTGGATCCTTATTATTATTTTGATCCCAATGCCAACAATGCTTCAACAAATGGGAAACAAGTTATCAAAGAACATCACGCCTATTTGCTGGCACAGGGAATGATGGATGGCGAACCGGATGTTTTTCATGTAAGTGCCGGTGGAATTAATTTTTCTTTCAAGTTGGATGAAAACTTACAACCCGTATTGTTATCACACCACAATGTAAATGTAAGTTTTAGTTGGAACCAAATTACAGTAACGGATTCCGAAGGAGTGCGCTATGTTTTTGGAGCCAAAGAGATCTTTACTCCGGTTCCCGAAGATGATATTGTACAGACATTTGGCCACGGTGGTACAGCATTATTGCCAATAGAGCCGAATTATCCTTATACTCGTAGTTGGTATTTAAGTAGTATACAACCACCCAATACGACTCAACAAATCAGCTTTACGTATCAGAATCATTTGTTCAAAACCAAAGCGTTTTTACCAAAAATCTATTCGTATAAAGGATTACAAGCACAGTTTTTAGAAGGATTGTTAACAAAAGTAGTGTTTACTCCCGGGAATCCTTTACAACTTCCTCAACAACAGCAGCCAGCAGAATTACAAGAAGGACAGGATCCTAATGTGTATACACATACCCGATTGGATGTGGATGTAACCGTTCCGGTATTAAAGAAAATTACGTTTGCCGATGGTTCTCTGCATTTCAATACGGCAACCGTTTCATCGGGGGCACATCACAAATATAGTTCTGTGGACCTTAAAGATTTTCACGGAAAATTAATCAACTCGTATGACTTTTTTACCGAAGGGAACCGAGATCTGTTAAAAGAAATCAAAACCAATAATGAATTCGCTTTTGGCTTTGACTATTATTATGAGGATATCCCATCTGATATTCCGGTTTTTGAGTATAATGATAAAGTAGTTAATTCCACCATGGATGTTTGGGGCTATTACAATGGTTCTCAATCGACTGTAGATCAGTTAAAAGCGAAAGGCAGCACCTTGCCTTCCTTAAAATATACGGTAGCCGGGGCGTTAAAAACTATACATTATAAGACGGGTGGACAAACAGAAATACAATATGAGTCTAATAAATTTCCACAAGTTCTTGATAGAAGTGAAACGAACTATCATACTTTTAAGATATCCAGTCGTAATGCCAGTGGGATTGGAACGTCGAGAAAAGTGGCACGATCAAGTGTTTTTAATACTCCTGTTCAAATCGAAATAGAACATACAGCTTCTATCAAAAAATATGGATCACGCGTACAGCTTAAAATCTTTAAAGAAGGGTATGAGGGTGAATATATTCCATATACAGACTGTACCAATAACAACGGGATTGCACAATTGTATATTGATGAGGTTGGAGAACGAGAGGATCTGGCTGAAGGATTGACGCAATATCATAGTTACGGAAAGTGTTCGTTTACGATTCAGCCCGGAACATATACGTTTTATGTAGAAACTGAAGCTAGTACAGAAGCAGAAATAAATGTTAAAATTACAAGTAATCAAGGATATGTAGAAGAATTGTATGATCAATGGTATGGTGGTATTCGGGTCGCTAGTATACGCAGTTGTCCTGTAGATACCGAGCAATGTACCGAAAAAAAATATGAGTACATAAATGATCAATGGATTTCCAGTGCCAAAGTATATACCGCATTAAAGCAATCTCCAAGAAACTACTGGTACGGAAATACACATAGGTATTATATTCCATTTTATGTAGAAGGGAGAGGATTACCCATCTATTATTCGCAAGTTAGCGAATCCGTAGTTGCTGCTGATCCTATGAGCAATGCCAAGAACGGAAAAACAGTGTATACGTACGAGGATCCGTATTTCTTTAACGAGCCTTATGATTTCAACACCAGAGAATACTATGACCGGGCACCCAAAGGAGTAAACGAAGGCGGATTGCGAATCAGCACAGTCAAGACTTATAAAACAGATACTTCTAAGTTTATACCAAAAGATCAGTTAATCTCAGAGCAGCTATACGAATATGAAGCGGTGACGTCACCAACAGATTATTTCGGGAATGCAACCTCCAATGCCTATCCATACGGAATTAAAGTAATTGCAAAAACACAGATCAAACGTGATATGCATTATGATAGATTGATTCCGATTATTATGCAACAAAATAATATGAATGTACTTCCGCTGGGATTACAAGATTTTAAGGAATACTATGAAAATCGTACACAAGCAGAGTTCGAAGAGTATGCCCGAAGAATGCTAGGATATACTGGTTTTCCTGTAAATTCTTTTGGTTGGAACGATCTATTCAGAATGGCCAAAGGAGTAGGCAGCGTAGAATCTGATCAAACAGAAATTACCAATGAAACAAACGAAATGTACACGATTATCAGCTATAAAGACACCAATGTACAATACCAGCGAAAAAGAGTAGTGAGCAAAACCTATTCTGATATGGATCCTGATCAGTTTCAGGAAGGTATTCAGGAGTTTGAGTATGATAGCAATCAGCAGGTAGTGGAGCAACGCAGTACCACCTCTAAAGGAGCCACCAAAAAAGCAAAATACTATTATCCATACCATAGTACAGTAAATAATAGCACTTTGGTATCCAATAATCGAATTGCTTCTCCTGTAAAAACAGAAACATTTCATAATAACAAAAAGCAAAGTACTGCCTTGGTAAATTTTGATAACTGGAATCCGGGAGGATATCTTCCTAGAACAATCCAATCGGCTAAAGAAAATACAGCGCTAAAAGATCAAACTATTTTCCATCAATATGATGAGTACGGTAATCCATTAGAAACTTCTGCCAAAGAAGGAATTCATACCATCTATGTTTGGGGATATAATCATACAACACCTATTGCAGTGATTACCAATGCGACCTATATTGGTATGCCATCAGCGGTAAAAAATTTAATTAATGCAGCCATCGTCGCTTCTGATAATGATGTGAGTATAGCAAGCGAAAATCAATTAAGAACCGCTTTGCAAAACCTAAGAAATCATAGTTATTTTTCAAAATCACAGATGGTAACCTATACCTATGATCCATTGATCGGGATGACCAGTACCACCGATGTAAGAAACAGAACAGCGTATTATGAGTATGATGCTTTGCATAGACTAAAACAAGTAAAAGATCAGGATGGGAATATTCTATCAGCCAATGAATACAATTATAAAAACAACTAATACAGTAATAAAGATGAAAAATATATTTTTAGCCATTGCTGTATTAGTAGGTACAGCACTAAGCGCACAGACACAAACAGAAAATTATGTAAAGACTACGGTCTATCAAACCGAGGTAAAAGAAGGACAGCAGTCTCAGGTATTAGAGAGTGATAAGATCGTTTCGGTCAATTATGCAGATGGATTAGGAAGAACCAAACAATCTGTAGCTGTTAGAGCTGGTGGACAAAAACAAGATACCAATATCCTGAACTGGACAGACGATTGGACAGCTGGCGGCGGACATACACCCTTATTTAATATGAATGGTCAGTCTACAGATAATGAAAGAATCTATGGCACCAATCCTTTTGGAGAACAATCCTTACTTTGGCGTTGTGGCAATGATACCAATTATGATGCCGATGGAGGATGGAATACCGATTATATCCCAGTAGATAAAAATGTGGCGTATCGTTATACGGTTTGGGTAAAACGAACCGGATCACAAGACGGAAAAACATATCATGGTACCCAGAATGTAAATGCATTAAACGGTAATCCTCATAGCAATCCTTATTTCTGGGCAGGTGATATGCCTAATCTTAACCAGTGGTATCTATTGGTGGGAGTGATTCATCCCCATACCTATACCGGAGGTAACAGTGGCATCAGTGGAGTCTATGATATCAATGGAAATAAAGTACTCGGTGGAGGTGATTTTAAGTGGAGAAATAATACTACGATCTCGAGATTTAGAAGTTACTTATATTACAGTACTGATGTTAATACCAAACAATACTTTTGGAATCCAATATTGACCAAAATAGACGGTAATGGATCACCGATTAATCAATTAGTACAACAATCCAAACCAAAAGATATTGTGGCGCATTATGAGTATGATGAATTTGGGAAGCAAACCAAATCATATCTGCCCTATGCATCGGATCAGACTCAGCACGGAGCAATCTATACAGATGCTTTGACTGAGCTGAAATCATTTTACAACACCACAAAGTATGAGAACACTTTAAATCCGTACAGTGAAACGATTACCGAAGCCTCTCCGGCAAATCGCGTGATCGAACAGGCAGCACCCGGAAATCCCTGGAAATATGATGAAGACTTGGTACATCCCGGAAATCCAGTGTATGCTTCGTATCCAACGGATATTGTATATAGCAAAACCTGGAACGCAAAAGATATTTTTTACATTCCGGGAGAAGGCACACCGCCGGCAGAAGGGGATCACGATGGGAATCCATTAATAGATGGAGATAATTATGTAGTGATCACTACCTGGAACCAATCCTTACGCGTATGGATCAAAGCAAGTACCACAAACAAATTACCAACAGGAAGACTACGTAAAATAGATATCGTACCTGCTATCGATCAGTTGGATTGGGGATACGTAAAAGATGCAGCAGGAAATAATACCGATTATAAAATAGGGATAGAGGACAACTATGTTGTGGTGACTGCTGTAACCCAAAATCCACGATCGATTAACGGCGGAGTAGCCATGAGATCAGATTATAATCTGAACCAGTTACAGTATTTTACCGGGCAGTATAATGGATATACCAGCAACGCTGCAACCAATGCCACAACTAAAGCCGAATATGGACTCAACACTAGCGGAGAAGTACACCGATTTGATGTGGTGATGCTGAATGGCAATAGCCAAACGCCATCATTAGTTGGCAACGGAACCTATGCTGCCGGACAATTAACCAAGAATATCACTAAAAACGAAAACTGGAAACCCGCAGACGGTAAGAACAAAACTGCAGAAACTTTTACTGATAAGAATGGCAACGTAGTACTGAGCAGATCTTATAACAATGGAGAGACGCTGGATACCTATAATGTATATGACGATTTTGGAAACCTAACCTATGTAATCCCACCAAAGGTTGCTGTAAGCAATGGCGTATCTGCCACCGAGCTCAATGAGCTCTGTTATCAATACAAATACGATGACCAAAACCGATTGATCGAAAAGAAAATACCCGGCAAAGGATGGGAGTATATCGTATACAATAAACTAAATCAGCCTGTACTAACCCAGGATGCGAATCAAAGGGCAAAATCTACCAAAGAATGGTTGTTTGTCAAATATGATATGTTTGGTAGAGTGGCGTATACCGGGATGGTTAAAAATAATTCATCCAGAGCAAGTTTACAGAGTTCAGCGGACTCTAATAACTATCAACAGTATGTTACAAAAAGAACTACTGCATTATCCTTAGCAGGTACCGCAGTATATTATAGTAATGATGCAATACCAACAGGATTTAGTGAGGTACATACCATTAACTATTACGATGATTACACCTTTGATAGGGATGGAATGAACAAGCCTGCTAGTGTATTTGGGGTGGCAACGACCAGTGTAACCAAAGGGTTGCCAACAGGTTCTAAAGTTAGAGTACTAGGAACGAACCAATGGATCACTAGTGTTACAGCCTATGATGCAAAAGGAAGAAGTATTTGGGGCGGAAGCAGAAATAGATATCTCAATACCATCGACTACAGTGAAATGCAACTGGATTTTACCGGAAAACCACTAAAAGTAAAAACCACCCATACCAAAGGTAGTAATGCCGCACTGGTAACTACAGATACCTTTACATATGATCATATGGGGCGCTTGTTAACTCAGAAACAACAGATTAATAATCAGGCAGAAGAATTACTGGCAAAACACGAGTATGACGATCTGGGACAACTGGTGCAGAAAAAAGTTGGAAATGCAGAGCAAGCTCCATTACAAACGATTGATTATACCTATAATGTGCGGGGTTGGATGACTAAAATCAATGATCCGAATGCATTAGCAGATGACTTGTTTGGATACAAGGTAAATTACAATACGCCTACCCACGGTGCTACCGCTTTGTATAATGGGAATATCTCAGAAATCGAGTGGAAATCTGCAAACGATAACGCGTTGCGTTGGTATACATACTCCTATGATCATTTGGATCGCATAACCAAAGCGGTAGATAATACCAATCGCTATAGTTTGAGTAATGTGACTTATGACAAGAATGGAAACATTACCAAGTTAGCTAGAAGAGGAGCGGTAAATGCAGCCGCTACGAGTTTTAATTCTATGGATAATCTTACGTATCACTATGATGCCGGAAACAAACTACTGAAAGTAAACGATATCAATACAAAATATTTTGGTTTTAAGTCTATATATAATGGAAGCAGTAATCATTATCTATATGATCAAAACGGTAATATGACCTTGGATCGTAATAAAGGAATCTCTAATATTACCTATAATCATTTTGATTTGCCAACCAATGTTGCAATTTCTAATAATGAAGGAACAGGAAATATTACCTATATTTACGACGCCACTGGAGCAAAGCAGAAAAAAATAGTCTCCGGCGGAAGTTCTTTAACAACAGAATATGCCGGAAACCACATATATGAAAACGGACAATTAAAATTCTTTCATACCGCAGGAGGATATGCAGAACGATCTTCTGGTACCTCGAGCGGAGTCGAGAGGTACGATTATATCTATCAATATGCGGATCATTTAGGAAATATCAGATTGTCATACTCAGATAAAGACAAAGACGGTCAGATAGACCTGCTGAGAAATAATGTAGATGTAGATGGTGATGGCGATTATGCCAGAGAGATTTTACAAGAAAACAACTACTATCCCTTTGGCCTGCAGCATAAAGGCTACAACAACCAGATAACAGGGCAGGAGCACCAGTACAAATACAACGGTACAGAGCTTACAGAAGACCTGGGCCTAAACTGGTACGAAATGCCGTTACGATCCTATGATCCTGCCATTGCCAGATGGAACCGTATTGACCCTGTGGTACACCATTCATTATCCACCTATAATGCTTTTGATAATAATCCGGTATTCTATGCTGATCCTAGTGGAGGGAATAGCCAGTATTACCATATGGATGAACAGATCTTCTCTGAAGGTCGTCATATGGGAGTGCAGGAAAGAAGGGCTATGGGCGGTAGTGGTTATGGAGGTTCTACTCCTTATGATTATGCGTCGGTTCAGAATAGCGCTGCATTTAGTGGGATGGAGGCTTATGTAAGATCCAAAAAAGACAATAATACAAGGCTTACTATTACTCTTGATTGGGATAAAATACCTATTGATGGTTCGGCTTTATTAAGTTTTAACAATCAAGGGTTTAGTTGGGGTTTTGGGTATTACAAAGGTCTAAATGTCGGTGAAACGGATATTTATGGTATCGAGTATGGCAATGGTGAAATGAAGTTTGCCAGCGGTTTATCAGCAGATAGTGGATGGAGGGATGTACCGCTTGTTGGTGGAGCTATTGATTCTTATGACTGGTTTTCTAAAGGAGATATGAGCCGAGGGTTCTTGTATGCCGGAGTAGCTCTTTCAGATGCTTTTGCAGTAAAGGCTCTACTTACCGGTGCAGGAAGATTTCTACTAAAACAATCCATTAAACAAACAACTAAGAATTTCGCGGATAATGCAGTTAGTCTGTCAAAAAATGTATCTTCAAATGGTTCAAAAGTTGCAGGTTCAGAAGGTGTATTACAAATTTCTTCTGATCTTTATCAGTTAAAACCAATAAATGGTTTTACAGATGTTTTAGTTCATGGCAATGCCAAATCCCTAAATGTAACCATTAGTGAAATCACTAACTCTTTAGCCAGACAAGGTCTATCAAATACACCAATAAGACTTTGTGCTTGTAATGCAGGAGCGTTAAGTAATGGTATAGCACAAAAATTATCCAATGCAACAGGTCAATTGGTTATTGCTCCTACCGGATATTTACATACCTTCAATAATGGTAGGCATAGTATTCAATCATTTTCCAGGCCATTATTAAATTGGAGACCTTCTACAGGAAGATGGAGAGGGTTTAAACCTCAATAACACAATAAACTTTTTAGACATGAAAGCACATAAATTAAAAGATATTCTAAATTACATTTTAAAAGAAGATGATTTTATAATATCGGATTTGCTGGAAGCTGGTAATTATAATGCAAATGAAGTAATTGATTACTTGAAGAAGGGAGGTAAAATTTCTTCGGTATCTAGTCAGAGGGAATGTGAAATCTGTGGAAAATTAGCTGGATCTATAAATTATTATACAGACGGTAACTGGGTTTGGCCAGAATGGATTACACATTATATATTAGATCACAGAATAAAGTTACCTGATGGTTTTATTGACCACGTAAAAAAGGATAATCTTGATCAGAATTTAATACAACTTATTGTTAATCAGGATATAGAAATCGAACTTTGTTAACCTTAGCTGCCACAAGCGATCGTAAGTAATGGTTAGCGCGATGCTTCAGATAGCCCCCCGCTCCCGCTAGTCTGTGACTAGTGGCGGTAAGAGTGATAAACAAGATTAGAAAAAGTAAAAATCAAAAAACTACAACGATACGGTTGTAGTTTTTTGTATAAAGTGATGATGATATAATGAGTAGAAATTATAAGCTTTTCCGGATATTTACATACCTTCAATTATGGTAGGCATAGTATTCAATCATTTTCCAGGCCTTTATTAAATTGGAGACCACCCCGCTCCCGCTAGTCTGTGACTAGTGGCGTATAAGATTGGTAAAAGCTCTAGGCTCGTGCCGATAAAGATTGGCAGGTAAGAGTAATAAATAAAATAAAATCAAAGAACCAGTTACAATGTATAAGTTGTAGCTGGTTTTTTAAAGAAAATTACAGAATAATATAATGCGAAAATATACTTTACTATTGATGGTGTTGATGTCTCAACTCATATCAGGTCAGGATATTCAGGAAGTTTTAAAAAATGATATTTGTGATTGTTTAGATCAGCTATTTAAAAGCGGCAAAGCAAACAAAGAAAATAATACAGTATTAGAACAATGTTTAAGTAAAAAAATAAATTCATACACTACAGAATTTAGACAAATACTCATCCAGGAAAAATTTGCTCAAAAAAATGACAAAACGTTTGCTTCACTGTATAAAATTAATCCAGAAAATCTTAATGCGTTTATAGCCGGTCATCAGGATTATTTTGTAACCCAGTGTCAACCGTATTATTGGTATGTAAGTGCCAAAAGAGCTAAAAAACTGATCAATATTCGATATACTGTGGATGAGAAATACCTCAAGTCGATATCTAAAAAAATAAAAAAAGAAAAACATAAAAAAGAGCATCTATATCAGCGAGCGCTGATCTATATGTCTCGTGGAGAATTTGAAAAAGCAAAAGCAGATTTTTATACCTATCAAGAGGACGATCCCAACGATGATAAGATTACCTATCATCTTGGCTGGGCTTGCGAGCTTAATGGTGAGTATGGTATAGCAAAAGCCTGGTACGAACAGATGATTAAGAAAAACAATCATTTTGATGCGATATTAGGACATTCTATAGTAAATAGAAAAATACAGGATAAAGCACGTATGGATTCACTTATTGACTATATGGCGTATCAAAGAATAAATCAGTCTGCAAATACTATTAAAAACAGTGAACTTTTTACAGATAGAAAGTTAACAGAATACCCCAAGCCTAAAAATTGTAAAAAGTTAGAAAATAATGAAGAGGTCAAGATCTGTTTTAATAATTATTTCAAAAATTTTGTAAATACAAATTTTGATGTTAATGTTGTTGAATATGGTAACCTGCCGTCTGGAGTACATCGAATTTTAACCAAATATAAAGTTTCAAAAACAGGTAGAATAATTGATGTTTTCGTATTACACGATGATCCATACATCGTAAATGAAATCACTAGGGTTTTGTATGCGATTCCTACTTTAGAACCAGGTAAAGTAGATGGTGAACCGGTAGAAGTTAGATATTCATTTCCATTAACGTTTCTTATTTCAGAATAAAAAATAAAATCATAACGAATGAAACATACACTATTACTTTTTCTTTTATTAAGTAGTTCTCTAATGCTATCACAAGAGCAAAAAATCATAGATAATGACAGTATCCTATCCTGGGATGCTGTAAGACGATTAACCTGGGAAGATTTTAAAGACACCAAAGATCCTAATCAATATGGTCTAAACGATGCTATGACTACTTATAAATTAGAAATCCTACCGGAGATCGTTCCTGTAGATGAAAATGATAATATTCACGGATATGAGAAGATGGATATCGCTACGTATTTTTTTAAACAAAAATCATGGATGGTAAAACGCGATGTTAATGTGCTGATCTATGAACAACTTCATTTTGATGTCGCAGAGTTATTTGCTCGTATGGTGCGTAGAGGATTTGAGGAGTTAAAGCGAAAGAAAATTAGCAAGTTTGGCGATTATCAAAGAGTGTATACAGATTTCTGGAGGTATTGTAAATCCTATCAACAAGAAATGAACGCAGAAACCCAAAATGGTAGAGACCACGAAGCCGTGCAGCGATGGATTGATAAAATCTATAAAGAACTAAAAGAGGTAGAGCAATATGCCAAATAATTGGTTGTTATACTGAGTTTTCCAGAGTATTCCCGGACTTAGAGTGCCTCAGTCCTCGAATATGATTATGTATAGATTAATAAACCCGAAGGGAGAGATTTCGAGAACCTCAATCTCCCCAAGATCTTGTTTTCGAAGGGAGAGGTGTCACACTGAGCTGTCACACTGAGCTGGCACACTGAGCTTGTCGAAGTGTTGTCGAAGTGTTGTCGAAGTGTTGCCGAAGTGTTGCCGAAGTGCTCTCGAACCCAGAGGCTATTGTACAAATTATACATAACTAAGTTTTCGAAGGGTGAGGTGTCACACTGAGCTGTCGCGTTGAGCTTTTTTCCAGAGGTGACAAGATTTGTTGTCGAAGTGTTCTCGAACCCTGAGTATAAGGATGTTTTTTTGTAAAACTATAGTAAACGGAGTATTTGATTTATTATTCCTAAGTTCGCAATACATAAACTTGTTGATCGAATATGAAAGCAGCTACCGTTAGAGAATTAAAACTAGAACTAAACAATTGTTCCCAACAGGAATTAGTAGCACTTTGTTTGCGATTATCTAAGTTCAAAAAAGAAAACAAAGAATTACTTACCTATTTGCTGTACGAAGCATCAGATGAAGATCATTATATAGCAGAGGTGAAATCAGAAATCACCAAAGAGTTTGGTCTGATTAATACCAACAGCTATTACTACATCAAAAAAAGCGTTCGTAAAATTCTACGTATCAGCAAGAAGTACATTCGATATTCTGGTAAAAAAGAAACCGAGGTAGAAATATTGCTTCATTTCTGTTCAGAATTAAAAAAAATGCGTCCCTCCATTAAAAACAATAAGGTGTTATTCGGTATCTATGAGCGACAAATTGCAAGTATCAAAAAGAGCATAGCTACACTACACGAGGATTTGCAGTACGATTATACACTGTTGCTAGATTCCCTAGCGTAGTGCAATTTTTCAAGAAGAATTCTGGTTTAAAAATAACGTTTTCTAGGTGTTTTTTTCGAAAAACACGGGAAAACCCTTGCGGTATACCATCCCCATTTTGAGTTAGTTTGTATGTGCACAAAAAATAAGTACTAACAATTTTTCTAACTTAAATTAATCATTATGGGTATTAGTATTAGTATCGTTGCCGGACAAGATAAAGGGGCATCGAGCGTAAATGCAAGTGGATCTGTTCAACATGTAATCACATCCGAAGAAAGAACAACGTTTAAACTTGGGGACAAACAATTAAAAGATGCTGTAAAAAAATATTTTGGCAAATCGCCAAATGATGCATACTTGCACAGTCCTACACCTTGGGGAGATTTGTATAAGAAATATAGCTGGCCACAGGTTCAGATGGTTTTGGTAGTGCAAAGCGCAGAGATATTAGGAATCACTTCAGAACCGGTGATTGTAAAAACACAGGACTTCACTAATAACAGTAGTAAAAAAGGAACGTTTAATGTAGCGATCTCAGAATCGCTAAACAATACCACATCTTCTAACTGGAGCACCGGTGGTACATTGACGATAGGTCAAAAGTTTAGTTATGGAGTAAAGTTTCTTGGAGCAGGAGCAGAAGGAGAAACATCATTGTCTTACAGCCAATCCTGGGGAATTGGCGGTCAGGAATCCAAATCAATCACCGTGGGGTCTACATCCGGAGTAAGTGTAGAGTTGGACCCCGGAGAATCTGTAGTGGCAGAACTTTCGGCCAGTAGAGGAGTGATGAAAGTCAGAATCAGATATAATGCATATCTGATAGGAAATACAGCAGTAAACTATAATCCTACCTACAAAAAACACCATTTCTGGAGTTTAGGAATTGGAGGAGTAATGTCAAAAGGAGGCGTGTCTAATTCCATCAAATCTACAGAAGACATAGAAATAGGATATTATTCTAACTCAAAAATTGAGTTAAAGAACAAGGTAAGCGGTAAGCTAAAAGCCAGTCACACATTGGCGGATACTACAGCAGGAGAACTTACACTGGCATAGAGGTAATTAATTAAATTCTTGCTTTTTCCTAACTTCGATGAAGTGGCATTCTATGTCACTTTGTTGAAGTTTTTTTATGATCGAGATTATACTTTCTATCCTTTAATTAACCTCAAAATATAATCCAACTGACTGTCTTTTCCCTTCATCAAATCCTCTACAGAAAGTTGTACAGTCCGATCAGGCAGTACTCCAGAGCCTTTAGGAATCTTTTTATCCTTTACATAATGAGTTATTTTTTCCATAGACATCACCATAATAATCTTGGAGTTGGGTAATTCATAATATACAGGAAACTGACCTGTATGAAAATAATAGCCACCACCGGTTTCTTCTCCTACCAAAAGAATATCAGGATCATTTTTTGCTAACAGAGCCAATGCCGAACCTGCAGAAAATGTAGTGCCTCCGGCTAGTACATAAGTCTTACCACGAAATCTATCTTTGTCAGGAACCATTAAAGTTTCCAGATCATCAAAATCCAGTTTCCATCCGTCATACGTTGGATGATTATAAAACTTATCTTTTAGAAACTCTTTTTCTCCGTAGTTTCGGGTTACATATTTTTTCTCAGGAATTTCTAAAGACGCTACATAAGCACTGGTTCTTTGTTTGAATAGTTTGTTGGTAACAAAAGAGAAAAGATGAACAGAATTGGGTCTGAAACCACCATCATTATTGCGTATATCAATAATCAGGTGTTTCATTTTCTTTTTATTAATTTCTTTAAAAAGCTTTACCAAACGAGATTTAAAGGCTCTGATATCCATCCCAAAAGAATTAACCACCAATACAGCGGTTTTAAGATCTTTTCGGTAGTATACAAAAGGTTCTTTTGTATTGATATGCTTTGAAAAAAAGGCTACTTTATCCGATGCTCTATGGTAGTTGGAGAAATATGAATTACGGTTGATGTTTCTGTGTTTTACATTAACAAATGACTCTGCTGCAAGTGTTATCGTTTTCTCCTCTCCACCGGGTTCTTTATACACAACAGTATATTCTTTTTGTAAGCCATATTCGTAGATAAAAAAGAGCCCAAACTTCAATTCGATATCTCTATATTTTCTAGTTAGATTATGTCCGTCAGTAGAGGCGTATTTTTTTAAAGCTTCCAGAATATGTGTAGAAGATTTTTCGTTGATACTTAGTATTTTTGAACCTATCGGAATCCCAAAATCATCAGTGTCTATACAGAATTCTGATTTAATGATCTTAAGAATCAGCGGGAAATAATATTGTGTAGTATTGATTGTGTTAGGAGCAAACAATAATAAATGACCATCTCTGATTTGGTCGGAGACTTGTTGCATTTTTTTGAACAATTCGATATCCGTGATTTCTTCTGATAGCGATTCTTTTGTTACACTAAAAACCGAATCAAGATCGGTTTCGCTGATATATTCATAAAGCGCAGGATGTCCTTTTTCTAGTATATTCTGAAAGATATCAAAATCTTTCTGAGCTTCTTCATGCGTTATCTTTTTCTGAGCACAAAGTGTGGCAGATGTAATGACCGAAAATACGATACACAAAATGCGATTCATGTGATACATTTTAATTTACAATCTTTAAAGACTTTTAATAAGAAAAGATGTGACACCCCCTTGTTTTTCTTGGATATAAATGTAATTAATTTGATGCCATCAGCGATAGTTTATAATAAAAAAAACAGGCACTCCAAAAAGCACCTGTTTTCAAAAAATGTATCGTGAATGTTATTAATTTATCTTCCGTAGCTGTTTCTTTATTTTACGAATTGCAGATTCTATGGACTTTTCTGGTTCGATTACATTGTATTCTCCCCAAAATTCTGGATCAGAAAATCCGGACGCCTCGTCACTAATAACCACGGTAGATTTTAAACGGTCTTTGGCTCTTATGTTTTCGTTGTCAGGATTCTTTTTCCAATCGGTGATTGCCATTTCGATATTTAATTTGTAAGTAGAATTAAATAGTTTCTTTTTCCAGTTTACTTTAAAAACCAAATCGATCTTTCCGTATCCATAGTACCATTTTCCATTGGTTTCTCTGTAATCTATATTGTAAGTAGCGACAGTAGGATACACCTTGGCTCGTGCAGGTTTCTTTCTCACAAATAATTTACTGGCCTTATCTCTATCTTCAAGATTCAGACTAAAAACAGCTTTGGTCAATGCCAAAGTTTCTGAATCGATATATAATTTTCCGTAGTAATAAAGATCTTTTATATATGGACGTTGTTTAAAATTAAGTACATAGATATAGCGATCATTAATATTCGTAGATTTATCAAAACTAAATTCATAGATTTTTAGAATATCTTCTGTAAAAAGAAGATCAGGATTTTTCATCACATCGATAAATAATGTGCTTGAGGGTCCTCCTTGTAGTTTTAGTGTCAGGGTATCTAATTTCTTGTAATCAGCACTTTTTCTTGCTTTATAAAGTTTAATGACATCATTTTTACCAGAAACGTATGGCTTTTTATATACATCTACAACCGCTTCAGAAAGTGATACATACGTTCTACGTTTCTTAATAGTTTCTCGATAGAAAGCGGTCATTATCGTATTATCACTTTGATAATTTGCACCACGACGTTCCATTACAGCTTTAATAAGCGCCTCTGGATCTCTAGGATCAATATTTACTGCTGATAGTTCTGTAATCGTGGCAGCCAATTTAATTTTGGTTTTATCGCCTTTTAAAATTGAAAGTGAAACTACTTTATCCTTATATCCCAAAAACGAAACGGTAATATTAGCACCAGCATTGCTTTTTGGAACTTTTAACAAAAATTCACCTTCGCTATTAGTGATTGTCGAGATATTGGTTCCATTTAATGCAATTGTTGCCGAGATTAATGGATCATTAGAATCTTTGTCCACCACAATACCTTTATATTCGTTGTAGCTTGCATCATTCTGGAAATTAGTATCTTGAAAAAAGCTAAATGCCTGCAAATTATTAGAGTATCCAATAATTAGAAATATACAGAGTAAAAAGGAGGATCCATTTTTACGTAAAAAAATACTTTTTTTGTCCATATCATATTCATTCAGTTAATAATTACATTCTTATAGGGTTGAGGTAGAATGTCGAATATACAAGATACTAAAATTACCAATCAGTTTTGGTATACAATAGTTAAAAATGAGCTAATTCTATAGTGTGTTTTAAATAGTTGAGAAATCCGAATAAAAAAGTATTTGATTTTATAAAGTATTAACAAACAGTGTTGTAGATGGGGTGTAGTCTATATGCGCTACGGAAGACTATTTTTTGAATCAATGATATCCACTATGATCCCCGAACCAATTTCTAAGCTTAATATTAAGGACTTCTGTAGTAAAAGGTTTGGTAATATAATCATCCAATCCTTTGGCAATAAATCGTTCTGCATCACCCGGAAGTGCATTAGAGGTAATGGCGATTACCGGAGGTACTTTTTTATATCCTTTTCTGATCAGTTTACAGGTTTCTACACCATCTAACTCAGGTAAATTGATATCCATCAAAATTAGGTCATAGACATCTTCTTCAAACATTTCTATTGCTTTTCTCCCGGTTTTTGCGACATCAGCAGTACATCCCAGATATTTAAGAATTTGTTTGGATACCAAAATATTGGTATCAGAATCCTCAACGAGTAAAACGTGGAGGTCAAATTTTTGATCATTACTTTTATCAAATGTCTTTTCGATAGTAGGAATCTTCTCCTCGTATATTTGAGTTTTAAACGTAAACCAAAAATTACTACCTTTTCCTAATTCACTGGTAACACCCAATTTTCCATCCATTAAATCAACTAACTTCTTACTGATGGTAAGGCCTAAACCGCTTCCTTCTCCCACAAGGATTGCATCGTTATGTACTTGACTAAATCGATTAAAAAGTGATTCCTGATCTGCTTTACTGATACCAATTCCAGAATCAATGACTTCTATTTTGATGTTCAGTTCCTCATTTTTCTTAGAAACTAATGTCGATTTTACTATGATAGTACCTTCGTTTGTGAATTTAATGGCATTTCCAATAAGGTTTGATAATATTTGCATCAACCTGTTATCATCTGCATAAATTTGCTCTGGTAATGTTTCTGCGTATTCAGAAACCAGATTGATTCCTTTGGCTTTGCTATTGGCAACAAATAGATCGACATTTTGATCTATTAGTTTTTTTAAATTGATTCCCTTAGGTGATAAAGTAAATTTACCTGCCTCCATTTTGGATAGATCCAGTACTTGATTCAGAATATCTAGCAGGTTTAATGAAGATTGATGGATAGTGCTAACGTATTCTTTTTGCAAATCATCCAGCTTCGTATTTTTAAAAAGCAAATCAATCATACCAATAACACCAACCATAGGTGTTCTGATTTCATGACTCATATTAGCTAAGAAATCTTGTTTGAATTTTGAAGCTTGTAGAATTTGCTTGTTTTTTTCTTTTAGTTTATCGAGGTTACGTCCGCCAAACATAGCAAAAAGACCAAGAAATAGGGGAGCGGTATCGATGATATAATGAATCGGATATTTTTTCTGAACAAATAGTATAGATTCCCAGGAAAAATCAAGCTTCAATTTGGCAATATCAATACTCGTGGCAAGAATTGGAAACATAAAACCGAATAATACTCCGTACAGTGTGTATTTGGCAGCTTCAGATTTTAACCAAGATTTTCGATTCATAGATGAGTTTTTGGACCAAGAACGCACGTTAGTTAATTATCCGATAAGGATATTTCGGGGCCTTACTGGGATATAAGTCTAAATATAAAGTTTTTTTTGGAAATGTATGTCAAAAGGGGATTTAGAAATTAACCTCCAATGCTGATCATACTTCTGTTTTTAGAATGTAATTCGGGATTTTTTAGTTTATCCGGAGTATCCATGCCTCCTCTGGTAGCAAACTTATGCGCCAGTGCAGATTGTATTGCAGTAGTTATAGGTTCTTGAGCTCTAAGTGGTTTTAATAAAGAGAACTCCTCACCAGAGAATAAACAATTTTTTAATTTACCATCTGCGGTAATACGAATACGGTTACAGGTATCACAAAATGGATTGGTGACAGAACTTATAATTGCAAAACTACCTTTGAACCCTTCGATTTTGTAATTTCTGGAGGTATCGTTTGGTGAATCTGTTAGTCGTTTCAGTTGTAATGGAAATGTATAGTTTACCTTATCCAATATTTCCTGTTGGGTTACTAACTTATTCATCTTCCATTGGTTTCCATCAAAAGGCATAAATTCTATAAAACGCACCACCAGATTTCGATCTTTGGTAAGATTTATAAAATCGATAATTTCGTCTTCATTAAAATTTTTGATCAATACAATATTAAGTTTCACCTTGAAGCCTTCATTCTGGAAAAGTTGTATGGTGTTCCAAACTCTTTCGAATTCATTACGACGCGTGATTTTTTCAAATTTATCTTTATAAAGTGAATCGATACTTATGGTAATAGTTTTAACACCATTTTCTTTTAAAAGCGGCACAAAACGATCTGCTAATACTCCGTTTGTAGTAATTCCAAGCTCAACAGGCAGACTGGCAAGTTTTTCTAATATCAAAGGGAAATCCTTACGCACCATAGGTTCTCCACCAGTCAATCTGATTTTAGTAACACCAAGATTCACAAACTCTTTGGCGATTGTATAAATTTCACCAGCAGTCATTAGATGTTCCTTTGGACTTAAAGGAATACCATTCGCCGGCATACAATACGTACATCTTAGATTGCATCTTTCTGTAAGCGAAATCCTAAGATAGGTATGTTTGCGCCCAAAATTATCGGTTAATATGTGCTGATTTTCTGTTTTCACTTCTTTCTAATTAATTTCCATCATGTTTTGCACCTTTCAGAATTCTGAAAGTATGCAGCACCGCTGGAAAAATTGCTTCCATAGATTCTTTAGCACCATTTGTTGAGCCTGGTAATGACAATACCAAAGATTCTCCAATAACTCCTGCAACGCTTCTGGAAAGCATGGCATATGGCATGCGATCTTGTCCGTAGGTACGAATCGCTTCTTCAACTCCGGGAATACGACGTTCGATTAACGGTAAAATGGCTTCTGGTGTTACATCACGAGGTGATAACCCGGTACCACCGGTAAAAACTATAAGATCATTACCTGCCTCTTTTAATTGTTTTACTTGTTGTTGTATCTGATCAGTCTCATCAGGGATGATGGTATATGCATTAATAGTTACTCCACATTCTTCTAGTTTAGCGATAATGGCTTTTCCGGCTTTATCTTCTTTTTGTCCCGCAGCTATGGAGTCAGAACAAACAATCACTCCCGCAGTAAAAGGTGCTCCACTATCTTTGTAGCTTGATTTGCCTCCTCGTTTACGAAGCAATTTGATATGTTGTATTTCTACATTCTTATCAACCGGTTTTAGCATGTCATACATGGTTAGCGCAACAACGGATGCTCCGTGCATAGCTTCAACTTCTACACCAGTTTTATAGATCGTTTTTACGGTCATTTCAATGGTGATTTCCAGATTATTGATTTTGTAATCTATAGCTGTATATTCAATAGGTAGTGGATGACAATCCGGGATCATATCACTGGTTCTTTTTACCGCAAATAAGCCTGCTGTTTTTGCCATTTCAAAAACATCTCCCTTCGGAATACTCTTAGATACAATCGCTTCTATAGTTTCAGTACTACCCACTTTGACAACCGCTTGTGCTACCGCAGTACGAAGTGTATTATTTTTATGAGTGATGTCTACCATGTTGCTGTTTAACTGTATTTTTTTGTTTAATCGTTTACTGGAACAATCGTTGATATTTTAACAATTCCACTTCTAAACACATTAAACTTTGTTTACTTTCCAAACGTGTGTTTCGTCTTCAAAAACTTCTTTTCCAAATACCGGAACTTCTTTTTTTATTTCTTCTACCAGAAATTCTAATGCTTCAAAAGCAACTTTTCTGTGGGGTGCAGAAACAAACACAAAAAGACAGATTTCTCCGGCTTTTACTGTACCAAGGCTATGATAAATATGCATACAAGTAAGCTGATATTTACTAAAAGTAGCTTCGCGAATTTCGTGGAATTTAGTTTCTGCCATCTCCTCATACGCCGAATAATCAATCGCTTGCACAATTTTGCCTTCAATTTCATCCGCTCGCACCTGACCCAAAAAGATATCGTGGGCACCAATAGAGGTCTTGGTTTGATGTTTTTCAATTGAGTTGGCGATAAAAGCAGGGCTAATCGGCCCTTCTACAAAAACCGTTTTTCTTTTTTTCATGTGTATGTTCTTTTTAACCTCCGGAAAAAGGAGGTAATAATGCTACTTCACTATTTGGATGAAGTACAACGTTATTTGCTATAATTTCTTTGTCAATTGCGATTTTAAATGGTAAACGTTGTAATTTTTTGTATTTGCCTTTTATCAAATTTTCCAATTGATCAACACTACTACCAGATTCCAAGGAAATAATTTCTTCCGCACATTGAGTAGCTTCTGCAATCATTCCAAAATATAAAACCTTTAATTCCATTGTGTTGCTTCTTTATATTGTTGATGCGTATTGATGTTTTTTACAAAAGGAGCTATACTTTTCTCGATCGGGATACTTTTTACTTTTAATGTTGAAAGCGTTTTTCTGAGACTAAGGCGTTTCTTTTCTATGCTTTCAAAAAAGGTACTCATTACCGATTTATTATATAAAGTGATTAGAGGAATGTCTTTGTAAGTGATAACATCATAATCAGATTCGTATTCGGTAATTAGGTTATTAAGTACCATAGCAGTAACAAAAGGAACATCACAGCTAAGGATTAGGTTTTGTGTCGTTTCAGTGTGGTTTAAACCTGTGTAAATTCCGCCAACAGGACCTTGATCTGGAATGATATCCGGAATACAAGGATAACCGAATACCTCATAGTCTGCACTAGCGGTAATGATCATAATTTTATTGGTAACAGCTTCTATTGCTCTTATGATATGCGTTATAAATGGTTTCCCGTTATGAAGTTTTAATCCTTTATCCTGACCCATTCGGCTACTTTTGCCTCCGGCAAGTATAATTCCTGTGATATCCGAACCTTTTCCTGAATTCATAGCTGGAGCTCTTTTAATTGTTGATCCAGAAAATCCCAACAGTTTTTATTAATATTTTCGAAGGCAGTAATCATTTTCACACCGTATTCGGTAATTTCGGTTCCACCGCCACCACTCCCGCCGGTATTGGTAATGATAATCGGAGCAGATGCATTTTTGTTTATAGAATCTACTAAATTCCATGCTTTCTTATAGGACATGCCCAAAGATTTTGCAGCCTTAGAAAGAGAACCTTCAACCATAATAGCTTTAAGGATTTTAATCCTTCCTTCACCAAGAAAAACCCCTTCTTCTCCTTCAATCCAAATTCTACTTTTTATATGATACATAAAAGGCGTTGTTTCCTGCAAGATATAACGAATTAAATAAATAAAAAACTCTTTATTTAATTTTTATGATTTCCACAAAATTCGATGTTGTGAACTGTCTAAAATATAATTGAAGCTATATTCTTTTTTGAAAACAAGAACAATTATTGTGGTAATAAAATAGTTTCTACTTCGCTTCCTTTTTCAGTACTATTTGCATCTTCCGGGAGATAAACTAATGCATTTGCCACTGCATAAGTATATAACATTGCAGAACTTTGACCTTCGAGTATTTCCACTGTTTCTCCAATCACATTTGCCTTAAGAAATTGTGCGCGATCTCCTTTTTTAATAAAGCTGGTGGTCAAGCTTTTTGTAGTTCTACTAAGACCATATTTAGAAGCGCCCATCATTTTTTGGATGATGGGAAGCACATAAACATAAAAACAAGTTAGAGAAGAAGCAGGATTACCTGGCAATGCGAAAATCATAGATTCATTATTAGTTCCAAAAAATAGAGGCTTTCCTGGTTTTTGCTTAATCTTATAAAACAATTCTTTTGTTTCTAATTCTGATAAAGCTTCTTTTACAAAATCATAATCTCCTACAGAAATACCACCACTAATTAAAATCAAATCATTAGCACTTATAGCTTGCCGTATTGTTTCTTTGGTGCTTTCATATTCATCTTGAACAACATATTTATTAATAGTTTTGATATGTAGTTGTTGTAATACAGTTTCTAATTGAATAGAATTACTTTCATAAATCTGTCCTTCTTTTAGTATTTCTCCTGGAGATACCAGTTCATTTCCGGTAGTAATAATCGCAACATTAGGAGGAGCATAAACTTCTACCTTAGTTACTCCTAATCCAGCTAAAAAACCAATACCGGCAGGAGTTAATTTTGTTCCTTTGGGTAATGAGGTGTCTCCTTTTTTTATTTGTTCTCCTACCGCTCTAATATTTTGATTTGGATGTATTTCGCTATCAATGGTTATGATGTTTTCTGATCTAATTACTTTTTCCTGAATTACCACAGTATTTGCATCATCCGGGACTCTGGCCCCGGTAAAAATACGAACACCTTGTCCTGGTTCTAAAGTGTAATTATCTGGATCTCCGGCTTTAACTTCGCCAATAATTTGATAAGAGTTTTTATCGTGAAGCAAGAGTGCATATCCATCCATTGCAGATTGGCGAAAAGGAGGCATGTCTATTGAAGAGATCATATTCTCACCAAGAAATAAACCATTGGCATCTTTTAATGAAACTGTGTTTACTTTTGGAGCATATACTACTTCTGAAACTATGGATAGTGCGGTTGGTACAGAAATCATAAAAAATCATTTTGTACCAAAAATATTGCTTTGTTCGGAAGAAACCTAAATTTAAAATTTTAGTCAAAAAAAAGCACGGCAATTATTGCCGTGCAAACATAAAACCTTACTTTTTATGATTGATTTAATTTTTAAAAACTATTTTCCTTAGTTTGTATCCTTCTACTTTAATAAGATATGTTTTTGGATCCACATAATTATGGATGTATTCGTCAATTATACCACTATCTAACAATCTTCCAGAAAGGGTATAAAGGCTATATTTAGTACCGGTTGGTATTTCTCTTACGTGCTTAAAAATTTTATTTCCAGTATCTTGCTGGCAAGTCGAGTCTGCTAGAAATCTATCAATAAAGGTAACTCTTCCTTTTTTCTCTCCTTCTAAAGTAACGGTTGCCGTTTCATCTACATCAAGAATCCCGTTTCCGGAAATATCTCCTAAAATGATTAAACAAGCATTTCTAATCTTTATACGAACTCCGTTCTCAATATGTAAACTTTCTGTTATAAAAATTACGCCTTCTTCAGTATTTTCATCTAATCCGTTAATTACGGTATTCTCGGTCACAGACATTAATTTATAAGAAATGTCGATTTTTACATTCGCAAATGCAACACTTGCAAAAAGTAATGTTAATAGGGGTAGTAATTTTTTCATAAGGTTCAGCTTTTTGGGTTAAACTGCAATTTAAAATAGTAAGTTTTTTCTTACTTAATTAGTGTTTTTATCGTTGTAAAACACATAATCAACGACAAGATACAACTTTTTATATTAAAACAACATTTTTTTTAATTTAAATATTGATTTTTATGGAGTTCGTTTTCTAAAAATTCTCTTTATACCTGTAAATACTGGTGTTTAGACAAATGTTAAAATTTATAATTTCATTAACATGTTGAATGTGAGTTTGTTGATTTTTTGTTTTCTGGACTGGAAAAAGCAATGATCCATTTTTTTGAGCGTTATTTTACAATTAATCAATAATTTAAGAATATTTAGTTCTAAATTTGATTGAGATGATGATCAAACTATTGTTATTTTTTCAGGGATTTAGTATTTGGTTTAAAAACCTTCTAAGAGAGCTAACGAATAATATTATTAGTCTCTTTTTTATTTTGTTTGTGTATTTGGCTTTATGGTATTTTCCTCAAACTGTCGATTTATTATTAATTCTCAATCAGGCAGATGCTTTTTTATTAGAAGTTCCGTTATATTTTAGTTTGCTTACAGCTTCGGCTTTTTTGATATGGAACATACCCAAATACTTTTATTACCATAATTATAAAGATATTTCTCTTTCTAATCTTATAGGTTTTGTCCCTAATCAGCATTACAAGTTTCAGGATAGAAGTGAATCTGCCAGCTATCCATATATGACCAGAATACATATGCGGAAAACATTGCCAAGAATTTTGGCGATTTTATTATTAGCAATATCAGCACTTAGTATTCTACATGCAATGGAGTCGTTTGGATTAGAAAATACCTATACAAAGTATCTTAATCCGACCAATACACTTATTCTTATCATTTTTATACTATTATTATTGTCCGAGCCAAGATTGTATAAGGTATTAAAGAGATTTCTTAATCGAAGCGCTAAGACTACCTTCATTTTCTTTGGTGTCTCAATAGGTTTAATGATTTTGATCATATCATTAGGTACATTAAATACTCAAGCAGAAAAGGACCTTGGTAATCTATTTCTTTCTAATTGTGCTTTGGCCTTATTGTTTTCTACTTTATCTTTTAATAGTTATAAATTTTTAAAAAGGTTTTCTAAGAAACTATTCTATGGAGCAATTTTAGGTTTTGGATTCATACTCCTGCTTACTTTTTTGGTATTGAATTTTAATCCTGATTTAGCAAATGGAATCAATCCCTTATCTATTTTAATTTTATCTTTATTAAGTCTATTCATGCTCTGTTTTATTCTAATTTTATTAGGTAAAAAGATTAGGTTACCACTTCTTTCTATTGTTAGTGTATTCTGTATTTTCTCGGCAAGATTTTTTTCAGATACTTCAGACCATTATCAACTTAATTTACAGGAGACTTCTTTCAAAAGACCTTCGTTGGATTCTTATATGCATTCTTGGATAAAAAGTAGGGAAGATATTATCAGAAAAAGTAGTGGTACTTTTCCTGTGATTATGGTTTCTGCAGAAGGTGGAGGATCCAGAGCCGGACTTTGGTCATTTCTTGTGCATAGTTATTTGTATGAAAAGTCTAATGGAACTTATTTTGAAGAAAATCTACTTTCTCTAACCGGTGCATCTGGTGGAAGTGTGGGTAATTCTATGTTTTTTGCCGAGGCTCAAAATGCGAATTTAACGAATAGTAAAGCTAAATTTAGTTTTAAGACAGACATTGAACACCCAATCTTGCGATATAAAGCAAGCGCTATATATAAAGAAAACTATTTATCTGCTGCATTACTGTCTTTATTAGGAAGAGATTTGTTTAAGGAAGTTACTAGTTTATTCAATTTTAAAAATAGAGGGCAATTATTAGAGGAACAATGGAATCAGGCTCACAAGAAATATTTCGAAGCCTCAAGAGGTCAAGGAAGTATTGACAGAGAGTTTTTATCTTTTTACGAGAATATTTCTTTAAAAAAAACAACAAATGATGATAAAAAGACCCCTCCTTTATTATTGATTAATACAACACATACACAAACGGGTAATTATAATATTATTAGTCCAGTAAGGTATTCACACTTAAGACCATTAGCCGGGATGAATGATTTTTTAGATAATCTGCAATCCAGTTACCCTAATAATTCTGTTACCCTTTCTACAGCAATGAGAATCAACGCCAGTTTTCCTTTTATTACACCTGTGGGAGAGGTTAGAAGAATGTCGGACCAAAAAGAGTCAGAATCTGATCAATACGCAGATGCAGGATATTATGATAATATCGGCGGGAGAGTTTCTCGAGGTATCGAAGAAGTTTTTAAAAAGGTATTAAATGATTCTTTTCCTGATTTAATGAGTAAAATAAAAATGAAACATTTGATCATTACTAATGAGGAGCAACGTAAGATTGCAAAAACTAGTACACAAATAGCTGCACCCTTGACAACCCTCAGAAATGTGCGATATGGTCATACACAAGAAATTATGAAACGGTTGGGGAATGAATATATAATAAAATTGAAACCTACAGCAATAGTGCCGCAGACAACTAGTGTGTTTTCCGATAATATCAAAAAGGATGAGCTAGCTATAAAACCAGTTTTACCTCTAGGAAGATATCTTTCTACAATAGCTATTCGATCTATGGAAGCTAGATTAGATGATGTTAGTAAAGAATTAGATTTAATTCTAGAATAAGCTAGTCATTTGTCATTTTATTTCGTACTTTTGTCATAATTAATTCCTTGGTATTATGAGCGCAGTGTCACCATTAGATTATGATGAGTTAGAGAGTAAAGGGTTATTGCGATATCTAAATTTGGATATTCCTTTGCATAATGTATATGATTTTATAGAATTATCCCGAAATGGGATAGATAAAAGGGCATTATTACATCTGGCAAAAACAATTGATTTTGATTTAAGTGAACTGGCACACGTATTGCATTTATCAGAGCGTACCATACAGCGTTACGAGTTAAAGAAAAAACTTAGTACAGAAGCAAGTGCTAAAGCACTGCAACTGGCTAAACTTTATGCAAAAGGAGAGAATATTTTTGGGGACTTAGACCGTTTTAAACGATGGATGGAGCACCCCAACATTGCATTAGCAACGAGAAAACCTAAAGAACTCCTTGATACAACATTTGGATTTCAGTTGTTAAATGAAGAATTAGTTCGTATTGAGCACGGAATTTTTGCATAATGCTGGTTTATAGAATAGCAAAACAAAAGTATATAAAGGATTTAACAGGAATTGGTGCTAAAACCGTTGGAGGAAGATGGAATCCTAAAGGTGTGGCAGTTTTATATACTAGTACTACAGTTGCTCTTTCGGTTTTAGAAGTATTAGCTCATTTACCTGCCGCGTATTTTCCGGATGATATGGCAATCGCTACAATAGAACTTCCTGATGAATTAACTACCTCAATAGATATAAAACAACTACCCAAAGATTGGAATAAAATTCCTCCTTCAACCGGAATTCAACATTTTGCAATGAATTGGATATCTGGAAATACGTATTTAGGATTAAAAGTCCCCAGTATTATTGTACCCAGAGAGCAGAACCTTCTCATAAATCCATTACATCCGGATTTTAATTTGGTTAAGTTAATTGAAATCGAACCTTTTAGTTTCGATACACGTCTACTTAAATAGGTTTCTCAAAATTTTGTCAGTTGAAACCTTTGTTTAAGTTATTGATTATCATTTTTTTACGTTCCAAATATCTGTTTTCATAAATATCTTATCTTAATGTTTTGTTAATAATTCAATATATTATACTTGTTAGGCGTTGTTAATCAGTTATTTGGTTGAACTAGTTATTACCTAGTGAGTTAAATTTTTATAAAGGATTTCCTACATTTTTGCAATTTATATAACTTGCATTTCTTGATATTAGTAATAAATCCTCAATTTTTACGTCTTATATCAAAGAACTAAACTTAATATATTAATAGAATGAGCAAAAAAATGAGAAAAGTGTATTTTTTGGCAGCATTGGTCATAGCTTTCGTTAGCTGTAAGAATGAAGTCAAAAAAGATGGGGAGAATGGAACTGAAACGATCGCTAAAGTAGAAAAGATCCCAGGTATTGTTTTGGATAATATGGATCCCAGTGTTAGTCCAAAAGAAGACTTTTACAATTATGTAAATGGTAATTGGATGAAAAACACAGAAATTCCTGACGATAGAACTCGATGGGGAGGTTTTGGTGTTTTAAGAAAAAAGACAGACTATGATGTTCTTGAGATTCTCGAGAAAGCAAAAGCGAGTGGTAAATATGAAAAAGGAACCGATCAGTATAAAGCATTACTGATTTATGAGTCTATCATGGATACCGTGGCAAGAAATAAGGCAGGTGTTACCCCACTAAAACCTACTTTGGATAAAATTGCCGGAATAAAGAACTTAAATGACTTACAAACTGTTTTGGCTTTAGAAACTGCCGCTTCTGCGCCATTTGCCGGATTAGTTTCTTTTCCTAACTTAAGCAATAGTGAGATCAATGCACCTTATATTTCTACAGGAGGATTAGGTTTACCGGATCGTGATTATTATTTGGATCAGGATGAAAAATCTGTTGAGATTAGAAGTCAATATGTAGATCATATTACCAGAATGCTTCAGTATATTGGAGAAACAGAAAAACAAGCTCGCCAAAATGCAGAAACTATATTAGCTATTGAGACTAAATTGGCTGAGCCACGTTTGGATAAAGTTCAAAGTAGAGATACACGAAACTTTAATAACCCTAGATCAATTGAGCAACTTTCAGAAATGACTCCGTCAATTGATTGGAATAAATTGATGAAAGATTTAGGTGTCAAAAAGCAGTTAGATTCTGTAATCGTAATGCAACCTAAATACATGAAGGAGTTACAAAGTGTATTGACTAATACGAGTATAGAAGATCTTAAAACTGTGATGCGTTGGGCTACATTAAATCAAGCTGCTGGATCTCTTTCTACAGAAATAGAAAAGGCAAATTGGGATTTTTATAGTAAGACATTGAATGGTGCAATCAAACAGCGACCTTTAGAAGAACGAGCACTGGCGAGAGTGAATGGTTCTGTTGGTGAGGCAATCGGACAATTATATGTGGATGCTAAGTTTCCACCAGAGGCAAAGGCAAAGGCAGAAAAGATGATCGCTAATGTTATCAAAGCCTACCAAAAAAGAATTGAAGTATTAGATTGGATGAGTGACAGCACTAAGATGAAAGCAATTCAGAAATTAGACAAGTTTACCGTTAAAATCGGATATCCGGATAAATGGGAGGACTATTCCACTTTAGCTGTTAAAGATGGAAATTCATATTTTGAAAATATGATGGCAGTTTCAGAATGGGGATTCAAAAAAAATATAGATGAAATTGGAGAACCTGTGGACAAAACAGAATGGGGAATGTCTCCACAAACAGTAAATGCATATTTTAATCCGTTATTTAACGAGATAGTTTTTCCTGCGGCAATATTACAACCTCCGTTTTATAATTATACTGCGGATGAAGCGGTTAATTATGGCGGAATTGGTGCGGTGATTGGCCACGAGATATCACACGCTTTTGATGATTCTGGTGCTCGTTTTGACGCAGAAGGTAATTTATCCAACTGGTGGACAGATGATGACTTAAAAAAGTTTACCAAAAGAGGAGAAGCATTAGCAGAACAATATAGTGCTATAGAAGTTTTAGATAGTGTTTTTATCAATGGTAAATTCACTCTTGGAGAAAATATTGGAGATCTGGGAGGAGTACTGGGTGCTTATGATGGATTACAAATGCATTTAGCTGAAAATGGAAGACCAGAGGATATCGACGGGTTTACTCCAGAGCAAAGATTCTTTATGTCTTGGGCCACAGTTTGGAGGACTAAAATTAGAGAAGACGCATTAAGAACACAGATAAAAACAGATCCACATTCGCCGGGAACCACGAGAGCTATACAACCTTTATTAAATGTTCAGGCATTTTATGATGCTTTCGACATTAAAGAAGGAGATAAAATGTATCTAGCACCGGAAAAACGAGTTGAAATTTGGTAATAGTTTAGAATCAAAATAATGAAAAGCCCTGGAGACAGGGCTTTTTTAATTCTCTTTAATTTCGTTCATAAGTAAAAAAGCGTCATTTACATATTCTTTTTCCAGAAACAGAGTGAAATAATTAGAAGTAGAAATAATTTCAAAAACCGGAATACCTTCGTAGGCCAAAAGCTTAAAGATGTAAAAGTATAAACCTATCGATTTTGAACTATCATCTGGCAATTCAATAGACATAGAGGATAGATTGTCTGCAACTGAAATACAAGTTTCATCTTTAAAATGATCTTCTACAATTTCTTTGAGCGAAGAAGATACCAGTATATTACTTTCCTGAAAATTGCTTGAGTACGTAAAATAGGTCTTGGTTTTATCTTTCACCGTGTTCAATAAATTCGATTGACTGGTAAGTATGGTATTGGAATTTAAAAAAGTATATTCAGTGATTCCTGATCTTACTACGATGTCTCCTAAACTACCAAGATTTTCTGAGTGTTTGATCCTCTTGGGGTGATACCTGCGTAAGGCCATAACTATCGAGCCAGGTTTTACGGGTTTTCTCATTTCCTTTTCTACTTGTGGTAATAAATCAGTAGCCAAAGAGCTAAAATTTATGATGTCTCTTGATAAAGCATCTTCTAAAAAGGGTTGATGCCTAAGTATATTGTGAACACAATCTGTTATGGTTTTCATTTTGTTAGATATTTAACATATTGTGTAAATATATACTTTTTTTACGAAAATATTTATTCTTTATTCACTATTGTATAATTATGCATTGTAAAAAAGGATAATATAATGAAGGTTTTAAAGTTTGGAGGAACATCTGTTGGATCGGTAGAGAATTTACATAGAGTAAAAGATATTCTAATAAGTGATGGTGAACAAAAGGTGGTAGTGTGTTCTGCGATGTCTGGTGTTACAGATCGATTAGTAAATCTTGTTGAATATATTAAGTTAAAGGATGCAGAAGCCATCACAAGAAATCTACATAAATTAGAAAGTAAACACATAGATGTTATTGATGCATTGATCGACGATAGAGAGTTGAAAAATGATCTTAAAGATCAAGTGTCATCGATGATTACGGAGATGTTAGAATTATCCAATCAGGAATATTCAGAGGTTTTGAATGCTAAAGTGCTAACCTTTGGAGAAACGTTGTTAACCTATATTTTCTCTAATTTTTTAATTTCCAAAGGAGTTGATAATACATTGATTAGTGCAAAGGAATTTATGCTTGTTGATAATGTAGACAATCCAAATATTCTTAAAGTTTCTGAAAAACTGGGAGAAGTTTTAGATACCAATGCATCTAGCAATATTTACATTACGCAAGGGTTTGTTTGTAGAGATCATTTAAACCAAATAAGTACACTGAAGCGTGGAGGAAGTGATTACACGGCTACAATTATAGGAGCAGCTCTAAACGCACGAGAGATTCAGATTTGGACCGATATTGATGGATTACATAACAACGATCCGAGATATGTAGAAGGCACTAATCCAATTGCACATCTTACCTATAATGAAGCTGCAGAGTTGGCCTATTTTGGAGCAAAAATTTTACACCCTCAAACAGTTTCACCTGTTGTTGATAAAGATATTCCGGTATTACTTAAAAATACATTTGATCCAGAAGCTCCCGGGACTATAATCTCTAACAGAACTTATATAAAAGGGTTAAAGGCGATATCTGCAAAAGATGGAATTACAGCGATCAAGATTAAATCAAATAGAATGTTGATGGCACATGGATATCTAAGAAGAATTTTTGAGGTTTTTGATAACTATCATACTTCAATAGATATGATTACTACCTCAGAGATTGCTATTTCTTTGACCATAGATGATACAAGTTACATCGATGAGATTGTGAAAGAGATTGAGGGATATGCAGAAGTAACCGTAGAGCAAGATCATAGTATTGTTTGTGTGGTAGGAGAATCTGTTATTAATGACAAAAATTCTCATAAGCTTTTTGAGATTCTGAATTATATACCAGTAAGAATGATTTCTTATGGAGGAAGTAATAACAATATTTCGATTCTTGTAGAAACCAAAGATAAAATACCAACCCTTAGATTTTTAAATGAGAAGTTGTTTCTGACTCATCAGGAAGCGGTTCTTTAAATTGTTTGTTATGTTATGATGAGAAAAAAGTGAAAGAGTTCGCAGTATTGTAATCAATTTTCAGAACACGGAAATACTCCACACTTTTATTAAATTATTGTTTTTGTTAAAACCCAATATTCTAGTATGTTGGGTTTTTTTAAACTGAAATATAGGGTATAGGCTTCGTTAACTGTTTACTATATGTAATCTATAAATAAACCATTTCATGTTACGGAGAATTGTAGAAAAATATCGTTTGGAAATTGTTTTAGTTGTTTTTTATTCGCTAGTCGCCTATACGTTTTTAAGCATATTTTTGTTTAAATAATTCGTTAAATTCATATAAGTTTGACTTTTGTATTTAAAGGAGTCAATAACTTCACTATTTTCCCTCAACCATTTCTTCTTGATTGTTTATAATTCATATTTATGAAATATAATTGGTTTTGTTATTTCATAGTTTGAATTTTCCATGTAAAGGATAAGTGTCTATCTTCTCCAACTTTCGCTTAATTTCATAAAATCATAAAAAAATAAGAGTATTAGAGGTAACATCTGTTGTTTTAAAAACACATGGTATTAACAATCGTATTAAATGAAATAAAATTAATACTACTCTTATATATAAAAATATGCTAATTAAAGTATTTGGAAGTGCCGTTTTTGGTGTTGAAGCAACAACAATCACCGTAGAAGTTAATATAGATAAAGGAATAGGATATCATTTGGTAGGGTTACCTGATAATGCTATAAAAGAAAGTAGTTTTAGGATTGCTGCGGCGTTACAAAATAATGGATATAAACTACCCGGTAAGAAAATCACCATCAATATGGCTCCTGCAGATCTCAGAAAGGAAGGTTCTGCATATGATTTAACTTTAGCTCTGGGAATTCTTGCGGCTAGTTCACAGATTAAAGGAGAAAATATTTCGGATTACCTGATTATGGGAGAACTTTCTTTGGATGGAGGCTTGCAACCTATAAAAGGCGCATTGCCAATTGCCATAAAGGCAAGAGAAGAAGGGTATAAAGGCTTTATTTTGCCTCAACAAAATGCAAGAGAAGCCGCCATCGTTGATAATTTACAAGTATATGGAATAGAAAACATCAAAGAAGTAATAGATTTTTTCGATGGAAATGGGGAATTAGAACAAACGATTGTCGACACAAGAGAAGAGTTTTATAAGGAATTAGATAATCCCGAGTTTGATTTTGCGGATGTAAAAGGACAGGAAAGTATCAAACGGTGTATGGAAATAGCTGCTGCTGGCGGACACAACATCATTTTGGTAGGACCACCCGGTAGCGGTAAAACAATGCTTAGTAAACGATTGCCAAGTATTTTGCCACCGATGTCATTACAAGAAGCATTAGAAACCACCAAAATTCATAGTGTTGTAGGAAGAATTAAAGATAATGTCGGATTGATGGCGCAGCGACCATTTCGGAGCCCGCATCATACGATATCTAACGTTGCTTTAGTAGGTGGAGGTAGTTATCCTCAACCTGGTGAAATCTCATTGTCTCATAATGGAGTATTATTTCTGGATGAACTACCAGAGTTTAAAAGAGAAGTTTTGGAAGTAATGCGTCAACCATTAGAGGATCGAGAAGTTACAATTTCCAGAGCAAAATTTACAGTAACATATCCGTCAAGTTTTATGTTAGTGGCAAGTATGAATCCAAGTCCAGGAGGCTATTTTAATGATCCGGATGCTCCGGTTACCTCTTCGCCAGCAGAGATGCAACGATATCTTAGTAAAATTTCAGGACCATTATTAGATCGTATCGATATTCATATCGAAGTTACTCCCGTTCCTTTTGATAAATTAAGTGAAGAAAGAAGAGGAGAGAGTAGTGTCGATATTAGAAAACGTGTGATCAAAGCAAGAGATATACAAACAAAACGATTTCAGGATCTAAAAAACATTCATTATAACGCACAGATGGGAGTAAAACAACTACGTGTATATTGTGAATTAGATAACACCTCTAAAGAATTGCTGAAAACGGCGATGGAACGATTGAACCTTTCTGCAAGAGCCTATGACAGAATCCTAAAAGTTTCCAGAACTATTGCAGATCTCGAGGGAGCAGAATTAATTAAAGGGGATCACATTTCTGAAGCCATACAATATCGTAGTCTCGATCGGGATGGTTGGTTAGGATAAGGCCTCATTTTTTTATATTTGCCGTCAATTTTTAATCAATTAAGATGTCTCGTATTTGTATTATACTATTTTTTGTGATTTTCTCAAGTCATAGCAATGCTCAAGATTATTATTATATTAATAACGGAATGGAAAAACTTACAATTCCCGAGAAGTTATTTTCACCAGTAACCGTTTATACGGAAAGTGGTAAAATTTTTGAAGGTTTTGCTACGCTTCCAGGAGCTGAAGGTTTCCCTTTTAGATTCATACATGATAAAAGTGAAAATACTGTATACGAAGGATATGTTTTACAAAATAAATGGGTATATGAATTTGAAGGAGAGACAATATCCAGAATGGTATTTCATATGGATGAAAAAGATTATGAAATTGAAAGAGTATTTTTTCCAGTTATAAAACAATATGAATTTTATTATAAACTTTATGAAAATGAGAACGTTAAACTGTTTACTACTTTTTTAGAGTATTATTACACACCAAATGCTTATTCTCAGGCTAGAAAATTATTGGCTTATAAAAATACCAGTGTTGATTATATCATCCAACTTAACGAGGAAAACCCTAAATACATTCGCTATCGATATAAAAATATAGAAAGTGCTACGATACCTAAAAGCGTAACACGCCGTTTTAAAGAATGTCCATCCTTATATAATAGGCTTAAATCTAACGAATTTAATGCCTCTTATGGGGATTTAATAAAAGTACTGGATATATACAGTGAAATATGTGATAAAAACAAATAAAATAGTCACCTGAAAGAGTTCTTATAATTCTAAAAAAAACCTATTGATTCATGTTATGTTTTAAAACATTTTTATACATTGATAAGATTGATACTATTTTATTCTAAATCTTCACAATGAAAAATTGACTTGTTTTGGGACAATATTAGAGTTTCCAGAACTATATCCGATCTTTAAAGTTTCAACGTCTATAAATGGAGATTACATTTCTATAACCATGCAATACCGTAGTTTGGATCATGATGGTCAGCTGTGATAGAGGATTTATTACCTTGAGAATAAAGAATAATTTTTCAATTATTATTAGGGTAATTTTTATTAAGATTGTTATAATTAAATAAGTATTACATTTATTGCAATAGAATGTAATCGTTATCAAAGTATTTATTAACCTTTTACACACACAATGAAGTATTTTTATCTCTTTTTTGCTTTACTGTTCTTAGGAACAGCAAATGGACAGTATAATCAGGATGCGCCTTGGATGCGAAACCTAAAACAAAGTAAGAACAGCAAAGAATTTAAACCTACCTTTCAAGAAATTCAACAAGCCTTTAATGAATATTGGGAAACTCATGACTCGAATAAAAAGGGTAGTGGATATAAGCCATTTAAAAGATGGGAATATATTTGGGAAGATGTAGTGGACGGTGAGGGGTATTTACCCACATCGAAAGACAAATGGATCGCTTGGGAACATAAAAAAGACATAGAAAGTAAATTAGCATCTACTGATTTAAGTAATTGGCAAGCGATAGGACCTTTTACACATACAAATACCGGCTCTTGGTCTTCTGGGCAAGCAAGAATTAATGCAATTACCTTGGATCCTAACGATAGTAATACATGGTATGTAGGAACTCCAGCCGGAGGGCTATGGAAATCAGTTAATGCGGGAAATTCTTGGATTCCTTTAACGGATGACTTACCGCAGATTGGAGTCTCAGGAATTGCAGTTGATTATGCAAATTCTAATATCATCTATATATCTACAGGAGATGATGATGGAAATGACACACAAAGTGCTGGAGTTTTTAAATCATTAGATGGAGGTTTAACCTGGAATCCAACAGGACTAAATCCAGACAATACTCCATCTTCAATGAATGAAGTCTACATACATCCAACGAATTCTAATATCTTATGGGTTGCTACCAATTTAGGACTATATAAATCGATAGATGCTGGTGCGAATTGGGACGTAACATTACCTGGTAATATTAAAGACATTAAATTAAAACCTGGTAATCCAGATATTATATATGCTGTAACTCCGAATGAATTTTATAAATCAGTAAATGGTGGAGACTCTTTTACTATGATAACTAACGGAGTTCCTACTAATAATGGTAGAATGGTAATCGAAGTAACCCCGGCAAATAGTTCATATGTTTATATATTGAGTGTGAATACGGATGAATCTTTTAAAGGCGTATATCGTTCAGAAAATAGTGGTGATTCGTTTTTAGGAAAAAATACTACAACGGATGTTATCGAAAGTGAGCAAGCTTTTTATGATTTAGCCTTAGGTGTTTCGCAAACAAATGCTGACGAAGTATTTGTTGGTTGTCTTAATGTCTGGAAATCAGATGATGGAGGTACATCATTTACCAAGTTAAATAGTTGGAGTTTTCCTCAAGGAGCTTCTTATACACATGCAGATATACATATGATTAGATCTTTTGGGGGAACAGTTTTTGTATGTTCTGACGGAGGTATTTACTCATCTACTAATGGAGGTTCTAATTTTACAGATCATACAGCCGGTATACAAGCCAGTCAATTTTATAAAGTGGCCGTTTCTCAAAATGATCCAAATAAAATGATCGGTGGATTACAAGATAATGGTGGTCATGCATATAACAATGGTAATGGTAACTGGCTAAATTATTATGGTGCCGATGGTATGGATACAGCAATTGACCCTACAAATGATAATAAGTACTATGGGTTTACCCAAAATGGAGGAGGATTGTATAAATCAACAAATGCTGGTAGTAGTGGCTCAGGAAGTGTAAATCGGCCTGCAGGATCGAATGGAAACTGGGTAACACCGCTAGCGATAAATGCTAGTGGAGAGTTGTTTGCAGGTTATGATAACTTATATCGTTTAAATACGGCAGAGACGGGATGGATACAACTTGCTAATCTTGGAAGTGCTGCTAATCAAATGGAAATCGCACCGTCAGATAATACGGTAATGTATATTTCTGTGGGCGTTGTACTTAAAAAAACGACCGATTCTGGAAATACAGTTGCTGATGTTTATACTTTTGGAAGTACCATACGAGGGATAGCTATTCATAATACAGATACCAATATTATTTGGGTTACTACCGCGACTGGAGTTCACAAATCCATTGACGGAGGGACTACATTTGAGAATATATCTTCAAATTTACCTGTTACTGATAAATATTTCTTTATAAATGATATTGTCCATCATCCGGGACAATCCCAGGATCCAATATACCTTGCTACTAGTATTGGCGTATACAGAAGTGTTACTAATGGATCTTGGACTCCATTTTTAAATAATTTACCTACCACTATTGTGAATGACTTAGAAATCAATGTTTCTGATAATTCTATTACTGCAGCTACTTATGGAAGAGGTATTTGGAGATCTTCACTTCCTAATTGCTTGACCATTACTGCGAAACAAGAACTTTCTGTAGACAATGGAGCAATTGAAGAAGGTTCCTCAACAGGATTATGTACAGGACAATCGGTGAAATTTCAGTTAGATGTAATTACTGGTAATAATCCCACATTCTCTTGGTCTGGGCCTAATGGTTTTAACAGTACAGATCCATCCATCACTATTAATGATTTATCATTGAATCAGGCTGGCGAATATCAGGTTACGATTAATTCAAGTGGTACTTGTGGATCTATTGATTATTCATTTTCTTTAGATCTAGAGGAAGCCTTACAGCCTGCGGCATCTGATATAGAAGTATGTACGAATGATCCGGCAATACTTACTGCTTCAGGAAGTACGGATTATAAATGGTACACCCTTGCCACAGGTGGAGTTGAGGTAGCAACAGGAGAAACATATACAACTCCTGCTATTACAGGAGCTACAACGTATTATGTGTCTGGAGTTTCCTCTGTAATAGTATCTGAACAAACACCTTCTCCTGGTGTAAGCACTGCGACAGATTATAATTTTTCTCAAGGATTAATTTTTAATACCAATGATGATATTGTGATTGAGTCATTTATGATGTCTGCAATGACTGCTGGAGACAGAACGATACAAGTTGCAGATGCTACCGGAAATGTGGTAGCTTCAACAACGGTAAATATTCCTTTAGGAGAATCTCTAGTAACCGTAAACCTTAGCGTTCCCAAAGGAGATAATAATTTAATATCTGTAACTAGTGATCTGGTATCATTAAGAAGAACACCAACAGGTAATGGAGTGAGTTATCCATATACATCACCTTCTAATGTAGTTTCAATTATCGGAAATACAGTAAATGCTTTAGATTTTTATTATTTCTTCTATGATTGGAATTTTACTTCCAAAGGAGGTAGATGCGAAACAGTAAGAACACCTGTTAATGTAAATGTAGCTGCCAATGCTCCGGATTTATCAGATGGAGATACTGAGTATAGTATTGATGGTGCTACAGCTGTATCTTTTAGTGAAGGAGAAGTGGTTGAAGTATTACAGGGTGCAAATATAGAATTAACGGTTCCGGCTGCTTCATTTAATGCTTCTGCTACCTGGACCGCACCAGGAGGCCAGATTTATAATACCGATAGCATTAGTTTTAACAATATAGCACTTGATGGCAATGAGGATGGAAATTGGACAGTAGAAGTCGATTTTGGAGCTAATTGTGGAGTCGCTCAACAGGTTATCAATTTTACATTAGATGTAAAAGAAGCCCTTCTTGGTGTTGACGATTTTGAAGTGGATACGATCAAATTACATCCTAATCCAGCTCAAAACAAATTATACATTGATAATGCAGTGGATTTTGTAGATCCAATTATAACGATTGTCGATATAAGAGGTAGAAAGCTAAATAGTTCTGTTGATATCCAGAATATTACTCCAAAACAAATTGAGTTGAATACATCATTCTTAACATCAGGAGCTTATTTCGTAATCATAGAAAATGATCAGAAAAGACTGGTTAAAAAAATGGTTAAAAACTAAGTAGATAGACTCATTTGATATTATCTGATTAAATTTTAAAAGCCTTCTGTATTTTGTAAAATATAGAAGGCTTTTTCTTTTCTGAAATACACCTAAATATGGATCAAGGATGTTTCTGAAGCTATACAATACGGTCGCTTGGATTAGGATGGATGATTAGAATAGCTTCCACAATACTTAAACAAAGAATAAAATTCATCTTCTATTCCAAACAGCATTTTTATAGTCTTCTTTTCTAGAGGCGGTTTCTCGATTTTTTATGATAAGATGCGTTTTATCTATTTCTTTACTTCGATATCCAAGTAAATGAAAGAATTGTTTTGTAAAGAAACGAGCAACTTTTAAATTGACTAGCAAAGCGTCTTTTTTGTCAGATATCCAACGAATTCCGGGTAATGTCGGTAAGATATGATCAAATCTTATTTTTCGTAAAATCGCAGATAAACGCAAAAAGAAATAAGGTGTTTTTTTTATAATAAAAAAACCATCATCGCCTTTTCCCTGATAAAGAGGCATAAAAATTCTTCCGTTGCTTTCAGCTGCAACATTTTTACCATTACTAATGGCTAAGTTTTGACCTTTATTTATTTTTTGGAAATTGATAAAACCATCCTTCATTCTAAATTCCTCTCCATTTATAATTTTGTGAAGATAGAAGATTTCATAGGTTTTATGGGACTTCTTTAGTTCATCATTTAGCAGTGTATAGTGCTTCTCAAAATTAGCATCACTTTTATGAACACATCCTGAGTATACCATAGTAAGATAAATAAAGGAGATATGATTTTTTATGGATGCAGGATCATCGTGCTGACCAGCTTCAAATCCAAAAGAAACATATCCGCGTTCATTGATATAACTTAATAAGGGGCCATCTAAATACTCCTCAATACCTAAAATTATTCGTATGGGATACTGCATTGTGAATTTTCTATTCAACATACTATCATTCACTGTTAAGAATGGTGTTGTCTTACTAGAAGTGGTATGCAGATCAAAGAAATAAAAAGGTCCTTTTTCTTTATGTAGGATTTGTTTAATGGTATTATAAATCTCCAATTGTTGGATGCTATCTTCGTTATCGTGATGAAGTTTGTTAGAGTGTAAGTCTTTAACAGTATCATTAGTCCACAATCGATTTAGGTCCTCCTCATGGTATCGCACCCCATTTTCTAATGCCCATAAATTTCCGCTGATACCATACATAGTTCCTGACATCGGTGTTTTAAGATTCTCTAATTCTTCGAAAACTCTTTTTAAAGCAAATACTCCCGCCGGTTCATTTCCGTGAATACCTCCAAAAAAAATAAGCGTCGGACCAGGTTGACCACCTTTGTAATATCCAATAAGGCGTTCTACATCTATAGATTGATCTAATGCCTTACTATATACTTTGACCATTATCAAATTCGATTACATCCTTAATTGTTATGATACCTACCAAGTCTGTATCCTGAACCACAGGAAGACATCCTATTTCATTCATTTTCATAATCCTGATGGCTTCTTGGATTTCAGTTTTTGGAGAGGTAGTAATGACTTTTTCTGTCATAATATCTGCTACAATTTGTTCTTGATTATTTTGTGTTGATTTTTGGTAGTTTTGGACATGTGTCCAAGTAAGAATTCCACATAGTTTTCCAGCGTTGTTTTCTACCGGTACGTGATGAATATCTTTCCATTTCATGATACTGGTTGCCAAACTAGCAATGTCATTTTTGTTTACCGTAAATAAACGTGTAGACATAATATGGCCTACTAAGCTTGCAGACGTACTACATATATCAGATGTGTTTTTTATTTCTTGCCATTGGTGGACAGGTGTGCCGTGTTGTTGATTCCCGTGCATTACTTTGGTTAGTACCCTCAACGCATCGTCTTGTTTAAGGTCTTTACGAAGTTTGCGGTAATTCTTAATCTGCCATTCTGATCCTGTAATTCCTTTAGTTCGGTTTTCTATAATGCCTAGTAATTCTTCTATATCTCTTTTGTCGACCTTCATTTTTTCTAAACCTTCGTATGCAATAGGTAATAGCTCCTTAATGACTAAGTCTTGTGCGGAGATTTGTTTCCCCATCCAATGCAAAATAGTGTCTTTTCCCATTCTGGCAGCTTTTATAAAATTTGCTTTGGCATCTTTGAATTCCATTTGGTCAGCTATTTCATCAAACTTAGAGGGTCTTCCCGTCATTAAACCGACCCAAAAAGCAAAGTTGGCCATCTCATCTTTAATAGTTGGTCCAGAAGGTATATATCGATTTTCGATCCTTACATGTGCTTTCCCGTTACCAACTCCGTAACAAGGTCGGTTCCATCGGTAAATAGTTCCGTTATGAAGAGAAAGTGCCGGTAACTTTGGTATGTTTCCTTTACGGAGTTCTTCTAAGGAGTTCTTTTCGATGTCTTTTGCTAAGAGTATTTTGTGATTGGCGATATCATTTTTATATACATCAGCAATAGATCCGGAAGCCCAGTTATTCCCAAAAGAGACTCTTGCTGTTTGATCTTTTAAAGCATAGGATGATCCACGAGTATCCAGGCTTTGACGGAAGAGTGCAATACGTGTTTCGCTCCAGAGCTCTCGTCCGAGTAATAAGGGTGAGTTGGTACTAACCGCAAGAATTGGAGCAGAAATAGCTTGTGCCCAATTATAACTGGAGATGAAATCTTTTGGAGGAATCTGAAGATGCAATTGAAAACTGGTATTACACGCTTCAAAAAGCACAGAATCATGATCTGTTGTCAATTCATCAACTCCTCTCAGATGAAGTCTGAAATCTGCCCCTCGCAGTTCTCTTAATTTTCTATTTAACTCCCAGTATCTTGGACTTGGTGTCATATGATCAAAGCTTAGTTGGTTTTTACTAATTGTAGGTAAAATACCGGCTAATAACACTTTGGTATTAAATTCTTGTGCATGTGTAGATGCTTTTTCTAGTAAAGAAAATAATTGATTTTCAACCTTTTTAAAACAATTGCTTTTTAATTCAATAGGGTCGAGGTTTATTTCTAGATTATATTTAGCTAGTTCTGTGGTAAAGTGAGGGTCATTAATTGATTTTAAAATGTCTTCAGCATTGGTTGCTGGACGCCAAGTATCAGTTACTAAACAAAATTCTTGCTCTGATCCTATACGAATAATATCATCTTCAATTAAGTTTTGCTCAAGCATTAATTCTAAAGCTTTGATATCGTCTAGGAGATTTTTTATAAATTCTGCCCTTCTTTCTTTGTGATTGATTGTATCTACAGTATGTTCGCCCATTTTAATATGTTTAGAGACAAGTAATTGAAAAACACTTTTTTTATGCTCTTCGAAGTTGAATAAACTAAAACAGATAAAAAATGATTTATGTCAGTAAACTTTTTGCAATATGTTATAAGAAGATTTGGGATTTTGTGATGAATTCTCAAATTTTAATTGAATTCTCAAACATTAATTAGGACTTACACAGTCTTTTTAACTTTTTTTTAATAATCCAACAAGATGAATACTCGTTTGCTTAAAGTACTTTTAAAAACTTAATCAAAAAATTATATCATGAGAATTCAGGTATCTAGGACGCTTATTATAGTAATGTCCTTTTTATTTTTTGCAGTAGTTTCTTGTAAGAAAGAAACGGATGCACAATCAGAAAACGAAGAAGTAGGTAAATTATCTATTGATTTCGAAAAGTATGAACTAGAAAATGGCCTTCAGGTGGTATTGCACCAGGATAAATCAGATCCTATTGTTTCTGTAGCAATTCAGTATGGCGTAGGATCTAATAGAGAAAAAACCGGAAGAACAGGGTTTGCTCATTTATTTGAACATATGCTTTTTCAGGAATCAGAAAACGTGCCTCAGGATCAATTCTTTAAGAAGATTCAGGATGTTGGAGGAACACTTAATGGTGGTACCTGGCAGGATGGAACTATATATTATGAAGTAGTTCCTAAAAATGCAATGGAGACTGTAATGTGGTTGGAATCTGATAGAATGGGATTCTTAATAAATACAGTTACAGAAAGTGCTTTTAACAATCAGCAGGAAGTAGTACAAAATGAAAAGAGACAACGTGTAGATAATAATCCTTACGGGCATACTAGCTGGGTTATTGATAAAAATATTTTCCCCGAAGGACATCCTTATAACTGGCAAGTAATTGGAGAATTAGTTGACCTGCAAAATGCTACTGTAGAAGACGTAAAGGAATTTTATGATAAATATTATGGTCCAAACAATGCAACTTTAGTACTTGCAGGAGATTTTGAAACTGCTGACGCTAAAGCAATGATCGAAAAGTATTTTGGTGAAATCAAAAAAAGACAACCGGTAGAAAAGCTTAAAGTTCAGAATGTAACCTTATCAGAAACTAAAAGGTTTATGCATGAGGATAATTTTGCTACTACTGCACAACTTAATATGGTTTGGCCTACAGTAGAGCAATATACTAAAGACGCTTATGCATTAGACTTTTTAGGAGAGTTGTTAGCAGAAGGAAAAAAAGCTCCTTTATACAAAGTATTGGTAAAAGAAAAAGAACTTACTTCTGATACAAATGCGTGGAACCGTTCTATGGAGATTGCAGGAAAGTTTAGAATTAATGTAACAGCTAATGAAGGAAAAAGTCTTGCAGATATTGAAGCTGGAGTTTTTGAAGCTTTTAAAAAGTTTGAAACAGAAGGAATTACCGATACAGATATCGAACGTATCAAAGCAGGTCTAGAAACAGATTTCTACAATGGAATCAGTAGTGTTTTAGGAAAATCCTTTCGACTTGCACAATACAATGTATTTGCAGGCGATCCCGGATTCATTACTCAGGATATAGAAAACATCAAAGCAGTTACTAAGGAAGATGTAATTAGAGTGTATAATACATACATCAAGGATAAGCCTTATGTAATTACCAGTTTTGTACCTAAAGGAAAAACAGATTTAGCGGCAAAAGATTCTGAAATAGCTAATGTAGTAGAGGAAGAAATTAAGGAGAATGTAGAAACTGCTGTGGCAGATACAAAAGAAGAAATAGAGAAAACTCCATCGGCTTTTGATAGATCTGTAGCTCCTAAAGAAGGAGAATCACCTAAATTGAATGTGCCTTCTTCTTGGAATACTACACTATCTAATGGCATGAAAGTATTCGGAATTGAGCAAAATGAGTTGCCATTAGCGAATTTTAGTTTGGTAATTTCGGGTGGACATTTATTAGACTCTTTTGATAAAGTCGGAGTAGCTAACCTGATGACGGATATCATGATGGAAGGTACAGCGACTAAAACTCCGGAACAATTAGAAGAAGAGATTGAACTATTAGGAGCCTCTATCAATATGTATACTACAAGAGAGTCTATTGTAATTAGTGGAAACACATTAGTTAGAAATCTGGACAAAACGATGGATCTTGTAGAAGAAATTCTTTTAGAACCTAGATGGGATGAAGAAGAGTTTGCGAGGATTAAAACCAAAACAATCAATGATATCAAAAGATCTGCGGCAAATCCTAATGTGGTTGCCAGAAACGTATACAACAAAGTACTGTATGGAGATAAGCATATATTTGCATATCCTACCATAGGAACAGTCGAGTCTGTAGAATCTATAACCATGGATGATTTGAAACAGTTTTATGCTAATAATTTCTCACCTTCGGTAAGTAGATTTCAAATTGTTGGAGATATAAATAAGGATAAGGCACTTGCAGCTCTTACCAATTTAGAAAGTAAATGGGCAAGTAAGGAAGTAACGATTCCGGAGTATGAAATCGTAAACAACAGAGATAAATCTTCTTTATACTTTGTAGATATACCAAATGCAAAACAATCGGTTATCAATATTGGATATCTTTCTATGGCTCGTACAAATGAAGATTATTTTCCGGCTACTGTTATGAATTATAAATTAGGAGGATCTTTCTCCGGAAATGTAAACCTGATTCTTAGGGAAGAAAAAGGATATACCTATGGGGCTAGAACGGGATTTAGTGGTACCAAGATTCCGGGCTCATTTACAGCTTCTTCTAGTGTACGTACCAATACTACTTTTGAGTCCGTAAAAATCTTTAAGGACGAAATCGAAAAGTATAAAAACGGTATTTCTCAGGAAGACCTTGAATTTACTAAAAACGCCTTGATCAAATCAAACGCACGTAGATTCGAAACTCAAGGAGCCTTGTTAAGAATGCTACAAGATATTGGTAATTATGATCTGGCTCCGGATTATATTGCCAAAGAAGAAGCTGTTATCGAAGGGATGACCCTGGAGCAGCACAAAGCGTTGGCGAACAAGTATCTTGATGAGTCTAAAATGGCTTATTTGGTTATTGGTGATGCTGCTACTCAGTTTGAGCAATTTAAAAATGCAGGCTTTGATGAAGTATTAATGTTAGATAAAGATGCTAAAGAAGTAAAATTGTCTGATGTAAAAATGTAATTCTTACATCATTCTAATAGTTCAAAAAGAAGGAAGAAAACTTAATTTTCTTCCTTCTTTTAGTTTAGGTTACTGTTATGCTTTATTTTTATTTTTTGAACCAGCTTACAAACGTATTTTTTAAACTCCATATTTCGTATCCCGTAACCATCCAAACCAATTAATTCTACGTTCTTTGAATCTATAGATATTAATTGAATATAGAATAAAGAATACCCATCTCGTTTAAACCAAATCTGGTTTTCTTTCTGTAAAATTTCATAGATGCTGCATTCTTCAGAATAAGGAGATTCTTTGATTAATGAATAGTTTTCATAATTAATACATTCATAATGTTGTTCAATCTTTGCCCAATAAGATTGATAGTATATCACTACAATTGTGATTAGTATAATCAATAAAATAATTGCTATCATGATTTTGTGAAGTTTAATGAAACCCTAGTAATTACCTATTGATTGGCTAACCGAAAAGAAGTTTAAGTCTGCTGGTTTATGATTCAGAATTAATTCACTTTTTTCTATATCATCTTCGAAAGTGACAATTTTTTCTATACCTCCCGATTGATTATATACTTTCCAGGTACCTTGACGCTTACCTTGTACAAAAGTTCCTTCAATTTTTATTTTTCCATCAGGATCAAAGGCTTTCCAAATACCTTGTTCAATTCCATTTTTATAATTTTCAACAAAAACTAACGTTCCATTCTTGTTATAAACTCTCCAAATCCCTTCAGCTTTATTGTTTTTAAAAGTTCCTTCTTTTTTTAGTTGGCCATTTGAGTGAAAGTATTTCCAAGAACCTTCTAGTTTGTTATTCACAGTTTCCCTGATCTCTTTAATGGTTCCATCACTGTAGTAAAATGTATTTTGATTAGTATTATCTATTTTTTTAACTACCGGAGTACTATCCTTAGTTTTGTTTGTAAGTAATGCTAATTCTTGAGAACTACCTATAGAAAAGAAAATGAGGCTTACCAATGACAAAGGTTTGAAGAGTATATTTTTCATAATAAAAGTGCTTTTAGTTTTAACCCTTACAAAGATTTAGAATAAAACTGATCTTCTTTACACCTGTTATAGTGAAAAGACGTTCACGGTTTTCAGGGAAACAGACGGTTTCACTTCAATTTTAGGCTGTTGGATTCTCATTATTATATCCATATTACAATAAAACAGTAATTTTTTAGGGACATTTAACCCTTTCTAATGAAGCTATTTTCCTTTGGAGAATTGGTGTTTTAGCTATGTTAATTTATGTGCCTAAAGCATAATTTTATAACATTCTAATCAAGTACCTATTTCCCTCTTTTTTTTCGATTAGGATAATTACCCCATATAATATTAGAATGCCCTATTTCTTTGATTTTTATAATGAACATCATCTTTTATACTCAAATTTTGATTTATAAGGGATGATTCATAAGGATGGTTAACTCCAATTTTTTAATTAAAAGAACATGATATTCGAAGTATTACAGATTATTACCGAAGAAGTCAACAATTTCTTCAATATAGAGATTGAAGAAAAACCTGTCTCATTAGATAATATAGCTTTTATAGAGTCAGAAACCAACGATAATACCAATACAAATAATAATGTAATTCTTTCATTATTACATACGGAAGAAGAAGCTACACTTAAGAATATTCTGAATCATCAAATAGAAGGGACCAAAGTCGTCTATAAAAACAATAAAGTACATCTAAATCTTTATACCATGTTCTCTGCTAATAGAAGCGACTATACTGAATCCTTAAAGAGTTTATCAAAGATTATCGAATTCTTCCAGTCTAAAAGAATTTTCACTCAAAGTAATACCAGTTTTGATAGAGAATTGGATGGAATGGATAAGATCAAAGATTTCAGATTTACTGTAGAACTCTTCAGTCCATCTTTTGAAGAAATGAATTTTATCTGGGGAACATTGGGAGGTAAACAATATCCTTCTGTGATATATAAAGTAAGTGTTCTCGAAATTGAAAGAGATGTTACACAATCAGAAGGAAACTTAATTACAGAAATAAATGGAAGTTTAAATCACAAATAAATGGCATTTAGAACATTATATAAAACACTTTTTACGGTAGATATACTCCATTCTTATTTTCTGGATGACGGATTATCATCCTACCTAGCAATGAATGATGATGAGAAGAAAGTACAACTTAAAAAATATAACTTTTTGGACTACATCAACGTAATTCCTTCATACGCTACACAGGCAGCCTTAAGAAACCACAAGTTAGTTTTAAGAAAGGGGCAGGATAGTTTCAGGATATTGGGTAGTGTGATTGAGGAAAATAACAAATTTAAATTGAATAGGTTTCTAGAAAATGATCTAAAACTTACCTTTTTAGTATATATAAAAGATTACTTGTTTGATAACTATACTGAACTAACAAAAACGGATAATAAACTTTATTATTTCTCTAATATCAAACCAGCCACAGAGGCCGATCCTTACTCATATATTCCTTTAAGTTCATTAAATGACCTTATTACAGATGATTTTTTGTTGACAGAAGAAAGTACAAGACAGTTATGGTTCGATATGGAACAAGATAATATAAGAGCAGAAATAACAAAACGATTGGATCTCGTTGCAGAGCTAGATAGTGATGACCTTGTTACAGACGAAGGAAAACAGATTTTAGACCAATCCATACAAAAAGAACAAGGAAGAGGCCTGCTTGGTATTATTGAACTACAAATGATCGGTGACAATACTATGGATGTCATAGAGATTGATAGTACTGATCCCGATGATATCAAAAGTTTTTTATTAGAACCTATTCCCGAATACAAACTTCATTTCGAAAACAGAAAGACTATTTGGAAATACATTAAGAAATCTGATGCGAACGAGTTAGAGACTTCTTCAGTAAAACCTTTAACAAGAAATGGTTTTATAGAAATAGATCCGGATACAGATTTCTCGGGACCATTACCTACAGATATAGATAAATACATTTTTCCGAACCCTACGGCAAATATTATAAAACAAGTTACTGACGAAAACACAAATATAACAACAACATATTCTGAAATTTTTATTTAAAAAACAATTAAAATTATGGCAACTACGTACAAAACACCAGGGGTCTATATCGAGGAGATTGTAAAATTTCCTCCTTCGGTAGCCCAAGTAGAAACAGCGATTCCAGCATTTATTGGATATACTGAGAAAGCAAGGGAAAAAGAAGAAGATCTTACTGAAACACTCAATATGGATCCAAAAAGGATTACATCCATGCTAGAATACGAAGTGCATTTCGGATTTCCGCAAAAAGAGACTGCCTTGGGTATAACCATTACAGAAGTCGATGGTGAAAAATCTATAAAAGTTGCGGAGCCGGCAGATGATGCAAAATCACCATTCTTGATGTATTATTCCATGCAAATGTATTTTGCTAATGGAGGAGGACCTTGTTATGTGGTTTCTGTAAACACTTATGCCGATGCAATCGCGAATAATTCTGCAACTCCTGTCCAATTTAATGACCTAACGGATGGTTTAGCAACTTTGGAAAAAGAAGATGAACCAACATTGTTATTATTTCCGGACGCCACCTCATTAGCAAATGAAGTAGATTTTTATAATCTGTATAATAATGCGTTAGCACAATGTAAAAAAATGCAGGACAGATTTACCATTATAGATACCTATACCGATGATGAGGATGTGGAGATGAATGATCCAGAAGGCGTTAGAAATATAATTACTACGGATATTGATGAGAAAAAATATGGAGCTGTGTATTTTCCATATCTGAAAACTATTTTAGATTATCATTATGATGAAGATGTTTTACAAATTGTTCATAATACAGATCAACCTCAGCTTTTATCGGATACCAATGATTTACTAGGAAACGTAGCGGATGCTCAGGCAGGAATGGCAGCTTTAGTCACTACACTTACAACAGAGGATACTGCTATACAGGCAATGACTGCCGGTGAAGCATTAACAAATTCAGCAACAATCACCAATGCGTTACAACCTATCATAGATTCATTATCAGCAATAGTGAGTGATACCAATACTATTGTAGGCCATGCGAACACAGCTGCAGCAAATTCAAATGAAGATGCAGTAGTATCTGCCGCAGCAACCGCTGCCGCAGCTGCTTTAGAAGCTATTGTTGCAGATGGATCAACCATTGCATCACTTATTGATACCTTAAGTGGGCATGTAACTGCAATTGAGGGTGCTGGAAACGGAACAACAGTTAAAACAGAATCCGCAAATTCAGTATTAGCATTAGCAACTGTTGATGCAACGATACAGGCAGTAGAAGATCTAATTACTCCGCCAGTAGTAACTGCAATTACAAATGCTCAAGGAGTAGATCCGGACAGCGGTAGCTTAGATGGTTTTGTATTAAGTGCTATTAAGGATAAAGATAGTGCAACGTATAACAACATTAAAACGGCTATCAACAACCTTCCTTTACAATTACCACCATCATCGGCAATGGCCGGAGTATATGCCAGAGTAGATAGTGATCGTGGAGTATGGAAAGCACCGGCAAATGTTTCAGTTAAATATACTGTCAAACCAAGTCAGAAAATTACCAATGATATCCAGGATCGCCTTAACGTTGATACGGTAGCAGGTAAATCCATTAATGCTATCAGAACCTTTACAGGAAAAGGGACATTAGTTTGGGGAGCAAGAACCCTGGCAGGAAACGATAAAGAATGGAGATATGTTCCGGTAAGAAGATTCTTTAATATGGCAGAAGAATCTATCAAAAAAGCCACAGAACAGTTTGTTTTTGAACCAAATGATATGAATACCTGGGTTCGAGTAAAAGCTATGATTAATAATTTCTTGACACTGCAATGGAGAGCTGGAGCATTAGCTGGGCCTACACCTGATAAAGCATTTTATGTAAATGTTGGTTTAGGAGAGACGATGACAGCTAATGATATTCTGGATGGTAATATGATCATCGAAATTGGGATGGCAGTAGTGCGTCCGGCAGAATTTATCATTCTTAGATTCTCTCATAAAATGCAGGAAGCTTAGAATAGGTTTTTAGTAGCTAGAGATTAGTAGTTAGTAAATAAAATAACCATAAAGTAAATCATTAAAATCATTAATAATAACATCTCTCTTTTGCCAAACAAATAACTATAACAAAAATGCTTCTCCCTTTTTTAGGGGAGATGCCTGAAAGGCAGAGGGGTCTAAAAATAATAGAAATCATGGCAGAATATCCATTACCAAAGTTCCATTTTAAAGTTACAATTGGAGGTGACACCGAATTAAATTGTACCGAAGTATCAGGTTTAGATTTTGAAACCGAAGTGATAGAATACAGAGGCGGAGCGGACAATGATTATTTTAAGAAAAAGCAACCCGGAATGACCAAGTTTGCTAATATTTCAATCAAGAGAGGAACATTTGCTTCAACAAAAGGTCAGTTCTACGATATGTGGAAGAAGAATGTGTTTTTTCAGGAAGGTGAAGAACAATACAGAAGTGATCTTACGATCAGTTTACTGGATGAGAAACACGAACCTATCGTTACCTGGGAAGCTGCAGATGCATGGTTATTAAAAATCCAATCAACCGACCTGAAGGCTGATGGAAACGAGATCGCAATAGAATCTGCAGAATTTGTAATTAACAGTCTTAAACTTGCTTCATAATGGCTACCTATTATCCACCAGTTGGATTTCACTTTAGTGTAGAATTTACCGGTTTATCTACTGGTGATAAAGATCATCAGTTTCAATCCGTCTCTGGACTAACTGTTGACATCGAAACTGAAGAAATAACAGAAGGTGGAGAAAATAGATTCAAGCATAAAATTCCAGTAAGGACGAAGTATCCTAATCTTGTTTTAAAGAGGGGTTTACTAGTCGATTCAGAAGTAGTGGATTGGTGTAAAAGAGCAGTAGAGAATTTTGATTTTGAACCAATAGATCTCATTGTCAAACTCCTTAACGAAAAACACGAACCACTGTTGTCTTGGAACATTGTGCATGCATATCCTATAAAATGGTCAATAGCAGATTTTAACGCAGAAGAAAGCAAAGTAGTTATAGAAACGATTGAGCTAGTGTACAACTATTATAATACCATAACATAACATGGGGGCAATAGAGATCAAAGAGCTTCATATCAAAATTAATGTTGATAATGAAAAAAGCAAATCTGGTGGTAATGATTCCAAAAAGCCTGAAGGTAATAAAGATATGATTATTGCCGAGTGTGTCGAACAAGTCATGGAGATCATTGCTAAACAAACGGAACGATAGTTATGAGCACAGGAGAATTAACAAAACTAAAGATTAAAGCCTATAGTGATCCTCAGTTTAATAATGAGGTGGCCGATGGAGAATTTACCAGTTTGGTAAATCCCGAGAAGTATACCTTTAATTATAAGATCGAACAAAATGAAGATCAAGCATCAGGTACCAGTGATTTATCTCCTAGATTCAATAAAAAACTTCCGGAAGACCTGGAGCTTGAATTTCTTTTTGATAGAACCGGTGTGATTATTCATTACGGCAGTAATCCGGATGAAAGTTCTGATGATACAGTTTTTAAAGATAAAGGCGAAGGCGTTATCGAAGATATCGAAAAGTTTAAAAAAGTAATTCTTGACTATAATGGGGATGAGCATAAACCCAATTATGTAATGATTTATTGGGGAACCCTTTTATTTAAAGGAAGTCTCACCGAAATGAGTGTTGAGTTTAAACTTTTTAAATCAGACGGTACTCCAATACGAGCAGTTGCAAAGGCAAAGTTTCAGGGATTTGTAGAAGATGATTTGCGGGTAGCGAAAGAGAATAATCAATCTCCAGATTTAACGCACATTCGTCTGGTAAAAGAAGGAGATACATTACCGCTGATGTCGCATCGTATTTATGGAGATTCGAAATACTATTTGGAAGTAGCCAAAGTAAATGAACTTTCATCTTTTAGAAAACTCGAAGTAGGAAAACAAATCTTTTTTCCACCTATAGAAAAAATATCATAATTATGGCAGAAGGTAGCGTTATACAAACCTCGAAAAATGCAGATCTGGTTACTCATAAACTTCTTGTGGGTGGACAGGAACTGTCAAAAAAATATCAGGTTAAGACGATTTCTATAGAAAAAGAAGTGAATAGAATCCCTACCGCCAAGATTATTTTGATAGATGGAGAACCGGCAAAGCAGGATTTTGAATTAAGTAATGAGGAATTGTTAATTCCAGGTACTGAAATCGAAATCACAGCTGGATATCATTCTGATGAGGAAACAGTTTTTAAGGGTATTGTAATCAAACACAATATAAAGATAAGAACGAATGGCTCCTACTTAATTATCGAATGCAAAGATGAATCGGTTAAACTAACTATCGGTAGAAAAAGTAAGTATTTCTACGAAAATAAGGATAGCGGAATTATTGAAGAGATTATTGATACCTACGGAATTGATAAAGATGTAGAAGCTACCAATTATGAGCATAAAGAACTGGTGCAGTATAATATTTCTGATTGGGATTTCATAGTGAGTAGAGCACAGGCAAATGGGAAACTTTGTTTCGTCGATGACGGGAAACTAAGTATCAAAAAACCTGATTTTGGTGCTACTGAAATAGAAACAGTCACTTTTGGTGCTACCATGTTGGATTTAGATGCAGAAATAGACGCAAGACATCAGATTGATAAAGTAACATCGTATAGTTGGAATTATGCCGATCAGGAGCTTGTAGAGATTGAAGCGGCTGATCCTGCTGTATCCTTAAACGGAAATTTAGAACCTTCCGATCTATCGTCAGTGATTGCATTAGAGAACTTAGAATTAAGACACGGTGGTGCACTTTCTACCACAGAAATGCAGGATTGGAGCGATGCTAAATGGATGTTCCAGCAGCTTTCTAAAATTAGAGGTAGAGTTAAATTCCAAGGGATTCCAGCGGTAAAGCCAGGAACGATTCTAAAACTTCAGGGCGTGGGAGATCGCTTTAACGGAAAGGTATATGTTACTGGAGTAAGTCATCATATTTCTGAAGGAAATTGGACGGTAGATGCACAGTTTGGAATTAACCCTAAGTGGTTTTCAGAAACCTATGATATGAATCCGATGCCTGCATCGGGTCTATTGTCAGGGGTATGTGGATTACAGATTGGTGTTGTGAGTCAGTTAGAAGAAGATCCGGATGGAGAGAATCGAATATTGGTGCAATTACCAATAGTAAATAGCGAGGAGCAAGGTATTTGGTGCCGTGTAGCTTCTTTAGACGCCGGAGAAAACAGAGGCGCTTTTTTTCTACCTGAAATATCTGATGAGGTGATTGTAGGTTTTATTAATGATGATCCCAATGATGGGGTAGTCCTTGGTATGCTAAACAGCAGTGCTAAACCCGCTCCACTTACAGCAAGTGATGATAATCACGAAAAAGGGTTTGTTACCAGAAGTGAGATGAAAGTACTGTTTGATGATGATAAAAAATCAATAAGTATAGAAACACCTGCAGGAAAGAAGATAGTACTGGATGAAGATGCAGGATCCATAGTAGTAGAAGATGATAATTCTAATGTAATTACCATAGATGATTCGGGAATAGCAATAGAAAGTGCTAGTGACATTAACCTAACAGCATCTGGAGATGTCAATATCGAAGGAACCAACGTGAATATTACTGCCAATGCACAGTTTAAAGCAGAAGGATCTGCAGGAGTCGAAATGTCATCAAGCGCTACAGCAACCTTAAAAGGTTCTTTGGTACAGATAAATTAGAAGTAAGTATTCAGTATGGAGTACAAATATGAATTAAAAACGAATTCCAGCTTCTCTCCCTCTGGGAGAGATGTCCGCCCAAGGCGGAAAGAGAGGGAAGTAAAGTTATAAAGATTAATTAAAAAATAATAAAAGAAGAATGAATTCCCTTCTTGAGGAGGGCTAGGGAGGTGTTCTTTTTGTAGTAAAGAAATTAGGATAAGGGTACATAAAGAACGAATTCCAGCTTCTCTCTCTTTGGGAGATATTTTCGCCTAAGACGGACAGAGAGGAAAGCGTAATAATAAGGATTATTTAAAACAACTATAAACAAAACAATATGCCACCAGCAGCAAGAATAACAGATATGCATGTATGTCCTATGGTAACAGGTGTAGTGCCTCACGTCGGGGGCCCAATACTTCCTGCAGGAGAACCTACGGTACTTATTGGAGGATTACCAGCGGCAAGAGTTGGTGATATGGCAACCTGTGTAGGACCACCGGATACTATTATAGTAGGTTCTGGAACTGTTATGATTGGTGGAATGCCGGCAGCAAGAATGGGAGATAGTACCGCACACGGAGGAACCATTGTTTTAGGACTACCAACAGTAATAATAGGAGGTTAATTATGGATATAAGTACATCATTTTTAGGAACAGGTTGGGGATTTCCACCTGAGTTTAATAAAGAAGGGAGCGGATCCGGAAAAGTAGCAATGTTATCCGATGAAGCGGATATAAAAAGTAGTTTGGAGATTTTACTTTCTACCCGACTTGGTGAACGTGTAATGGTGCCAAATTATGGGTGTAATCTGGATGAACTATTATTCAAACCCTTAAACCTAACGCTGAAAACCTTTGTGAAGGAACTGATCAAAAATGCAATCCTGTATTACGAACCTAGAATTGATGCAGAGAAAATACAGATTGATCAAACCAACGAATTAGATGGAGAATTATTGATTCTCATTGAGTATAGAATCAGAGCAACCAATGCTAGAAATAATTTGGTTTTCCCATTCTACAAAGAAGAAGGAACTAACATATAATAGAAAAACAAAATACGATGAGTAACAGTTGCGAACATAACGATCTATTGTTGATGCGGAATGGAACATCCCAAAATCAACGTTGTATTGATGCACTGGACCCGAAAAATATTCAATTGCACGATCTAACAACAGAAGATTGGATGCGATTTGCTCTTAAGTTTTCTGAAAACGTACATTATTTTAAAACGGAAACAAATAGTATTTCAGGCGATTGGAGCAATTTCTTTGTAAAAGAAGATGAAATTTTAGCTTTTGTAGAAAAACTAAAAAAATTAGAAGAACCTTCCGAAGAGAGCATAGTAGAAAAAAATGTAGAACCACATCTTACGCTGTTTGCAGCCTTTTTAAAATTGACTTCATTTTCGCAAGAGCGATTAAACAGTTTGTCCAAAAAGCATCTGGATTTTTACTATAAAGAAGTTTTGAAATTAGATAACAAAGCTCCTGTTGAAGATAAGGTACATATACTATTTGAATTAGCTAAAAATGCAACTGAGGTTAAAATCGAAGAAAAAACTTCACTTGATGGTGGGAAAGATGATAATGGATTAAAACGTATATATAAAACTCAGGAAGAAATTATAGTGAATAAAGCTTCAGTAGCTTCATTGCGAAATGTTTTTCATGAAGATGGAGTGGGGATAAAGAATGCCTTTGTAGCGAATTCTTATGATGGAATCGGTGAAGGTTTTCCTGAAGATGAAATTAGATGGTGGCCATTTGGATATCCAACTGATACTCCTGGAGCTACCCAGGATTCCGGATCTTATCCTGACCTTCCTTTTGCAAAAACAGGATTTGGATTATCTTCTCCGGTATTGTTACTAAAAGAAGGAAAAAGGACCGTTACATTCACTTTTGACCTTAGTCCCTTTAATGCGTCTCAATTAAACACTTCTGATCTAACAGATGCCGTAGCGATTTTTTTTAGTGGAGAAAAAGAATGGATTGAAGGCGAAATTATAACGAGTGAATCTTCCATCGTATCCGGAGAATTAAAAATAGTAGTAGAACTTAACGAAGGTTTAGACCCTATAATTAATTATGACAAAGAAGTATTACTTGAACCTTATAATACGACGGATCCAGTTGTTAGGTTTGTGATTAGAAATAGTACTACAAATGATAAAGGCTATAAGTTTCAACAATTATTCTCTTCTACGGTAATAAATAGTGCAACGATAGACGTATCAATTGATGCTATACAAGATATTACAGTTGAGAATGATTTAGGAGTTTTGGATGCTTCTAAACCATTCTACCCTTTTGGTCCGCAGCCTAAAAAAGGATCTAATTTTTTTATAGGATTACCGGAAGCATTAAATAAAAACTGGACTAAAATAAATATAGATTTTGATTGGAAGGATAAACTAAACCTGGTAGATAATTATATTGCTTATAGGACAGAATTTATTGATAAAATTAGTAAAGATAGATATACATTAACCCTGGATTCAAATGGGGTTGTTGGCAATCCTAATTCCCTTGATGCAATAGTAGATAGTGAAGATTACTTTACAGCAAAAGTACAGGTTCTGGATAATGGAGTTTGGGATACTAAAGACTTAAACCATTTTTTGTTTAGTACTGCTGATCGTACTAAGAGCAGTATAGAAATTACAAAAACTGCTGATGTAGGTGCTGATAAAGAAGATTTCTTTGGTTTCTTCTTTCAACCTGTGAAAAAATTTCAAAAGGGAAGTGCTACATTTCAAACCAAACAACCACCAAAAGAAAAATTTACAGCCGCGGTAAAAAAAGGTTTTGTAAAACTTATTTTGAATGAATCATTTTTGCATGATTTGTTTCCTAGAATTTTTTCGGTTGCGCTGTCCAAAGAAAATGTATCTAATACACTTATTCCTAATCCACCATATACACCACAAATAGAAACAATTAAAGTTGGGTACGATGCGCAAGCTAGTACAACGGATAATGATGTGAAATTATTTCACGAACATCCTTTTGGAGTTTCCGAAGAAAATGAAGAACTAAAAAATAACTCCGTTTTAAAAACAGCGGATAGAGTTATTAAACTATTACCTGCATATCAAAATGGATCTTTATTTATTGCATTAGAAAATGCAGAGAATCTTCAAAGCGTATCGCTACTTGTTCAAACACTAGAAGGAAGTGAAAACCCAGAAACGACCAATGATTTTGCCGAAGGAGAAAAACTAGAATGGTCCATATTATGTAATAATGAATGGTTATCCCTAAATGCAGATTTTATCATTACTAATAATACAGATAATTTTTTAAAATCAGGAATAGTAAAGCTTTCAATTCCTAAGCAAGCTACTAAGGAAAATACAAAATTACCAACTGGGTATTTTTGGCTTAAAGTTGATAATCCAAGAGATTTTGATACTGTGAGTCAGTTGATTGATATCAAATCCCAAGCAGTATTGGCTCAATTTGAAAATAACAATAATAACCTAAATCATCTACAGTATGGGATTCCCGCCGGCACGATTTCGAAGCTGGTGGAGCGTTTAGCAAATGTAAAAGGAGCTCTTCAGGAGTATGGATCGTTTGATGGGAAACGAGAGGAAACTGACAAAGAATTTTACAGAAGAATAAGTGAACGATTACGGCATAAACAGCGGGCAATTACCATCTGGGATTATGAGCATTTGGTTTTGCAAGAGTTTCCTGATATCTATAAGATAAACTGTTTGAATCATACATCACTAACCTCTTTTTTGTCTCCCGGAGATGTGACCTTGGTGATTATCCCTAATATCATAAATCAAAATGTGTATGACCCGTATAAGCCTAGAATTAGTAAAGCGAAGAGAAATGAAATTCAAAACTTTATCAATCAGTTAAATACACTTCATGTAACAGCACAGGTAATAAATCCTATTTACGAAGAAGTAAAGGTGATCCTGAAAGCAAAGTTTTATGAAGGAAAAGATGAGAATTTCTACTCAACGCAATTGCAAAAAGATATAGCAAAATTGCTGGCTCCTTGGGCTTTTGAAGAAACTTCGATTGTTGATTTTGGAATTACTCTTCATGAAAGCGTGGTCATTAATTATATAGAAAAGCTGGAATACGTAGACTATATAACTGATTTTCAGTTACAAAAAGAAACAGGTATAACCAATTTGGGAGTAAAAATATTCTCATCAGTAAAGAAAGTGGAACCAAGCAGTGCAAAAGTAATTCTCACTTCAGTGAAATTCACGAGCCACGAAATAGGAGTTGTAACTCCAGAAGAAGGATGTACAGTATTAACACCAGGACAGTAAAGAGAAACTCATGAAAGAAACGATTTCCATACCAAAGAATGTAAATACAGGAGATGATCTGGATTATGATTACCTAAGAGGTGTAGGTGTTGATTATATCGAAAAGATCGGAAGCAAATTATGGACAGATTATAATGTTCACGATCCTGGAGTGACTATGCTGGAAATGTTGTCATACGCGATTACTGATCTTTCTCAACGAATTGAGATGCCGATTCAGAATTTATTAGCCTCAAAAGAGAATAATAAAAGTAAGATGCACGAGCAGTTTTTGTCGGCAATAAATATTCTTCCTACAAAACCTGTCACAGCATTGGATTATCGAAACTTGTTTGTTCACGTACAGGGAGTGAAAAATGCTTGGATCAAATCTCATGATCAGTATATCCATATTAATTGCAAAACGCATCCCGCAGAACTGTCATATAATGTGATTGATGAAAATCAGGTGTTACCGGCTCCATTTAAATTAAAAGGACTTAATGATATTATTCTGGATCTGGAAGAAGAAGTTGTAGATACAGATAGCATTATCAGCGTAGTGAAGGAAGTATATCACCAAAATAGGAATTTGTGTGAAGACATAGTAGATGTTACGATTGTAAAGGAAGATCCGATAGCTATTTGTGCTTATATAGATTTAGAACCTGGAGCTGATGAAGAGTATATTCTAGCATTGATTTACCAAGCAATAGATCATTATTTTTCTCCATCGGTAAACTTCTATTCTTTACAGCAGATGTTTGATAAAGGGTATACTACGGATCAAATTTTTGAAGGGCCTATTCCTTTTTCCCAAGCTTGTGTTGATTTCGAAAATATCAAAGGAGGATTTATAGATAAGGAAGAATTGATAAATGCTGACCTTAGAAAAGAAGTTCGGCTCTCAGATATCATCCAATTAATCATGAAAATTGAAGGTGTTAATGTCATTAAAGATATTTCTATTGGTAATTGTGATGGGACTTTAGGATTAGAAGGATCTTGGAATATCTGTATTAAAGACTGGCATAAACCAGTTCGTTGTGATAAGAGTACTTTCAATTTTACAAAAGGATTATTGCCTATCGGAATTAATGAATCCAGAGTTGCTGCGAATATTGCAAAACTTAAAGCAGAAGAAAAAGCAAAACAACAAAGTGTTAGTATAGAGGATGTAGAAATTCCTCTGGGGAGTTACCAAACACCAGAAAGTTACACTACAATTCAGAATGATTTTCCGGATACGTATGGAATTTCTTCATTTGGGCTTCCTGGAAATGCAAAAAAACAACGAAGAGCAAAGGCAAAACAATTAAAAGCATACTTATTGTTTTTTGACCAGATATTGGCCAATTACTTTAAACATTTATCGAAGGTCAAAGATTTATTATCTGTAGATGAAAATCTTAAAAAATTATATATAGATGATGTAGTATTAACAGAATTTGAAGAGTTAAAAGCTAAACAAACATATTATACTCAGCAGGTTGAGGATATTGCCGATATAGAAACTATAATTTCTGATCACTCTAATTATGAGCAGGATCTTATAGAGATTATGAGTGAGGTAAAAGGAGATGAAACCAGTAGTGAGGTTTTTTATAAAAGACGTAACGAGCTTCTGGACCATTTGATAAGTCGATTTGCTGAGCGATTTGGGGATTATGTATTCGTAATGAAGTTGTTATACGGAGACAACGAAAGTGCTAATGACGAAATCTTAAGAGCAAAACTTAGTTTTTTGCAAGGCTATAAAGAAATTAGTTGTGCAAGGGGAGTAGGATTCAATTATTGTAATCCCAAAACAACAGCAGATGATAACGGTATTTGGGATACTAAAAATGTTTCGGGAGTACAGAAAAGAATATCAAAACTTTTAGGAGTACTTGATTATACAAGAAGAGATCTGGCATCGGAGTTTTTAGAAGTTTACGAAGAACTGGATGAGGATGAAATTATCGAGTATAGATGGAGGATTAAAAATGAAAGCCAGGTACTATTATCTTCCAGCAAACACTATCATAATCTGGCTGATGCTTTTGAAGAACTTTTTCGTGCATATCATTTGGCAAAAAATGCGGATAATTATGACTTTAGATTGACTGAAGATGGTACACAAACCTATTTTAATTTAATCGATCCTGATATCACAGATCCCGAAAATGAAGATTGGATTATTGCAAGAAGGATTGCTTTTACGGATACAGAAGAAGAAGCAATAGATGCAAGAGACACTTTAATAGCACTTATTAAGGGGATTAGCGCAGATGAAGGGATGTATATCATAGAACATATTTTGTTACGTCCCGATACTAATAATCTGAATCAGTTCGATGCTGAAAATCCAGATGAGTTATTACCAGATGCCAGTCCACAAGATTTTATGCCTACGTGTTTGGATTCTGAGTGCAAATCCTGTAGCCCTGTAGATCCTTACTCTTTTAGAGTTTCTATTATACTACCTGGTTGGACAGAAAGATTTGGTAATAAAGATTTCAGAAGATTTGCAGAACAATTAATCAGAGAAGAATTACCGGCTCATGTGTTAGCAAGAATCTGTTGGGTTGGATATCCAATAGGTTTAGTGCCTGATGAGGAGAATGATATGTTCAACCTGCAGGAAAAGTACAAAAGCTTTTTAGAACAACTGCATTGCGATACGATCATTGATAGTAAGTCGGCCATAGAAAATTATAGAACTACAGTGAATGAATTGGTAAAATGTATGAATGATGCACATACAATTTATCATACCGGACGATTACATGATTGTGATAATGATGATACCGAGGAAACAGGAAATAAAATAATATTAGGAAGAACAAATATTGGCAACCTTTAAAAAAGAAGAAAAGTCATGGCAACAATAAGATTAGAAGAAATTACAACGCAATATCGATCCTTTGTCGATGATCAGGTATTGACGGCAGAGCAGCTTAATACAATAATAGAATATTTTGAAGATCAGCATAGACTAACCCGTGTTTGCTTAAGTGGAGTAGGTATTGTGTGTGGTCTTGATGTGACCTTTATAGAAAATACTTCTATTACTGTATCGGATGGATGTGCAGTAACCACAGATGGGGATTTGATAAAGTATTTAGCTAAAACGTATACTCACGCTAAGCTATTTGAAGACAAAGATGCTAACTACAGTAAATTTATCAGTATCTCGGGTATTCATGAATTACTAACTACAGAAGAGTCTCAATCGACAGAGGCTTCAGAATTAAATACGCTGGATGATATTGCAGATAAAGTAGTTGTGCTATATCTTGAAAATTTCGCAAAAGAAGAAACGCCATGTACTTCTACCGATTGCGATACTCAAGGTGAGGAACAAGTTGCCAATATAAGAATGTTACTACTGTCCAAAAATGATGTAAAGACAATCAGTAATAAAACTAATGACCCAATATTTGACAAACATAACAACATCAAAAAATTCATTAATCTTCCTGAGATTTTCGTTAAACGAGTTATTCTCAAAAATGAGTATGTACTTGGTAAGCTGAGAAATACGATTATTTCACAAAATTCTAATACGGCTGATTACTTCAAATTAAAGAAAAGCTATCACGATGTTATAAAAAACACCTCTGTTATTACAGATCTAAAAGTAGGAATCACCAGATTGTTTACAGATTTCAAGACCTTACTCGATACAGATTCGTTGGCTGTAAAAACATCAACCGCTATTAATAATAGAATTGATGCAATATTCAATTTTAAGATAACCAATATTCCTCTGGATATTCAATATCGTTATGATGTGTTAAAGGATGTGGTAAGTACTTATAATGAAATCAAATGCCTTTTGTTTGATTTAAGAGTCATCTGCTGTCCGGATAAAAATTCATTTCCTAAGCATCTACTATTAGGCGAATTAACTCCTGCTTCAACATATCTGGAATGTAGACACAGTTTCTATCCTTCGCCTATATTACCTAATGGTAAAGAAAAATGGGAAGAGATTAGAAATCTGATATTGAAGATATATTATATGTTACAGGAATATAACATAACACAATCCGCTTTTACAGATATCAAAGTTACTCCATCATTGAATTATGATACTTCCCTTAGCAAGCGCTCTATTCCATATTATTACAGTACCTCAAAAAATCTTATTGAAAATTGGAACTACATAAAAACTAAGAAGTTCGAAGAAGATCAAAATTTAGGATACAGAAGTACAAATCTTTCTGGTATTGATCCAATTCAGAATCCTTTAGATTATAATATCGATGGAAATGATTTTTATAGAATCGAAGGACACTTGGGCAAAGATTATCGTACAGCAATAAAAGATCTCGATACGATCAAAAATGAAAAAGGATTAGCTTTTGATATCAAAGTATTAAGTATTGATGAGACTTTAGAAAGTCTTGATCTTTCTGATTATAAATGCCAGTTTGAGGATCTGAATGCAGTTTTAAAAGCTTGGCGAGCAGAGCAGAATTGCTTAAATGCCAATGTGGCAAAGTTTTTCTCAGGATTTAGTACAAAGGATAAGGGAAGACACAAATATTATAAAGTAGATAGTTTTGAAACTGCAGCAAGTTCAGGTGTGGTCTCCGAAGTACCGATTGTTTCAGAAAGAGCATTACTGTCACCGATAACCTCAATAACGAGCAGAACCGCCTCTATAGATACTGTAGCATTAGACGCTTCTTTTAGCGAAATAGGTGGATTTCAAACCGTATATGATGTAGATACTGTAGTGATTGACAATATTATCAAAGAAGAAGATGTCCTGGGAAAAGTTATAGATAAAGCTTTTAAAGAAAAACCAGAAGGTTCTGCAGAGGATATTATTGCAGTGATCAAAAAAGATATAGATGAAGATCCAGTAATTTCTACCTGGGAAGCTGAAGTGAAAGATGTTGCGATTAATCAACCGGCAGAGATTCTGGCACATACCAAAGTGGCAACACGATACATTCCCAATAGTGTGGAGGAAATGGACGTTAAAAGAATCAATGATTACAAGATTACGATAGCGAGTTTATGCGAAAAAGTAGAGGCTTATAAAAAAAAGACAACAGGTTTATTGTATGCGGAATCTACAAATTATAGAAGAGCAGGTTTTGAACAACAATATGCGTTATTGTTAAATCAATTATCTATCAATTGCTGCGCTGCCGAAAAAATCGAAATACTATTAGAGGAAATTCAAAAGCGTAAGGAAGAAGTATTGGCACAAAAGCTTTTATCTAAGTTCGTTGAAAAGCATAGTGGATTAGAACATAAAGCAGGGGTACAACCAGGTGGTACATTTGTGATGGTGTATAAAGGAAAAAGTAAGTCAACTGGTAGAACACCTTCTTTAGTAAGTAATGTGATTAGTGCAACTAACTTGCCTTCGATTAATCTATTAGGAGTTAACAACCCAACGATTAGTAGGGCAGAAATTAATCCAACATTAGCCACAAATCCCAATGTTTTTGCAGTTAATCCAGCATTGACAGAATTAAGTGTCGCAGATTTTTCGAGATTTGGAGATTTATTAGTGCCACCAATCGCCAATGTGACAGAGAATACCGTTGTGGCTGATTTTGCATTACCATATCTATGTTGTTCGGATTGTGCTCCAACAGCATTTATTATTCCTAAACAACCAGTTTCTCTTCGTTTACCAGTGGATTTTGTTTGTCTGCATGATGGTACAACACCAATAGCATTTGAGGTGATTCCGGCAGATGGAATTGTTACTGCTGATGTTGAAGATGGTACTGGCGGAGTTATACAGATTGATGGTAAGTACTTCTTTGACGCAACACAAATTAGTGATTCGTTGTTAGGTAAAGAGATTGAATTCAGGGTAAATGAACAAATTACAGAAGCCAAAATTATAGTGTTTAGAAAACCTGATTTTGATTTTACTAATACGGAGCCAAAATATTCTAATGACAATACAGTAGCATCCGTAAACTTTACGGTTCAAGGAGTTGATTTACCAGCAGGTGTTACCTATTTCTGGGATTTTGGAGATAATACATTACCTGATAACAGAACAGATGAGAATCCTAGACATGAATATAAATTACCTGTAAATAACACCAATTTAGTTACAGTAACATTAACAATAACCAATGGTAAATGTAGCCATTCAGTTTCTCACGATATTCAATTCGAGGTTGAGGTGGTGGATACAGAGTGTATCGAAAACGCGAAAATTACTATTGAAAAAGGCTTAGAAGAACTACCGCAGTTTAGCGATATCTCAGAGAATATCAGACAAGAAGTCTTTGATCCTACGATGACTCAATATAAAGAAGTATTGGAACAGTTTGAAGCATTTATTAATGGAGATCTTGATGAGGAATTAAATGAAAGGTTTGTAGGCTTAATACGAACTACGGCAAAAACTATTCTGACACTAGATAATCAGGATACTTTCGAGTTTTTCGCTGTTACAAATATATTTAGACTGCAAGTTCAATTGGTGTATAGCATCCTATGCTGTCAATCCAATGAATTATTGCAAAAGTTTGAAACAATAATTGAGGAAGTACTGGTAGAAATTAATCAGTCTCTCGAGCAATTCAGAGAGAATCAGATAGAAGTAGACAAAGAAGGAAGACTTAAAGAGTTCCTAAATACTACTCTGGAGAAAGTGGAAGAAAAAGAACTTTTACTAAGAAATATTAAAATACAATTAGAAATTCTCAATTCCTAAAAAGTATGATTCAGCAAAAACATATCATAAACAAGGTGTTCTTTGAGGTCAATACGTCAGATACTAAAACGGCATATGATCTTAAAGACAACCTTGATATGTTTTTAAAACAGAATTTGCTACCAACAATTCAAGCATATTTTGATAGTTTAACTTCGGTAAAAGATCAAATATTCCGATTTGATAAACTAGAATTAAGTATTGATAGTACAGATGTAAAAGATCAAGTACAGTTACAATTAGATATCATCAAATCACTTCAAAAACAGGTAAGCCTGAAAAAAGAACCAAAAACTTTTGAAGAAAAAGATGCGACATTTTTGATTACTGATAAAGAAAAAAGTGATGTCGAGACGTTTCTATATTTTTTGAAGTCAGGTCAAAATCCTTGGTGGGATTCAACAAAGGATATAGAGGATACCAAGTTTTTAGAAACAGTTATTTCTAATAAAAATTTTAGGGTAAAGTTAGAAGAATCTTTACACAGAACTGAAGTGCGCAAAAGATTGATATACCAATTTTCTGATGAAATATTGATAAAAATTTTTACTAAAGATCAACCTGTTCTACGGTTTCCAAAAATCCTTAAAAGAAAAGCGGTTAGAGAAAACTATTGGGAAATACTTCTGAAATATATAACAGATAGAAATAATAAGTCTTTGCAAGAAGGCTTGGTATTAGTATTTACAAAGCTGAAAAAAAATCTTTTAGTTGAAAAAATTGTCGATGAAGTAGTATCAGAAAAAGAAACACGGATAGCTGAATTGCAAAAGATAAACAGACTGCAGAAAACTGCTAAGCAACAGGAATTATTACAGCTGAAGGATTCTTTAATAAAAAGTTTGATGAAATTGGTTTCCAAACAACTTAAATTAACTCAAAAAATAACCATCTCTGAGCAGATCGTTTATAATGATTTAACGAAAGAATTAAAGACGCAATTTGATCCTGAGATTTTAGAAGAGCTTATAAAAGTAAGTGTTGATAGATTTTATAAGATACTTCAGAAAGAGTTTCATAAGTTTCAGGAAAAGGTGCTTCCTTTTGCTTCTGAATTGATATCAGAAAAACTGGATCACTTTCGATATAATGATATAGAAATTTCGGATAGATTAATAGAAAAATTTAAATATCATAAGCTTAAAGAAGATCAAAAACTAGAAACAGAATTTCATATATATATTCAAAATTCAGGGTTATTATTATTACATCCATATTTAGGGAGGTTATTTTCTGAACTAAAACTACTTAATGACCAAGGCAAGATTAAACCCGAAAAAGTAGAGTTGGCTATCCATTTATTGCATTTTCTAGCTACTAAAAGAGAAAAAGAATCTGAAAGTAACTTGGTTTTTGAAAAATTCTTGTGTGGTCATCCACTAGATAAACCGATTCGCAAAAATGTAAGACTACCACAAAAGTATAAGGAAGAAGCAGAGAGTTTGCTTCTGGCGGTATTGAAAAATTGGGAAGCTCTAAAAAATACTTCACCAGACGGATTAAGGGAGAATTTTATAAAAAGAGCCGGTAAATTGATGTTTGATGATCCATCCAAATATCGGGTCATAGTCGAACGCAAAACGCAAGATATCTTATTAGAGAAATTACCGTGGAATCTAACAATAATAAAGCTACCGTGGATTGATAGGCTTCTATTTGTAGAATGGTAAAACAGAATACCAGCAAGAATAGTAAGTAGCTAATCCTGTAACCTACTTTACAAGCGATAGCTAAAAAATATAAAAAAGCATCAGATGAAAATAACATTGTACATTCTGGCACTGTGTATTATTACGATCACGCTATTGTATCAGTTTGATATAACAATTTTGGAGCTGAAACCATTAAAGGATATTGACCTAAGTACATTATTGATTTCATTTCCAATCCTATTGGCATTGGTCGAGCGATTTAATGAACTTTTTGTGGTCCAAAAAATTAATCAGGTTCGAGAAGTTGAGGATACAGGAAAAGAAAACCCGAAGAAAAATTTCAGACATACAACCTTAACATCGTTCACCATAGGATTACTAATTGCCATAGTTGGGTTCAGGATTTTAGAAACATTTATGAACCCACCTACAGAAACTCTAGTATTCCAGAATGTGGCGTTCAGAAGCCTGGATTGTATACTAACAGCCTCAATAATTGCAGGTGGTACAGATGGTTGGCATCAACTGGTAAGTCTTATCAGTGATATAACGAAAGCAAAACGAAAAAAAATTAAGGAGGATACGGCATGAGATTACAAAGAAAGAAAAAACCGAGAACTCAGACTCAGGGAGAAAAGTCTTTTATCCAACCTAAATTAAAAGTTGGACAACCTGGGGATAAATATGAGGTAGAAGCGGATACGATGGCGGATAAAGTAGTGAATAAAACTTCATCTAATTCAGAAGGAGCTATTCATAAAAAAGGAGTTTCAGAAGAAGAAGTACAACAGAAACCCTTGGCATCATCTATCAGTCCTTTAGTACAAACAAGTATGTTTAAAGATAGGAAAGAAGGAGCCGTCCAGAAGATGGAAGAGGAAGAGGCTGTTCAAGCAATGGAAGAAGAAGAACCAGTGCAAAAACAAGAAGAGGAAGAGGCTGTTCAAGCAATGGAAGAGGAAGAACCAGTGCAAAAACAAGAGGAAGAAGAGGCTGTTCAGACAATGGAAGAGGAAGAGCCAGTCCAAAAACAAGAGGAAGAAGAAGCTGTTCAAGCAATGGATGAAGAGGAGTCAGTTCAAAAACAGGAAGAAGAGGAAGAACCGGTACAAGCCAAATGCGATGATTGTGAAAATGAAGAATCCGTTCAAAAAATGGGAGAAGAAGAGGAGGTACAAACCAAATCTAACTCAAATACAAACACTTCTAACAAAGGCCATAAGTCATCCGATTCATCTATAGAATCCAAGCTAAAAAATAGTAAAGGAAAAGGAAAACCGATTTCTGCTGACACAAAAAATGAAATGGAATCTGGTTTTGGAGCAGATTTTAGTAATGTAAATATTCATACAGATAGCAATGCAGTTCAGATGAGTCAGGAATTAGGAGCTCAGGCTTTTACACACGGTAATGATGTGTATTTCAATAAGGGGAAATATAATCCGAATTCTAAATCTGGGAAGCATTTATTAGCGCACGAACTTACGCATACCGTACAACAAAGCGGAATGGTAAATAAAAAGATTCAGAGGAAGCACAAACTAGAAAATGATCCTAAAGATGCACCATCAGGTATGAAATGTAACATAGCCGATAGCAGTGCATCCGGGATTCATATGAGTATTAATCATGGTGTAGGAAGTAGTAATTTATCTGCATCAGACAAAAGTATGTTGTCCAACCTGGCAATGAATTGGCATGCTTCTGGAGGTAATGATGTTATTAGGATTGATGGTTTTGCCAGTATCGATGGAAAACCAGGACTTAATTGGGGATTATCATGCGATCGAGCAGAAAAAGTTGCGCAAGAACTAATGAGCCCTTCAGATGGATCAAAAGGAATACCACTTACTAACATCAAAACGTTTGCAAATGGAGAAACCAATCAATTTTCTAAATCTTTAGCACCGAATAGAAAAGCTATGGTAACTATTCCGAAATCTGTTCCACCACCCACTCCTAAAAAGAAGAAACCTAAAGAAAAAACGATAACGCTAAACGTTGTTCACGTCAAAGGGAGCAGTGGTAATATATCAAGCGCAATAAATTATGCAAATAATGATGTATATCATCAAGCAAATATTAAAGTAGTTAAAGGAAAAGAGATCACATTATCTCGATTCATTTCTATAGCCTTAATAGGAAGTGATCTTGTGCTAGAAGAGTTTAGTAGTGCTACCAGCCCAACAACAGAAGAAAGAGCATTATTGCCGCTGAATCAGAAGAAGAATCAAATAACCCTTTTTTATGTCAAAAAGTTAAGTAAAGGAAGTCTCGGTGAAAACTTTAGACCCGGTCATGGAACGGGACTTTTAGGAACTGTAGTAAGTAATTCTGGGACAGATAACACGGTCTCTCATGAAATGGGGCATATGTTGTTGGATAGAGGGACTCATAATGTTCCAGATGATACGTATTTGATGCATGCAACAGCATCAAACCCTAAAAAACTTACACCAGAAGAAATCAAAACCATCAGATCCAGCCCTTTTGTGAAATAAGAATTGATAATCTATAAGATACCAGATGAATAGAGAGTAATGTTTAGAACCGCAACAGCAAATACAACCAATACCAGATCTAATAACTCATTACTTTTTCAAAATGGTAAGGGAGAAGATTCCTTTATTCAACCTAAATTAAATATTGGAAAACCAGGCGATAAGTATGAAGTAGAGGCAGATCATGTTGCAGATACTATCGTGAGTAAAAGAAAGGAGCAAACTAGCCCTTTTTTTGATACTTCTTCTACTGTCCAAAAACAGAAAGAAGAAGTTCAGAAATCTGAGGACTTAGAAAATCAAATTCAAGAAAAACCACTTGTAGAAAATATTACTCCATTAATACAGAAACAGACAGAGGAAGAACCTATACAGGAGAAAGAAGAACAGGAAGAAATACAAAAACAACCGGAAGAAGAAATACAACAGCAGGAAAAAGCAGAGGAAAATCAAATTCAGGAAAAACCAGTAGAAGAGACTAATACAGCATTAGTTCAGCCGCAAGTCGAAGAAGAACCTGTACAAGAAAAGGAAGAGCAAGAGGAAATTCAACAAAAGCCTGAAGAAGAAGTACAACAAAAAGTAGAGGAAGAAGTCCAGCAACAGGAAATAATACCCGAACCTTCGGCTCCGGAAGCTATTGAAACTAATACTACAGCACCGGATATTCAAAATGTAGAAGAAGAAATTCAAGAAAAAGAAGAAGAAGAGGAAGAAGAGCAGATTCAGGAAAAAAGATTTGTACAAAAAGCAGAAGACCCAGATGGTAATTCAGGGTCTGGAACTTCCTCTATAGAATCACGACTGAATAGTACGAGTGGAGGATCATCATTGCCAAAGGATACTCAATCTCAGATGGAATCCGGTTTTGGAACTGATTTTAGTAATGTTAGAGTCCATACGGATTCTAGTGCAGTACAAATGAATAAAGATTTGGGAGCACAGGCTTTTACCCATGGTAATGATATCTATTTTAATGAAGGAAAATATAATACGGCTTCCACTTCAGGACAACACTTGCTAGCTCATGAGTTAACACATACGGTACAACAAGGTGCTTCTGTACAGCGCAAAATGATACAAAAATCAACGGCACCAGCCTTACCTTCTTCACCGGGGACACTTAAATCTGGTCTTGTTTCAAATTCTAATGAAACCATTACCTATCATTCACTTCCAGTTACGGCTTTTAAAATCACCGGAGGTAGAAATCATTTATATACACAGCATAGCCTTAAGAGGAATAAAAAATATACCGGAAGTAGAGTAGGTGTCAATCAAAGAGCAATATGGAAAAAAGAGGTAGATGCTAAAAATATTGAAAAAATTCTTTTAGAAAAGCATAAGAAAGCGAATGGAGTGGATACCTCTGCATCAGGTAGTCATACAGTATATGCATTTAGAGTTAAAAAATCAAAAACATGCTATCTAACAGGAACTATCAATAATATTGTTAAGGAAGCCGTAACCCCAAAATGGGATAATAGAGGTAGATGTCCTAAGTATTTCCAGGTAGATCACATTGTTGAAATGCAAATATCTGGTTTTCCCGATGATACCTCAGTAAATGCTATTGATAATCTAGAGCTATTAGAAAGAGGTGCTAATGTGAATTCCGGTAAAGTAATAAAAGCAGCGGTAGAAAGAAAAGTACGTCGAACTCTTAAAGATAAAGATGCTAATGCAGCATTAGAGCAAAAGATACCTGGTTTAGCCAAAACAACTAATGTTCAGGAAAAAATTAAGCAGGTAAAAAACAAGTACCATCTAATATTTAATGGTTTTACTAGAGGTGCAGGTCCACGAAGAGTGGGTACAGATAAATATTGGATTCGTTCACAAATTGAAGCAGGCGATCATTTAAAACATATCATTCCTGTAAATATGAGTGAACTGGGATCAGCTGACAGTCTGCTAATTTTTCCAAGAAGATATCATCCGGTTGGCATGCAATTTAAATGGGATGGATCTAATCAAACACCTACAAGCAGAGAGAAAAACTGGTTTGCACCTTGGGTAATTACAAGTAAAACATTTACCAATAATCCTAATAGCGATGTTTTAGGGCAATTTGTTCTTGATTTTCCAAGTAATGATCCTTTAATAAGAGCAACAGGAGGTACTGTCGAAATTAAGAAAATACCAGGAGCACAGTTTGCGGGATATGTAGATAATGTGGTGGATGGAGGTTCGGGAGGAAGAAAATCAATCATTAATGCAGGTAATATTGTGGCTAAACAATTTAGTCCTGTCCGTTTGGATGAAGTTACATTTCAGGATGATAGCGTATTAGTAAAAGGAAAAGTTTTACCAACATTAGGTTTCATTAAAAAAGCAGAGTTAGACTTTATTATTCAAAATAGTGAGATAGAAATTTCGAAAACCTTTACGAATGATACTTTGTCTTTACCATCGCCATTTGTACTAAGAGAAACATCACTAACATTATTTGCTAGTTCTAAGAAAGGTTTAGGACTTAAAGGAAACGTAGATTTTGAAATTAAGCAAGTAGGAGAAGGGCATATATCTGCGGCAGCTTCTACATCTGGTGGTATTGAGCTAAAAGGAGCTTTCAATTTTGATTCCAAAATTTTTGATCCGGCCGAGGTAAAAGTTGAGTATAAAGATAATAAATGGTCGGTAGAAGGAACTATCGGAATTCCTGAAGGTAAGGTTCCGGGAGTTAAAAAGGCAACTATTAAAGCTAGTTATAAAGAAAATAATTTCGCAGCAGAAGGAGAAGCAGATCTCAATGTTCCTGGAGTAGACAGTAGTAGATTATCTGTCAAATACGGAGAAAAAGGGTTTTCTGTAGAAGGTGATTTCAAACTAAATTCTGACCTTCCTGGAATAAAAAGTGGTAGTGTTCATGCTAAAATAGCCAAAAAAGAAGGAGCAGAATCATACGATATTTTCGTGTCTGGTAAAGCAAAACCTGACATTCCCGGTGTTGATTCAGAAATAGATATCACCTATAATAATGGAGCATTACTGATTCAAGGTAAAACCAAGATAAAACTAGAATCCAGTAATACAGAAGGAGAAGTAACGGTTGGGGTTACTAATCAGGTAATAGGAAAAGACAACAAACCTACCGGAGAAATATCAGAATCGTGGAGCATTTTTGGTAGTGGAGATGTTTCGTTTGTATTGACCAAAGGGATTGTAGCTAATGCAAAAGTAGTACTTCAACCTAACGGGGACATCATTGTGTCTGGTGGTGTAAAATTGGATCGTTCTGATAAGAAGCCAAAGGAAAAGAGGTTTGATAAAAACTTGTTTAAGATTGGTCCACCGGATATCATATTATTTGCATTACCCATTGGGGTATATCTCACTTTAGGAATAGAAGGACGAGCAGACCTGTATGCGTCTTTTACACCTCCTTATTTTAAAGAATTACAGCTTAGCTTTAACAATTTTAATCTCACCAAACCAGAAGAAAATACAGATATAGAAGGTAAGATTATTATCGCCATGTCCGGTAAAGGAGGTTTTACCTTAGGATTAACACTAAAAGCAACCTTAAGTGCACTTATTGCGAAGGTTGAAGGATCATTAACTGGTAACATTGGCCTAGAAGCTAATGCAGAAGCCAAAGCAGAATTAGGAGCAAAATGGTCTAATAAAAATGGTTTAGAAATTAAAAAAGGAGAAATATCACTAGAAGCAAATGCCCAGTTTATTGCAGAGCTAATTGGTAAGATAAGAGTATACCTAGATCTATGGTTAGCAGAAATCGATATATGGGAAGAAAAACTAGAAATTGCTAAAGTGAAATTCGGAGATTCATTGAAAATAGGATTCAAACTTCCAATCTCCACAGAAAATGGCGAATTAAAGGCAGGTGAGATCAATAAAGACTCATTTGAATATCCTGATATCAGTAGTGATAGCAAACAACAAAAGCTGGTAGAGCAAGGTGCTAAGCAAGATGATAAAGTAAAACCGCCTCCACCACCATCCAAAGAAGAAGCAGTAAGAGCAGTAAGAAAACTAGATGCCGGTCCTGTGGATTATTGGAAGGTAGCTACTTTGGATGGTGATGAGGCTAGAGCATTGGTGGCGCTCAACTGGATCGCCAGAGATACTTATATCATGTGGTTGAAGATTAAACATTCTAAGATTGATTGGAGCGAAGCCGTTGCCATGGGTAGAAGAAGAGATAATGCAGATTTTGAAAGCCTCAAAGGAGAAGTACAAGGAATGGAACAAGGGTTCCTGCGGATGGGAATGATTGCTAAGTTCAAAAAAGATCACTTCTTGTTTACAAAATCAAATACAAACAAAATAAATCAATTAATGACATCACAAGAAGAATTAGTGTAACTAAAACAATCTTATGAAATAAACAAACAGATTTCGAAGGAATAAAAGATGTTTAAAACGGCGACTACACATACTACAAATGCTAAATCCAGCAATTCCTCTCTTTTTCAAAAAGAGAAAGGGGATGGTGCTTTTATTCAGCCTAAACTGAATATAGGCAAGCCTGGAGATAAGTATGAAGTAGAAGCAGATAAAGTTGCCAATACTATTGTGTCCAAAGGAAATGATCAAAGTAATTCCTTTTTTAGCCCTGCTCCGGTTGTCCAAAAACAATCAGAAGAAGAGGTTCAAAAACGAGAAAATACCGAGAACCAGATTCAACAAAAACCATTAGTAGAACATATAAGTCCACTAGTTCAAAGACAACCTGAGGAGGAACCTGTTCAACAAAAAGAAGAGGAAGAAATTCAAAAACAACCAGAAGAAGAAGTACAGAAAAAGGAAGCGGTAGCGGAAACCACAATTCAAGAAAAAACAGATAGTACTCCTATTACTTCTAATATACAAAAACAAGAAGAAGAGATTCAGGAAAAAGAAGAGGAAGAGGAAGAAGTACAGTCTCTTCAAACCAAAACTAATACGGCTGTTGGTTCGAGCGGAGTCGAGAACTCCTCCATAGAATCCCGATTAAATAGTTCTAAAGGAGGAGGTTCACCACTACCAAAGGATACGAAATCTCAAATGGAATCCGGTTTTGGTACTGATTTTAGCAATGTTCGGGTACATACAGATGCTAATGCAAAACAAATGAACCAGGATCTGGGGGCTCAGGCATTCGCGCATGGAAATGATATTTATTTTAATGAAGGTAAATTTGACACCTCTTCGGATTCAGGAAAACACTTACTGGCACACGAATTAACCCATACAGTTCAACAAGGAGGCGGAATTAAACGAAAAGTTACCGATGTGACATCTGCTCCAAAAATGATTCAGGGATCATTTTTGGATTGGATACCGGATTGGATTCTTAACAACGCACGTCATATTCCCGGATATCTCTTGTTTACAGTTATCATACAATATGATCCATTGTTAGGACAACGCGTAGAGCCCACACCCATAAACTTATTGAGAGGTTTAATAGGATTAGTTCCTTTTGGAACAGCAATTTTTGATAAGCTACAAGAATATAATATCATTCAGCGAGTATTTGATTGGGTTAGTGGAAGGTTAGGAGAACTCAATCTAACCACTCAGGCATTATTGAATCTTGTAGAAGAAACATGGGAGAATAATTCTGTAACTTCATTTATTGGGGCGCTAAGAGAAGAGTTTAGTAATCTTGTTGATAGAATAACAGCATTTGCTACCTCTTTGGTAGATCAGATTATTACTTGGATTAAAGAAGCTTTAATTGATGTAGCCGAACCTATTTTAGAGGAAAATCGCGCCTGGTCGTTGATTAAAAAGATCATACACTATGATCCGCTTAGAGATGAAGAAGTAACCGCTACAACTGTAGAAATTCTGGAAGATTTCTTAATGCTTATTGGCAAGGAAACCGAGTTGGAACAAATGCGAGAACGCGGTACGCTGCAGGAAACAGCCGATTGGTTGGATACTCAGGTAGGAACTTTTATGTCTTTATTGGGTGAGTTAAGAGGGCTGATTAACGCAGCTTGGGATGCCATTCGTCCGGCGAACCTTACAGAGATAGCTGCCAATCTAACAGCATTGTCCGGTCGAGTTACAGGTTTCTTAGAGCGAGTTTGGGCATTTGCATTGACAGTTGCTATCGAGGTACTGAAACTGATCAAAAAAGCATTACTGAGTTGGCTTTCTTCTGTAGCGAATGAAACCAGAGGATTCTCGCTCATAAAGGTGATTATAGGAAAAGATCCTTTTACAGATGAAGTAGTACCTAGAACGGTTCCGAATCTTATCCGAGGATTTATGAGCCTTATGGATGGAGGCGAAGAACAATACGCCCAGATGGTCGAAACTGGAGCGATAGCCAGAATAACAGGCCAAATTGAAGCTGCGGTAGAAACACTGAACATGACTCCGCAATCTATTGTACAGCTCTTTATTGATCTTTGGAATTCTTTTACGATTGATGATCTTCTGAATCCTATTGACGCTTTTATCAGGATCATAGACACATTTGGCGAACCGATTGGTAGATTAATTGCATTTGTAGCAGAAATAGTTCGAATAGTGATTGTGGCGATTTTGGAAATTATGAATTTCCCATTCGATTTGATAAGCAATATCATTACCAGATCGCTTCAAGCTATGGAAGACATCAAACGAGATCCAATAGGCTTCCTGAAAAACATACTAAGAGCGATCAAAGAAGGCTTTGTAAAATTCTTTGACAATATCGTAACTCATTTGATCAATGGAGTGATGGGTTGGCTCATGCGAGAGTTAAGAGATGCTGGTATTCCGGAACTCACAGACTTCTCGTTGCAAGGTGTGATTAGTTGGGTATTAGAAGTATTAGGCCTTTCTATGGAGCGTATTTGGGAAAAATTAGCAGAACATCCACGTATAGGACCAGAAAGAGTAGCTCGTATTCGTGGTGCGATTAATACACTAGAAGGTATATGGACTTTTATCAAAGATGTACAAGAACGGGGTATTGCGGCAATCTGGGACAAAATCCAAGAGCAACTTAGTAACCTTTGGAATATTGTAATCGATGCGGTGAAAAACTTTGTAATGACCCGTATCATTACACAAATAACTACCAGATTATTAAGCATGTTGGATCCTACTGGAATTATGGCTGTGGTTAACGGAGCTATGGCATTCTTTAATGCAGTACAGAGTTTTATACAGTATCTCCGTGAAATGCTCGAAGTAATCAACTCATTTGTGAATGGAGTAGCAGATATTGCCCAAGGAAATGTAGCCACAGCAGCGGATTACCTCGAACGAACCATGGGACAATCCATGCCAGTAGTCATTGGATTCCTTGCCAATCAAGTAGGATTAGGAGGAATAGGAGCTAGAATAGCAGAAATCATAGGATCTGTTAGAGCATTGATTGATGAAGCCTTGACTTGGTTAGTAAACAAAGCCGTAGATACGGGGATGGCTTTATTAGATAGGGTAATGGGAAGAAGTGCTCCTCCCTCCGAAGAAGAAGCACCCGCTACAGGACCAGTAAGTGTAGCTGTTGCAGCAATTAATTCAGAAGGACAAAGAGAACAAGATGAAGGAGAAGTTACTGCAGAAGAAGCGCAAGGCATTAAAAACAAGGTAAATACAGATCATGCCTCTGTAATTAATATATCATCGGTTACAGATGGAGGAGACACCTGGGATTATCATTATGTGCAAAGATCAACAGAAGAAATACCTAAAGAAGGAACAAATAGTGTTGATAATTTAAGAAGAGAAGTAAGATCAGTGCAATCAAGAATATTTGATTTATCCGAAGGCAATGAAAATAACACTGATTTGGTGAATGTAAGTGGTCTTGTAGATATGATGTCAGATAGATTAAGAGATCACGATCAGAATCCGATTCCGGCAAATGAAATAGAGCAAATGACCACTGAACTAAATGAACATAAAGAGGTATTAAATAGAATAGGTGTTGAAGAACACCCTTCCAAATTTGTAGATACTATTGACGGTACTTATATGCTCAAACCAGAGTGGCAAAATACTGACCCTAGAAGGGGAATTACATTAAGGAATAAGTTTTACGGTACCCGTTATAGAGCTGCGGTTAATAGAATGAGGACGGAGCAATTAACTACGCCTTATGGGACACAGACTGCTAGTGGTTATGATGGATTGCAAAACCCTAATAATCCAAATCAGTTTAGGTATGGTAATAATTGGTACAATAATAGTGGTAATACAAGAGCTACTATGGAACACAAACATAAAGTTGTAGATCAATGGAATTCTGATGGGAAGTATACCCCACAATCGGATAGATTGGATTATTATAGTACTATAAGTAATCTGGAAGTGATGCCAAAAAGTTTAAATTTATCAGATGGTTCAAATACAGAAAGCGGTTATACATTTGATGTAGGAGAAAGATTTAGAGGACCTAACGATAATCCGTAATTTTAATATTGAAAACTCATATAAATGACAATATTCCTATCAAGTTTAATCATAAAAGAGAAAAGTGTTGAAATGGTACTTTTCGATGAGCTGGGTGATGCTATTAACAAAGGTTCAAAATCATTTTGCCAGAGTATCCTTTCATATCTGAATCTGAACGCAATTGTTAAATCTTGGGATATAGTTGTTTGCAGAACAGATTATTTTTCAGATTTCATAGGTGAGAGTGATTGGGCGGATAATTGGCAGATTGTATGGAAACTAAAAATATATACTTCAGAAATAAACACCTCAGAAATTAAATTACCTGATGTTTTTATAGGGTTGGATTTAGATGATGATAGTTGGATTTTTTCGGAAAGAGTAACTGAAAATGATACTACTAATTGTGTGGTAATATGCAATTTTCTATATGAAGCTAATAGGACAAAAGCTTCAGAAGCAATTTTTAACTACCATTCTACATTTATCAAAAATGAAGTTAATATAGAAATTCCTGTTTTTCTAAAACTTACAATACTTGATAAATACTATCAATTGATAATTGATTTAGGCAACTTTAAACCTAATTTCTATAAGAATGGAGCTGAATATGCTAAGACCGTACAAAATATATGTAAAGAATTTGGAGGGCTACCACATTATTCCCTAATCGAATAATTGGTTGACATTGTATTATGATTAAAAGGATCAAATTCAAAAGTTAAAGCGATTGTAGGAAAATACCCCTAAAAAGATTAGTTTTTTACCCCATTGAAAACCAGTTAAATAAGAGTAAATTTAAGTTCTAAAGCGAAATGGGATGAAAAAAACAGCATATCAGAAAGAATTGGTGATCAAAGCTACCCAAAAAAGAAGAGGAGCCAGCAATAACAAAAAAGACGTTATGAAGATTCAATCCTGGTTAACGCTGTTTTCTATGAGAAATCCTAGTAGCGGAACAGCAACAGGCATCGATGGAGATTTTGGCCCTGCTACAGAAAGAGCTGTGAAAAACTTTCAGGACTTTAATGGTTTTACAAAAACCGGTGTCGTTGACCAAGAGCTATTCCATAGATTATCATCCAATTTGAAAGAAGCTTTTGAAAAACCATTAATCAATACTAATCTAAGGGATTTGATGGTAGAAGTTGCAGAAAATCACTTAAAACAGCATCCTTTTGAGCTTGATATACGCGGACAATCTAATAGTGGGCCTTGGGTTCGGAGTTATATGGATGGCCATGACGGATCCCTTTGGTTCTGGTGTATGGGATTTGCACAAACCATCCTTGATCAGGCTGCAAGTGCTATTGGTAAAAATTTTAAGACCCTGATGCCACTTACGTATAGTTGTGATACTGTCGGTAATACTGGTCTAGAAAAAGGATTGTTATCCAGATATCAAACCATAAGAAGAGATCCTACGATAATAAAGCCAGGAGATATTTTTCTAATTCAGAAATCACGTTTGGATTGGACACATACAGGAATCATTATTTCTAGAAACGATGATGTTATAGAAACGATAGAAGGAAATACCAATCATCAAGGTTCCCGAAACGGAATAGCCGTTATGAAAAGGACCAGAAGCTTCAGAAGATCTAAAATCGATGTGTTTTCAATTGAGCCTTTAGTTTAAAAAGATGGAAAAAACATTAATCCAAAATACAGTCCATTTCAATAGTAAGCTTTCTTTCTTAAGAGAAGTGATAGAGTACCGCTTAAAAGATAATTATACTACCGAAATACCAATCTTTCCGAAATTTGATCATATAGTATCGGATGATTCATTATTTTCAATATTTGTTAGAAAAAAAGAATTGTCTCTAGAAGAAGTTATCACTTTACTATTGGCTATTGTTCCTCATATATCCCCTAATTTTTTTACAACAATTATATCCGACTTTTTACCTAATGGAGGAGAATTACCCGAGTTTGGAGGGGTAAAAGGTAAAAACCATAGAGGTATTATTCCAACGGGAGAAACCGTACAATTCATAATAGGTGGAAATGATATACAACAAAGAACCCAGCTCACAGAAATGTTCTATGAGGATCACCTTTTTAGAAGTGAAGGAGTATTGTATTTAGACAGCGTACCAATCGGAGAGCCCAAAATGAGTGGCCGTTTGATGATGGATGAAGAATATGTAGAACTGTTTACTACCGGCAAGATATTGAAGCCTACAATGAGCAAGGATTTTCCGGCAGAGCGAATCGACACTCAATTGGATTGGGATGATTTGGTACTTAATAACAAAACGTTACAACAAATAAAAGAGATCGAAACCTGGTTAAATTATAATGATATCGTTTTACACGATTGGAATATGAAATCCAGAATCAAACCTGGATACCGTATTCTCTTTTCGGGTCCTCCTGGAACTGGAAAAACACTTACCGCAACCTTATTAGGAAAATACACCGGGACAGACGTATATCGCATTGATTTGTCTATGATTGTTTCTAAATATATAGGGGAAACCGAAAAAAACCTTTCAAAACTATTTGACAAAGCAAAAAACAAATCTTGGATTTTGTTTTTTGATGAGGCTGATGCCATTTTTGGAAAACGTACCAATGTAAGAGATGCCCATGATAAGTACGCAAATCAGGAAGTATCTTATTTGTTACAGCGTATTGAAGCGCATCCGGGACTAGTTATTTTAGCATCTAATTTTAAAAATAATATAGACACGGCATTCACTCGTAGGTTTCAATCTATTATAGAATTTGAAAACCCATCCTATAAAGAACGGCTATCCCTTTGGCAGAAAAATTTACCGGATAAAATTCCTTTAGACTCTCAAGTTTCCTTGGAGGAAATATCAAAAAAATATGCAATAACAGGTGCTAATATTATCAATGTGGTACAATTTACCTGTCTTAAGACCATTGCAGCTAAGCATGAGACAATTCAACTTGATACATTATTAGAGGGGATTAAAAAAGAATACCTCAAAGAAGGTAAAATGGTTACGATTTAACTCGATTTATATATTAAAACTTCGTTATGAAGGTTGAAACAGTTTCAAGCTGTAATAGATTTACCGGGTTTAAGAGTTTATAAACTATTTCGCCATCTTATCAACAATTCTGTGTATTTCCATAGAGAAATCAATATTTTAGAATGGATCAAGCCCAAACTAAAATATTCTTTTTATAAAAAAGCTTCGTTTTAAGGTCTTTTATGATCCATCGTTTTCATACTAATATTCTTTTACCTTTTGGATGAAAAATATTTTCAAGATCGGACCAGGAACCTTGGTTACGGCTGCCTTTATTGGTCCTGGAACCGTCACTGTCTGCACATTGGCAGGAGTACAATTTGGGTATTCATTGCTGTGGGCTTTGGCACTATCGATAGTCGCGTGTATCGTTTTACAGGAAATGTCAGCACGTTTGGGAATAGTGACACAACAAGGACTCAGCGAAGTCTTAAAATCTCAATTTGACAATAAGATAGTCCGATGGATATTGATAACACTGGTGTTGTCAGCAATTTTTATCGGTAATGCCGCATATGAAGCGGGTAATATTAGTGGAGGCGTATTAGGGTTATCTACCATTTTAGGGTCGCCAATAGTAAAGATAGGTGCTATATCAATTAATTACATGAGCCTAATTATTGGAGTAATAGCCTTTGTCTTGTTGTATATTGGAAATTATAAAATCTTAGAGAGAAGTTTAATAGCGCTTGTTTTGCTGATGAGTGTGGCATTTATTATCACAGCAATAGTAACCAAGCCAGATCTTTCTTTGTTATTTAAAGGATTTGTACCTGATTTTTCAGCAGATAAAATACTAACCATCGTTGGTTTAATAGGAACCACAGTGGTACCATACAATCTATTTCTTCATGCATCTATCGTAAGTGAAAAATGGAAATCCAAAGAAGAACTACCCGAAGCTAGAAAAGATACTATTGTAGCAATAGTGTTGGGAGGGTTAGTTTCTATGGCAATCATCATTGCAGGAGCTGCCATACAACAGACAGAAGTTCATAATGCTGCTGATTTGGCAAAGGGATTAGAACCAGTTTTTGGTGCTATGGCAAAATATGTACTATCGATGGGTTTGTTTGCAGCAGGAATTACCTCTGCAATCACAGCTCCTTTGGCAGCTGCTTATGTTGTAAAAGGATGTTTGGGTTGGAAAGACGGTTTGAAAAGTAAATCATTCAGATCCGTATGGATGTTTATACTTTTTTTGGGTATTTTGTTTTCCTCTTTGGGAATAAAATCAATCGTGATTATTCGATTTGCTCAAATAGCAAATGGCCTTCTTTTACCGATCATTGCGATTTTCCTTTTATGGGTCATGAATCAGAAAAATATTTTGGGGAATTTTGCTAATTCTTTAAAGCAAAATGTGCTCGGTTTTTTGATAGTGCTTATTACTTGTTTTTTAGGAATTAGAGGTATATGGAAAGTAATTGAAAATATGTAAGAAAAATCTTTAATAAAAGTAGGAATATTGAAAAATATATTATTGAATTCTGATGTAGGGGAGGAGGCTGGTTTTGATGAGCAAATTATGCCCTATGTATCTTGGTGCAATATCGCATGTGGAATTCATGCAGGCAATGATCAGGAGATTAAAAAAACAATTGACTTAGCATTGGATCACAAGGTGAAAATCGGAGCACATCCTTCATATCCTGATAGAGAAAATTTTGGAAGAGTGGTTATGGATATTTCATATGATGAACTTGTTTCGACTTTGATAGATCAAATTCAAAAAGTAAAACTTTTTACTGAAGCAGCAGGTGGGCAATTGCATCATGTAAAACCTCATGGAGCATTATATAATGAAGCGATGAAAAATGAAAGCGTCGCAAATGCAATAATGGAATCTGTGCTTAATGTCGATAAAAGTTTATATATAATAACACCTAAAGATTCAATAATTTCTTATATTAGCAAAGGAAATATTAGAGTAAAATATGAAGTTTTTGCGGATCGAAACTATAATGAGGATTTGACCTTAGTTTCCCGTGCTGAGAAAAATGCGGTGATAAAAAATCCGGAAAAAGTTTTTGATCATGTATGGAACATGGTTTTTGATGGAAAAATCAAAACGATAAAAGGAGAGGAGTTTCCGATTCTTTTTGACACCATTTGTGTGCATGGTGATAATCCAAAATCGGTGGAGATTTTAGAGTATATATATAAGGAGTTTTCTAAGCGAAATTATGTATTCAAATGAAAGATTTAGAGACTCAGTTTACATTTAAACAATACAGCGAGCGTTCAATTTTAATACAAGGTCCGTCAAAAATTGATGAAATTCTGTTAGAATCGCTACTTTTTTATAAAAATTCCATTGAAAAATTTTATGATAAACTAATTGTTGAAGTAATTCTATCATATAACTCGCTATTAATTTCTTATGTATCTACTATAGAGAATGTCTATGATGAGGTTTTAACACTTAAATCATTGTTTTCTGAAGATTTTAAAAAACAACCACTAAAAAAACGCTTGTGGAAAATACCTGTTTGTTATGAAGCTTCAGTCGCTCCAGAACTTCCGTCGTTTGCTGCAAGTAAATCAATGGATATTGATGAGGTGATCGCACTACACTCTGCTCCTTTGTATACAGTTTATTTTATTGGCTTTTTACCTGGGTTTTTATATTTAGGTGGCCTGGATGATAGGTTGATTACACCAAGAAAAGCTACGCCAAGTATGAAGTTAGAAAAAGGATCTGTGGCAATTGGTGGAAACCAAACGGGGGTTTATCCTGGTGATAGTCCTGGCGGTTGGCATGTAATTGGGAAGACACCAGTTGATTTTTTTGACGTGAGTGCTCCTGAGTGTTGTTTCGCTGCTCCTGGAGATAAAATTCAATTTATATCGATTAAGGAAAAAGAATATAACGATATAAGGTTATTGGTAAACTCAGGATTGTTTACACTTGAAAACGATGTTTTATGAGAGGGGCTGTAGAAATAATTTCTCCAGGATTATATACAAGTATTCAAGATCAAGGTCGGTTTGGTTTTTCTAAGTATGGAATTCCAAGAAGTGGGGCCATGGATCAAGATTCGTTTTTTTTGGCTAATTCAATTTTAGGAAATAATCATGATTGTGCGGTGATAGAATGGACTATGATTCCTCCTGTTTTAAAATTTCATGAGGATACAGTTATAACAATTACCGGAGCGGTTTGTATACCTTTTTTGAATGATAATACTTGTAATATGTACTCACAATTACGAGTCCAAAAGGGAGATGTTTTGAGACTCAAAAATGTCAAAAAAGGAGTGTATGGTTTTGTAGGAATAAAGTTTGGATTTCAATCAGATTTAATTTTAAATAGTAGATCTCAATATAAAATGATCACGCACTTTGATAAACTTCAAAAGAGTGATCTGATTCCTTATGATAGCTGTGTCGATTTTTCGACATCAAATGGTGTTGTAAATCCATCTTTTTTGTGGATGACATCTAATCAGATCTATGCTTTTCCGGGTCCTGAATTTGACCTCATGTCTAGTAATCAAAAGAAGTTTTTATTTAGTAAAGAGTATACGGTTTCAACTACCAGAAATCGCATGGCAATCCCTTTGGATGAACTATTGGAAAATGAGTTGGGTTCCATGTTAACTTCTCCGGTTTTACCTGGAACTGTTCAGTTAACCCCATCTGGTCAGCTCATTATTTTGACGAGAGATTGTCAAACTACGGGTGGATATCCCAGAGTTTTACAATTAACAGAGAATGCGATTAATGCTATTTCACAGATAAGAACAGGTGAAAAAATCAAGTTTATCCTGAAAGAGTTTAGTTAATTAACCGGTTGTGTATTTAAGAGAAGTGTTATAAAAAAAGCCTCAATTCGAGAGTTTTGGCATAATGAAATGGAGATAAAATAGCCTGCCCGCTGCTGGAGAGTATCGAGAATAGCTTTTTTGATCCAAAACCCTTGTTATCCTGATCTTGTCGAAGGGTAGATATCTACTTGGCACTGCGATAGACAAGTACTTCTTTTAAAGTCGAAGCACTTGAATTGACAGGTTTTGATAAAAAATAAATTCAAGCGCACCACTGGTTAATTAGATAACGGAGATTCTCGGTAATATTCTCGTAGCTATTTTTTTATAGAGTAAAGGATGCTAGGCATTCTAAGCTATAAATCTATGATTTATATATAGCTTGAATAGGGTAATTCCACCCTTTTTCAATAGGGGGAAAAGCCCCTTTGTTTAGTTTTTTATGTTTTTTTGTATTAGAGTTAAATACTTGATATATAAATGATTAGTTATACGGGTTTACCGTAAAATAATTATATAAAAGGGTTGGGTTATTTGTGTAAAACATGGATTTTTGGATATATTAGCGGTAATAACCCAATAAACAAATATATTATGGCAAAAAAAGTACAAAGACCCCAAAAGTGTATTACAAGAGAAGAAGCAAAAGAGCTTCATGATAATTGGTGTACTAAAAGAGTGGGACATCTTAAAAAGAACCTTGGATTTGAAGATGCACGGGAGTTTCACTGGTCAGTGGCGGAATTAGAAGAGTACCTGGCGTATGTAAAACAAGAGTCGGCAGAGCAAGGAATCAAAGATCCGGGTATCAGAATATATATGGGTGCATATCCTAAGTCTAAGTGTAAAATGAAAAAAGGAATGTCTACTTTGTTTTTAGCACCAACAGGTTCTCGTCCGGGAGCATCTGGTAAAGGTGATGGAGATCCAGAAAATAATTATGACATAGATGCATTTAACAAAGGTGGGAACGGTTTTCCTCCAAATGATTATTAATGAGTGATTACATAAACGTAATAATAATTAATCTATTTGAACTAACTGCTGCTATTTTAGGAACAGTTTACATTTCAAGATATAGGGTAAATGGTTTTACTCGATATCTTGTTTTGTTTTTATGGTTCACGGTTTTTGTAGAAGTGGTATTTGGATGGTTACCAACTTTTATTGAAGATTTTAGTTCATTTAAGTTTTTGGAGAATACTATTTTTGCTCGTAATAAATGGGTGTATAATGTTTATGATGTAATAAGTTTTACATTTTATTTACTTTATTTTGTGAATCTTATTGATAACCAAAAATATAGGAAAATCAGTATCAAAATTGTTAGTATTTATGTTTTGGCCTGTGTAGTAAATCTAGCTTTTTCTGGAGTTTTTTTTAAGACCAACTCTACTTTTAATGCGAGCGTAGGAACCATTTTACTGGTCTTGTATATAATTTACTATTATTTTCAGATGTTACAAAGTGAAAAGATATTGGAATTTTATAAATCAATTCCTTTCTATGTTTCTGTTGGTGCTTTGGTATTTCATCTAATAGTAAATCCAATTTTCATTTATGAACAGTACTATAGTAATACTACTAGTCCAGAATTTGTTAGAATTTTTCTAACAATACTAACGATACTGAATATTTTTATGTATTCTTGTTATGCTGTAGGCTTTCTGGTATGTTACAAAAAGAACAAATCTTACTCATAGTTTATTTTACCGTTATTATATTATTTTTCGTGATATTCGGTATTATGTTTTTTGTAGCCTTTCAAAGACGTAAAAACAAATTACTCCTAGAACGTTTCAAAGCTGAACAGCGCTTCGAAGAAGAACTACAAAACTCCAAACTAGAAATCCAGGAACAAACCTTAAAAAACGTAAGCTGGGAATTACACGATAATATAGGACAATTACTTTCCACGGCAGTGATGCAGATTAATATTTTGAGCACTAATCTAGAACCAAAAATCAAAGAATCCGTACAGGATATCAGAGGTTTAGTGGGTGATAGTCTACAAGAAATCAGGAATCTTTCCAAAACTTTAAATCATGAGGTGATTCAGAATATAGGATTGGTCAAGTCTATACAGGTCGAATTGGATCGTTTTAAGAAACTTAACTTTTTAACTCCAGAATTTATAGTAATAGGAGAAGAGGTAATGATTAATCCTAAAGATGAGATTATCTTATATCGTGTCATTCAGGAATTTTTCTCTAACACCATAAAACACGCAGAAGCATCACATTTGTTGGTTAAATTAGAATACACTGCCAGTGATTTAACTATTACTATAAAAGATGATGGTGTAGGGTATGATATGACATCTGTTCAAGCCAATTCTGGTTTGTTGAATATGAAAAGTAGAGCTGCTTTAGTGAATGCTCAGTTTAATTGTACGTCAGAACCGGGTAAAGGAGTTTTGCTTATCTTGCGATATCCATTTAAAGAAGAGGATAAACTATCATCAAATCAAAATTAAAATGAAGAAAAAAACCGTTGTAATTGTAGATGATCATCTTCTGTTTGCACAATCTCTGGAGAGCCTTATCACAAACCTGGAAGGGTACGAAGTGTTGGCGATTCTAAAGAACGGAAAGGAGCTTACACAATACTACTTACATAAAAGAAAAAAGCCGGATTTAGTGCTGTTAGATGTAAAAATGCCGGTAATGGATGGTATTCAAACCATGCAATGGTTAAAAGAAAATCAACCAGAACAGAAAGCGCTGGCTTTAACGATGGAAGATGATGAAGAGACCATTATAAAAATGCTGAGAGCTGGTGCCAGAGGATATTTGTTAAAAGATATCCATCCGGAGAATTTTGAGTTTGCTATGAAAATGGTCATAGAACAAGGGTTTTATTACTCAAGTAAAATAGAAACCGCACTTAAATATTCGGATAAGGCAGATATAGCATCAAGTCAAGATCTTACAGAAAAGTTAACGGATCGCGAATGGACATTTCTAAAATATACATGTTCAGAGCTTACCTACAAGGATATTGCAGGTGAAATGAATCTAAGTCCTAAAACTATAGAGAATTATCGCGAAGCTGTGTTTCGGAAGTTGCAAGTGAAAACCAGAGTTGGGCTAGTAATCTATTGCATGAAAAATAATTTGTTTAAGCTGGATTAAAAACTGCTTTGTAGAAGAGATTCAAGTTTTTTAGCTGTTATTTTGGATTCCGGTATATGCCGGAATGACATGTTTTGTCTTTATTGGTTTGATTGTCATTCCAGTCCTTCGACTTAGCTCAGGATAAACTAGAGGCTGGAATCTATAATCCTCAACAATTTTGGATTATATTGATGAAGAATAGTTTTTCTTAATATAGTATCAAGTTTTTTACTTTTAAAAGTGATTATTGTCTGTACAAGAAAAGAATTTGTTTTTCGAAAAAAATATTTCGTTATCTTTACATCATAAATGAAAACAAGTAACATCAATATTATTAATGTCATTAGTAACGACGTGATTATTTCACAGCGATGAAAGGGATATTTATAATATAAAACATAGTAAAATCCCTTTGCATACGTAAAGGGATTTTTTTTAACCCGTATTTTAAAGTAAATAATGAAAACAATAAAAAATAGTAGTATCAATGTCATTAGTATCGTTGTGATTATTTCACTGCGCTGAGGGGATATTGATATCATTTAAATACTAAACTCCCTTCGAAATTTGAAGGGAGTTTTTTTTGTCTAAAAAATAATGTGCAATAAAAATTAACAAATAGTGATTGTAAATAAAATGAGTGTAAATATCTGTAAATCAATATATAAGGTTTGTTTGGTAGTAGTTGGATATTGTAAGCTTATTGAATAAAATTCAACGGTTTAGTCATTACGAAATAGTTTTATACTGTGGTTTATTTGATTGTATATGAATTCGTCAAAAAAACAGTTAAAATTTTAAACAATTAATAAAAAATTCACATTCAAACGGAATGAGCATTAATAAATATAGTAAACAAGTAACTCAAGACGATACACAACCAGCAGCACAAGCAATGCTTCATGCAATTGGGTTAACTGATGAAGATTTTAAAAAACCTTTGGTGGGTATTGCAAGTACAGGTTATGAAGGTAACCCTTGTAATATGCATCTTAATGATCTCGCTAAGTTAGTAAAGAAAGGGACACAGCAAGAAGATGTAGTTGGATTGATATTTAATACGATTGGTGTAAGTGATGGTATTTCTATGGGAACACCTGGAATGCGTTTTTCTTTACCGTCCAGAGATGTAATTGCTGATTCAATGGAAACTGTTGTGCAGGCAATGTCTTATGACGGAATGGTTACTGTAGTAGGATGTGATAAAAATATGCCAGGAGCATTAATGGCAATGATACGATTAAATCGGCCATCGATTTTAGTGTATGGTGGAACTATCGCTTCTGGGTTGCATGCTGGAAAGAAATTGGATGTAGTTTCAGCTTTTGAGGCTTGGGGAGAAAAAGTAGCCGGAACCATTACGCAAAACGAATATAAAAACGTAATCGAAAAAGCATGTCCGGGAGCAGGTGCTTGTGGAGGAATGTATACGGCGAATACAATGGCTTCTGCAATCGAAGCTTTAGGAATGTCCTTGCCATATAATTCATCCAATCCGGCAATTAGTAACAATAAAGAAGAAGAGAGTATCGCGGCAGGTCGTGCTATGCGAACACTGTTAGAAAAAGATATTAAACCATTAGACATAGTTACCAAAAAATCATTGGAGAATGCAATTCGCTTGGTTACCGTGTTAGGTGGATCTACCAATGCAGTGTTACACTTTTTGGCCATTGCCAGGGCAGCAGATGTAGAATTTACTTTGGCAGATTTTCAAAGAATAAGCGATGAGACTCCGTTTTTAGCGGACCTAAAACCAAGTGGTAAATATTTGATGGAAGATGTACACGAAGTTGGTGGAATCCCGGCGGTGTTGAAGTATTTATTGAAGAAAGGTTTATTACACGGAGATTGTTTGACCGTTACCGGAAAAACGCTTGCAGAAAATCTCCTAGATGTTCCGGATCTTACTGAAGGACAAGATGTAATCAAACCCATAGAAAATCCTATCAAGCCTACAGGACATCTTAGAATCATGTTTGGTAATCTTGCCGAAGATGGTTGTGTAGCTAAAATTACCGGTAAAGAAGGATTACGTTTTCAAGGAAAAGCAAAGGTTTTTGATAGTGAATATGAAGCGAATGACGGAATAAGAGACGGTAAAGTAGAAAAAGGCAATGTGGTCGTCATTAGGTACGAAGGTCCTAAAGGAGGTCCCGGAATGCCGGAAATGCTAAAACCAACAGCGGCGATCATGGGAGCGGGTCTTGGTAAAGACGTTGCCTTAATAACAGACGGAAGATTCTCTGGAGGAACTCACGGATTTGTGGTAGGGCATATTACTCCTGAAGCACAAGAAGGTGGTTTAATTGGGTTGGTAGAAGATGGAGATCTAATCACCATTGATGCAGAAACCAATTCGATCACTGTTGCTATTGAGGAAGAAGAAATTAAGAGAAGAAAAGCTTCCTGGACGCAACCACCTTTGAAATTCAAAAAGGGAGTTTTGTATAAATATGCAAATACAGTTTCATCTGCATCACAGGGATGTGTTACGGATGAGTTTTAATAGGCGCTTCAATACACTAGGTGTTTGAAGTCAATAATTTGTCATTCCTGTGCAGACAGGAATCGAAAAACATTTCAGTATTGCTGAAGTATAAAAATATATAGCGTAATGGAGACACACACGCAAACGATAGAAAAAGAATCAAAAGAAACCACCGGAATAATGACAGGAGCCGAAGCCGTAATCCATTGTCTACTTGCTGAAGGAGTAGATTTGATTTATGGATATCCGGGAGGCGCAATTATGCCGGTATACGATGAGTTATATAAGTTTCAGGATAAATTACATCACGTACTTACCAGGCACGAGCAGGGGGCAACCCATGCGGCTCAAGGATATGCAAGGGCAAGTGGTAAAGTCGGAGTGGCAATTGCAACTTCGGGACCTGGAGCAACAAATTTTGTTACTGGTATTGCAGATGCCCAAATCGATTCTACACCGCTGGTCTGTATAACGGGCCAAGTAGGTTCTCATTTATTAGGATCTGATGCTTTTCAGGAAACGGATATTATAGGAATCTCAACTCCCATTACGAAATGGAATCATCAGGTAACCAAAGCTGAAGATATTCCTTCTGTGTTAGCCAAAGCCTTTTATATTGCTCGATCTGGTCGTCCGGGGCCGGTTTTGATAGATATAACAAAAGATGCTCAGTTTGGTGAACTGGATTTCAAGTATTCAAAATGTAAAGGAGTAAGAAGCTATAAACCGGTTCCTGAAACAGATCCGAATACTCTAAAAGAAGCTGCCAAACTAATTAATGACGCCAAAAAACCAATGATTGTTTTTGGTCAAGGCGTAATTCTTGGAGAAGCTGAAACGGAATTAAAAAACTTTGTTGAAAAGACGGGTATTCCATCTGCCTGGACCATTCTGGGATTATCAGCGTTGCCAACTGCTCATGCACTGAATGTGGGTATGGTAGGAATGCACGGTAATTATGGTCCCAATAAACTTACAAATGAATGTGACCTTTTGTTAGCAATAGGGATGCGTTTTGATGATCGGGTAACCGGTAATCTGGAAACCTATGCTAAACAAGCCAAAATTATTCATTTCGAGATTGATCCCGCAGAAGTAAATAAAAATGTAAAGGCAGATGTTGCTGTAATGGGTAATGTAAAGAATACGCTTGCTCAAATACTTCCTATGGTACAATCCAATAGTCATAATGCTTGGTTACAGGAATTTAAGGATTTTGACGCTATAGAATACGATAAAGTAATCAAAGAAGAATTGCATCCTTCCAAAGAAGGACTTTCTATGGGGGAAGTACTTAGAGGTATTAACGAAGAGACTAAAGGTGATGCCATTATTGTTTCAGATGTTGGACAGCACCAAATGATAGCCTGTAGATATGCAGAATTTGTAAAATCCAAGAGTAATGTTACATCTGGTGGCTTAGGAACCATGGGATTTGCGTTACCCGCGGCCATTGGAGCCAAAATGGGTGCGCCAGAAAGGGAAGTTGTTGCGATTATAGGAGATGGCGGATATCAAATGACGATACAAGAATTGGGGACTATTTTCCAAACCAGAGTACCGGTGAAAATTGTAGTACTTAATAATGATTTTCTGGGTATGGTACGTCAGTGGCAACAATTATTTTTTGATAAGCGATACGCTTCTACAGAAATGGTGAATCCTGATTTTGTAACTATTGCAAAAGGGTATCATATAGAAGCTAAAAGAGTAACAAAGAGAGAAGAGCTGCAAACGGCAATTAATGAGATGATCGCTTCAAAAGAGCCTTACTTTTTAGAAGTATGTGTAGAAAAAGAGAATAATGTATTTCCGATGATTCCAACAGGAGCTTCAGTTTCGGATATTAGACTTGAGTAATTATGGAAAAAGAAAATTTTACAATATCGGTATATACCGAAAATAATATAGGATTGCTAAATAGAATTTCTGCGATCTTCCTGAAACGTCATATTAATCTGGATAGTATGACGGCTTCACAATCAGAAATCAAAGATGTTTTTCGATTTACTATAGCAGTAAAAGTTACAGAAGAACAGGTGAAGAAGATTGTTGGTCAGATCGAAAAGCAAATCGAAGTGATTAAAGCATTTTATCATAAAGAAGAAGATATTATTTATCAGGAAACCGCGTTGTTTAAAATCTCTTCAAAATTATTGTTTGAAGAACGACAGATTCAAAATGTGATAAAAAATAGCAACGCCAACATCGTCACAGTAACTCCAGAGTTTTTTGTACTAGAAAAAACGGGAAGAAGAAGAGAGGTAGATGCGTTGTATCGTAAACTTGAAGTGTATGGCTTGATGCAATTTACCAGATCAGGACGAATTGCGGTAACCAAAGAGAAAATGCATATCTCATCCTTGTTAGAAGAGTTTGTAGAAGAAGAAACCGTGTAAGGGATAGTAGTGACATCCTTTTTAATTTGTCTCCCTGAGCGGAGTCGAAGGGTTTATGACAGATTGAAAAGATATAACGAAAAGCCCGGTCCGCCTGAGGCGGATACACCCAAAGAAAATAAAACAACTAAAAATCAAAATTAAATAGATTTCCGTGTAGACGGAAGTAACCACAAATTAAGAAGGAAATGGCAAATTATTTTAATACGCTATCATTAAGAGATCAATTAACACAATTAGGAAAATGTAGGTTTATGGACTCGTCTGAATTTGCAGATGGAGTTGAAGCACTTAAGGGAAAGAAAATAGTAATCGTTGGTTGTGGAGCGCAAGGGCTGAACCAAGGGTTAAATATGAGAGATTCCGGATTGGATATTTCATATACGCTTCGTGAGGCAGCAATTAAAGAAAAAAGACAATCCTATAAGAATGCGACGGAGAATGGATTTGTTGTTGGAACCTACGAAGAATTAGTGCCTAATGCGGACGTGGTGATCAATCTTACGCCGGATAAACAACATACACAAGTAGTAAATACGGTAATGCCACTGATGAAAAAAGGAGCTACGCTTTCTTATTCCCACGGATTTAATATAGTAGAAGAAGGAATGCAGGTGAGAGATGATCTCACCGTGATAATGGTAGCACCAAAATGCCCCGGTTCTGAGGTTAGAGAAGAGTACAAAAGAGGTTTTGGAGTACCCACATTGATTGCCGTGCATCCGGAGAATGATCCTCAAGGACACGGATTAGCACAGGCTAAAGCATATGCAGTTGGAACCGGTGGAGATAGAGCAGGAGTATTAGAGTCGTCTTTTGTTGCAGAGGTGAAATCAGATCTCATGGGTGAGCAAACCATTCTTTGTGGACTTTTACAGACAGGTTCTATCCTTTGTTTTGATAAGATGGTAGAGAAGGGGATTGATCCCGGATATGCTTCTAAGCTAATTCAATATGGATGGGAGACTATTACTGAAGGATTAAAGTATGGTGGAATTACTAATATGATGGATAGATTGTCAAACCCTTCTAAGATAAAGGCATTCGAACTTTCTGAAGAATTAAAAGATATTATGCGTCCGTTATTCCAGAAGCACATGGATGATATTATCGGTGGTCATTTTTCTAAAACAATGATGGAAGATTGGGCAAATGATGATAAAAACCTATTATCGTGGAGAGCAGCAACCGGAGAAACAGCATTTGAGAAAACTCCAGCGGGAGATGTGGAGATTTCTGAACAAGAATTTTATGATAACGGAGTACTAATGGTTGCTATGGTAAGAGCAGGAGTAGAGCTTGCTTTTGAAGCAATGACTTCGTCTGGTATTATCGAAGAATCGGCATACTACGAGTCTCTGCACGAAACTCCGCTGATAGCCAATACGATTGCACGTAAGAAGTTATTCGAAATGAACAGAGTAATTTCTGATACTGCAGAGTATGGATGTTATTTATTTGATCATGCGTGTAAACCTTTGTTAGGCGATTTTATGAAAAAGATCGATACTGATGTGATCGGTAAAGCTTATGATGCAGGTAAAAGCAATGGAGTTGATAATGCAAAGTTAATTGAAGTAAATGCAGCTTTGAGAAATCACCCGATTGAGATTGTAGGAGCAAGATTAAGAGCTTCTATGACAGCTATGAAGCCAATAGTGTAAAAAATCGTCGATTCGAGTACTTCGACCTGAGGAGAAGTGTATCGAGAATAAGATTTTGAATAGTTGAAGCTTTTCTCGATACAATTTTTCTTCATTTTATTACGAAAAATCACTCGAAATGACGCTTCAAATAATTTTATTTGTCTAGCTGGGTCTGTCGAAGTTTTTTGAGATGTGTATTGTGTAATCTTTGATGGACTCAGACTGGCAAGTGTTTTTCTAAAAAAAATATAGTAGGATTAGTGAATACAGAAGTAACCACATATTTTCCGGAATTAGAAGATATTCAGAAAGCGGCCTCCATAATTAAGGAGGTTTCTATGGTTACTCCCTTAATGAATAGCATTCGATATTCCAGAAAGTACGATGCTAATATTCTACTGAAGAGAGAAGATCTGCAGCGCGTTAGATCCTACAAAATTCGAGGTGCTTTTAATAAGATTAGTTCTTTGACCAAAGAACAATTGGTTAAAGGTGTAGTGTGTGCCAGTGCGGGGAACCATGCACAAGGCGTAGCTTTTGCTTGTCACCATCTCGGTATAGAGGGTACTATTTATATGCCATCGGTTACACCAAAACAAAAGATAGAACAAACTCAGATGTTTGGAGGAGAACACGTGAAAATTGTGTTAGAAGGAGATACTTTTGATGATGCCTCTAAAGCAGCAAGAAAAGCCTGTGTTACAGAAGGGAAGACGTTTGTACATCCTTTTGATGATCCCAAAACGATTGAAGGTCAAGGAACGATAGGGTTAGAAATTTTTAAGCAAGTAGACCATCCAATCGACTATATTTTTGTTGCCGTTGGAGGAGGAGGCTTGGCTTCTGGTCTGTGTGGAGCTATGAAAGCATTATCACCCAAAACTAAAATTATAGGAATTGAGCCCGAAGGTGCACCTTCCATGCTAACTTCAATTCAGCAAAATAAGAATACAGAGATTTTTGATATCGATAAGTTTATTGATGGAGCAGCAGTGCAAAAAGTAGGAGACTTAAATTTTGACATTTGTAAAACGTATTTGTCTGATATGATTACAGTACCCGAAGGTTTGGTGTGTCAGACTATTTTAGATTTGTATAATAGAGATGCTATTGTGGTAGAACCTGCAGGAGCATTGACGTTGGCAGCGTTAGAGTATTACAAAGATAAAATAAAAGGGAAAAATGTGGTCTGTATCGTTAGTGGAAGCAATAATGATATTACGAGAACTGCAGAAATTAAAGAACGGGCGTTACTCTATGCAGATTTGAAACACTATTTTATTGTTCGTTTTCCTCAAAGAGCTGGCGCTCTAAAACAATTTGTTGGCGAAATTTTAGGACCTAATGATGATATTACTCATTTCGAGTACTCTAAAAAATCAAGCAGAGAAAATGGTCCTGCAGTAGTGGGGATAGAACTCAAAGATAAAGATGATCTCCAGCCCTTAATCTCCAGAATGAAAGAACATAACTTCTATGGAGATTATCTTAATGATAAACCGGATTTATTTCAGTTTTTGGTGTAAACTTTTATAACTCGATCTAAGGATAAGGTTTAAAAAAAGCCGTCAAATCTACCTTCGCTGTGCTTCGGCAGACAGGTTGAGTGATTTTTTATAATGACCTCTCGACAAAGCCTGTCTTGAGCCTGTCGAAAGGCTCGAGATGACAGTAGAAAAATTGTACTTCAGCAAACTCAGCAGAACTATCGAAATTAGGCTTTTGATTGAAAATTCACTTGCCTGCCTGTATCCTATGACTTACACAACTAAAATATCGTAAATTTTCTTACATAGAAGCTCGCGTTTATAGAGATGACCCTTTGACGCAGTTGAAGGGTGATTTTAGATAAAACAACTTTTTAATGTATTGATAATTACTGCTCTAAAAGTCCATCAGCAATCCAATCTTCCACGATATCAATCGTGGCTTGTGGGAGTCTTCCTGATTCGGGCATTACGTTAAAAGCATTATTTGTAGCGATTCTATTAAATAAACCTCGATTATTAACAGCATCCACAACCTGATCATAAGTTAATAACATCATAATAGCACCTTGATCCAAAGGATCTCCATGGCACTCAATGCAGTTAGCATCAATGATAGTTTTTACGTGACCAATGTAAGTAGAGGTTTGTCCTGGAATCGGATCCGGGTCAACGACAACTTCAGGTTCTGTAGTGCCATCATCACTGCTACCACAGCTTACTAAAATCATTGTAAATAAAAATAATAACAGTCTAATTGGGGTTTTCATAGCTCTTTTGTTTTTTTCAATATAATAAATATTCATCAGAATTAACCAGATGCCTATTTCAGAAGGATAACGGAAATATTGTAGATAAATTATAAGTCTACTTTCACGTTATACTCTTTTAATAGTTCAAGATGATCTTCTAGCTTAAATTCTGATGCTTTAAAGCGATCCCTTCTGGCTTTAGCATCATCTTTGCGTATGATACTTCGTACAAAGCGACGCACGGCCGTTTCATTCTCTAAAACAAGTCCTGGAACGGCCACACTTTTTCCTTGATCATTTTTCGCAACCATCGTAAAATAGCTGGAATTACAATGCTTAACTTTTCCGGTCATAATATTTTCTGATTCTACCCGCACACCAACCACCATAGAGGTTGTTCCTACATTATTGATTGATGCTTTCATAGTGACAAGTTCACCAACTTCAATCGGTTTCAGAAAATCAACTTTGTCCACACTAGCAGTAACACAATAGGCTTCAGAATGTTTAGACCCACAAGCAAACGCAATTTGATCCATAAGCGATAAAATATATCCCCCGTGAATTTTTCCACTAAAATTAGAATGAGAGGGAAGCATTAATTCTGAAATTACTACTCTTGATTCTCTGGCTGTTTTATATTTTTTCATGTTTTAGTGTCTTAGATTATTTTCTAAAATGTGGTGATTCTTCTTTTTCAACATCAATAACAAAGTATTTGGTGTCTCCTAACCAAGAGATCGCAGCAAAACGTTCTTTATACTTCAATTTTACATACCTACCTTGAAACTCTTCAAGTTTTTTAATAACTTCTTTATTTTTGTCTTCCACAGAAAAGCTAAATATCTGAGCTCCGGAAATCCCCTGGCTGATTTCTCCTTCCCACGTTTTAAATACAACGCCTTTATTACTAAACTTAATCAGTTCTCCGCTTCTCACACCTTCGCTATAAGAAGCAAAATATACGGTGGCATACCAGATCGCAAAAAGTAAAGTGATTACTAAGATGATAATGGCTAATACTTTTTTCATAAATGATTTTTAGTTGAAATTTTAGAAAGCTTCATATACTTTGGTTACAAACTCGTCAATTTGGCTGGGCTCTAACCATCTGGTAACGATCACTAGGTTTTGTTTTTGATCAATAACGATAAAATTACCACCAAAACCTGCCGCATAGAACAGGTGTTCCGGTAAGCCTTCCCAGTGACGGCTTCCTTTTTGATTTAGCCACCACATAAACCCATAATTTGCGTTGGCTTTAGAGGGTTTGGTAGCTTCTGTAATCCAGTTTTCTGAAATCAATTGCTGATTTTTCCATTTCCCATTATTCATAAATAATAATCCAAAACGTGCGTGATCTATGGTGTTTATGAAAAGTCCACCACCAGAATGTCCACCTCCGCTTACAGATTGCATTTGGATGCCATCGATATTTACCCAGGAATTGTCATATCCATACCATCTCCAAGTTGTTGAGGAGCCAATAGGATCCATAATTTTTTCTTTTAATATGTGTGGTAATGGTTTTCTCCAAATATTTAGAAGAGAATACGACAAAACGTTTACTCGAACATCATTATACTCAAAAACGGTTCCTGGTTCGTTTAGTTTCCTGAATTTCCAATCATCAATACCTCCATCTTTTGGTGGACGATCTGCCCAATCATATCCACCCCATAATTGCCCGGACCAATCAGACGATTGCGTCAATAAATGTCTCCAACTTATTTTTTTGTTGTGATTACCATCATAGGTGTGATCCCAGATATATTTATAAGCAAAATCATCTACAGAACTAATTAAGTTTTGATCAATAGCCAATCCTGCCATGGTAGATAAATAACTTTTGGTAACACTAAAGGTCATATCCACTCGATCGATATCACCCCATTTTGCTATGATGTATCCATCTTTTAGAATCAAACCGGCAGGAGCACCTCTTTTTTTGGTTGGTCCTAAAATTTGATGATAAGGTTCTCTCTCGAAGCCTTTAAGAATTGCTTGTCGCAGATCTTTGGATCCCGAATATTCGTTAGCTTTTGCGTATTGAATTGCATCGCTAAGTTTTGTAGTGTTTATATTGAATTCTGAAGGATTTTTTTCTTCCCAGTTTCCACGTTCAGGGAAATAGGTTTGTTGGGCAAAACCTATACTAACAAAAAGTCCTAGTACATAAAATAAAATGAAGGTGTGGATACTTTTCATTTAGCCAATGTGTTTGTCTTTATAACTTTTTTCATCAAAAGAAATACTCCTACGGCAAAAGCCGAAGCTCCCAGAAAAGAAAGGATATTAACTGCACCAGATATATAGGAATACATTTCACCCTGCCATTTTTCATAAAAAGCGAGCTGAATAAATAGCACTCTACCCACGATTATTGAAAGAAAAATAATAACATTGCCTACTAAAATTAGAATACCATCTGTTTGAGATCCCATTTTTACTAAATAATATATACTGATTACAATAAAGAATATCGTCGGAATTGCATATGCTAATGCCAATAATAATTGAACGATTATTTGCGGTGTGTTTGGTTCCATAGTCTTTTATTAAGTTTCATCATCATCAGAAGCACGTTTTATAATCGCTTCGGGAAGTGATTTTTTAGCTTTGGCTCCCATTTTTTTAAGTTTTTCTACGCTGGTAATTAGATTCCCGCGTCCTACAACTAATTTATTCATTGCAGCAGAGTAATCTTTTTTAGCATCATCGATCTTTTTACCAACTCCGGTAAGGTCTTTTACCAACCCTTCGAACTTATCATATAACGCTCCTGCTTGTCTCGCAATTTCTATGGCATTTCGCTGTTGCTTTTCATTGTTCCACATCGTATCGATGGTACGCAAGGTTGCTAACAATGTAGATGGTGTTACAATCACGATGTTTTTCTCAAAAGCCTGATTGTATAATTTATTATCTTCATTAATAGCAATGGCAAATGCCGGTTCTATAGGTACAAAAAGTAATACGAAATCGGGAGATTCGATGTCGTATAAATCCTGATAATTTTTTTCAGAGAGTTGATCGATATGACGTTTTAGAGAGGTGATATGTTCTTTAAGGTATGTAGTTCTGAGATGATCATCATCTTCGTTTACATAACGTTCATACGCTGTTAGTGTAACCTTTGAGTCAATAACCATTTTTTTACTGTCCGGTAGATGGATTACAACATCGGGTAAAACTCGTTGACCATCTGCAGTGGTAAAGCTTTGTTGTACAAAATACTCTCGATCTTTCTCCAATCCGGATTTTTCTAACACGCGTTCCAGGACCAATTCACCCCAATTTCCTTGCATTTTACTATCACCTTTTAGGGCTTTGGTAAGGTTGGTGGCTTCTTTGCTCATCTGTTCATTGAGATCTTTGAGCCCTAAAATCTGTTGACGTAAAGCCGCATGATAATCGATACTTTCTTTATGCGTTTGTTCTACTTTTTTCTCGAAGGTATTGATCTTTTCCTGTAATGGATTCAGGATGTTTTTTATGTTCTCTTTGTTTTGTTCGGTAAACTTATTGGATTTTTCATCCAAAATTTTATTGGCTAGATTTTCGAATTCTTTGGTGAATTTTTCCTGAAGTTTTTCTACTTCGTCTTTTTGTTCCTGATTTTTGAGTTGTAGGTTTTCAAACTCAGCATTTCTTCGTGTAAGTTCGGTATTCAGGAAATCTTTTTCTCTACGGATTTCTTCTCGTTCTTTAGAAATATCAGAAAGTTGTTTTTCTAAAGATTGCTTATATGCTTCTTGTTGTTGTTTGGTGAACTCCAGTTGTTGATCTGCTGCTTTTTTGGCTTCATCAAACTGCAATTGTAATTGATTAGCACGTTCATAAAGCGTACTCTGATCACTTTTATTTTTAAGCGAAGCTACGTATTTACCTATAAAGAAGCCGATGATTATTGCGACAAACGCAACAATAAGCAAAATGTATTCTGACATGTAATTTTTTGTTTACTCGATAATCGAGATTTTAATTTTTAGAGGTTTGCCCCGAGATCAAAAAAGGTTCCTTTGACTACTCAGGTACTTGTCTCAAGGGTTATTGTTTCAAAGATAAAGATTTAGCCAGTATTAGTCGAGAAGATATATGGGTAAATAATCAAATTATAATTGTTCTTCTAAATCTTTTAAGGTCTTTAGAAGGTTTACAATATGTCGTTCAGAATGATTACGCATAATAAATTCAAAATACCAAATAGCATCAACCTCGCTGGTATTTTGGAACCGCCATTGGACTTCCATCAAGTCTTTGATAATATCAGATAAGTCATCATTAGCATCACCGAGTCCGTTATCTGGTTTTTCCAGATCAAATGGATCAGAGACATTTTGGTAAAAACCTAGTTCGGGAAAATTGGAACGGATGGTATTCGAGATTTTTTCAAAATTAAATTCTGGAGCCTCGGGATATTCTTCTTCATCATCTGGCACGTTTCCTTCTAAGGCCAGATATTCCTGATATAAGGAAACTAACGATTTTTTTAAAAAGAGTTCTTTGTTTTCTATGCCAATTTTAGGAACTGTGCCCCATTGTATTAGTTGGTCTGCTATGTGCTGGAGATTGCTCAAGAGTAGGTTGTTTTACACAAATCTAGTTAAGAATTTTTAAAATGAGGTATAAATCTTAATCCTATTTGTTCTACAATACTTATTAGAATTGTTTTCTGAAGAAGTTTTCTATACCTCTAAAGAGTCTTGTGTTACTGTTTAACTCTATAGGTGATTCTTCTATTAGTAATTACTTTACACGATCTAAGCGACAGTATAATTTCTGTCCTTGTAGTACTAACGCAGCCCGTTGTGGTATTTCTGGCTTCTGCAAAATAACTAGCGCCAGCAGTAGGAGTGTAGCTGGTATTACCACTTAATAATAAAGTACCTCCAATAGCGGCATCGTACCAATCTACAGTTTCTCCTGCACTTACTGTTGCGGTTAGTGTAGGTATGGTTCCGCCCGTGCAACCATTTTGGTTACCTCCGCTTATTGGAGCATTGGGCGAGGCGTTAACTATAACATCAACAGAGTTAGTGTTGGTAGTTCCATTACCATCACCATCAGTAATGGTTACTGTATATGTATAGGTTCCTGCAGTTGTGATACTACTTTCTGTTGGATTTTCTGCTGTAGAACTAAAAGAGTAACCGCCAGGTCCTGTAGCTGACCAACTAAATGTTCCACCAGCACTACCAGATCCACCAGGATTAGCAGAAAGATTTAACGTTTGTCCAATACAGATAGGACCGTTAGAGGTTGGAGCTACACTCAGGGTTCCACCTCCTGTATTAATATCATCAAAATCATAATCAACACCGCCTCCTCCGCCATTACAAGAAGCATATACTGTACCACCGATAGTGATTGTTTTGGTAGCATTACAAGGACTATCTTCTACTAAATTACCGCCATCAATTACTATAGATGCATTTGCCGGTAATGCTAAGTCTGTATTATTACTTGTCCATTCCGCTTCACCTCCTGTTGTTAACGTAATTAAAGGAGTGTCTAAAGAAGAATCTGAACTTACAAATAAAATACCCGGTCCAATGGTTAGCGAGTTAAAGCTGTTTGGGATCGTAGAGTTTATAGTTACCTCAGAGTTGCCTTCTATAGATACATCATTGGTACCAGCGACCTGACCTGGATACGTGGTAGCTGCCACCCAAGCTGTTCCGTTAAAAACCTCCCAGATCGATACGGTTGTCCAATTTCCATCATTTCCATTGGTCCGGTAATCATTTACTGATTGAGCGTAGCAAGTACCGGCAATTAAGAAGAATAGAAAAAAATTAAGTATTTTTTTTACCATAGATGATGTTTAATGCCTTTAATACTATAACAATTAAATCACTAAAATTCCTTTTTTATAGTTGCTAAAAGTGTCGTTTGTTTATCTATTTCTAGTATTTACGAAAAATTTTATGTTTTGGTTTTGTAATAAACAAAAAAACAACAGGACTATTTTATGTCATATTTGTTTTCCTGTTTACAAGAGAAAATTCCCTTGGTCAATTTAGTTAGAAGTTTTTGATCGTTAAAATGGTTTATCGACATATTTTTTACGGTAAAACCTTTTTTAAAATTGATTTATAAGCGTAATGCTAATATTTTGAATTTTATTTACAAAGGAATAGTGCAATGCGTCAATCAAAAGGAGAATATTTTCTTGTGTTGAAATGATAAAAAGAAATGGACTACAAATCTAAGGTTGAAGTTTACAAAGCTTTTGATAATGCTTTTGTAGATAATCAATGTCTTACTTTATAACTTCCGGTTTTAGGATCAAATAAAATAAGGTCTTCGGGAAAGAGTGATGAAAAAGCACGACATTGAATTAATTCTTTAGGACGACCAAATTCAAAGCCTTCTGTGTTCATTACAATCATTTTATCACATAACTGTATTGCAAAGTCAATCTCGTGTGTAGAGAATAGAATTGTTTTTTGAGTTTCGAAAGCTAAACGTTTTAATAGCTTTAGAATATATGCTTTATGATATACATCTAGATGTGTCGTAGGTTCATCTAACATAATAAAAGGAGTATCCTGAGCAATTGCACGAGCGATAAGCACTTTTTGTAACTGGCCGTCACTTAATTCGAAACATCTCCTGTCTACCAATTCTGAAATATGGGTAACTTCTATAGCTTTTCGTACTTTTTCAATATCTTCTTCCAATAGTTTACCGACCCAATTGGTGTACGGTTGTCTTCCTAGAGCTACCAGTTCTTGTACTGTTAAGTTCTTAGAGGCAATTTGTTCGGTAAGTACAATGCTTAACTGAGAAGCTAATTCAGAAGTTTTATAGGTTTTAATTTCTTTATCGGATAAAAAGATATCTCCGCGAAGAGCCGGTTGTACTTTGGATAAAGTGCGAAGCAAGGTAGATTTACCAATACCATTAGCGCCGACTAATCCAACAAGTTCGCCTTCGTATAATTTTAGATTGATATCAGCCGCTACCACCTCCAATTTATTTTTATGGCGGTAACCGATCGATAGATCTTCTGTTCTAAGGACGATATTTTGATTTTCAGTTTCTAATGACTCTATTTCCATAATAACTTAGTATTGAGTAATGAGTACAAAGTATTAAGTTTCAAATATTGGAAACTCCTATTTTTTATTTCCTTATAGTTGCTTTCTGCTTTCCTGTTCACTTTCATCATAAGACTTCAACATCACACTTAATATTTCATACCTATTTCATATTAATTAATACTTAATACTAACTACTCAGTACTGAATTAAAACAACATTTTTCGTTTCCTGACCAATAACCAGATTACAACCGGAGCCCCAATCAATGATGTAATGGCATTGATAGGCAATGTATACTCTGTCCCGGGTAATTGCGAAATGGTATCACAAACTAACATAATAATACTCCCAAATAATATAACCGCCGGAATTAATGTTTTATGATCTGATGTATGAAATAATTGTCTAGTTAAATGTGGTACTGCTAATCCGATAAATGCAATAGGCCCTGCAAAAGCAGTAATACTTCCTGCTAATAATCCCGTAGCGATGATGATCAAAAAACGACTTTTTTTGATATTTAATCCTAAGCTACGAGCATAATTTTCTCCAAGCAATAAGGTGTTTAAAGGTTTTATAGCAAATACAGCTAGTATCATTCCTACTAAAGCGATGACAGAAAAAATGCATACATCTATCCAGGATAAATTTCCCAGACTACCAAATCCCCAAAAAATATAGCGTTGCAATTGTTCTGCAGGAGCAAAGTAGGACAGTACGCTTACGATGGCGGCAGTAATACTACCAAACATTAATCCAATAATCAGAATTGCCATGGTATCTCGTACTCTGATCGATACCAACATGACCATAAAAAGCACTAAAACACTCCCGATGCTGGCAGCAATCACAAGTCCCCAATTGGATACTAATAACAATGCTGTAGAACCACCAATCAAAGCGCTTCCTAAAATTAATATAGCTACACCAAGACTTGCACCAGAACTAATTCCTAAAACAAAAGGTCCTGCCAACGGGTTTCTGAATAAAGTTTGCATCAGTAACCCGGATACTCCTAAACCACTTCCTACAATAATTGCTGTGATGGCCTTAGGTAGTCGATAATCTATGATAATATGTCTCCAGGATTCTTTTTCAACATTGGCACCAACGAGACTTTTTATGGTGTCAAACCACGGAATAAGTACAGAGCCAAGACTGATGTTCGTGACAAAGCATAGTAATAATACTATGATAATGACAATGAATACACTTTTATATGATTTGTTTGGGGTCAACTAGTTCAGTTTTTCGAAAAAATAAGGTTTGTAATCTCTTAATAGTTCAGGGTGTGCTATTTGGATGATATCTTTAAGAATCAAATCCGGACGCATAGGACCTAATTCGTAGTATACCAATCCACCTTTTGCACCAGTTTTTAATGTTGAAGAATATACGGTTTTATTTTTAAACGCCTCAAAAAATGTATATCGGTTGTTCTTTTCCTTTAATTCTTCTAAAGATTTAGAGGAACCAGAACCGATCCATAATTTAGCATTTTGAGCTTTTTCTAATACAGTTTCGAAACTTAAAGCAATACTACCTGTTTTTTTTGTGTCCGCCCAGAGATATTCTGTATTAGCATCCTTTAAGATTCTTGCAACAAAACTTTCTCCTCCGGGAACATGCCAAATATCCTTAAACATTCCACCTGCTAATACCGTGGGTCTTTGAGATGCGCTCTTTGCTAATAAAGCAGCTTTTGTATAATCTTCTTTTATTTTTTCAAAAATTGTAGAAGCTTCTTGCTCTTTATTAAAGAATGCAGCTACAAATTTAATCCATTCTGCTCTGCCCAGAGGATGCTGTTCCATCCAGGATCCATTCATTACAACAGGGATACCCGTTTTTTCGATTAAATCATAAGCCCTGGTGTCTCCTGTAGCCGAAAACCCAAAAATTAATTCTGGAGAAAGTTCTAAGACCAATTCGGTGTTCATAGAGCGCTCGCTCCCTAAATCTTTAACCAACCCATTATCTACTAAAGATCTGGTTTTTTCTGAAGAAATATAGTCTGTATTCGGAAAACCTACTAGCTTTTTCTCAAGTTGTAAATACTCTAATATAGGGATTTCGGTTGTAGAAGTAAGTACTGTTTTGTCTATAGGTATTTGTATAAACCGAGTATTCGCATTTGTTGTCAGGTTTGGTCTTTTAGAACCTTTGGGATATAAAATATAAGTAAAAATGTTTTTTGCATCAGGCCAAGGAGCATTTACATTTATTTTCTTATAGCCTTTATGATTTTGAATTGAAAATCCAGTGGCAAACTCAATTTTTTGATCTACTAGTATAGGTGTTTTAATAGTTTCTGTTACTTGTTTATTTTTTTTACAAGAAATAAATCCTAAAGAAAACAGTAGGTAGAGGATAATAATGCTACGCATATTATTTTTTTTGTAAAAGTAATAAATCAATTGTTTAGACATTCTTTTCTTACTTAGATATTCATAACTAATAACTACCCGAATTATTATTTCCTAAAACATAACTTAAATTCTATAAAATATAATACATTCGCGCAGAATTTTGGTTCCAAAACACTTTCATAGTGTTTAGGATTAAAAGGGAATCAGGTGCATAAATTATGAATTCATAATTCGGAATTTAGAATTAATAAATCCTGAGCTGTTCCCGCAACTGTAAGCTGAGCCGAATTGGAACTGATAGATTATTATCAGTAACGTAGTAGGTGCTTGTTGTTAATTCTTTAAAACCACTGTCTCGATAGGATCGGGGTGGGAAGGTAAACAACAAGACGCAAGCCAGGAGACCTGCCTAGATTCGTGATAGTAAACTTTCGGGATAGAAGTTTAGGTATGGGTAAACTACATACTTTTTTCCGGTAATTGTAAAATTAAGTCATTTAGGAAATGAACAAAAAAGTGTTTTTTGGGGCTGCACTATTGATGTTAGGAGCTCAGGTTGTTTCAGCGCAAGATTCGACAAAAGATGAAAAAGTAAACCAATTAGAAGAAGTGGTGCTTTCTGATTCTAAATTCAAATTAAAAAGAGAACAAAGTGGTAAGGTAATTACTAAAATTACTTCGGAAGAATTAGAACGTAGTCAAGGACAATCTGTGGCCACTGTTTTAAACAGAGTTGCCGGAGTATTTATCAATGGTAGTAACAATGCAGCCGGAGAACCATTAGGTGTCTATGTACGTGGAGGTCGTAATCGTCAGGTGGTGATTAGAATTGATGGGGTAACGGTAAGCGATCCATCATCATCTGCAGGTGATTTTGATCTTAGATTACTTTCGGTGAATCAAATAGAATCTATAGAGATTCTTAAAGGAGCTTCCAGTACGCTATATGGTTCGGGAGCAGCTACTGCGGTAATTAATATTACTACCAAATCTGAAAGTAAAGATATTATATCAGCACAATTTTCTTCTAGTATTGGTACAAACCAATCTCAGGAAGATCAGGATTATGATATCAATGAGTTTGTTAATTTGGCGTCGATCAATGGTACTGTTAATAAGGTAAGTTATCTGGCAAGTTTTAGTAATCAATTTACAGATGGATTATCTGCAGCAGAGGCAGAAGGAGCAGAAAGCGATGCGTATAATAAATTTAATGTATCTGCCAAATTAGGGTATCAATGGAACAAGAATTTTAAATTCCATTTTTTTGGAAACCTCGATCAATTTAAAACTGATTTTGACGGAGGAGCGGGATTTGATGCCGATAATCAATTTAAAAGCCGTCAATTAAGAGGAGGATCATTTTGGGAAGCAAAATACCCTAATGGGAGCTTTACTTTTATAGATAGTTATTCTTTGTTAGAAAGAGAGTTTATATCTGGTTTTCCATCCAGATATGAGAGTAAAGTGTATACATTTGATGCTTATAATAAATATAACATCAAGAACACTTTGTACACCGTTATTGGTGCCAATGGATCTTATAGTGATTTTAATTTGTTTAGTATTCCTTTTGGTAGTGATGATTTAGAACAAACGATTAATGATAATGAAGCAGATTTCGATATTATCGATCCGTATATAAATTTGGTCTATGTATCTAAATTTGGTTTGAATGTTAATGCGGGAGCAAGATTAAATATCCATAGCGCATATGGTAATCACTTCGTGTATAACATTAACCCATCGTTTACTTATACTTTTGGAGATAATTATTTGAAAGCATTAGCTTCTTATAGCACAGCGTATATTACCCCGTCATTATTTCAATTATATGATACTGCTTTTTTTAGTGGTAACCCAGATTTAGAGCCAGAAGAAAGTACTACTATAGAAGGTGGTGTAGAACTATCCCACGAAAAAAAAGCTACTATAAGCGTAGTGTATTTCAATAGAAAATCAGAAAACTTTATTACGTTTGATCCAAACACTTTTGTGAATTTCAATTCTCCAACGGATATTAAGGTTGATGGTGTGGAATTGGAGTTTAATGCAAAAATATTAGAGGATAAGTTGTCTTTGAGTGGTAATTATACGTATACAAATATATCGAGATTAGAAAATAATATTAGAATTCCGGAGCATACCATTCAGGCGAATATCGGGTATCAATTATCTGGTAAAACCTTTACATCTTTAAGCTATCAATTTAACGGAGAACGAACAGATACGAGTTTTGATCCTACAACATTTGCTCCAACACCGGTTCCTTTAAATAGCTACGGTGTTTTAGACTTTTACATAAGTCACCAACTCTTAAGCAATATGACCATTTTTGCAGCTATAAATAATATTACAAATGAAGAGTATCAGGAAATATTTGGATTTAGTACCAGAGGTAGAAATGCAAGGATAGGGTTTAATTTAAAATTTTAAACAAGAAGTAAAATAGTAACAAAAAGGTCCCAAAATCAATCGATTTTGGGACCTTTTTGTTTTATAAATAAATCTTTAGTTACTTCTCTTCAAGGTTCTTGTACATTCTTTCATAATCCGGATTAAACATATTGTCACCTCCAATTTCATCAAGAGCTAAAAAGTTTTTTTGTGAAGTAGATCGATTTCCTAAGATGTCATTGATAGCGGCATTGAGTAATGGCTCACTAGGATCTCCTAGTACTCCCAGATTGCTGTAATCTTCTCTTAAACTTATTTCAGGAGTAAATCCATTAAAGTAATCAGTAAACCCAACAGAATTAATGGTTTTTAGTACTAATGGCTGCATAGCATAGGTGTGACCTAAATTTAGATTTGTTCCTGATCTGAAAAAATTATCAGAATCGTACACGGTGATAGATGCCTGAAATTTTCCTGTGGTAACATCACCAACTTGTGTAACCGTTATATATGGATCTAATCCATTAATAATTAATTCACTTGCAGAAGCGGATCTGCCGGTAGTTATAATATATACTCTATTGAGATTTAAACTATTAATTGCCGCACCGCTTCTAATCTGATTGTCAAAACGGTTTGTGTCTCCAAACTGTTCTTGTCGATCAGAATTCCATTCTTCTGTTGTAAAAATTTCACCATTAAATTGTCCGGTTATCATACTGGCAAGATCCTTTGTTGTCTCAGTATCTCCACCACCGTTGTATCGCAAATCTAATATGATATCTGTAACACCATCAGATTTAAACTGACCAAAAGCATTATTGAGATCATTTTCAAAATTTGATCTAAATGCGTTATACATAATATACCCAACAGGATTTCCGCCTACGTCTAGTGTTTTGGTAACAAAAACAGGATTTTCTGTATACTGCATTTTAGTGAGTTCGACAGAAGCTCCGGTAGGAGTAATATCATTCCCATCAAAAGTAGCCAAACCAATCGTATAAGAATCAGGAGACAATAATTCACTTGTATTGTTCTCTGTAAGCTGAGTTCCATTTACGGTATTAAATATGTCTCCACGTTTTATTCCTTTTGCCTCTGCATCTGTTCCTGGCAGTACATAACGAACATATCCAAAAACCTGAGTTGGATCATTTGGATAGCGCACCAATCCAAATTTCATTCCATTACTCAAAGAGATACCATCAAATGCCTGTTCCAAAGCAATATAATCGCTTACAATCCAGCTAAATTCATCCTGACTTGCTACAAAATGATCAAAAAGTGATTCAGGGGAGTCAAATGAATTTAAAAAATCCGTGTATTCCTGATCCGAAGAAAAACGGTCATTAGCTAAATCAGGACTATCCTCTTTATAGAGATACCATACATTCATTCCTCTTCGGATAAAATCTTTGATCTCAAGCTCAGAAGATGGCCGAATTACATCATCATTATCATTAAAACAACCGGTGAGCATACTTCCGAAGAAAAGAAGCACGGTAAAATATTTTAAAAACTTCATAGACTTTTTTTGTTTTATATAACCCTAAAAATAGGGACTTTATTATAATTTAAAAAAACTTGTGTAACAAATTATAGGTATAGTCGTCTCCCTTATATAAAGCTAACAAGTTAGTTTTGTAACAACCAACCAACAAATATGAAGGAAAGAGCATTTATAACGCTTACTAATGGTTTTAAAGACAAGCTGTATAGGTTGGCTAAACGACTGTTGGTGAGTAATGAAGAGGCAGAAGATGCTACACAAGAGATATTATTGAAGCTGTGGAAGAATAAAACCAAAATGGCTGAGTATAAAAATGTAGAAGCTTTTGCGATGACAATGACAAAGAATTATTGTTATGATAAGTTGAAAGCGAAAGAAGCTGGAAATTTAAAAATCGTACATAGTAATTATAAGGATGAAAGACCTTCACTGCAGCGTGAAGTGGAAGCAAAGGATAGTCTGGAGTGGGTTGGTAAGATTATGGATGGATTACCAGAACAGCAAAGAATGATTATACAGCTGAGAGATATAGAACAATATGATAACGCTGAAATAGCCGAAATGTTGGAGATGAATGAAACAGCGGTACGAGTAGCATTATCAAGAGGAAGAAAAACAATACGACAAGAATTATTAAAAAAACACAATTATGGAGTTGTCTAACATAGAAAAATTACTGGAAAAGTATTTTGAAGGAGAAACGACCCTTTCTGAAGAAAAAGAATTAAAGGTTTATTTTACCGGAGAAAGCGTGCCGTCACATTTGGAGAGATACAAAGATTTATTTCAGTTTTTTTCTAATGAAAGCCAAGTAACCGCTACTTCAGAGGTTCAGTTAAGTACTAATAGAGTGCCTTGGTATACCTGGATAGGTGTAGCTGCATCAATAGCTTTGATTGTGGGGCTGTTTATGACAAATTTATTACCGGGAGCAGACCCTGATAAAGGACCACTCTTAGTAATGGAAGGTAATCCTGGTACTATCGAAGACCCCGAAATAGCCTTGCAAAAAACCAAAGAAGCCCTTGATTTGGTGGCTAAATTAATGAACGAGGGAAAAAAGGACCTGGTGTACCTGAATGAGTTTGAAACTGCCAAAAAGGATTTGGTATATCTAAATGAATTCCAAGACACCAAAAACAAGTTGATAAAATAAATACGAATACTATTTCCCTAAAAATGGGAACCTTTAAAAATGAATAAATTATGAAAAAGTTTGCAATCATACTATTAGTAGCATTAGTGCCATACATATCTGTTGCACAGAGCAATTTTGATAAATACGAAGACATGAATGATGTGTCATCGGTAGTGGTAACCAGTAAAATGTTTAAGCTGTTAAGTAAAATGGATCTAGAAAGCAATGATCCAGAAGTTAAAGAGTATATGAATCTTGTAGAGAATATCAAAAATATTAAAGTATTCGCTACAGAAAACGCTGAAATAGGTCAAAAAATGAAAGCTGATGTGCAAAAATACTTGAGCAGCACTTCATTAGATGAACTGATGCGAGTAAAGAGTGATGGAAAGAATGTAAAGTTCTATTCTAAGCCAGGTAAAAATGACAATTTCGTTACAGAACTGTTTATGTTTATGGAAGGAATGGAAAATGACGGAGGTCCAAACACTGTAGTGCTCACTATTACCGGTGATATCGATTTAAGACAAGTATCTAAAATTGCAGATCACCTGAATGTTCCCGGAGGACAGGAACTTAAAAAGGTGAAAAAGAAAAATTAAGCTTTCATATTTAGTTTAAGTTACACCCAAGCTTCTTTAGATGTAAAGGTCTAAAGAAGCTTACTATAATATCATCAATCAATCAACCTTGTCCGCCTTAGGCGGATCAAAACCAATTCAAAATGAAAAATATTATAAAAATAGTTACGATAGCTTGTGTGATGTTGCTAATGAGCTGTAATAATGGAGTCTCACTGCAGCGTTATTTTGTAGATCATCAGGGAGATGCAGATTTTATAGCTGTAGATCTGGCAACAAGCTTGTTGGATGCCAGAACCAGAGAAGTACAACTTTCTGAAGAAGAAAGAGAAGCACTGGAAAGTATCAAAAAAGTAAATTTTTTAGCAATGCCTCTTAAGGATGAAAACAAAGCAAGGTATGAAGAAGAAAAAGAAAAAATCAATACGATACTAAATGCTAATAAATACGAAACTCTAATGCGATTTGGTTCTAACGGAACAAAAGCTGTTTTAAAGTTTCAGGGAGATGAGGATAATATCGATGAAATGATTGTATTTGCTTCTAATAAAGAACGCGGCTTGGCTTTGGTACGAGTATTAGGTGATGATATGAAACCGGAAAACATAGCAAAGCTCATGGATGCAATCGATAAAGGAAATGTAGATATGGGAGCAATTAAGGATATTTTAGGAGAAGTGAAAATCGACTAAATTGCGATGTTACACAGAATAAAAAAGCTTCGACTATATCAGTCGAAGCTTTTTATTTTAAGTTATTTTCCATCAATCAGCAACCATCAACAACTATATCCCCGTATAATTAGAAGGTGTAATCGCTTTCAACTCAGATTTGATACTGTCTGAAACTTCTAGTGTTTCAATGAAATCAGCGATAGAATTTTGATTGATCTTGGCATTTGTTCTGGTTAATCCTTTTAGTGCTTCATAAGGATTAGGATATCCTTCTCTTCTTAGAATCGTCTGAATTGCCTCTGCCACAACTGCCCAGTTATTCTCCAGATCCTGAGCGAATTTTTCTTCGTTTAATAATAATTTATTCAATCCTTTTAGGGTCGCTTGAAAAGCAATGATGGTATGTCCAAAAGGCACACCTACATTTCTCAAGACCGTACTATCGGTTAAGTCACGCTGTAGTCTACTTACCGGTAATTTTGCCGATAGATGTTCGAACAAAGCGTTAGCAATCCCAATATTACCTTCGCTATTTTCAAAATCTATAGGATTTACTTTATGTGGCATCGCAGAGGATCCAACTTCTCCTTTTTTGATTTTCTGTTTAAAATAATCCATCGAAACATACGTCCATACATCACGATCAAGATCCAGAATAATGGTATTGATACGTTTCAGCCCATCAAATAAAGCCGCCATATGGTCATAATGCTCTATTTGTGTAGTTGGAAAGGAATGGTGCAGTCCCAATTTCTCTTGTACAAAACGAGTTCCAAAATCTTTCCAGTCAATATTAGGATATGCAACTTTGTGCGCATTGTAGTTTCCGGTGGCTCCACCAAATTTGGCAGCACTTGGGATATCATTTAATAAATCAAACTGTGCTTCTAATCTGGTAACATATACCTGAAATTCTTTTCCTAATCGGGTAGGAGAGGCTGGTTGTCCGTGAGTTCGTGCTAACATAGAAACTTCAGACCACTCTTCTACCAATGATTTTAGTTTGTCTTTTAGCTCGAAATAGTGTGGAATATATACATCACCAATAGCTTCTTTAATACTTAAAGGAATAGCTGTATTATTGATATCCTGAGAGGTTAATCCAAAATGAATAAACTCTTTATACTCTTGTAGCCCAAGATTATCAAACTTCTCCTTTATAAAATATTCTACCGCTTTTACATCGTGGTTGGTTACTTTTTCGATATCCTTGATGGCCTGTGCATCTTCTGTAGAGAATTGCGTGTAAATTTCTCTTAGTTTTTCAAAAATAGTAGTGTCAATATCCTTTAATTGTGGTAACGGAATTTCGCATAAAGCAATAAAATATTCTATTTCTACCAGTACACGATACTTTATCAAGGCTTCTTCGCTAAAATAAGCACTTAGTGATTGTGTTTTAGAAGCATAACGACCATCAATAGGTGAAATCGCTTGCAAAGGAGATAATGACATAACGTTGTTTTTTTGAAAGCTGCAAAGATAATTTATTTAATCACGAATAACGAAGTACGAAGAGTGATTTTTTGACGGATTGCTGGATCATTAGATTATTAGATCACTAGAACTTTGGATTATTGAGTTTTTCAGATTTCATAATTTCCATAAACCATAAACCATAAACCATAAACCATCAACCATCAACCATCAACCATCAACCATCAACCATCAACCATCAACCATCAACCATCAACCATAAACCATCAACCATCAACCATCAACCATCAACCATCAACCATCAACCACCAACCATCAACTACCAACTATCAACTATCCCAGCTTCTTCAAAATCATTCGGGATCTTGCTTTGTAAGCAGCACTGCTATCGTGGTAGTTATTTTCTAGTATGATTTTAAGTTCGGGATGCACCCAATCGAATTCTGTACCTAACAGATATAAACTGGTCATAGAATATGCCTTTGGAGCAACCTTTTGGTCAGAGATCAGCCAATCAAAACATGCTTCAGTTATTTTTTCTCGATGTATTATGGTGAGGTGTTTTCGTACTTCAGGATTTTTATTTTTATAGTAATCCAGCATCAAATACTCACATATTTTTGCTACCGGTCTTACTGCTGGATCCTGATATACGTTTGGAAGCAGACATATAAAAGAATCCAAATAAGGCAATATAGCTGTTATGTTCTTTTTACTCAAAAACTCTAATCCCCAAGAGGCTCTACAAGATATTTCATCGTCCACTTTATTACAAACATCTAATAATTGAGGGAGTAACTCAGGATTTTGTAAAATCAGATTGGCGAAATAATTTCGCTTTTCTCTGGAATGATCAGTGCTTCTAATTTCATCCTCAAGATTCATCATTCTATCTCAGGTTTTATCATTTCAGTATTCAGTATTCAGTATTCAGTATTCAGTATTCAGTATTCAGTATTCAGTATTCAGTATTCAGTATTCAGTATTCAGTATTCAGTATTTAGTATTCAGTATTTAGTATTCAGTATTTAGTATTCAGTATTCAGTATTCAGTATTCAGTATTCAGTATTCAGTATTCAGTATTCAGTATTCAGTATTCAGTATTCAGTATTCAGTATTCAGTATTCAGTATTCAGTATTCAGTATTCAGTATTCAGTATTTAGTATTCAGTATTCAGTATTTAGTATTCATTATTCATTATTCATTATTCAGTATTCATTATTCATTATTCAGTATTCATTATTCATTATTCATTATTCAGTATTCAGTATTCAGTATTCAGTATTCAATATTCAATATTCAATATTCAATATTGAATATTCAATATTCAATATTCAATATTCAATATTCAATATTCAATATTCAATATTCAGTATCAACCATTAACTCCCAACTCCCAACTACCAACTAAAACCCATTAATCAACTCCTTCACCACCTTCGGAACACCTACTGTAGCTCTTTCTGCCAGAATAGTTAAATTTTCTTTTGGCGCTATCGCCGGTTTCGGATCTATAAAATATATAGGAGTAGCGTGTGGAGCAAATTGTAACAGACTTGCAGCAGGATATACCTGCATGGATGTACCAATAATCATAAGGATGTCCGCCTGTTCTGTAATCTGTATAGCTTGATCCAGCATAGGAACTTCTTCTCCAAACCATACAATATGAGGACGTAATTGAGAGTTATGTTCACAGAAATCTCCGATGTTAAGATCTGTTTTCCAATCTAATATTAAATCTTCATCAAATTGACTTCTTACTTTTAGTAATTCTCCGTGCAAATGTACTACCTGACTGCTGCCGGCACGTTCATGAAGGTCATCCACGTTTTGAGTAACAATGGTTACCTGGTGTGTTTTTTCTAATTCTACAAGCGCTTGGTGTGCCAGATTAGGAGTAACCGAGTGTAATTGGCTTCGTCGTTTATTATAAAAATCCAGTACCAATGCGGGATTGTTATTCCATCCAATCGGAGAAGCAACTTCCATTATGTCGTGTCCTTCCCATAATCCATTAGCATCTCTAAAGGTGTTTATTCCACTTTCGGCGCTGATACCTGCCCCTGTAAGTACCACTACTTTTTTCATGTTTTCATATTTATTTTTCTAAAACTATTTAAAATATTTTAATTAGTGAAACTCTGTTTTGAAAAGTTGCATAGCAATGTATTCAAAAGAGATAGTTGAACTAATCCCGCTTTTTCAGCGGGATCTCAGGACAGTCTGCCGAGTCGGGTAGATCTAATAGCTAGAAGCCTGTCTAACGGATGCCAGGTAGACTTGCTTCGGAACGTTAAAAGCTATTTTCCATTGAATACCTCGTACGCTTGCATCGAGGTAGTTTATTGATAGACCGGTTTTAGGATAAAATAACGGGAATACTTATTTGTATATAGAGAACTTTGACCGTATTATTCTGATTTTTGATGGTTCTACCAAATTTTTGGCCACTTTCATCAAAAAATATACTAAGCATTATCTTTTTACGTTTAGAGAATCTTAACCCCATAAACCGATAACATGCAGTTTTACCCCGATCAAAGAAATACTTCTAGCCCTTGCGGGCAGTGCGATTCCGTACTAATATTGTGGTTTTACCGTAACATAGGTATTACTAAAAATCCTAACTTGTATTCAGTAAATGTGTACAATTTTTTTAAGAATACTAATAGTATTTAATAACCAACGCTAACCTTTAATTGTTTACCTCATGAAATACCCTTATATCATTATTGATAATGATCAGAATTCTGCACGCACAATTCAGATCGCATTAGAAGATCACAATGATTATATCTGTACTGGAATTGCTAAAAATGAGCAAGAAGCCTTGGACTTAATTTTGGAGAGAAAACCCAGATTGGTTTTCTTAGAGCCAGAAGTTCCCGGAGTTCAATCCTCTAAAACCCAGTATAGTTTATTATCAGAACTTACCAAATACATGACGAACCTACCAGAGTTTGTAATTATTACAAAAACTGCAAACTATGCTATAGAAGGTATACGTAATAGTGTTTTGGATTATATCCTTAAACCATTGACTAAAAGTGACTTGACCAAAACCCTACATAGGTTCGAGAAAGACTTTGATGAGGTGATGGATAATACCTTGTGCTTTAAATCCTACGGAGATTATCGTTTCGTAAATATTGATGAAGTATTGTATTTGAAAGCAGATAACAATACCACAGATTTTATAATGAGTAACGGTAATAAAGTAGAGGCTTTTAAAACTCTGAAGCATTTTCAGAACTTATTACCGGATCATTTTGTAAGGATTCATAATAGTTATATTATCAATACCAAGTATGTATCTAGGATACATTTTGGAAAAGCAAAATGCGCTATTAAGAATACTACAGATATGATCCCATTCTCCAAATCGTATAAAACCAATGTAGAAGAGATCAAAGACACACTGGCAAAGAATAGTTTCTTGTATGTGTAGTGAGACTTTGCTTTGCCAAATCGCGTAGCGATTCTGTAAAGTAATTAGCCGAACTACATCCCGGTGTATGCCGGGATCCAATTACAGCAGAGCCTTTGTTTTGAAAAACGAAATGTATTCAAAATAGCTGGTTGAACTATATCTCAGCGTGTCACACCGAGCTTTTGCTACAGGCAGACAAGAGTCGAAGTATTGTTCAAGCACAGGCTGGGATCTAATGTAAAGTTATGTTTGGTTTAGTAATCTATGTAGACAGGTTTCTTGCGATTAAAATGATAAATAATTAGGATGCTGTTTGTAAATATCTAGTAAATGTGTAGAAAGGCACCTTGTTATTTGTATTGATTTCACACAATATCATTTGTATAATACAACGCAAGTCCGAAACCTCCTCGCCACACCGAGGAGGTTTTTTTTGTAAAAAAATATAAAAAGTATGGGCGTTCCTTCTCTTGAGGGAAGACTAGGAAGGGTGTTTCCAAATAAGTTTTTAAACGTCTCGCTCGATCCCTCTTCAAAGAGGGGATTCCTAGATATCGGCGATGACCATATTTTTTTCAATAATGAATTATTCTCCAATCTAACTATTTGTTCCCTCTCCTAGTGGGAGAGGGCTAGGGTGAGGGGATTTTTGTACAATTTTTCAAGTAGAAAGCTCTCTAAATCTCCCCAGTAAGGAGGCTTTTCAAACGTTTTGCCATACGCTAGAAAATCGCCCTTTGATGGAGATTTAACGGATGTGATTTTTGATCTTAAAACAACTTATAGTAAAGAATATGGAAGAGAATCATATCAGTTCGAGTGTCCACTTCTGGTATAAGCTATAGACTTGTCTGTCGAAGTGTAAGCCGGAATCCACTATTGATCGAATTATTTTGTCCGTTCATGTCTTGGATGGATATTTAGTTTAAAATTTCCCTTCTTTAAAAATGATCTATACTATTATATAGGGGATATAAAGCTTGGGGATTTTTTCTAATATATTTGAAACTAAAAACCTACAATATAAAGAGGGAATTTTCTTATTATTTTTTGGGGAATATCTATAACCCGTTCTATTACAGTGGATAGGGTGTTTGTAGGCCGAAAATTGTTGGTTAAATCATTTTGTTGAGTTTTTACTTTTTTTTAAGTTTTTTTTACGGTTTATTTACTGAAACTACACTAGTAATCTATTTCCTACAGTTTTTCCTGTTTTTTAAAATATGGTCATCTACCCGTATACTCTATCCATGTACTTCCTGGAGGTATCCATCCACTAAACACACCTTAATATATTAGGCGCGAGGGGGCAATCTCCCTACATTTGTAGTGTACAATTAAGGTTATCAACCTATTACACATTTACTAAAAGGATATACAAAGAGAAATCGGAGTATTGTTGGCCAACAAAATCCTTACAAATTGAAACTGAATAGATGAAAGTTTATTCAAACCAGACAAAAAAAGTCTTGAAAAGGAAAAATAATTAAAATTGACTATTACCAAAATAAGATATAATTAAAAGATAAACCGTTATGAAAGCTATAAAAACTATATTCGCAGTATTATTTGTAAGTTCAATGTTCATCGCTTGTGAAGCAGACAATATTAATGATGAGGTAGGAATTGAGGAAATTGAAACTGTTGCCGGAGAAGATGGAGAAGAAGAAGTAACTCCAGCTGGATAATCGATAATTAATACATTTTAAAAAAAGGAGGGTAACATTTTTGGTTACCCTCCTTTTTTTATAAATTAGATTAAATTCAAAAAACAAATGTGCGTTTTAAGGAAAAATGTTTTAATTGCTTTTATCTTAGTTTTATCTTTTTCTTCTTGTAAAGAAGATAATGATATTGAGAATGATGATCTTAAAAAAAATGTTATCAATTCTGACTTGGTAAATGCATCAGATCGATCTTTATCAGTTCAAGAGCGAAAAGATTTTTTGAAGCAGTCTTATGGAGTTGCTAGTACATTAGATAACATTAAACTTAAAGTCGAAAATTTTTTTTCTATATCAAGTCAATACTATACTTTAAAAGATTTTAAAAAGTTTAAAGAATTGAATGAGAAAACTTTGATTTTATCAAAATCCATTTCTGATTCGTTGGCGATTGCTAAATCCTATAGCTTTTTAGGTATTTATTATCGAAAAATGGATAAGCTGGATAGTGCTTTCAAAAGTTTTAATGACGCTGATAAGATCTACAGTAGCTTTGATAATTATAATACTAGAGATCCATTAACATATTCTTATGATCATGGTAAAGTATTAATCGATCTTGCAAAATTGTCAAGAAAAGTAAAAGATTACAGCGAAAGTGAGGATCTTACCATAAAAGCTATTGAGAAATTTGATTTAACAGGCGATAATTCTTATATGCCTTTATCTTATAGTAATTTAGGTATTGTTGCGAAAGAATTAGAACGTTATGAAGATGCCGTCTTTTATCATTCAAAAGCTATTGAATATACTAAAAACACCCCAAAAGATACTCTTTATGCTGTATTAGGTAATAATAATATAGGAACAGTTTATAAATCTGCTAAAAAGTATGATAAAGCAATTGAGTATTATAATAAGGCATTATCATACTCTAAATTTTTAAAAAATCGCCCTAAACGGTTATCGTTATTGTTAGATAATTTGGGATATGCTAAGTTTTTGCAGGATAGGCATAACGATGAAGCGTTTTTATTATTTCAAAAAGCTTTTAAGATTAGAGATAGTGTAAATGACATTGTAGGTCTTTCAACAAATAATTTACACTTTGGGGAGTATTATCAGGCGCAAGGAAATGATAGTTTGGCTAAATTTTATGCTCTTAAGGTAAAAGAAGCCGCTCCAATAGTTAATAATAATGTTGAATTATTAAGTGCTTATCAATTATTATCTAAAGTAACAAATAGTGATGAAGGTCTTAAATATGCACAGAAATATATAAAATTAAACGATAGTCTTATTAAAGAGGAACGATCTTATGTAAATAAATTTGCTCGAATTAAATTCGAAACTGAAGAAAAAGTACAGGAAATTGCAGCAATCAGCCGCGAAAACCAACTCTTAATCTTCGCGATTCTTGGGTTATCCGTATTGTCTTTGTTGGGATATGTGATTTTTAAACAGCAACAAAGCAATAAAGAATTATTGTTTGAGCAAAAACAGCAACAATCCAATCAAGAGATTTATCGACTGCTGCTTAGTCAGCAGCTCAAACTAGAAGAAGGGCGTAAGCTGGAGCAGCATCGTATGTCAGAGGAGTTGCACGATGGAGTATTAGGTAGACTGTTTGGGGTGCGATTAAGTTTGGATGGAATTAACCAGCGCGCCAATGATGGTTTTACCGATGCCAGAAATAAGTATATAGATGAGCTAAAATCTATAGAAAAAGAGATACGGTTAATATCTCACGATTTGGGTACAGAAACCTTGTCGCCGGATATTGCTTATGTAGATGTGGTAGAGAGTTTGGTAAGTGATCTGTGTACGGTGCACAAAATGGAGTTTGAGTTTTCTAATGATGAGAACATTGATTGGGAGACTATAGATGATCAGAAAAAAGTAAATCTGTTTAGGATTATACAAGAGTCGTTACAAAACATATTTAAACACGCAAGAGCAAAAAGCGTAAAAATAAGCTTCGATTATGTGGATGATAAAATAAATCTTACTATTTTAGATGATGGAATAGGATTCAAAAGCAGTAAGGTAAAAAGAGGAATTGGTTTAAAAAATATTACATCCAGAGTTACCCAGATGGATGGTGTAGTAGATTTTATAAGTAATCAGGATTCAGGTACAAAAGTATCTGTCGGTATACCAATTTAATTAATGTAAAAAGTTATCAGATTTGGTTTCCATATAATAAATAGGTGATAATTATAGTTACTACTATATAGAGCCGATAGGATAACAAACAGACACACAAATTTTTAAAGATGAAGAAAAAGCTAAAAGTTCTTATGATTGATGATCATCCTATGATTATCGAAGGATACAAGAACACCTTATTAGGAGAAAACCAAAAAGAATATCAGATCAAGATTGATATCGCATCTAATTGCGATGATGCGTATGAGAGTATTCTTAAATCTTCTAAAACCACCCCTTATGATATGCTTTTTGTAGATATTAAATTACCACCTTCTTCTGATGGAAGTATTACATCCGGAGAAGATTTGGCAAAGCATGCAAAGGAACTGCTACCTAAGGCTAAGATCATTATCCTTACCATGCATAGAGAAGATCATAGAATTCATAATATATTAAAGAATATCAATCCATCTGGATTTTTGATAAAAAGTGACCTTACTTCTAGCGAGTTATTATTAGCATTTAATAATATCGTAAGTGGTACACCGTATTATAGTGCTACGGTGAATAATCATTTTAGAAAAATGATGACTAATAATTTCTCACTAGACGAAAAAAACCTAAAGATTTTATATCATTTATCCAGAGGTGTAAAGACCAAAAACCTACCAAACTACGTAAGCTTATCACTAAGTGCCATCGAAAAGCGTAAGAATCAGATTAAAGAGATGTTTTCTATCGCAAAGGCAGACGATCAAAAGCTCTTAGAAGAAGCTCGTAAAAGAGGTTTTGTATAGGAGTTAATAAATTAAAGAATTATACTACAAAAAAAGGATAGCGTTTGCTATCTTTTTTTTTGTGAATTTATATTTTGAAAATCAGTTTATTACGTGTGGTTTAAATTTGCATTTACTTGGAAAAAACGGAAAATACATATACGATTAAAGGTTTTTTTTTAGGTTGAAATACGTAATTATGCTTACTGTTTTAACGTAATTGGGTAGTCGAAAAATTGATTTTTAATGAATTAGATAATGTGGTTTTTTTACATTCTATCAAATAAAGTATAATTAAAAGGAGTTATTTCCCCATAAATAAAATATCATATCTATAAAAAATTGGGGAATATTACGTATTTATTTGGGGAAAATTTATTAAAATAAGAGTAATTCTGATTTTATTTTAATTATTTAAGATAAATAAGCTGTAATTTCTTATTTACGGTTTTGCCGTAATTATTTTGAGTTTATATACTACAGCAAATCAATGTTTTATGTATAAATTTATATTGTTAAAAAAAACTAAACGTAAATAGTGTATTTTAAAATAACAAGCTTATAGAATAAAATTACTTTAGACATCATTTTTCTTACCCCACAACCCAGTCTATATTAATTTTATGTAGGATCCGCAGATCTTTCTACTAGTCCATACGTTATTTTATACTTAATAAGCCATACTTGTGTACTATCATGTGCCCCATGATCTTGTATAATGAATTTGAAAAGACCTAAAGCGTTTGCTTATGAGAAATAATTTATATTTTCACTTAAGACAATTTGTGGTAAGATACTTCTTGTTACCAGTCTCCTATATTTTCATAATGTTGATAATGAGTCAGGCGTTTACCAAAATCACTGGTTTTGTAAACACTGAAGTTAGTATTCCTTTTTTAGCAGATTCTCAGAGCAATTATAGAGTAGAACAAAATACCACAGGTATGTATAGAGGTATGAATATAAGAAAAACAAAAACATACGCATTTATGTAACTAGTAAACAAAAACAACCCCGCAATTGTAACACTTTGGCGAGCAAACAAAAGCAGGGTCTGGATAACGATTAATTTATAACTAAATCAACCATTATATGGTATATTTTTATTCTGTAATTACCAATTACATACAGAGTTTAACGGAACTCTTTTTCGTTAAGTATATCTGTTATACTATTTTAAATTTCAAATATAACGATAAACCATTAAAGAAATACGGGGATAACACCTGTATTTTTGATAGGATCGTACGGTCTGAAACCAGGTTGAATACGTCTTTATTCTTTTGTAAACCTTACATCACTCAATTCCATAATAATTTCAGAATACTAACCAATAATGGTAATGTGTCTTTATGTATAGATAGTAGGTATCCTAACGCTATCAATGAATACTTCTACTCAAGAATAAGTCCCAATAAAAAATGCCATGAAAAAGACAAATCAATTATTTAAAACAAATGCCACTGCTATAATGAAAATGCGGCGAGTAGTTGTTGTATTTGTTTTTTCAGTTGTAAATACACCAATATATCTGATTACTGAAAGCGTAACTAATTTGATTTCACTCTTTTATAGCGTTTGGTTTTCGGATAAAAAGATAAAATATAATCTTTTATAAAAAGATGAACAAAGAAAATAACACACCCATACCACTGCTTATGAGAATTTTTACTAAAACATTTTCCGGTAAAGTAAAAGCATTACTCGTTTTTATATTTATATCACTGATTTCATATCAAATGAAAGCGCAGGTAGTTAATACTTGGGGATTATTATCTGGGACTGTACCTGAAAATAACTTTCAGACCAGTAGCTTTTCTGCAATAGGTGATGGCACCACCTTTGTTACGGTGGATATTAATCGATCTCCTTCGACCACTGCAGGCGGAACTGTAAACGCAGTACCTCCTGGATTAATACTTACAAGTAGTTTTGATAACTCAAGAGCCACGGTTGGTGTTTCAGGAAATACATACACCTATATATTTAGCGAGCCCGTACATGTGATTTTGAGTTCGCAAGAACATAGTGAGCTTATTAGGACAGAAAACATTAAAATATCCAGTGCAGATGCCGGAGCTCAATTTTCCGGTTCTTTGACTAATGGTCAAACAGGACATTTTATAGCTAATAATAACACATCAGAAATACATATAGGTTCTAACGCATCGATTACTACAGCAGGAACATATTGGACGGTAGAAAGTAATATTGCGATTACTACTTTATCGATAGAATATTATGTTACGGATCCTGCAGAAGCAGCTTCTGGAGAACCATTTACTATGAGTTTGGCACCGGCACCATTTGTAAGATTAGATAATGATAATTCTACCGGTGCAGGTGGAATCGATTTTAATGGTACCTCGTGTACAAGTGGTACAGAAGTTTTGGACGGATCAGACCTATTGATTAATGCCCCACACGGTATACAAAGAGTTGAAATTAATCTAATTAATGAGCAAGATATTGGTGAAGAAGAACTTTCTGTGGTGTTAACCTTACCAGATATAAGTATTACAGGTAATGGTTCTACATCTGTTACCGTGGTAAATGGTGATCCGAGCCCAAATGATTTTGATGATTTTGACGATATTATTGACGAGTTGTATTATAAGAATACATCTTCCAGTCCTGATTTAGCTACTACTCGACAAGTTGAGATTGTAGTGTTTGATGAGTATGGGGGTGTTTCTATAACTTCTACTTTAAATTTCACTTTGGTACAGGCGTCTAATTCCGGAACCGTCGCAGGACCGTTGGTTGTTTTTAGTACGGATCCTCCCGTTGATTTAAATATAGCTTTAGATGGAAGTCAGGATGCAGGTACCTGGGTTGATGTTGACGGAACCGGTGAGTTAACAGGAAGCACGGTAAACGTGCCGGCTTTGGCCATTGGTTCTTATACTTTTAGATATGATGTGGTAGGATCTGCTCCTTGTAATAATGCATTTACTTCGGTAGTGCTTATTGTATTAGATGGTAATGAACTTGAAATTACATCACCTTCTTCTTGTGCTTATATAATGACGGAGTATACAGATCCGCTAGACTCTCAGGGAACGGATGATCCCATCTATATTTTTGACCTACCGGGTAATAACGGAGAATTGAGTTGCGAAACTGCGATCGGAGCAACTTATGATTGGTATATTTTTAATCCAGCTACGAATTCATATGATGTGTTCGCATTAAACTCAACACCAGTGCAAACCGGTCTTTCTGATGGAGGATATTTAGTAGTTAGAGATGATGGAGGTGTTAAAACTGAAGGTCGTGCTTGGGTATGGAATTCGAGCCTGGATGCTGATGCAGGAATTGATTTGGCAATATGTAATGGAGATTCTGCAACAATTTTAGGGGCTGGAACTGTATTAAACCCAACATACACCTATTATGATCCTGTAAAAAGACCATTTATAATCGATGGGAGCACTGTAGTCTCAGTAACTTTTGATGGTTTACATACTTATATTTCAGATTTAGCATTTTATCTGGTTTCACCAGACGAAACACAAACTGTTGAATTAGCATCTAATCAGCCGGGATTTCCGTGTAATTCAGGTGATGATATAGTTAATTTAACATTAACAAATGACCCAGGGATAGGTGTTCAAATTTATGACCTTTGTAATCTTAATAACCCTGCAAACAGCCCTAATAATGGTCCGTTAGCAGGAACTTTCAATCAATATTATACCACCTATACATTTTTGGGAGGCGGAACTTTTGTAGGTTCCAATCCACAAGCAATTGATATGTCTTCTCTAAGTGGTTTTGATGCAGGGCAAGGAGGATGGAAAGTTCAGATTTATGACTGTGAAAACTTAGATTTTGGTTCTTTAACAGGTGCTACAATTTCTTTCGCTGATGGCGCAGGAGATATTCGTACATATACCAGTGGATCCATTAGTGTTCCAATTAATGATAATAGTTGCGATCCAGCTTCTGCTTCAATATATGAGGTGCCTTTTGATTCTGCTATTAGTCAGACAGATACAAGTATTTCGATCAACCCTGCTGTAGGTATTGGGGTAAGAAGTATAGGAGGATATGAATGGAGCTTTAGCACTGTTTCTTCTACAGGTCCTTGGAGTGGTCCTTTCGAAAATGTAAGTACAACGCCAACCGTTTCTCCGGGAACTACCACTTGGTATAGAATAGTGATGGATAATGGTTTAGGCTGTAGTACAGAGGATGTAATGGTAGTTACCGTTACAGACGAACCGGATGCAGGTACAGGAACTGATGAATATGCATGTGCAGGTGATACCGTCGTAGATCTAAATGCATTATTAACTGGCGCTGATATTGGAACGTGGAGTGTTTCAGGAACATCACCAGATAATCCAGGTGGTGATTTTAACGCAGGTTCAGGAACGTATGATCCAACAACAGGAGGAGTATACGTTTTTGATTACACAGTGAATGCATTAGTACCCTGTACTGTTAATGCAACTACTTCGGTAACTGTATCCGTACAAACTGCGCCTAATACAGGTATTAATAACACTATTTTTGCAGATGGATCTTCAGGAGTAATTACTTTACTCAATGAATTATTAAGCACTCCAGACGTAGGTGGACTATGGAGTCTGGATGGAGCCGGTGATAATCCGGGAGCAAATTTTGATTCTGGGTTAGGAACTTTAGACAGTTCTGGATTAGTTGATGGAACGTATATTTTTGAGTATTCAATTACAAATTGTACTACTTCAATGTCTTCTGTAACGGTAGTTTTCAGTGCACTTGATACCGACATGGATAATGTAGGAGATGCAGTTGATCTCGATGATGATAATGACGGTATTTTAGATACTGCAGAAAATAGTTTAGGAATAGATCCTTCCGCAGATGCGGATGGAGATGGAATACCAAATTATCAAGACTTTGATGATAATGGAACAGCTACTGCTCCAGTCTGTGTAGACGCGGATACAAACGGAATTTGTGATACGTTAGATCCTGTATTTGATAATGATCAGGATGGAGTTCCTAATCATTTTGATTTAGATTCAGACAATGATGGTATCTACGATGTAGTAGAAGCAGGAGGAACCGCTAGTAATACACCCGGACAAGAAGGAAGACATATCGATAACGATAATAATACTGATAATATAGCAACCAACGGAGTACCCTCTTTTGCGAATGGAGGAGCTGGTATTAGTAATCCAACGGATACAGGAGCAGACGGTAGTTTGGATTACTTGACTTTGGATAGTGATAGTGACAATTGTAGCGATGCTAATGAAGCTTATAATGATCCTAATGCAGATGGCGGTGATACCGGAGTCTATGGTACGGATCCGGCTACGGTTGATCCTGCTACAGGTGTAGTTACTACAGCAGTCTATACAAATCCCATAGATGGAGATAGCGATACAGTTGATGATTATCAACAAGTTGGCCCGGATGCCGATGGAGATGGAATCTCGGATGCTTGTGATACAGTGTTTGACGATAATGATGGTGACGGTATTGGAGACGGTAATGATCTTGACGATGACAATGATGGAATAGTAGATCTTCAAGAAGCATTAGGCTTTGATCCTACAGACCCTGCTTCTTGTTCCTTTGCAGCGGCTGATTTTGATAATACTTTTCCCATTCCAACTGCAACAATAGATGGAGATGTAGTCAATACTGGAGGTGTGGAACAAATTACGGATGTACCAGCCACTTTCGTAGGAGATCAGTATCGATTTTATAATGTCGTGACTATTGATGCGTTACGATTAGATGCTGTCGTAGAGATCACGGCAGCGGATAGCAATATAACAACTTTTACAATTGATAACGATGCTACTGGTGATCCACAAGGATGGCAAGGGGAATATGATGTGCCGGCAGGGCAAACGGCGTCCATGTCATTCAGATTAGAATTTGTTTTGGCTAATACCAATACAGTGGTGCCGTTAGATCGTTTTGGAGGGATATTTTATGATATTGATGGAGCCAATGCAAACGAAAGCATAACATTACAGAATCCCGGACTTTACATTGTAGAAGACACTACTTTATTAATCGTAAATGATAATGGAACCGATGTAACATTGACTGGTCCGTTGACAACTTTCCCGGGAATAGATCTGGATACGGATATAGCGGTATATTTTAATTATTATAATATTAGTAGTTTTGAATTTTCTACTAGCGCCAATAATGTAACTGCAGCTGCCAATACAAACTTCTTTTCATTGGTATTTGACCCGTGTGCCATTGATGCTTTTACGACGACGGATTATGTACTTAGAGATGGTTTAGACTCTGATGGTGATGGTGATGATGATTATTTAGATACAGATAGTGACGATGATGGTTGTTTTGATGCCATTGAAGCAGACGGTAGTTTTACCATAGCGGATGTAAATGGAGCGGGTGAGCTAATAGGTGGAGAAGATCCTAGTACTGGTATCCCTACTATTGCAGGCATAGGACAAGATGGCAATGCTGATGTTATTACTATAGGACCAGATGCTGATAATGATGGTATTGCGGATGCCTGTGATTTGGTAGACGACAGTGGAGATGTAGATGGAGATGGTGTTCCAGACCTTACGGATCTTGATGATGATAATGACGGTATTTTGGATGTAGATGAAGGAGGTCCTGAATGTAGAGATTCTGTGGTTGCTTCGTTAAATACATCTGGATATACCTTAAATACTGATTTATCAACTGCTCCAGGTTTTCCGTTAGTTTTTGATAATGGTAACTATGAGTTTACAGCTGTGTTTACTGATGGAGGGGCAGATTCTGGTACTCCTCAGTGGAGCAATGGAGTGCAGGTAAGAGATGATTTTCCTACAGTAAATGATTACATTTATGTACAACCTAGAAATGTGGGACAGATAGCATCTGGAGATTATGTGGAATATATTTTTGATTTTCCTGTAGCCTTGGATCAATTTTCTTTCATATTTGCTGGATTAAATAATGCAGATTATGCGGAGATTACTGCCTTTAATGGAGCAACGCCAATTACCGTAACACCAGATAATTTTTCGGATTATTCACCGGCCCTGACTTCAGGTGTTTGGGATGTTTCTGGTAATAGAGTCGTAGGGAATAGTAGTACGGGAGGAGTAAGTGTTACCGATAATTTCTTTAGGGCAACTATAGAAGGTCCTATAACCAGAGTAATTATAGCTTCAGGGAAAGGTAACAACTCAAATGGTACAGTAACTGCAGGTTTCCATTCTATAGTAGCATGTATTCCAGGAACTGGTCAGAATAGTGATACGGATTTATTAGAAGATTATTTGGACAACGATAGTGATGATGATGGATGTCCAGATGCTATAGAAGCGGCGGGTAATTTTCAATTTACAGACTTAAATGGTGATGATAGTTTAAATGGAGGTGTTGATCCATCAACCGGAATACCATTGGTAGCAGGTGCCGGTCAAGCAACAACATCGGCAGTAACGAATGCAAGTGATTCTAGTGCTTGTGCAGATACAGATAATGATGGGGTTTTTGATAGTGTAGATTTGGATGATGATAATGATGGAATTTTGGATACAGTAGAATCAGGTGGGATTGATCCTTTAACAGATGCAGATGGAGATGGAGTACCTGTGTATTTAGATGATGATGATTCTCCTGCTACAGGAGCAGGAATTGGCAATTTAGATGGAACTGTAGAACCTGCTTTCGATGCAGATGGAGATAATATTCCGAATCACTTCGATTTAGACAGTGACAATGATGGTATCTATGATATCATTGAGACGGGCAATGCGGGATTAGACAGTGATGACGATGGTATTGCCGATGGTGGCGTTGGTACGGATGGTATTC
>NZ_JBHULE010000036.1:0-1852 GCF_042684305.1 Aquimarina rubra | reverse complement strand
TCTTTGTGTCAGAAATTACCTTTATAAAAACACTCCGGTCTTTGACCATTATCCCGTCCGATTATTCATTCTGCTTTTCAGATTCCACATGCTTGTGCATAACGTTTAATATATGTGTCGTAGCAGAGCAAAATGTTACCTTGCTTTTCGATTTTTCTGTGCATTGATTGCTAACTTTTACTTTTTGCAAGCATTGCGCCTTACCAAATATGCAAGAACCCTTCGATTCATCACTTAGCTGCTATGATCACATATATCGTGTTAGGCACTTTTGTTATTTTATACTTTTCAATTCCAATTCAATTGACCTTTCCATAATTAAATTTTCAAAAGTCGTTTTATCCAAAGGGCCTTTCGTATTCAATTTAACCGTTTCAGCGTCCGGTATATTCGAGTATGAGTTTTGAATAATCCAGTATTTGAAATCCGAGTTACTTCTTTTATTCCCTGATTTTGCAATAATCCATTCAGAATTATGTGCTATTTCGAGAATAGTCATCGGAACTATTTCCACACCAGATTGAGCGCAGCTTTCTTTTTGATAAAGAATCCGTAAATCCACGTTGTCGTACTCAGATAGATAAATATTATTCCCTAGATGATTTTCTTTCGCTCCGAAACAACACGAATTTAGTACAAATAACAAACTCAAGCTTATAAACATTAATCTTACTTTCATAGTTTATCTAATTGTGCCTAACGTTTAATATATGTGTCGTAGCAGGGCAAAATGTTACCCGGTTTTTCGATTTTTCTGCGCATTGGTTGCTAACTTTTACTTTCTGCAAGCATTGCGCCTTCATAAATATACAACAACTATTGGATTGATCACTTTACTGCTATGACACATATATCGTGTTATCGCGCGTTTATTTTTTTCAATCACTAACCTTAGCAAACATGCCAAGCAAGGTGATATTGCTTGAGTAATTACTCCGTCAATTTTATTTTTCTTTCTCGCGATCACCTTGGAATCATTGGATTAGTAACAGACCTAACCAAATAAACCTGAACTTTTTTTCGTCCGTAGCTGATCAGCCAAAAAAGCGATTTTTTAGCACGTTACTACTCCGTAATCCTCCTCAATTTTGGTTTTTTCTATCGCTTTTTCTTCGATTAGACCTTAACCATCATAAACATAATCAGGTCATTGGGTGGTTAACCGTTCGTTGCTTTCGTTCTAATTTTAAGATTCCAAAAATGTAGCGATAATGTTAGGTGTAAGATGAGCTTTAGCGTCGTTGATCAAATCGTTTTGCGTAGCGATAGCGAAGGCAAACTATTTTATCAATGCAATCTTACACAATGTTGTGTGCTGTTTTTATTTTAATTTTTCATTGAGTCCAAAATTAATAATAAATTAAGGGACTGTTGTTCAGATTCGGTAGCATTTTAATCCCCAACTTTTTCGGAGTTACCCAAGCCTATGGAATATACATATCCATGTATGGTCTGTAGGCACAGGGAACTAAGATTCCGTTTTCATTCAGATTAGCCACACTACAATTCCACTTCAAATTTGACTTTGTAAAAATTTTTCGCGACCTTGAACAAGTATTTTATAACGTGCTAACGTTTGGATAGTGTAACTCTCCACGATACCATCGCAAAATACTTGGACAGATCCTTTTAGCAAAGTATTTGTCCGTTCTGCTTATCCGAAGAAAACTCCGTATTTTCCAGCGTACTCCTCCGAAAAAATTGTCCGATCGAATTGGGCAATAGCATACAACGTTTAATATATGTGTCGTAGCAAAGCAAAATGTTACCTTGCTTTTTGATTTTTCTGCGCATTGATTGCTAACTTTTCCTTTCTGCAAGCATTGCGCCTTGCCAAAAATACAACAACCAT
>NZ_JBHULE010000035.1:677147-784897 GCF_042684305.1 Aquimarina rubra | reverse complement strand
ACAAAAATTACTTCCTTATGCTTCTGTAAAAGTTGGATACTCACAAATGTTTGCCGGAGAAGGAATGGAGTTCCTAAAAAACCAGCCAAATCCAAGTGGATTACAAAACTGGGGATGGGTACAATTGGTAATCAAGCCCAACTTCCTAAAATGGAGCCCTACTAAGTCGTAAACAGAAACATTAATAACATATTTATAAAACCTGCGAAATAAATTTCGCAGGTTTTTTTATGAATTATTTTAGGATTCTCAATTTCCAATAGCCATAATTACGTAATTCTTATGAATTAAATACGTATTAATACTTAATTTTGAGTTCATAAATACGTAACTAATGAAGAAGGTAGTAGTAATAGGTAACGGAATGGTAGGTTATAAATTCTGTGAGAAGTTTGTAGCCTCAGAGAAGTTTACTGATTATAAGCTAATCGTTTTTGGCGAAGAACCAAGACGAGCTTATGACAGAGTACATTTAAGCGAATTTTATGACGGCAAAACTGCAGAAGACTTAAGTATGTCTACTGCTAGTTGGTATGAAGACAATAATATCGATCTTCATATTTCAGAAATGATTACTGAGATTAATCGAGAAAATAAAACTGTAGCAAATCATCGTGGTGATACGTATTCATATGATTATTTAGTGTTAGCAACAGGATCTTCTGCATTTGTGCCACCTATTCAAGGCGTTGATAAAGAAGGTGTTTTTGTTTATAGAACAATTGAAGATTTGGAAGCTACCGAAGCATACGCAAAAAAGCTAAAAGCCCAAGGAAAAACAGAAGCAGCAGTACTTGGAGGTGGATTGTTAGGTTTGGAAGCTGCAAACGCAGTTAAAAACTTAGGGTTAAACGCACATATCGTAGAATTCGCTCCGCGTTTAATGCCGAGACAGCTTGATAAAGGTGCTAGTGACATGCTTCAATCTAAAATTGAAAGTATGGGTTTAAAGGTTCATCTTTCAAAACAAACACAATTTATTCAGGGTGATAAAGCCATTGAAGGTTTACAATATATCGACAATACCGAATTAAAGATAGATATGCTGGTAGTTTCGGCTGGAATTCGTCCTCGTGATGAAGTAGCAAAAGAATGTGGATTAGACGTTGGAACTCGTGGAGGCATTCTAGTCAATCAACAAATGCAAACCTCTGATAAAAGTATTTATGCTATAGGAGAATGTGCTTTACTAAATAGCATGATTTATGGTTTAGTCGCTCCCGGATATGATATGGCCGAAGTTGCTGTACAACAAATTACCGGTGGTGATGCTGAAATGCCTGAGGCCATCGATATGTCAACGCAATTAAAACTAATTGGTACCGAAGTTGCAAGTTTTGGTGATGCACTGAATGAAGCCAAAAAAGAGATAGATGAAATCACCTATGAAAATAAGCGTAGTGGAATTTATAAAAAAATAAATGTTTCAAAAGATGGTAAAAAACTTTTAGGTGGAATTTTAATTGGTGACTCATCAGATTACAACTCTTTGTTCCAAATTTATATTAACGGAATGAAACTTCCTGAAGAGCCGGAAGACCTTATACTAGGTAGTCGAGGTGGTGATGGAGCCGGACTTCTCGGTGATGTGATGGATCTGCCCGATGGTGCTCAAATATGCTCTTGTGAAAGTGTTACCAAAGGACAAATTTGTGGTGCTATTGAAAACGGAGAAGCTACAGACGTGGCAGGAGTTATTGGTTGTACCAAAGCAGGCACCGGATGTGGTGGTTGTAAACCTATGGTTGCTGATTTAACAAATGCTACGCTAAAATCCTTGGGTATTGAAATTAAAGATGGGGTTTGTGAACATTTTGAACTAAGTAGACAAGATTTATATAAAATCATTCAGGTAAAAGGATACACAAAATTTGATGAAGTATTAGACAATCACGGAAATGGAGGTCATGGATGCGAATTGTGTAAACCGCTTATCGCTTCCTTAATGGCTACCATTCATGCTGATACTGCTAATAAAGAATATGCAATTCAGGATTCTAATGATCGCTTCTTAGCTAATATCCAGCGTAACGGAACTTATTCTGTAGTTCCTAGAGTTCCAGGAGGAGAAATTACACCTGATAAATTAATTGCACTTGGAGAAATTGCTAAAAAGTACGATTTATATACAAAGGTTACCGGTGGTGTACGTATCGATTTATTTGGTGCAACATTAAATCAATTGCCTTTAATTTGGAAAGATCTAATTGACCACGGTTTTGAAAGTGGTCACGCGTACGGTAAATCTTTACGTACTGTTAAAACCTGCGTAGGCTCTACCTGGTGTCGTTACGGAATGGATGAAAGTGTAAGCTTTGGTATTGAACTTGAAAATCGATACAGAGGAATTCGCGCACCCCATAAAATCAAAGGAGGAGTTTCAGGATGTATCCGTGAATGTGCCGAAGCCCGTGGAAAAGATTTTGGCTTAATTGCTGTCGAAGGCGGATGGAACTTATATGTTGGCGGAAACGGCGGGGCAACACCAAGGCACGCAGAATTATTTGCCGAACAAATTGATAATGAAACGGTAATTAAATACTTAGATCGTTATCTAATGTTCTACATGCGAACTGCAAAACCATTACAAAGAACGGCAGCTTGGCAAGAACGTTTAGAAGGCGGATTGGAATATTTAAAAGAAGTTATTATTGATGACAAATTAGATATTGCTGAAGATTTAGAAAAAGAAATGCAAACTTTAGTTAACAAGTTTGAGTGTGAGTGGACACAGGCTATCAATGACCCTGAAATAATGAAACGTTTTAATCATTTTGTTAACAGTGATGAAGAGGATGACAATATTGTTTTTGTTCCTATGAGGGAACAAAAAATGCCAGAACCGTGGAAATAATAAAACATCTTATAATTTAAATTAAAATGGAAGAAGTTCTAATAAAATATAAAACGACCAAATTAGAAGATGTAAAAGTTTGGTTTAAAGCTGCATCGGTTAATGCTTTCCCAAAAGATGGAGGAGCTTGCGTAAAATATAAAGAAAAGCAAATTGCTGTTTTTAATTTTGAAAGAAAAAACACCTGGTACGCTTGCCAAAATGTATGCCCTCATAAAATGGAAATGGTACTAAGTAGGGGAATGATCGGTGATCATAATGAAATACCCAAAGTTGCTTGTCCTCTACATAAAAAAACATTCTCCCTTTCAACTGGAGTAAACTTAAATGGAGACCTCGCTCCTATTGCTACCTATCCGGTTAAAATAGAAGATGGAATCGTGTTTATAGGATTTGAAGAGTGATGCTTTTTAACACTAAAAGCATTAAATTAGCAGGCATTATAACATCATTACTTTTATGCCAACCACAAAACTAACTGAAGCATTCTCTCTTTTCGACAAAGCCAATGGAAACGATCCCAACAAAGAAATCGTTAACGGACAACCTATTGCCAAAGAATTGATATACGGTCAGCGTATGACCCAAACCCTAAACAGTTTCATTTCTGACGCATCAGAAGCGTTACAGCTTGCAGCCCGAGCCCAACATATATGTCGTTGGGAAATTCCGAGAAATAGCTATCCAATGGATCGCGTAGGATATTTAAAATGGAGAGAAGAACTTAAAAAATTCCATGCTAAAAAAGCTGTAGAAATACTTGAAAAAGTAGGTTATGACAAGGAAACTATAGACAGAGTATCATTTTTAATACAAAAGAAAAAACTAAAAAAAGACGAAGACACCCAGATACTAGAAGACGTAATTTGTCTTGTTTTCCTTGAGTTTTATTACTCAGAATTTTACGAAAAACATACTTCAGAAAAAGTGATAGACATCCTACAAAAAACCTGGAAAAAAATGTCTGAAAAAGGTCATCAGGCTGCTCTAAATTTATCATATCCCGAAAAAGGGTTAGATTTGATTAAAGAAGCTATCGCATAATTCATTTATATTGAACAAATTAGAATCACTAGACCACCAAACATTTAATCGCCTAAGTAAAATTTATATCATTGCCTTAGGTGCTATCGCCCTATTTACCATCGGCGGACAATTTTTTATTCAACGGTATCTTAATTCCCAAATTGACGATTCTAAAATTATTAATATTTCGGGAAGACAGCGAATGCTTAGCCAGAAATTGAGCAAAGAGATTTTATTACTTTCCTATATTCGAAATAACAAATCAAAACAACAATACGTAGAAGAATTAGAAGCAACTATTCAGCTTTGGAAAATATCTCATGAAAGACTTAGGAGATATAATGATTCTATCCCCAAGGGAAAGAGTGATAGTACCGAAATAAAACGAATGTTTTTGGTTTTACAACCCTATTTCGAGACTATATATGAAAATAGTCTTAAGGCTTTAGAAATCGTAAAAAATGATTCTGCCGTTAATCCCGAAACACTAAAACCTTATCTGGATAGTGTAATCTTTAACGAACCTTTTTTTCTTAAACAAATGGATGCCATTGTATTTCGATATGAAAAGGAAGCTAAAGACAAAATATCCAGTCTTAAAAAAATCGAATACACGCTCTTTGGTCTCATCATTTTGATCTTGATTTTTGAGTTCTTCCTTTTATTCAGACCAGTTGCATTAAGCATAAAAAACACGATATCAGAGCTTCTTATATCCCAAAAAGATGCTACCGATATGGCAGAGAATGCTGAAAAATTAAGAAGAATCCAAAATGAGAATGTACAGGAACTGATATCCCTTACCAAAGCATTAGACCAAACTTTATTATATGCAAGAGTTAATGAAGTTGGCTTGATAAAAAGTCTGGGAGAACGATTTAGAAAAGTTTTAAATATCGATCAAGGTTATGAGCAAAAAAACCTCGCTGAACTTATGAATTTAAGCGAATTACAAGCAAACCGACTACTGCGGCTTATTGCTGATAACAAAGGGGGTGTTTTTAATGAGGAATTTGAATTTACCACTAATAATGACAAAAAAATATGGTTAGACATTTCAATACTAAATGTCTTTAAAGAATCAGGTACTACAGAAAGATTAGTGCTTTGTTCTGATATTTCTAAAAGAAAAGAAGCACAATTGGAGATAGAAAGGTTAAACGACTTAGAATACCAACAAAAAGAGGAATTACAAAAGTCTAATGCTAGCCAGATTGTAGAAGCACAGGAAGAAGAAAGAAAACGAATCGCAAAAGAAATCCACGATAGTATAGGGCAAATGTTAACTGCTCTGAAATTCAATATTGAATCTATAAATACTGACAATATTGAAAAGACAAATCAAAAAATTGAAGGACTTAAACAACTATCCAAAGATCTGATACTTGGTATTAGAACGGCTACGTTTAACCTTACGCCACCAGAATTAAAGGATTACGGGATTAGTATTGCGCTTCAGAAAATGGCAAATGAACTGTCTAAGTTAACAGGCAAAAACATTATTTTCGAAAACAAATCAAACGCAGAATTACGCTTTAATTCCCTCATAGAAACTAATCTGTATCGGGTTACGCAAGAAGCGGTAAACAATGCAATAAAATATGCAAAATCAGATTACATTCTTATTACTATTAACAACTCAGAATCCATACTAAGTATCACTATAGATGATAATGGTCAAGGGTTTGATCTTACTAAGATTCCTAAGAAACCAAAAAACAATGCAGAAGGAGGAATGGGTTTGTTTTTTATGAAAGAAAGAATGAACTATATAGATGGAAGAATCTTTATTAGTTCTACTCCCGGAAAAGGAACAAGAATTACCCTAAATTATAATTTTAATAAATAAAATTATATACTTTTGCCCGGTAAAATATTCCCCAAATAAAGAACGTGAAAGAAGAAAAGGAAAACACAAAATATCTAATGAACTGGGATTCCAAAAAAATCTGGAAAGAAGAGATCATTAGTAAAAAATTCATCAAATACTTAAAAGAACCAGAGGTCAAGGAGTTTATCAGCGAAGAAGGCTGTCAACTCGGAGTTATTTCGGAACGGGATATTATAGATTGGGTTGATAAGGAAGAAAACCTAAATTTCTGGAATAGCAAAATGAAGGATCACATCTGTGAAAAAATCATCAAAGATGATGATGATTATTTTGTAGGTTGTGACTACGAAGATTTCAAAAATGGCTACTTTTTTGTAGCCAGTTTATGGAAAACAAAAAAAGGAGAAAACCTGATCATACTAGAATATTACCATTAATTCCTCCTTTGTTATTGTATTCAAACGCTGTTTGGTTTCTTTTTTATTACATCATTTCTATAGTAATCAATAATACCATCTATTGGTCTTCTTACTATATTTCCAACCGTTAAATGATAAGGCCAAACGGCTGCTCTTATGATATCCTCGCTAAAATGTGCTATCGATCCTATAAAATGAACCGGAACATTTTGTGCTTCTGGAAAGCATAATACTCTGGTCTCCACAAACTCCTGAATACCTTCAGTAATGATTTTATAAAAGTACCCGTTACGCTCACTTGTAAAAATAAACTCCGCAAAAGAAGCTAAATATGTATTCGGGTTGTCTTTTTTGTATAAGTTCTCCTTAATTACATCAGAACTAAGATCAAAGCGTTTCTCAAATTCTGCTGCTACTTCCGGAGGCATTCTTTTATAATAGTAATCTCTAATTAGTCTTTTCCCAAAGTAATTACCACTTGCTTCATCCATAAGAATGTAACCCAAAGAATCTACGGCCATATGGATATCATCGCCATCAAAATAACAACTGTTAGACCCTGTACCTAAAATACATACGATTCCGGGTTCTGTAGTCGCTGCGTATACTGCTGCGACCATGTCTTCCCTAACAACCACATCTGCATTTGTAAAAAAGTCTTCAAATATTTTTTTAAGCATAGCTGCAGGTTTTGGTGTACCACATCCGGCTCCGTAAAAGTGTACTGCTCCAATTGACGCACTATATGAAGTTAGTTCGGCATTCGCTCGAACTCTTTTTTCCAGTAAGGACTTTTCAAATACAGCTGGATTTAATCCCTCTGTTCGGGTTTTAAACACGATTTCTCCAGATTCATCTAAGAGAATCCAATCGCATTTAGTAGAACCACCGTCAGCTATTAAAATCATTTAAAAGTTTATTTGTTGTGTGTGTTAGCTAAAGAAAAAAGCCTCAATATCATATTAATTGAGGCTATATTGTTTTATACCCCTTAAAGGTTTCCTACATAAGCTGACAAATCAACCAATTTTGTAGAATATCCATATTCATTGTCATACCAAGCGATTAACTTAAAGAAGTTGTCATTTAACGCAATACCAGCATTAGCATCAAAAGTAGAGGTATGAGATTCTCCAACAAAATCCTGTGATACTACAGCTTCTTCAGTATACGCAAGAACTCCTTTTAATTCATTCTCTGCAGCTTTCTTTACGGCCGCTTTAACCTCATCATAAGATACAGATTTTTTTGTTTTTACTGTTAAGTCAACAACAGAGACATCTGCAGTTGGCACTCTAAAAGCCATACCTGTAAGTTTACCATTCAATTTAGGAATCACTTTGCCAACTGCCTTAGCAGCTCCCGTGGACGATGGTATGATATTATTTAAAGCAGAACGCCCTAATCTATAATTTTTTCTTGAAGGTGAATCTACCACAGCTTGTGTAGCTGTTCCTGCATGGACTGTAGTCATAAGTCCTTCTTCGATTCCGAAGTTATCATCAATAACCTTCGCTAAAGGAGCTAAACAATTCGTAGTACAAGAAGCATTAGAGACGATAGTATCTGTCGCCTTAGCCTCAGTATGGTTAACTCCCATAACAAACATTGGAGCATCTGCAGAAGGCGCAGAGATCACTACTTTCTTAGCACCTGCTTTTAGGTGAGCATCCGCAGTTCCTAATGTTGTAAAGATACCTGTACAATCCATAACTACTTCTACTCCGGCATCATCCCACTTTAATTCTTCTGGGTTTCTTTCTGCAGTTACACGTATCTCTTTTCCGTTAACTATAAGATTTCCGTTTTTTACAGCTATGGTACCATCAAATTTTCCGTGTACGGAATCGTACTCTAATAGATAAGCTAAATGTTCTACATCCAATAAATCGTTGATTGCTACAATTTCCACATTATCACGCTTAGAAGCTATTCTAAAAGCAATTCTTCCAATTCTACCGAAACCGTTAATTCCAATTTTTAACGTACTCATATTTAATAATTTAGTTGTTTTTGATTTAAAAACGTGGTTATATTTATACTGAAGTTATATCAGCAACTTTAATTAATCGATCGTGTTTGTGGGTTCTTTTGCCTAGAGCTGTGGTTAAAGGAACAATAGTTACCGTTTTATGAACAATACCAATCATTACCTCACTTTTACCTTCTAGCAAAGTTTCTACCGCTCCCACTCCCAGTTTACTGGCCAACACTCTATCATAACAGCTTGGTGCTCCTCCTCTTTGTATGTGACCTAAAACAGATACTCTTACTTCATAATCCTCAAGGTGTTCTTCTACATACTCTCCTAATTCAAAAATATTCTTACCGGATTTATCACCTTCAGCAACCACAATAATACTAGAGGTTTTTCCTGTCTTTTTACTTTTCTTAAGAGACTCTATAAGTCGGTCAACTCCCATATCTTCTTCGGGAATCAAAATTTCTTCTGCTCCTGCCCCGATTCCTGCATTTAAAGCGATATCCCCAGCATCTCTTCCCATTACTTCTATAAGAAATAAGCGATTATGAGAACTAGCTGTATCTCTTATTTTATCTATAGCCTCGACTACTGTGTTTAATGCGGTATCATAGCCAATCGTATAATCAGTTCCATTAATATCGTTATCAATGGTCCCTGGGATTCCGACTACCGGAAAATCAAATTCTTCAGAAAGCTTTAATGCTCCTGTAAAACTTCCATCTCCCCCAATCACAATCAGTGCATCAATATTATTTTTGACTAAATTATCGTATGCTTTTTTTCTTCCTTCTTCAGTACGAAATTCTTTAGAACGAGCTGATTTAAGAAAAGTTCCTCCTTTATTTATGATATTTCTTACCGATCGCGCATTTAATTCTTCCATTTCATTGTGTATAAGGCCTTCATAGCCTTTATAAACACCAAAGCAATGTATCTGATAATAACTACATGCCCGAACTACTGCTCTTATTGCAGCATTCATTCCAGGAGCATCTCCTCCTGAGGTAAGTACGGCGATATTTTTAACTTTTTTTGTCATTGAAGTCAAATCTATTGTTATTGACCACAATAACCTAATTTACTCAAAATCTAAAACGTTTTCGGTTAATAAATTCAGTAATTACTGACAAAAAAGGTATGGTTTTAACACATTTTCATGGATTGTGTTAAGGAATAAGTAAAATTTCAAAACTCCTATGTAGATCATTTTATATTCTTTATAAAATTATATAAAATGCAAAAACGACTTATTTTCATAAGTCGTTTTTGTAAATTTTACTCTGAAATAATAACTATTCCTGAATCAATATCAAATACTGCCACGGATCCAGTTCATATTCTTGATCCTTGGTTCCTTCAATATATTCACCTGAAAGGTACTCCTTAAACTTTCCTTCATATTCTGCTGCGAACTTTACAGATTCTTTGGTCATATTAGCAACAAAAACTACTTTGTTACCTTCTTTCTCTCTTTTGAATACTAAAACTTTATCATCTTCTGATGTTTTAATTCTTGTATAAGACGCTGCATTCTTTCCTCCGTTTAATGCAGGATTTTCATTTTTAAGCTTTCCTAATTTCTCATATAATGGGTAGAATACTCCTTTCTTTTTGATAATTGTGTCTTTTTCGAAGAAAAGTAATCGCTTATCCATATCATATTCTTGTCCGGAATAGATTAATGGCATTCCCGGTGCTACATAGGATAACGCTGCAAACATTTCTTTAGCGTCTCCCATTCTTTCCTGAACCGTTCCATTCCAGGAGTTTTCATCGTGGTTAGAGGTAAAATTCATTAAGATATCATCATCAGCATACATAGAATCTACCTGAACCATTCTTTTATCCCAGGCCTCTACAGTATTTTCGCCTTTTGCAATATGATTCATCGCGTGATGCGTATCCCATCCATATCCCATATCAAAGGCATTTTCCATTAATTCTGGTTCCCAACCTTCAGCTAACATAAAAACAGGTTTTATCTTCTTCAACTCTGCAACTGTCGTATCCCAAAAATCAACCGGCACCATTCCAGCTACATCACAACGAAATCCATCCACTCCTTCTTCTTTTACCCAGTACTTCATTGCTTTAAGCATTTCTGCTCTCATCTCTTTATTATCATAATTAAGATCCGCTACATCTGTCCAGTCAGTTCCTACAGTGTGTGTGATTTCTCCTTTATCATTCTTAGTATAAAACTCAGGATGCTCTTTTAGCCAAACATGATCCCATCCTGTATGATTTGCCACCCAATCCAGCACTACATAAATTCCATTTTCGTGAGCTGTTTTTACTAAATCTCTAAAATCTTCTATAGTTCCGAATTCGGGGTTGACCTTGGTATAATCCGATATCGCGTAATAACTACCTAAGGACCCTTTACTTTTGGTCGTAGAAATAGGATATATCGGCATTACCCAAAGTACTTTTACTCCAAGATTCTTAAGTATTGGAATATCCTTTGTAAATGCTTTAAATGAACCTTCTTCAGAATACTGACGGATGTTTGCTTCATAAATGACCGCATTCTCCATCATAGCATCACTAACAGGAGCTAATTCTTTACTTACTTCTTCAGTAACTGCTTCTACCTTTGCTACTGTGTCTTCTTTTTTCGTCTTTCCGCAGGAAAATATAATACCTGCTATAGCAAGACCTAAAATTATTTTCTTCATATATAAATAATCTGTTTTTGGGTTTTATTTTAATGTGATAATCATTGACGTTCTGGCCGGAATCGATAGGTTTTCTGTTACATCAATAGTATTGTCTGTGATGATATCTTTTCCTGTTTTAAATTCCTTTAAACCTTCTTTAAAACGACCAACCTCAAGCTCCTGATTCTCCGAATTATTGTTGATGACAACCATCACGCTTTCTTTTTCTGTATATCTAAAAAATACATATACATTATTATAGGGGATGTACTGTAATAACTTTCCGTTATGAACCGCATCGCTATTCTTCCTCCAATTCAATACTTTTTTAGTAAATGCGTGAAAAGCTTCCTGATCCTGTGTTCTTCCAGCTACTTCACCAGAAGTCCCTTCTGCAATAAAAGCACTTCTTTTATCATCAGGCCATCCACCAGGAAAGTCTCTACGAATATCCCCATCGCCTTTTTTATCGCGATTTCCTAACATTCCGATTTCATCTCCATAATAGATTTGTGGAATCCCTCTGGTTGTAAATATCAAAGTCATTGCCATTTTATATTTATTGATATCGCTTTGATAAATTTCATTAATCCTATTTGTATCGTGATTACCGGCAAATAGCAATATATTATTGATATCCGGATATAAGAAGTCATTCGTAAAGTTTTCATAAGCTCTAATCATCCCTTTATCCCAGGAATTTCCTTCTTCAAGAAACATCACCATCACAGCATCATGAAGGGTGAAATCCATCACTGATGGCAAATGAGAGTTATAATTATCAATAGCACCAATTTTACTGTCTTTTTGCCAATATGCCATTTGTGCCTGATCATGCATCCATACTTCTCCAACTATATTAAAATTTGGATATTCATCCATAATAGCTTTTGTCCATTTTGCAATTCCTTCTTTATCATTATATGAATAGGTATCCACTCTGAAACCATCAAGATCCGCATATTCTATCCACCAGATTGCATTTTGGGTAATGTAGTTAAGTAATAAAGGATTGCTCTGGTTCATATCAGGCATGGTAGTATCAAACCATCCATCCATACATCCTTTTGCATCTACTGCTGATGCATTTGTATCGAACTGGGTTGTCATACGGTAGTTACTTCTTCTAAATCCCTCTGGCCACTGATGAATCCAATCTTTTGTTGGTAAATCCTCAATCATCCAATGTTTAGAACCCCAATGGTTGGTTACATAATCCATAATCAGCTTCATATCTAGCTTATGCATTTCTGAAGCTAATCTTTTATAATCCTCATTGGTACCGTATCTGGGGTCTATTTTATAAAGATCACTTTGTGCATAGGTGTGATACGAGTAGACAGGTTCATTATCTTCTAATAAAGGAGTACTCCAAAGTGCAGTTGCTCCTAAATCATTAAGGTAATCCAGATGATCAATGACACCTTGAATATCACCGCCGTGACGTCCACCAGGATTGGATCGATCGGCTTTTTCTAATGTATCCTTATGAGAATCATTAGTTGTATCGCCATTAGCAAAACGATCCGGCATAATTAAATATATAACATCACTGCTATCAAACCCTTTTCGTTGTGCAGAACCTTCTCTTCTTGCTTTAAATTCATACGGTTGTGAAAAGGCTACTTTATCATTTTCTTTGAAATTAATAACTACTTTTCCGGGTTGCACAGCCTTAGTGTCAATAGTAACAAAAACATAATTAGGGTTTTCAGTTTTGGTGATATCGATTATTGGTATACTATCCATTTCTATGTCATACTTGGCTATTTCTTTACCATAACACATCAATTGCAATTGACCAGATTGCATACCACTCCACCAAAATGGAGGTTCTATTTTTTCTATTTGCCCAAAGGTTAACGAAACGATTAACCCAAAAAGCACGGTTAATATATTTTTCATTGATTTAATTTTGATTTGTATAATTCGTGTATTGAATTCTGTTATCAGAATTGAACTAAATACCCCAAAAACAAAAGCTTTTGGGGTATTTGCATTTTCATTTAAATAATGAATTAAACGGTCATTAAACTATTTGGAGAAATGGTAAATTCTTTACCATCCACATAAATAACCAACTCATTCTCGCCTTCGAGAGTAAAAGTAGTTCCTTCTTGAGAAATATTCACTTTTAGGATACTGTCTCTAAAATTCACATTAAACGTATACCCTTTCCATTCTTTAGGAATTTTTGGAGTAAATGATAAGGTATCATTTTTAACGCGTAAACCTCCAAAACCTTCAACAATACTCATCCAGGTTCCGGCCATACTTGTTATATGAAGTCCTTCTTCTACTTCTTTATTGTAATCATCCAGATCTAATCTAGATGTTCTTAAATAGAACGTATATGCCTGATCCATTCTATCCAATGTTGCTGCTTGAATACTATGTACACAAGGAGAAAGCGAAGACTCGTGAACCGTGAATGGTTCATAAAAATCAAAATGACGTTCTAATTCTTCTTTGGTGAAGTGATCTTCGAACATATAGAATCCCTGAAGCGTATCTGCTTGTTTGATGTAAGGAGATCTTAGAATTCTATCCCAACTCCATTTTTGATTAATTGGGCGCTGAGATTTATCAAGGTTTTCTACAGTAATTAATTCTTTATCTAAGAAACCATCTTGCTGCAGATACACCTGATGTTTTTCGGAATATGGGAAATACATCTTTTCTGCAACCTCCAGCATGGCTTTAATTTCTTTTTGATCTAGTTTAGTCTTATCTATAATCCTATCGTAATCCGCTTTATACTCTGACTTAACTTTATCAATATTTTCAACACAATACTCAATACACCATTTTGCTAAGTAGTTAGTATACCAGTTATTATTGATATTATTTTCATATTCATTAGGCCCTGTAACTCCTAGAATCACGTACTTTTCTTTATCTGTAGAGAATGTAGCTCTTTGATGCCAGAAACGTGCTACAGCGATCATAACTTCTAATCCCATTTCAGGAATATAACTATAATCACCTGTGTAACGTAGATAATTATAAATAGCGAATGTCATGGCTCCATTTCGGTGAATTTCTTCGAAGGTAATCTCCCACTCGTTATGACATTCTTCTCCATTCATTGTTACCATCGGATATAATGCTGCTCCATTAGTAAATCCTAGTTTTTCAGCATTTTCTATTGCTTTATCCAGGTGATTATAACGATACTGAAGTAGATTTCTCGCTACATTTTGATCTTTGGTAGCCATGTAGAAAGGTATACAATAGGCTTCTGTATCCCAATAGGTGCTTCCTCCGTACTTTTCTCCGGTAAATCCTTTTGGCCCAATATTTAATCTGGCATCTTTACCTAAATAGGTTTGATTTAATTGGAAAATATTAAAACGAATACCTTGCTGTGCTTTCACGTCTCCGTCAATAGCAATGTCCGCCATTTCCCATATCTTTGACCAAGCTTTCTTCTGAAGATCTAATAGTGCGTCAAAACCAGAATCAGACGCCTGTTTTAGGACTGCAGCACTAGCAGATGCAATATCTTCTTCTTTATGGTTTAGAGAAACAGTATAGCCTCCAAATTTATGTAACGCTGCAGTTTTACCTTTTGCGACTTCTGCAGTATAACTTAGACCTGCGTATGTTTTGTTAGTTTCTACAGTAGGATAAACATCCTGTAACGTATTGTCTAAAAACAACTGATTGAGCATTCCGGTACACACATGAAATTCTGTTTTCATGGTTTTAGAAGAGATGTATGCTGAATTCCCTTTGTGTGATACTTCATAGGTATCCCAGAACTTATCATCCCAGTTGGTGTCTTCATTAGTAATACCAGAATCCAAATACGGTGTAAAACGAATAGTTACATCTTTATTTACTGGTGTTACTTCATACTTTATAGCTCCCACCTCATCTAAGTCCAGGCTTAGAAATCTGGTAGACATAACCTCTACTTCTATATTGTTTTGTAAAACTGCGTGAAAAGATCGCTGATACCAGCCTTCTTTCATGTTTAATTCTCTTCGGAAATTTGAAACCGTTTTGCATTTATACAGATTCAATTTTTCTCCATTGACCTCTACATTAATTCCGATCCAGTTAGGAGCATTCAATACCTTAGCGAAATATTCGGGATACCCATTTTTCCACCAACCTACTTTGGTTTTATCAGGATAATATACTCCTGCGATGTAACTCCCCTGAAAAGTCGGGCCTGTATAGGTCTCTTCAAAATTTGCACGCTGCCCCATAGCACCGTTCCCAATACTAAAAAGACTTTCTGAGGACTTAACTCGTTCAACATCAAACCCTTCTTCAATTATAGACCAGTTATCTGGTTTAATATAATCCTGATTCATCGTTCTCTTTTTTATTTTTAGTTGTAGGGAATTACCTAAGTATAAATATAACTTTTACTTAGGTTATCCCCATATTATTCTCAAACTTTTTCGGTTGTAACTAATTGGTTTATAAATTCTTCTTTAATTTCTGTAAAATCTTTAAAAATATAATCTGCTTCGTGTAATACTTTGGGATCACCAATTCCTATGCTTATCATATTAGCCACATTGGCTGCCTGAATACCAGCGACTGAATCTTCAAAAACCACACAATCTTTGGGATCTACTCCTAATTTTTGCGCTCCTATTAAAAAAACTTCAGGATCCGGTTTTGCCTTTGAGACATCAGTACCGTCCACAATGGCGTGAAACTTCTCTTTTAGTAAAACTTTATCTAAAATTATACGAGCATTTTTACTAGCCGATCCTAATGCAATAGCTTGTTCTTTGGTTATAAGATAGTCTAGTACTCTAGGAACATCGGGGAGAATCTCTGAAGTATCCATCGTCTCAATATAATTCAGATATTCCTCATTTTTTTTAGCCATTAAGGTTGTAAATTCTTCTTCTGAGATAGTTTTGTTCCCCCATTCCAAAATTTTCTCTAAAGATCGTACTCGGCTAACTCCTTTTAGTTGTTCATTTTGTGCTGAAGTAAAAGATATCCCAAGACTATTGGCTAAATTTTGCCACGCTAGAAAATGGTATTTTGCGGTGTCTACAATAACACCATCTAGATCAAATATGAATGCTTTTTTTGTCATTCTAAACTTCTTTTGGATTATAAGTAATAGCATCCTTGTTAGTTATCAACAAGTTACAGAAACCTGCTACAATTAAACTTATTCCGGCTACTATCATTGCATTAATTGTTTCTTCACCTATTAACTTATATGCAAAATTAACTCCTCCTATCGCTGCTATAATTTGAGGGATTACTATAAACATGTTAAAGATCCCCATAATAACGCCCATTTTTTTAGGATCTACAGAACTAGACAACATAGCATAAGGCATAGACAGAATGCTTCCCCAGGCAAAACCTACTAAGGTAAAAGAAAGCGCTAGCCATTCTGGAGAAGGAACATAATACATAGAAATAAATCCAATACCTCCTAAAATGAGTGATCCCATGTGCACAAACTTTCTGTTTATTCTCTTTCGAGATGTATAAAAAGTTAATATTAATGCAAAAGCCATTGATGATAGTCCATATGTTCCCATATACCTACCGACATCATTAGATGATTTTTGAAAAGCAGTACTCGCCAACTTAAAAGCTTCTTCTGATTCTGCTAACTCCATATCATAAGAAGCTTCAACAGGAACCGGAGTCTTAAATACATGCTCAGTAAGTGCAGGATTTGCCAAACTCCACATAGTAAAGAAAGCAAACCAGCTAAAAAATTGAATAAGACCCAATTTCTTCATAGTTAGAGGCATATTGCCAATATTATTTAGAATATCAGGAATAAATTGATTTTTCTTTTGTTTTTCTCTTTCAAACTCTTCCATATCCTCAGGAGGGTATTCTGTAGTTGTAAAAACGGTGTACAGAATACTTACTAAAAATACAAATGCCCCAATTGCAAAAGCTACTTTTACCGACATAGGTACTACTCCGCTTGGTGCAGCGTCACTAATCCCCATTTGAGAAACCATCCAAGGTAAATTACTCGCCACCCAAGTACCTATTCCAATAATTAGCGTTTGAGTAACAAATCCATATGATCTCTGAGATTCCGGTAATTTATCAGCTACCAATGCTCTAAAAGGTTCCATTGAAACGTTAATAGAAGCATCGAGAATCCATAAAAACCCAGCCGCAACCCACAAAGCAGGTGAATGCGGAACAATAAATAAAGCTATAGAACTAAGAATAGCTCCAATTAAAAAATACGGTCTTCTTCTTCCCCACCTAGTACTCCAAGTTCTATCACTTAGGTAACCAATGACAGGCTGTACTAATAACCCAGTAAGAGGAGCCGCAATCCACAATAAGGGAATCGCATCTTTTTCTGCTCCTAAAGTTTGAAATATTCTAGACATAAATCCGCCTTGCAATGCAAAACCGAATTGTATTCCCAGGAAACCGAAACTCATGTTCCAAATTTCCCAGAAACTTAGCTTACGCTTGTTCATTAAGTAAATCTTTAAATAATTACTATGATAAGCGCGTACACTTATCAAAACTTATGTTAGTAGAAAGTGAAAATATAAGTTCTGATAGGGATCAAATATATTATATTATTTCAAATAAAATAATATTACTATGTTATTTTTTTGTGGATTGCCTTTGAATCAGGCTTGTGTCAATAATAACGGTTTTATATTCTTCTGGAACATCTTCATCTCCTTCCAGCTTATCGATAAGTAACTTTGCCGCACGTATTCCCATTTCTTCTCCATGCTGGCTGATCGTTGTTAGACTTGGAATAAAATGTTTGGATAAAATACCATCTGTAAAACCAACAATTGACACATCATCAGGTACTTTTTTACCTTGTCCATTTAAGACTCTGGCCGCAGTTACCGCAAACAATTCATTTACTGCAAATATGGCATCTACATCTTTATCTTTCAGAAAATCCGCAATCTCAGACTCACAATTATCAATATCCTCTATTTTAAGAATATAATCTTCTCTTGCAGTAATATCATAAGCTCGTAACGCTCTTAGATACCCATTGGTTCTAAGCTTACCAACACTAATATAATCTACCGTTGTAAGAATAGCAATCTTTTTACAACCCAAAGATAACAAATGGTTTGTTGCTGTCTGAGCACCTTTTCCATCATCAATAATAACCTTATCACATACTAGTTCATCAATAATCCTATCAAAAAGAACCACCGGCATTCCCTGGCTCATGGTTTCTTCGATATGATGATAATCTTTTTTTTGCTGTGTTTCTTTCGCAACAGATAAAATAAAACCATCTGCACTGCCGCTAGCTAACATCTCTAGGTTAATTACCTCTTTATCAAAAGAATTATTAGAAGAACAGATAATAACATTATACCCTTTTTCATTAGCCACTTTCTCCACTCCTCCAATTACGGTGGTAAAAAAGTGATGCACAATCTCCGGAATAATCACCCCAATGGTCTTGGTTTTCCGGTTTTTAAGGCTAAGTGCAATATTGTTGGGTTTATAATTATACAACTTAGCGAAAGCTTTTACCTTTTGTCGAGTATCTAAACTAATCTCTACACTATCTTTCAATGCTTTGGACACTGTTGAGATCGATACATCTAATTCTTTTGCTATTTGTTTTAACGTAACTTTTTGCTTCATTTCCCTTTGAATTTTTATTAAAAGTTAAAGTTTGACGCGAAAATATGCGATATGATCACAATTTGCCTTAAAATTTTAACAGAATTTTAAAAGTTATCCACACGCAAACGTTTTCGTGAGGTTACGGCTACACCGTAGCTGAAATTTAACATAGAATTTACATACATTGGCTTTCAGAAAGTGAAAATATAAGGCTAAAAACAATTAAAAACTAATTTAAATTTGTATGAAAACATTTACTAAAAGCGCATTGTTTTTATTGTGGTTGATACCAATGAGCTTTTTCGCACAGTCTTCAGTCAATGGTACTGTAACTGATGCTACAAATGGTCAACCGATTCCCGGTGTCAATATCATTGTAAAAGGAACAACAAACGGAACTTCATCAGACTTTGATGGAAATTACACATTGAGCGGAATAAACAACGGAGATATTATTGAGTTTTCTTATGTAGGGTTTGTATCCCAGGAATTCACATATTCCGGGAATGCTAGAATCGACGTGGTGCTACAAGAAGATGCTGCAGAACTAGAACAAGTAGTAGTAATCGGTTATGGTTCTGTTCGAAAGAAGGATCTAACCGGATCTGTAAGTACAGTGACAGCAGACGACTTTAACCAGGGTGTTAACACTTCTCCTGATCAATTGATCAAAGGGCGTACTGCGGGGGTTACTGTAATTGATAATGGAGGAGCACCTGGGGAGGGTTCTACTATTAGAATTAGAGGGGGTTCATCTCTTAATGCTTCTAACAATCCATTGATTATTGTAGATGGTGTGCCTTTAGATCCAGGTCCAGGAGGTACGAGAAATAACCTAAACTCAATAAATCCTAATGATATAGAATCATTTACAGTACTAAAAGATGCTTCTGCCACGGCAATTTATGGTTTTAGAGCATCTAATGGTGTAATCATCATTACAACAAAAAAAGGATCTAACACTGACGGTAAGTTAAAATTTAACTATAACGGTAATGTTACTTTTTCTGAAATTGTAGACAAGATTGAAGCTTTAAATGGAGATCAATTCAGAGAGTATGTTACTGCTAATGGATCACAAGCTCAGATTGATTTATTAGGAACAGAAAATACGGATTGGCAAGATGAGATTCTACAAAATGCAGTTTCTACAAACCACAACATTAGTCTTTCTAGTGGATGGGACTGGATCAACTACAGAGTTTCTCTTGGATTATTAAGTGAAGAAGGATTGATTAAAACCGATCATTTGGACAGAACTTCTTTATCTGCTAATATAAGAACCAAATTCTTTGATAATCATTTACGAATTAACACCAATATTAAAACAGCAGTTGAGGATTATACATACGCAACTACAAATATTGGAGCAGCATTAGGATTTGATCCAACACAACCAGTTTTCCAGGAAAACAACTTCGGAAACTTTTTCCAATGGTTAGACGGCAGCGGTAATGCTATTGCATTGGCAGGACAAAATCCTGTTGCTGCATTAGAACAAAGTGATAGTAATGGACTTATATTTAGAAGTCTAGGTAATTTAGAGCTTGATTATAAATTCCACTTTTTACCGGAGCTAAGAGCTAATGTAAATGTTGGATATGAAATAGCTAGTGCAAAAACAGAAAACACTACTTCTGCAGAATCCGTTGCAAATGCAGCTAGAACTGGTAACGATAGTTTTAGTAGATCTTTACAAAAAAGAGAAAACTTATTGTTTGATTTCTATTTGAATTATAGAAACGATGTAGAAAGCCTTAATACCATATTTGATGTAACAGCTGGTTATTCTTATCAGAAATTTTTAGATAGTGGAAGTAATTTTAGCAGAGGATTTGATCTTGTAGAAATCGACAATCCATTTAACAATCCAAGAGAGGTATTGTTAGGATTCTTTGGTAGAGCAACAATTTCTATTGCGGATAAATATATTTTTACAGGAAGTTTTAGACGTGATGCTACTTCTCGATTTTCTGGCCTTGAAAATCAATGGACAAACAGTCCATCAGGTGCATTTTCTTGGAACGCGCACAACGAAAATTTCCTAAAAGATTCCAATTTAATTTCACAACTTAAGTTTAGAGCGAGTTATGGTGTAACACCACAACAAAGTATCGGTGATGCTACACCTTCTTTACCAAGAATATTAACAAGTGGACCAGGTTCTCAATATCAAATCGGTCAGGAACCGGATGGAACTCCGATCTTTATTTCTACAGGATTAGCACTTCCATACAATCCAGATTTAACTTGGGAAACAACTACGCAGTACAACGTTGGTTTAGACTTTGGACTTTATAATGGTAGAGTATCTGGTACGGTAGATTTATATAGAAAAGAAACTGATGACCTATTATTTGTTGCTTCACTTCCTAGTGGTAGTTTGGCAAATGCCGATGACGTGAATTTAGGAAACCTAACCAACGAAGGTTTAGAACTTTCGTTAAGCGTAGTTCCAGTTCAAACTGATGATCTAAAATGGACTGTAGGAGGTAATATCACTTTTCAAAGAGGAGAAGTTACAGAACTATTTGCTGTAGACAATCCTAATTTCGAAGGTTTCTTCGGGTCAGGATTTGTAGGTAGTAATATCAATATCCAAACGGTTGGTTTTGCACCTAGTTCATATTGGGTTTTTGAACAAATTTATGATGCGAATGGAAGACCTGTTGAAGGAGCCTATGTGGATAGAAATAACGATAACGTTATCAACGAAAAAGATAAGTATATCTACAGAAAACCAGCAGCGGACTTTTTCTATGGTTTTAATACCACTTTAGATTATAAGAACTGGAACTTTAGTATGTTCTGGAGAGGTAGTGTAGGAAACTATAATTATAATTTTGTAGATGCAGGAAGTAACGGTAGAAGAATTTTAAATTTCCAAAATACTTTATCTAATACGACAACAGACTTATTGGATACAGGATTTTTTGACGGTGGTGTAGATAGATTCTCTTCTGACTACTACATCCAGGATGCTTCATTCTTAAAATTAGACAATATCTCTTTAGGATACACCTTCAAAAATTTCTTAAATTATAAGAATATTGATATGAAATTGTACGGTACGGTAAATAATGTTCTAATCATCACTGATTACACGGGTATCGACCCTGAAATTAGTAGTGGTTTTGACAGCACTATTTATCCTAGACCGAGAACGTACCAGTTTGGAGTTAATTTAGACTTTTAAAAAATGAATGCAATGAAGATAAATTTTAAAAACTTAGCAAACATTGGTGTATGTGCACTCCTATTATCCATAGGATCTTGTACCGATGATTTAGACGTAGCGGTTAATGATGATCAGAATCAAACTACAGATGAATTCTACAGTTCTGATCAAGCATATTTACAGGCACTTGGTAAGCTATACTCAGGATTAGCTGTTAGTGGACAAGATGGTCCGGGAAGTAGTGATATTGATGGTATTGATGCCGGTTTTGGACAGTATCTAAGAGGTTTCTGGCAATTACAGGAATTGCCTACAGATGAAGCAGTAATTGCTTGGGGAGATCCGGATTTACCGGTATTAAACTTTGGTCAATGGACATCAAGTAATGCTTTTGTAAGAGCATTTTATGACAGAGCGAACTTTCAGGTTTCTTCTGCAAATGAATATTTGAGACAAACTTCTGATGCAAAACTAAATGACAGAGGAGTTTCTGCAGCTTTAAAAGCAGAGATTCAAGGATTCAGAGCTGAAGCCAGATTCTTAAGAGCTTTAAGTCATTATCATTTAATTGATATGTTCGGTAACATCGCTTTCTTTACAGAAGATGATCCGGTAGTTGGATATATTCCACCACAAGTCTCAAGAAAAGTAGCTTTTGATTTTGTAGTATCAGAATTACTGGCAATTGAGGATGCAATGCCTGATCCAAGAACTAACTCTTACCCAAGAGCAGATAAAGCAGCTGTCTGGATGTTATTATCTAAACTATATCTTAATGCGGAGGTATATACGGGTACAGCGATGTATACTGAGAGTTTGACATATACTAACAAAATACTTGATGCAGGTTTCAGTTTAGTGGATGATTATCAGAAACTTTTCTTGGCAGATAATAACTTTAACGGTTCTCAGAATGAAAGTATTTTTAGCATTGCATTCGACGGAATCAATACGCAATCTTTTGGTGGTACAACTTTCTTAACACACGCTCCTGTTGGTGGAAATATCCGCCCAAGAGCTTTTGGAATAGATGGTGGATGGTTCGGAATCAGAACCACAGAAGCTTTTGTAGATTTATTTGGAAGTAGCAACGGATCATTTACAATCTATGAGTACGATAATGACTTACGATTATTGGCTCAGGATGGAGATGTTTTAAAAGCATTTGATGCAGATGGTGATTTCGAATATTTAGGGTCTGATCAAAATAACACAAACCCAGCTTTCGATGCTGATCAAGTTTACCGCTATAACTTCTTAAACGGAGTGATCACGAACAATGGAACAGAAGTACCTGCTCCTGCAATGGCTGTGTCTATTGCTTCTCAACCTGTTTGGAATGATTCGAGAGGAAAATTCTATACAAATCAACAAACGCTAAAAATTGAAACACTATCTAATTACCAAGATGGGTATGCAATACAGAAATGGAGAAATGTTGGTGTTGACTTAGAGCCTGGTTCTGATGGAACTGGTACTCATGTAGATGCTGATTTTCATATGTTTAGACTTGGTGAAGTATTCTTAAATTATGCTGAAGCTGTAGTAAGAGGTGGAAATGGTGGTACTCCAACAGATGCCGTAGGATATATCAACCAACTTAGAGAACGTGCTTACGGAAATGCTAATGCTAACATCAATGCAGGAAACTTAACTCTGGATTTCTTACTAGATGAAAGAGGAAGAGAACTTTATTGGGAAGGACAAAGAAGAACAGATCTTATAAGATTTGACAAATTTACAGGAGGTAGCTATTTATGGCCATTTAAGAACGGAGCGACAAACGGTTCTCCATTGCCACCTCACGTAAGTCTTTTCCCAATTCCTTCTACTGAATTAGTAGCAAACCCTAACATTAATCAAAACTCAGGTTATTAAAAAATTATATAAAATGAAAAAAATATTTTTAACATTAGCTATACTTAGTACCCTATTTATTGGATGTACAGCAGACGACAACATAGAAGATAGACCAGTTTTTGAATTAGCAGAGGCTCCTGTAATCACTGCACCAGAGGCAGGTACTTCCTATGTATTTACTTTTGAAACCAAAGATCTTCTTGCAGAAAGATTCACGTTTACCGATGCAGATTTTAATTTTGATTCAGCTACCAATTATTCGGTAGAGGTAGATGTAGAAGGAAATAACTTTGCTGCTCCACAAGAACTTGGAAGCAGTAACTCTTTACAAATTCCTGTATCTGTAGATTCTTTCAACAATGCAGCTCTAGCATTAGGATTGACTCCTGGTGAGCCTGCAAATGTTGAAATTAGAATAGTTGCAAACGTAGGCGCTGGAGAACCTCAGTTTTCTGAGTCTAGAGTTGTTGCAGTAACTCCGTTTACAACAGAAGCTCCTAAGTTTTTTATTATAGGTAATTTCCTGAATGCAAGTGGATATGGCGATAACTGGACTCCTGCCGGTACCTTACCGACCATTGAGGCTGCTGAGTTTGGTGCTACGGCTTTTCAAGGATATGTTTTCTTAAACGATCCAAGTCCTGAATTCAAAGTTTTACCCACAAATACTAGTTTTGATGGAGATTACGGAGATGCAGACGGAAGCGGTTCTTCTGGAATTTTGGTACAAGACGGAGAATCAAATATGAGAGTTGCTGAAGCTGGATATTATAAGATTGATGCCGATTTTTCAGATCCTGAAAATATTACTTGGACAGCAAGAAAACAAGTATGGGGAATTATTGGAGCTGCTACACCAACTGGTTGGGATAGTGACACTGATTTAACATACGATCCGGCTTCTAAAACATGGATGATTACCATCGCATTAACTCCAGGAAGTTTTAAGTTTAGAGCTAACGATAGTTGGGATGATCCACAGGATAACTTTGGTACCGGAGCAGAAGATGGGCAATTAGCTTTTGGTGCTGGTGATCTTAGTGTTGATACTGCAGGAACTTACTTAGTGACTTTAGATCTAAGCAATCCTAACAATTATACATATACTTTGACTCCACAATAGTCAAAAATATACATAGAAAAGGCTGTTATTTCTGATAACAGCCTTTTTACTTTAAAAACAAAAGCGTCATGAAAAAATTTACTTTAACCTTAATTTGCTTTCTTAGTTTTATTTGGTCCCAAGCACAAGTACAGAATGCAACTTTTACTATAGATCCTCCCGCATTTAATGAGGATGATGAAATTACAATCACCGTCTCTGGAGTAGATCCTAGTATTTGGGGAGTAACCGATTTATACCTTTGGGCGTGGTATTTTAATAGTCCAACGGCTACAGCATCTATAAACTCCCCTAATAACGGTCAATGGACCGATTCATCTGATGCTACGAATCCACAAATTTTGACTAATAATGGTAATGGAACCTACTCTATAACATTAACTCCAACTACTTTTTACGGAGCTACCGGAATAGATCGCATAGGAATGTTGGTAAAAGCTGTAGACGGAACTGGAGATAAGAAGACACAGGACAATGTGGTTAATGTAGGAATCTTTCAGCTTTCGCTAGATGCGCCTACAGATGCAGTAAGTATCATAGATAGCGGAAATGACTTAACCATTACTGCCACCTCAACAGTAACCGCAGATTTTGAACTTTTTGCTAATAGTGTCTCTGTAAACACGCAGACCAACATCACTAGCTATACCTTTGATTACACCATTACTGAAGGAGTAAGTTTTGAACTGGTAGCGACAGAATCAGGAACAACCAACACTTTATCAGAAACTTTTTCTGCCATCACGACTCCTGTTAATACAGAAGTTCCGGTACCAGCAGGAATGAAAGACGGATTAAATCTAAATGGAACATCTGCTACTTTTGTACTATATGCTCCAGAGAAAGACTACGTGCATTTAAAGGGGAATTTTAACAACAACGACTGGACTCTTGACAACACCTACTTATTGAATAAGGACAGTGCTCAAGATCGTTTTTGGATTACCTTAAACAACCTGCCAAATAATGCCGATATCTTGTATCAATATGTTATTGATGCGTCTATCTCTGTAGCAGACCCCTACTCTACTTTAATATTATCAGAATTTAATGATGGATTTATTGATAATGTGACTTTTCCAAACCTTCCTAGTTATCCAACAGGAAAAACGAATGATGCCGTAACGTGGTTTAAAACCGGTGAAGCCGAATATGTTTGGCAAACCACCGATTTTCAAAGACCCGAAGTTACTGATTTAGTTATTTATGAATTATTAATTCGTGATTTTGATAACCTACATTCTTTTGATGCAGTAAAGGCAAGACTTGATTATTTACAAGATCTTGGAATCAATGCCATAGAACTGATGCCGGTTTCTGAGTTTGACGGAAACATTAGTTGGGGATACAACCCTTCTTTCCATATGGCGTTGGACAAATATTACGGAACTCCCACTGCATTTAAAGAATTTGTGGACGAATGTCATGCCAGGGGAATTGCGGTAATACTAGATGTAGTGTATAACCACGCTACAGGTCAAAATCCATATTATAGAATGTGGAACGATTGTAATGGTTGTTATAACGGACAAGCAACCGCAGAGAATCCAATATTCAGAGAAACTGATTCTAATCCTACTTTTTCATTCTTTAACGATATCGATCACGAATCTCCAGCTACAGAAGATTATATAGACCGATTAAATGAATACTGGCTAACTGAGTATAATATAGATGGGTTTAGATTTGATTTTACCAAAGGATTTACAAATACTCCAGGAGATGGAGGTGCTTTTGACCAAAGTCGTATCGATATTCTTACTCGAATGAATACAGCTATCAAAGCCGTTGACCCTAATGCCTATGTAATCTTAGAACATTTCGCTCCGAATTCTGAAGAAACTTTATTAATCAATGAAGGAATGCTTGTTTGGGGAAATAGCAACTACCATTATAATCAGGCTACTATGGGGTATGGAGATTCTAATTTCCAATCTGTATCTTACTTAACACGTGGTTGGACTACTCCTTCTAACATTAGTTATATGGAAAGCCACGATGAAGAGCGATTAATGTACAAAAATGTTCAATTTGGTAATGATACAAACTCGCCAGTTTATGATGTAACCGATTTATCCACTGCATTGGATAGGCAAGAATTGGCTGGAGCATTTTACTTTACCGTTCCAGGACCAAAAATGATTTGGCAATTCGGTGAATTAGGATATGGATTTAGTATCAATCGATGCGAAAACGGAACTGTTGAAGAATCTTGCAGAACAAGTCCCAAACCTATCCGTTGGGATTACCTAAATGTTACTGACAGAACTGACATATATGATGCGTATACTAAGTTAATTAGCTTAAAACTAAACGAAAAGATATTTAAAACAAATGATTTTACATTATCTGTATCTTCTGCAACATCTAAAAAAATTCAACTTACTGATGCTTCTGCCACTGGAGATGAAATTAAGTATGTAACCATCATAGGAAATTTTGGTGTTAACACTATTACTATTGATCCTGATTTTCAAGAAACAGGTACTTGGTATGATTTACTAAGTGATACCAATGAAACTATTACCGTAACCGATGTTAATGCTCCAATTAGCTTACAGCCCGGTGAATTTAAAGTATATGGAAACGAACAACGTAATTTAAGTACACAAGAGTTTATCAATGGCGCTAGCTTTAACGCGTACCCTAATCCGGCAAGAACGGCTTTTAGTATTGATGAGTCTGTACAAAAAGTATCTGTATATACGATCACTGGATTCTTGGCAAAAAAGTTTGAAGGTAACTTTGCTCCTGGAACCAATTTTGAAATAGGAGAATTGTCCAGAGGGTTATATCTGGTTCAGATTGAAAATGAAAAAGGAATAGCCACTACAAAGTTAAGTTTACGCTAAAGACTGAAACATAATTTTATCTTTAAAGGGAGTGTTTTTGAAACACTCCCTTTTTGTTTTAATAGTATATTGAATAATAAAGTATACAAAGATTCTCCTCTTCTTTTCATTATATGCACATCACTAAACTTTAGTTGAAATTTATTCACTTAGTTAAGACAAAGCCAATATAATTATCACTAAAAAAATAACATTTTAATACTATTTCATTTTGAAATTATGTTAAAAAACAAGGAGATAACACAACTTATTAACACTATAACGTTTAAGTATATTTTCCCATAGTAACATTTCTCCATTTGATCGTATTATATAGTAATAGTATACTATCAAATCATTATTAATTTAAATTCATTAAAGATGAAAAAATCAGAAATTTTAAAGAAAATCAAAGGTGAAATCTTAGACAGAAAAGAAGCTAAGCAGATTACCGGTGGTTATGAATATGGGTCTTTCCCTAATTGTCCATCTGGTAAATTATACCCTCCTCACGGATCTTGGATCAACGGTCAATACATGTATTATGATAGTGATATACAAAGTTGGTGTAAACCAAATTACTAAATCTCTTCATATTACATTATTTATAGAGGATGTTATCTAACATCCTCTATTTTAAACTTATATCATTATGAAAATAATTCAAAGTTTTTGGACCAAACCTACATATCATAATTCCGATGATGCTAATGCGAGGTTCAACGGAGGTTGGCCTAATCAAAAATACGCTTTTTATAGCTTCGCTTTGAGCGCACTTACCATAAACAGGTTTTATAATCAAAATGAACTACATACAGACGATAGAGGAAAAGAATTATTTAATAATCTATTAGAATTACCATACTCTGATATTCACACTAATCTGGAAAAAATCAACAATTATCATCCAAAATTATGGGCTTTTGGTAAACTGGTTAGTTGTGCAGATCAAAATGAGCCCTTTATGCACTTAGATAATGATATTTTCATTTGGAACAAAATTCCATATGACATCAACCAATATGATATAATTGCTCAAAATATTGAGGTAAACTTTCCAGGGTATGCAAAAACTTTTAAATACATGCTTACGAACTTTGACTCTGTTCCCAATGAACTTATCAAAAACTATTATAAAAATGGTAAAATCCTGGCTCATAATGCGGGCTGTATAGGCGGAAAAAACAATGATTTTTTTAAAGAATTATATAAAACTGCTCAAGACTTAATCGAAAATAATCAACACCATTTCCCAAATATAGATGTTGGAATTTTTAATACTATTTTCGAACAACAATTGGGATTCGCAATTGCAGAGAAAAACAATTTGAAAGTCCAATATCTATTCGAGAATATAGAACCAAATTTTGCAGAAATCATTGATTTAAGCACTGTACCTCTATTTTCTAAATTTATTCATTGTATTGGCTTTGCCAAAAAATCCATATTTGCCTGTGAACAAATAGAAGCCAGGCTCCAATATCACTTTCCAGAATATTTTAAGAACATAAATACTAAACTTCATAGGCTTTTTCCAGATCAGGGTTTCGACATAAAAATTGAGCCATCCAGATTACAAAATATATTTAATTTTTATGATTTTGTGGAAAACATAACCGTTGAGAAATTATTAAACACCAAATTCGTGATACAAAAAGACTGTATCATAGATTTTAACGCAGAGCCGGTTACAATTCAATTTACTATTCCTTACAATAGAAAAGTTGATAAAAAAGACCTCGTTGGATGGCATAGTATTTTGCTCTATTTCTTGGAACCTGTCTCTGTTCAGGAACTCTATGATGAATTATCACAAGATGAAGATTTCATAAAACGTTTTGGTGAAAACATTACAAATTTTAAGACAAAGATGTTGTCTTTTGTGCTTGAAAAAACACTACTGCTAGAAATACTACAACCAGAACCTATAAAGGTTTTACAATCAATATGAATACAAACATCTATAAAAATTTAAAAATGATTAAAAAACACTCCTTTTTTGGGTAACAAATCCATCTAAATATGAACTAATAAATACGAATCATATAGGATCTAATCAATAGGATAGTAAAATCGAAAAGAATTACTTTTCTTTGTAACTGATCACAAGACACAAAATTAAAACTCTTAATGCCAAAATTTCCTTTTTATAAACAAGCTGAATCTAAAGATTGCGGACCTACTTGTATTAAAATCATTGCCAAACATTACGGAAAAGTACTGAATACTCAAAAGCTTAGGTCTCTAAGTGAAACCACCAGAGAAGGAAGTTCTTTACTTGGTTTAAGTGAAGCAGTAGAAAGTATTGGATTCAGGTCTCTGGGTGTAAAATTATCCTTGGATCAGTTACTGGAGGTTCCACTTCCGTGTATTGTACATTGGAATAAGGTGCATTATGTTGTAGTTTACAAAATCAAAACCAACCGAAAAGGTGGGATGACGATTTATGTATCTGATCCTGCTCATGGTTTGATCACTTATACAAAAGAAGAATTTATTAAAGCCTGGATCGGTAACAATGCAGATCAAACCACAGAAGAAGGTGTTGCGTTATTAGTAGAGCCTACACCCAAATTCTATAACGATAACGTTGATGAAAAAGATGAAGAATTTGGTTTTAAATTTATTTCTAAGTATGTTTTTAAGTATAAGAAATTCATTTTTCAACTTATATTAGGTTTAACGGCTGGTAGTTTATTACAACTTATTACTCCATTCCTTACACAAAGTATTGTTGATGTAGGTATAGAAAATGAAGATATTGATTTTGTTTACCTTGTATTAATTGCACAATTATCCTTATTTGTGGGTCGAACATTGATTGATGTTTTAAGAAGCTGGATTTTATTACATCTAAGCACAAGGATTAATATTTCTTTGATTTCAGATTTCTTTATCAAACTCATGAACCTGCCTATCTCCTACTTTGATGTAAAAATGACAGGAGATTTATTACAGCGAATTAATGATCATAAGAGAATTGAGCAAATACTCACCATGTCTTCGCTAAACGTGTTATTTTCGATGGTTAATCTTATCGTATTTAGTATTGTTCTGATCTATTATAGCTTCTCTATATTCACAGTTTTTGCAATTGGTAGCGCATTCTACTTTGCCTGGATTTTGATATTCTTCAAAAAGCGTAAAAAATTAGATTATAAACGTTTCTCTCAAATCAGTGAGGAACAAAGTAAAGTGATCGAGTTGGTAAATGGTATGCAGGAGATTAAACTTCATAATGCCGAAAAAAGAAAAAGATGGAACTGGGAGTTTGTACAGGCAAAACTTTTCAAAATTTCAATAGAGAATCTGGCATTAGAGCAATATCAAAGTGTTGGTTCTGCATTTATCAATGAGTTAAAAAACATATTGATCACTGTTCTTTCTGCGGTATTAGTAATTGATGGAGAGATCACACTGGGTATGATGCTGGCAATCACCTCTATTGTTGGGCAGTTAAATGCACCGATTACCCAATTGATCAATTTCTTAAGAGAATTACAAGATGCACAGATTTCATTAGAACGTCTTGGAGAGATTCATAATAAAGAAGATGAAGAAAAAGCTGGTGATGAAAAACTTAGGGATGTCCCGGAAAATTCAGGTTTTGAGATCAAAAACCTAAGTTTTAGATACGTAGGGTCTGATAAACCAGTATTACAAAATCTGGATTTGTCTATTCCTGCTAACAAAATTACAGCTGTTGTAGGTGTTAGTGGTAGCGGAAAAACAACGCTGATGAAGCTTTTATTGAAGTTCTATGAGCCCGACGATGGTCAAATATTTATTGGTTCACACGATCTACAACATGTGTCTCAGAAAGCCTGGAGAGATCAGTTTGGTGTGGTAATGCAAGAAGGATATATTTTTAACGATACCATTGCTAATAATATTGCAGTTGGTGAAGACTATGTGGATAAGAAAAAATTAGCACATGCTGTTGACGTAGCTAACATAAAAGAATTTGTAGAGTCCTTACCTTTGTCTTATAATACCAAGATTGGAATGGAAGGTGTAGGATTAAGTACAGGGCAAAAACAGCGACTGTTCATTGCTAGAGCGGTATATAAAAACCCTAAGTTTTTATTCTTTGATGAAGCTACCTCTGCATTAGATGCCAATAATGAGAAAGTTATTATGGAGAAACTAGACACCTTCTTCAAAGACAAAACTGTAATGGTTATCGCTCATAGACTTAGTACTGTAAAAAATGCTGATCAGATTGTAGTATTAGATAAAGGAGAAATTATTGAAGTTGGGAATCACGAGTCTTTGATCAAAGAAAAAGGAAGCTATTATAATTTGGTTAAGAATCAATTAGAACTGGGTAAATAATGTTTAATGAAGAATTAGTAATTACGAATTATCGCCTAAATGAAAAAAGAGAATATTATTCAGACAAAAAGTTATGATTTTGCTTTATCGTGCATTAAATTATTTAAAAAATTAACACAAGAACAACACGAATATATTTTATCAAAACAAGTATTAAGAAGCGGTACTTCCATAGGTGCTAATATTGAAGAAGCTATTGGAGGACAAAGTACTAAAGATTTTTTATCAAAAATGGCTATTTCATATAAAGAAGCAAGAGAAACACATTACTGGTTAAGGCTATTAAGAGATAGTAATTACATTTGTAAAGAGGAAAGTGAAAGTTTAATAAAAAATTGTGAAGAATTGCTTAGGATTATTGGTTCAATACAAAAAACTACCAAATTAAAAATTCGTAATTCGTAATTAAAAAACATGCCAGATAATTTAGACGACATACAACTAAGAAGTGAAGAGGTTCAGGAAATTCTCACTCGTGTACCGCATTGGATGATTCGATGGGGGAATTTATTGATATTAGCACTGATATTGCTTTTATTATTTCTTTCCTGGATGCTAAAATATCCTGACACCATTCCCGCACAGGCTATCATAACTACTGAGCTTCCTCTACAGAAAGAACAAGCAAATGTTAGCGAAAAGATTGAAGCCATTTTAGTAAAAGAAGGAGATACAGTTCCAGAAGGAACTCCTTTAGCTATTTTAAGAAATACTGCAAATTATTTGGATGTCTTTACTTTAGAAAGAGTCATTGATACCATAACCATAAACAATAGACAAATTGATTTCCCTTTTGATCAATTGCCACCTATCTTAGAGCTTGGAGATATCCAAACAAGCTATGCAACTTTTGAAAACAGTTATATAGAATATAGTTTAAATAAGGAATTACAACCTTATTCTGATGAAAATTTGGCCAATCAAATATCCTTATCAGAACAGTATAGGAGGCAAGAAAGTATCCTAAGTCAAAAAAAGAGAGAAAAGAATGCGTTAAATTTTAAGAAAAAGGATTTTGACAGGCAACAAGAGTTATATGATAAAGGTAGTATTTCTCAGCAAGAATATGAACAAGCTAAAATTGAGTATATACAATTCGAAAATCAATATAAAAACTACGATACGCAACTTTCTCAAATTAAAGAGAATATAAGCAGTGCAAAAAAAACATCAAAAGGCGCAGAGTTTAATCAACAAAGAGAAGAAATTAGTTTACGTAATAAAGTGATTCAATCTTTTGATCAATTGAAAAAAAGTATCAAAGACTGGGAACTGAGATATTTGCTTCAATCCGATATAGAAGGACGGGTTTCTTTTTCTAATTATCGTTTTGAAAATCAAAATGTTACCGCCGGAGATATTGTTTTTATAGTAATCCCTATCCAGGAATCCTCTTCGTATGTGGCAAAAATTAAAGCACCTACTCAGAATTCCGGAAAAATAAAACTAGGCCAAAAAGCCAATATCAAATTAGAAAACTTTCCAGATGATGAATTTGGTATGCTTCAAGGTACAGTAGACTACATTTCTATGTTACCGGATAAAGACGGATTATATCTTGTTGATGTAAAATTACCAAAAAAATTAATTACAACTTATAACAAAGAAATACCCTTTAAGCAAGAAATGCGAGGCTCTGTAGAGATTATAACGGAAGATCTAAGGCTTATAGAGCGATTCTTTTATCAGTTTAGAAGTTTAATGGACAAGTAAAAAGTTAAGCCGCCTTTGGTAAGGATACTGAAAAAACACTTCCCTTTCCAGGTTCGCTTTCTACGCTTATTCTACCCTGATTAAGTTCTATTAGCTCTTTGCAAATTTTAAGCCCAAGACCGGTTCCCGTTTCATTTTCTGTACCATTGGTAGTAAATGTGTCTTCTGCAAACAATTTCTGAAGATTGGCAGGATCAATACCAATACCGGTATCTTCGAAACAGATCTCGTAATGGTCTTCTTTTTCTTTAGATACTAATGCAATAGAATCTCCGGGATTACAAAATTTAATGGCATTGGCAATCAGATTTTGCGCTACGATCCCAAACATATCTTTGTCTGCAAAGATTATGGTAGAGTCCAACTTGTTAATCAGTTTAATATCTTTTTTGTCGGCTTTTGGTTTAAAGAAAGTAAACTTGTTACCGATTACTTCTGCTATATCAAAAGTAGTTGGATTCGCATTTAATTCTTTCATTTGTGATTTTGACCAGTTTAGCAAGTTATTTAGTAAAATCGAAGTTTGATGTGTTCTATTAGCTAATAATGGAACTATTTCTCTAAACTCTTCAGTAGAAATAATATCTTCCTTCATTAGATTCAAACTACCTTCTAGTCCGTGTATTTCATTTTTTAGATCGTGAGAGATGATAGAAAATAATTTATTTTTTACCTCATTTGACTCGTTTAGTTCTTTTATATATCTTTTTCTTTCTCTTCTTGTTTTTATAAAAAGAACTAAAAAAACTAATATAACAGCGATGACACCCAAACTAATAAAAGTAAACACCCTATATCTAAACAATTCTTCTTTTGTTCTTTGCTCTCTTTCCTCCTGTTCATCAATTAGCTTTAGTTGTTTCAATTCTGCTTCATAACGTGACTTTGCATTTTCAACTTTCTGAGCGGTACTTTCATACATTCTTTTATCAGATAGTTGTTGATACTCTTTCTGCCATTTTATGGCTTCCAGAAGATTACCTCTTGTAGAATCCAACTTAAAGGAGTATTTATAATTTTTCAATATCAAAGATGTCACATTGGACTTTATAAGATCTTCTCTAGCAGTTTTTAATAACTCATCCGCTTTTCGATACTCACCTTCTTCTAATGCAATAATTCCGAGTTGCTGTTTAGCGTTTACCACAATTAGCTTATAATTTGCTTGTGTACCCACGCACGTTGTCGTATCATAATATTTTTTTGCTGCCTCGTATTCTTTACCATACATAGACGCCTTGGCCATAATACTATACGATTGAGCGGTATGTCTTAGATCATTTTCGGCTTTGTTAATTTTTAACGCTTCAGGTAAAAGTTTCTTTGCTTCAGAGAGCTTGCCACCTTCTGTATATAACAAAGCAAGATTATTCATTACCATACCCACACCTTTAATATTTAAGTTTTTACGGGTGTTAATGGATTTTAAATAGAATTTTTCGGCGTTTGGAATATCTTTAAGCTCTTTATAGATAATAGCTAAATTGTTGTAAACTCCTGATAGCCCAATACTATCTTTTAATTGTTCTCTATACAATTTAGCTTCCATTAGATAATCTGCGGCTTTTTCCAGATTTCCTTTATTTTGTTCGACAATAAATCGATCATTGCTTACAGTTGCTAATCCATCTTTATCATTGACTTTCTTAAAATAGTGAATCGCTTTTTCAAAATTTTTATCGGATTCTATATTTCTTTTAGCTTCATTATAAATAATTGCTTTTAGTCGATAGGCAAGTCCAGCTCCTCTTTCATACTTTATCTCCTTTGCTAAACTAATCAATTGGTCAGCCAAAGGTTCTGCCCTATCAAATTGATCTTCGTTCACAAACTGTTGTACATCTCTAACCGATTTATTAAACAATGTTGAGTCTTTTAAGGTCCTTATTTGGGAAAGGTCAACTCCGGTTAGTTGGTTTTGGGAAAAACCATAAAAGTTGGTTATATAGAGCGCTAACACTATAAAGATTGTTTTATTCATACTGTTTATTTTGGGGCTAAAATCAAATAAAAAGACAAGTATACATCCTTATCTAGTATCTGATTTTCAAAACATTAACCATATTTTATTTTTTGATCTCTCTTTAACTCCTAACAAGATCAAGCTGCTTTAGGCAACGTAACATAAAAAGTACTTCCTTTTCCGGGAATACTTTCTACCTTTATATTACCTTTATTAAGTTCTATTAATTCTTTACAAATTCTTAGTCCAAGGCCTGTACCAGTTTCGTTTTGAGTTCCAGTAGTAGTAAAAGTATCTTCTGCAAACAATTTCTTAAGATTAGAAGGCTCTATACCGATGCCCGTGTCTTCAAAACAGATCTCGTAATGATCTTCTTTTTCTCTGGATACTAATGCAATAGAATCCCCCGGATTACAAAATTTAATAGCATTTGCAATTAAATTTTGAGCTACAATACTTACCATATCCTTATCTGCGAATATATTTGTAGCATCCAATTTATTGATCAGTTTAATATTTTTCTGGATAGCTTTGGGCATAAAAAAAGCAAATTTATTAGATATAACTTCTGTTATATCAAAGGTGACAGGTCTGGCATTTAGTTCTTTCATTTGTGATTTTGACCAGTTCAATAAGTTATTTAACAAAATTGAAGTTTGATGTGTTCTGTTTGCCAATAGGGGTATAATCTCTTGAAACTCTTCTGTAGAAATTTCATTCTCCTTCATTAAATTCAGGCTTCCTTCTAAACCGTGAATCTCATTTTTGAGGTCATGTGATATGATAGAGAATAATTTGTTTTTAACCTGATTAGATTCATTTAGCTTAGTGATCAGTCTTTTTCTCTCCTTTCTTGTTCGTACAATCATAAGTATGAATACCAAAAAGATTACTAACAATCCTAACGCAATAAAAGTTAAAACTCGATATCTAAACAATTCTTCTTTAGTTCTTTGTTCTCTTTTTTCTTGAGCATCAATCATTCTTAAGTTTTCAAGTTCGGCTTTATATCTTGTCGCTGCCCTCTCCATCTTCTTCGTAGACAATTCGGTCATTCTCTTATCCGAAAGCTTTTGATGTTCTTTTTGCCAAGTCAAAGCTCCTGACAGATTACCTCGTGCGGAATCTAATTTGGAGGAAAATTGATAATTTTTTAGTAATAATTGCACCGCTCCCAGATCTGTAGATTCGTTTCGGGCCATCTCCAACAATTTTTCTGCTTCTTTGTAATTCTTTGATATAATTGCCAAATATCCGAGTTGTTGTTTGTTGTCTACCGTAAGAAGTTCATAATTGGTGTTAACAGAGATGGATAATGATGTTTCATAGTATTCTTTGGCTTTTTCGTAATTTTTTTCATACAATTCAACTTCGGCCATAATACTATAAGAATGCGCGATAGAAGCATTAATACTATCTTTTTTATTAATCGATAAAGCTTCCGGTAACATAGCTCTAGCTTTATCCGGTTTACCATTTTGCAAATAAATGAATGCTAAATTATTCATCACCATTCCAATATTGCGAAGCATTCCTATTTTTTTTCGAGTCGTAATCGCTTTATCAAAGTATCTTTCTGACTCATCCAGGTTATCCAAACCTGCATAATGACTAGCTAGATTATTATATGTAATTACCAAACCTGCGCTGTCTCTTAATTTTTCATTATACATTTTTGCCTCCAACAAATAGTCGATACTCTTTTCTACATTACCACGATGACTTTCTAGTATAGACCAAGTATTAAAAACATTTGCTAATCCTTTTAAGTTATTGCTCTTTCTATAACTTTTCTCCGCATTTTCATAGCTTCTAATGGCCTTCAGATATTTTTTATTTCTCTTAAAAAACCTACCTTGAATTACATATAATTCCCCGAGGCCATTATGATAGTTTAGTTCTTTTCCTTTTTTAATCAAGATGTTGGAAAAATTTTCAGCCTTATCTGTATGATTATCTTTGATAAGTTCTTTAAGTGAAAGTAATTGCTGTTTAAATTGCAGTGTATCCGTAATATGGTCAAAACTTTGAGATGTCACTAAAACTTTATCTTGAGCAAAAGTTTGCCCTAATAACAGCATTGCGGTGATACATAAAAATACTCTTCTCATATTTATGAATTTTGGGGATAATCAGATAAAAAATCTAATTTAATCCACAAAATACATAATTTAACCTAAACCAAACACAAAAAGTAGTCCTATTCTTACAATTATTTATGGATTTACCATAAAAGTTATCTATTAAAGATAAAAAATGCCTTTCAGGTGATGAAAGGCATTTAGTTTATTACTACTTAATTGAAGTTATATTTAAGAACTCTCGTCTAACTCGGTGGACTTACTCTTCAACACCACCCATTCATTTACCAAGTCCTCTAACACTGTAAGCGGAACAGCTCCGTTTGTTAATATCACGTCGTGGAATTCTTTAATATCGAACAATTCATTACCAAGTTTCAATCTCGCTTTTTCTCTCAATTCAAGAATCTTATTCATTCCTATTTTATAAGCTGTAGCCTGACCTGGCATTACAATATGTCTTTCTACCATTTTAATAGCATCACTTTCTGCGTTTGGTGTATTGTCAGTATAATATTTAATTCCTTCTTCTCTGGTCCATTTTTTAGCGTGTATTCCGGTATCAACAACAAGTCTGCATGCTCTCCATAATTCCATGGCTAATCGCCCAAAATCAGAATACGGATCGTTATATAATCCGATTTCTTTTGGTAAAAACTCGTTATACAATCCCCAACCTTCTACATAAGCTTGATATCCGCCAAATTTTCTAAACTTTGGAATATCCTCTAACTCCTGCGCAATAGAAATCTGCATATGATGTCCGGGAATGCCTTCGTGATACGCCAAAGCTTCCATTTGGTATTTTGGCATAGCTTCCATATCATACAAATTAGCATAATAGGTTCCCGGTCTGGAACCATCAGGAGTTCCTTGTTGATAAAAAGCTTTTCCTGCACTCTTTTCTCTAAAAGGCTCTACAGCTTTTACCACGATATCTGCTTTAGGTTTTGTGATAAAAAGCTCATCCAGTCTTGATTTCATATTATCAATTAAACCTATCGCTCTTTTTAGATACCCAGCTCTTCCTTCTTCATCATTACTGTAATAGAATCTCTCATCCTCTTTCATGAATTTAAAAAAATCCTGCAATGTACCTTCATACTTAAGCTGCGTCATGATGTCCTTCATTTCTTTATGAATTCTGGCTACCTCATCCAACCCTAATTGATGAATTTCTTCTGCAGTCATATTGGTAGTGGTAGTACGCTTTAAAGCATTCTCATAAAATGCTTTTCCTTTAGGGAATTTCCAGGCTCCGTCATCTACTGTGGCCCGTTGCTGCTGATCTTCCAGCATAGTAACAAGCTCTACATATGCCGGCTTAACATTATCCAATAAAGCTTTTTCGACTGTAGTTATTAATGAATCTTTTTCTTCTTCAGAAAGTTCCAATTTTTCAATTTTTCCTTTAAAATCAGAAAGTAGTGTACTTTCCTCATTAGATGCATCAAAAGGTTTTCCTGTTATTAAATTTCTACTATCATTCAATACTTTAGCAAATACAAATTTTGGAGGAATGATACCATTTTTCTCTCTGATTTTTATATTATCAATCAGTTGAGTAAACAATTCATCCATTTCTGATAATCTAGATATATATGCCTCTGCATCACTCTTATCTTCGATACGATGCATATTGATCAAAAATGCAGGAATCTCTGCTTGCATTCCGTGCAATTGGTTTACAGGATAATTATAAAAACGATATTGAAAATCCTCTATCGTTTTCTCCAAATCCATTTTCATCAATTTGTAACTTAGTAATGTTTCTTTATTAAGTATAGAAACATCTACAGAATCCTTTAGATACTTCAGTCTGTTTTTAGCCTTCTCCAGGTCTTCTACTTCTTTTTTGGATGAAATATTATCCCATTTGGCATAATCTTCTGTCTTTATCCCTAAATAGGTCTGCATCATAGGAGAGTCTGCAACTTCTTCCTGAAACTGACTTTCGAACCAAGCATTAAGTTTCTTTGAATGTTCTTCTATTTGCTCTTCTGTATTTACAATAACTTCGGTTTCTTTATTTTCCTCTTTACAGCTAAAAGTTAAAAACAAAAAAGAAGCAATTATGAGATAGAATTTTGACTTATTCATCTTTTTCAGGGTATTAATGGTTCGTTAGTTTAGTTTACTTTAAAACAGAAAATTCGATGGAAGAGTCCCCAAATACTGTATGCGTCTGCTTTTTAAAATCAGAGGCCTTTGCTTTGAAAATATTAGGGACAAAAGTTTGTGGGTTCAAATCTATATAAGGAAACCAGGTACTCTGCACCTGAATTTGAATTTTATGCCCTTTCATGAATGTATGATGTACATCCTGCAGTTTTATGTTTACCGCTGTTTTCTGATTTGGTACGAAAGGCTCAGGTTTACTAAAGCTATTTCTAAATCTTCCACGTATCACCTCGCTCCGAACCATCATATGGTAATTAGACATTTTAAGATATGCTTGGGTTTCTTCTGTATCTTCTGCATCGGGAGGATATACATCAATTAACTTTACCACCCAATCTGCAGCAGTTCCGGTTGTAGCAACTTTTAATTGAGCCAAAACTTCACCAGAAAGTGTCATATCCTCTGTGAGTACCGGAGTTTCATAAACCAGTACATCTGGACGTCTCGCAGCAAAACGCTGATCATCGGTCATATATTTTCTCGGAGTAAACACCATTTTAATATCCTCAGAATACGGAACCGGCTTTTTAGGATCGCTAATAAACTCTGAAAACTCTTTGCCTGCAGTTTCAGCTAGTGCACCATCTGACAAATACATCGTTTTTTTCTTTGTATTCTTTGGTGGCCAACTATCATATGTATTCCATTCTTTTTTCCCGGTATCAAAAATCTGAATTTCGGATAAACCTGTGGACTGGTCCCCTTCCCCTTTTAGAAAATGATTGAAGAATTTTGTTTCTACGTTTTTTTGAAAATTGAGTGAAATGTCATCTCCAAAATATACGTTACCAATAGCCTGACGCTTTTTATTTCTCGCCCAATCACCGTGACTCCAAGGACCGAAAACCATGATATTATAATTATCGCTATTATCTTCGATTTTCTCGTATGTCTCAAAAGGACCATACAGATCTTCTGCATCAAACAATCCTCCCACTACCATTACCGCAGGTTTAATATCTTTAAGATGTTGAATAATTCCTCTTTTCTGCCAGAAATCATCATAATTAGGATGCTCCTTTAGCTGAGTCCAAAAAACATTATCTTCCTTATAATATTGATCCAATGTACTAAGCGGACCAGCATCTAGGAAAAACTGATATTGATCTTTAGTTTTCAACTCCGGAAAGGTATACCAACTTTCTTTTACTGGTTCTGTTTTTTCATAACCAAATACTGCTGTAGCTCTCCAATAACTTAACAAATATGCTCCGTTGTGATGAAAATCATCAAAAAAGAAATCTCCAATACACGCTTGTGGAGAGACAGCTTTTAATGCAGGATGTGAATCTAGTAAAGAGTAGGTTGCATAAAAACCTGGATACGAAATACCCCAAACCCCAACTTTTCCGTTATTATTTTCTACATTATTCACCAGCCATTCGATTGTATCGTAAGTATCACTTGCCTCATCAAACTGCTTATCCTTTTTGTTAGGAATATAAGCGCGCATATTGTCATACACTCCTTCACTCATCCATCGCCCTCTTACATCTTGATAAACTATTATATTACCTTCTTTCATCAGAAATTCGTTAGGTCCTATCTTCGATCTAAATTCTGTTTCGCCATAAGGTCTGGAACTGTATGGAGTTCTTTGCATTAAAATTGGATACTTTTTACTGGTATCTTTAGGAGAATATATAGTGGTATGGAGTTTAGCCCCATCTCTCATGACAATATCTACTTCTTGTTTAGAATAATACTCTTTTACATCGTACGCATCTTTTTCTTCAGTAGTTTTAATTTCTTTTTGTACGTCCGTTTCATTTATATTATCCGTCTTTTTGTTACAGGATGAAATAAAAAGTAAAAAACCTAGTAAAGATAATAGTGTTAATTTAGTGAATCGCATTGGTGTTAGTTTAGTTGAGTGCTGAAGATAAAAAATGGAATGCTGACAAGCTTCCTTTTAAGGAGATTTTAACAATCTTATAATCTACAACAAAAACAAAAAAATAACCTTCAGGATGAACTGAAGGTTACTAGAATGTATTCGATTATTAGTATGTAAAATATTTACTATCTATTACTATAATTGCTTTTTAGTAAAATTCTTTAAGCCTTTTTTTAACCATTTTAGATACTCATTCTCATTAGGCGTATAGGCTGTGGTTGTATTCAAAAGATTCATTTCAGAATCTATCAGGACATAATATGGTTGAGAATTATTTTCAAAATTTAATGTTTGAAAAGTAGCCCATTTGTCACCAACAGTTTTGATGGATTTTATTGTACCCGAAGACTTCAGGAATTTAAATTGATCTTCTTCTTTAAGCTTTTCTCGATCATCCACATAAAGTGAGATCAAAATGTAATCGTTTTTTAAAATTTTAGTAATGTCTGGATTACTCCAAACTTGTTCTTCCATCTTTCTACAATTGACACAAGCCCAACCAGTAAAATCGATCATTATTGGTTTGTTTTCCTTCTTTGCCGCTTTTACACCTTTCTCAAAATCGGTGTACGCATTTAGTCCTAATGGTCCGTGTGTTTCTTTTTCGTAAATACTATAAAATAATGGAGGTGGAAAACCACTTAACAACTTTAGATTTGCGTATGCTGTATTGGTAAGGCCCGGAATTAAGTAGATCACAAAAGCAAGTGTCAGAACTCCAGTAGTGATTCTTACTTTACCCAACTTTTTAATCGGGCTATCGTGTGGAAAACGAATTTTTCCAAAGAGATACAGCGTTAATCCTATTCCAATAACAATCCAAATTCCAATAAATATTTCACGTTTCAGAACTCCCCAATGCTCGACTAAATCTGCATTAGATAAGAATTTAAACGCCAATGCTAATTCAATAAATCCTAAAACAACTTTTACCGTATTCAGCCATCCACCACTTTTAGGTAGGTTATTTAACCAATTAGGAAATAAAGCAAAAAGCCCAAAAGGTAATGCTAATGCCAAACCAAATCCTCCCATACCAAAACTTAATTGCATTGCTCCACCATCGCTACTTAGTGAACCTCCCAGTAAAGAACCCAAAATCGGACCTGTACAGGAAAATGAAACTAGAGCTAAGGTCAATGCCATAAAAAAGACTCCTAAAATTCCTCCTACACTTGTTGCTTTACTATCCATTTTATTGCTCCAGGAAGCAGGTAAAGTGATCTCAAAATATCCAAAAAAGGATATTGCAAATACTATAAATACAACAAAAAAGATGATATTCAGTGTTACATTAGTCGATATATTATTAAGAATTTCGGGATCCAAAGAATCCAATAGGTGAAAAGGAAGACTTAACAACAAATAAATCACAAAAATGAAAAAGCCATAAAGTATGGCATTCATCATTCCTTTTTTACGATCCTTGACGCCTTTAGTAAAAAAAGATACTGTAAGTGGGATCATTGGGAATACACAAGGTGTTAACAATGCTATTAAACCACCTAAAAAGCCTAACACAAATATTTTTAGATAGCTTTGATCTTTTACATCTTCCTTCGGAAATTCATCCCAACCTTTAATTCCAGCATTCAAAGTTTTAGACTTATTAATATCTTCTGGAGTAACCCCTAAGTCAGCTGTTTGATTTACATTTCCACCGGATAATTTTAAATTAAACTCAACAATATCCGGTGCTAAGCATTTTTCATCGTCACATACTCCAAAAAACACCTCAGCTTTAATAGTCTCGAGAGAAGAATTTAATCGCTTTACTTTTTGTGTAAATACCACATTATCCTCAAAATATTTGATATCCATTTCAAATACTTTATCGAACTTCTGGATCCCTTCTGGTTCTGTAGTTTGACCTACAAGTTCATACGCCTTATCTTCATTATAAAAAGTAAATTCTGTAGCCGTTGGTGCTATCTCATCTGTCTCCACCTCCTGCTGAGAATAAATGTGCCAACCTTTTTCTAAGGTTGCCTCAAAATATAGTGTATATACATTTTCGGACTCCTCTTTAACGCTACTTTTCCATTTTATGGGCTCAAATATCTGCGAAAACAGTGTTGTAGAAAACAATAACGTTGTTGCTAGTACTAGAATATTCCTCATTAGGTAATCGTTACTTTTAATATGTTTTTTGTTTCGGGGCTTATCTTAAACCTATTATCTGCTCTATAATTTATGATCCATACAATTTCATCACCAGAACATAAGAGCCAGACTCTTTCTTTGGCCAGCAAAGATAGCTTTTCATCCTTAAAATACTTACTCAACTTCTTTTTGCCTTTCATGCCTAAAGGATAAAAATAGTCGCCTTCTTTCCATTTTCTTACAATTAATGGATACTTTAACTTTTCTTTATCTAGGTATATTGTTTTTAGATCCGTGTTGGACACATCTGAAACTTCTTTCAGTTTAATCATCCCAGACGGAATTATAATCATATTCTCTTCTTCCGGAATTTTGTAAATACGATCAGAAACATCTTCAATAATTGGGCATAATAATAAATATCCCCTATTCTTTACCAGTCTATGGGTCGGAGAAAAAACCTGCTTACCGGATTGTGCAGTTAGTATTTGAAAAATGTCATCCCAGGCAGTAAAACCAAAATCTTTTAACAAAAAGTATAAGTACGTTTTGGGATCATCATATTGTTGTAGTTTATGGATTGGAATCCTGATCGTACCTAACTCTGAATATTCAAACACATCATTTCTTACACGATCAACCTGGTTTTTGACAAACGTATTGGTTTGTTTTAAATTATTAAGAGTCGTTTCGAAATTCTGTAAAAAATTAGGATTTATCGCCAAAAGCTCAGGAATTACTTGATGTCTGAGTTTATTTCTTAGATATTTTGTATTCTGATTGCTACTATCTTCTCGCCAGGTAATCTTATTTTTCTTTGCAAATTCTAAAATCTGATTTCTGGAAAAAGGCAATAGTGGACGAACATATGGTTTATTGATTTCAGGAATACCTGTAAGTCCGTCAATTCCGGTTCCTCTTGAAAGATTTATCAAAAAAGTCTCTAAGTTATCATCCTTGTGATGCGCTGTTAAGACATAATCATATTGATACTCCATTACGATCTCCTGAAACCAATTATACCTAAGTTCTCTCGCTGCCATTTGGATAGAAAGTTTATGATCTTTGGCATATTTCTCCGTTTCAAAATTTGTAACAAAATAAGGAACTCTTAATCTGTTTGCTATTTCTAAAACAAATTTTTCATCTTCATCACTTTCTTTTCCTCGTAATTTAAAATTGCAATGTGCAATCCCAATTTCTAAATCAAGTACATCACAGATATGGGTTAGTACTATACTATCTAATCCTCCACTGCAGGCAATCAGTAATTTCCTTTCTTTAAGAAATGATAAATGACCCTCAATATGAGCTTTAAATTTCTGTACCAATGTGTTTTATTATTTGTCTTCAGATAGATTTCAAATATACGATTTTGTGTACGTAGATCAACTTTTCCTTTAGCAGTCTTTATGTTTTGATTTTCAGGTTTTTAACACAAAAATCCAATCCTTTTTGTTATTTTTAAGCAACTCTTAAAATTTTGATATTATGAATAGGATAGATGAAATACCAAAATATTATGAAAATAATCATAAAAAAGAGTTCAGTAAAAAACTACTCTCTGTAGTTCCACATCTACATCCTTATGTAAAGCATCGAATATATATTGCAGAGAGCACAGGTATTCTACCAAGAAATATGTATTGCTCTAACGGTATTATAGATGATGCTATTGTAAAGTTATATAATGAAGAGCCATTAGATATTAGTATGGATACGCTTTCATTAGAATTAAAACTTTTTAGAATCGCAGATCACTTGATAGATGAGTTGTACATTAGTGAAGGCTGGCATCAACGATCTATCAGTACAAATTATTTTTTAAGAGAAGAACTTAATAAGTTGGAAGAAAACTATACTTCTGAAGCGGATAATGAATTGATTATGAATGAAGATTTAAATGATATCTCTTATCATCAAAACTCAGAAAACAAGCAGTTATTTATTTACGATGATGCCGATTCTGCTATTCTTAAAGTGATTGAATCAGAAGAATCATCAGAAAACAAAAAACAGAAATTATTAGGTAAATTTTATAGTTGGCTACCTCTGGAAACTTCTAAAATCATTGATTTATTTGTTTTTGGCAAGTTAAATTTTGAAGAGATTGCCAGAATTAAAGATATTACCGCCCAAGAAGTAAAAGAAACCATTATAGATGTAAGAAAGAGTTTTAGAAAGAATCTGATTTAATTGAATAGTGATTAGTTAGTAGTGAGTAATGAAAAAATTGATTTTACAGTTAAAAAATGAAAACCTAACACAATAAACTAAAACTTCTACTGGGCTCCTTCTAGCACTTCTCGCATTGCTTTTGCTTTAATCAAACATTCTTCATATTCTTTATCCGGATCTGATTTGGCTGTAATAGCGCCACCTACAGTATATGATATGTACTGTTTGATTTCATTATACAAAATGCTTCTAATCACTACATTAAAATCAAAATCTCCTGCTGGAGTAAAATACCCAACTGCTCCGCTATACAAACCTCTTTTAGACGCTTCTAAATCTTCTATAATCTCCATAGCAGAAATTTTAGGAGCACCAGTCATACTTCCCATTGGAAAAGTGGTTCTAACAATATCAACCGGCGAAGTTTCTGGATCAATCTTAGACGTCACTGTCGAAATCATCTGATGAACCTGTTTAAAAGTATAGACTTTACACAATTCTTCTACCTTAACAGAACCTTTTACGGCAGTTTTTGAAAGATCATTTCTAACCAAGTCCACAATCATTACATTCTCTGAGCGTTCTTTTGGGTCTAGTCTTAGAGTAGTAACCAATTCTTCGTCATCTTTCTTAACCTCTGATCGTTTCGCTGTTCCTTTTATGGGTTGAGAGATGATTTTATTTCCTTCTTTTCGTAAATACCTTTCTGGAGAAGCTGATAGTAAATAATGTTGATTACTTCTAAAAAAAGCTGCAAATGGTGTTTCAGATATTTGATTAAGATGATGATAAGTTTCTAAAGGTGCAAGACAACTATTTTCTGCAAAAAACTCCTGACAAAAATTTGCTTCATAGATATCTCCTCGATGTATATGAGAAAGCATTTGCTCGATTTTTTGCTTATATACATCTTTAGTGATTCGTAAACTTATCTTTACTTTACCACAAGGAGAATCTTCACTAGAAACCTCTATTGAAGACGGAAAAGTTCCAATCAACCGGTAATCTTCTTCTATTTCATCATCTACCATTCTTAGATACTGAACTTCTACTATGTTATCCTTAAGAAGAAATATTTTCTTTGGCTGAAAAAAATACAAATCCGGAAAATCAAGATGATCAGGATTTCTAGAAACCAATTTTTCAGTATCGTTTTTAAGGTCATACGATAAATATCCAAAAATCCAGTCTGCTGTCTGTTGCTGATATTCTTTTAGCTTGTCAAAACCAGAATGATAATCCGTTTTTATAGAAGTAAAAGCATCCACTGCTAAGATTGCATCGTAGCTAGAATATTGTTGAGAATATTCATTAGAATCCAGCCACATAATATCCTCAAATTGCTGTGCCCATTGCAATAATCTGATTTTAAATTCTGAAGAATTATCTATAGTGTATGTTTCGGTACTCCGCACTGCTTATTTAATCTGATGGGCAAAAGTACTCAGAACTTCTTTCAATCCCAACAAAAGAGTTTCGTCAGTAACCTCATTATTTTCTACAGAAAAATTTGCGTGAAATGAAGGGAAACTAAAACTTTCTATAATCTCTCCTCCGAATCTTGGTAGTACATTTTTTGCAAATTCTAAAGAGCTTATACCACCTCTCTGACCAGGAGAAGTACTCATCAATAATATTTTTTTTCCTTCAAGAAAATTACGATCTAATCTAGATAGCCAATCAATTACATTTTTAAAAAAAGCACCCCAGCTACCGTTATGCTCATTAACCGAAATAATCAGAGCATCTGCTTCAGATATTTCCTGTTTTAGGCCCAAAGTCATGCCAGAAAATCCATTATTTTTTTCTTCATCCTCACTATACATTGGCATTGGGTAATTCACCAATTTTAGAATTTTTATTTTATGATCTTCTATTTCTGAAGCTACATATTCTACTAGTTTGTGATTAATGGATGTACTGCTATTAGAACCTGCAAAGGCAAGAATGTTTTTCATTATCGATCTGGTTTATCTCCAAAAGTAGGTAAAATCAATACGAAGACAAAAACAAAGGATAATCGAATTCGAATGTTTTTCATAGAAAGAAAAAAACTAAATAAATACATCACAAGATTTTCTTGGCGGGGGCGAGAAGATTAACTAAAATTACGCAACTCCAAGTTTTTTAACATCTCTTAAATTCAAAAATCTCTTTTGGCTATGATTTCTGTGGAGTTGTTACCTTCAGTATAATTAACATTGAAGAAATGATTAATCTAGCTAGTGCAAAAACCGATAGTTATAACTAAATTATATATTAAAAAAATTACTAAAAGAAGCGAAATACAGACGTAAATAATGACTTGATTATTTGATTTAACAAAAAAAAGCAAATCCTGAGACCTTCTTTTCTGTTGTACCCCTTTTGTCCTAGCCTTAAAATTCGAATCTTTTTTTTAATTGGTATATTTATATTACTAACTAAACACCGTCCGAATTCATGTTTCTAAAACAAGCTCTATTAGTTACTACTTGGCTCTTTAGCCTTAATGCGTCTTCTCAAAATTTTGCGAAAAACCCAAAAAAAGTTGATAGCATCGTTTCATTACTTAAAACTCAGCCTAATGATTCTGTTAAAGTAGCCAATATCCATTTTCTATTCGATTATTTTGTCTACAAAGATGCAGAAAAAGGAAAGTATTATGCCGATGAGGAAATAAGAATTTCAAAACTCATAAATAATGAAACTGGTCTTGCAAACGGCTATTACAATTATGGTGTTTACTACAACACAATAGATAAAGAAGATTCAGCAAGAATCTATTATAAAAAAGCCTATAACTTATTTGATAAGTTGAATAATGACAATGGTAAGCATAGTGCGAGTTACGGCCTAGCTATATTAGAATACGATTATGGTAACCACGATGAAGCACTAGAAATTACCAAAAAAAATATTGATTTATACGAAAACAAAATTAATGACTCTATCAGGTTAGCCATAGACTACGATTTCATCGCACTTATCTATGCTGCCAAAGGTAATTTTAAGCTTGCCATAGCTAACAGCTTAAAAGCTGTTAGAATTTTAGAAAAATCCAATAAACCTATCCGACTTGCTGACGCTCTTTCTCATTTAGCAGACCACGAATTGTCTTTAGAAGATTTCACAAAATCATTGGAGCATAAAAAGAAAGCATTATCCATTTATAGAGAAAATGACGATAAATATTATGTAACCGTTGCACTTAACGATATTGGTAACACCTATTATTACTTAAAAGATTATGACAACGCACTAGAATATTTAAAGAAAGGACTAGATACTGCTAATGCCTTAAATTTAGTAGATATCAAAAGAAATTTGTTGGATAATTTAGGAAAAACTTATACAGCAACTAAAGATTATCAGAAAGCTCTTGAAAACCTTAATCAGGCACTAAAAATCGCTGAAGAGACCAAACAAAATTACCGAAAATCTGAAATACTGAATAATCTAGGCACACTTTATAATGAAACAAACAAGCCCTTAAAAGCTTTAAGTACTTTTAATGAAGCCATAGATCTAGGCAAAAAATTCAAAAATTCTGAAGCTCTCGGAAATAGCTTCTATAACAGATCAGATACTTACCTGAATTTAAAGCAACCTCAACTAGCTTTAACTGACTATAAACAATACACAACAATAAAAGACTCAATTTTCAGTAAAGAAAAAACACAGCAGATAGAAGAACTTCGTACCATTTACGAAACAGAGAAAAAAGAACAGCAGATACAAATTCAAAAAAATGAAATTGAGTTGCTCGGCGCAAAAAATAAAGTCAGTAATCTTCAGCGGATATTACTTGCATTAGCTTTAGCTTTAGCGCTAATTGCCGTTTACGCCTTTTATCAAAGAAATAAACGCAATAAATTGGCTAAAGAAAAAGCAGAAAGTGATTTAGAATTTAAAACTAAAGAACTAACCACCCACGCGTTACATCTTGCTAAAAAGAACGAAGTCCTTAACGACTTAAAACAAAAGGCCAAGATTTTAAAAGCTGATGCCAATGCAGATCCCGGTTACCAAATGCTAATACAGACGATCAATTTCGATTTACAAGATGACAATAATTGGGAGAATTTTAGCAAGTATTTTGAGCAAGTGCATAAAGGTTTTAATAACAAAGCACAAAAACTTTATCCTAATGTTACAAAAAACGATTTACGTTTGATGGCTCTATTAAAAATGAATCTCTCTTCAAAAGAGATTGCCAATATCCTTAACATCTCTAACGATGGTATAAAAAAAGCCAGACAAAGACTTCGCAAAAAGATGGGATTGGATTCTAATGAGTCTTTAGAAGTTGTTGTTATAGCTATTTAACAACATAACAACCTCTCCAAACACCTTTAAATAAAGGTGTTTTCTTATGTACCCCTTTTGTACCCATCCATTTTTTTTTATCTAAAAATCAAGCCTATATGTTTGTCTTGTCATTAAGTTGACAACTACCGTTTTTGTGGTGTCTTGTTCAAAAGGGCTGCAGACCATTTTTGGACAAGTCGCACAAAACGATTACTACAAACCACAAAAATCTTTAATTATGAAAACGTTATTTAAAATAACAATTTTTAATATTTTCCTATCTCTATTTTTTATCTCTTGCTCTAAAGACGATAGTGCATCCATTCCGGAAGACCCAAATTCTGGAGAACTTATTGAAACGCCCGGACAAATTAGCGAAGATGATTTTGAATCTTTTGAAGGCGAACTAGGATTTGTAATAGATGCCAGACCACTAGCCCGCAAGGGATATAAGCCAACACAAGTGATCATTAATGTGGAGGCTGACAATGGCAATTTTACAGAAACAGTTCCGGTAGATAAATATACACTTATGGGGCAGCTTAAAATTCCTTTAGAAAGTTTAAGTGAAGCCGCTAAGACCGAATTAGCCAGTGGCGTGCGAATAACACCAGAATACCAAGATGCCACTGGCACTACGATTTTTACAGAACCAACATTTATACAGTCGTTTCGACCTAACCCAAGTCCAAGAATTGCCAATACGGGAATGTTGGAAGAAACAGAAGAAAATCAGACATTAAGTTTTAGATCTGGTACTTCCTACTATATTCAGCGAATGAATGCTGATGGTAGTCCAGATACAGGCTCATTCACAACAACATCTAACTCTGATTTAGATGATGTTATTTCTGCCTCTAGCAATGCAGCGTTTAATGGAAATGAGCCAAATAGAAGCTTCACGTTTGATTCTGTACCTAACAAACCTAATACTTTTTTAATAAGACACACAGAGTCAGGGCGTTTCATAAGATATGCAACGATCACTGCAACAGCACCAAATAATAGCGCCTCTTTCTTTGGGATGAAGTTAACACCAAACACAAGTTTAACACAAATTGAAAATGCCAGCGATTACCATAATTATCAATTCACGTTCGAGAAGCAAGATAATGGCACATACATCATAAAAAACACTGTAGGTGATGCTTTAAAACAAGCACCTGCTTTCGGACTGTCTTTTGACGATACTATTAATAACACAGCCAATGGAGGTTCTACCGTTACGGCCGAAGCCAGACGATGGAGAATCGTTACGGCAAGTGTCAATTGGAGTGTTGCTAGCATTGGTACAACCATTTTACCACCAGTACTACCTAAACCAGAAACTGCGTTCGAATTTAATAGTGTACTTACCAATTGCGGTAGCGGCACATTGAGCCAAACAGTTGACTCGAGGGTAACGGAAAATGTCTCAAGAACTGTTGGTTGGGAAGAAACCTTATCGATGAGTACCGCAAATTCATTTAGTGTTACCGCAGGTGTAGACGTAGAGTTTTCGGCAGAATTGTTTGGGGTAGGCACCAACGTAACTGCTAGCTTAGAAACCACATACCAGCATGACTGGTCTTCAACAGAAACCAATAGCAATTGGGAGTCTAGTAGTTTAGACGATACAGTAGCCTTATATTCATCACGTACGGTTACAGTTCCTCCTGGAAATGGCTCCTTAGTGTATGATGTACAACAATTCTATCCAGAAACTAAAGTCAACTTTGTACAACGTTTACGCATTGAAGCTACAGATAACCAAGGGCTGTTGTCAGGTCAGGCGATACGAACTTTATTCTACCTTACCAATTTTACTGGCGTCATTACCGAGGTAGAAGATACTTCCATTGTAGTTACACTTAAAGGCACTATGGTTTTAGATAAAATTGTTGATTTTGAAAGTAATGTCCAAGACGTACCAGCTAACTGCAACTAATAATCTAAAAGGAAGCGTGTTTTAAAATACGCTTCCTTTTTCTTTAAATCCACAAGAACATGAAAGCAACTTTAACATATATAACTATAGTTTGTCTGGCATTTTTGAGCACTGCGCAAAATTCAGATTTTATAACCACCTGGCAAACAACGGCCAATAATGAAACTATTACCATACCAACATTTGCAGACGAAACCTATAATTATACGGTAGATTGGGGCGATGGCACGACAAATAGTAACCTAACAGCTGAAGCCAGTCATACCTATACTAGTGCTGGTACTTACGATATTAGTATTACAGGGCTATTCCCCCAGATTTATTTTCAAGCTGCGACTCAGGACAATCGCGATAAGATTATTGATGTAAAACAATGGGGTAATAATTCCTGGGGTTCGATGTTGTATGCATTTTTCAACTGTAGCAATATAGAAGTTTCTGCCACAGATGCTCCAGACTTAACCAATGTAACGAATTTATATGGTATGTTTCGAGGAGCGACTACATTCAATCAACCTATAAACCATTGGGATGTTAGTAATGTGACTGAAATGTCCGAAATGTTTAGTAGTTCATCTACTTTTAATCAACCTCTAGATAATTGGGATATTAGCAATCTACAAGATATGAGGGCAATGTTTTTTGGCGCATCTTCTTTTAATCAACCGCTAGATAATTGGGATGTTAGTAATGTACATGATTTAAGAGGAATGTTTTTTGGTGCATCTTCTTTTAATCAACCCCTTAACAATTGGAATGTTAGTAATGTACAATATATATCTTCAATGTTTGATGGTGCATCTGCTTTTAATCAACCTCTAGATAGTTGGGATGTAAGCGGTGTCGTTTCTTTGGCTTTTTTATTTAGAAATGCAAGAGCTTTTAATCAACCGCTCGATAGTTGGGATGTTAATAATATTGAATATATGAATTCTATGTTTGATGGTGCATCTACTTTTAATCAACCCCTAAACAGCTGGGATGTTGGTAATGTACGTTTTATGACCGAGATGTTTGATGGAGCAACTGCATTTAATCAACCTTTAAATAATTGGAATATTAGTTCTGTAACACAAATGGACAATATGCTTAGAAGAAGTTATCTTTCGATAGAAAACTATGACACCACCTTACAAGGCTGGGCAACCTTGACTAACTTACAAAATAACGTAACACTAGGTGCAAATAATCTAAATTATTGTAATGGTGAAGCACCAAGAAATTTATTAATTAACAACTTTGGCTGGACCATTATCGATGCTGGCTTGGATTGCTCAAACCTGAGCATAAATGATGAATCCTTACGGTTTGCAACATTATATCCTAATCCCGCCACAGATTATATCAGTATTTCTAACTCAAATACTCAAGACAACTATACCATTTATAATATATTGGGTAAAAAAGTAAACTCTGACCTACTTTTACCAGAATCTAAGATTTCGGTTACTCATTTAGAAAAAGGTATATATTTCTTGAAACTTGGAAATTTGAAAGCCCTACGGTTTGTAAAAAACTGAAATTGAATTCATTGAATAAAAAGCAAATCACTCTAATACTTAAAGGAAAGGGTTGCTTTTTTTTATAGTGTAACGCAGAAATTCAAATTGTAAAAGATCCGTGTATTGTTTTAATGCTTTAATGAGTTCTTCTCCATAATCTAAATAATACTCAGAAAAATTACGTTGGCGTTCTTCTTGAGATCAATTAGGGAATAATTCATCTTGTAATTTTTTGATACGATCAGTAAGCTCTTGAAGTTCCACTTTACAAAACTTCGTTTTGAAATTGCACCAACTAAAAAATCCAACCACTTAATGTGATTGGATTTTCTTGGTCGGGGTGGCAGGATTAATGTTATTGATCCTGGTTTTGGTTTTGTTGCTCAAGAATATCCAATCTCAAGCTATCGCTTGTTTGTATTTTTTAGTTAGTTTCATTTTACAAAACTTCGTTTTGAAATTGCACCAACTAAAAAATCCAACCACTTAATGTGATTGGATTTTCTTGGTCGGGGTGGCAGGATTCGAACCTGCGACCTCCGCGTCCCAAACGCGGCGCGATAACCGGGCTACGCTACACCCCGAAAAAGGTTATCCTTTTTGCGGGTGCAAATATAAGTAAACTCTTTGATTAAAACCTATTATTTATTTAAAGATTTTTATTTCAATATTCGCTTTAGCTGAAGCTCTAACAAATACCCTAGTTTATTGTAGCATTCTTTTATTCTTTCGATATCTCCAAATTCTCCGTAAGCATAGTTACCAATCACTTTTGGAGTTTGTGTACTATACAAATACGAATCTGGAGCATCTGTCTTTACAAATCTCAACGTCGTTTCGAGCTTTCCTTCTTCTCTACCAACACTTGCGCTACCTCCATAACCAGTATAGAACCAGTCTGCTTCAACTATTAGCGTATACTTCGTATCCTCTTCTGTAGCAACAAACTTTAAATCACTATACTTTTTTAATTTTTCACTGACCCCCTTGATAAAAGCGGCTCGCCAAGTTTCTTTTTTAGCCAACTCATAGGTTTCAAACCATTTCTCACCTTTGCTTTTATCAATCTTACCATACTTACTCTTCATGTTGTCGATAAACTCTTTCTCAGGATGGAGACTATAAATAATAAGATCTTCAGGAAAAGTAAGTTTTACTGCAATTTTTGATTCATCTTCTAAGAAAGCTAGTTTTTTCTTATCTATTTTAATTCTTTGTGCAAAAGAAATGGTACTAATGGACACTAGAAAAAGGAAAATTATTTTTCTAAACATATGATAACACTATTACTTGATTTCGTTTTTGATTAGGATACAATTATAAGTTATTTTTAAGAATCAATCCTCAATTAGTTTCCGATATTTGATGAAAAAATCCCTTTTGAACAAAACGCTAACATTCCTTTTTTTCTTTCTCAGTTATATGTTGAATGCCCAATTTAATATTTCGGGATCTATCATAGACCACACCTCTTTAACACCTCTGGAAAATGTTACTATATTGGATATAGAGACTGGTAGTAAAGTAGTATCTGACAGTTATGGTAGTTTTAAAATTACATGTAGTGGAACTCTTCAAATTTCCTTTACAGGATATGTGACTAAAAAAATTAGGGTTACCAAAGACCGAAACATAACTATATCACTAATTCCTGAAATCAACGAATTACAGGAAGTGTTTATCAATAGTCAATCAATTCCCGTTCTGGAAAAATATGCAACAGATGCCGTAACAATTCTAAACACCACAGAAATTAACAGAGGAAATACTATAGAATTACACCCTGTTTTAAATAAAGTTCCAGGGGTTTTTATGCAAAACGGAACGCTCAATACCAATCGGATTACCATAAGAGGAATTGGTGCCAGAAATTTATTTGGTACAGCAAATATCAGAACGTATTTTGGAGATATACCACTAACTGATGGTAATGGAGAATCCTCTATTGAAGATCTTGAATTGGCTTCGCTTTCTGGAATTGAAATTCATAAAGGGCCTTCTTCCAGCTCTTACGGTGTTGGATTGGGAGGAACCATCTTACTAAAGCCCGAATTTGTAAGTCGTCCAATTACGGAAGCCTCTTTCTCCAGTGTTTTAGGAAGCTATGGTTTGAGCAGAAATCTTGGAAAAATTATGTTAGGTGGAAAAAAATCAAGTCTTAACATTGTCTATAGCAATAACCATTCTGAAGGATATCGTGATAACAACACCTACAACAGAAATACCATTACTGCCACATCTAGCATAAAGATTGGAGAAAAAGACAACATATCTATGATAGCTAGCTATATTGATTTAAAAGCTGGAATCCCCAGTTCCTTAGATCAGGAGGATTTTGAAAATAATCCACAGCAAGCAGCTTTTACCTGGGGAAGGTCTCAGGCATTTGAAGATGTCGATTATGGAATTCTTGGAGTTACCTGGAAACATGATTACAATCCTAATTTTTCTCAACATACAAGTTTGTTTACCTCTTTCAGAAACAATTATGAACCACGACCGTTTAATATTCTCAAAGAAAAATCAAATACAATAGGTATACGAAGTAGGATTATTGGCAATTCGAGTATTTTTCAAAAAAAATGGAACTGGACAGTTGGCGGTGAACTTTTCTTTGATTTTTATAATAGTAGAACTTTTGAAAATCTATATGAAGATTTTCCTATTGGAACAGGTAGTGTTTTAGGCAACCAGTTATCACATCTTGATGAAAAAAGAAATTATTACAATCTTTTTGCAGAATCCAATTTAAAAGCAAACGACAGACTTCAATTCAATTTTGGATTACATCTTAATCAGACATTCTTCACTATTGAAGATGCATTCTTAATTGATGGTGAGGACAGTTCAGGAAAATTTAATTATGATCCTATTCTATCACCTAAAGTTGGTGTAAACTATGTCTTGAATACTAGTTTTGTCTTATTCGGAAATATAGCTCACGGTTTTTCTACACCGACTACCTCAGAGACATTATTACCGGATGGAGAATTTAATCCAGATTTACGACCAGAAATTGGATGGAATTATGAGATAGGTACTCGATATACATTATTACAAAACAGGCTATATGGTTCTCTTTCGGTATACTCATTAAGAGTGCGAGATCTATTAGTAGCCAGGAGAACCGAGGAAGATAATTTCTTTGCGGTCAATGCCGGTAAAACGATTCATAATGGAATAGAAGCCAGCATTAATTACAACCTCTTTAAAACAAAACATGGGCAGTTGAATTTTTTCATCAATACAACGGTTAATGATTATAAATTTGATGATTTTGTAAATCTGGAAACAGATTACTCTGGTAATGACCTCACGGGAGTACCTTCTTATATCCTAAATACAGGAATCGATTGGATTACACAAAAAGGGATCTACGGAAATATTAATTTTCAGTCGGTTAGTAAAATCCCTGCAAATGATCTTAATACTGTTTTTAGTGATCATTATGAACTATTACATGCTAAAACCGGATATAAAAATAGACTTGGTGAACATATTTTTCTGGATTTATTTTTAGGAGCAAATAATATTCTTGACACTAAATATGCTTCTCAGCTACAGGTTAATGCTAGAGGTTTTGGCAATAATGCTCCAAGATATTTTTATCCGGGTTTACCTTTTAATATGTATGGAGGCATTAACATAAAATATAGATTATAGACAATTTTTATTTGTAATTTTCAGGTGTAAACTCAATGATCATAATGAAGAATTTTGTATTTCTTAAAGTAATATTATTAACTACGCTATTTTCCTGTGCTCAGGAAAAGAAAAATGATATTCCAATTCAACCAGACCCAAAAAATTATACCACAGAAATTATAGTTCCTGATTTACAAATTCCGTGGGGTATGGTTTGGCTTCCTGATGGTAGTATGTTGATTACAGAAAAAAGTGGTGAATTGATCCATTTCAAAGATGGAACTAAAACCCAGATTGGTAATGTTCCCGAAGTATACAATCGTAATCAAGGAGGACTCCTAGATATAGAACTACATCCGAAATATAGCGAAAACGGATGGATTTACTTGACATACTCCTCCAAAGAAGGATCAGAAAAGGGAGGACATACAGCCTTAATTAGAGCAAAACTGGAGAACAATCAATTGACTTCTATAGAGAATCTGTACAAAGGAACTCCTAATACAACCCGTGGACACCATTTTGGATCAAGAATAGAATTTGATAACGAAGGATTTCTATATTTCTGTATTGGCGATCGAGGAAATAGAGATGAAAACCCACAAGATGTCACTAGAGATGGAGGAAAAGTATATAGATTAAATGATGATGGAACTATCCCAAAAGATAATCCTTTCGTTAATAAAAGTGAAGCCAAAAAAGCTGTCTTTTCTTATGGCCATAGAAATCCACAAGGAATGGCGATCAATCCTATTGACGGAAAAATATGGATTCACGAGCACGGTCCAAGAGGAGGCGATGAAATCAATGTTATTAAAAAAGGTGTAAACTATGGATGGCCAGTAATAACCTACGGAATTAATTATAGTGGATCTTCTATCACAGATATGACCGAAAAGGAAGGAATGGAGCAACCACTATATTACTGGGTTCCTTCAATTGCTCCTAGCGGAATGGATTTTGTGACTAGTGATATATATCCTGATTGGAAAAATGATCTATTAGTAGGTTCATTAAAATTTCAATATCTAGAACTCGTCGAGTTAGATGGTAATGAAGTTACAGGTAGAAAAAAAATAGTAGAAGATATTGGCAGGGTTCGCAATGTACGTCAAGGTCCAGATGGATATATCTATGTCGCCGTAGAAAACAAAGGAATTATAAAAATCATCCCAAAATCATAATTGATGTTTGTTAAATTAAAAATGAGGAAGCGCTTAAAACAAATATTGATTTTAGAAATAGCCGCTATACTATTTTGTATATCCGTGATTGCAAAACAAGGAAATTCTAACAACAGATATGTTTCCAGCCTTGATGTAAATATCCAGGAGACAGCACTTTCTAAAAGTATAGCTCGTGGTGAAGAAATTTATATAGATTTCTGTATGCAATGTCATTTAGCCGACGGAAAAGGAACACCTAACGTCTTTCCTCCTCTAGCAGGATCAGATTGGTTAACTGACAAACGCAAAGAAAGTATTCATTCTATAAAATATGGTTTAAATGGCCCTATAAAAGTCAATGGCAAACCCTATAACAGTGCAATGACCTCATTAGGATTAGAAGATGAAGAAATTGCCGATGTTATGAATTACATTATGAATAGTTGGGGTAACGAACAAAAGAAAATGGTTACCATAGAAGAAGTGGCTGCCATCAAAAAGTAAAGCAAGTTGTATCTTTTTTTAATAATTTTAAAGGAATAAAAAATATAACAATCTACGTATGCTTTGCGTTAACATTCTTGATGTGACTGCAAAAACAACTTCAGAAAAATTGTTTTAATTACGATTTATGAGATTTCTTCTGTTTATTATCTTATTTTCTCTAGGCTATACTGCTTACAATCAAGAAATAGATGATATATCGCCTAACAAATATCGATTTAGATATAAATCTGAAGTCTTTAAAGGTACGAGGCTAGAAATCACCGCAAAACTTAGAAGTATTAAAAACAGCCCAAAATTTTCCGGAATACCAGAAGAAATACAAATTGGACTTAATAAACTTTTTAAAGATGCCAAAAGTCAGGCATTACCTAGAAGATATCGTAAAAAAGCAATTGTATTCCTTGACGCACTATACCATTACGAGGAATTCGTAATCATGTATAATGGTGCTCTGTATGAAGTAATTGAAAAACTAAAAAGAGATATGAAACGTATTGATTTTAAGCTAGAAAGACAATATATTAAATCCAGAACCTCATTAGATCGTGCAAAAAAACAAGACTCTTTAAATACCAAACAAATAAATTATTTAACAAAAGAGCGCAGAAAAAGCTTAATTCGATTAGCATGTCATCGCTGGATGAAGAAAAAATTCGACTCTTATAAAGGTATTGATATGGTCAAAAATCCTGATCAACTTATTAATGAATTTAAAAGAGCTGAAGCTGCCTATATCTTTTCCTTATTTGGAAAAAAAGAGGTGGACGAAATTAAAAGATACCTGGAAAACGAAATCATAGACTTTTACTATAAAAAAGCAATTACCGAAATCAATCCTGAAAAACTGGAGCTTCAATACATCAATAAATATAACTAGATAAAAGAATTTTGTTAAGAATATTTTACTAGTTTGCGCATACATGTCTTCCTATACTAAAACATACAGAGTCATTGGATTAATGTCAGGAACATCTTTAGATGGTCTGGACATCGCCTATTGCGAAATAAAAAAACAGCAAGATTCTTGGTCATTTTCTATTCAGAAAACTAAAAGCATTGATTATGAGAAGAAACTTAAGAACCAATTAAAAAATACTGTAAATATAGACAGTGCTAGCCTATTAGCCTTCCATAACGACTACGGATCCTGGTTAGGAGAACAAGTCAAAACATTTATTGATCAGCATAAATTGCAAATAGATTTCGTTTCGAGTCATGGTCATACTGTATTTCATCAACCAGAGATTGGATTAACGTATCAAATTGGTTCAGGTCAGCATATTGCTAATGCCTGCCATCAAAAAGTAATTTGTGATTTCAGAACCAATGATGTAGCGCTAGGTGGTCAGGGAGCACCACTGGTTCCCATCGGGGACAAGCTATTATTTAGTGATTATGATTTCTGTCTTAATTTAGGAGGTATTAGTAATATCTCTTATGACCTGAATGAAAAAAGAATTGCCTACGATATTTCTCCTGCCAATATGCTATTAAATCTTATTTGTACCAAAATAAATCTTGAATTTGATGACAGAGGAAAGCTTTCCAGAAATGGAATATTGAATAAAAAAGTATTAGCAGCTTTAAACAATCTGGAATTTTATGATCAACCATATCCAAAATCACTGGGGTATGAATGGTTTTTAGAAAATGTGGCACCAATAATCAACAATGCCAAAGATTCTGCTGAAAATTTATTACACACCTCCGTTCATCATATAGCAGAACAAATTGCTAGAGCGATAAAAAAAACCGGGAAGCAAAACTCATCACTTTTAATTACTGGTGGAGGTGCAAAAAATGATTTTTTAATAGAAACGTTGGAACAGAAACTAAAAGGTTTCTCTAAGATTGTGATCCCCGAAACCAATATCATTGACTACAAAGAAGCCTTGATTTTTGCATTTATGGGAACTTTAAGAGATCGAAATGAGGTCAATTGTCTTCATACTGTTACCGGTGCTAAAAGTGATTCTTCCTCTGGAGTGATATACTATCCAAGTTAATTTTCACTTCCTTAACATCATCTATAAAAAAACTATATCACTCAAAACCCGATAACTCAATAACTATTTCTAAATTTGCCTAAAAATTATTGGGAATGCTTATTATTGGTATCGCTGGAGGAACAGGTTGTGGAAAAACAACGGTTGTTAATCAAATAGTAAATGAATTACCTCAAAACGAAGTGTGCGTCATTTCGCAGGATTCATATTATAAAGACACTAGCCATCTTCGATATGAGGAAAGGACCAAAATTAACTTTGATCATCCTCAATCCATCGATTTTGAATTATTAGGAGAACACCTTAAAGCTTTAAGGAAAGGAGAAACTATTGAGCAACCGGTATACTCATTCGTAGAGCACAATAGAACTAAAGAAACCGTTCAAACCAAACCTAGTAAAGTAATTATTGTAGAAGGAATATTAATTCTTACGAACCCTGCTATTCGTGATATGTTTGACATTAAAATATATGTGCAAACCGATAGTGACGAACGATTAATACGTCGTTTAAAACGTGATATAGCAGAAAGAGGTCGAGATATGGAAGAAGTCTTAGATCGTTATCAAAATACTCTGAAACCTATGCATCAGCAATTTATTGATCCTACAAAAGAGTTTGCTGATCTCATAATACCTAACAATAACTATAATAACGTAGCTATAGACATTGTTCGTACTATTGTAAAGGAACGCTTGAATTAACTTTTGTACCTTTATAATCTAAAAAATTGATCTAAATTGAAGCTAAAACGCTATTTCGAAAAGCTGAAAAACACTCCTGCGCTGATACCGGTTTTTGCCATATTTTTTAATAAATATGTCTTAATCATTCTGGTGTTCGTTATATGGATTCTCTTTTTGGATACAAATTCCTGGCTTATTCATAGAGAATTAGATCAAGAAATTAAAGAGCTAAAAGACAATAAAGAATATTACAAAAAAGAAATTGTCAAAGATCAAAAGGATATTAAAATTCTGAAAGATAGTAATGAACTGGAAAAATTTGCCAGAGAGGAATATTTTATGAAACGAGATGATGAAGAAATTTATATAATTGAGTACGAAGACAGCATCCCTAAAAAAGAAAAAGATGACTAAAACGTTGTTTGAAGGTTTTGATAAAGTTTCTGCCAAAGAATGGAAACAAAAAATTCAGTTCGATTTAAAAGGAGCTGATTACAATGAAGCATTAATTTATAAATCATTCGAGGGAATTGACATCAAGCCCTTCTATAATGAAGAAGATATTGTTGATCTTAAAGAAAATATCTCCCACCCTTCTTCCTGGAAAAATTCAATTAAAATTGAAGTCGAGGATGCAGTTTCCGGTAATGCAAAAGCTTTAGACGCCATTAAAAAAGGAGCCGAAAGCATCTATTTCACAATTACCAAAGAAAACATTGATCCATCAGTACTTTTATCCAATATCCCCAATGAAACAACCTTGTATGTTGAAACTTTGTTTCTTTCACCTGACTATATCAGTAAATTAAATCTGCTTGCCGTTGGATCGAACCTTTCAATTCATCTGCTTACTGATATCGTTGGTAACTTAGCAAAAACCGGTAATTGGTTCAAAAATTTAAAAGATGATCATGTTGCCATAGAAAACATTATTGACAAAAGCACGAATCTAAAGAGCGTTATTAGCGTAAATATAGATCTACTTCAGAATGCCGGCGCTACCATGATCCAGCAATTAGCTTATGGACTGGCTCACGCAAATGAGTATCTTAATCATTTTCAAAATCAAGAGAATAATCCCTTTTCAGATAAAGCAATAATATTCAATGTTGCCATTGGAGGTAATTACTTCTTTGAGATTGCTAAATTAAGAGCTTTAAGACTCTTGTGGAATTCTTTGGCAGGAGAATATAATATGTTAAAAAAATGTTATATATTCGCGCTTCCTTCACACAGAAATAAAACTATTTTAGATTATAATGTAAACATGCTTCGCACAACAACAGAGTGTATGAGTGCTATCTTAGGTGGTGCAGATACGATTCATAATTTGCGATATGATGATATATATAATTTAGAAAACGATTTTGGGACAAGAATATCATTGAATCAATTATTGATCCTAAAAAATGAAAGCTATTTTGATATTGTGAACAATCCTGCTTCAGGATCTTATTATATTGAAAGTTTAACAAATCAGTTAGCTAGTAAAGCTTTAACGCTATTTAAAAATATCGAGGAAGCTGGAGGTTATCTGAAACAACTGAAATCTGGAACAATCCAGAAAAAAATAAAAGAAAGTGCTGAGAAAGAACAAGAGCTTTTTGACAATGAAGAGATTATTTTAACAGGTACCAATAAGTACCAGAATACTAATGAAATAAATCCCGAAATGCAGAAAAATCCCTTTCCGGAAAAGATGAAAAGAAAAACTTTAGTGAACCCAATTATAAGAAGAAGATTGTGTGAAAAACTTGAGAAAAACATCTTATAACGCAATTAATTAATAATTTATTGTTAACTTTCGTGAAAATTAACAATTAATCAACATATAATTAACAAAACTAAATCTTAATCGATGCCCCTAATGATTAGATCTAGAATTAGATTAATAACATTCTTACTACTAACGTCAATTTGTTACTCCCAAAACAGTATCAACTGTCTTAGCGTTGATAGCAGTGGACTTTATTCCAAAGCTTTTGATTCATTTGAAAAGGATTTATTTGCTCATTACAAATTTGGAAATGATTCCATAAAAACCTATCGTACATTTTTAGCCGAGGTAGCTAGTTTATCATTGGATTTAAGAAAATTACCTTCTGATAATTCTATCCAACTCGCGAGAGTTTTTAAAAAGAAAGCAAATGATCCCAATTCAATTTGGGTAAAGCTTAGCGAGTATGAAAATCAAGAAGCAACAAAAAAACCATCTCCATATACACCTTCTTCAAAAAAAGAAGAAGAAATTTTGATATTTAATTACAGAGGAGGACTGATTCAATGTCTCAAAAACAATAGTGATAGTGATGATTTTCAAAACATCATTAGTACGCTAGAAGAAGATGGAAATGTTAGTACATCACTTATCGCACAGAGAATTTATTACATTCCGGATAAGAAGTTTTGTGCATCAGAAATAAAAAAGTTTATTGCCTTTGATATTTATTACTCCATTCTTATGGTAATTGAAAAAGCCTTTGGATAATAAATATTAGAGTATTCTTTAAAAACTATTAACATAATTCGTATTTTCTAAAATAGATCATTAATAAAACCGTAATTTTACGTTTTTATTAATGATTTTTTCAATGAGAATAAGACTATATCTTCTTATTGGTTCTATACTAATCCTAATTTCTTGTAATACAGTAATACAGGAAACTCAAAATTGGATCGAAAAATCAAATTCCAACAATACCAAAATATTAGAAGGCAATTATTTTCATCTTGAAAATGAATTGATCAAAACATTTCTTCCTGAAGGTTTTAAACGACTTTCGTTAGAAACCTACAAGACTATTCTCGATTCTTCTCTTACCAAGACTCAGTTAGATAATGAAATGAAAAGATTAGAAACTATGAGAGCTATGCAGGGCTCCTTCTATCTGTTCTTTGATCCATACACAAGATCTACCTATACCTTGAACACCATGCCTTACATCAATTTTAGCAAACAAGATGCTACAATGTTACTATCTATGGTTAAGCAAAGAAACAATCAAGTAAGTCTTAACACCGGTCTGGATTTCAAAAAACTAACAGCTGCTTACGCTAAAAATAAAGATTTCACTATGTTTAGATCTATATTTCAGGTGGATAATCCAAAAGAAAATATTAGAATATTTAGTAATTTTTATATCATCACAGCAGATAAGAAAACGTTTATGATCAATCTTACAACTCCATTTGAAGTAAATTTTGATAGATATATTGAAAAAATGAAATTTTGAAATGACCAGAAAAAATATTCAACATATAACACTTAATTCAGAATTCAGAATTCAGAATTCAGAATTAAATACATTCACTACTTCAGAAGGCATTGAAATAAAGTCTGAATACGATTATGAGGATATAAAAAACCTTGATCATCTTAACTTTGTAGCAGGAATTCCTCCTTATTTACGCGGTCCCTACTCTACTATGTACGTAAGAAGACCCTGGACAATCAGGCAATATGCCGGATTTTCCACAGCAGAAGAAAGTAATGCATTTTACAGAAGAAACCTGGCTGCCGGTCAAAAAGGATTGTCTGTAGCTTTTGACCTTGCGACTCATCGTGGATATGATAGTGATCACGAAAGAGTTTTTGGTGATGTAGGAATGGCCGGAGTTGCCATCGACACTGTAGAAGATATGAAAGTGCTCTTTGACCAAATACCATTAGATAAGATGTCAGTTTCTATGACCATGAATGGTGCTGTACTGCCCATAATGGCTTTCTATATTGTAGCAGCAGAAGAACAAGGAGTAGATCAAAAATTACTATCAGGAACTATCCAGAATGATATTTTAAAGGAATTTATGGTGCGTAATACATACATCTACCCACCTACTCCGTCTATGCGAATTATCAGTGATATTTTTAAATATTGCTCTAAAAACATGCCAAAATTCAATCCGATAAGTATTTCAGGATACCACATGCAAGAAGCAGGAGCTACTTGTGATATTGAATTGGCATATACACTGGCAGATGGACTTGAATATATCAGAAAAGGAATTGAAGCAGGTTTAGATGTGGATTCGTTTGCTCCTCGTTTATCATTTTTCTGGGCAATAGGAATGAATCATTTTATGGAAATTGCCAAAATGCGTGCTGCTCGTATGCTTTGGGCAAAATTGATCAAACAGTTCAATCCTAAAAATCCAAAATCCCTGATGCTCCGAACACACTGTCAAACCAGCGGATGGAGCCTAACCGCCCAAGACCCTTTTAACAATGTAGCAAGAACCTGCATAGAAGCCAGTGCCGCGGCTTTTGGAGGAACACAAAGTTTACATACCAATGCATTAGATGAAGCTATTGCGCTACCCACAGATTTCTCTGCTAGAATAGCCAGAAATACGCAAATATACCTTCAGGAAGAAACACAAATCACACGCACTGTAGACCCATGGGCAGGAAGTTATTATGTTGAATCTTTGACTAACGAAATTGCAGAAAAAGCCTGGAAACTTATAGAGGAAGTCGAAGAATTAGGAGGAATGACCAAAGCCATTGAGGCCGGAATTCCAAAAATGCGTATCGAAGAAGCAGCTGCACGTAAACAAGCTAGAATCGATAGTCAACAAGATCTAATCATTGGAGTTAATAAATTTCAGCTGGAAGAGGAAGAACATATTACTACCTTAAAAGTCGATAACGAAGCCGTAAGAAACCAGCAAATCGACGGTCTAAAAAGAGTAAAAGATTCGAGGGATGAAGAAGCCGTACAAAAAGCTTTACTTGATTTAACCGAAGCCGCCAAAGATGATGAGAAAAATTTGTTAGCTTTAGCTATAGATGCTGCTAGATTGAGAGCAACCTTAGGAGAAATTAGTGACGCTCTAGAAAAAGAGTTTGGAAGATATAAAGCAGAAATCAAAACATTTACAGGAGTGTATGCAAAAGAAATAAAAAATGACGAGTCTTTTAATAAAGCTAGAGAACTGGCCAACCGATTTGCTGAACTCGAAGGCCGAAGACCAAGAATAATGATTGCAAAAATGGGACAAGATGGGCATGATCGTGGCGCAAAAGTTGTTGCGACCAGCTATGCAGATGTTGGTTTTGATGTAGACATAGGGCCGCTGTTCCAAACTCCGGCAGAAGCTGCTAAACAAGCGGTAGAAAATGACGTACATATCGTAGGAGTTTCCTCATTAGCCGGAGGACATAAAACATTGGTCCCCCAAATCATAGGAGAGTTAAAAAAGTACGGAAGAGAAGATATCATGGTGATTGTAGGTGGAGTTATTCCGCCGGATGATTATGATTTCTTATTTCAGGAAGGTGCCGTAGCTATATTTGGTCCCGGAACCAAAATTAGTGATGCAGCTATCACCATACTTGATATATTAATTTCAACATTAGAATAATTTTAAAATACTATGCGTGCATAGTATTTTAAATATAAATTGTAACTTTCACCTTAAAATAATGATATAATAATATATAAAACATATGAGCTATACTGATAAAATGCTTCGAGATGGAGCGCTGGAAGGAAAAAACATTGTAGTTACCGGAGGTGGTAGCGGACTCGGAAAGTCTATGACCAAGTATTTTATGGAGCTTGGTGCAAAAGTGGCTATTACATCTCGTAACCTCGAAAAACTACAAGGCACCGCAAAAGAGCTAGAAGCAGAAACCGGAGGTACTTGCCTACCACTCCAGTGTGATGTAAGACATTATGATCAGGTAGAAGCTATGAGAGATCAGGTTTTAGAAGCGTTTGGATCTGTAGATGTATTATTAAATAATGCAGCTGGAAACTTCATTTCTCCTACAGAACGTTTATCGGCAAATGCTTTTGATACCATCATCGATATTGTACTTAAAGGAACAAAAAACTGTACCCTCGCTTTTGGAAAACATTGGATTGACACAAAATATCAAAACACAAATGTATTAAACATTGTAACTACGTATGCTTGGACAGGTTCTGCTTATGTTGTTCCAAGTGCAACCGCAAAAGCTGGAGTGTTAGCAATGACCAGATCACTAGCTGTAGAATGGGCAAAATACGGAATGCGATTTAACGCGATTGCACCCGGACCTTTTCCTACCAAAGGTGCCTGGGACCGATTGCTGCCTGGTGATATGAAAGATAAGTTCGACCTCTCTAAAAAAGTACCTTTACAGCGTTTGGGAGAGCATCAAGAATTAGCAAATCTGGCCGCCTATCTTGTTTCCGACTTCTCTGCATATGTCAATGGTGAAGTAATCACTCTAGATGGTGGAGAATGGTTAAAAGGAGCCGGACAGTTTAATTTATTAGATCAAGTTCCTGAACAAATGTGGGATATGCTAGAAGCTGCGATTCGCGCAAAAAAGAATAAATAAAATACACTTAAAAAATAAAATTTAAATTGACTGAATATCAGTGTTTTCAACTGATGTTCAGTTTTTTTTTGAAAAAACTACGATTTTAGAGGGTAACATTTACTAGCTGTTAAACACTTACTAGTAGATAATCGTCTACTGAAATACTCTTAAAGAGAGTATTAAGGGTAACAAAAACCTAATTGGTTATGCCTTTTTCCAGAATAAGGATGTTTGTTTTACATTCAACTAAAAAAATAGTTGAATGTTATAAGTTTTACCTATTTTTGAAATCATTAACAATAATAATTCATCAATGAACAGAAAAATAATTTTCAACACATTTATTGGGGCCTTTTTATGTAGTATTCCACTTTCTGGAATTGCACAATCAGCTACTGCTAAGGAATTAGGAACAACTACAGACGTAAAAAAGGAAGATAAAATCCCGGTAGACCCTAATGTTAAAGTAGGTAAATTAGATAACGGTCTTACCTATTATATCCGTAATAATGGAAAACCAGAAGATAAAGTAGAATTAAGGTTAGTTGTGAATGCCGGATCCATTCTGGAAAACGAAAATCAATTAGGTCTTGCTCACTTCATGGAACACATGAACTTTAATGGAACCAAGAACTTTAAAAAGAATGATCTTGTTGATTATTTACAAACCATTGGTGTGAAATTTGGTGCAGACCTTAATGCATATACAAGTTTTGACCAAACCGTCTATATTCTTCCTATTCCAAGTGATGATCCTGAAAAACTAGAAAAAGGATTTCAGATTATTGAAGATTGGGCGCACAACGCAGAGTTGACAGAAGAAGGAATTGATGGAGAAAGAGGTGTTGTTCTAGAAGAATATCGACTTGGTAAAGGAGCTAACGAGCGTATGTTGCAAAAATACTTACCAATTATTGCTTATAATTCTAAATATTCTGAACGTTTACCAATAGGTACAAAAGAAATATTAGAAAATTTCAAGTATGAGGATGTAAGAAGCTATTACAAAGATTGGTACAGACCCGATTTAATGGCTGTTGTTGCTGTGGGTGATCTTGATGTTGCCACTTTAGAGCAAAAAATAAAAGACCATTTTGGTAGTATTAAAATGCCTGAAAACCCAAAAAAAAGAGAGTCTTTTGACACTCCAAACCATCAAGAAACACTTATCGCAATAGTATCAGATAAAGAAGCTTCTAATTCTATTGTGAGGCTTATGTATAAGGATAAAGAGATTTCTAAACCAATGGAAACTACTAACGATTATAGAAAAGCCATTGTAGAAAGAGTATTCACTCAAATGATGAACAGTCGTTTAAACGAATTACGAAATAAGCCTAATCCACCATTTGTATTTGCAGGAAGTAGTCACAGCGGAACTTTTGCTAGAAATCGAGATGCATACCAATCCTTTGCACTTACCTCAGAAACAGGCCAATTAAAAGCTTTAAAGGTCATTCTTCAAGAAAACAAAAGAGTACAACAGTATGGTTTTAAAGCGAGTGAATTGGAACGTGCAAAAAAGGAAATTTCTGCTAATTGGGAAAAACAATATAAAGATAAAGACAAAAGAGAATCTGCCCGTATTGTCGGAGAGTATATCAATAATTATCTAGAGCAAGAACCCATACCCGGAATCGAATGGGAATACCAATATACCATGACGCAATTACCAACGATCAGTCTTGAAGAGGTGAATGCATTGATAAAAGATTTCTTGCATGATGACAATAGAGCTGTTGTAATGACGGGACCAGAAAAGGAAGGGTTAAAACAAGTAACAAAAGAAGAGATTCTTGCGCTACTAAAAGATGTAGAAACTTCAGCAATCGAAGACTATAAAGATGAAGAAGTTCGAGAAAACCTTATAGAAAACGCACCTAAACCAGGCAAAATTATTGCTTCTAAAACTAATGATAAACTAGGCTACACCGTTCTAGAACTAAGTAATGGAGCGAAAATCACCTATAAGAAAACTGACTTCAAAAACGATGAAATTCTATTTTCTGCATATAGTTACGGGGGGAGTTCGTTGTTTTCTATTGAAGATTACAAACAAGTTTCTTTTGGCTTAGGTAGCATCGCACAAACCGGATTAGGAGGATTATCACTCAACGATATGAGCAAAGTTATGGCGGGTAAAATTGCAAATGTCCGTCCATATATTAATAATGTATCAGAAGGATTCAACGGTTTTGCAACTCCTAAAGACTTGGAAGTTCTATTCCAGCAAGTACACCTCTATTTCACTGATGTTAACAAAGATGAAAAAGCTTTCAGATCAGACCAAGAAAAAACGAAAGGTTTTTTAGCGAACTATTTATCGAATCCCCAGAATTATTTCAGAGAAGAATTTAATAAATTCCAGTTCGGAAAAAACCCGAGATACACCGGATTCCCAACGCCTGAAAAACTTGATGCTGTCAATTATGATCTCGCGTATGAAAAATACAGAGAAAGATTTGCAGGAGCTGGTGATTTCAATTTTTATTTTGTCGGTAATATTGATGAAGAGAAATTAAAAGCTTTTGCAGAAAAATATATAGGTAGCTTACCGGAAGCCGGAAGAAAAGAAACTTACAAAACAAACGATTTTAGACCAATATCTGGTGCACACGAAAAAACCGTATATAAAGGTAAGGACCCTAAAAGTTCAGTAAATATTATTTGGAGAGGTGAAACTGCATTTGACAAAAATGAAGCGCTTCAATTAGAAGCTTTAGGCGAAATTTTAAGCATTAAGTTAATAGAAAAACTTAGAGAAGAAGAAGGCGGTGTATACGGTGTAGGAGCTAGAGGAAACATGTATAAAATTGCCCCTTCGGGTGGTTATAGCGGATATCGATTTGCAATATCTTTCCCTTGTGGACCAGAAAATGTAAAAAAACTAACGGATGCCGCCATTAACGAAGTGAAAACAATTATAAGCGAAGGTCCTACAGACAAAGATCTAAATAAGATTAAAGAGTCTAGATTGTTAGATTACAAGGAAAAAAGTAAGCAAAATTCGTTTTGGTTAGGAAGCCTTCAAAATGCAGATTATAATCGAATTCCTTTAGAAGATGGAGAAAGCTATACCGAAACCATTAAAAAATTATCGAAGGAAGATATCCAAAAAATTGCTAAAAAATATGTAGATACCGGATATGTTTTAGGTATATTAATGCCAGAAAAACAATAAAAGGTTTTACAAAAGCTGCTCTTACAAATCTGAAATACAGGGTGTTTTAAAACACCCTGTATTTTTTTTATAAATTTTTAAAGGTTTTCTGGTAACATATCTTTGATTTGGACACTTACTAAAAAGGACATTTAACAAATAACAACTATGAAGAATACGATTACTTTCCTAATTACCTTATTAGTAAGTACCATCATTTTAGCTCAAAACGAATTTGAACCAGGCATTATACGTTTAAAAAACGGTGAAGAGCAAAAAGGATTGATTCAATTTTTTAACAAAAAAGATTATAACACAATTCTTTTTAAGGAATCAAAGAATAGCCAAGTCAACTCAATTACATCTAATCAGATTTCATATTACTTGTTCGATGCGATTGACAAAAAAGTAATTACTGAGACAATTAACTTCAAACCTGTTTTCATGGAAGTCATAGTTGAGGGAAAAGCAAATCTACTTCTATACAACGATGAAAACGGTAATAAAAGGTATTTTCTAAAATCTGAAAAGTCAGGCTTGAAGGAATTAGATGTAATTATCAAGAATCAAGGAGATTTAAGTAAAGGACAATTCAAACTAAAAAGATACCTTGGAATATTAAATCTTGAATTTAATGATTGCCAAATCATGAAATCTAATATCAATAACATCAAATTAACTTTAACCAGCTTATCCAAGGCTTTCCTCGCATATAATGATTGCGTGGAAAATACTACTTTTAAATCCGAAAGATTAAGTAGAAAAGATTCTCATATCATAACTATTGAAGCTGGATTAAACGCTACAGGAATAGCTGAAAAAGGAGAACGGGTAAGAGGAAAAGGATTTAGTAATTCATTAACCCCTACTTTTGGGGCAACCTATTTATACACACCAACTTTATTTAATTCAAAAACCTCCCTTTCAATTGGCGCATCATACAATCAAATAAACTCCGAAACTGCATATTTCAGAAATGACGAGGTACTAATAGGAAATTATAGGATTACCAAAATAAACCCTAAAACTATAAATATGAAATTTGGTATCCACTATAATTTTAACCAATCTAAAAGAAAAATAAATACCAGTTTAGGCATTTTTTATATTAATAGTCGCTTGTTAAACGTAGACTCCGCTTATCTAAGAATTGACGACGTAGGAAATGAAGAGTATTTATATGAGGATTTTAATGTGCCGATAGAAAAAAGTTCTTCAGGTTTTGCAATTGAGCTAGGCATTCAATACAGGATTCTTGAGCATAATGATCTTACCCTAAAACTAGCTTACGAGAGAATAGGTGATTTCTTAGACTATGTTGGTGCAACCTATGCAAGTAATACTTTCTCATTAAAGCTAGGATATAATTTTAAATTATAATTTTAATTTCGAAATAAAGATTGCTTAGAGACCGTCAACACTGATGGTCTCTTTTTTATTAAGCACTGTTGATATTTTTCATTTTTATAATGTATAATTAATTGTATTTTTATCGCTTAAAATCCAAATCTCCCCCAATGGGTAAAATAATAGCGATTGCCAATCAAAAAGGTGGTGTTGGTAAAACAACCACTTCTGTAAATTTAGCAGCTTCTCTAGGTGTATTAGAGAAAAAAGTATTACTAATAGATGCTGATCCACAAGCCAATGCGACTTCTGGATTGGGTTTAGATGTAGAAAGTATTGAAAAAGGAACCTATCAGATTCTGGAACACACTATTAAACCTGCAGAAGCAATTTTAGAAACTAACTCTCCCAATGTAGATATCATACCTGCTCACATCGATCTGGTAGCTATCGAGATTGAACTTGTTGATAAAGATGAACGGGAGTATATGCTGAAGAAAGCAATAGAGGGACTTAAATCTGATTACGATTATATTTTAATAGACTGTGCACCTTCACTCGGATTACTGACCTTAAACGCACTAACAGCATCAGATTCCGTAATTATTCCGATTCAGTGTGAATATTTTGCCTTAGAAGGATTAGGTAAGTTATTAAATACAATTAAAAGTGTTCAGAAAATCCATAACCAACATCTTGATATTGAAGGTTTATTACTAACCATGTACGATTCGAGATTGCGATTATCGAATCAAGTAGTTGAAGAGGTACAGAAACACTTTAATGAAATGGTTTTTAAAACAATCATTCAGCGTAATATACGTTTAAGTGAAGCACCAAGTTATGGTGAAAGCATAATAAATTATGACGCTGCTAGTAAAGGTGCGAGTAATTACTTAAGTTTGGCGCACGAGATTATAAAGAAAAATAGTTAAGGATTCATGGCGAAGGCAACTAAAAAACAAGCTTTAGGTAGAGGACTATCGGCTTTACTTAAAGATCCGGAAAATGACATAAAATCAGCAGATGATAAAAACGCTGATAAAGTAGTTGGAAATATAATTGAATTGGATCTCAATAGTATTGAGGTGAACCCTTTTCAACCACGTACAAGTTTTAATGACGAAACACTTCAGGAACTTGCTACTTCTATTAAAGAGATAGGTGTAATACAGCCAATTACAGTAAGAAAATTAGATTTTGACAAATATCAGTTAGTAAGTGGGGAAAGACGTTTTCGTGCTTCAAAATTAGTTGGATTAAAAACGATCCCTGCCTATATTCGTATTGCAGACGATCAGGAATCCTTAACGATGGCACTGGTAGAAAACATACAGCGTCAGGATTTAGACCCTATCGAGATTTCTTTATCATATCAAAGATTGATCGATGAGATTAAATTAACTCAGGAACAATTAAGTGATCGAGTAGGTAAAAAAAGATCTACTATTGCTAATTATTTGAGATTATTAAAATTAGACCCTATTGTACAAACCGGAATACGGGATGGGTTTATTTCGATGGGACACGGTAGAGCATTGATCAATATAGAAGATCAGCAACAACAGCTGGATATTTATGAAAAAATTATTGGAGATTCTTTATCCGTTCGTAACACTGAGAAATTAGTTAGGTCTTTAAATAATAAAGAAGAAAAAACTGAAACTGAGAAAACCGAAAGTAAAGCTCCTCAATATATCTTAAAAGGAATCAAAGATTTTTCTGAATATTTTGGAGCGAAGATTGACGTGAAGGTTTCCAGTAACGGACGAGGGAAGTTAATAATCCCATTTTCTTCAGAAGAAGATTTTAAACGCCTAAAGAAACTTATTGATAGTGAAAACTAAGTCTTTTTATATTATTCTATTCCTGTTTTTTTGTGTTCATACTTGCTTTTCTCAAGAAGAAAATGAGAGTGAAGAACTAAAAGTTGTTACAGAAGAAGTAGCCGTGAAAAAAAAGAAAAAAAGAAATAAGAAAATAAGACCCTACGAACCTTTGGCTCCTGCCCGAGCGGCTTTTTATTCTGCTATCTTACCGGGATTAGGACAAGCGTATACTGGAAAATACTGGAAAATACCGATTGTATATGGTGCTTTAGGTGCCGGAATATACTTTTACCTTGATAATAATGCCATTTACAATGACTTGAGAGATGTTTATAAAGCAAGGTTATCCGGTGAGGACCCTAGTTCTTTGCAGTTTCCCGATTTTTCAGATGATCAATTAATTGATTTGCAAAGACGATTTAGAAAAGATCAGGAATTATCGTTGCTAATTACCGTAGGGTTGTATGTTCTCAATATTATCGACGCAAATGTAACCGCTCACCTTCAGCAATTTAACGTTTCAAAAGATCTATCTTTCAAACCTAAAATAAATTTCAACCAATTTGATGTAAGACCTAGTTATGGGATGTCATTAAATTATAGTTTTTAGACTTATAACCAACAACCACCAAAAAAATATGAATATTGCTCTTTTAGGATATGGAAGAATGGGTAAAACCATAGAAAAAATTGCAACCGACAGAGGACATACTATCGTACTCAAAGTAGACAAGGATGACAAAGAGTATGATCTATCTGCCGCTGATGTAGCTATAGATTTTAGTATTCCTTCTGCAGCAGTTGAAAATATTACAAACTGCTTTAATGCAGGAGTTCCTATTGTTTCGGGAACAACAGGTTGGCTGGATCATTATGATCACATCATATCATTATGTAATGCAAAAAAAGGTGGTTTCATTTATGCATCGAATTATAGCTTAGGAGTTAATTTGTTTTTTGAATTAAATAAAAAATTAGCTAAAATGATGAGTCCCATAGAAGGATACGACATCCATATCGAAGAAATTCATCACACTCAAAAATTAGACGCACCTAGCGGTACGGCTATTACATTGGCAGAAGGCATTATAGAAAACACAGATAAAAATGGCTGGCAACTAGATAAAGGAGACGAAAAAAACATCCCTATTGTAGCTAAAAGAATCGAAAACATTCCCGGTACTCATACCGTTACTTATACATCCCAAGTGGATGATATAGAAATTAAACATACTGCACATAATCGTCAGGGGTTTGCGCTTGGGGCAGTAGTTGCTGCAGAATGGTTATGCGGTAAAACAGGAGTTTTTGACATGAAAGACGTTCTGGGATTATAATCAACAAATTAAAAAGTGTAACACTTTTATAGTTATATACACTTATACTTAAAACATAGAATAATGACACTATCAGAATGGTTTATTTTTTTCCTGGCAATACAGGTAGTACATTTCTTAGGAACCTGGAAATTATATATTAAAGCAGGAAGAAAAGCCTGGGAAGCAGCAGTACCCGTGTACAATGCTGTAATATTAATGAAAATAATCAATCGCCCTTGGTGGTGGGTTATTTTGTTATTTATTCCTGTGATCAACGTAATTATGCTTCCTGTTGTATGGGTAGAAACCATCAGAAGTTTTGGCAAAAATTCTACCACTGATACCATCTTAGTGATCGTAACCTTAGGCCTATATATTTATTATGTAAATTATATGCTGGATGTTACTTATGTCCAGGATAGAGATCTAAAACCAAGAACCGGGACAGGAGAATGGATCAGCTCTATTCTTTTTGCTGTGGTCGCAGCAACCTTGGTACACACCTATTTTATGCAGCCATATACTATACCAACAGGATCCTTAGAAAGAACCTTATTGGTTGGTGATTTCTTGTTTGTAAGTAAGTTTCATTACGGTGCCAGAACCCCGATGACCGCAATCTCTTTTCCTATGGTTCACGATACCATACCTTTGGTAAAAACCAAATCGTACAATAGCGATATACAATATCCATATTTTAGACTACCTGGTTTCCAAAACATTAAGCGTAATGATATTGTAGTATTTAGCTGGCCCGTAGATACTGTACGTTTCTTTAGAGATCCTTCCGGAATTCATGTGTATAAACCAATCGACAAAAAATCGAATTATGTAAAACGTTGTGTAGGTATACCGGGCGACTCTTTATCTGTAGTAGATGGGTATGTATATATCAACGGAAAACAAACCGAATTACCGGATAGAGCCCAGTTACAGTTTTCATATGAGGGGCGTACAAAAGGTAAAAGTTTTAATATGGACAACCTGTACAAGCGCTACAGGATCAAACAAAATGAATTTGGCTATAACAACGAAATATTTCAGTCTGGTGGTTTAACCAATGAAGCTGCTGCCAAATTTAAAAATCATCCTAATGTAGCTAGTCTTGATAGAGCTATTAAACCTCAAGGCATAAAGGAGCCTGGTATATTTCCTAACAACGGAAAAGTAAATTGGAACAGAGATAATTTTGGAGCTATTTATATTCCGGAAGCTGGTAAAACGGTAAAAATGGACCTAAAAAGCTTTTCTTTATATAGAAGAATTATAGAAGTATACGAAGGTTCTGAAATGGGTATTGACAATAAATTATCTGTTAATGGAACTCAAGTGTTATTGAATGGAAACCCTATCGACAGCTACACGTTTAAACAAGATTATTATTGGATGATGGGTGACAATCGTCATAATAGTGAAGATAGCAGAGCCTGGGGTTACGTTCCCGCAAATCATATCGTAGGAAAACCTGTTTTTATCTGGATGAGCTGGGATAGTGATGCCAAAGGACTTTTTAATAAAATAAGATGGGAACGTCTATTTACTACAGTAGGAGGTAATGGAAAACCTGTATCCTATTTTTACTATTTCCTGATTGTATTAGCTGGTTGGATCATTTTCAGTAAGTATAGAAAAAAGAAGAAGGCAAGTTAGTATATGAACAGAAATAGCAAAATACTTGTTGGTTTAAGTGTTCTGGTAATTAGTATTTTTCTATTTATTGCGTACGGCACAGATGTGTGCAGATATTATAGAAATGCAAGTACTGCAAATGCTCCAACATTACCTGTCGGAAGTAGAATGCTTGTTTCTTCTCTTATTAAGCCTAATCGATTAGACTTTGTAACATTCAAAGTGGGAGATTCTCTGTTCGGTAAAGGTAAAATAATCCAAAGATTAGTAGGTATCCCTGGTGACACTTTGGAAATTAAAAACGGAAAACTGTTTATCAATGAGCATCTTGTGGATAGTTCCCTTAATTTAGCTCATAAGTATAGAGTTCCATTTAAGATGGCAGAAGTAATTAAACAAGATCTATTGAATATGTATGACGGAATGCCTTATTACTTTCAAAATAAAGATTCTGTTACTTTATTTATTCCAAAAAATATCGCAAACATTAATGATCTAGGAAATTATCGCATCATTGAGAATAAAAAGAAATTTGATGAGCTTATTTTTTCAATATTTAATAAAAAATGGAATAAGGATCATTTTGGACCATTAATATTAAAAGAAAAAGAATATTTTGTAATGGGGGATAATAGAGACAATTCTCACGATTCTAGATACCTAGGGCCAATTCTACAGGGACAAATTATTGGCAAAGCGATTAGATTTTAAAATGAAAACCACCCTACTCCACCCTATGTACTTTGGATCTATTGCACAATATGCTGCAATAGCGCAATCCAATGCCATCGTTTTCGAAAATCAGGATAATTACCAAAAACAGACCTATCGAAACAGAACCTATATCTATGGTGCCAATGGCAAGCTTTTATTAACCATACCCATAAAACATTTAGGTAACGGAAGTAAACAATTATATAAAGATGTACGAATAGAAAATGAATTTCAATGGCAAATGCTTCATTGGAAATCGATGCAATCTGCCTATCGTACTTCTCCATTTTTTGAGTATTATGAAGATGAGCTGGTTCATCTATTCGAAAAAAGAAAAGAGTTCCTCCTGGACTTTAATTATGAATGCATGGAGGTGATGTTAGATTGCTTGCAATTAGACATCCCTTATACAAAAACAAAAACCTATCAAAAAGACCCCAAAGATCTGACTGATCTAAGAATCTTAGTGAACTCCAAAAAAGAAAAACAGCACAAACTCGCCGAGTATATTCAAGTGTTTTCTGACAAACTTGAGTTTCTTCCTAATCTTTCTATTTTAGATTTACTATTCAATGAAGGAACGAGTGCGTTGTCCTATCTGGAGAATCAATCGATTTTCTAATGTTACGAACTGTCATTCACTACGGCTTTCATTTTGTGGTCCCTCTGTTCATTGCGCTTATTTTCTTTCCTAGACAATGGAAAAAAGTGTACCTTGTATTCTTGGGAACGATGTTCATAGATTTAGATCATTTATTTGCCAATCCAATTTTTAATCCCAACCGGTGTAGTATTGGCTTTCATTTTTTGCATAGCGTTTATGCGATTATTGGTTATGGTTTATTACTAGTTCCGAAAAAGACAAGAATTATAGGGTTAGCGTTATTATGGCATATTCTAACTGATCAATTAGATTGTTGGATGATGTAAGTATAGGTATTTAAAAAATATTTTTATATTTATTACAAAACTAATACAACCCATTTCTTTTTTAATCCTTCTGATGTATGCGAAAAATTATACTTTACAGCTCTTTTTTAGTTATTCTTTCCTGTGGAAAACAAACTAAAGAACCAAAAGAAAACTCTGAAACTACCAAACCAGAAGTTGTTACTGCATTACCAATACAAAGGCATGCCACAATCCTAATGGACACAACACTGGCTCGGAGACTTTCTAAAAAGGAAATGAATACTATTTTTAGTGACAGGAGACAAATTCAATTAGGTATCTCTAACTCTGTATATCAAGCGTATACATATAAAGATAATTCTAATGAATATTATTTATTATTAACGGATCATAAAAAAGCCGTTACTGAAGAGAAAGACACCTTGTATGATAACGTATATGCCCTGAATTTAATCAACAATAATAATAAATTTAAAAAAAGGTCGACAATCAAAGGTGAAATAGATCAAGATTGGGAAACTTCGATTGGTTTCTGGAATCAATATTCAGAACTATCAGATCTTGATAAAGATGGTATGATAGATCCAATAATAGTGTATGGTACTACCGGTCAAAATGGATATAAAGATGGTCGAGTAAGAATTGTGACCTATTATCAGAAAAAAAGAGTAACCATCAAACATCAGAATAGTGAAATTGCCGATGGAAGAATCACCAAAATCGGCAAGAATTTTTACAATTTTCCTGTACCAATACAAGAAGCTGTCAAAGAAAAAATGAAGCTTATGATCAAAAATGGACACGCATTTTTTGCTGAAGGTTGGGAAAAAGATATGCAAAACAAAGCTACACGTTTAGAGAAAATGTAATAACCAGACGGTCGTTCTCTTGTAATAATTACATCTTGGTTATAATTGTAGGAAACAAAAATTAGAGCTTGATTCTGGAAAATATTGGATAATGATCAGAAAGTTCTAAATCAAAACTTTTAAAAGCAACCACCTCTGTATCGTCCGGGACTAATATAAAATCAATCCTGGCTGGAAATAATTCAAAATTAAAAGTCTTTCCGAACCCTTTTCCTGCTTCTTTAAACGTATCCTGTAGGTTTTCTGACTTTATTTTATCGTAGATATATGAGTATGCGGTGTTATTAAAGTCACCCATTACAATATTTTTATAAGGTGATGATTTCATATGGGCAATGAGTTGTTCTGCCTGACTTTGTTGCTTTTTAAAAGAGGTCTGTATTCGTTTAAATAACTTTTGGGAATCTGCCTTTGCCAAATCATTAGTTTTGGTACTAATACCGTGGGATTGCAGATGAACATTATATACTCTGATCGTATCGGAAGGCAAAAGAATATCCGCAAAAATTACATTATTTGCTGTTTTTTTAAAATTTAGTGAGCCCTTATTTAGAAAAGGGTATTTAGAAAAAATCACCAAGGCTAATTCTTGACTCTTATGATGAAAATGATCATACTTGTAATCATACTGGCTAAAATCAATATCAGGATTATGATAAAATTCCTGAGCACAAAATATATCTGGATTTTCTTGTCTTATCAGAGAGGAAATGTCTTTAGGTATCTCTTCAGAATCGATCCATTTAAACCGATTAAACGCATGAACATTAAAGCTAAGGAGTGAAAGTGTATTATCAATTTCATCAGAGGATTTCCCTCTTAATTTATATAAAGAAGATACATGAGAGATTCCCAAAATCAATACAATTAAAGACAATAACATCTTACGTTTTAAGAGTATAGCCCAGTACAAAAAGAATAAAACGTTAATCACTATTAAAATTGGAACAGCCAGACTCAATACCGATAATAGTGGGAACGTTTGCGGAGACACATAGGGTAATAGATAGGACATCAATAAGGCAAAAGCAACCAAGGAATTGACAAAGAATATGACCTTATTAACTACTTTTCTCATAACTAATCTTTACCCGCTTTAAACAAAAAATCTTTTTCCTGTTTGGTTAAGCTATCATAGCCGCTTTTACTGATTTTATCAAGTATAGCATCTATTTGCGCTTGATTGGGGTTATTAGTCTTTGTAGTGGTAGCTTTTCTAGCTGTTTTGGTTTTCTTAGCCTTATGCACTGTTTTTAATGGACTTTTCTTTCTGGGTTTAAAAAGACTTGCTATAGAATCCATAAGCTTCTCAAACCAGCTACCTATGTCCTTTCCTTTTTTGAGCTGACTTGCATACAAATATCCAAACAACGCTCCACCAAGATGAGCTATATGACCTCCGGCATTACCTGCCGGAATTTGGATAATGTCTAATATTACAAAAAAAGCAGCGATCCACCAGAATTTAACACTACCAATAAACATTAAACGTACACTCATATAAGGTATATACGTTGCTGTTGCAATGAGTATTGCCATAACAGAAGCAGAAGCCCCTAATAAAACAGAATTCCCTATTTCCGAAAACGCGGGAAACAAATTATAAGACACCATATACAACAAAGCACCAAAAATTGCCCCTAGAAAATAAACAGTCAATACTCTCTTTCCCGTAAGATATGTTACAAAATATCTGCCGGAAAAGTAAAGAATAATCATATTAGATGCTATATGCCAGAAACCACTGTGTAAAAAGGCGTAGGTAATTATCGACCAAGGTTGTGTTAAGAAACTATCGAACTCCTTTGGAAAAACAAACCAGTCCAACAAAAAACCACTTGATGCATTGAATAAAAAGGCAAATGTATTTATAAGGTAAAAGGACACGAATACAACTACATTGATAACGATCAATTTCTCAATGATCGTAAACCTCTTAAACTTTAGTTTTAAATCGTCTATCTGTGACATTAATTCCAACGATTTTGATTAAACGAATTCTTTTTCCAGTACCACATAGTAATAAACCCTATAACTGCTCCTCCAATATGTGCCCAATGAGCAACATTAGATGGACCTAAAACCGCTTCACCCATTATTCCGGAGTACAAATCAAATAAGAAGTATCCGCCAATTAAGTATTTCGCTTTAATAGGAACTGGTATAAACATCAAATATAATGGAAGGTTTGGATAAACAACCGCAAACGCTGCTAACACTCCAAAAATAGCCCCAGAAGCACCAACCATTGGAGTATGATAAGCGTCTTTAAAATTTTCAATAACTTTTTCAGAAGCATCAATATCATAACTAGAAAGATTAATAGTGGAAGTCCCTCTAAATAAATCAAGAATCTGGTCGTTTGCTAATCCTGCATCAATAAAAGCCTGATAACCAGGCATAAATTGGAAATATGTGAACAATAATTGAAATGCAACTGCTCCTAACCCAGCGGAAAAATAAATAAATAGAAATTTCTTTTGTCCAATCGAATTCTCCATATGGCTTCCGAACATGTACAAAGCAAACATATTGAAAAAAATATGTGTTGTATTACCGTGCATAAACATGTGCGTAATAATTTGCCATATCTGGAAATTCTCATTCTTTGGAAACCATAATGCAAATAATCGAAAAGCCGTATCTCCCAAAGTCAACGTCCCAACGAAAAAGATCACATTGATTATTAATAAAGTCTTTACTGTATCTGTAATTCTCCCCATCTACTTTTAAAATTTTTTATCTATATCATCTACTGTTAACGTGATGAAAGTTGGCTTATTATCCGGTGTTACTGTTGGTTCTGTACAAGCAAAAAGACTGTTCACAATATGCTGCTGTTGTTCTTTTGCCAAATCTGCACCGGTTCTTACCGCAATACTACCTGAAATTGATCTTGCTAATAAATCTGTTAACGAAAATCCACTATCAGGTACTTCCTGTTCTATATCACTAATTAATTTCTCCAAAAGCACAGAAACTTCACTCTCTGTGGTCACTGTAGGAATTCCAGAAATCGAAACTTCTTCTCCCCCAATCTCTCCAAAAACAAAACCGGTATTTTCTAAATGTTCCTGAACAGTTTTTAATAGTTGAATTTCTTGCTTGGAGAAAGACAACTTTAAAGGAAACAACAATTGTTGACTCACAGCACTAGCCATCGTGATATTACGTAATACCTCTTCATACAATATTCTCTGATGCGCTCTATGTTGATGGATAATCACCATACCACTTTTAATAGTAGTCACTATATACTTTCTTCTTAATTGATACGTTGTATTGTGCTCTAATTCTGCATTCTGATTCTTATCGAATAGAGAACCCGTCACCTCAGAACTTTCAAATTCTATCGAAGAAAAATTGTTCTCGGTTGGTTTAGACGGTATTTCTGAAGTATCTAAACCTGCATACAAATTTTCCCAGCTTCCGGCGGATTCTTTCTTAAAATTGGCATAACTCTTTGTAGAAGAAAATGAAGAATTATCCTGCTTATCTTCTTTAAACGGATTAAAACTTCGATCCACTTCTATAGTTGGAGTTTTAACAGCTTTACTCTTATACTCATAAGGAGTATCCATAGATGCATCTCTGTTAAAATCAAGCACTGGTGCTACATTAAATTGCCCCAAACTATGTTTTATTGTTGAACGAAGCATTGCATATAACGCATGCTCATCATCAAATTTAATTTCAGTTTTGGTAGGATGAATATTAATATCGATTGATGTAGGGTCTACTGTGAGGTAAATGAAATAGCTAGGATGTGTTTTTTCTTTCAATAATCCTTCAAAAGCAGAATTCACTCCGTGATTGAGGTATGCACTTTTAATAAATCTGTTATTAACAAAGAAAAATTGTTCTCCGCGAGTTCGCTTTGCAAATTCAGGTTTACACACAAATCCTGTAATACTTACTAAATCTGTTTCTTCATCAACTGGAACTAATTTTTCGTTGGTTTTTCCTCCAAAAATGTGCACGATACGTTGACGATAATTACCAACCGGTAAACTAAAAACTTCACTACCGTTATGATACATATCAAATTTTATATCCGGATGCACCATAGCAACCCGATGAAATTCATCAATAATATGTCGCAGTTCTACCGCATTTGATTTTAGAAAATTACGTCGTGCCGGGATGTTATAAAACAAATTCTTTACACAGATGGAAGTTCCTTTTGGAGTAACACAAACTTCTTGTGAAGTCACCTCACTTCCTTCAATTTTTATTTCTGTTCCAACTTCATCTTCTTCCTGTTTCGTCTTCAATTCTACATGAGCAATCGCAGCGATAGAAGCTAGTGCTTCTCCTCGAAATCCTTTGGTATTCAATTGAAAAAGATCTTCTGCTGATTTTATTTTGGAAGTAGCGTGTCTTTCAAAACTAAGTCTTGCATCGGTAACACTCATACCTACGCCATCATCTATCACCTGGATAAGTGTTTTCCCAGCTTCTTTCGCAATTAATTTAATATGTGTAGCTTTTGCATCGATGGCATTCTCTAATAGTTCTTTGACTACAGATGCTGGTCTTTGCACTACCTCTCCGGCAGCTATTTGGTTGGCTACGTGATCCGGTAATAATTGGATGATATCTGACATTTAACGTCCGGCAGTAAATATGGATAAATCAAAATCTATTAAATATAAAAAGATAAAAATGAGTACGATTGCTATATAAACTACTCTTTTGTTTATTTCACGGTTTCCTCTATTACGGCTTGATTTTCGATCTTCGCTCCATTGAGAACCAAAGTCAATTGCATTTCGGGTTTCACGATATTTAGTAATTCTATTTTCAAAATCGTAGATATTCCCTTCACTCTTTCCTTTATAATACCTTGGAGTATAGTTATATCTTCGGTTTGTTTTTCTCTTAGGGATACTTAATTTCACGTGCTACTCCTTTCTTTTTATATGATTCAAATATACTTAAAATGCATAGTAATCTAAAGCTTTTAGCATTACAATAACATTGAGATATTAACAGCAAGGATCATGCCGTTTCTGATATTCAGAAAAAATAGCGTATAAGAGCGAGTACTGATTAATGTAGTAATATTAAAACTTAGCGTCTTTGCGAAGTTGTGCCATTTTTATAGCTGCAATGGCAGCTTCTGTACCTTTATTACCGTGTTTACCGCCGGAACGATCTATTGATTGTTGCATCGTATTATCTGTAAGAACACAGAAAATAACCGGAATATCGCTTTGGATATTTAAATCCTTAATTCCTTGTGTAACGCCCTCGCAAACAAAATCAAAATGCTTTGTTTCACCTTGAATCACACTACCAATAGCAATCACAGCATCCAGCATGTCATAAGCTTGTTGCATTTTTTTACAACCATAAATCAACTCAAAACTTCCGGGGACATTCCATCTTACAATGTTCTCCTTGATAGCACCGCAGTCAATCAAAGCATCAAAAGCTCCTTGAAAAAGGCCTTCGGTAATTGTGTCATTCCATTCTGAAACAACAATCCCAAACCGAAAATTTTTCGAGTTTGGGATTGTAGCTTTATCGTATTGAGATAAATTTTTATTTTCTGTAGCCATATTTAAAATTCAGAATTCAGAATTCAGAGTTCTGAATTTATTATTCAAACTATTTAAGCATCGCCTGAGCTCTTCCTAAATGTACATCTGCCTGATTAGCTTCTGTACTTTTAGAAAACTCTTCTTTTATTCTTTCTAAGTAAGTAATCGCTACTTCTGGTTTTCCAAGAGAAATTGCAGTAATCGCAGACTTTAATAAGAATTTTGGTGTCGTAAAATCATTAGTCTTAGCTTTTGCAGCTTTTTCATAATATGCTAATGCTTCACTCATTTGGTCTAATTGAGCAAAAGCATCTCCAATTCCTCCTAAAGCCAAAGGCCCAAGCATTTCATCATCACTCTTAAACTTATCTAAATGATCAATAGCTTCTTGATATTTTTTCATGTTAAGGTAAGAAAAACCTGCATAATAATTTGAAAGATTAGCCGCCTTCGTACCACCGTAATTTTCGATGATCTCTAAAAACCCATATTTACCTTCTCCTCCGTTAAGGGCTAAAGTATATAAAGAATCACTTAAGGTAGTGTTACCATTTACTGCATCATCAAAATATTGTTGCGCTTTGAACATCTCATTAGACGCTTCAATCTCTTTTGGTTCTTGTATATATTTTTGATATCCAAGGTATCCCAAAACTACGACAGCAATAGCACCAACAATAATGAATATATATTTTTGATTAGCCGCAACCCATTCTTCAGTTCGGGAAGCACCTTCATCTAACGTATTAAATACCTCAGCGGTTGTAGATTGATCTTCTATCTGTTCAACCTCTTCTGCTTTATTTTTTGGTTTATATCCTCGTTTCTTATAAGTTGCCATAAATTATATTTAATGAACGGCAAAAATAAAATTTTTATTCATAATTAAAAGCGAAAATATTTGTTATTTTTCAATAATTTGCACTTCTTATTTGAGAATTTCTAAAAAGCCAATACTAGCTGATGATCAGTAGTTTATGATTCTAAAAACACTTTCTTTAATCAATTACAAAAATTTTGAATCCGTTAATTTCGAATTTGACAATAAGATTAATTGCCTTGTTGGACATAATGGAGTGGGAAAAACCAATATACTAGATGCTATATATCATTTGTCTTTTGGAAAAAGTTATTTCAACCCAATTACAGGACAAAATATTAAACACGCAACAGATTTCTTTGTAATAGAAGGATTATATGAAAAACTGGATCGAGATGAAAAAGTGATCGTTAGCGCCAAAAGAGGACAGAAAAAAGTAATCAAAAGAAACGGTAAGGCTTATGATACTTTTAGTGAGCACATCGGTTTCCTTCCATTAGTGATTATCTCTCCTGCAGATAGAGATCTAATTACGGACGGAAGCGATACGCGTCGTAAATTTATAGATGGAGTGATCTCTCAAAGTGACACCGCTTATCTTTCGACATTACTAAAATATTCTAAAGTAGTCTCTCAGCGTAATTCACTATTAAAATATTTTGCAGCCAACAATACATTTGATCCTACTACTTTAGAAATTTATAACCACCAAATGAATGAACTTGGTAGTATCATTCACGAAAAAAGAACTAACTTCCTTGAAATATTTACACCCATTTTCATAAATCGTTATGAGGCTATAAGCTCGGGTAAAGAATCTGTAGCTCTAAGCTATCAAAGTAAATTAGCCGAAAATAACTTGCTAACACTGTTAGAGCAAAACCTGGCAAAAGACAGAATGCTGCAATACACTAGCGTTGGTGTTCATAAAGATGATTTATCTTTTGAAATCGAAGGGCATCCAATAAAAAAATTCGGAAGTCAGGGACAGCAGAAATCATTTTTGATAGCATTAAAACTAGCGCAATTTGATTTTATTAAAAAGCAAAGTAAAGTCAATCCTTTGTTGTTATTAGATGATATTTTTGATAAGCTAGATGAAAAACGTGTAGAACATATCATACAGCTTGTAGATGACCAGAATTTTGGCCAGCTTTTTATAAGCGATACCCACGCAGATCGCACAGAAAATGTGGTAAAAAAAATATCTCAATCTTATAAGATTATTAAGCTTGGACTTGATTAAAAATTGAACGTATGTCAAAACATGTTATACATATTGTAGTTTTCCTGCTAGTATCCTGTTCAAAACCAAATCCTGAAGAATTTATTAAACATATTGATGGATATTGGGAAATCGAAAAAGTTATTACTGCTGATGGTATTGAAAAGCAATACAATTTTAATCAAAGCATCGACTTCTTTGAAGTAAATGAAATGAAGGGCATTCGTAAAAAAGTACAGCCTCAACTCAACGGTAGTTTTATTACAACAAAGGACCAGGAAATATTTACGTTAGCGATTGAAAATGACAGTCTAAGAATGTTTTATAAAACTCCATTAGCTACCTGGAAAGAAACCCTTATTTCTGCAAAAGAAAACCAGCTGATTATAAGAAATGAGGTAGGAAATCTGTACTTTTACAAACCCTATACAAAGATTGAATTATAATGGCTCGACGACAAAATGATCATCTTAGCATCAGCGACGTTCTTAAAGAATTTGTGAGCGAAAACAAACTCCAGAAAGGTCTGGATAAGGTAGAAGTGCGTGATGTTTGGGAACAAATTATGGGACCGGCCATTAACAAATACACCAGAAATATTAAATTAGACAGGGAAACCTTATTCATAGAACTTACTTCTTCTGTACTTAGAGAAGAACTAAGCTATGGGAAAGAGAAAATCATCACCAATCTTAATGAGGCGCTGGGAAGAGAGCTAATCAAAAAATTAGTTTTGCGCTAATCTATCTTTTACAAATTCGATCTTCGTTTTACCGTGAGGAGCGGGTTTCCCATTCTCATCTAGATTAACCATCGTTATCTTTTCGACTTTAATGATAGTTTTTCGGGTTAGTTTATTTCTAACTTCACAAGTTAAAATTAAAGATGATCTTCCAAAATTTACTACATCCATTCCGATTTCTACTATATCACCCTGAACGGCAGAACTCACAAAATTTATTTCAGACATAAACTTGGTCACCACCCTTTTACTTTCTAACTGAATAACTGCATATAATGCAGCTTCTTCATCAATCCATTCCAATAACCTGCCTCCAAATAATGTTTCATTTGGGTTAAGATCACCCGGTTTTACAATCTTTCTTGTATGATATCGCATTTCCTTTACTTTTTTACAAAATTAAAGAAATAAAGCTCTGAATATACTTGTTTAACATACCGGAAAGAAGAATTATCTTTTTCTGAATTTAAGAAGAATGATACTATCAGATCACAAGTTTTGATCCTGTAATTTTATAACTTTACTAAGCTCTGTAAAAAATGTTCTATCGAATACTTTCTATTCAACTATTAATTCTTCACAAAATTGAGTTCCTTCAGGACAAGTTTCGGTTTCTGTAATAATACAAATTTCGTAGGTTCCTGGATCAAATTGAAAAAACAAAATATTATCGGCTCCCGGTCCGCCATCTTGTTCGATAATATCTCCGTTAATTGTCCATTCATAGGTTGTATTATCTATTTCCGGGAATTCTGCAGTAAAAGTATAGCTAGGAGTATTTCCCTCCTGTTCTAAAGTAAAGAACAAATCCGGACAAATTGGCTCTACCACAACTTCTTTACAAAATTCTATACCATCAGGACAAGATGGAGTCGTTGTTTGGATACATACTTGATGTACTCCAGGTGATAGCTCAGAGAACAGTATATTATCTCCATTGGCACCTCCGTCTTCTTCTATGCGTTGGTTATCGATGAACCATTCATAGGTTAATTCATCTATTCCTGTAAAATTGGAAATAAAAGTATACCCTAATGTTCCCGGTTCCTGTTCAAATTCGAAAAATAACTCTGGACAGAAGGAAGCAACCTCAATTCTTTTACAAAATTCTATCCCTTCTGGACAGGAATCCGTTTCGGTTTTAATACAAACTTCATATACTCCCGGAGCATCAAAATCACGCAATAACAAATTATCACCTTGATTGTTTGGGCCATCATCTTCAATAAATTCTCCATTGATAAACCAACTATAGGATCCAATTATCTCTAAATCCGGGAATGCTGCCTCAAACCTATATCCTAAATTAAAAACATCTGTTTGCTCAAAAGTGAAATTTAACTCAGGACAACGGCGCTCGCATGATGTTACAATTCTGAAAAAACCAAAATAAGTGTTTATGGTTGTACTTTCGAAATTTGGTGCTACTAATATGTTTACAGGAAATTTAAATTCTGGTTGATATAAAGCTCCTTGGTTTTGATAAAAAACCTGAAATTCCTCATCTGAGGTAACCATTACTTCTCTTGCATCTTCACTTACTAAAGTAACTGGATAATCAAATTTAAAACAGCTATTAAAAAAGCGATCAAATTCATCTCTGACAGTATCAAATTCACATTCAAGTAAAATATCTAGTAAAGCAGTTTCATTAGCAATAGAAACTACGGTATCGCTATCTCTGAAAACAATTTGAATCGGAAATTGTAATCCCGTAATATTAAAATTTACTCCTTGACTGGAAATTACATCTACCAATCCATCATAACTATCAATCCTAATAGTTGAATCTGTATTATATCCTAAAGTAATCGGATATACAAATCTAAAACATTGTTCGTTCTCTGCGGGAAAAATCACATCCGCATTAAAATTATTAAGAACCGTAACCATAGCAGCACTAGAAACTACATCATCTCTATTTTCTTCAGGAAAAAAAGAATCATCATTAACACAACTACCAAAGAGTATCACTAATAGGAGCATTAATAATTGTGTATATGTATTAAAATTCTTCAAAATAATTTGTCTTTATATAAGTAAAACGTCTCAAAATCAGTCTACCCTACCCTAATTTAAAATAAATTTTCAAAATCTATTTTACATCACAATCTAACACATCTTACCCGTATAAACAAAATTCCCTGGAAGAATGGCAATGCTCCCAAGGAATCAACCTAATTAATCTAACCTAACTAAACTTTTTATTCGATCACTAATGTTTTACAAAATATTACTCCATTAGGACAATCCGGTGTTTCTGCCATGATACAGATTTCATATGTACCTGCTCCAAATTGGTAGTATAAGTAATCATCTCTATCACTGCTATTCATCATTTCAGAATCAACTACGTCTCCATTAATTGTCCATTCGTACGAAATATCACTCATTCCTTCGAATTCTGCCCAGAAGTTATATCCGGGAGTATCTCCTTCTTGCTCAATTTGGAAATATAGATTTGGGCAATTAGATACCGGCTCATCTATTTCGATTACTTTACAAAATGTTACTCCCTCTGGGCAATCCGGTGTTTCTACAGAAAGACACACCTCATATCTACCTGGGTTAAACTGAAAGTAGAAAGGATCATTGTGCCCTGAACTTGTACCTACATAATCTCCATTTACAGACCACTCTAAGGTTACATTATCTATACCATCAAAAGCATTTGGGTAAAAATAGTACGCAGGATTATCACCATCTTGTTCTGCTTCAAAGAATAACTCTGGACAAGCGTTAGTTTCAGGTATCTCTATTATTTTACAATAAGATGTTCCTGCCGGACATTCTGGAGTTTCAGTCACCAAACATACCTCATATCTACCAGGCTCGAATTGATAGTAGAATCTGTTATTATCTCCGTTATTAGAATCTTCTACAAACTCTCCGTTAATAGTCCATCCTAACCATTCAACTTGATCCGCTCCTTCGAATTCTACCTGAAAGTAGTAGGCAGGATTATTTCCATCTTGCTCTGCTATAAAAAACAGATCAGGACATGCATCTTCTCCTACTCTTATTTCTTTACAATAGATAGCTCCTTCAGTACAATCTTCTGTAAATACTTTTAAGCAAACTTCGTATACACCCGATTCAAATTGATATGTTAACACTCTAGCTCCATCTTGTGCATCTGTTTGGTTTTCTACACGATCTCCATTGATATACCAATGTATTTCGGTTACAGGATCGATTTCTTCAATTTGGGCTTCGAACACATAAACTCCCACTGTTCCCGGTTCCATTTCTTTTACAAAAGAAACTTCAGGACATCTTTCTGCTACTTCTTCTACTTCAATGACTTTACAATAGGAAGCTCCATTAGGACATTCTTCACTTTCTGACTTGATACATACCTCATATCTTCCTGGCTCAGCAAACTCCCAGAATAAGTAGTTATCATCATTTTGATTATCATTTTCTACTACTTCTCCATTGATAAACCACTCATAACGAGTTTCTTCAATCCCAGGGAAATCTGCGATAAACTTATATTTATTTGGCCTCTCGTACTGTCTTGCTTCAAAGAAAAGATCTGGACATGGATCAGTTTCATCCCGATCTACTTCAATTTCTTTACATACTTCTAATGGACAGGTATCACTAGCTACTTTTACACAAATCGTATGCGTACCTTCTTCGAATTGATAATCAAAAATCTGACTTGCGATATCATTAAGATTTCCTGTATCGATTTCTTCTCCATCTATAGACCAAGTAAACCTTACGTCTTCTATACCATCTAATTGGGCTACAAAACGATATACTGTACTACCAGGTACGTTATCTATATTAATGGTGATATCAGGACAGGTTTCAAATTCTTCATTTTCATCGCAAGAAGTAAATCCTACTAAAAGTGTAAAGATCATTACACACCAAATACTAAGTTTTTTCATCGTTATAATTTTTTAGGGGTTGTCAATAATTAATTTCAAGAAGCATTTTATTCGCTCCACAATAATGAAACGCAGCTTAAAAAGAATACCCTACCCCTAAATTTTAAATTTTATTTTTTTTGCTTTTGATCTCAATAAAAAAACTTCTAGATTTGAGAATCTAATCAACCCCAAATGCCTGATAGTAAAAACTCTACTTGTAACGAACAAGCCTTTGACCAATTTTTTAAAAGCCACGCGAAGCTTTTAAGAAGTTATTTGTATTATAAGTTCGGAGACCTTGACCAAGCAGAAGATATTGTACAGGACTCCTTTATTAAATTATGGAATAACTGTGCTAAGGTTCCTTTAGATAAGGCAAAAAGCTATGTCTATACCATTGCTACCAATCTCGGGATTAGTATCGCACGTCATCAACAAGTAAAGTTCAGACATCAAAATTATATTACGCAACGTAAAAGTGATGTAACTAATGAATCTCCAGAATTTGTAATGCTTGAAAAAGAATATATGGAGAAACTAAAAAATGCGATAGCTGATTTGCCGGATAGACAGAGAGAAGTTTTTCTTTTAAGTAGAATAGATAAAAAAACGTACAGAGAAATTGCAGAATTATCAAACGTATCCGTAAAAGCAATAGAAAAATTAATGCATAAAGCACTTTTAAGCTTAAGAAAAAAAATAGGTAATATTTAGAATAGTTGATGGTTAATAGTTAATAGTCAATGGACGATAGACGATAGACGATAGACGATTGTAAAATCTTAGTTTAATTTATGGCATTTAAATTCGAAAAATTAAAAGTATGGCAAAAATCCTTGGATCTCTCAGAAGACATACACGTACTAACTCTTAAATTTCCAAAAGATGAGCTATATGTATTAACAAGTCAAATTAAAAGAGCATCCGATTCTATAGCCTTAAATATTGCCGAAGGTTCAACGGAACAAACAAATAAAGAATTTAACCGATTCCTTGGGATTGCTTTACGTTCATGAATTGAAGTAGTTAGTTGTCTATTTATTGCAAAAAGACGTAATTTAATCGATCAAAATGAGTTTAATAGTTTTTATGAAAAGCTCACTGAGATTATTAAAATAATTCAAGCATTAAGAAACACACTAAAGTGAATCTTTATCTATAATTATGAAAAGACTATTGACAATATACATTTGACTATAGACTGCTAATAATGACTGATTACTGATGGAAAATAAAAAAACTAAAAAACAGGGGTAGGGTTATTAAATAATGAAACGTTTCTATATTATATACGCAAGTTATGTTAGACGATAAAAAAGATGATATATTCTTATCCAGATGGATAAATGGAGAACTCTCTCCAGAGGAACTTCGTGAGTTCCAATCCGATCCGGAGTATGATCATTACAAGAAGATAAAGGAAGGTGCCGATGCTTTGGATCTAACAGAGTACGATATAGATACAGCTTTGCATCAGGTAAAATCCAAAAGTAGTATCACTGTCAAAAAGAAAACAAAACCTGTTATTCAGCTTTGGCCTTATCTGGCTGCAGCCGCTTCAATTGCTCTTATATTTGGACTATTCTTTTTTAATTCTAATGACTCATTCATCACCTCTTACGGAGAACAGTTAGCAGTAACATTACCCGATGGCTCTGAAATGATTCTAAATGCAAAATCCGAAGTAAGTTTCGATAAGAAAGATTGGGAGACTAATAGAACAGTATCCCTAGATGGTGAAGCATATTTCAAAGTAAAGAAAGGAAGTAAGTTTACCGTGACTACTGCAAACGGAGAAGTCACTGTATTAGGAACCCAATTTAATGTTCAATCAAATGATTCATTTTTTGAAGCAGTTTGTTATGAAGGCAAAGTAAGTGTTAACAGCGGTCAAGAAAACACGATTCTTGTAGCAGGAAAAGGTTTTAGAAAAATTGCTCGTACCGCTTCTGAGAACTGGACGTTTGAAGCACTAGAACCATCCTGGATCACAAATACAAGTTCGTTTAGAAGTGTACCGCTTCGTTTTGTCTTTGATGAGTTAGAGGATCAATACAATATAAATATTAATGCCAAAGGCGTTGATACCAGCATCATATATACCGGAACTTTTCCTAATAATGATATAGAGGTGGCTCTTAAAACAGTTTTTAGTACCTTAGGTTTGCAATACCAACTATTGCAAGACGGTAAGACCGTGGTAGTAGAAAATTAAGAGAATGACAAGACTTTTATGTATGTGCATACTTTTTTGGAGTGTAGCTGTTTTTTCTCAAGAAAAAGCACAAATCATTAATGCAGATAATAAACCTCTTTCTCAAATAATTCCAGCCTTAGAAAAACAATTCGATGTTAAGTTTTCGTTTATTGATGCAACGATTGTAAATAAGCTTGTTTCTATACAAACAAATAGTACGAGCAACATACAAGATGTTATCGATAGTCTACAACGACAGTCGCAACTAAAATTCGAAATTACCGGAGAAAACTTCATCACCATTAGAGAATACTCTAAAAAAGATACGCTTACGGTTTGTGGTACTATTTTTAATGAAAACTTAGAACCTCTCGAAAAAATAAGAGTATTCTTCAAAGCTTCAAGAACAAATATCACTACCAATGAATCGGGATATTTTGAGAATAAAGAGGTGCCTTTCAATTCGGTGATTTTGATAAGTGCTCCGGGATTTAGGCAAAAAGTATTGAATGCTTCTGAATTTCTTAATGGTAACTGCATTGAGATTTATCTCTCTAATACCATAGAAACTCTAGACGAAGTTATTATCCAGGAATACCTTACCAAAGGAATTACTCAAAATAAAAAAGTAGTTAATATCAATCTACAAGATATCGAAATACTACCTGGACTTACAGAACCTGATATCTTGCAAAGCATCCAATTAACTCCCGGTGTTAATAGTCCGTTCGAAACAGCATCCGGACTATACGTACGTGGTAGTGCTCCTAATCAAAACTTAGTTCTTTGGAATGGTATTAAAACCTATCACCAAGGGCATTTTTTTGGTATGTTATCTGCTTTTAATCCATATGTGGTCAAAGAAGTAGATTTTTCTAAAAGTGGAGTCAGTGCAAAATATGGAGATAGAATTTCTGGAGTCATTGATATTAAAACGGAGAATGAGGTTGCCAAGCGTTTTACAGGAGGCGCCGGTTTTAATATGATCAATGCAGATGCCGTTGTTCATACCCCAATTATAAAAGATAAAGTATCACTGCAAGTATCCGGAAGGAGATCCTATACAGATATACTGGAAACATTTACCTACGAACAGTTTGCGGATCGTGTTTTTCAGAATACTACCATTGCAGAAACCAATCCACTTAATGAAGCCAAAAATGATTTTTTCTATGCCGATTTTAATGCAAATTTAATTGCTGAAATTTCGGATTTTGATAAAATTGAAGCTAATGCCTTATATAGCAAAAACGATCTTGATTTTAGAAGAAGTGATGACCAAACATCATTAAACGATGATTTGGTCACCGAAAATGAAGGATATAATGTAAGCTGGAATCATCACTGGAATCATAAATTAAATATTAAAACCAGCGGATATTACACACGATACTTACTAAATTACCAATTCATTACATCAGAATCCGGAACAACGACTGAAATCGAAAGTAAAAAAAATAGCGTTAAGGATTTTGGAGCGGCTTTAGACCTTCAATATTCCTTATCCGAGCATCAAAGGATTCTTGGTGGGTATCAATTTTCTAACAATAATATCAAATATGCCTTTGTAACCACTACTCCAACCTATGAATTAATTTTGGATCAGGACGACCGTTTTTTAAACACCCATTCTGCGTATGGTGAATACAAATATGAAACTCCTCAGAACTTTTATTTCTCTGCAGGATTACGATTAAACCATTACACAGAACTAGACAAATCATTTGTAGAACCCCGAATTTTTATACAAAAAAATCTATCCAAGTATTGGGAAATAAATGCCACAGGAGAATATCGAAGTCAGGCCGTTAGTCAGATCAGAGAATCGGTGGTTAGTGATCTTTCTTTAGAAAACCAGGTATGGACACTGTCGAACAAAGAACAATTTCCTGTAATTACCAGTTATCAGTTTACTTTGGGAAGTAGTTTTAAGAAAAATAAATGGTATTTTGATGTAGACACCTATTATAAACAAATAGATGATATCACTTCTCTAACGGCAGGTTTTATCAATCCAATCGACAACACCTACCACAATGGAGAAAGTAGAGTGTATGGAATCGATTTTTTCTTAAAGAAACGTTTTAAAAACTACAAAACCTGGGTCAGCTATTCTTATATCAACACTCAAAACAAATTTGAAGACATCAATAACAATGAGTCTTTTCCCGGCAACTGGAATATTGAACATACTGTAAAATGGTCACACTTTTACAAAATCAATAATTTTCAGTTCTCTTTAGGCTGGCTTTGGCATACCGGTAAAGCCTATACCAATGTTGCTGGAGTTGATGAAAGTGGTGATTTGGTACTATTAGATTTTGGGGAGATAAATGGGAACAATCTTCCCGTATATCATCGCCTTGATTTTTCTGCAATTTATGATTTCAAAATAAGATCCAATCCTTATATCAAATATCGATTAGGGCTTTCTGTTTTGAATCTATATGATAGAGAAAACTTACTGAACAGAGAATTCAGAACTACTAATTCTTTAGATAACCGATTTATAAATTCGGATATTATGGCACTGGGTATTACTCCTAACCTAAGTTTTAGAGTGTTTTGGTAGCGTATCACTATGTATCTACCTCTTAAAACAACAAAACCATCCTGAAAAATCAGAATGGTTTTGAACACTAAAATAGTATAACTTTTCTAGAACTGCTCTCTTCCTGAGAAATGAAAAGCACCTTCGATAGCAGCATTATCATCACTATCACTACCGTGAACAGCATTTTCGCTAATCGAAGTAGCAAACTTTTTACGGATAGTTCCTTCTGCAGCTTCTTCTGGATTAGTAGCGCCAATTAAAGTTCTAAAATCTTCAACAGCATTTTCTTTTTCAAGAATAGCTGCTACGATTGGACCACTAGTCATATATTCTACTAATTCTCCGTAGAAAGGACGCTCGCTATGTACAGCATAAAAAGCCTTTGCATCATCAGTAGTCAATTGTGTTAATTTCATTGCTACAATTCTAAAACCTGAAGCAGTGATTTGTTCAAGGATCGCACCAATGTATCCTTTTCTAACCGCATCCGGTTTAAGCATTGTAAAAGTTCTATTTGTTGCCATTTTCAAAATTTAATTTTATATCCATTGTTCTGACCGTATCAGTCAAACCCAAAAATTTTGTGCAAAAGTATAGATAAAAGTATCAAAAACAAGAAATATCCTCAGAAAGTACTGACATTCCAGAAATCATGTTAAGAAATCCTATTTTTTAGCGTATTCTTCCGTTATTTCCTGAAGTATGCTATTATTTTGTCCACGTATCTGCATACTGACTTCATTTGCATCAAAATTGAAGTTTAAAATACCAAAACTTGGAACAGAAATTACCTCACCAATTCTATATTTGTTAGGTTCTCCGATATATTTAGTATACGCATGCGTTAACCCGCTAGATGTAAAATCTACCAATGGATATGAAAGTCCAGGTAAATTTATTTTTGAAAATTCAGAAATATGACGATCTCCACTCAGGATGATTACATTCTTTACATTTTCGTTTATAACCAACTGCTTTAGTCGTTCTACCTCTGTAGGAAAGTTAGCCCAACATTCCCAACCATGTTCTCCGGATAAAAATTGGATACTACTCACTATGATATGAAAATCAGCCGTACTTGACTTCAATTCATCTTCTAACCATAACCATTGCTTTTTACCCAGAACCGTTCCTTTTCCATTTTGATGAGGAACATACCGTTTGTTGCCTGTACTATCTTTTAAGAGCGGTGACCTAAAATAACGAGTATCCAATATGATTACTTTAATACTTCCTTTAGTGTGCTTAAAAACCTTAGAAGTATATATTCCTTCCTGAGCTCTTCTCACATCTTCTTTTGCGACTCCCAGAAAATCCAAAAACGACTGTTGGCTTTCTTTTTTCATCTCCCACTCTGCTCCTCTATCATTCTTACCATAATCGTGATCATCCCAAGTAGCCATAACAGGAACTTGTTCCTTTAGTTTTTGGTAGTCTGCATTGTTATTTTGAGTTTGATAGTCCCTTGCGAGTTTAGACATATCTGCAGAGTCGCCATAAATATTATCACCACCCCAAACAAATACGTCCGGATTGTTTTTTAAAATTTCTTTCCAAAAAGGCTGATTATTATCTTGTTTATTACAGCTTCCAAAAGCAATCGTAAAATCAACACTGTTACTTTTCGATATCGTTTGACCGAAAGAGAAGTACACCGTAAAGAATACCAATAGAACTATAGTTTTTCTTATTTTCATTTTTTCTATCAATTAGAACTGCATAAAATTAAGAATTCCTTTATTACCATATTATTAATAAATAGTATATTCGCTGATCTATGAATTCGAGTGAGATTAAAGAAATAAAAGTGCTGTTAAGCACTCCAAAAAATATTGTTATTATTCCTCATAAAAATCCAGATGGAGATGCTATTGGCTCTACTTTAGCCCTACATCATTATCTATCCGGATTAGGACATCATTCTACTGTTGTTACACCAAATGATTATCCGGAATTCCTAAAATGGATTCCTGGAGAAAAATCCATTATAAAATATGATAGTGATACTGATGTGGCAACCTCTAAAATAAAAGGCGCCGATATCATTTTTACTTTAGATTTTAATCATTTTTCCAGAACAGGAAATATGGAAAGTCTCTTGTCCGAAACTGACGCTACTTTTATTATGATCGATCATCACCAGCAACCGGATACATATGCCAAATATACCTATAGTGATGTGAGCATGAGTTCTACTTGCCAGATGGTGTATCATTTTATAGAAAAGTTACACGATCTGGACAAAATAAATGCAGATATTGCTACGTGTATTTATGTTGGTATTATGACAGACACAGGTTCTTTTAGATTTAGATCCACTACCAGTACAACACATAGAGTTATTGCAGATCTGATTGACAGAGGTGCGGATAATACGGGTATCCATGAAAATATTTATGACACAAATTCTTATTCAAAATTACAATTAAAGGGTGTTGCACTCAAGAATCTAAGAATTCTCCCTGAATATAAAACTGCATATATAACAATGTCTCAAAAGGAACTAGATGATCATAATTTTAAAAAAGGAGATACCGAAGGTTTTGTCAATATGGGATTATCAGTGGATGGTATTGTTTTCGCATTAATTTTTATTGAAAATAAAGGTGAAGATATTATCAAAATTTCTTTACGTTCCAAAGGTGATTTTTCGGTCAATGAATTCTCCAGAAATCATTTTGAAGGAGGCGGTCATCACAACGCTGCAGGCGGAAAAAGTAATCTTTCTCTCACCGAAACTGTTGAGAAATTTATTAGTATCTTACCTGCCTATAAAAATGCCCTAAATTCATGAGACATTTTCTTCTATTCTTAAGCTTTTTTACATTGTTTTTTTCCTGCAAAGCACCCGAAGCACGAAAACCTGTAAGCATTTCGTCCGGATCTTTTATTAATGAGTCTATTAATAGAAATAAGGAGCTTAGTGCAAGAGAAGAAGCTCGTATTCAAAAAATCATTAAGGAAGATACATTAAACAATTATATTGCATCAGATGGTGGGTTTTGGTATTATTATGAAAAAAAAGATACCCTAGCCACCACAACAGCAAAATTCGGAGATATCGTAAATTTCAATTACGATATTAAAAACCTTAATGGTGATCTTATATACAATCAAAAGGAGTTAGATACCGTAAATTATGCCATTGACCAGGAAGACCTGTTTTTTGGATTGAGAGAAGGATTAAAACTCATGAAGGAAGGAGAAATAGTTACATTTTTGTTCCCTTCATATCAGGCTTATGGTTATTATGGAGACGATCATAAGATTGGGACAAATATTCCGTTAATATCTAGAGTAACACTTAATAAAATTACCAAACAATCAACAAAAGAAAATTAAAACTTAACAAACAAAATGAAAAAATTAAATTTTTTATTCTTGGCTCTTATTGCTTTAACCTTTAGCAGTTGTGAAGAAAAATATCCTGAACTTGGAGATGGAATCTATGCAGAAATCATTACAAATAAAGGAACTGCCGTTGCTAAATTGTATCACGAAGCTACACCACTAACCGTAGCTAATTTTGTTTCTCTTGCAGAAGGAACCAATACGATGGTAGACAGTTTATATAAAGGAAAAAAATATTATAACGGAATCATCTTTCATAGAGTCATTAAGGATTTTATGATACAAACAGGAGATCCCCTTGGTAAAGGAACAGGAGATCCAGGATATAAGTTCCCTGATGAAATTGTAGATTCATTAACTCATAAATCTAAAGGTATCTTATCAATGGCTAATTCTGGTCCGGCTACAAACGGAAGCCAATTTTTTATTACGCTTAAAGAAACGCCTTGGTTAAACGGTAAACACACAGTATTTGGAGAAATTGTTTTCGGACAAGATGTTGTAGACAGCATTGGTGTTGTAGAAACAAAAAAACCAGGAGACAAACCGGTTTCGGAAGTAAGAATGGAGCAAGTGAACATTATCAGAAAAGGTAAAGACGCTAAAGCTTTTGATGCCAAAGTAGCTTTTGAAGATAAACTAAAAGTTATGGAAGAGGAGAAGTTAGAAAAAGAACGTCTGGTTCTAGAAAGAAATAAAAAACAAGCTGCTAAATATGCAGAATTAAAAGAAAAAGCGACCAAACTTGAAAGTGGTTTAGAGATTTACTTTATCAATAAAGGGGATGGAGCACAGCCAAATCTTGGGGATATGGTTAGCTTAAATTATCAGGGATATTTTACTGATGGAAGGTTGTTTGACACCAATATTGAAGAAATTGCAAAAGAAACAAACACCTGGGATCAACGTAGAGCTAGTCACCCACAAGGGTACAAACCGATGCAAATGCCTTATTCTCCAGAAGCTCAAATGATTTCTGGATTCAAAGAAGGAGTGCAGCAAATGAAAGTGGGTGATAAAGCCATTATTTTCATTCCTTCTCATTTAGGATACGGAGAAAGAGGTAGAAGACCAATTCCACCTAATACCGATTTGATTTTCGAACTTGAATTGGTAAGTATTGTAGATCAATCAACTCCTGAAGGACACTCTAAAGATGACGGTCACGGACATTAATTAAAATATAATTAAAAAAAAGCGCATCTCATTACATATGAGATGCGCTTTTTTTTAATATGAGTTCTATATAATACAATTGTTATTCAGCGTTTTAGGGGCGAGTCAAGTCCCTTCTCCTCGGACGACATTGTAATAGCAATGGGCGAGATTGCGCTTAGGGGTTAGGATGAGGGGTTTTTATATCAAAATCCCTCACCTTAATCCTCTCCCAGAGGGAGAGGAAACTAAAAAGAACTAATTTTTAAATACTTATTTCGATTCTTATATTTTCTTATCAAGATTTACGCTAAATACGTTTCAGACAGCCTCTTTTTTGTCTTTACTTAAACTATTTCAACGGAATATTCTTTAAAATTTCTTTTACAAAACCCCAATATTTCTGAGCAGAAGAAATGCTGGCTCTTTCATCAGGAGAATGTGCTCCTAAGATCGTTGGACCAAAAGAAATCATATCCATATCAGGATAATTTTGTCCCAAAATACCACATTCTAATCCTGCGTGACAAGCAGCAACGTGAGCTTTTTCTCCATTAATTTTTTGGTACAACTCATCTAATACTTTTAATATAGGAGAATTCATGTTTGGTGCCCAACCCGGATAATCCCCATCTGTTGTCACCTCACAACCAATCAATTCGAAAGTGGCTCGTAATTTATTGACCAAATCCAATTTTGTAGACTCTACGCTACTTCTGGTCAAACATTCTATTTTTATCTGACCATTACCAACAGTTACTTTGGCAATATTATTAGAAGTTTCTACCAAATCAGGAATAGAAGCACTCATTACATATACCCCATTATGAGCTGCATACAAAGATTTTAGAACACCTTCCTGAACTCCCAGTTCCATAACCTTATTTGGTAAATCGACAGCATTTAATTCTATAGTCAAGTTTGGATCTACTACAGAAAGTTCTTTTTTAATAGTAAAAATCAGTTCGGCCATTTCAAACTCAAAAGCTTCAGATTGTATCGAATCCACCACTACGGTGGCAAAACTTTCTCTTGGAATCGCATTACGTAAACTTCCACCTTTGATTTCGTGAATACGAAGACCATAATTCTCAAAACCATCAAACAACAGTCTATTCATAATTTTGTTAGCATTACCCAATCCTTTATGAATATCCATTCCAGAATGCCCTCCGTTAAGACCTGTTACCGAGATGGTATACGCTGTTTTTCCTTCTGCAACTTCTTCTTCTCTATAGGTTCTTTCTGCAGTTACATCTACTCCACCTGCACATCCTACCCCGATTTCATCATCTTCTTCAGTATCTAAGTTTAACAGGATATCTCCTTGTAGCCAATTTGGTTTTAATCCCATTGCTCCGGTCATTCCTGTTTCTTCATCAATGGTAAACAATGCTTCAATCGCCGGATGAGCGATATCATTTGATTCCAATATAGCCATAATGGTAGCCACACCTAATCCATTATCAGCTCCCAACGTAGTTCCTTTAGCTCGCACCCAGTCACCATCTACATACATTTCGATGCCTTGTTTATCGAAATCAAAAGTTGTATCTGCATTTTTTTGATGGACCATATCCAAATGAGATTGCATCACCACTGTTTTTCGATCTTCCATTCCGGTGGTTGCCGGTTTTTTAATCAAAACATTACCAACTTCATCGATTTCTACAGGCAGCCCCAGTGATTCTCCAAACTCTTTCATAAAAGCAATCACACGTTCTTCTTTTTTTGAAGGTCTGGGAACAGCATTAAGGTCTGCAAATTTATTCCAGAGTTCTTTAGGCTCCAGGTTTCTTATTTCTGAATTCATGTATATCGTGTTTTTGACAAATGTACATTATGCAAATCTTAATTCAAATGATATATTAAATGTTGTAGATTTACACTTTGTTACAACTATTTTATGCAATCCAAAACAAAATTATACCTAACCATTCTTTTACCGGTTCAAATTCTGGCGCTACAGATCCTGGCTTTTTTTCCGGAAGTGGTAGAACAATGGTACAGCAATGGGGTATATCGCTATATCTCCAAGGCATTTCGATATGCGCTGGGTTGGATTCCTTTTTCGTTTGGAGATATCAGTTACGCCATTCTGATTATTTTATTGATTCGATATATTTTTACCAAAATTCTGAAACGTAACATACAATGGAAAACCGTACTCCTGGATATTGGCGCTACGCTTTCTATTGTATATGCGACCTTTCATTTGCTTTGGGGTATTAATTATTACCGCTTACCGCTACATCAGGTGTTAGAAATTAATGATCAGTATACACAGGAAGAATTGATTGCTGTAAGCGAAAAGTTGATTAAAAGAGCTAACGAACTACACCTGCAATTAGAAAAAGACGACTCTACCTCTGTACAATTACCGTACGACAAAGACGAAGTCTTTAAAAAAACGATTCCGGCCTATGATCAGTTGGATACTATCTTTCCGGAGCTCAAATACGAACCCAGAAGTATCAAGGTATCCCTACTCACCTTACCTTTAACCTATATGGGATTTAGTGGGTATCTCAATCCGGTGACCAATGAAGCACAAGTAAATGGATTGATCCTCAATTACAAAGCCCCTACCACCAGTTGCCACGAAGTAGCGCACCAGTTGGGTTTTGCCAAAGAGAATGAAGCCAATTTTATTGCGGCTCTCACTACAATGAACTATGACGATCCGTATTTTCAGTATAGCGGAGTGACCTTTGCGCTAAAATTTTGCTTAAACGATTTGTATTTACGAGATGATCAAAAAGCGATTTGTATGATCGAAGAAGACCTGCGACCCGGTATCCGTAAAAACTATCAAGAGGTGAACGAATTTTGGCTAAGTTATGAAAACCCCTTAGAACCTTTCTTTAAATCTACCTACGACAGTTACCTAAAAGCCAACAACCAACCGGATGGTATGGAAACCTATAGTTATGTCGTAGCCTTATTGGTTAATTATCTGAAGGATCGAGAGGTTGGGAATAGTGATCTAGGGTCTACATTCTGAATTATCAAACTGAACTGTTATGTATAGCCCTTCGACTACGCTCAGGGCACAGTAAGCTGTCACATCAAGCCCTTCGACTCCGCTCAGGGCACAATAAATTGTCATTCTGAACCTGCCTTGTCGGCAGATCTACCTCGTCGGTAGACAGGCAGCCTTGTTTCAGGATCTCACGAAACGCTCTTATAGTTGTAGATTATTCTTGCTGTCCTTGTCACCACTAACGAGACATTAGCGGGAACGAGGTGGTATTTTATCCATACATGGTTGAATCTTCAAAGTTTTCACCATCAAATGATTGGGCAATCAATGAATGATTACCGAACATTCCGTTTTCATTAAAGAATACATCAACACAATCGTTTGACAAGAAATTAATTCCATGTAATTCAAGATTACTTCTAAACTCCAATTCATTCAGTTTCGGATATCCATTTTCGCTATCGGACCAATTTTCATTGTAATTATCAAGAAAATCTTTTACAATGACATCTTCAGCTTTTTTTAAATAAATTTCAAAATCTCCAATTATCTTATTTGCTAATAGTAAGGTTTCGTTTATTGAAACATCATCTGGGTCAAGCCGCAAATCAAATTTTTTATCATTCCAGATAAATTCAACAATAAATGCACCTTCAATATCAGGATCTTTTTTAAGTATTTCTTTCGTTATTATCATTTCGGTTTATCTGATAGATAATGTCTAATCATAGGAAAAGTTAGGCTTATACTAAGTCATACATTTAGAATTGGTACTAACCAGACGCTAGCGGGATATCTGGGATATACTTGTTATAACCAGTTTTTATAGTTTATTAAATTCATTAATCCATTCAGAGAACGAATCCGCAATTTTATCCACAGTATTAAAGTCGTGGTCAAAAAAATAAACAGAACTACTCTCTTTTTCCGTTTTCAAGTCCGCCGATAAAAACCCGAAAATATTTCCCATACTGTCAGAAGCAAAGGGAATTAAGTCAGTCGAAATTTGAGAAGTCCATTCATTTTTTTTGTCAAAACTTATTGTTTCAATATCCCAAAAATTCTGGACGTCATTTAATTCAATTTCATTATCCACAATAATGTCTAAAATGTCAGGTGTCCAAATATTACCATATTCAGCAATGAACTTTTTAAAGTCATTTGGCAATACTATTCCAAACTCTGATTCAAAATTTTTAATTTCGGATTCAGATGCTTTTTTGACATCATCTCTTTTATTAAATCTTTTTGAAAATTTATTTAATATTTCCATTATTCCAATTGGTTACAAAACAAAAATCAATGCAACATCGCATGCATACTTTTCATAAAAGTACACAGAAATAATACATTTCTTCTAACATCGCCATTACAAAAAACCAAAACCCTTGCAAAGCTCTATCAAAGTGCTGCAAAGACCTCTCGGTCTGTAACCACGTCAGGTCCGAGGGCTGCAATGGCTGATCAGAGTGTTGCAAAGAACATTTGATGTGCTACAATGTCAGCTCAGATCGCTGCAAAGCCTGCTCAAGTCGCTGCAATGTACAATCAGACTGCTGCAATGTACAATCAAAGTACTGCAAAGCTCACTCAGGGTGCTGCAGCCTTATTTTGCCTTTAGAAATAACTTGTACGATACGTACCCAAATAAAAAGTAGCGTGTATGTGGTAACATTTTATCTGCTCATGACACTTAATTACGGTGCTTGGTATCAAGCAGTTGATAAGCAAGCCATAATTAGTATAATTTTTAAACTTTTACACGATGAACAAAGACCAGAACAACAAACTGGATATGTATGAAGCCGTACAAACCTATCTGGATGCGAACACCGATAAATGGAATGGTGTACCGGTATTAATTACTTTTAAAAATCAATTTAGCGAACTGTTATCAAACATCCGTGAGCATCAGGAAAATCAGGAAGCTGCCCGAGTATATCTAGGTGCTAACAAAACAACGCAAAAACGTTTTGTATCAGAAAAAGCAGATATCCTTAACGATGCATTAGAGGCCTATGCTGCGATCGAAGAAAATATAGAACTAGAGCAAAAAGCCGCAAAATCCTTTTCTGATTTGAACCGCTTACGCAATCAGGATTTTGTAACGGTGATTACCGAAACGATTACCTTATTAGAACAACATCTGGAAGCCTTAGCAGATTATGGAGTAACGGCGGATCAGATCACGGATCTAAAAAACAGCTTTGATCAATTCTTAACCTTGCAAGGACAACCGCGACAGTATCGTATTGCCGGCAAACAGGCAACACTAAACCTTGCAGAGCTTTTTGACAATACCTCATCCCTACTCTCTAATAAAATGGACAAGGTGATGAAACGTTTTAAACGTACCGATGCTAATTTCTTTAACGGATACCAAACCGCCAGGATCATTGTGAATAACTAATTATAGTTGTTTTTATGATGTTAATGGGAATGAAAAAAGAGACTGTAGGGTCTCTTTTTTTTGTTGTAAAGAATATTCTTTGATGTTATACTTGTTTGTCGGTGGCAGAAACTTTCAACAGGATATTTCATATAAACTTTTACCAATCTTATACGCCACTAGTCACAGACTAGCGGGAGCGGGGGAATAAAAAAAGAGACTGTAGGGTCTCTTTTTTTTTATATATAAATATGCTTCGAAGTTGCACCTGTCTGCATGTGGCAGAAACTTTGAGGAGCTGGTTTGCTAAATAACTTGTCAAAACGTCTAATAAGATTCCCGCTCTACAGCGGAAGCTGATTACATTCTTCCAGTTGTTTAATTCTAAAATGGTGATATGTATCCGGAGAAAAAATATTTATTTATCAACCACAATGCAATGGCTAAACCGATCATAAGGATAAAGGATTGAAATAAATAATATTTCCAAGTTGCTCTCTTGAAGTCTTTAAAAACAATAAAGACCAAGTAAATATTGACAATCAAAGCAAAAATTCCAAAATACTTATTAAAGGCTCCCTTTGGTCGTAGAGCCACTTTTTTCACTTTAGCTCCAATTATGTATCCTTCCATTTCTATTTGCGTTTCTTCTGTTCCAGAATATATTACTTGAAATTCAAAACCGAACTTTGGGTCAAAATAGTCCCAATCAACAATTAATTCATTTTCAAACTGTTTCAGTTTAAAATTAGATATTTCAGGATTAGTCTGTTTGGTAATTTTGTATTCAAGAATTTCATTTTGATCTGAAACTGTTACTTTAATTTTCTTTCTAACGTCTCCTTTACTGATTTCTAAATCACCATTATTCCAAGCAACAATCGTTGTAACGTAAACATTTTGCTGAATTATAGTTGAATCTTTTGATAATAGTTTAAAATTTGAAGTAGCGTTTTCCTTATCAAAAATTAAGGATGGCTCCTTAACAATAGAATATACAGGCTCTTTCATCTTATTAGAAAATTCATAGAAAATTATAGTAATAACAACACCAACTATTCCCACTATAACTGTCCAGAATATTCCCGAGTTTAAAAGTTTTTTTACCATTGAAATCTTAATTGTCTTGTATTAGTTTTAAAGTTACTATACTGGCATCTGCTCTAGCAAGAAGATAAAGGTCGTTTCCTACACCTACAGTTTGAATTGTCGAATAATTGCTAATATCTTTCCATCCACTACTGTCTGACCAAGCAGGGTCGTTATTTCCTAACAAAAC
>NZ_JBHULE010000035.1:676549-677012 GCF_042684305.1 Aquimarina rubra | reverse complement strand
CAGCATCTGCTCTAGCAAGAAGATAAAGGTCGTTTCCTACACCTACAGCTTGGATTGTTGAGTAATTGCTAATATCTTTCCATCCACTACTGTCTGACCAAGCAGGGTCATTATTAGCGACAGAAATCCATTTGTCGGTATTACGCTCATATCTTAAAGTAATCATTCCAGCATCTGCTCTAGCAAGAAGATAAAGGTCGTTTCCTACACCTACAGCTTGGATTGTTGAGTAATTGCTAATATCTTTCCATCCACTACTGTCTGACCAAGCAGGGTTATTTGTGGCAACGGAAACCCATTTGTCGGTATTACGATCATGTCTTAAAGTAATCATTCCAGCATCTGCTCTAGCAAGAAGATAAAGGTCGTTTCCTACACCTATAGCTTGGATTGTTGGGTAATTGCTAATATCTTTCCATCCACTACTGTCTGACCAAGCAGGGTCATTATTAGCGACAGAAAT
>NZ_JBHULE010000035.1:0-676385 GCF_042684305.1 Aquimarina rubra | reverse complement strand
CCTACAGCTTGGATTGTTGAGTAATTGCTAATATCTTTCCATCCACTACTGTCTGACCAAGCAGGGTCATTATTAGCGACAGAAACCCATTTGTCGGTATTACGATCATATCTTAAAGTAATCATTCCAGCATCTGCTCTAGCAAGAAGATAAAGGTCGTTTCCTACACCTACAGCTTGGATTGTTGAGTAATTGCTAATATCTTTCCATCCACTACTGTCTGACCAAGCAGGGTCATTATTAGCGACAGAAACCCATTTGTCGGTATTACGATCATATCTTAAAGTAATCATTGCAGCATCTGCTCTAGCAACAAGATAAAGGTCGTTTCCTACACCTACAGCTTGGATTGTTGAGTAATTGCTAATATCTTTCCATCCACTACCGTCTGACCAAGCAGGGTCATTAGTGGCAACATTTCGCCAAATAGGAAAAGGATATAGTGAAGTAATTCCTAGAATATCATCTTCATCTAAATGTCTCTGGATACCCTTATAATTTGGCCACATAATAGAATTAAATACAGAAGAATGTCTTAAACCTAAAGAGTGTCCAAATTCGTGAGCAGCTACTGTTACGAGGTCAAAAGTATTTGCTTGATTAGGAATATTAACCGTCCATGTTTCAGCGTCATCAAAGTGAGCATCACCTGCAAAACTACCATTGGGTGGTGGAAAAAAAGCATGAGCCAAAACACCAAATTGTCCATCAAAAGGACAGCAATCACCATGATTTCCTTGAGTAAACCTAATAACTATATCAGGACTTTGATTTGGATCAATTTCGGTGAAATTAAGAGGTGAAACATTTGACCATAAGTCAAAAGCTTGATGAATAGCAGTTCTTATTTGATTCTGGGTTAAATCCGAAGTAAATTCTGTTATTGTGTATGTTAAGTTAGTCTTATTCCATCTTCGACCATCAACTTCAAAATTGTTAGAACGTCCTTGCCTTACATCGGGATTACCACATCTAGGAATAGACATTGATTTTTTAGTAGCTATGTCAAATTCTCCTGTTTGTTCCAATCCGAAGAAAGTTTGATAAGAAATGAGAGCAGCTCGAGTAGGGCTATCAAAAACACCTAAAATTGCAATGTTTTTGAAAGTTGAATCTTCTTTTTCTATCAGCAAGTATCCAAATGTATTTAGATACTTTTGTAGAATTTCGATATCATTTCCTTTGTCACCAATTTCAAGTGGACTTTTCAGCTTATACATTGGTTTTGGATTCATATTTTTTTCTTTTTTAATTGGGCATAACGATAAATATAACAAACGTTGTTGTCCCGAAGGGCAACTATGTTTTGTTATATAGTGCTAGCACCTGTCTTTTCATTTGCTTGTTCATCATCAATTCCTATCATAAAGGAAATACCATTAAATGTATTTCCTTTTAAATTTGAATCGCCTATAGTCAGCTGCTCTACATTTCCATAAAACATTAATCCAATTGGCCTCAGATCCAATTGATCTATTGAACAAGAGTTGTCATTGCTCATAATTCCGTGAATAATTATTGTATCATGAGTCTTTATTGTTATTTCTCGAGAAGTTATGTCAGTCAATATTTTTATTTTAGAGTGTTGACTTTCGTTGTTTATAATTAATGGGGCCCAATTATTTTGATCAATTTTTGTATAAAGCCAAACCTTGGGAATTTCACCCTTACCAATTAAAAGTGGTGCAAAATCATTGATTCCAATTAAACTCCCACCACCAATTATTTTATTAGAACAAACTTCTAATTCGGTAAGAGGTATATAATTTTTAGGTAGTTTTGTTTTGATGTTCATTTCACGAATTTTCAAAGTGGTCTTTAATTTTTTTTACAATTCTCCTTTTTTCATTAGGAACAAATCTATTAATACAATAACTAATAATCATTAAAATTAGTGCAATAAGAAATGCATAAACCTCCCATTCATCAAATGGTATTTCTGAATTTATCTTATTGCCTAATAATTTGGCTATCATATTTATAAATAATGCAATTACCGCTCCCAAAAGAGTATTTGCTATGTTCAACCAAAAACTTTCTCTTTTAATTATTTTATCAAAATCGTAACGTTCTAAAAGGAAAGGAATTCTAGGAATTGAAATTTGAGGATTAGTTTCAAGATTACCATTTATGTAAAGCGGTGTATCAAAAGTTTGTCCTGTAAAATCTTCTGGTTCTTCTTGATTCATATAGTTTTCATTGATAAAATAGCTAATTTTAGCTTTTATTAATTCTACTTAACTTCTAATTTTTATGTTGATGTTTCCTTATTTAAATTTATGTCAAATTTTCTAAAAAATTGATTAAATTCTCATCCTTTTTAATAAACATCAACCATCAGAATTATAGGGTTTTTATATGGATTGGTGCCTAACATGTTTATATTTACCGTACATATATTTATATCATACTTTTTAAATAGAGTTACCTATATATCTCCTCTATCGTTGGATATGTGTAGCTCTTACTTTCAAAACTAGTATTCCTATCCTGATTTCCTTTGTGGAAAACCACAGACAATATTTTAGTGCCCACTTTATTGTGGGATTAGTTCAGTTATTTACCATAACTGCTTGATTAATTAACTTGTCAAAATGTTTAATAAGATCCCGCTCTACAGCGGGATTAGTTCAACTAGTTATCATGACCGCGTTGCTATGCAACTAGTCAGAATAAAGTTTTACTAACTTGATAATGTGGGGTGGGTTACGATAAGTGGTGTAAAACTATAAAATAAACTCGTACATTGTTTACGGTAAAACCGTAAAATTTAATCAGACCTCTGGGAACACCTTATTTTACTATGGTTTTAATTTTTAGATAAGGGAAAATTTATTCAAAATTTAGTTGTAATTCGTTTTATTAACTGATTTTTTCCCTTATATCCTTGATGAGATTTCTTGTCAAGCAAAATAGAATTCGCAATTCATTAGTCATTATTTTACAATTTCTACTTTCGTATTTCTTCATCCGGACTTCGAGCTTGTCAGTTGGCAGTTTTTAGTTGGCAGTGTGCAGGCTTCGACAACACTTCGACAAATCGCGCCCTGAGCGGAGTCGAAGGGCTCAGTGTGACACCTCAGTCCTCAGTCCTCAGTTGTCAGTTTGCAGTTTTTAGTTGGCAGTGTGCAGGCTTCGACAACACTTCGACAAATCGCGCCCTGAGCGGAGTCGAAGGGCTCAGTGTGACACCTCAGGCTTCAGTCCTCAGTTGTTAGTCCATTGACCATTGACCATCAACTATCGACATAACTCATAATTCGTAATTCATAATTCATAATTCATAATTCTTAATTCTTAATTTGTAACTCGGACTTCGAGAGCCTCAGCCCTCAACCCTAAACAACACCTCGACACAGCGTGCCCTGAGCGGAGTCGAAGGGCTCAGTGTGACACCTCAATTGTCAGTTTGCAGTTTTTAGTTGGCAGTGCGCAGGCTTCGAGAACACCTCGACACAGCGTGCCCTGAGCGAAGCCGAAGGGCAATTCAGGCTTCGAGAGCCTCAGCCTTCCGTCTTCAGACCACAAACAATAAACAATCAACCAACAACTGTCAACCAGAAACCACAAACCATCAACCAAACTCCCTTTCCTGTTAAAAAAATACTAATTTGTAAGGTCTTTCTTTGGCAACAGTTATCTTTAAAAACGAATTCATCTTTACATTAACTCTTATGAAAAAACTATTCTTATCACTCTTTGTGATATGTATGGGATTTACGATTTCTGCTCAAGAATATTTCCCTAAAAATGATGGTGTGAAAACATCTAATTCTAATTATACCGTTTTTACCAATGCAACCATTCATACCTCCCCCACAACGGAGATCAAAAATGGAATGTTAATTATCCAGAAAGGAAAAATCAAAGAAGTAGGAACGAACCTTTCTATTCCAAAAAACAGTGTCGTAGTAGATTTACAAGGCAAGCACATCTATGCCTCCTTTATTGATCCTTTTACGGACTTCGGAATTAAGAAACCTAAAAAAAATGGAAACTCTTTTCGAAGGAATCCACAATATGATGCCAGTCGAGAAGGTTATTATTGGAACGACCATATCCGTCCGGAAACAAATCCTTTGCATAGCTTTACTTATGATAAAAAGAAAGCTGATGAGTATATCAAAGAAGGTTTCGGAACTTTAAACACCCATATGCCTGACGGGATCATTAGAGGAACCGGTTTGCTGGTTGCTCTTAATAACGAGGGGACAGAAGGAGAACGTTTACTAAGTGATGCTTCTGCACAGTTCCTCTCTTTCTCCAAAAGCGAAAAAAGCAACCAGGCCTACCCAACTTCTTTAATGGGAGCGATGGCCTTATTGAGACAGGTGTATCTGGATGCGGATTGGTATGCCAAAGGAAACATAAATAATAAAGACTTATCCTTAGAAGCGCTACATAATAATAAAGGGTTACCGCAGATTTTTGAAGCTGGAAGCAGGATTAATGGTTTTAGAGCCGATAAGGTTGGAGATCAGTTTAATATTCAATACATCCTTGTTGGTGGCGGTGATGAATATGCAAGAATAGACAAGGTGAAGGCTACCAATGCCAAATATATCATACCACTTGATTTCCCGGAAGCTTATGATGTTTCGGATCCCTATATGGCCAACTTGGTAAGTCTTGGTGATATGCGCCACTGGAATCAGGCTCCATCTAACCCATCCGTTCTTGCAAAAAATGGGATTCAATTTTCACTAACCACGCATAAACTAAAAAAAATAGCGGACCTCAATGCTAGAATTGAAAAAGCTATAGCACACGGTTTAGACAAGAAAACGGTCTTGGCATCACTTACTACAATTCCGGCTCAAATGCTGGGAAAAAGTGATGTACTAGGTACTTTAAAAAAAGGTGCCTATGCAAACTTCTTAATTACCAGCAATGAACTGTTTTCTAAAGACAATATGATTTATGAAAATTGGGTACAAGGTCATAAAAACATAGTCAATGATATGAATACCACAGATATTAACGGAACGTATGATGTAACCCTTGCCGGAAAAACATACGATCTCTCTATCTCTGGAAAACCTTCAAAACCAAAAGCAGAAATAAAACTTGGAGAAACCAAATTAGGAAGTAAAATTACGTACAAAGATAATTGGGTATCCATCATATTTACTGATGCTGACACCACAAAAACCGAATACACCAGAATTGTTACTTCCATAAATAACAATGCCAAATATTGGACCGGAAAAGCCTTGCTGCCCAACGGAGCCGAAACAACCTTTACTGCAAAACAAAAGCCACCAAAGGAGGATAAAAAAGAAGATCCAAAGAAACCGGAAGACAAAAAAGAGGATCCAAAGGTATTGCCTGTTACCTACCCCAATATCGCATATGGTACCAGCACACTCCCTAAATCTGAAAATGTATTGTTTAAAAATGCAACCGTCTGGACCAATGAATCTGATGGAATTCTTACGGATACGGATGTATTGATTAAAAATGGAAAAATAGCTGCTATCGGAAAAAACCTTTCTGCAGGTAATGCCAAGGTTATTGATGCCACCGGAAAACACTTAACTACAGGTATTATTGACGAGCATTCTCATATCGCCGCTGCTGCCATCAACGAAGCCGGTCATAATTCTACCGCAGAAGTAACTATTGAAGATGTAGTGTCTCCAGATGATATTAATATCTACAGAAATCTGGCTGGTGGAGTAACCTCGATTCAGATCCTACACGGTTCTGCAAACCCGATTGGAGGTAGATCTGCCATTATCAAATTAAAATGGGGAGAAAGCGCAGAAAATCTGATCTACAACAATTCTCCTAAATTTATAAAATTTGCTCTTGGAGAGAATGTGAAACAGAGTAATTGGGGCGATGCAGAAAGAATTCGTTTCCCACAAACACGTATGGGAGTCGAACAAGTATATATTGATTATTTCACCCGCGCTAAAAACTATGAGCAACTAAAGAATAGTGGAAATCCATATCGTAAAGACATAGAAATGGAAACCCTTCTGGAAATTCTAAACGGTAAACGCTATATCAGTTGTCACTCTTATGTGCAGAGTGAAATCAATATGCTGATGAAAGTTGCTGAGATGTTCAATTTTAGAATAAATACGTTTACACATATACTTGAAGGCTATAAAGTAGCTGATAAAATGGCGGCTCACGGCGTTGGTGGATCAACGTTTTCTGATTGGTGGGCATACAAATATGAAGTAAATGACGCTATCCCTTACAATGCTTCGATCATGCATAATCAAGGGGTTACTGTTGCTATTAATAGTGATGATGCAGAAATGTCTAGAAGGCTGAACCAAGAAGCAGCAAAATCTGTAAAATATGGAGGTGTTAGCGAAGAAGACGCTTGGAAGTTTGTAACATTAAACCCTGCTAAACTATTACATATAGATGATCGCGTAGGAAGTATTAAAGTAGGTAAAGACGCTGATTTGGTTTTATGGACTGATCATCCCTTATCGGTATATTCAAAAGCTGAAAAAACACTGATAGAAGGTGCGGTTTATTTTGACCTGGAAAAGGATAAAGCAATGAGAAAAACGATTGCACAAGAGAGAAATCAACTCTCCACTATGCTGCTTAAAGCAAAAAACAATGGTTTGAAAACGCAACCTCCTAAGAAAAAGGAAAAGCAACATTTTCATTGTAACACCTTAGAAAGTATTCATTAAAAAACCTGGATTAAAAATAAAACAGATGAAAAATATCTCATATATATTGTTGTTCGTACTGGTTGCCTTCGGAAACCTAACAGCGCAGCAAACACCTGCTAAAAAGCAAACGGAAGCAATCACTATTATCGGTGCAACCGCGCACATTGGTAATGGAGAAGTTATTGAAAACTGCATGATTGCTTTTGAAAATGGAAAAATAACCTTTGTTGGAACCGGTAGAAATGTACCCACCAAAGGAACAGTAATTGATGCATCCGGCAAACACGTATATCCCGGTTTTATTGCTCCTAATACCACACTCGGATTGGTAGAAATTGGAGCGGTGAGAGCTACTGATGACGATAGTGAAATTGGAGGTTTTAATCCTCATATACGAAGTATTATTGCCTATAATGCCGAAAGTAAAATTGTGGAGAGTATGCGTCCTAACGGAGTTTTGATCGCACAAACAACTCCACGCGGAGGATGGATATCCGGAACCTCATCTATTGTACAGTTGGATGCCTGGAATTGGGAAGATGCGGCAATAAAAACTGATGACGGTATACACCTTAACTGGCCTAGTCCTTTTAGTAGAGGGAGATGGTGGTTAGGAGAAGATCCTGGTTTTAAGCCAAATAAAAAATATCAGGAACAAGTTACAGAAATCTCTGATTTTATAAATCAGGCAAAAGCCACGATAAAATCTGATTCGGGTAAGGAACACTTACCACATATGGCTATGAAAAATATTTTTGATGGTTCACAAAGGTTGTTTATACACGTGAGTCCGGAAAAAGCTATTCTAGATGTATTGAGTTTTATTCAGGAACAAGGTATCAAAAATGTGGTCCTGGTACACGCAGATGAGGCGTACAAAGTTGCTGACCAATTAAAACAAAGAAATATTCCTGTATTATTAACAAGAACTCATTCCACTCCGGATTACGAAGATGATGACTATGACTTACCTTATAAAAATGCAAAACTATTAATGGATGCAGGAGTATTGGTTGCCTTAGAAAATAGCGGTCAGATGGAACGTGCCAATGCACGTAACCTTCCTTTTCAGGCGGGCACCGTTGCTGCACACGGATTAGACAAAGAGAAAGCGCTGCAACTGATCACTGGTAACAGCGCCAAGATATTAGGTATAGATGATATGGTAGGCACCTTGGAAGTTGGTAAGGATGCAACGTTATTTATTAGTATTGGTGATGCTTTGGATATGCGAACAAATCAATTGGAGAAAGCTTTTATTCAAGGTAGAGATATAAGTTTAGAGAGCCATCAAACGGAACTTTGGAAACGATATAGTAACAAATACGGTAAATAATTAAAAACAAATTTACCGCAAAAAAAAGAGGCACTTGAGTAAAGTGCCTCTTTTTTTTTTAGATTCCCAGTTTCTCCATTTGATGTTTGCTTTTATATTTAAGCGCCACGGTAACTCTAACGGATTCGTAGATTTCATCTTCTCCTCTTGATCTCCATAATGCTTTTACACCTTCTTTCACCAACCAGGAAAATGATGGCGTATAGGTAGGTCTTGGCACTAAATGCATCGCATTAGAAGCCTCCAACGCTTCTGCATACATTTCTGCTGCCAGATCACCTAAATCATCAGTGACATTATATTCTGAAATGGTGTTATTAGGATAAAAAAAGTTTAAGATTTCTACGACCATTTGATCATTGCTTATAGAACTCATTGAATAAGGTTTTAAGAGATTAAAAATAACTTGTTCTACAAAATTTGTAAAATTTAATCCAATATCACACCCGGTTTTCAGTGAAATTCTTCACCCCGTTTTCGAGTATCTTAACTTTTAAACTCTTTCATATCCTGAAGTGCGCTTATTAGCATATTTACATGATTGAGCGTACAGCTTTCTCCCATAATACCAATCCTCCATATTTTACCGGCAAACGCTCCCAGTCCTCCTCCTACTTCAATATTATATTCATTCAATAATTTTTTACGTAGTAATGCTTCATCATTTCCTTCAGGCAAAAAAACTGAATTCAAATTAGGTAACCTATATTTTTCTTCAACCAAATATTTAAATCCTAAATTCTCCAATTTAGTTTTTAGAACCTGATGAACCTCTTGATGTCGTTTCCATCTATTTTCTAAACCTTCCTCCAGTACAATTCGCAGAGATTCTCTTAGCGCATATACAGAAGATACCGGTGCAGTATGATGATATGCTCGTTTGGCACCACCCCAATAATTTTTCACCAGACTTAAATCCAGAAACCAGCTTTGTACTTTTGTTTTTCTATTTTCTAAAACCTCTAAAGCTCTGTCTGAAAAACTTACCGGAGATAATCCCGGAGGAGCGCTTAGATTTTTTTGTGTTCCTGTGTAAATAGCATCAATATTCCAATCATCCACTCTTAATTCCATTCCACAATAAGAAGTCACTGCATCTACCATCAATAAACCTCCTGCATTGTGTACCAAATCACTTATTTCTTTAAGTGGTTGCAATGCGCCTGTAGAAGTTTCTGCGTGAACTAATGCAACGAGTTTTGGTTTCTTACAAATATCTAATGCTTTTTTTATGTCATCCGGAGTAACAACAGTTCCCCACTCTTTTTCAATTTTATGAACTTTTGCACCACATCTTTCTGCGATATCCGCCATTCTACCACCAAAAACTCCGTTAATACAGATAATTACTTCGTCTCCCGGTTCTAATAAATTTACCAAACAAGTCTCCATACCGGCACTTCCGGGAGCAGAAACCACAAATGTCATGTGATTTTTTGTCAGGAAAGTTTCTTGTACCATCGTTTTAACCTCATCCATAATCGTTACGAATTCGGGATCTAAATGGCCTATCAAGGGTGTGGACATTGCTTTAAGCACTCTAGGATGTGCATCTGATGGTCCTGGTCCCATAAGTATCCTGTTGCTCGTAGTAAGTTCTGTATACATAAAATTAGTTTTTGCGTGTGTTACTATATCGTTTTCGTAAATAGAATTAAATAAAGGATATAAAATTAACTAATTCTAAAAATGTATTTAAAATGACTTTATAGTACTCTTGTTAAAAAGCCTATTCGCAATGATTATTTCGCAATAAAGAAGCGGATTTCTTTTATAAAATTGTCGGATCCTAAAAATTCCATGTAAATTTTTATCAAAAAAAAACTGATTATCTGTAATGAATCATAATTATAGATGGAATGTCAGTCAGGTCGAGCGCAGTCTAGACCTAATCTTAAATTGGTTAGGTTAACAACCTCTCGACTGCGCTCGAGGAGACAATAGACCATGAAAGGTTGCGGATATTCAAAAAAAAATCTGTTTTACTAAAAAAATAAAGAGCTCTACCGGTTTTAAATAGTAGAGCTCTTTATGCTTTTAAAAAGGCTGTCTAAAAAGCAGTTCACATTTGTCAAACTGACAAATCATATTGTTTTTTGCTTTTCAGACGGCCTCCTATTTTACTTCTCTAGGTTTACTAAATATAGATGCATCCATTTTTTCTGAACTTGTAGAAGCATTCACAAACTTTCTTTCACTTTTGACATCACCAACAACACCTTCTTCATATGCTCTCCATTTTAGTGTTTTGGGAAGTAATAATCCATTCACATCATTCCAGTCCGTATATTCTATCAAACTTATCTTTTCACTACTTTCTTTACTAAAAAACGTTACCGTATATCCCAAGTATTTCATCTTATAGGATTCAGCATCATAGTACAAGAAATAATTATCTTTTGGGGAATCACCAATTGCTTCTCCATAGGATATTTTATAACCGGGATATGACACATCACCAACTTTCAGATCATCAACTTTTTGGTAAGAAATACCTTCATCACCTAATACAAATGGCATTGCGTAGAAATAGAACATCAAATTATGATAAAAGCGAGGGTTTCCTTTAAAATAGGTAGAATCTTGTTCTATCCAAGCTTCTTCCCCATCAAAACCCAATACAAATTTATCGGTTTCAATGCGAGCGTGTCTAGTTTTGAGATCTGTCGTGTGTTTTTCATTACCTTCTGGATTCGAAAGTTCAAAAACCAATGTATGTTGTTGATCAAAAGTCTCTATGCCTCCGTGAGCTTTGAAAACTGCAGCTATATCTGCCGGAAAATCCTTGGAGCGATCTGGTGTAGTTTCTTCTACCGGTTGTTCGTTGGCTATTTCTTTTTCTTCTTTTGGAGCTTGTTTACAGGAAAACAAAATGCCCATCGCGAGTGTAAATATTGTTATTTTTCTCATTATTGAATTTAGGTTATGATTTAAGTAAACCATAGTCGCATTCAACTCACAACCTTACAAACTAAAACCTACTAATTCTTTTTCTTTACAACTTCTCCTGCTTCGTAGATATGATTTTTATCCGAAAAAGTATAGTTAACATCATTATACTTAAAAGTATTCACATCAGCTCCTTCAATAATTTTTCCGTGAAAAAATACGTGGTTCACATCTTTTGCATATCCGTATTCAATGTCTTTAAAGGTGGATGCATCTGCACCTTCGATAATCAATCCTTCATAAAAGATCTGATTGTCTATTTTGAGAAGTGAATGATCTTCGAAAAAACTAATTTGTTCACTATCTTGAAATGGAAGTATGATTACTTTGTCTATATTTTCAAAACCTCTGTGACTAAGATAAAAATACACGTTTTGATCATCACGAATATGTGAAGATGTCAGCGATATTACTTTAGCAGGATTCGCTTCTTCAACTTTTAATAAAGGTTTACCATAATAATAGTGATAAACCCCATTCTTGTCTTTGCAAAATTGATCATTGATGATTTCAAAAGATCCGTGATCTACCTCGGTACATATTTGATTATTGCGATAAATGAAATTTTTATCCTTTGCAAAATCATATCCTAATGGCTCATAAGTTTCAGCATCTGCTCCTTCTAAAATTTTAAAACCTTCTTCATCAGAGTCATGCAGATAATAAAGATCGTCTGTCAATATGTATACGTGATTTTTATCCATAGGAACGAAACCAGCTTTCACCTGAAAAGAAGGAACATCTATCGGAGAATTTATAATTCTGGATTTAAAATATGCATATTGCTTATCCTTGGCATAATCTCTTCCTAAAACCTGAAAAGTGGCTAAATCTACTTGCATTTCGTCTTTTCCTAATGAAAACCAATTCCCCATTGGGCTATAGATAATTCCTTCACCATCTCTTGTGTAGTAATAAGAATCTGATAATTCTTTATTCACAGCTTTTCCAAAAGGATTAAAAAAGCGATAGACTCCGTAAATAAACAAAGATCCAATTATCAGGAGTATTGCGGCTATTATCATAATAATTTTCTTTACCATTGGATAAAATTATGGAAAGTAATATGATTGTTTTACCCTATAAACCGTGTTTTTAGGTTTCAATTAGGCGGAGCGCTTCTTAGGTTTTCTGTTTTTTCTTTTTAGCAGCCGGAAATAGTACATTGTTCAGAATTAAACGATATCCTGGAGAGTTTGGATGCAATTCTAGCTCGGTTTTTGGATCACCCACTCTATGCTGATAATCCTCGGGATCATGACCTCCATAAAATGTAAAGAATCCTTTGCCTTTGATTCCGTGAATATATCTCGCCTCATTATTGGTTCTGTTTTCTCCCAGCACCAGTACATTGGATTTAATTTCATCAGGATCATATGCTGTGGTTTGCCCCATAAATCCTTTAACCAAAGCGGTATGATTCTGGCAAAGCATTGTAGGTATCGGATCCCATTTTGCAGAAAAATCCATGAGTGTAAAATAATCCGTCGTTTTAGGAATACGTCGCTTGCGAGTCATATCAATAGATGAAAACTCATATACATTAGGACTACGTTCTAAAGTAAAGTTTTTGAATGCGAATGTTTTATTGTAATCAATTTTAGATTGATATCCCGGTTCACTAGGATCACCATCGAACATAGGTTCGCAGATATCTACTCCTTCTGCTGCCAACGCGATCTCAAAACTATCGGTAGCACTGCACATCGCAAACATAAATCCACCACCAACTACATAATCTCTAATTTTTAGAGCGACAGCTAACTTTTCTTCAGAAACTTTTTGATAGCCCAGTTCATTTGCTAATTTCTCGGCCTGAGCCTTCTCCTTTATATACCAAGGAGTAGCTCTATAGGTATTATAAAACTTTCCATATTGTCCGGTAAAATCTTCGTGATGCAAATGCAGCCAATCATATAATATCAGATTATCTTCTAATACTTCTTTATCATACACCGTTTCATAAGGAATCTCTGCAAAAGTCAACACCATCGTTACCGCATCATCCCAAGGTTGGTTTCCTTTAGGAGAATACACCGCAATCTTAGGTGCTTTCTCTAGAACTACCGCTTCCATATTCTTTGACGGGCTGCTTATTTCTGCTAGAATCTCCTCTGTTTTAGCAGCACTCAAAACTTCATAAGAAACTCCCCGGATCGTACATTCTTTCCTAATGTTTTCTGTATCAGGCAAAAGGAAAGAGCCTCCTCTATAATTTAGCAACCATTTAACTTTAAGATCTTTGCTTAAAGTCCAATACGTAATTCCATAGGCTTTTAAATGGTTTTGCTGACTATCGGCATCCATGGGGATCAACACATATGAAGCATACGATTGAAAAGAAAAGAAAAACAATAAGATATAAACTAGAAACTTATACTTTATTTTAGAAAGGAACATCGTCATCATCATTAGAATCATTTATGCTACTCCCAAAAGCTTCATCTGCACTAGGAAGATGGCTCGTACTAAACGGATCTTCTTCTTCTTTGCCATCGTTCATTTTAGAATGAAACTCAAAAGGAGTACTAAAGTCATCTAAGTTATCAAATTTACCTAAGTGACCAATGAATTTTAACCTAATATTTTCTAAACCACCGTTACGATGCTTTGCGACAATGAATTCTCCTTGTCCTTGGGTAGGAGACCTTTCTTCATCATCCCATTCATCAATTTTGTAATATTCGGGTCTAAATATAAATGCAACAATATCCGCATCCTGCTCAATCGCTCCAGATTCCCTAAGGTCACTCAATAATGGTCTTTTACTACCTCCACGGGTTTCTACTGCACGTGATAACTGTGATAATGCGATAACCGGTATGTTTAATTCTTTGGCTAATGCTTTTAAGTTACGAGAAATCGTCGAAATTTCTTGTTCACGATTTCCGTTCTTACCACTTCCACCGGCTGTCATCAACTGTAAGTAATCGATAACGATCATTTTTATTCCGTGCTGAGAAGAAAGACGTCTTGCTTTTGCCCTTAAATCAAAAATCGAAAGAGAAGGTGTATCATCAATAAAAAGCGGAGCTTTCTCGAGATCCTTCACTTTTACATTCAGTTGTTCCCACTCGTGTTTTTCTAACTTACCAGTACGCAGTTTTTCTGAAGAAAGCCCTGTTTCAGAAGAAATCAAACGCGTAATTAACTGTACTGATGACATCTCTAACGAAAAGAATGCTACAGGAATGTTAGCTCCAACTGCCATATTTCTGGCCATAGATAATGTCAAAGCCGTCTTACCCATACCAGGACGTGCTGCCACGATGATCAAATCACTAGGCTGCCAACCCGAGGTAAGCTTATCTAATTTATCAAAACCAGAAGGAACACCACTCATTCCTTCTTTATTGGATATTTCCTGAATCTTTTTCTTAGCTTGAATTACTAAACTCTGAGCAGTTTCTGTAGATCTTTTAATATTTCCCTGAGTAACTTCATACAATCTTGATTCTGCCATATCCAAAAGATCAAAAACATCGGTGGTCTCATCATAAGACTCTTCGATAATTTCATTTGATATTTTGATCAAGCTTCGTTGTATATATTTCTGCAAAATTATACGTGCATGAAACTCGATATGTGCCGAAGAAGCTACCTTTTGGGTCAATTGAATCAGATAAAATTCCCCACCTGCTAATTCTAGTTTCGCATCTTTCTTTAATTGACTGGAAACAGTTAATAAGTCAATAGGTTCTGAGTTTTCAAACAGTTTATAGATTGCTTCGAAGATATATTTATGAGACTCTCTATAAAAAACATCAGGATTAAGAATATCAATAATTTCATCTACTCCCTTTTTATCAATCATCATTGCTCCAAGCACAACTTCCTCTAAATCAGTTGCTTGAGGAGGTATTTTTCCTTTTTCCAGCGAAATTACGTTCCCCCGACCATAATTAGATTGCTGTGCTTGCTGTACTTTTTCCATAACCACGAAAGTAAAAAAATTGTAAAGAGATGGACCCTATACAAAGATAATGAATGTCCACCAGTCTTCAACAAATGAACTGTTGATAACTTAATTATATTGTTAATAAGCATAAAAAAATCTGAAGTCAAAAACTTCAGATTTAGATGTCAAGTGATTTATTAGGGGTTAACCTTTAAAGACTCCCATATTTGCATATTTATCCATACGCTTTTCCACCAATTCTTCTGGTGATAAGTTTTTCATTTCGTCAAGAGATGATAAAATTTTGTCACGTACGGCTTCAAATGTTTTTTCACGATTGCTATGTGCTCCGCCCAAAGGTTCTTTTACGATTTCATCGACAACCTTTAGCTTAACACTATCTTTTGCAGTAAGTTTTAGTGCTTCGGCGGCAATTTCTTTTTGTTCCCAGCTTCTCCAAAGTATAGAAGAACAATTTTCTGGAGAAATTACAGAATACCAAGCATTCTCCAACATCAACACCTTATCTCCCACTCCTATTCCTAATGCACCACCACTGGCACCTTCACCAATGATTACCACAATAATAGGTACTTTAAGACGCGTCATTTCCATAATGTTCCTGGCGATAGCTTCTCCTTGCCCTCTTTCTTCTGCTTCCAATCCCGGATAAGCTCCCGGAGTGTCTATAAAACAAACCACAGGAATATTAAACTTTTCTGCACTTTTCATTAATCGAAGTGCTTTTCTATACCCTTCGGGATTTGCCATCCCAAAGTTACGATACTGTCTTGTTTTAGTATTATATCCCTTTTGTTGACCAATAAACATAAAACTCTGATCACCAATTTTACCAAGACCACCAATCATTGCTTTGTCATCCTTTACATTACGATCTCCATGCAATTCTAAGAAAGAATCACCGCAGATTGCATTAATATAGTCTAATGTATAAGGTCTAGATGGATGTCTTGATAATTGTACCCGCTGCCAAGCAGTCAGGTTTTTATAAATCTCCTTCTTCGTCTCGTTTAACTTCTTCTCGATTTGCTTACATGTATCGGTAACATCAACATCGCTCTCTGCTCCAATAGCGCAAGCTTTCTCAAATTGTTCCTCGAGTTCTTTTATGGGGAGTTCAAATTCTAAATATTCCATATCAAGAATATATTTTATTTTTAACTAGGGTTAGCAGACAAATATAAAACAATACTTGGTAAACTGGTATTAAGACCTTTGTCTTTTTATTTTTTTAATATTTTTAAATACACCATTTAACACTACAGTTGCAAGTATAATAAGGGCTCCGTAATAAAATCCGGGGTTCATTTTTTCTGAATCTCCAAAAATTAAATACGCTAATACAATTCCATAAATTGGTTCTAAATTAATCGTTAGCATTACGGTATAAGGACTTAAGTATTTCATTACCTGAACAGAACCTATAAACGCATAAGCTGTACAAACAGATGCCAAAATAATGAGATACACCCAATCCGAAGTTGACAATTGAAAGAAAGCAACTGAAAAACCTTCATTTTCGTTTCCTATGAAAGAAATACCTATCAAATAGATTGTAACAAAACCAACTCCACTTAATAATTCATAAAAAGAAATCATAGAAGGTGTATATTGTTGTGCAATCTTTCCGTTTATTAAAGAAAAAACAGAGGATAAAAAAGCAGAACACAACGCATATATAATACCCAGAAAATAATCTCCTTCTACATTAAAAATAATATACAGTCCGCAAATTACCATAAGCCCAAAGACAACTTCATACCAGATCAATTTTCTTTTATAGAAAATAGGTTCTAAAATTGAAGTAAAAAAAGCACCGGTAGATAAAACCGCTAGTGTAATCGAGACATTAGAGACTTTTATAGCCGCAAAAAATGTAATCCAATGCAGTGCTATAATTGCTCCGGCAATACATAGTGTAACCAGAAGTTTTGTGGATATATTTAGGGATATTTTTCTGAAATAAATATAAACATAAATAAATCCAGAAGCCATTAACATTCTGTACCAAACTAAAGGAAGGGCATCAATAGAAATCAATTCTCCAAGTATTGCTGTAAATCCCCAGACAAATACTATAAAATGAAAATGTAAGTAATTTTGAAGCTTAGCGTTTGGCATTATACAAGAGATAAATAGCTAAAATTCCAAAAGAAACATTTGGAAACCACACAGCCACCAATGGTGGAAAATCAGATTGATTAGCCATCGTACCCAATACTTTATCAAAAAAGATAAAAACGAAAGCTAATGAGATACCTACGGCTAGATTTACTCCCATTCCTCCTCTGCGTTTCATAGAAGATACTGCCACACCAATAACCGTAAGAATAAACGCAGAAACCGGGATGCTCCATCTTTTATATGCAACCACTTTGTATCGATTAATATCAGAAGATCCTCTTTTACTTTCTTTTTCGATAAATTTACTTAACTGCATATAATTAAGTGTCTCTGCTACATACGTAACTGGGGTGAATTCATCTATATTAAACGGTAATACAGTATCCTTTTTTCTGGCTTTTTCTATAATATCTTCATCTTCCAAAACGGTTCGCTTCACAAAATCCCTTAATTCATAAATGCTATCCTTCTCAATAAAGGTGATTGTCCTTGCAGAAATTTTGGTTACCAGTTTATTTCCATCAAAATACTCTAACGTAAAATTAGTAGCCTTTTTTTGTAGAGGTTTAAAATCATTAGCATACAAAAAAATACTATCGTTAAGTTGTCGGTATACATTTCTGGTTTCCTGAACCTTCTTACCCTTTTTCAAGTAAGAATATTTAAACTCATTAAAACCCTGACTCGCCTTTGGAGCCAAAAACAATCCCATCGCCAAAGCACCTACACAAATTAAAACAGCACCAATCATATATGGACGTAGGAATCTCCAAAACGAAACCCCAGAACTTAAAAAAGCGATAATCTCAGTCTTATTAGCCAACTTGGATGTAAACCAAATTACAGAAAGGAAAACAAATAAAGGAAATAATAAATTCGCAAAATATACTGTAAAATCCAGATAATAAGAGACCACAGCTTCAAAAGGAACTTTATGCTCTAAAATATTATCTATTTTCTCTGAAAGGTCTACTATAATACCTATAGGAATAAATAAAAGGATCATTGTAAAGAATGTTCCTAAATATCTTTTAAGTATATACCAGTCTAATATTTTCAAATTATAGTCTTTTATCCATTTGTTTAACCATCATATTTTTCCAGGTATAGAAATCCCCGGCTAAGATATGTTTTCTTGCTTCTCTAACCAACCATAAATAAAAGCCTAAATTATGAATGGTAGCTATTTGTCTTCCAAGCATTTCATTAACCGAAAAAAGATGTTTTAAATATGCTTTAGAATACTCTGTATCCACATAGGTAATCGCCATTTCATCGATTGGAGAAAAATCATCTTCCCACTTTTTATTCTTTATATTTATCGTTCCGTGTGCAGTAAACAACATTCCATTTCTTCCGTTACGTGTTGGCATTACACAATCAAACATATCAATCCCTAGCGCAATATTTTCTAAAATATTAATAGGCGTTCCTACACCCATCAAGTATCTGGGTTTATCTTCTGGCAATATTTCGGTTACTACTTCTGTCATTGCATACATTTCCTCTGCCGGTTCACCCACTGATAATCCTCCGATTGCATTTCCTTCTGCTCCTGCATTGGCGATATACTCTGCCGACTGTTTTCTAAGGTCTTTATAGGTACTTCCTTGCACGATCGGAAAAAAAGTCTGATCATATCCATATTTAACCGGTATTTTTTCAAGATGTTGCATACATCTATCTAACCACCTGTGCGTCATATGCATACTTCTTTTGGCATATCGATAATCACAAGGATACGGAGTACATTCATCAAAAGCCATAATGATATCAGCTCCAATGGTACGCTGTATTTCCATTACATTTTCTGGAGTAAAAAAGTGATATGAACCATCAATATGGGATTTAAACTTAACACCTTCTTCTTTGATTTTACGATTTGCTGATAAAGAATATACCTGATACCCACCGCTATCTGTAAGTATATTTCTGTCCCAATTCATAAATTTATGCAAACCTCCGGCTTTCTCCAGAATTGTTGTTTGTGGTCTCAGGTATAAATGATACGTATTTCCTAAAATAATATCTGGGTTGATATCATTTTTTAATTCTCTTTGATGCACACCTTTTACGGTTGCTACAGTACCAACAGGCATAAAAATCGGAGTCTCAATAACTCCGTGATCCGTGGTTATTTTTCCGGCTCTGGCTTTACTTTGAGGATCCTTAGATAATAGGTCGAATTGCATAATTTTTATTTCGTAGAGCGCAAAGATAACTAACTAAAACTACTTTGATAAAGTGAAGTTTCCGAAAACTTTTCGTTATTAACAATCGTATCTTAATTAAAAGCTGTTCAGACATTTTGCCACGGTAATCAAAACCTTTATTTTTGCGCCTTAATCATTAAGCCAATTTGCATAGCAATGCCAAAAACACAACAATTAGAAGATTTTGTGACTCAGGTACGTAGAGATATTCTTCGACAAGTCCACAAAGTAAACTCAGGACATCCAGGTGGTTCGCTGGGATGTACGGAATTTTTTGTAGCTCTTTATCAAGAAATTCTAGAAAGAAAAGATGGTTTCGATATGGACGGAAAGGAAGAGGATCTCTTTTTCTTATCCAACGGACATATTTCTCCGGTCTATTATAGTGTATTAGCAAGAAGTGGATATTTTCCAGTAGAGGAGCTAAATACATTTAGATTAATCAATAGCAGACTTCAGGGACATCCTACGACACACGAAGGACTTCCTGGGATTAGAATAGCTTCTGGTTCTCTGGGACAAGGAATGTCTGTTGCTATTGGAGCTGCACAAGCAAAAAAACTAAACAACGACAATCATCTTGTCTATAGTCTTCATGGAGATGGAGAGTTACAAGAAGGTCAGATTTGGGAAGCTGCTATGTATGCTGCCGGAAAAAAAGTAGACAATCTTATTTCTACGATAGATCTTAACGGACAACAAATAGATGGATCTACTGATGATGTATTACCTTTAGGTAGCTTAAGAGCTAAATTTGAAGCTTTTGGTTGGGATGTTATGGAAATCAAAGAAGGGAATAATATTACTGCTGTAATTGAGGGTCTTAAAGAAGCTAAAACTAGATCAGGAAAAGGAAAACCAGTTTGTATTCTGATGCATACGGTAATGGGTAATGGTGTAGATTTTATGATGCATACACACGCCTGGCACGGTAAAGCTCCAAATGATGAGCAATTAGAAATAGGTTTAGCTCAAAACCCTGAAACCTTAGGAGACTATTAAGGCATACAAAAGAGATTTCTGTTTTACAGAAATTACTTAAAAAAAACATACATGAAAAAATATATAGATACAGGAAAAAAAGACACACGTTCCGGTTTTGGAGCTGGTCTTGAAGTACTTGGAAAAACAAACGAGAATGTTGTTGCACTTTGTGCAGATCTTATTGGTTCTCTGAAAATGGATGCTTTTATAGCAAATAATCCGGATCGCTTTTTTCAGATAGGAATTGCTGAAGCAAATATGATGGGAATTGCAGCGGGAATGACCATTGGAGGTAAAATTCCGTTTACAGGAACTTTTGCAAATTTTTCTACTGGTCGTGTTTATGACCAAATTCGTCAATCTATCGCATATAGCGGTAAAAATGTAAAAATTTGTGCATCTCACGCAGGTCTGACACTTGGAGAAGATGGTGCTACACATCAAATCTTAGAAGACATTGGGTTAATGAAAATGTTACCAGGTATGGTGGTTATTAATCCTTGTGACTATAATCAAACCAAAGCAGCCACTATTGCGATTGCAGAGTATGAAGGCCCAGTGTACTTACGTTTTGGTAGACCAAAAGTAGCTAATTTTACTCCTGAAGATCAGAAATTCGAAATTGGTAAAGCGGTTCATTTGCAAGAAGGTAGTGATGTAACCATTGTAGCTACGGGACATTTGGTATGGGAAGCTTTATTAGCTGCTGAAACCTTGCAGGAAAAAGGAATTAGCGCAGAAGTAATTAACATCCATACGATTAAACCACTTGATAATGAAGCAATCTTAAACTCTGTTAAAAAAACAGGCTGTATTGTGACTGCAGAAGAACATAACTTCTTGGGAGGTCTTGGTGAAAGTGTATCTAGAGTATTAGCACAACACCACCCTACTCCACAAGAATTTATTGCTACCAATGATACTTTTGGAGAAAGTGGAACTCCTGACCAGTTAATGGAAAAATATGGCTTAAATGCTGAAGCAATAACCAAAGCTGTAGAAAAAGTTATAAAGAGAAAATAAGCATCATAATTGAATATATATTCTAAAGCCTTCTGTTCATAACAGAAGGCTTTTTTATTGCGGCTAAGAATAATTTGAGTTCATTTTCGTTATAAAAGAAACACTGACCGCCAAAAAATAGTTAATTATTTATTCATCTTTTAAAACTCATTTAAAATGAAAAATGTATTAGTGTTTTTAATCCTTTTATGTTCTTACGGAATTATCGCACAGGAAAAAGGAATCAATTTTGGTGTAAAAGCTGGTCTAAATTATGGCGACAATGGTAAAATAGAGTTCAGTGATGTTACAAATGCCGGTGGTAATTTATTATCAGAAAATGCAGATGATCGCGTGGGATATCATATTGGAATATTCTTAAGAGGAGATATCACAGATAATTTTTATCTAAAACCAGAGCTTCAATACACGCAGAATAGTAGTTCGTATTCATTTAACAACAGAAAGCTGGATTATGATATAAAAAAGCTGGATCTGCCAATTTTAGCCGGAGTATATCTATTAGGTCCCATACACGTCTTTGGTGGTCCTTCTTTACAATACATAGTTGATAATGACTTGGAAGATGTAAGATTAAGTGAGGTTAAAAATGAATTTACCGTAGGTGTTCAATTTGGCGTTGGATTACAAATAAGACGACTTAATATCGACCTAAGATACGAAAGAGGAATTACCGAAAACCAAGCTCAGGCGATAGATGAAAACACTGGCCAAACAATCAGAGTGGATTCCAGGCCAAATCAGTTTATACTAAGTTTAGCTTTAGACTTATAAAATTTTAAGAAGAAGATCAATAAAAAACTCCGGGAATTCCCGGAGTTTTTTATTGATCTTTTTTTTGTCTTAATCTTCTCTCGAAGCAGTATCGTCTGTATCCAGATAATTAGGAATTCCGTCTCCATCAGTATCATCGTTGGTAGGATCTCCATCACCTATATCATTGGTAGGATCCCCATCACCGTCTCTATCGAAATTCAGGTCTGTATCAGGTTCTAAATCCTCATCTATAGTCCGTGTTCCATCACCATCGTCATCAACATCCAAATAATCAGGAAAACCATTCAAATCAGTATCATCATCAGCGTCAAAAACCAGTCTATCACCATCTATATCTTCCAGGTATGAAGGAACCCCATCGTTATCATGATCCGACTCTACACTACCATATAATTGAATATTAAAAATAAGCGGTGCGTATTGTGGAATACCATTCTGTGGCTCTGCAAAATATCCTAGACCTGAAGGAATAAAAACCGTAAAATTTCCAAAATCCATGTTATAATTCACGGTTCCATCATTTGGATCCGGAACGTTAAATCCAGAAGCCCCTCTAAAATCTACCACAGATTCTCTGAAACCTTCAATGATATTCACCAAATCAAACCAAACCGGAGTAACAGCACTATCAAATACTCTTCTATCCGGATTATTATTATCCACTGGATCTTTTTCATCAATAACACCATCTCCATCGGAATCTGATGAGTTTGGGTTATTATCAATATCAGCATCATCCGCTATTCCATCTCCATCGCTATCTGTTTTAGTTACAGAATCATCAATCAAATCCGGTTCTCCGTTTCCATCAGCATCTACATCTCCATCATTCGGAATACCGTCAGCATCATCATCTTCATAGTCATAAAACACTTCTCCTCTATACGTTACGTAAACAGAATCCGCAAAAGTAGGCTGACGCTCAGTTTGTACACCCGTATTTTGCTTAAGAAAATATAGTGTGTAATCAACATCATTACTAGTTAAAGTTTTAGTTTCTAAAAGTCCAGAATCCCAAATAGAAGTCTGACCACTATTATCACCAGCTATAGTATCAAATTGTACTATCTGATAATCTGGATTTGCTGCATTATCAACTAGTGTGAAAAAGTGAGTTTTCAAATACTCCTGAATTAGAGGATCTTCATTAGCTTGTTGCTCTGCTTCATCTCTAGGGGGTACGGCGATGATACCATCATCATCATCATTATTACAAGCATATAGTGCTGCCAAAACCATTCCTATGGCAAAAATATATCTTCTTACATTCATCTGATTGCTTTTTTGAAGGCGCAAGATACAATTTTCTTGTACTTTTGCTCCATTATTATGATAGATAAAACGCATTTTTTAATCATTTTTTATGCGAGTTGATAAATATTTATGGTGTATCCGATATTTCAAGACACGTAGTATTGCTACCAAGGCTTGCAAAGAAGGTAAAGTAAGAGTAAACGGGGATCTTATAAAACCATCCCGAGAAATATATCCTACTGATAAAATTACTGTTCGCAAAAATCAGGTTAACTATGAACTTATTGTATTAGACACACCAAAAAGTCGACTTGGCGCTAAGTTGGTCGACATATACCGTAAAGACGTTACTCCTGCAGAAGCGTTGCAAAAACTTGATCTTTTGAATTACTCTAAAGATTACTACAGAAAGAAAGGTGCGGGAAGACCTACCAAAAAGGATAGAAGGGATATCGATGACTGGTTCGATGAACCGTCTGATAATGATAGTGAAGAATGAAATTAGATTCACATTTTTGGAGCAAAAAATATAAGTTGCAACAGACAGGCTGGGACATCGGGTATGCTGCTCCGGCTATCGTTTCGTATTTTGATCAATTAGATGATAAAAATGTTAAAATATTGATTCCGGGATGCGGTAATGCATATGAGGCTATACACTTATTCGAAAAAGGGTTCAAAAACATCTACATACTGGATTTTGTGAAGGAAACATTAGAAAAATTTGAAAAAAAACATCCTGATTTTCCCAAAAAACAAATTTTATTTAAAGACTTTTTCAGCTTAGAAGAACAATTTGATTTTATTATAGAGCAAACTTTTTTTTGCGCCCTATTACCGAATCAAAGAAAAGAATATGTTACTAAAATGAAATCCCTTCTAAAACCAGGTGGAAAACTAGTTGGGATTTTTTTTGATATTGATTTCGAAAAATCAGGTCCTCCATTTGGTGGAAACAAAAAGGAATATTTAAAACTATTCTCTTCGTCTTTCAAAATTAAAACACTGGAAAAATGTTATAATTCCATTCCACCTCGCATGGGTAACGAACTCTTTTTTATCTTTGAGGCTGACTGAAGAAAATAAACATCAATTACTTATGCAAACTAAAAACAATATCATTCTTACTCACGAACAAATTCAGCATAAGATTAAGCGGATAGCCTATCAGATTTATGAGTCCAATGTTAACGAAAAAGAAATAGTTATTGCAGGTATTTCAGAAAACGGTTACATTTTTGCCCAAAGACTGAAAACTATTTTAGAAGACATCTCAGATATTGCAGTTACCCTTTGTGAGGTTACCATGGATAAAACTTCACCCCAAAATACAGTAAAGACTTCCATTTCTGCATCTGACTATAAAAACAAATCGCTTGTACTAGCTGATGATGTCCTAAATTCGGGAACTGCTTTGGTATATGGAGTCAAACACTTTTTAGACGTTCCACTTGTACGATTTAAAACTGCGGTTCTTGTAAATAGGAATCATAAAAAATACCCTATTAAAGCAGATTTTAAAGGTATTTCTTTATCTACCTCTCTGCACGAGCACGTTAATGTTACCTTTGGCAAAAACGATCTTGCTATATTAGAATAAAGTTTCTTGTATTTCTGCTACTACTTCTTTAACCGTTTTATCATCGGTTGAGATTACATATTCAGCTTGATTATAATAAAAGGAACGTTCAAAAAGATGTTTTCTAATAAAATCCTTTAGATCCTCCTCTAAGTTTAAATGTGATATCAGAGGGCGTTTATCTTTTTCAACAAATAATCTATCCACCAGTTCTTGCAAAGATGTTTTTAAATAAACACTTTTAGCATCCTTGTTATCTTTAATTAACTCCAGATTTCCTGCAAAACAAGGTGTTCCACCTCCCAAAGAAATTATAGTATTTGAATAAGTTTCCAGAACCTCTTTTAGATATTCATTTTCTTTTTTCCTGAAATATATTTCTCCCTTTTCTTCAAAAATTTGATTTATGGATTTTTTTTCTTGAGCCTCAATGTAATCATCTAAATCAAGACATTCCATTTTTAATTTAGATGCTAAATCCCTGCCAATAGAGGACTTACCGCAACCCATATACCCTAATAAAATAATATTCATAAACTAAAACTTAAACTATTTATGCCTGAAAAAAAGAGCATTTTAAATAAAACGTAAATTTATATTAAATTCTTCTTGAAAAATAAATTAATGATAGTATATTTGCACCCGCATTCAAGGAAAAAAGAATGTATGACCGGGTAGCTCAGTTGGTAGAGCATCTCCCTTTTAAGGAGAGGGTCCTGGGTTCGAGCCCCAGCCCGGTCACTGTTAAAGGAATAATTATTATATTTTAATGATTATTTGTTTTAAAAGTTCAAAGTGATAATGGTGAGAAGCATATCCTGAGCGTAGTCAAAGGAAGCCCCAGCCCGGTCGCTAGTAAACGAATAATGATTAAGTTTTAATGATTATTCTTGAGTTCTTATAAAATATCTGATAATTAATTTATCTAATGACCGGGTAGCTCAGTTGGTAGAGCATCTCCCTTTTAAGGAGAGGGTCCTGGGTTCGAGCCCCAGCCCGGTCACTAAAAAGTATCGCAATTCTCTTGTGATACTTTTTTAGTTTTATACTATATTGTAAAATAAGCATCTTCATTTACCCGGATGCTGGAATTGGTAGACAGGCATGGTTGAGGGCCATGTGTCCATTAGGGCGTGTGGGTTCGACTCCCATTCCGGGTACTTTTATCCTTGTTAAGTATATATTTTATAATACCCTTCCCGGTCCAGTAATTTCTTTATCAACCAACACTAAAAAAGTATTGATATTGGTATCGTTTTATTGAACTTTTAATTTACTAATCCGCACGGAAAACATTTCCGCGCTATCGGCTCAAGCTATCGGCTCAATCTTAAACTATTTCATCAATAGAAGTACCAATGCATCAGCAGAATCTTTTAATGCAAAGATAAAAGCATTCAGAGCACAGTTCAGAGGGGTCAAAAATGTAGAATTCTTCCTCTTTAGATTAACCAGAATATTTGCATAAACACAACAATTGGTCTTGATCCAATAAAATTCACAAAGGTTTATAAAACAATTGCTTTCAGTAATTTTGTTTCTATACCTACAGACATCCTCAGGAATTCACCATACAAAAAAAATATAAATTATAGATAGTTGCACTTACTCATATACAAACTTCTAGAAATCCTCTAAACCTAAAAATAATACTTTGTATAAGATTAAAAACAACCTTATAACTATAAATATAGTATTATTACTATTTTTATAGTTATATTACTAAAAATATAGTTATATTTGTCATATGAAATAAGCCATAAGAATTAAATTGATACGCACCAATATGATCATATGGCTATTCCATTTTTGCACTGAGCTATGTCGAAGTGTGACCATTAAAAGCAATTAACATTAACAGATGAAAGATTTAACAAAGGCAGAAGAGCAGATTATGAGATATCTTTGGAAGCTCGAAAAAGCATTCCTAAAAGATATTGTAGAACAATTTCCGGAACCGCGCCCTGCATATACAACTATATCTACTGTGATTAGAACTTTGGTTACAAAAGAATTTATAAGTTTTACTACCTACGGAAGAATAAAAGAGTATTATCCTCTGATATCTAAAGAAACTTATTTCAAAAATCATTTTAAAGGAGTGGTCAAGAATTTCTTTAGCGGTTCGATCAGCAAGTTTGCAATGTTTTTTACAAATGACGATGACCTGAACGTATCCGAATTAGAAAAAATGAAGCAGCTTATTGAAGAAAAAATTGATAAACTAAAAAAAGAAGATGAGTAATTTTTTCATATACCTTATACAAACGAGTATTTGCTTAGCAGTTTTATACAGCTCATATTATCTATTCTTTCGAAAGTTAACTTTTCATAAGATCAACAGAATACTGCTGCTACTTTTATTACCAATGTCCCTGTGGCTTCCATTTATCAATCAAATTGAACTTCCAATTGCAAATCACGCAGTTATTATACCAGATTTTGATGATATTTTACCTGTAGAGAATCTATCTCAAGAAGTCCTTTTGCAATCTTCTGGGCACTCCGAGAAGGATTGGAATCCAATTCATTTACTTTATATAGTTTATAGTATTGGTGTATTTATCTGTCTATTAAGGTTATTATTATCCATTACACAGCTTTATACATTAAAAAGAAGGTCTATAACTTTCGTTAGAGATGGATTTTACTTTATTTCTGCAGACACACCTACTATATTCTCCTGTTTCCGTTGGATTTTTATTCCAAAAGATAAAATAAATGAAATCGACGTACCTATACTCGAACATGAGAAAGTTCACGTAAAACTTGGCCACACTATTGATCTAATAGTAACAGAAATATACTTGGTTGTATTCTGGTTTAATCCATTTTCGTACTTATTTAGAAAATCAATTAAGTCAATTCACGAGTTTCAGGCTGATCAATCCGTAATCAACAGTAAAATCAAAAAATCACATTATTTAGAACTCCTGATAAAAAATCTAGGGACAAACCAAACCGCAAAATTATATAGTTATTTTAATCATTCATTAATCAAAAAACGAATAGACATGATCACAAAAACCAATTCCAATCAAAAACACCTTATCCGATACATTTTGCTTATCCCGGTACTGGCGATACTTTTTATGGCTTTTATAAAACCAGAACCTGAAACCTATCATATAATACAACAAGTATTAACAGAGGAAAATGTTATAGAAACTCCGCCTTCTATTTTCCCAATTCAAAATGGATCAAAAGATGATATTACTGCAACTTACGGACCTGGATTTAATCATCCAATAAAGAAAAGAAAAGCTTTTCATCAAGGAATCGATATCAGAGCCAAAGTAGGAACTCCAGTATTAGCCACTGCAAATGGGGTTATTTCATTTGTAAAAAGCAAAGGTGATTGGGGAAACCTAATCATTATCTCTCACGCAGATGGATATGAGACCTGGTATGCACATCTGGACAGTTTTCAAGTTACAGAAAATCAGGAGGTCAAAATAGGGCAAGTTATAGGTAATAGCGGAAACACAGGACTTTCTACAGGGCCTCATCTTCATTATGAAGTAAAACGTAATGGAAAAAGATTAAATCCAATGGATTATTTAGGAAAATAATCGCATAAAATAAGCAAGCATAGACACTATGCTTGCTTGTTATTCTTCACAAATTATTCGGTAGAAACATCAAAAAGAAACAGTCCGTAGCAAATTAGCCCCTTTTAGTTTTTTTTAGAATTTATATAAATCTCAATCGGCTATTTCTAACTTAGATTCAGCATCTGGTACCGATTTTAAAAACTGATTCAGCTTCATTTTAACAATTACCTGCAATATTTTAACAAGTACTACAAGCAGAATATCCACTTTTTTTTTAAATTTGTTTAACTATTATTAAAAAAAAGTGAACAATATTAAACAAAATTTTAGTATTAAAGATCTTGAAAACCTATGTGGAGTAAAAGCACATACTATCAGGATATGGGAAAAAAGATATAATCTCTTGTCACCCGATCGTACTGAAACCAATATACGGACTTATAGTCTAAAAAGCTTACAGAAATTACTGAATGTCACATATCTGGTCAATAGCGGATATAAAATATCCAGAGTTTCTAAACTGAACAACGAAGAAATTGATGAATATGTAAGACGAATCGTATCCGACAATAGCACTAAAAATCAAGCGATTAATTCTTTAAAAATCTCTATGCTTAATTATGATTTGCAGTTATTCTTGGGTACCTATGAGCAATTATCAGAAAAAAGAACATTCAGACAAATTTTTACGGATGTATTCATTCCTTTATTAACGGAAATAGGACTTTTGTGGCAAACAAATACGATTAGCCCTTCTCATGAACATTTTATCACTAATCTGATAAAGCAAAAACTTTTAATCAATATAGAGAAGCTTCAGTATTCTAAATCTACAAAAACTGACAAGGCTTTTATTCTATATCTACCAGAAAACGAAATACACGAATTAGGTTTACTATATCTTAATTATGAAATTTTACTGAAAGGATACAAGGCAATTTACCTTGGACCAAGCATTCCATTAGATAGCCTGCCTAATATGCTTTCTTTTCACGAAAATACTGTTTTTGTTTCTTACTTCACCGTAAGACCCGAAAAGGATAAAATAGGAGAATATGTACAAAAATTCAACGAAGTAGTTTGCTCTAAGCGAGAAAGTGAATTTTGGATGCTAGGCAAGCAAACCATGCATCTATCGGGTAACAGCGCACCCAACCATCGTTATTTTTCTTCCATCACCGATTTTATAAAAGAATTATAACCCGCTAACAATCAAATACAAATCCATGTCACAAAAAGTAGTAATCATCGGTTCCGGCTTTTCATCGCTTTCTGCCTCCTGCTATCTTGCTCAACTAGGCTATGACGTTACCATATATGAAAAAAACGATACGGTTGGTGGTCGAGCAAGGCAACTAAAAAGAGATGGATTTACTTTTGATATCGGACCTTCCTGGTATTGGATGCCTGATGTGTTTGAGAAGTTTTTTAATGATTTTAACACATCTCCTTCTGAATTTTATACGTTAGATAAGTTAAATCCTGCGTACAAGGTATTTTTTGAAAACAAAGAAAGTATCACCATTGAGGATACGCTAGAAAAAATCTATGCTGCTTTCGAAAAGGAAGAAAAAGGAAGTTCGGATAAATTAAAAAAGTTCATATCCGCTGCTAAAAGTAATTATGACATAGCAATTAAGGAGTTAGTATATAGACCTGGTATTTCGCCAATAGAATTGGTAACCAAAGAAACGATTAAAAAAATCGGGCAGTTTTTCAGTACTGTTTCTAAAGAAGTAAGAAAAGAATTTAAAAATAAAAAGTTAATTCAAATTCTGGAGTTCCCTGTACTCTTTCTTGGTGCTAAACCAAGTGACACACCTGCATTTTATAATTTCATGAATTATGCTGATTTTGGATTAGGAACTTGGCACCCCAAAGGCGGAATGTATCAAGTTATTTTGGGAATGAAAAAATTAGCCGAATCTTTAGGTGTCCAAATCTTAACTAATTCCCCGGTTGATAAAATTTTAGTTAAGAATAGTACTGCCGAAGGAATTGTTGTGAATAATTCCGAAATCAAAGCTGATATTGTATTATGTGGTGCGGACTACCATCACGGAGAGACCTTATTAGAGCCAAAGTATCGACAATATTCTGAATCATATTGGGAACGCAAAACGTTTGCCCCCTCTTCTCTTCTTTTTTATGTTGGATTTGATAAAAAACTAAAAAACATAAACCATCATAATTTGTTTTTCGATACTGATTTTGACAAACACGCGAAAGATATTTATGACGCCCCTCAATGGCCAGAAGATCCTCTTTTCTATGCCAATTTTACTTCGGTTACTGATTCAGGATCAGCTCCGGATGGTAAGGAAAATGGTTTTTTTCTAATCCCTCTAGCACCGGGAATTGAAGATACGTCTGATCTCAGGGAAACATATTTTAATAAAATTATAACTCGTTTTGAAGATTTGACCGAACAAAGTGTCCAAAATAATATTATCTTTAAGGAGTCCTTTTGTGTGAAAGACTTTATAAAAGAATATAACTCATACAAAGGAAATGCCTATGGAATGGCAAATACACTGTTGCAAACAGCATTTCTTAGACCTAAGTTGAAAAGTAAAAAAGTTCAACATCTATTTTTTACAGGACAACTAACTGTTCCCGGACCAGGAGTTCCACCATCATTGATTTCTGGAAAACTGGTAGCAGGATTAATAGAATCACAATTCAATCTATCTAGTAAACCAAAACTACAGATTGTGTGATCTAAAATGCGCTTAACAAATTTGTTTAACAGACCTAAATTTAATTTACTGATTGATCAATAAATTAAATAGAAACTAAAACCATACCGATGAAAGCTTTATTTGACTCCGTTTCTTATAGTTGTAGTAAACTTGTTACCAACTCCTATAGTACTTCATTTTCTTTAGCATCCAAAATGTTGTCTGACTCTATACGCCAGGATATCTATAACATTTATGGATTTGTAAGATTTGCTGATGAAATTGTAGACAGCTTCCACGAATATGATAAAGAGACTTTATTTAATGATTTTGAAGCTGAAATGTATAAGGCGATTGAACAAAAGATTAGTTTGAACCCTATCCTTAATTCATTTCAAAAAACCGTACATCAGTACGATATAGAACCAGAATTGTACGAGGCTTTTATGAAAAGTATGCGTTTAGATCTTCATAAAACTAACTATCTGACCAGTGCTGAATATAATGAATATATTTATGGTTCGGCAGATGTGGTTGGTCTTATGTGTCTTAAAGTATTTGTAAAAGGAAATGCTGAAAAATATAATGAATTGAAGGAAAGTGCGATGCATTTAGGTTCAGCCTTTCAAAAGGTTAATTTCTTGCGAGATCTTAAAGCAGATTTTGAAGATTTAAGTAGAACTTATTTCCCCAACACAGATTTAACCCAGTTAGATGAGGCTTCAAAACTTAGCATCATAGAAGAAATTCAGGAAGATTTTGATAAAGGTTTTGAAGGTATTATGAAACTACCTGTTGAAGCAAAATTTGGAGTATACACCGCCTATATTTATTACAAAAAATTACTTAATAAATTAAAAGCTACTCCTTCTGTAGAAATCAAAAACACCAGAATCCGTGTGCCAAATTATCAAAAATTTGGACTATTAGCTAAATCGTATTTTGATTATAGATTTCACTTAATATAATAGTACTTTTGAAGAAATTTATATAAGATGAATATTCTGATTTGGATATCGATTTTTATAGCTACTTTCTGTTTTATGGAATTTATGGCTTGGTTCACTCACAAGTACATCATGCACGGTTTTTTATGGCCTCTTCATAAAGACCATCATCATAAAGATCATAGCAGTTGGTGGGAGCGCAATGATCTGTTTTTTGTCTTTTATGCCGTCATCAGCATGTCTTGTATCATGCTTCACGACCCAGTCTCTTTCTGGATGGGAAAACCCATTGGTTTTGGAATTTTAGCATATGGTATCGCTTACTTTTTTGTACACGATATTTTTATACATCAGCGCTTTAAATTATTCCGAAACGCAAATCATTGGTATGCAAAAGGTGTTCGAAGAGCTCACAAAATACACCATAAACATTTAGGTAAAAGTAAAGGTGAGTGTTTTGGGATGTTATTTGTTCCTTTTAAATATTTTAAAAAGTAGTGTTACTCTACTAATAGTTGGTCTAATGTAGTCCTCACTTTATCCGTATTCCAATCCGCTGCACCGACTTTATGAATCACAATATTTCCTTTTTTATCGATCAGGTATGTTCCAGGAATAGGCTTATGAACAAAAGGTTTAGGATGTTCTGATAATGATCTATAAATTGGATAATCATAGCTTTTATCTTTCATAAATTTATTCAGCTCCGGATCATCATCTTCAGTTAGGAAAACAAAAACTACTTTATCTTTATAATCATTGTACAGTTCCTGAAGTGATGGCATTTCTGCAATACAAGGAGGACACCAGGTAGCCCAATAGTTTAATAAAATAACTTTACCTTCTGCCGTACTGAAATTCATTGACTCTGTATTTACTCCATGAAGCTTCCAATCATAAGAAGCGACCTGAGCACGTTCCTCTACAGCAACTAAGCTTGGACTAAAAGAAAATATTCTGGTTAAGAAAATTTGCATCATTCCTCGTGTACTAGGAATAAAAAAAAGTAATAATACAATTACAAAAACTAAGTTAGATATATTCTTTTTGTTGAATTTCATAAGTGATCTTGTGTAATATTACCATTAAAATTTGTTAGTAAAAACAGGTTCCTTACAAAAGTAAATAAAGAATTAGAAGTTATAAGATAGTTTTTTAAAAAGATATTCCCCGAGAGACCCTTATCATTATTTGATGGATGGTCTGAAGGCAAAAAGATTTGGAAAAAACATAGTATTCCTTCAGAATCTACATTAACATGAATCTATAATTATAACAAAAAATTTCTTAAAACCAACTATCCCCGAGACAGAGCCATAGGAGTATTTCGCTGGTTTCATTTTGATCTAGGGATCAAAAAACGAAATTTTATATTTCCCCCTCACCCCAACTCTCTCCACCGAAAGGAGAGGGAGAAATAGGAAACCCCGAGGCAGAGCCTCGAGGAATTCTTTAGATTAAAAAGGGTTCGACTATTCATAAGTCAAACCCTTGTATTAAAATTACGGTGATAGTTTCAAAAAAAAATAAGCTTTTAGCCAGTCTAATAGTATGATACATACCAAACCAAATCCTTACTCTAAAACTATTTTTTTTACGATACCTTCATTCGTTTTTAGAATATAAATACCTCCTATAATATTCGATAAATCTATCATATCACCGGTTCCTTTTGAAATTAATTGACCATTGATCGTATACACATTCCAAACCAATGATCTATTTAAATATACAACACCTGTTTTACTGGGGTTTGGATGCAATGTCAAACTTTCAACGGGTTTGTTACTTCTATCATTTTGATTGAATGATCTTTCTATGCTCAGCTTATCAATATTAAATCTTCCTTTTAGTATATTTAATCTTAATATGTGTTGACCTCTTGGAAGCTTTACTCTGTATCGAGTTTTATTTTCATAGGTATTCCAACTTTTGGTATTACCAAATGTGCCATTAGTAAACAATACTTGGTTTAGATCTGCTAACTCAGCTCCTATAGCTGTTCCATCATGAATCGTTGAATATCTAAAATTGAAATTATAATAGGCCTCTTCTGCAATGTTCACAGAGTATTCTAACCACTCTCCATCCTTTGTCCACCCTAAATGGCGACCGGTTTCTCCAGCGATATTTCCAATATCCACTCCTTCATTTACCCTATAGGCATTTCCAAGGTTTTGAGCATCTGTATCGCTGTAAGCAATTCCTTCTCCTCCAATATCATAATTCTCTGCTTCGATCACTCCGGGAACTGGCCAGGGACTATCTATTAAAGGCTCTTGCTCTCCACGTACCGTAATCACTACCTCATCCTGAGCCGTATTACCTGTCCTGTCTACCGCAATAACTTTTAGTGTATGCTGCCCTTTTGTTAATCCTAAGATTTCGTTGTCTTCGCCCCAAGTATAAGGTCTTGTGTTCCTAACATTGATAGAAATGTTATCGATAAAAAGTTCAGCAGACAAAAGATCTCCATCTGGATCGGCAATGAAGGTTCGCACCAACAGTTCATCATATCCTTCCCTAAACACTTGATTTTCGGTTGGGCTGTCTATTCTTACTTCGGGTGCAGAGCTAATAACGGATCCATCAACAATTACTTCATATTTAAGAAAAGAAAATGCCGGTAGGGTCGTACTTAAATTAATGGTTGACTTGTTGTTAGTAGCATTGGTAGTTGTGGTAGTCATCCAATCTGACCAAGGCAAAGTTCCATTTGCCTTATTATAAATAGCTAAACGATACCGAACTGAACTCCCTACCGGGGTATCAAACGTCGCTTTAAAATTTAGTTGTTCCGCAACATTCGAATTGGGTCTATGACTATGATTATATGCCATAATATTGTATTGTTGATTTTCTGGATCATATGTAAAAAGACCATTTACGTAATTATTATTTGAATTCTGATTCCCAGATTTTGAACTTTTGTAATACGTATTTCCTTTTAATTTAGAAAATTCTGCATTGGCTGGTGAGTAATTGTCTCCTGGTCCCCATTGGAACAAATTGACCATGTCATGTTCAAAAAACATTTTCATTAAAGCTACCATAAATGCATTCTGATGAGCAGTAGAAGCTTCTGTATACCCATTGCCTTGGCCATTTAAGGTCTCAAGTAATGCAAACTCGTGAATTTCGAGTTTGGCATTTGAATTCCACTGAGGTATGTCTTTAATAGCACCGAAATCTTTCGCATAAACTTCATCTAAATCAATTCGACCAGATTGATTAAAAAAAGGATAGAAAGATACACCAACGAAATCATAGTGCACATTATTAGCTTTACACCATTTTACAAAATCTGTTCCCCAAGGAAAATTTGAAGATTCCCATAAAAAGTGAGAACCAACTTTCGCATCCGGAAGTACAGAATGAATAGCTCGCACTGATCTTCTATAAAATTGAAAAAATCGCTGTTGTGTCCCTGTCCAGTGACCCGAAGTACCAATTTCTCGTCCAATACCAAATTGTACTTTTAACATTTCTTCTCTACCATAGGTGTTGATCAAAAAACGCATCACTTCTTTCAAATAGTTTGCCCAAGCATTGAAGTCTCTTGGAGGTTCAGCATTCCCATAGGTAGATACTTTGTATTCATTTCCGGGTAACGTACCATCTGCATTACGTTGAAAATCCCAAGAAGGATTATCAAGAACAATTTGATGAAGTCCAACTCCCTTATCAAAAATTCCATCGATTTGTGTTTTTAATCGACTAAAATCAGTGACAAATTGCGTTCCATTCCATCTATAAGAATCTTTAAAAAATTCAGGTTGATTATTTCTAGCAATTCCACCCAACGGACGTACAATACATAATTTTGAATTTGGAGTCGATGGCATCCTAAAACCATTTGCTGGATGAATCCGATTAAATACATCTAACTGGTAAGGAATATTCTGTTTTGCATTTTCTTCTATTGTATAATCGCAATTAATTGTAATTTGAGCATTGATTACAGTTATAAAAAACAATAAACTTGTTAGTAATACATGAGTTAGTGTATGATTTTTAGTTTTCATAATCGAATTGAGTTTGTGTTAGTATTACTTTGATTTATTTTATGGTGATCTCTTTTTTCCTCTTGAAAATTTGAATCTTTAAGACTTAAAAAGTGAAAGAATCTCGGTTTATAAAGGCTAATAATATTATCGTTTAATCAGGATTTTTTTTGTTGTTTTATCTCCGGTATCAAATAATACCTCTAACAAATAAAGTCCTTCGGACAGATTGGAAACGTTGATTTCGGACATATCCAATCCACTATCCTTCATCATCGATTCGACTTTTTGACCATTTAGATTATAAAAAAGAACTCTTCTTATTTGATTGGCATCTGCTTCATCTACGTCCAGGTAAATCACTGTGGTTGCAGGATTTGGAAAAATACTCATCGCTGCGACTTTATCTATATCATTACGCCTGTTTCTATAGGAATCAGCGGTTCTTGTATCAGACCATTTTGGAGAAACTGCATTATTACAACCTCTTAGCACCTGATATTGATAGGATTGATCTCCATCAAGACCATTAATCTGAGCATATGAATTGGTAGTTTTCACACTTTTATATGTCCAATGCAATGAATTTGCTGCTTTATAACGAACGGCAACCTGCTCTTGTTTATCATCACTACTAAAATTGATTCTTAGCGTATTATCATTTCGCCAGTTTTCTGAAGTAATCTGCACTAAATCACACGTTCTTCTTTGTAAATGCAAACGCACTAATTCTCGAGCTACATTTTGTACATCACTTGGATCATTTATCTTACTTGCCCTTCTTTGAAAAATTCCCGCCAAACCATATCCTGCTAACTCCAGATTATTAAAAACCAAACCATTAGAATGTTCGCCCTGTAATCCAAAATCCATTACATTATAGTCATCTCCGTATCTCCTTCGTTGTGCATTATATACTTCCATATTGTTAAACTGCGTATTCGAAGTATAAGAAGCACTGATCGCCATAAAATTGTTCCATACAATTTGATTTGAAACAAACTGTCTGGTACGAGAAACATTATTAGAATTAAAATATCTTAAATACGGCCCTTGTTCATAAAATTTGTTTGCTACAGCATTATTGAATCTAATGTTCAAACCTATGTGACTTGCATAAGAAACATTGTTATCACATTCTAGCATAGGAAAATCAACTAAGACATACATGCGCTCTGGTTCATTTTCATATCCACGAACAATTTCTCTGGGTCTGATAGAGCTTCCGAAGCCTGCGTATACTTTTCTGGCAATGGATTCCCGTATTCCTACAAACGTACTGTATGTCCATTGATTTTGGATTAAAGCATCCTGAACGCCACCCGTGGTAAACCAAATCATTCCACTACCATTACAGCTTGCTGCTATGTTATTGGTAGCTCTTACCGCCGGTCCCTGAAACCAAAAACCATCGCCACCAAAACCAAAATCATTAATTACAGGTAGTCTGGAATTCATTTTAAAACCTAATCTACGCTCCCTTAACTCTCCATTTCCATGTCCTTGTATAGCCATATTATTATTGAAAGTTCCTAATTCGTCACCAATCTCCGTTACAAAACCAGCTCCGGTAAAATTGAAGGCTACGTTATTGTTAAAGTCTACGTGACTAGAATGGTTTACAAACCCCCATCCCGGCGTATCTTCTACCACACAATAGGAAACCGTTGCTAAAGCTTTGTTTACATCATTCTCATTCACACCATTTCTATGGAAATGAACAGCATATCTACCTCTATTATTTTTGATCGTTGATGGATTTGTTTTTCTTCTCGCTTGTCCGCGACTAGCACCTGAAGTATTTCTTCCTGCCACCTGAAAATCGTCTAACGGAATTCGTTTATCGGTTCTACCTAATTGATAAAAACGAGCCCCGCGTATAGTTACATTGCTTCCTTTCATAAACATTGTATGCCCTCTGCGTGATGAATCACTGGATTCTGATCTGAATATTACATTTCTTGATACATTCGCCACATGAAATGGAAGTGACGATTTAGGACGGACGTGATCAAATTTTAAAGCAGGTTCAAAAGTTATCGTATTTCCTTCGATTCCGGTGATGGTAACTTTCTCATCCGTAAAAGCCTCGGCGATTTGAGCTCGGGTTGGTTTCTGACTCTCTCTTAATTCATTTCCAGCTAAATTGAGACGTAACCTTCCAGGATTGAATGTAGTCGCAGGTATCACTATTTCATCACCAGCTTGCCATTCTGTCCCAACAGAATTGTAAATCTGGATTGATCTATCTCCGGCTCTGGCGTCTCCCGCATTGACAAACGGACTTTTAGTCTGACCAAAAATTTGGCAGGTTCCTTCCACAATAAGACCTCTGTTCGATAAGGTTGGATTGGTTATTGCGCCGTTATCCAAAAATACAATTTCTGTGGTTCTGTTAGATTTTACAGGAGCAGTACTAGTACCTATTCGTAACGCTCCACCTGCTTGAACTTTAAGAGTTTCTACCAACAACCTTGTATTGCGTCTTTTATTCATATTTAATGTGCCATATACTTCAATGTATTGAAGTCTTGCGGATTCTCGTCTTATTACGTTAACGGTTATTCCTGCCGGAATAATGACCATATCCCCATCACCAGGTAATTGACCACCCCAAGTTGCAGGATTATTCCATTTACCTGAAGTAGTAGCGCTCACTTGATTTATAGCTAAAGGAGGAGGAGCACAATCAAAATTGGAAGTAACTTTGGTAAAATTTTTACTGCTATTTACTTGATCAAAATCTATGATATCTGTAAAATACTCAGTAATTCGGTCCCAAAAACTGACCTTCTCAGAATCAGATTTTATAGTATTATTTATACTGTTAGTACTGTTTAAACTATACGCGTTAATTGGTAAACATAAAACGAATAGAAAAAGAGAGCAACCTAACAGGGTTGTTCTCAGAAAGAGTAACGAAGTTTTCATTTGTTGAGTTTGTCTTTAAAATATTAGTCTTGTTTGATAGTTAGAGTAAAAGCAAGGTTTCGCTATGCCTGTACAACAAAGCATTTGCATTTCACTAAAAATTGTTTTGAATACGATAAAGACAAACAAAGTTTTGTTCAAGCGTGTAAAACACTTTCTGGATTGACAAAACTTTTAAAAGGGGGAAAGTATTGTTGAGTACAAATATATAGAAAATACGGTTGTAAAGATTGTGTAAAGATATCTTTCAGGGTGTGCAATGGTTCTATTTAGGGTATACAATAGTTCTAAAAACCAAGAAATTAAGCTCAACTACATATTTTGAATGCCACGCTAATGCAAGTTTGTTTCGCTAAATCAATAAAGCGCAACCAGAGGTTGCGCTTTAAAACTAACAAAAAAACAACAATGAACTATTATGTTACGCTTCCTATGAGAGCGGAAAGCAACGTTAAGTTCACTTGATCGTTATGATACTTATTTTCTCTTTCATTTTTTTTGTAAAAACCACTATGGATTGTTTCTTGTAACCTGTATGGAATTAGATAAACTGAAACAACCTTTCAGATCATTAGCATTCATACCAGCCTCTGCACCTTCTAATCCATCTTCAAAACGTAAATACCAGATCAGACAAACTCCAGCTCCTGCGCTATCGAAATTCTCTGCTTGAACCATTTCTAAGGTTGGAGGTAACCCTAATATTTCTCCCTGGTCATCCGTTATTACCCAAGTACTATTCGTTCCGGAAGCATCTCCACTTAATGTGATTCCGCTTACCATATCGGGTGTTCCATCCACGGTAAACACAAACTCATTATTAGTTCCTCCTGATATCATTCCTGCATTGGCATTACAATTTCGAATTACTTCAATAGAATTAGATAAATCAAATGTTCCAGTAATTTCTCCAACAGTAGCAGCAGTTGCTATATTAGAGTCATCCTCGTAACGCGCATACCATATAAAACAAGTTCCCGGTCCAGCAGCGTTAAAATCCACACCCTGCACCATTTCTAAAGTTCCCGGGCGACCTAGAATATTATTCATTTCATCAGTAATCACCCAAGTACTATTCGTTCCGAAAGCATTGGTATCATCCAATGTAATTCCAGATACCATATCTGGTGTTCCATCTACGTCGAACTCAAAAGGGCCTCCAGAAATACTTCCTGCATTTACTACTTGATTACGAACTACAGTGATTGAATTAGAGAGATCAAAATCTCCCGTTATATCGTTCGCATTCATTCCCATTTCTAGTCCTGTTACTGCACCATTATATCTAGCGTACCAGATCAAACAAGTTCCTGCTCCTGCTCCGTCGAAATTAACACCTTCTACAGCTTCTAGTGTAGGAGGCATTCCTAAAATATTTCCTTGATCATCAGTAATCACCCAGGTACTATTTTCACCGAATGCAGTAGAGGCATCTAATGTGATTCCGGAAACCATATCGGCTTCGCCATCCACATCAAACTCAAAAGGGCCACCAGAAATTGTACCCGCATTTGCGACACGTATTGTATCGTCATCATCGCTACAGGAAACTGCAATTAAACCAATCGCTAGCATTCCTATCATTAATTTTTTAAACATTGCTTTTTGTTTTATGATTATTATTACTGTAAAAGTAAATTCATAAAACTTTTTAAAATGTTAGCTAGCTAACACTAAGCGACATTTTTTAAACGAATTTCCTTTCGATTAAAATCAATTTGTTTCGATTCTTTTAATTCGTTCATAATAATATTAAGCGTAGGGCGTGAAGTACCGATCAAGTTGGCAATATCTCTTTGGGTATAAGGGTGTTGAATAACTGTATCTCCTGTATTAGGACAGCAATACCCAAAATCTTCTTTGAGTTCGTCAAAGAATTCTAGTAGTCGAGTTTTGGTATCTTTAAATAGTAGCAACTGTAATCTTCTTTCGAGTCGTTTAAAACGCATACCGATAAATTTATACACTTTTAGACTAAAGGTTTGATTATCGCGCATTAAGTCGTGCATCGTTTGCACTCCAATGGGGCAAATAGAAGTCGCATTATCAACAGACTGAGCAAACTCTGTTCTTCTGTCTTCTCCTAGAATTGCTTTTTCTCCAAAAAGCTCTCCTCGAGTTAAGATTGCTTTTACCACTTCGTTACCGTCTTCAGAATAGTAGCCTATTTTTACTTTTCCTTTTTCGATCAAATATACTTTGTTTGCCGAATCTTCTTCGAAGTAGATATAATCACTTTTTTTATAAGCGTCGAAGTCGTGATGTTTCTTGTACTTTTTAAATTTATGAGGACATAATACCTTAAAGAGATTGGCATCCTCAAAAAACCAGATTGCACTCATGATGTTTGTGTTTTTTATTAAGTTAGTTAGATCTCAAATTAATGATATCATGAAAGGTGTCGTAATCCACGTACTAACCTTACAAAGAAATTGGTGATTTTTTTTAAAGATCCATGGAATACAATGTCTATGTATAATAATAACAGCTTCTTTATAGGAAACCCTATATATGCATAAAAAAACTCCCAAAAGTAATTTTTGAGAGTTCCTATTGATATGTATTATATTTATTCTAAAATACGTTTTCGTATAACAGATAGACTGTCATCGATGACTAATTTACCATCTTTAAAAACTGTCTGAAACAATCCCTGAGTTTCTTCTTCTATAGTACATTGATCTTTTAGGGCAATTTCTCCATTAGACTTATACAGTTGCATCAATCCTTTTGCAGATTTTTTGGTTCCATCATCTGTGATAGGGTCTTTAAAAATTTCTCTTCCTTCTCCGTTTACCTCAACATACGTAGCCTTCATAGCAAATCCAAAAGTATCTCTGGTATTATATTGATAGGTAAAGCTTCCTATACCAAGAACTACGTTGGTAGATGCAAAACCTTTTTGCTTTAGACGTTCACAAATCTGGGTAGCTCTATCAATTGTGATACTATCCCCATAAATAGCTCCAATTTTTGGGTTGAGTACTTTATACCCTTGTTCATTAATGGTTCCTCCAAATTCATCCCATAGTAATTCGATGACTCCTTTGGCGATTACCGGATCTTTGTGTTCGCAACCACAAATGATATCCACAGGATCACCAGAATCTGGTCTAATTACTAGTTTACCTTCACGCTGTAGAATTTCATTTTTTAACTTAGGAAGATATTCTGTCAATACTTTCCAGAGGTCCCAGGTATCAGATACTACAGATAAAATTCCGGCCGGATAGGTTTCCAATAATCTTCTGAAAGTACCGATCTCATCATCTTTACTACCGGCACACATTACACTATGTTCTGTAGCATTAACGCTACCAATTACTAATTCTTTGGTCACATCAGCATTATAATACATTTCATATGCTTTTGCTACGGGTAAGGTATCACTACCTGAAAATGAGAGTGCATGCCCCATACCACTTAGGATCGAAGATTCTGTACCAGACATTCCTCTCATGGAAAAATCATGACCTTGCCAGGTGATAAATTCCAAGTTTTCTTTATCAGTTTCTGAAGCGTAGTTACTAAGGATTTTTTGGTATTGTTTTGCAATAGTAGCAGAAGTACACGGTTGCCATATAATACTGGACAATAAGGTTTCTAAATAGTTTGTTAGCCAAAAATACTCCGGTTTTGTATTCACTAAGGTAAACATTGGTACTCTAATAGGAACCTCTGTGCCTTCAGGCAATGCTTTTATTTCTATTGGCAAATAGCCTAAATCATGTAATTCTGAAATATGCTGGATATCATAATCCACACCTAAATAATGATCCACATATTTTTTATATTCTGAAACAACTTCTTTTTTTGGGAGGTTGAAAAAGCTTTCATTAAATCTTTTGATCAAATATTCTTTAACAAAATACTGTAATCCAAAAAATACTACATTATCAATTCCTTCTATCCTGCTCTTTCTGGGAGTCCAGTTAGAATACACTAAGGTTGTTCCATCTGGATATTGTTCTTTATGACCTAATTTGTAACCGTCTGTTAATAATAGTGGATTCATATATGTTTATTATTTTGCGTTAATTATACGCAAATATAGTTTTTATTTTTAAACTGTAAAAATTTAAAATAAACTTTCTTGAGGATTATTCTAAAACTAATATAATAGATGCTAGTTTTCTCGCTTTAGATTCATGTGTTCTTTAAACACTTTTTGAAAGTTAATCAGATTCACTTCCTCATTTTTCACTTCCGAACCTTCTTTATATTCAATATAGAATGAGTTTTCCTTTTTCTCAATGAAACGAATTCCACTTTCTATTCTTCCATCATCGCCGGTTGTTACATATCCTCTCCATATTTCTGGTTCTTTAAGACGTGTGTCTTTTTCTCTCTTAATCTCATTTATAGAAGCCTCTATAAAATCATTAAAAAAGTTTTGTATATCTTGAGAAATGAAAATTTCAGGTTTTTCAAAATAGATCTTTGCCACATCTATTATATCTAATCTAGATGAATATTCTTTAAAACCATTAGTCCCGTATATATAAGTTTCCTCATTTTGATCATATATATACAATGTACTATTTGGAGGCAGGTTTTCTAACCCTTTTGTTATGAAATATTTAGAACCTATTTCCTTATCATTTATGGTATAGGAAGCTACCCAATTACCGCTCTTATTAAACATTTTTACCTCTAACTTATCTCCTACTGCCGCCAACGTTGGTGATCCTATGAAGATCGTATCTGAACGCAAGATTACAGAATTTCTTTGATAATAATGTATAGCAAATACATCCACGTGCATTGCTATAACTTTTTTGTTCTCAATTTTTCTTGAAATTATTCCTGAATCCAATTCCTCATACTCATACCCATCTATTATTTTACCATTCTGATAAACAGATTTAATATTTAATTTTGGCTTATATACATCTTTCATATACGCCTCATAATCTTCTTCACTCATTACTTCTCCTTCTTGCTCTTGTAAATCTTCTATTTCAGTGGTTTCTGCTCCTAATGCCATTTGATAGACATCTAAAGAATATTGAAATTTTGCTTCTCCATTTTCATAATAATCTACTGTTGGAAATTCATCATTTCCTTTTGAGAAATATCCGTTATACGGTTTACCATTTTTATAAAAGCCTTTATATACTTTTTGAGGTTTTTCGACAATAATGAAGGAATCGTCTTCTATGAAATCATCCATATGTTGAGAGTTTACAGGGTTAAATAAAAGAACGCAGAATACTGAAAGAAAAGTAACTTTGACACTACTTTTGATAGTGTTTCCTGATGGAAATTTGACAACAATCATTTACGAAATTTTAGAAGATAAAAGTAAGTGCAATTTTCTATAGAAAATACCCTGTTTTCAGTTAAAACAGAAAGTGTTAATTTCGACCTTTTTCATCAGGATACAAAGAAGGTAGAGCATCACTTTGCCAAAATTCTTTGGTATCGATATCTAGTATAGTAAGTTTTCCGGTAAAAGCTGCACCTGTATCGATATTCCATAGGTTATATGCTTTTATCGGTGAGTCCTGTTTATAATTCGTGGTAGGTGTATGCCCTATGTAGATTTCTTTATAATGATTGAATCGTTTTGGAGAAGTAAGTATATCTTCAAGCGTTTTTTCTGCTACTTTATCCGCAAGTAGTGCAGCTTCCCATAATGTTCTATCCCAGTAGTAATTGGATTCATATTCTTCCTTACCTACTCCGTGCATGGAAGTAAATCCGGCATGAACAAAAAGCCTGTTTTCCGAATCTATATAGTAATTCTGTAAGTCTTTAAAAAACTGTTTATGGGCATCACTGGTTAGCAAACCGGATTGAATATAACTATCTATTGTTTCTTTTCCTCCATGAGCTAACCAAACAGGATTTGTAGCTCCTTTATCCAGCCATAAACCACACCACAAATCGTGATTCCCTCTTATAAAAACACATGTATTAGATATCGAAAGATTTATTAATTTCTGAATTGTTTCTGCTGATTCACTCCACCCATCGACGTAATCTCCTAAGAAGATTAATTTATCTTCTGATGTTACTTTAGCTCTTTCTAACACCTGTATTAATGCTTTGTACCCTCCATGAATGTCTCCAATTACTAGTGTTCTCATAATATTCCTTTTTAAGACCTGTCAGGTTTTGAAAACCTGACAGGTCTAACTCCTTATTTTTTGAACTCAATATATTCTGGAGCAACAACGTCTGTCAACCACACACCATTATCAGATTGATAAAACTCAATCCCTTTACGGTGCATCTCACCAGATCGAACAGTAAGTATGATGGGTACTCCTCTCCGAGAACCAACTCTCATTGCAGTTTCTCGTTCTTCACTAAGATGTACGTGATGTCTGCTCATCTTTAGCAAACCTTTTCTTCGTATATCCTCTATGAACTTTCCTACTGTTCCGTGATATAAAAATTCTGGTGGCTCTATGGGTGTATACTTCAAATCAACTTGTATAGAATGTCCTTGATTCGCTCTGATCTTGGTTTCATCTTCATTAAATGCAAAACGCTTTTTATCATTGGTGGCAACGACTTCTTTTAGCGTTTCTATGTTTAGTTGCTTACGATGTGCGTTTGCTTTACTTATTAATTCACCTACATCTGCCCAACCGTTTTCATCTAATTCTAATCCGATCTTTCCTGGATTGTGCCTTAGGATAAGGCTTAGAAATTTACTTATTTGTATAGTATTTGTTTTCATTTTATTATTTCTTCTATTTCAGTTTGAGCTTGTCGAAGAGTAATTTTTCTAAAAATTTGCTTCGACACCCTCCGCCTGATATATTAACTCAATTCCTGAGTTCTATTTATTATTTCTTTTAACTCTTCATAATCAGAAAGCACTAAAAACAAATCATGCTCATATTCTGGTATGATATTTAGTTTTAACGAGTTGACGATTGCATTCCAGAAATCTCCAATTAAAAATACTTTAGGTCTATTGACTATTGATTCTTTTCGGATAATATCTAATGTCAAAAACACTTCTGATAATGTCCCAATACCTCCTTTTTGAACAATAAAAAGGTCTGTTTTATCAATTAGTAGTTCTAATCTTTGATAAAGGTTTTCTGTTACAACAGTTTCTGTTAGAAAATCATTTCCTTGAACTGAACCTACTTGCTTACAAGTAATTCCAACAGCCTTTCCTCCAGCATCAGTAATACCTTTAGACACTGCCTCCATCATTCCACCATATCCTCCATTCTTAACTATATATCCTTTTTCTGCTAATAAGGAACCTATTTTTATCGTTTCTTTATATTCTTTACTATTTCGATCTTTACCAGACCCTCCAAATAATGCTGCATATTTTATATCTTCCATGTCCTTAACAATTTGTCATACAGGTTATAATTCTCCTTATCAAAGCAAACAAAAATCACCTCTTCTATTTCATCTGATTTAAAATCATTAACCGTTTCAATAGCAATTTTGGCTGCTAACTCTTTTGGAAACTTATAGATTCCTGTACTGATGTTGGGAAAAGCAATAGTCTTAACCGCATTCTCTTGCGCCAATCTTAAAGAATTCATATAACAATTAGCTAACAGTTCTTCTTTATCTTTTCCTCCTTGATTCCATACTGGACCTACGGTATGAATTACATACTTAGCAGGAAGATTACCAGCAGTAGTAATGACTGCTTCTCCCGGATTGCATTTTCCTTGGGTAGCTCTAATCTTTCTACAAGCCTCTAAAATTTCATAACCTCCTTTTCGATGAATCGCACCATCAACTCCTCCGCCACCTAATAAAGAAGTATTAGCTGCATTGACAATGGCATCTACTTTTATAGCAGTAATATCAGATTGGAGTAGTTTTAGTTTCATTTTATTTTTTGTTACGTTTACCTAATTCCTATTCTTCGTTTTGTATCATCAGGAACTTCATATATTTTTTCTCCAGGCACTAATCTTTTAGCTTCTTTATATTTCCCTTCTTTTAGTAATAACCGGATTTTCTTAGTTAAGGGAGTTAAATCAGTTATTTCTTGTATCCACTCTTCATTATATTCTTTGATCAAACCTCTACCGATTCCTACTTGTATGGATCTGATTTGCATCTTAGCGCCTTTCAAAGTTCTTTCCGGATCCCATTGAATATGAACTTTTGCGTTTTTAAATTCCTTATCCCATAAAGCTCCGTTTTTATAAATAGCTTTATCCGGATCTGTTAGCACTCCTATTGATAAAGCTTTTTCCCAATGGGTTCTCTTTATTTTTATTCCGAGGATATACTCTTGATTGGATTTTGTTCCCCAATTACTTCGCTCCATTAACCATAAATAGGATGGTTTAATCCAAGTCATTCGATTAAAAGAAAAAGGTGATTCGAACTTATTATTCTTGATAGCAGGCAACGCAATGGATTTACCATATGCCTGATACACAGTAACTGTCTCTTTATCATAATCTGCTCTTATTGCCTGTATCATTTTTATATTGCTGCTATTATTTTAACTTTAAATACGTATTCAATTTCTCATTTCCAAAAATTATTGGTTTCTCCAAAGGAGTTATTAACGCTTCTAAATTATTAGATTTCACCAATTGATATTGTTCTTTTACAAATTCTGAAATATCCTCTATCTCCAAAATATCTTCTGAAGCATACGATTTTATAAACTCCTTTCTTAATCCTATCTGAATTGCTCTTCTTTCTAATTTAGAACCATAAGGATCGTGATCAGGATCCCATTGTAATCTCACATTAGAATTAGCCACATTTGCTTGCCAATCCTCGTAAGATTTGTATAACTCAGGCTTAAAAGAAGAATATACAGCATTGTTTAGGTATCTCTCAAAAGCTTCTCGCTTTAGATGTATAGCTAGTACAACTTCTTGCCCTTCTTTTGTTCCCCATCCATTGCGATACATCATCCAGAGAAAATTAGGCTTAATCCAAGTCATCCTTTCAAGACTAAATGATCCTCCAAAAAATTGATTTTCTACCGCGAAATTTCCAATTTCTGGTCTATATGATTGATATACTACTATTTTCTCATCATCATACTGTGCCATAATATGATAGCCTGATTGTGGCCAGTTTTGTTCTTGTTCTTTATATCTTATTAATTCTAATTTCATTTTAATTATTTTTTAAACTATCCTTTATGGACTCAACATTTCCCTCACCTCCATCAAGACAAAACCCAATAGGTTCTGTCCTCTCCATAAATTTGGGTTTTGTGCTTTTTCGTTTGCTTGTCCCATTCCGATTCCCCATATGCGATCTCTGGGACTAGCTTCTACTATAATTCTTTTTTTCGTATTCAATAAAAAGGCAGCAAGGTCTTGATGCTGAGAAAACTTATAATAGTTTCCTTGTTTTACAATCTCATATTTATGAGCATCCCATATTTTAGCATCAAAGTTTTTAACTTTTCTTCCTAATTGTTTGGCTTCCATAGGATGATTACAATCGATGATTTCTTTTAAAATAGCAACGTCTTCAAACAATCTGGCTTTTTCAGCCATCATCCAATGCTCTGCTGTTTTATATTGAATTCCTTCAACCTCGAAAGATTGATTCCACCATTGACTAAAACAGCTTTTACCAATACTTCCGTCTTTATTAGGCGTATGTCCCCAAAAGAATAGATACTTTAGGCTTTTACCTTTATTAAATTGTTCTTGTATGTTTTGTATTGTGTATTTCATTATTTCTTTTTTTACTCTTTTCTTTTTTGCATTGCCCAACCCTTCGACAAGCTCAGGATGACAAACAAAAAAGTCTAGTCTTATAATATTTCATCTAAAAAATATTGCTCTCTTCACTAAATTAAATTAAAACGTTTTTGAATTATTTAAGCTTTTGTTTTCAAAGGAAAATGTAACTTCAAATAACCTTTTTACTCTTCACAAATTTAATTTTACGTTTCGTTCACTTCATTTTTTACGTTGAAATTTCAATAGGACGTTTTACATTAATTGAGCTTTTAAAAAATCTTTCATTCCTACTATATTTATTTTTATTTTACCATTAAAATACTCGTGATAATCATCTCTTATTATTTTCTGACTTTTCACCATAGCTAAAGATTCTTTCTTAAGGATATCTATTAAGATTCTCTCCATGTTATTTTTATTGGAATCAATATCTATTACATTAGATAATGATGGATCGACAAAATTCAATACTAATTTTTCATTGTGAACTACAGCATTTTTAATACTAGTATTTATGTGTGCATCTCCGAACGAATACCCTATAATGTACATCTCATTAGTTAACATACAGTCTCTATCAAAAGTTGACTGCATCTGTCTAAAAGGTGATAGGAAAGATTTTTGTGTCTTATGATATCCTGTTACAATATTAGACATCAAAATATTCTTTCCTTTCTCCATTTCTAGCATGGGTAAATCAGTACTATTTATTGGTAAACCTGGATCAGGTTTCAATATAACTTGGGGATCAATTTCAAAACCATTTTCTCTAGTTTTAATTCTCCAAAAAACGGAACCGTGCAAACTATAATGTACATTGCAATCAAAGTCTGATAAAATCTTCTTGAGATCTATATTAACATTCTCTTGAGGTACAAATTCGCCTGTATCAAATCCTTCAAAAACTTTAATTCCAACTCTCTCAGAAAGAATTTTAAATACTCGATCATAATTTAAAGTATACATTCTTAGAATTGAATTTTTCGATATTTGCTTCATCCAATTTTGGAAATTTTCATTCAATTCTTTCTTTTCATCTGTCACAACTAATGAATGTCCTTTCGTATGATATGTATACTTAGAAATTCTATTACTAATATCTGTGAGGAGGTTTAACAGTAAATGTTGGAAAAAGAACTGCTTTGGAGATTCATTTGAATATGAATTCTTAATAAAATCTTGAGAAACCTTAGGGATATCAATAGTATAACCATGTTTCTCTTCTCCACCTCTAATTGAAAAATTCAGCAGCTCATTTTCAAATTTAGAATCCAAAAAGACTTTACTAAATGAATTAGTTTTCTTTCTATCTGCATACGAATAATAAATTATGAAATCCTCTATAATGTTTATTATTGTCTCAAAATTAATTTCAGTTTCATCGTATCCTTCTTTACTTAAAACCTCATATATAAATTTGGTAATTCTAGTTTCATTGTCTTTACAATAAAAACCATAATCTTTTATCGACTCTGTAAGCTCCCAAGTTGTAGGTCCGCCAAAATCTATTACTGCTCCTGCACCAAATAAAATAACTGTTCTTTTTTTGTCTTCATCCATCATGTTTCCTTCTTTTAATTCCTTATATACATTCTTTTTACATTCCTCACCATTCGATCTTCTCAGTTTAACAAAACTGATTATATGACAGAAAACTGCACCACTTTTTCCTCTTCTACATCTCTAAAAGAATTCGTTGTAAAAACAGTATCAAATGATTGATTTAATGCTGCAAATCCTTTACTGAAAATACCATGACTTACTGCCAGGCTTAATTTTCCTGCATTTTTTTCTTTTAATGCTGTTGCCAATCCTAAAAACGTTCCTCCTCCATCACAGATATCGTCTACAATCACACAATGTTTTCCTTTCAGGTCTTCTTCATATACTCTAAAGCCTGACAGCTTTCCGGTTTTTACATCTCGTTTCTTAGAACATTCTACTACTGCTATTCCTCCTAAATACTCTGATACTTTATAGATCTTTTTTAAAGCTCCACCATCAGGAGATATCAATAGCACCTGTTCATTAATCTGATCCAAACATTTCTTTACAAATTCATAATTTGAGATCACTTTTACATTATTCAACAAAGCTGGTGTCACCTCAGAATGCGGATCGAAAACCGTTACTTGGTTATATTTTTGGGCATTTATGATATCTGCATAGACTTTTACACTTAGAGACTCGCCACTGACCATCACTCTATCCTGCCTTGCCGCCGGAAAATATGGTATTAATACATTAATCAATTTTACATCCATTCTTCGCAATGCATCTGTAGCAACTAATAACAAACCAACATCATTAAAAGAATTCAATCGATGCGTAATGATTACTTCATTTTCTATAGACTTTTCGGATATTTTGATATGTGGCTCTCCCCCATTAAAAACAAAAGAGTTAAACTCAATTGATTTCCCGTAAGGAGTAAATGATGAATCTAAATGTAAATACTGCATAATTGTGTTATTTTTACGCAAATATAGAATAGATGAATTTATATACAAAATATTTTGCGTAAAAAATACAGTAAAATATTTTTTTAAGTAAATGAATCCTACTACCGAAACAAAAAATAAACTAATACTTAGTTCTTTTTCTTGACTACTATAAGACGGTTTTTAATCACTTTGATGTTTACCTTTTCTGCAAAAGATCCACTAAATCATGTTTTAATCACTTTTTCTAACAAACCTTAAAACCACAAGATCATGAAAAACTGGAGTTCACCTTTTACAAGTTATGTTCGTATCGTATCGCTAAATACCATACTAGCTTTATTTTTTGGAGTACTAGCTTATGCTCAATCATCAACTTTTAAACATAAAGCTACGGCTACAAATACATCAGGATATATCACAACAATAGATAATCCAAGAACAAACAACAGACCCGGAGCAATATTATTTGTTACTCATGATTATGCCTCAGGCCAATACAACAGTTCTCCTGTTGGAGTGTATTATTATGGAGGAAAATGGAGGATTTTTAATCAAAACAGAGCAACTATGAGTGTAAATACCACATTTAATGTGTTAACACAAACATCTGCGGATGCGCGTGTATTTATCCATAGTGCAACAAGCTCTAACACCAATAGTCATATAACTACAATAGATCATCCTGCAACTAACAATAACTCATCAGCCAAAATTATACTTACTCAATTTTGGACTTCAACATACAATCCACATAGCGTTGGTGTGTATTATTATGGCGGAAAATGGCATATTTTTAATCAAGATTTTGTTGCTATGCCGGTTGGTGCCAAATTTAATATAATAGTAGATCACAGCAAGTCTTTTACTCATACAGCTTCATCCAATTCTACCAGCCATATTACCACTCTCAATGATTTTGACACTAATAATAGGCCTAATTCTTTTGTTTTTACCACTAACAATTGGGGGACTAGTGGTCCGTATAATGCCCATGAGGTTGGTGTGTGGTATAATGGCGGAAGATGGAAACTCTATAACGAAGATCGCACTACGATTCCGTCCAACGCCAAGTTTAATGTAATTGCTTTTGACTTATCAGCTCCTAATATAAGTGGTTACTATACTTGCAACGATGGAGGACATTATTATATTCGTCAAACCGGGCAAGATATTTATTGGTTTGGCGAACATCCCAACGGAGGTTGGGCAAATGTTTTCAAAGGAAGAGTAAATGGATATCAAATAACAGGACAATTTTATGATGTACCTAAAGGAAGGGCTCAAGGAAGCGGTACGCTCACATTAGCTATAAATGCTACAGGAACTTCTATATCCAAAACTGGTGGCAGTGGTTTTGGAGGATCCTTGTGGTCGAAAACTACACGACCAACAAATCTGCTAAGCTCGAGACCAGCAGGTTTTCATAGTATAAATAATCAAAACGTTCTAAATGGAAAATGGAGAGGAAATGATAATGGTTCCTATTACATCCGCCAGGTAGGAAATACTGTTATTTGGTTCGGAGAACGTAATTATAACTCAGGAATACCTGGTTGGGCAAATGTTGCGGTAGGTACCAGAACTGGGAATATGATACAGCTTAACTGGATTGATGTGCCTAAAGGAAATGCCCGCGGTCAAGGGACTCTAACACTCTTTGTGCGTAATAAAAACGAAATTACAAGAAGTGCTGTTACCGGAGGTTTTGGAGGCTCTAATTGGAAACGAGGAGCAGAAGAAGTTCCAAGTAGCATCCTAAGTGAGTTTGGATATGGAACCATGAGAGTTAATGGAAAACAAGCCAGAGGTAGTAGGCCATTATTAGTTATTAGAAACCAATATAGTGATATGAGATTTCATAACCCTCATACTGTTTCGTATTATGACACTATGTTTTTTGGAAGCGGTACAGGAAGTAGCAATCCATCGGTAAGAGAATATTTCAAAGAAAATTCTTATGGTAATTTCACTTTTCATAAGGCTGGTATCGTAACTGTAACCATGGAAGATAATCCTAGTACTTCTATCAACGAATCTTTACTTAATTGTTCTGGTCGAAGAATGCTAAATGGAAATTCTTTATGTCCAGGTGTTTCCGGAAGATGGGAAGATGACATCCCTAAAATGATTGAATTGGCTGCTACCAGAGCAAGATTTGATTTTAGTCGTTATGACACAAATGGTGATAAAACCATTACCGCTGATGAGTTGCAAATTGTAATTATTGGAGCAGATATCCCTATTTCAGGGACAACCGCCACACATCCAGTATCGTTCGCAGATAGTGGCGCCAATCGATGGTCCGGTAATGCAGATTTTAGCGGCGGATACAAATATAGAGGATCCGTAGCTATATGTGGAGAAGGAACTGGATTTGCAACGTTAGTTCATGAAATTTCTCATTCGTTAGGAACAAAAGATTTATATGGAGCTGGTTTCAGACTTAATCAACGCTCCACTATAATGAGTGGTACTATTACATCCAGAGAAGATGATAAATGGTCTATAAATATGGATTCTTATCACAAAATGCGATTAGGATGGGTACAACCTCGAGTGTATCAAATATCTGAGGGTGGAGGCAGTATGGTTGTTAATGCTAACACCCTGGGTGGCAATGCACTTACAGATGCCAAAAGACCTGTTATTCTTTATGATCCTGCAAAAGGTACTAGTGAATACTTTATGTTAGAGGCTCGTTTGACAGCAAGTAGCACTTCTTGGGGGTTTGATAATCTTCTCTCTGGAAATGGAATAAAAGTATGGAGGGTTAAAACAAAATCAAACCATCTTCCTAAAGATAACCGAATCATTCTAAGAGGGCCTAACAGTACGATAGAAAGCAGACGATCCGGTGATGATATAAATATTACAAATGCCAGTGGTTTGCTTTGGGAAATTCATAATGGTCAAAACGATAGTAGAAATACTTCGCTACGAGGAGATGATATAGAAGGTCACGATTTTCACTTATATACGCTTAGCCCGGATACTCCTTTACCAGGCCGCGGAAGATCCTGGTTACAAACGGATGGCAACAATACCGGAATGATATGGTCTAGCGGAAATAACTCTAAATTAAAACTATCGTCTTACGACAGTTCTGGTTCTCCTGGTTTTCATATCGTAGATTGGATCCTGGATCCATCTATACCCACACGCTCTTCGATAGAAGCAATAACATCAAAAAACTCTGATAGGGAAAAAATAAGTATCCCAACATACATGGGAGCCTGTCACATCGATTATAGAAATCGAGAAAATACAATGCATATTGCACAAACTCCGCAATTGGATTTTGAAACAATCGCTAAAAACTCTAATCAATTAATATCCAATATACCTAATCCTTTTACAGATCAAACGGTAATCACTATACAACTTGCTCCCGGATTTGTTTCTGGTAGTATACAGATTACCGATGTTACCGGAAAAGCTATACAAAAGATTTCGTTGCAAAAAGATCAGAAACAAATCAACTTTCGAAAAGGAACGCTCAAAGCCGGTGTTTACTTTTATTCATTAGTTGTAAACGGACAGTTAATTAAAACCAATAAAATGATAATTGGAAACTAATCATAAAGCAAAACACATAAAGTCTGAATTTCTTGTTTTTACAACTTGGAATTCAGGCTTATTTTATATCAAAAAGGAAGCCTTCTTCTTTAAGCTTGAAGTATTGTTTATGATTGAATTTGAAAAGATTAGCTGGCCTTCCTCTTCCTTCGGATATTTTTTCTTTTAGTTCTTCTAAAATACCAAAACTTAGAATCTTCTTTCTAAAATTTCTTCTGTCAATCTGCTTATCCAAAATAGTCATATACAGTTTCTCTAAATCCGAGAACAGGAACTTATCAGCAAGTAAATCAAAACCTATGGGTTCATAGGTCAATTTATTACGTAGTCTCTTTTTAGCCATATCAAGAATTACAGCATGATCAAAAGCTAATTCAGGAAGTTCATTGATATCGAACCAAGCCACATCATTTGCATCTGTATCTGCTTTTATACTATGATGCTCTGGTTTTACTAAACCAAAATAGGTAACACTTACCACTCTATTTCTAGGATCTCTACCGGGTTTACCAAAAGAATACAGCTGCTCTAAATAATCAACAGTTACGTTAGTTTCTTCTTTAAGCTCACGTTCCACAGCATCTTCTAGGCTTTCATTCTCCAACACCAAACCACCTGGTATTGCCCACGAATCTTTATACGGCTCTACATCTCTTTTAATCAAAAGCACATGTAATGCTTTATCTTTATAACCAAAGACTACTGCATCAACCGCTACTTTAATATTTTGGCGTACCATATACGCAAATTTACAAAATTCAGTGGCTTTATAAAACAAAAACTCCCGAAGAATAGTCTTCAGGAGTTTTAAATAGTTTATTATATCTAATCGATTCTTAAGCGTTTTGCTTTTTGATTAAATTTAAAGCAGAACCTTCTTTAAACCACTCAATTTGAGCATGGTTATAGGTATGGTTTACTTCGATTATATCTTTTGATCCATCTGCGTGAACAAACTCGATATTTAAAGTCTTCTCTGGTGAGAACTCGTGCAGATCTAAGAAGTTGATGGTATCATCTTCCTGAATTTTGTCATAATCTGACTCATTTACAAAAGTAAGCCCCAACATACCTTGTTTCTTAAGGTTTGTTTCGTGTATACGTGCAAATGATTTTACAATTACAGCCACAACACCTAAGTGTCTTGGTTCCATTGCAGCGTGCTCACGAGAAGAACCTTCTCCGTAGTTATGATCACCTACTACAATAGTAGGAACTCCTGCCGCTTTATAAGCTCTTTGTACGTTAGGAACTCCGTCATATTCACCATTTAATTGATTTTTCACGAAGTTAGTTTTCTTATTATAAGCGTTCACTGCTCCGATCAAACAGTTATTAGAAATATTATCTAAATGTCCTCTATAACGTAACCAGGGACCTGCCATAGAGATATGGTCTGTAGTACATTTACCAAAAGCTTTGATCAATAATTTAGCTCCTTTAATTTCGTTCCCAATTGGCTCAAATGGAGTTAATAATTGAAGCCTTTCTGAGGTAGGACTTACATTTACTTCTACTCCAGAACCATCTTCTTGTGGAGCGATATATCCAGCATCTTCTACTTCAAATCCTTTTGGAGGTAATTCCCATCCGGTTGGCTCTTCGAACATTACTTCTTGCCCTTCTTCATTGATCAACTTATCTGTTAACGGATTGAAATCTAAGCGTCCTGAAACAGCAATTGCAGCAGTCAATTCTGGAGATGCTACAAAAGCGTGTGTATTTGGGTTACCATCCGCACGTTTGGCAAAGTTTCTGTTAAAGGAGTGAACGATACTGTTTTTTGGAGCATTTTTAGGATCACTATATCTTGCCCATTGCCCGATACAAGGTCCACAAGCGTTGGTAAAAATCTTAGCATCCAATTTTTCGAATATTCCAAGAATACCATCTCTCTCTGCTGTATATCTTACTTGCTCAGAACCAGGATTGATTCCTAATTCTGCTTTCATTTTTAATCCTTTGTCTAATGCTTGTTGTGCAATCGAAGAAGCACGAGATAAATCCTCGTAAGAAGAGTTGGTACAAGAACCTATTAATCCCCATTCTACTTGTAATGGCCAATCGTTAGCTTTTGCTTTTTCGGTCATTGTAACACCCACTTCTGTAGATAAATCCGGAGTAAATGGTCCATTTAATAATGGTCCAAGTTCAGATAGATTGATTTCAATTACTTGATCAAAATATTGTTCTGGATTTGCATATACTTCTGGATCTGCTGTTAAGTGCTCTTTCACTTTATTTGCAGCATCTGCAACATCTTCTCTATCCGTAGCACGTAAATAACGTTCCATAGATTCATCGTAACCAAAGGTAGATGTTGTAGCTCCAATTTCGGCACCCATATTACAGATAGTACCTTTTCCTGTACAAGACATAGATGTTGCTCCAGGGCCAAAATATTCTACAATAGCTCCGGTTCCACCTTTTACAGTAAGAATTTCTGCTACTTTTAAAATTACGTCTTTTGGCGCTGTCCAACCAGATAATTTACCTGTTAACTTTACACCTATTAATTTAGGAAATTTTAATTCCCAGGGCATTCCTGCCATTACATCCACTGCATCAGCTCCACCAACACCTATGGCTACCATTCCTAATCCTCCTGCATTTACTGTATGCGAATCGGTACCAATCATCATACCTCCAGGGAATGCATAGTTTTCTAGTACTACCTGGTGAATAATCCCAGCTCCCGGTTTCCAGAACCCAATTCCATATTTATCTGATACTGATTCTAAAAAGTTAAACACTTCGCTACTAGTATCCATAGCAGATTTTAAATCTTTATCTGCGCCTACTTTTGCCTGAATTAGGTGATCGCAATGTACCGTTGTTGGTACAGCAACTTTCTTTTTACCGGCTTGCATGAATTGCAACAGTGCCATCTGAGCGGTTGCATCTTGACACGCGATACGGTCTGGTGCAAAATCAACATAGTCTTTTCCTCTCTTAAAAGCATTTTTTGCTTTCCCATCCCAAAGGTGTGAGTATAAAATTTTCTCTGCTAATGTCAAAGGTTTTCCAGTCACTTCTCGAGCAGCATCTACTCTTTCTGCAACCTGAGCATAAACCTTTTTTATCATATCGATATCGAATGCCATATAGTTGTGTTTTATGTATTGAAAAGTCCGACGAAAATACAAATTTTAAAGGATTTTATTAAATGAATGGCGTTAATAATCCTTTTTTACGTTTTTGAAAAAAATATCATATTTATTTACAGAAATCGTCAATTATGAAACAAGTAAAATAGTAATCGTATAAAAAAACATCTAATATTTTAACCCGTATCCTTAATAATTACGAAAACGTTATAGTAAAATGTTAAATTATTGGCTTAAAAACATCAGATTTCTTAGAAATGCATAAAAAAAGTGAAGTTTAATAACTTCACTTTTTGTCTATAACGTAAACTAAATTTATCGATCTCTATTTTTTCCTTTTCTGTGATCAGGATCTCTCCTTCTTTTTTTCTTCTTTAGTTCTCCATACTTTTTCAGCTGTTCCTCGTTCAGAGATGCTTCAAATTTACTTTTCTCTGATTTCATAGCTTCCTTGTGTGATTTTTTCATCTCTTTTTGTTCATCACTTAAGGTAGGTTTTAAGGCTTTATGCTTTCCTTTTCTAGAAAGATCTTCATTTTGAACAATTGCTAATTGCTCTTCTGTATAGGTTGCCTGCAAAGTCTTTCTATGTTCTGTATGTAATTGTCTTTGGTATTCTAATTGTGCCTTTTGATCTTCAGAAAGGCTTTCATTAAACTCTTTTCTTAATTCTCTCTTTTGTTTACGATTTTCTCTCCTATCTAATCCATCATCTTCTGATTGTGCAGACACCGTTAAGATTCCTAAAAACAGTATCATCGCGTAAGCTAAAATATTTTTCATTTACTAATTTTCTTTTTATTAAACTATATCTCTAATGAACGTTCAACAATATGACTTATAGAAATGAAAAAGGTTTAATCCGGTAGATACGAATTAAACCTTTTTAAATTATAATTTTATAAATTCTATTTTGTTACAAAAGAAGTGATGCTAAGATACTCATACCTCTACCACAATTTTGTTATCTAAAATAGACTTTGGATAATATCCTCAATGCTTACACCTTCTGCTTCCGCTTTGTAGTTTTTGATCATACGATGACGTAGTATCCCCATCGCTACTGCTTGTACATCTTCTATATCTGGAGAGAACTTCCCTTTAATTGCAGCATTGGCTTTGGCTGCTAAAATAAGATTTTGAGATGCTCTCGGGCCAGCACCCCAATCGATATAATTCTTAACTAAATCTGTAGCAGATTCGCCATCCGGTCTGGTTTTAGAAACCATTGTTACTGCATATTCCACCACATTATCCGCAACTGGAATGCGACGGATTAAATGTTGGAAGTCTATAATTTCCTGTGCTGTAAATAGTGGGTTAATCGTAGCCGAAGTATCTCCAGTGGTACTCTTTACTACTTCTACTTCTTCCTGAAAACTAGGATATTTAAGTTCTATAGCAAACATAAACCTATCCAACTGAGCTTCAGGTAAAGGATATGTCCCTTCTTGCTCAATAGGGTTTTGTGTAGCTAATACAAAATAGGGTAAATCTAGTTTATAGTGATGTCCTGCAACGGTAACAGCTCTTTCCTGCATTGCCTCTAATAATGCCGCTTGTGTTTTTGGAGGAGTTCTGTTAATCTCATCTGCTAAGATGATATTTGAAAACACAGGACCTTTGATAAATTTAAAATGTCTTGACTCATCTAGGATTTCACTTCCCAATATATCACTAGGCATTAAATCCGGTGTAAACTGAATTCTTTTAAAATCGAGTCCTAACGCTTTAGAAATAGTATTTACCATTAAGGTTTTAGCCAATCCCGGAACTCCAATTAGTAAAGCGTGACCTCCGGAAAATACAGAAATAAGTATTTGATCAATTACTACTTCCTGACCTATGATTATTTTAGCTATTTCTTTTTTGAGTTCGGCATGCTTGCTTACCAGTTTTTCTACTGCTGCAACGTCAGACATATTATTTTTCTTTTTTTAACCAGTTACCGCTATACTCACAGTCTCTGTACTCTCCATTAATCTTTATATAAGTATCATTAATTTTTTCTTCCTGCCATTTACGAATTGCTTCAATCTGCTTTTTTCTAAGCGCTAACTCTTGTATTTTTAAATAGTCTTTAGAGTAATCTGCAATATGTTCATCAAACCGATTCAAAACCGTTATTAATTTGAACTTTTTACGGCCTTGACGATCCTGATCAGGAATCACCAACGAAACTTCATTCGTTTTTAATTTTGATACTTGATCGTACAATATAGGATCAATTTTGGTAAGTTCAAAACGTGTATCGCCGGTTGTTGGATTTAATAATTGTCCTCCATCCTCTTTGGTTTCTTTTTCGTCACTAAATTTTCTTGCTGCTTCTTTAAAACCTATGGTCCCTGAAACTACAGCAGTACGAACTGAATCTACAAGCTTTTGTGCTGTCTCTACGCTTTCTCTGGTTACGTCCGGAACAAGAAGAATATGTCTTACATCAATTTCTTCTCCTCTTACCTTATCCAATTGTATGATATGCCATCCAAAATCAGTTTTGAAGGGCTCACTAACTTCTCCAACTTGTAAACTAAACGCTACATCTTTGAATTCTTTTGCAAACGGTGTCTGACGATTTAGCGTATACTTACCTCCTTTTGATTTCGATCCGGGATCTTGAGAATACAACACAGCTTTTGTAGCAAAACTGCTTCCGTTTTCTACAATGTCCGTTCTAAACTGTTTTAATCTATCAACAACTTTTTGCTCCTCTTCTTCAGGTATTTTGGGCTCTATGACAATCTGAGCAAGCTCTAATTCTGTACCAAAAAGGGGTCTTTCTTCTTTTGGGATCTCGTCAAAAAACTCTCTGACTTCTTCTGGAGTAATTTCTACATCTTCTACGATCTTAGAACGCATTTGCTCAGCTAATCGGTTGCTCTTATTAATTTCAAAAAGTTCTTTTCTAAATTCCGTTTCACTATCTTTTCTATAAAACTTAAGAACTTTCTCCATGGTCCCGATCTCTCTGGTCATATAGTTCAATTGCTGATCCACCATAGAATTTACCTCTGCATCTGTAACAACAACACTATCCTGTACTGCGTGATGTGCATATAATTTGTTCTCAAACAAACTTCCTGCCAGCTCGCAACGACTCACATCTGATGCAGAAACACCTTCACTGATCAATTGTTGATATGCAATAGTGATATCACTATCCAGAATTACGTGTTCTCCGATAACCGCTGCAACTCCATCTATCTTAATTCTTTCAGATGGTTTTACAGAATCCTCTTTCTTTTCTGTTTCTTTTTTAACATCTTCAATAATTTCCTGAGCACATATATGACTTCCTGCTCCAAATAAAAATAAAGTAATAAGACAGGTAATCTTCTTAATTATAGATTTCAAATTGTTTGTTTTTAATAGCATCTTTGGTAATATCCTTTTCTAATTTTTTAATCAGCTCCCGCTTTCTCTTATTTAATATAATCTGTCGTATTGTTGGTTTTATATAAGACAAAGGTGCTGTTTCGTTCTTCTTTAATACTTCTTTAATTTTAAACATATACACTCCCAGAGAATCCCGTAATTGCACATATTTACCATCTTTGAGCACTTTATCCCTATCCTGACTCTTAAGAACCGGTATCTTATTTAATACCTGATCAAACTGAACCCAAATAGAATCAGCAAAAGAAAAAGTAACAAATTCTAACTTTTTACTTCGCAAATCTTCTTCATCCTCTTCATTAAAACGATTAAAACGTGTTTGCGTTGCAACAATATTATTATAATCAGGTGGCAAATGTAAGTAACGTAACTTTACTAATTCTTCATTCAGATTAAAATTTTCTAAATTTTCTGAATAATAGGAGGTCATATCATCTTCTGTAACCTCCATATTAATAGATTTATTGATTACAGCATCTTTGTATGCATTGATATACAAAGTACTCTTATAATCTTCTACAAGCTTATCAAAATCCTGAAGCTCTACTTCTGTCAAATTACGCTTAGATTGATCTATAAATAATTGCCTTGTTGCCCAAATATTGATATAATTATTTATGATATTAGTACTATCTTCTTTGGACGCACCATCCGGAACAAGGTTTTTAATCTCGTCTTTATAAAGATATGTTTCGTTAACCCTTGCTACAACCTCTTTATTTGATTGACGATTTACATTTCCGCAAGAAACCAATAAAAGAAAAAGTGCTATGATTGAGATAGATCGCATTTATATGGATAGTTCTTTTTTAATTTTTTTCAAAGTTTTCTTATTAAGCTCAATAGAATATTTTTTTCTGAGCTCATTTAACCATTTTCTTTCCAAATCTTCCTGAAAATCGTTAATAACCCTACCTTTAGTCTCTTCAAAAGTTTTAACTCTGGATGGCATTATTTCTAATACCTTGAATAGGGTTATATAATTATCTTGATTCATACTAACGACTTGTCCTTTTTTACCTGAAAAATTGATAAAAACGTCATTCTCTCCTTTTGTAATTTCTTCTTCCGAAAAAATAACTTTATTGTCATCAGATGTGTTTACTTCCTTCTTAATCTCTTCAATTGATTTTCCATTTTCAAGAAGAGTTTTAGTTTTATCGATTAGCTCTTTTTTAGAAGAAGATGCTTTGACAACTTTATAAGTTTCTTCTTTAACATAAGTATCCTTTCTAGCTTCATAAAACTTTTTGAGCCCAACCGAATCATTTTTTGCCGCATTCCATATTTTAGATTCCATCAAATCAAAGAGTAATAACCCATCTCTATATTCTGAAATCACATTGGCAAAATCCTGATTATCTTCTTCTAAATGCTCTTCATAATATTGAAGTAGTTTTTCTGACTCAAAATCGTCATACATCGAATCTATAAAAATTGAAACATCTGACATCTTTGTTTTTCTACCGCTTCTTTGTGCTACAAAACCAGCAAAATCATTATATAAAAAACTATCATCACCAATTGAGAACATAGATTTCTTTAGCATTTCATCAGCAGGAATCTCCCATTTTTCTTTAAATATGGTCGTTGGCACTATGGTATTGAAATACGCTATTGCTTCTTCATTTCTTTTTAAAGCATATTTTTCTCGTAAAGAATTTATAAAGGATTTAGTAATCAGTTGAGACCTGCTATCTTTCTTAATTCTTTGTGTAAGCTCTCCTTTTGACTCTTCAAAAGTTTTTAGAGGATGTTTTTCTATTAGTTTTATAATATGCCAACCATACTTTGTTTTAACAGGTTCTGATAATTCTCCCGGTGATTTCAAAGAAAAAGCAACTTTCTCAAAATTCTCAGAATTTAATGCGCCCTGTGCAAATCGATTTATTTCACCTCCATTAACTGCAGTATTGCGATCATCGCTATATTGTTTCGCTAAGGATTCAAAAGAAGCTTTTTGCGATAGTTGAGCACTAATCTCCCGGATTCTTTTTTCTGCTTCTTTTTCAGTTCTTTCCTTATTGAAGGCAACCATGATATGTGCTACCGTTACTTCTCCTAATGATTTCTGTTTGTCATTAACTTTTACGATATGGTAACCAAACCTTGTCTTAAAAGGTTTTGACACTTCTCCAATACCAGTTGTAAAAGCTGATTGTTCAAAAGGATATACCATTCTAAAAGCCGAAAACCACCCTAAATCCCCTCCGTTTTTCTTTACTGAAGGATCCTGACTATACTGAACAGCTATTTCTTTAAAATCAGCACCATTAACAATCTTATTCCTAGCTTCCGTAATTTTCTCATAGGCCGCTAAAGTGTCTTTTGGAGATGCACCCGGTGGAATCTGAATCAGAATATGACTGGCATTTACTCTTTCTTGTAAACGGTCATATGCCTCTTTCACTAAAGCATCAGACGCTTTTGTATCCGTGAGATATCCTGAAGAGAGCTGTTTTTTATATCCTTCTAACTCTTTTATGTATGATTGTTTTTTATTGAGTCCTTGTTCTTTAGCTTCCTCAAGCTTTAGTTTATAATTAATAAAAAGTTCTAGGTATTCATCAATATCCTTTTGAGATTCATCTTTTACCAAATCGATATTTTTGAGATAAACTCTTTTAAATTCTGATGTATACACCGGTGAGTCATTAATCGTAAGAAGTACAGAATCCTTTTCCTGACCATATACCAGGGAGCAAAGAATTACTCCTAAAAAAAGTAGAATAGATTTTTTGTGCATAGTTCTATTTAATAAAGTCCCCAATCGGACAAAAATAACAATATTAATACGTTTTACAAGCTCTTTCTTGTAACGAATGATTAGGGCACTATAGTATTAAATAGCTTTTAAAGTTTTATGAATCTCCCTATATTGGCATTTTATGTCCTAATTGGAAATAATAATTATAGAATACATTCGCAAAATTAAAATTGCGCTACTTAGAGATTAAGCATTTGCAGAAGAAGGAAAAAGTGTATTAGAAGATTCGTAACAAATAACAATATCATAAAAATTGGAAAGAAAACTAAAACTTATCTGGGATTTTAGAGGTCCGGCTGCGAGTAAAACAGCAACGCATCACGAAATTCATCTTAAGGAATATATCACTTTAGAAAAACTGTCTACAAATATCACAGGACATCAAGATATTAATGAAATGCACAGTATTGCTTTTATGGTGGTTACAGATTCTGAAATGAAAACAGTAAGAGATGCCTTAAAACCTCATCGTGGTCAACTGTTTGAAGAATAGATTTTTAAAAAATATGGGTCTTGGCACGTATATTGCCTTAGACCTTATATATTTGCAAAAATTTTAAAATTAAGAATTAAACAAGTTACAATGAAAAACATATTATTTCCAATTCTATTATTGTTTATCAGTGCACAAACCATTGCACAGTCTAAGGTAGGAACTATCGATACGGATTTTATACTTTCTAAAATGCCTGAACTTACTAAAGTACAGGAAGACTTAAAAGCATACAATACAAAGTTAGAGGCTGACCTAAAAGTAAAAGTGGATGATTACCAGGCTAAAGTAAAAGCATATCAAGATGGAGTAGCAGCTATGACAGAGCCGATGAAAAAGACAAAGCAAGAAGAAATCATCAATTTAGAAAATGACATTGCTAAATTCCGTCAAAATGGTTCACAATTGGTTCAACTAGAGCAAAATAAACTATTACAACCTTTATATACCAAAATTGGTAAAGCATTAGAAGAAGTTGCCAAAGCTGAAGGATATACACAAGTATTAACTATCACTAGCAGTGGTTTGGCATATGTAGATCCAAAATTTGATCTTACTAAAACAGTAATGACAAAACTGGGTATTCCCCTGCAATAATAGATTAGATCCATCACAAAATAATTGAAAAGCCTTAGATATTGCGTAATACCTAAGGCTTTTCAATTATTTACCTATTTCTCTAAGTTTATCCTCTATTTGCATTAAGTATATTTCATTATACACTTCTTTATAAGGATCTGATTTTTTAAATCCCTTAGATACTAATTCTTTGGCTTTTTCTATATGCACTAGAGCTTCATTTTTCTTACCAATCTCCAATAATGCGATTCCCTTATAATAGTGTGACAATGAAGATTTGTCATAAACTTTAATACCTAAATCAAAATCTGCAATCGCTTTTTTATATTTTTTTAATGCTGTATAACTAATACCTCTATACGGAAATGCCGAAGGATCTATATATTCCATTCCTTCTTCATTTATTGCTTTTGTAAATTCCGCTATTGCTTCTTCATGTCTTCCTAATGCCTGCAAAACTTCTCCTTTAAGAAAGTTTACATTATTCCCCCAGGCATAATCTACTTGTCCGGGAGTATAGTCATCATATCGATTAAGATATTCTATGGCACGATCATAATCTTTATATAAATCAGTCATCAGCCAAGATGTATAATACAATGTTTCTTTGGGATCGAGTTTCATTGCTTTTTCTAATAAAGGAAATGAAATATGGTAATCCCCTATTTTGCTGTGCCCTATCGATTTACCTTGATAGTAACTAGCATTTTCTGGATTCAATGCAATTAAAGAATCTGTATAAGCCTGACGAAACGAACTAGCTTGATAATGAAATCCTCTTTGATATTCTAGCTCTTTGGTTCTTAAAACCCTTTCTTCTGCCGTCAGGTTTTCAAAATCTTGTTTTTTTGTTTCTTGACAAGAACAAAAAATTATAAACAGAATGCAATTAAGGATATATGCGAATGATTTTTCCATCTTTTATTCTAAAACTTAAATAAATATATGTGTCAATAATTTGGTCTGTCTTTGGATGTCTTCCAGGAATCCAATCTTGCATTCCTTTTACGATTTCAAGAATCTGATTACCAATTGCTTCTGAGAATTTTTTGAGTTTATAATCATAGTCAAAAGCTTGATGCTCAAACATCCCAGCTTTTCCTTCGCAATTAACTACAAACCTGACTTGAAAAATTCCAGATTCTTTAGAACCTTCTGGTGCATTATATTGTTGATCAACAATTTTCCTGATGTGATACAAACCTCCATTATATTCGGTTCCGTGATAATAATATCGATCTCTTGGATTATTCTTATTTATATATTGATTACATAATTGAAACACAGCTGGTTTCAAATTCTCTGGTACTTTTGAAGCTTTATATACAATGTTTTTAAAAACCCCATCCACAAATCCAAAAGTGACTATCTCTTTTTCGGAAACAGAAATAATCTGTTCAATAAACTGATAGTCTCTATTGCAAGCTATTTGATTACCTTTTTTAAGCAAAAAAGCCGTATTCTTGTAAGACAATATTTCAAAGCAATAACGATTGTATCCTTTTATTTTTTTTGGAATAAACTTCAACCTATCACCTTTTTTTTCAAATATAAAAACCCCTTGATCAGTTTCCCATTTCTGTGAGAATAAAGCATCTCTTACGCTGTTTATATTGATTGAATCTGTTGGAACAATCTTATGTGCTATACTGTTTATAAATTGAAGACGATCATTATCAATTTTAAACTTATTTATCGGAATCTGAACAGTGTCTATAGCTATTGAATCTTTAGAATATGTTAATTTTCTTTTTGCTAATTGTCTTTCTTCATCCAAATTTTTATAATAAAGGCTATCTCCAATAAACTCCATAATTACGGTATTTGGTTTATAATAGTCTTTATCCATGTGGATTGCTTGTACTAACCATTCGCCTTGGGTATCTACCTTATTGAATGAAGGTTTTTGATGATTAGAGCACCCTATACAAATACAACTTAGAAAAAAAATAACACATTTTATTTTCATTATTCTTACTTGATTGATTTTGAGTTTAAATAAACATACAAAAAAAGCAATACGTTACCATATTGCTTTAGTTTTTTTATATCTAATCCTGCAGATTACCTGCTATAATTAGGTGCTTCTTTAGTAATGGTTACATCGTGCGGATGACTCTCATGTATACCACTTGCTGTAATTTTCACAAATCTTCCGGTATCCTGAAGTGTTTTGATATCTTTTGCTCCACAATATCCCATACCTGCACGTAATCCACCAACAAACTGATGAATACTTTCATAAAGTTCTCCTTTATAGGCAACACGACCCACAATTCCTTCGGGAACCAATTTTTTAATGTCATCTTCTACATCCTGAAAATAACGGTCTTTTGAACCTTGTTTCATAGCCTCAACAGATCCCATTCCACGATACGACTTAAACTTTCTTCCTTCGTATATAATAGTTTCTCCGGGAGATTCTTTTGTTCCTGCTAATAAAGAACCTAGCATCACTGTATCCGCTCCTGCAGCAATTGCTTTTGGTATATCACCTGTATATCTGATCCCTCCATCTGCGATAACTGGAACCCCAGATCCTTTTATTGCAGATGCAACTTCTAATACAGCCGAAAACTGCGGAAATCCAACTCCAGCAACCACTCGCGTTGTACATATCGATCCAGGTCCAATTCCAACTTTTACCGCATCAGCACCCGCTTCTACTAAATACTTAGCTGCTTCTGCTGTAGCAATATTACCTACGATGACATCCAGATCCGGAAACTTCTTTTTTACTTCTTTTAGGACACTAACTACTCCTTTTGTATGTCCGTGTGCTGTATCAATAACTACAGCATCTACTCCAGCATTTACAAGTGCTTCAGCACGATCAACTGCATCTCCCGTAACACCAATTGCAGCAGCAACGCGAAGACGCCCTAAACTATCTTTGTTAGCACTTGGCTTTAAGGTAAGTTTAGTAATATCCCTAAAAGTAATCAAACCTACCAAAGTGTTATTATTATTAACTACAGGTAACTTTTCTATCTTATTATCTTGCAGGATTACTTCTGCTTCCTGTAATGAAGTACCTTCGGCAACAGTCACCAGATTCTCACTAGTCATCACTTCTGATATAGGTCTATCATTATTTTTTTCAAAACGTAAATCGCGATTGGTAACAATACCTAAAAGTTTGTGGTTTTCATCGACTATAGGAATACCTCCTATGCTATGCTCCCGCATATTATTTTTAGCATCAGCTACTTTAGCATCTAATGGTAAAGTAACAGGGTCGATAATCATTCCGCTTTCTGCTCTTTTAACTTTACGCACCTTCATCGCCTGTTCCTGAATGGTCATGTTTTTATGTAACACACCAATACCACCTTCTTGTGCCATAGCAATAGCCATGCGACTTTCTGTAACGGTATCCATAGCCGCAGAAACTATAGGAACATTAATCGTTATGTTTTTGGTAAATTTTGTTTGAATACTTACTTCTCGTGGTAACACTTCAGAAAATGCTGGTACTAAAAGTACATCGTCATAGGTAAGTCCTTCTCCAACGATTTTGGATTCGTGTGCTGTCATCGCAATTAAGATTTAATTGCGTGCAAATATAAGCCTTTTTTAAAGGATTCCTATTAAACAACAGGAGTAATGTCCTTTTTATTTTTGGACTTAAGAATTAAAGAAATAATAGATTTTGTCGAATTATTAAAAAACTAGCAAAACAACCTTAAACACTGGTTTTAAACCTATTAAAAATCATTTTATGCAATAATTTTTTAAAAAAACGTTAATAAAATATATGTTTTTTTAACATTATTTTAATATTTAAATAGTATATTTCGAACAGGTTGACCCCAAATCACCTGTAGCCCCAAAAAAGAATAACCTATGAGAATTAGTATTAGCCTGCTATTGGTATGCTTATGTATCAATATTACAAATGCCCAGTTTACAGAATCGCCACTTACCAAAGTTCAATTGAAAACTTCTAAGCAAACTGAACGTAAAAAACCCAAAAAGAATTTATTCACAAAAAGAATTGTACCTATTACATTAATTGCTTCTGGGATTCTATTATCCACCAGTGATTTTGAGAAATCATTACAAAAAGATATCAGAAGTTCTGTAGGAAATGATTTTTACTTTGGCATGGATGACTATACTAGATATGCACCTATTGTACAAATGTATGCTGCTGATATATTTGGAGTTGAATCCAGAAACCATTGGTTTGATCAAACTAAAAATCTGTTAATATCATCTTTGGTAACCAGTGCAGCCACAACAATACTAAAGAAAGAAGTTGGTAAGCCAAGACCCGGAGATCCATCTCAGTTGAATTCCTTTCCTTCTGGACATACTTCTATGGCTTTTGTTTCTGCTGCTGTTTTATATGAAGAGTTTATAGATACCAGTCCACTTTTAGCATATAGCGGATACTTTTTTGCAGTTACTACAGGTAGTTTAAGAATGATGAATAACAAACATTACCTCTCTGATGTTTTGGTTGGTGCAGGTATCGGTATCCTAACTACCAGATTGGTGTACCATTATGAACATCTTATATCTTGGAATCCTTTTAAAAACTCAGAAGATATTGCCTTTGCGCCACATTTTACAGGAGATGGTGTAGGAGTATATTTTTCTAAATCTTTTTAAATTAAGTAATTACCAACCACCCGCATACGAAAAATCTTCTCCTGAAGCATATTTCAAATAATCAAGCTTTAAATTTGTGATTTGTTTAAAATGGAGATGATCATGAGCGAGCCAGTTAGCGAGAAACTGCTGGGCAGTCATTTCACCAAAATCAGGATGAACTGATATGTTGTTCCAACTTGGAGTTACCAAAGAATCTAGCCAATGTAGAGATGCTTTTCGTTCTTCTAAAAAATTATTTAGAACCCTATCATATTCTTGTTTGATATAGTCTCGATCTTTAACCCAACCTTCTGGATCAATGGGCATAAACTGTTCATCAGGGGTTTCAAGCACATGCTTTGTTCTTTTTCTGAAATCCTCACGTTCTTCGTCATAAAGGTGACAGACGATCTCCAATAAACACCAACGACCCGGTTTATCTTTCCAGATGTATTCTTCTTTGGGGATACCTTTTAGCAACTGCTTAAAAACTTGTTGGTTTCTTGATAAACCTTTAATTATAGTTTTATGGTTCATTATTAATGTCTTATTTGTGGTTTCTAAATTCTTCTGTTAACCAAAATATAGTATAAAGATTAAATGATAGGTGCAAAAGAAAAATAACTTCATACTAAAGAGTGGTCTATTTACTCCTATATTTATTTCTAAGGATACAATCGATCTACTATAAAGAATAACCAGACCAAGGGTAACAAACCCCTATAAAAATCAGTTATTTAACTCTTTACCTATATAATAGTATAGCTTACTTTTGAAAAACAATATTGAAGTTCTTATAATTATTTGAGTTAGCCAAAATTCAATATATGTAATAAACAAAAAGCCTAAAAAAATGTGACACCAAAAACTCTCTCTTTGAGTATGGGCCAGTCAGAACCGAGGGTAAGAAAAAACTAGATAAATGTAATTGTATGCATTTCTGACAACAGTGGAAGTATTCAAAACTACGTGGTAATTATTTTTTTTAGGCTTTTTTGTAATACTAATTTTCAAAAAAACTTAAAAATCGTTTCTACCAAGTCTTTCCTTTTTAAGTACGACTGCACTTACATTTAAAAACAAAAATCACATAATTATGCTCTCTATACATTCTAGAAAAATCACCAGTTTTTTAATGGTAATCGCCATTTCATTTATTGGGGTTAGCTGCGGAAAAGAAAAATGTCCAAAACCTGATGCAGAAAATATGAAAGCTACTATTACCATTGCCGCAGGAGGATTGGCAATTAGTGGCACTGCGGGATCTGTAAAACCGGGGGCTACTATAACCATTACAGACACCACAGGAATATCTACCACGGTAACCGCAAATAATGATGGAAGCTTTTTTGCACCATTTGGTCAGTCCAATGCCGGAATCGGAGATGTATTATCAATCACTCAAAAAACTAATAATTGTGCAGAAAGTGATAGCACAGATGTGACCATACAGCGACCTTAATAACCAGCCGCAAAAGGGTTAGCAAATATTTAATACTATTTCTAACCCTTTTTAAATCAATTTAGTTATTGTAGGGATCCATTATATTAATCGGTTTATGTCCCTGCTCTTTTTTAAGTTGTCTTTTATTAAAACTTCCTTCAAATTCATTAGAGTATATATTTACTATATCCTCCAAATTTCTCATCATTCCTATATGTAACCTAAATCTAAATTTCGATTTAATCTTTCCTTCTATACAAGGAGCAGTAAAATCCCAATATTCATTTGGATTGATATATACAGAATGATAACTATTGCCACACCAACTGCTTGGTAAATATTCTATGTCTTGCCATTTATTATTATAAAAAACTTGTCGAATAACAGAAATCCTGCTGTCTTGAGCAGATAATTGAATAATGGAATCGGTATTATTGATTAGAAACACTTTAAATCCTTTTACTCCTTTTTGAAATTCAGTTATAGAATCCGTATTAACAATTAGTTGAAAATCTGAAGTCTTCCCTATTTCCTTAATAAATTGATTATTTTTTATAGGTTTATTCTGTGCCTGATAAAAACCTCCCGGAGCTTCTGTATCCGTTTTACTGGTTCCTGCGTAAAAATATCCTCGAAGTTTATATTGAACATCAAGACATTTTAAATCCTGAGCCTCGGCATACCCAAAGCATATTATTAACAAAGTGGTAAGTATGCTATTTTTCATATTGATTGGTCTTCAAAACTTATACCAAAACTAGTAATTGTTACACCTAGTGAAAACCGATATTTTGTTAAACTATCTTTTGACTGAGTTAACCTATTAGTTCAATTAGTTAATATACTTTAGAGACTATTCTATTTTAAATTCTTGATAAACTATAAATCAAAAATACTGTCCCGAAATAACCACGAGACAGTAAATTTCAGCTTCAATAGTATTACTTTTTAAATACTTCGCTTATCTAATCGTACATAATCTACATACATATAGGTATTCCAGAAGATGTTTATTCTAGAATTATTAAAAATACCTGTATCAGATCCTACATTTAAATTAAATACAATATTATGATCTTTAAAATTCTCTAACTTTAGGTCATTATCCACGCTATTCGTATAATTAGCAACACGATTTCCATCTACATAGATTTGTACAGTCACACTGCCATTTCTGTTGATCCATCTTTGTTGATAGGTGTGCCATCCTTCTCCGACACTGTAACCTCTTTCTGCATTTGTACCTAACTGATTTTGTAAATAGTTCTCACCATAAAACAAGTTACTGGCAAATCTTGCAGAATTACCAAAAGAATATCCCTCCATGATATCAATTTCTCCACGAGTAGGCCAAGTATTACTTCTTTCATTAACAGTCCAAAATGCAGGCCACGCACCATACGTTTCTGCAAATCCTTTATAATTATTTCCTTCTCTAGCGATTAATTTAATTCTTGCCGTCAATCTATACTCTTCATTTCTTCCAGGATGAAAATCAAAATTGGATTTTACATGCCCTGATTCATAAGAGTCATCGCCTGATTTATAGGCTTGTAAACGCAAACAACTGCGCCCATCAAGACTAGCAATTTCAGAATTCCAATTTCTATATGTACAACGACTAGAATTATAATCTGCTCTATTATGCGTTCTCTCCCATTTGTTCAAATTACCATTAGAATTAAAGTTATCGGTAAATTGTCTGCTCCAAGGTCCTTTTGCACTTATGAGTTCATCTACATTTTCCGGTTTATCAGAGACTTCTTCAACTATAGCATCTTCAACTTCACATGCAAATACAAAACAGATTAATAATAAAAGCCCTAAAAATTTGACAAGTGTTCTCATAGTATTAAATTTTAGTTAACAATAATGTCACCAAATTAATACCTGAATTACCAATTTGTTAAATAAATGACTTAAACTATATTGAAAATATTATTTTTATGTTATTTTTTTGATAATTAATCAAATGTCACAATGCTTTAACCTTAGATTTCATGCGGGATTAAAGAAAATTCTATAACGCAAACGTTTTCGTAATTTTATTGCTGTTTTTTTTGTTATAATTTTAAAACTTAAGAAAAACTTAAGATATTTTAACAGCAAAAGAACTCAAAATCAGACTTGTATCTTATTACATCCATTAGAAAAAAGCCATGTTTTTCTTCTTAAGAGGAGAAAATAGTTTCCTTTCAAAAGTAAAAAAGTTAATCATTTAAAGATTTTTATGATTGTATGTTTTGTGTAATAATGGAATTATTTATCGTCATTCCGAATTTATTTCGGAATTTCATTACACTTATAAACAATGATTTATAATGCGAACCTGAAACAAGTCAAGGTCGACTATTATGATTTATTATAGATTACGAATATTCTAAACGGGTTTTTATAATACTACAGATTTTTATTCTTTTTAATTTGTTATAAATAATTATAACCTTGGGTTAAATACAAATCGTTAAATGTTTTGTCCTCCTTCCTATTTTTCGTAACTTTAGTAGGAACACCTTAAACAAAAATGAAAGCTCATTGTTTTCTTTTTTATGTTACATTGTTGAAGTCTAAAAAGCAATCTCTTTCCCCTTCCATAGCTTTCTTTAAGGCTTTTTGAAAATTAGTAAAGTACTTAACGCAAAAAACAAATCAAATGAACCCAATAACAATTGCAGGTATTATATTCGTCATTTTTTTATTTGCCGGAATACGAATCGTTTTTGAATACAAAAGAGCCTTGAAATTCCGTTTTGGAAAATATATCAAAACCCTCCAACCGGGTTTTAGGTGGATCATCCCAATTATAGAAACTATCCAAATAGTAGACATCCGTGTGATTACGATAAATGTAATCTCTCAAGAAGTGATGACAGAAGACAATGTTCCTTGTAGTATTGATGGTGTTGTTTTTTTTAAGATCAATGATCCTGAAAAGGCAGTATTAGAGGTAGAAGAATATAGATTTGCTATTTCACAGTTATCACAGGCTGCTTTAAGAGATGTTTGTGGTAAGGTGGAGCTCGATACTATTTTATCCAAACGTGAAGAAATGGGAAAGAATATAAAGGGTATTGTAGAACAGGAAACAAAAGAGTGGGGTATCGAAATTATAGATGTAAAAATAAAAGATATTCAGTTGCCGGAAAATATGCGTAGAATGATGGCTAATCAGGCAGAAGCAGAACGTTCCAGAAGAGCGAGAATCATTTTAGCACTTGCAGAAGAGCAAGCAGCAGGCAAGCTACTGGAAGCAGGTAAATTAATCGATCAATCTCCCTCTGCCATAAAATTAAGACTGTATCAAACGTTATCTAACATTGCAGCAGAAAAGAACTCTACGATTATTTTCCCATTCCCGGAAGAGGTATTGAGCAGAAAACCTAAAGAAACAGAATGACATATCCTATCATTGTAGCTATTTAGTCTTTAGCTTTTCTATGTCTAACCGACCAAAAGATATTAAGCAAAAAGGCGCCTAATGAAACCAACCCAATTATCAGAATAATTTCGAATTGAATATTTTTAGAAGAAACAATTAAGGATAAAACGATTAATCCTACGTGAATCATAGATAAGACTTCTCTGGTCTTTATTCCTATGAGTTGCAATATTCCATATCCGAGTAAAAACAACAACCACAAGGAAGGTTCAAAAAAGTAGAATAAATTAATAATATCTGAACCCCATCCAACCGTTTGATTCATTCCTACTGGAAATCTTACTCCTGCTATAAAAAAATGAAAAATAAGGTATATAATTCCAATCAATAGGAACATCCTTTTTTCAAATATATTTCTAAGAGATATCATTTCAGATTTATTCCCCGATATCTTCATTCCAGATTTCGGATTTATTTTTTTATAAAGGTATTCATTAATTCTTTACACGTTTGGTCGTCTAGAACAATTTACAAAAAGCCCTGTCACATCTAATTAATATAGATTTCATCAAGATAACCTTTAAGAAGCATTATAATTCAGAGATTTTATTTAACTCATAAGAATTTTCAGTAAATTTAATAAGGCTTTGATTTGCAATGAAAAAGATTTTAGGATTATCAATACTACTACTAACCTACACTTCTGTTTGGGCGCAAATGAACCCTTCATTTTATGGGGTGAAATCACACTACGGTTTTATCATAGCACATTCACCAGAATTAAAACCTATCTCACAAACAAATCCTTATGGAATACAACTGGAATATAGTTGGTTAAAGACAAGCGATAAAGCCTGGAAAACCTGTTTTTGTTATGGCAGATCCGGTTTTTCATTCGCCTATTTTAATTATGCCAATCCGGATGTATTAGGTAGTTCCTACAACTTGATTTACTTTGTAGAACCTTATTTTACTTATAGAGGTCCTTTAAAATTTTCTTTAAGAGGTTCTATAGGAGCCACTTATCTTACTGAAAAATTTGACGAAGAGACAAATCCAGAAAACTTACTCTTCAGCACACATTTTAGCTTTTATCTAGCTTTATCTATTAACCTTAACTATCATATTAATGACAGTTATGCTATTAACCTGTCTGCAAATTATAATCATATTTCTAATGGAGGTCAAAAACAGCCAAATAAAGGAATGAATTTTCCAACCCTTTCCATTGGTGTAGATAAAGTAATTAATAACACACCGCTAAAAAGAAAACCGAAATCCTTACGATCTTATGACACCTCTTTTGATTATTATGCAGGAGCATTTGCCAGCTTGAGATCCTCTGATCGGGATGCTGAAGCTTCTAATCATCTTTTGATTGGGTTTATGGGCGGAATCTTAAAACCTATATCTGGCATTAACGGCCTTAATGCAGGTATTGAGCTATGGTATGACTACTCTGACAGAGAAATAGCAAGACAACAAGGAATCAACGATTCTGCTTTTTCTTCTGCCATTACGGCCGGACATCATTTTTCTATTGGTAGTTTTTATTTTTTACAACAATTTGGTTTTTATCTAACTCGTCCAAAGAATATTCAAGGAAATTGGTTGTACCAGCGATATTCTTTTTGGTATAGTATTGGTTCTTCTAAACGCTGGACTATTGGAGCGTCTTTAATTGCTTATGGTAAAGTAGCTGATCATATGGATGGCAGATTGATTTATCTGATTAATTAATCCATTATGTTGGTTAAACCCATTTTATGCAGCCTCTTCTGTCATTTTCTTTTTCAACTCGATAATCTCCGACAAAATTTTTATTTCTTTTTTAATGTTTTTCCGAATAGCAACAAAAGGGATTATCGCACCGATGATGTATGAAATATCTATTAAAACTATTTGCCAGGTTTCAAAATACAAACTAAACTCTGGAGTGATCATGTAAAAACCGATAGTATACAAGCCTAAAATTCCCAGAGTTATTGGTCCATGAATAGTTTTTCTGAAATTATAAAAGGTAATTGTATCATTCGTTGTGTTCAAGGCACTATCCATCATATTGATTTTTTTCGCTTTGAAAACACTTATCATTTCAATAATAATTCTTACTAATAATCCACCGACCATCAATCCTACACCTACTCTGCTCAATAGCTCCTGCACTGGCGCCACAAAATAGAAAAAAGTAATTATTCCTATTAATACTATGGATAACACCAAAATATTTCCATAATGAAAACGCGTACTCCAACTTTTCTTTTTTCTTATTAACGAGAATACCTCTTCTATATCTTGTGATTTATTCTCAAAACTATTTTTATCTTTTTGCCATTGACTTTGCAATGCTTCAAATTCATTACTCATGATCTAGTATTTTTTTAAGTCTTTTTTTTATCCTATAAATCTTTACTCTTACATTGGTTGGTTTAATTCCCATAACTTCGGATATGCTATCATAATCCTGCCCATCTAAAACCATCATAATAAGTAAGCGATCTACTTCTTCTAATGCTCCAATAGCGCGGTACAAGCTCTGATTCTGTTCTGAAGCGACTTCGTTAGATTCTTCTCTTAAGGCATGCTCTACTTTTTCTAGAGCTACCTTCTTTTTATTTTTCTCTTTTCGGATATGTTGTAAGCAAGTATTTACAGTAATTCTATACACCCAGGTTTTATGAGTCGATATACCTTTAAAACTATCCATTGCATTCCAGATATTGATAAATACTTCTTGAGACAAATCTTTAGCCAGATCATGATCTCCTTTCATATATCCCATACACATCTGCAGTACCATAGGATAACATTGCTTATAGATTTTTTCGAAAAGCAGTTGATTTTTTTTACTCATTAATTAGGAACGTATTTACTTTTTTATAAAACAAATCTGGTTGATCAAACATAATAAAATGCTTACTATCAGGTATCATTTCTATTGTTTTATTAGGTAAATCAGCATATTGCTTTTCATAATTTGCTTTTGCCATTTCTATAGTAGGAAATGCAGCGCCTAGAATCAAAGTTTTTGCCGTAATTTTGTCCAGTACTTTTCTAAGGTCTAATTTTAAAAGATCTGTGTAGCCATATACATAGGTTTTTCTATCTGCCTTAAGAATCCAATTAAGCAAGGTGTCCACTTTATCTTTAGTATTAGTCATATTCTGAGCCATCATCATTGCTGTTTGTTTAAACTGATCATCATCCATCGCCAGCATTTGCTTGTTATACGGACTTTCATATTGAATCTGACTTTCTGGTACACCAGGCATCATTAATTCTCGCACACAAGGAATAGAATCCACAAGAATCAAACTTTTTATTTTATTTGGCAAAGCAGCAGCGATATCTACCGCTAGATTTCCTCCCATACTATGTCCAATAATTATAATATTTGTTAGTTTCCTTTTTTCAATATAGGTTATCAATTCTTTCTTGATAGTTTCGTACCAAGGCATAGCGATAGGTGCATTACCATCAAAACCTGCGTAGGATATCATATGATTCTCATGATTACCTTGCAGATTTGCCGCTGTATCATGCCATATAGAACCGGGATTGGTGAAGCCCGGTAAAAATAAAACAGGACTTCCGTTTCCAGATACTTCTGAAATAATTGCGGGTGCTTGACTAAATGCCAAATTAACTATTGCGAATAAAACGAGTGTAATTTTGAAATTTTTCATGATATTTTGTTTTTGATTTCCCCTTTGATGCAAAAGATCACTAATTGTTACACCCTATTTTAAAAAAAACAACAAATATTATATAAATAATTGTTTTTCCGTTATTTGTAATTCAATATCATGACAAAAGAATTTTGTCAATATTCCTGAAATCCATAAAAAAAGCCTATCAAAATTGATAGGCTGTTCTATTAAAAAAGTTATGTAGTATATATTAAATTACTTTTACATTTACTGCGTTTAAACCTTTTTTACCTTCTTGTAGATCAAATTCAACCTCATCGCCTTCACGAATCTCGTCTACTAATCCTGAAATGTGTACAAAATGTTCTTTGTTCGAACCTTCTTCTGTTATGAATCCAAATCCTTTGGCATCGTTGAAGAATTTTACTGTTCCTTTGTTCATTGTTAAAATTTAAATTAATTATTTATTGAAAGACAAAGATGATGCCAAATGTGAGTTTTAAATAATTTAACACATCTTCGTTATTGGTAAAGCTACAAATAATAATCATATATCGTTTACGGTAATACCTTTGATTAACTATTCGATCGATACGGTAACAAATTGGTATTGTATTTGATTTAAAGTAAATAAACAATTTTCTGACAGTCATAATTATTTGAAAAGCAATCCAAATAGCTTAACTTTAATTATTATCACGGGAAGAATATCACACAAATTGAACGCATAAAAATGATGAAGAACACTCTATTTACAATAATTCTGTCACTATTATTTTCTATAGTAATGCATGCTCAATCACCAATCGAGGGAAGTTATGTAGAACTGTCACAAGAAGAATATGACAAACTAGCACAGATCAATCAAGAAAATGAACTTAATGGTAAATATTATATTAGGGAATTTAAGGACAAAAAACTGGTCGGCATTCATAAAATTGAATACCGAAAAGGAAAAAAAGAAGGAGAATGGTTGCATTTTTTAATTTTTAGAAAGAAGGGAACTTTAGATTTATCAACGATAGAAAACTACGAAGATGATCAAAGAAATGGATATTATTATAATTCTGACAATGGCTTTACTTTTACAGAGGAAGGAAATTATGAAAAAGGGAAAAAAGAAGGTTTATGGAACGTAACAAAAGGTGGTTCTAAGGAGAAAATTAATTATAAAAACGGTAAAAAGCACGGTGATTATTGGCGTCAAGACGAATCCGGAGTCATAGTAAAGGGATCATATAAAAAAGGTGAGAAACTAGATGATTGGACGATTGAAGACCTATCTGGAAATCCCCAAACAACAATAGAAGGTGGTACTCAAATTACCGAAAGCCCTGTAACCGCATCAAAAGAACAAACGATTGAAGGTACAGTTCATAAACCAGATGGAACTATTGTACCTATTGCTGTTGTAAAATTACAGTTGTCTGATACCGCTTGCGCATACGCTTTTACAGATTATGATGGTAAATTTAGTATAGAAATTGATACCAATAAGATCACATCGGATAGTTATTTTGAAATCGTAATCGACAAGTTTCCTAAAAAAATAGTCCCTTTTTCAGATTTTTCTAACCAGGACACTTTTGTACTCGAAAAGGGTAGGAAAAAAGTAACCTATGATGAATATCGCAACTATTACGAATCCATGAAGGATTGTCATTTATAATCTCTAGAACGACATTTTTCCCTAAGTATTCTGAAATGAGGATTACTAATTCCATTTAGTCTAAGCAATAAACAGTAGGGTATTACCTATAATTAAGCGTTATATACTAAAGGGAACGTTATGATATTTTTAAAAACACATTTTAGATTCAGTTTTAAATTGGTAATGAACTTTCTAAAAGAATTACCATCTTCTTGTGGGTATGCCATACGGAGATAGTTCAAACTTAGGGCTTGGAAAAGAGTTTTGCATTAGATCGATCTTGTACCATTTGTCATTTGGATTTACCGGTATTAGCAATATTATTCATTGTTACGATTTATTCAATGTTACTTTTTAACCCGTTTTAAGTCTAAATCTTGAAAATCGAAACTAAAATCAATATTAGGAGATATGCCTTTCATTTTTATGCTTATTCCTTTGCCTTCTTCGTTTAAACTAAATATGGCAAATGCATCTGCATTCATGTCAGTATATTCCCATTTAATGGCAAATGTAGTAGCTTTATAAAAGTACATTTGGCCATTCAACTTTGGTGATCGTTTGGATGTAAACCAAAGCTTACCATCCTTCATTGCAATTTCTACTTCGCCAAACCAGTTGTCTTTATAAGTTCCCGTATAGTTATTTAAATCAATGATGGAAGATTTGTTTTCTTCAACAGCCTTCCACACTTCAGTAGTCACCGCATCTGACTCGTTACCCCTAGTTTTTGTTCTATCTGCCAATTCTTTAATCCAGTCTCTTTCTTCAATCTCTAAATAAGAATCAAGTATCATCTCTGGAATGGAACTATATGCGCTTCCTCCAGACGATGAATTCGTTAAAACCACAATCCCCAGATTAAGTTCAGGAACTAAAACTGTTTTAGAAAGCATACCTGGCAAACCACCAGTATGGGAAACAACAATTTTCCCTTGTTTATCTATGATAAACCAACCTAAACCGTAGGCTGCAAAATGTTGCTTTGTTCTTGGATTCGGTTTCGTCGTAAATCCTAAGTTAGTGTGGGGCTTCCACATCTGATTTTGTTGTTTTTCTGAGAATAATTCATTAGACAAATCCTTTCCATATTTACCCCTATTTAATTGCATGATCATCCATTTACTCAAATCGTCAACACTTGCATAAATACCACCTGCTGCAGCTACAAGATCTCCATCATAAATTGGTAATTGTCTTATTTGCTTGCCTTCTGAATCGTGTGGCAACGCAAGGTTGGCATTTTTTTGTAGTCTCGAATTTGTGGGTACTGAGTTATTCATACCTAATGGTGCAAATATTTTTGATTGTACAAAATCAGACCAGCTCATTCCGCTCACCCTTGCCACTACTTCTCCTGCTACTATATACAATAAATTGTCATAATCATATTTAGTCCGAAAGTCAGAGGTAGCTTTCTGGTATTGAAAACTAGTAAGAACATCTTTAATGGTAAAATCTCCTCCATCAGGAAAAATCATCAGATCACCTGCTCCAAGGCCTAAACCACTTCTATGAGTTAGAAGATCTACAATAGTAAAATTAGCGGTTACATAATCATTATACATTTTGAACTCAGCAATATGATCGATCACCCTATCCTGCCAATTAAGTTTGCCTTCATCTACCAGAATCGACAATGCGGCAGCTGTGAACGCCTTAGAATTGGAGGCAATAGCAAACAATGTGTGCTTATCTACCTTATTCTTGTTTTCAATGGATTTAACTCCGTACCCTTTAGAGTGAATTAGATTTCCATCTTTTACAACAGCTACGGCAATCCCAACAGAAGGAGTTGAATCTAATGCTCTGGCAACAAGAGCATCAATTTGAGCTGAATTAATTTCTTGACTAAAAAGTGAATTCCCAATAAATAGACACAGAATCGATAATGTAAGCAGGACTAATTTTTTCATAATTACTTCATAATTGGTTCTAACATTATATGTGTCTTAATAGCGTAAAATGTTACTAAATAATTGACGAATCTATCAACACTTTCTTTTGATAAAAATTTAAAAGCTCCTCCGATAAAGACATGTCTAATAACCAAAACTTGTGCAATCGCAACCAAAATAACTACTGATAGCTCATTAGTTTCTGAAAAAATAGTTTTAAAAAGCCCAACAATTAGGAAACATAGAAAAAACACTCAATAACCTGAATACCATAGGAGGCTCTCACCATCTCTACGATAATCAAATTTTTTCAATAAAATCTAAAAATACCTTTTTATGAAGTTCCAGATCCATATTAGGAGAAAGCGCTACACGAGCAATATAATCTTTGTCGCCTTCTTTAGTTGTCCCTTGAGTAGATGTTGCAGGTATTGTCCAATAACATCCATTTAACTGACCATAGCTCACACAGTATTTACTTTCATTGGGGATTTCTGTAATCATTAAATTAATTAATTTAAGATTCAATGCTCTTTTATAAGATTCTTTTTCTTCGTCAGTAGCACCTTTAGTTGGAAGATCTAATGAAAAAACGGATGGAGTAAATCCCTGTTGTGCCAATGCTAACGAAACAAAATTGATTTTCGCCTCAGGTAAAGTATCATTGATGAAGTTTACAAATTCACGTGTATTCTTGTAAGCATCACTAATTCTTTGATTCATTGAAGGCAACTGTTTGGCTAATATTTCATATTGTAGCGCTGTTGCTTCGTTATCGCAAAGATTTAGATGTAATTCAATTTTCTCCATTAAGAGGTCCGTTTTTCTATTCCCAACAACATAGCCAGCGGTACATAATCCTCCACTTGGAAATTTTGATCCACTAGCGTACGAAATAGCACGAACCGTTGAGAGTATTTCACCTTCACCCAAAAAGAGAACATTAGGACAAAATGTTTGATCCAAAATAAAAACGGGATCAACAGCAATTTCACCTGTAGTAGTTTTACGCACAACGCTTAAAGCATCTTTTAATTTTATCAGATCAGGAACTTCCACTCTAGGATTTGTCGGAATTTCAGCGATGATATAAGGGATAGCATCTTCCTTAGCAATTTTATCTAAAACTATATCTATACTTTGCACCATATCATTATCACCATCCACTGGTAAGTCCATCACTTCCACATTGTCAATGCAAGCAGCAACTCTTCTTGCCTGATCATTTGTACCACCATAACAATTTGGAGGAACAACAAATTTGATAGCCTTTCCTTTATGTTTTTCCTGTGCATTGTGAATTAACCCCATCATAATCGCATATTGAATAGATAGGCCACTAGAACCAACTAGTGGTTTTGTAGTTGTGCCAGTAATTACTGTAATCGATTCTAAGACACGTGTTTTGTTTGTCTCAATAGTATTTTTCTCAGTATCAAAAGAAGATTTCTTTGTTAGAGCGCGTAATGCAATAAGACAATTGGCTGGTGTCATTGCAATGGTTTCTCTTCTTCTTACATGCTGAATTTCTGAAATGTAACTTTCATTTTGTTCACCATTTACCAATAAAACGCTTCCCAAATCAGAATAAACACTGATAAAAAAGTCAATATTTGAGGAAAGATCAGTAGCACTAATTTCATCTTGCTCTGAAATTAAAATGATACTGCCGTTAAACTCAGGAATGGCGGATGCTTCCGCAACATGCTTTAAATCAAATTCATAACCATAAACATTCTTTAATACTTCAGCATCAAAGAAATGCGGTAATTCATCTGTATAAATAATTTGGGTGTTTTTATCATCTAACAAATTTTTTCTTAGAATTGCCAAAATAGGAATCGTCTTTGATGAAAAACTGATCACATTTTCTGGTTTTAAATTATTTAAATTAGCAATTCCCCATTCTAATACGCAAGATAATGGATGACCTAATCGTATATAATCATAAGCAGTTGGTAATTCCGTTAGTGCTGAAGATTCAGAATTATTGTCGTTAAACAAGATTTCAAACTGTTCTAAGAATTGAGTTTTTGCCAGTTTTTCATCATAAATATCTAGTCGATGCGTAGTTAGATTTAACCAGTTAGTTGGCATGTTTTCTAATACATCTTTAATATAATTTAGCATTTTATTTACTCCCATAACTTTCACCTTTAAATAGGCTGTCAATATACATTAACTTAAACTTTTTTTAAAGTGCTACCGAGCGTTTTGTCAGTCCCTCATATGGTAAGATACCTAACAATAAATCTGTCGGTTTTGAGAATCTTTCTTACACGATTCCTTGGAGTTAAACTTTAAAAATAGTGGTACAATTCTAATGCTTATTACACTTTATAATAATTCCTGATGCCAAGCGTCACGGCGTTAAGCAAGCCTGGGAGTAATTATAGTAACCATTAAAAATTTAAAATTACAGCGTCAGAAAATCTAATTAATATAAGCTTTACAGAAGAAGAATTAACAGCTCATAGCCATTTGTTGCTTTTATAAACCTACTTGTGGCTTATAGCTTCTTAGTAGTATGATTACTCTTTATCTATAGAATGCGAGAGGCATATGTTTTTACTTGCTTGCTTTCCATCCTGTAGTTGAATTAAAAACTTAACTGTTCTTTAAAAAGATAAGATTGTCTTCTGGAAATTTCAATTTCTTCTCCAGAGTTCATTTCGATTTTTAGCTTTCCATTAAACCAAGACACTACTTTTTTTACGTGATTTATATTGATGATCTGCTGTCTGTTGGCTCTAAAAAACACATCACTTGGTAGTTTTTCTTCTACTTGGGCCAATGACTTATAGATTAACGGTTTATTGTTTTCAAAAAACACACGTGTATAGTTACCAACTATTTCAAATATTGTAATATCCTGAATTTTCACTAGCCAACATTTCTCTCCATCTTTAATAAATATTTGTTTATCTATACTTAAAGTTTCTTTATTTTTAGTATCAGACGTTGGGCTACTACTTGCATTTTCAATTACTTTCTCGATACTTTTAGAAAATCGCTTTGGGTTAATTGGTTTTAATAAATAATCAAAAGCATTGTACTCAAAAGACTTAATTGCATATTCATCAAAAGCTGTGGTGAATATAGTTATAGGAACCTCATCTAACATTTCTAACAATTCGAATCCATCTTTTTCAGGCATATTAATATCTAAAAACAATAGGTCCGGTTTTGTGTCAGTAATCAACTTAAAACCTTCGTCTACGTTTTCTGCTTCACCTATAAGCACAATTTCTTTATGTGCCACAATGAGTTCTTTTAACTCATTACGAGCCAATCTAGAATCTTCAACAATAACTGCATTTAATGTTATCATGTTAACGGAATTTTAATAGTCGCCACCACTTTGTTTTCTATTTCTTTTAAATTAAAAGTAGCGTCATTACCAAAAAGCAATTCAAGACGTTTTTTTATGTTTTGTAAACCTAGCTGGGTAGAATTTTCACTTTTTTGTAAAGTTCCTGAATTAGCTACCTCAATATGTAACTGATTGTCTTCTATCATTGTTGATAAACTCACTTTACCGCCTTCTTTCAAGTTAGAAATTCCATGTTTAATAGCATTTTCAACTAACATTTGGATAATCATTGGCGGAATTTGCTTGTTTAAAGACTCTTGATCAATGTCGGTTTCGAATTGTAAACGTTTTTCAAACTGAATTTTAGAAACTTCTACATAGTTTTCTACCATTTCTAATTCGTCTTCTAAAGCAATAGAATCAACATCACTTTTTGTAAGCGAATATCTCAGCGTTTCAGAAAGATTGGTTAACATTTGTCTAGCTCTCCCAACATCTTCCAACATTAATCCACGAATATTGTTTAAACTATTAAACATAAAGTGTGGATTAATTTGTCCTTTTAAGGTGTTTAGTTGAGACTCTCTTAAGCTTGATTCTAATTGTAATTGTTTTAGTTGTACTTTTTTTAATTGATGATAAATTTTAATAGTTAAAAAAATAAAAAGCCAAATAATAAATAAAGTTGCAAAATAAACGACATTATATATTTTACCTACCGTATTAGCAACAACATATTCCCCTTTAATTAAAAGTGAAGCATACCCTAAGATCGGCCAAATTATAAAGTTATAAAATATTTGAGTACTTATAAAAACTAATATAATTGGCCATAACAGTTTTAAAAACCTCTTATTCAAGTCTACCTTATAATCTATATATAGTGAAATAATAAAACTACATAAGTAAGCAAAAAGACCACATAACATACTTTCTGCTAAAATTAGTATGAGCCGTTCATCAGTTAACTCTTTCGTATTCAAAAAAAGTTTAGGACCAGCTAAGGTTAGAAAAAAAATAAGAGACCAGCCAACAAAAGCAAAAAATATATAATACTTATTTAATGATAATTTCATTTATTTATAACTTAAAAATGAGCACAATATAAGATATAATAATATTCTATTGTTGTAGTAATTCATTTTTCATTACGCTTTCTAACGTTAGGATCTGTCTATCTATTTTTTTAAATGCTAATCCACCTAAAACAGCTACTATACCTATGTAAATAACTGCAGCAACAATAGCTGCTATATAATTAAATTTTACAGTTGGACCAAAAGGAATAAGTGTTATGATCCAAAGTGCCATAAAATACATTTCGTATTTTTTTCGTTTAGAAACATACCCTTTAAATTTTGACAAACTAGTTACTAAAGAGGTCTGAGTATATGATTTTTGTTTGATGTTTTTTAATGATAAAAACTTTACAATATAAACTACTAAACCAAAGGCTCCTGTTAATAATGATATAACGACCCCTATGTTTTCTTTTGATATATAAGCCAATATTAAGGATAGTGCAATTAAGATGATTGATGATATTTTAGCCATTTTTGAGCCATTTAATAACATTTTGAAATTTTTTAACTGATATTGAAATGTATCTTTTCTGCTTGTTTTTGAATTTTTCATAATTGATTTTATTATTATTTGATTTGATGATTTAACTTAATACTAATTCGATAATGGATGCTAATTCGATAATTGCTACTATAACTAATTTGATCATGATTTTGTTTGTTTTTAGTTGTAATTACTGTTTGTTTTTCTGATTGATGTTATAAAGATATCGCATGATTTATCATTTAAAACTGAAAATATGATGAGTGGTAGAAAGGATATGCTAAACGGAAAAACACTGCTTTATTAAAATAAAAAAAGACCTAATAAGATTATTTCTTAAAAGGCCTTTTAACTAAATTTATTTAACTTTATTTCAAATGTTGAGCAAAGAAACCTAGCATTGTTTTGTACAATTCTATTTTGTTCTCCTCATGCCCAAAACCGTGTCCTTCGTTATATTTTACCATATATGGCACATCAATACCTCTGTCTCTCATATTCTTTACTATTTGATCTGCTTGTTCTATTTTAACTCTTGGATCATTAGCGCCTTGAATCACTAATAGTGGTTGAGATATTTTATCTGCATTTAATGCTGGAGAAACCGCTGTCATTATTTTATGTTCTTCAGGATTTTCCGGATCGTAATATCTGTCTTTATACCATTGTATATATGATTTTCTAATTCCAGTGAAATTTTCTAACTGAGAAAACAAGTTGGATACACCAACATAATCTACTCCACATATATACATTTCCGGTGTTTTAATTAAGCTTTGTAATGTTGCCAAACCTCCATAACTTGCTCCATAAACAGCAACTTTATCCTCATCTATCCATCCTTGGCTTATTGCATATTTTACACCATCTTCTAAATCATCAATCATAGCTCGCCCGACTTGTTTATCTCCAGCTTTTTGAAATGCTTTGCCATAACCTCCAGAACCACGGTAATTTACTTGTAATGTTGCATACCCTCTACTTGCAAATAATTGTACTTCTTCTACATAACCCCAACTATCTCGTACTCCGAATGGCCCTCCGTGTGGATTTAAAATTAATGGTACTTTTTGATTATTTAATGCTTCTTTAGGAAGAGTAATGTACCCATGAATTGTTTTTCCGTCTCTACTTGTAAAACTAATTGGCTTCATTGCTGCCATATCGCTTTCATTTAAATGAGGTAGCATATTTCCTAACTCTTCAAATGAATCATTCGGTAAATTATACAGATAATAAATCCCTCTTAATTTATCACTAGAAACATGAACAATGAACTTTGTCTCTTCATCATTATAGCTTAAAACAGAGATTTCTTTTTCTCCGAATTTCTTGTGTAATTTTTTGTATATTTTTTTATACAACGCACTAACTGGCACTACTGTTTCCTTAGCACCTTCGTAAGAATAAAAGTCTATTTCAAAGTTTCTTCTTTTTGATGAAATAACGATATTTTTGATTGCATAGGTATCATCTTTAAATATAGTTTTAAGTATTTTCTTTTCTTTTAAATCGTATGTATACACTTCATATTTATCACTAGTTAAATTGCTTATTAAGTAAGCATCGTGAGGGTACTCTGTAGTATAATCGAATGCTAAAATTCCATCGTTAGTCTCAAAATCGGTTTGATTTCTCAATTCAAATTCATTAGTTTCTAAATTTTTATAAAAGTTTTCAATATACTTTCCTTCTTTTAGTTTTGAGTATTCCCTTAACACTCCTGAATTATCAAAAGTATATCCGGCTATTGGTGTATTAGGGTCTTTATTCTCAAATAATTTTTTAATCTCTCCAGAGTTTATATCAATTTTGTAAGGTTCAAACAATTGTTTGTTATCCTTATTCATTTGGATAATCATGTGATTTGGATCATCTTTCAATACGTTAGATAGCTGTACCATAGTTTTGTCAAACGGAGTAAGCTCTATGTTGTTTGTTCCATCTGGATTTGCTCCAAATAAATGATAATTTTCATCTCCTCCCTTATCCTGAAGATAGATTAAACGATTATTTCCTTTCCAAAAATATGTTCTTACCAAGTCTTCTTTTTCATAAATAGCCACAGCTTCTTTACCGGTTGATAAGTTTTTAACTATTACATTATTCTTCCCTTTCTCATCTATTTTTCTATAAGAGATGTAGTTTCCATCCGGAGAAATTCTAAATATGGACAGTTTAGGTTTCATAAAAAAATCTTCGACAGAGTATTTATAGGTTTCTGTTTCGAGTGCAGCAATTTTTTCTAGCGTTTCTTTACTTGAAGGTAAGCTTAAATCTCCTGGTTTGATTTTAACTGTTTTAACCAAATTGAATGGATAGTCTTGTCCTAATTGAGAATATATACCATTTAGATTTTTCTCTTCCAAAGTACCAACGTATTTCAACTTTAATTTAGCGGATTCAATAGTTAGGGTATTATCTACAAAAGATGTTTTTTCTAATGGAAATCCAACAACTCCTTGAAGTGGAACATCAAAAGTTGATGTATATTTTCCATTTTCTTCGTTAATGTTAAAGCTCATTTCTAATTTCATTCCCTGAACTTCTAATTCACCTTTCCAGGTTCCTTTAACGTCTTGGGCAATTACTCCTATTGTATATACAAAAGCAATAATGCTAAATAAATATTTTGATTTTTTTCTATAACTTTTCATGTGTATTAAAATTTACTGTTATTAATTACACATCAAAACTAGTTAAGAGCGTTAATGGATTTGTATGAAATATGATAAGTGGTAAAATGAGATATGCCAACGGAATAATGAACTCTCAATTTGTTGGTTGATGTTATTTTATTTTTTAACCATTGTATTGTGCTAACCCTATGTGCCCAAGAGATAGCTCTCAACTTTATCATTGTCACAGCTAGCCTGACAAATTTTAATTGTTTTATTTCATTTATAGACTGATAATCATTCGGAAAATTAAATATTGTATACTTTTTGTTTACGTTTCAGTTTTATGATTTGCAAAAAGAAGATACCAAAAGAAAACATGAGATGTAGTATGATTTTAACGTCTATAGAACTATTTCTAAGATATCATTCATTTAACTCTATTAAAGCAATCAATACTAAAATTTAAAATCAATCATACAAATGTGGAATCATACAAATGTGGTAGTTTTTCTGTCAATTTCTATTCTAAACATCTTACTATCTTATTGTGTAGTAATCGTTGCTCTGGCTTGGATTCGGTAAGTTGTATTGCTTGTTGATAATATTCAACAGCGGTACTGGGTTGTATCAAACGCTCATGGATTTCCCCCAAAATAGCGTGATATAGGTAATACTTGTTCATTATCTTATGATCTTTAATCTCTTGTATCGCCATTAATGCATCTTCAGGGCCGTTTAATTCTAATAGTACCATGCATCGGTTCAAAAACACAATAGGATCATTATCTATTCTTAATAAAAGGTCGTAATATCCCTGTATTTCTTTCCAATCTGTAGTTGCATAGCTAGAGGCTGTACAGTGCTGATACGCTATGGCTGCTTCCAGATGATATGTAGTAAGTGTTTCACCAAATGCAGCTTGATTAAGATACTTGCTTCCTAATGCAATGAGTTCTGTATCCCAAGTACTTCTGTTCTGATCTGGTAATAATATGAGTGCTCCTTCTTCAGTAATTCGACTATCAATTCTGGCAGCGTGAAAACACATCAACGCCATCAAAGCATATACTTCTGGCAATTGTGTACGCTCACTATCTAACAATGATTTGCATAACCACATGGCTTGCGAAATTAAATCCGTTCGTATCAACTGATCATCATGTGTGGAATTATATCCTTCGTTAAACATCAGATAAATAGCACTTAATACAACCTTAGTTTTGGAATTGATTTCTTCGGGTATCGGAATTTTGGGTCGTATTTTATGTTTTCTAAAATACTCTTTTGTTCGATATAGTCTTTTAGAGATCGTATCATCGGTTGTGAGAAAAGATCGTGCAACTTCTTTGGTACTAAATCCACAAAGGGATTTTAGCATAAAAGTAATTTGATTTTCAGGAGAAATATCCGGGTGACAACACGCATACATCATTGCCAAAAAATCATCTTGTATATACTGTTCTTTCCAAAAATTATCCATTGTGCTGGCTAATGTATATTCTGAAGTCAATAATTTTCGTTCGGGATCAGAGAAGTCGATGGTTTTACTATGCTTTTTCCTTCGTATGATATCAATGGCTTTGTTTCGCGCAGTTCTGTACAACCAGGCCTTTGGATTGTCAGGAATTCCTCTAAATTTCCAGGTTTCCAGGGCACTCACCAAAGCGTCTTGTACTACATCTTCTGCCATTTCAATATTCTCTGTACCAAAAATTTTAATTAAAACGGCAACCATCTTTCCGGATTCTTGTCTAAAAAGATGGTTTAACGTAGTATCTATGTGATCTCTGGATTCCAATAGTACGGATTATTCCATTGGGGCTATTTCACGAATTTCTAAACTACAGTCATACTCAAAACTGGGGCAACCTTTTGCGATATCTGTGGCGTGATCCGCAGAATCTGCTTTAATCAAAAGATATCCTCCTACCAGTTCTTTTCCTTCTGCAAACGGGCGATCCGTAATCTTCTTTCCTCCTTCTGTCATGGTACATCCTTCATTAAGTAATGGTTGTCCGCCTACCAATTGATCTTCTTTAGCCAGTCCTCCCATCCATTGCTGCCAATGTTCCATATGCTTTTGCATATCACTAGGTGATACAGTATTGTATTTTTCTTGTCCACCTCTTATAAGTATTAAAAACTCTTTCATCTTACATATTGTCTTTGATTAAACATCATCCGGCCAAACCTCTCTAACTTCTACGGATGACTCCCATAGTAATCCAGGGCATCCTTTTGCCATTTCTGTAGCTTCTTCTAATGTTTCTGCTAAAACGATAATGTAACCACCTACTATTTCTTTAGCTTCAGCCAAAGATCTGTCTGTTACTTTTGTACCTCCAGGAAGGATTGTATTCATTGCCGGATACAGGCGCTCACCTCCGACATATTTTTCTTGTTCTGCCATTTGTCCAATCCATTGCATCCACTTTTCCATATGTGCATTTTGTTCTTCTGTAGATTTAGCATCCCAGACCTCATCTCCGCCTTTAAAAAGGAACATAAATTGTTTCATAATTTTATTTATTTATGGTTTATATGGTTCTATGACGAAATGATTTAGCGTATTTGGACAATCTTATTGAAAAATAATTTTGGAAGGAATTCTCAACACATCCCTTCTGAAGTTTTACTTCTTTTTCATCATCATAAGGGTGAAACCTCCCAACAGTATAATCACAACCCCCATTACTGCCCATAGCCATATTTTATTTTTAAAAAGAGGCTCTACAACTTCAAGTTGATTTTTTGGAATAATTTCTTCTGCTCCTAGTTGTAGTTCTATTAACTTTTCCGGGACTGTTTCTGTCATATATTGAAGATCATACGATGGTTTGTTAATATCTTCATTTCCATAGGTAAGAAAATAAGTAGCAGGAGTTGTAAATCGCACAATTAACTCATGACTAAAACCTTTTACCTTGATTGTTTCAATATCTAATTCTTCGTTGTCTTGATTGTCAATTATTAACCTAACTTTATTCGTAATTGTACTATAAAAATTAAATTCATTTTCCTCAAAAGAATTTAAAATACCTGAAGTTACATTTCTATAGTTATATCTCCAACCTTTTTCATTTTGCACACTATCCTGCAGATATTCTATGCGAATAGGTCTGTAATAGTCAAAATCATTCTTAGCCTTTATTTTTATATAGCTTAACGGAACAGGCATCTGCAAATCCAGATCAATTATCGTTCTCTTATTTTGTTTTTGTTCTCTTCTATGTACTGATTTGATAGCATACGTATTGTAGTTACCTTCTTGTATTTCCTGTAAACTAACCTGGGCATTCTTTACTTCTGGTGCTTTATTTCCTTTTATAAAAACTCTATAATATTGATATTTAGAATTCGGAAACTTTATAGTTGTAAAATCATAAGAGGTCAATTCATTTTTAATAGATAGAATACGATAATCATCTACAATCGTAAACCAATTATCTAAATTCTGACTACCTTCTAAAGATACCAACCTGTCAAAATTATTTTCCTGAAAAAACAATCTAATTTGATTGATCGTTTGATTCCTTGGGACTTTATAGGTAACAAAAGATCCTTTTGTAGTTATTGACCTATTTAGAATTTCGAAATTAATCTGTTTACTGGATCTTTTAGGTTGATTTTGTTTTAAGAGATAAGGAGCTTCTACCGTATCATTATCTTTTGTAAGTCCAAAGACCCTTATATCTGAAAAATCAGAAGACACATTTTTAAAAATGTCATTCGGCAACTCTATTGTATGCCAATTATCAGATATCCCGGATAAGGATCTTTTATATTCGTATGTATCCATCTGTCCATACATTTGGGAACAGATTAAAAATAACACCCAAAGTACTGTTCTAATCTTTAACCTCATCGGTAATAATATGTTTGTATTTATTATATAAGAATGAAATAATAAGTAATAACAATCCCAAAGAAACGAATACAATTGTCTTAGAAATCGTATTAAGATGTGCTATATCATATAAAAATAGTTTGATCAATGTAATCCCAAAAAGCCCAAACGCTATAATTCTTATATGCTTTATTTTTTTCCAAAATCCTAAAACTATCAATACTAATGAATACAGCCCCCAAAGTATACTTAACCCTAGCTTATCTGAAGACGCATAACCCGCCATATCTAACCAGTGAATTAATTCGCTACTAAGCATCCAAATCACGGCAATTTGTAAAATAATATCAAAAGCTATTTTAAAATTACCTTTTAAGAAATGCTGTCTTACATATTGATAACAAGCAACTAACAATATAAAACAAAAAGCCAGCGAAATATATCGAATACTAATATGATACAAACCAGCCTCGCCAGATTCGAGAAGTGTAGGATCCAAGTAACTCTCTCGTAATTCACTTAATATATACAACCCGCTGGTCAAAAACATCAATAAAGCCAATAGATTAAGTATTATATTAATATACCCAAAAACCATGTTTTTAATCTTATTAATATTCATAAAAGATACTACGGATAAGAAAATAATAGTGTAATTAATTAGCCAAATACCCATGAAATTTTGTTTATAGGACTCTAATGTTTCCCAATAATCAATAATTTCTAGGAAAAAGGTCATATATAACACAAATAAGAACATTGCAGAGATCCATAAAGAAATTAGCTGATACCAGGTTTTGTAATTAGACCAAGGAAATGGGTATTTCTCACTAGTATGAACATAAAGAATATATCCTAAAGATGTTACGCACAATAAAGATGTGAGTACCGATATATTAAAAAATGGTGTTGTGGAAATTTCTGATATCCCAGAAACATAAGAATATTCTCCATAATACATCCACCAATCCTGAAGCAGACTAAAAAAGGTTAATGCTATTACCGGGTATGCCAACTTTTCATAAATAGGTACTTTCTTAGTTCTCCCTATCCAAAATAACAGAGCGGCCTCTGCAGCCCATAGTAGCGTCACCCAATTACCATCTAACTGAACAGGAAAAGCTATGCTAATAAAAACCAACACCATTCCTGACGTAAAATAAAACAAATTACGATCTGCTAATTTCAGTCTATAAATAAAAACGCTCACCGCAAAATGAATAATCGCGTTTCCTAAAGTAAACACTCCTAATAACTGCTCACCGGTAGGATGATCATTTAGTAATGAAAATCCTATCCCGTAAAAAACAAATGCATTCATCAATTGAAGTAATACATCTCCAGTACCAAATTTTTCTTTCTTTCGTAGTTTATACACCAGAAATATAAAATAGAATGTAGCAAAAAATACAAATAAGAAGATAGAAGCTGATCCAAAATGGGTATCTGTTTCATAACTCATTGCATACCAACTAAAATAAATCAACCAGGTAAGAATAAAAGAAGAATAATATAGTGGTTTCCAATATTTTTGTAGCGATATGATTAAAATACCAATATTAATAATGGCCATATAGCTAAATAAGACCGTTACTTTTCCAGATCCATCACTTAATAAAAATGGAACCGCGTACGCACCTACCAATCCTATATGTGCAATCACCTGTTTATTATATTGTATCGCTGCAAATACGGTAAAAATGGTAAATAGTACCATTAATCCAAATGCAAACAGTTGAGGAAAGAGATCATATAAACTATAGGCCAAAAAGGTTATAAAGTATAATATAGCCATCGCACCGCTAACTAACACAGCACTAAAATTCTCATACTTCTTCTTTAGTTTCATCCCAACAGCGATTAATCCTATTCCTGTAAGGTATCCCAGGATTATTCTGGTTAATGGACTGATTAAATCGTTATCAATAGAATACTTTGCACCGATTCCAACTCCAATGATGAGAATAATAACCCCGATTTTGCTGATTAGATTTTCTCCAATAAACTTTTCTAAGTTGGATTTCTCTTTTGGCTTTGTAGCTTTTTGGGTTTCAGGTTTAGAAGCAGCAATTATAGGCTGTTTCTGAGCTAAAGGTTCAAAAGTTTTAGCTGTGTCTTCTACCTTTTTTAAAGCGGGTTCTGCAACGGGCGAAGTAATTTTATTTTCTTCTATTGGTTTTTCTTTTACTTCTTTAGCTTTTTTTAGTTGAAGTATTTCTTGTTTCAAGTCTAAGATTTCTCTATGAAAAACTTCTTGTTTTTTAGAAAGAATCTCCACTTTTTGAAGGAGTTCATTAATGTACTCTTGATTATCAGCCATTTTGGTTTTGGTATAAAAATGAATACTATATAGTTCTATTCATTATAGAAATATAGGCAAAAAAAGAGCATTGGTACAACTCCAAAAATATCTTCTACCTTGTTGTACTCAAAAATATGACGAATAAAAATGAATTTGTCCCCTGAAAAAAGGGAATTGTATAAGTGGTTTATAGTGTATAGAAAAACAAAAAAAATAGATAACAAAAAATCTAAAAACCAGTTGTGAATAAATTTCTTGCTCCCCTGATACCGCATTTTTGATATTTATGATAAGCTTGTGCGGCTCTTTCATCAATTTGTTTTCCGGATTCTCCATCCATCCAACCATCAATAGCAGCTTTTAATGTATAGGCTTCTGGCGCCATCAAATGAGTAGTCCACAATACCGGATTTGCTTTTGCTTTTATAATTTCAGGAGAAAAAAAACTTTTGCTATAACAAGCCAGAATTATAACATCTTTTGTTTTAGTAACGGATTCTTTATAAGAAACATTCACATCAAAATCCATTAAGCCGTCGTGTCCAACATATGCTAGTAAATCTGATCCTCCGCCAAAATCTAATATTTTTTGTTTTTCTGTTACCTGCAAAGGCACCTGACCATTAGAAGCTTTTAAAAAATCTTCTATACTACTTTTGATTTTAGCACCGTCATAAGCATCTGCTAGTATATAGACATCTTTTGTTACGTGCCTAAACAACAATCTTTCTAAGATATTCTTATTTTTATAAGGTATACTTTTTATAAGTTGCCAATCCTTTGTTTTAACTTTAAAAAAAGTTTTAACACCGTAACCTGCTCCCCAATACAAATTATTCTTAGGGTCTTGACCATTACCAATACGCTCTGGAACCGGCACAATACCCTGGTTTACGTTATCACATAAAGCAACGAAAACATGAATCGTCTTTGTCTGGCTAAAAGATATCGTAGTAAAAAACGAGAATATAAATATCACTAAAGCTTTCATTGTTTCATACTTAGAATAACTTCCACATTCTTTTTCTCAATATCGGTCAGTTTATTAACGGCATCAGTATCTGATGGTATGTACCAGGTTTTCGATTCGAAGTAATCCTGCCATTTCGTTTTGGTAAACACATATCCGTGAGCAGCAAAAATCTCATTCTTAATCACCGCTAATTCTTCTTCGGTCTTATTATTAAGCTCTTCTTTTGTAAAAACTCTATGTGAGAAAATATAGTTATCCCGTTCAATTGCTTTTAGATCCGTATATGGCTTTGAGAAGCTTCCATTTTCTTTTACAGGTTGAAACTCTAACCATACTTTTACACCAAGCTGCTTACCATCTCCTAAACAATCTACTTTTGCTCTGGTTTCCTTAAAAACTAGCAGATCATTTGACACAAAAATGGATTCTCTTCTATCATCAAAAGAACAGTCTGCTATCGCTCTTTCATATGCTATAGTGTCGATTTTTTCTCCAGTATTATTAAATGAGGTTATCGAAGATTGTTGGCAACTACCTCCCAAATTACATTGTAATATAGTAGAAAGGATCGTATAATCTTTTGTCTTAACAATAACCTTTCCTGTTAACAAGCGATTGGCTCTCTCTGTTGATTTAAAGTTAAAATATTTTAATGCCAGATCTTCAGGAATCTGTTTTCCGGATTCTGTAAATAAGATCTGTAATGTTTCAAACTCACTTTCCTGTGCATTCACCAGTAAAGAAAAAAACATACTAAAGAAAACTACATATCTAATCATAAATAATTTAGTTGTATGTAGGTTGGTAAAAATTGTGTTTGGGAAGTAGTACAAAACTAAAAAAGATTCTTAAATAGTAACTGGCTTTAAGATTTTTTTGAAATAATTTTAAATTCTTAATCCATTACAAAATTAAAACCACCGGATATGATACTGGCACTAAGCCCGGTACTACGTTCATACTGGTTAAATCGAAGATCTATTGTTTTGAGCCCAAATTTCCAGATATGAAAATTAGCAAAGATATCTGTATAACTTACCCCAAACCCATATTGATTGGCATCAAAATCAGACAAATCATAATCCGATGTGTAGAATTCCTGAGTGGATAGGTGTTGATTGAATGGAGCAAAATAGTCAGCGGCTGTCTGCGTATAGTATCTATAACTAGGATATAACGTAAATCTATCTGTAATCTTAATTGGTATCTCTATACTTGCAGTATGAGAATTGATTCCCCAATCATCCGTATAATATCTGTAAAAAGTACGCACTACAAATATCTCATTTATATAATAATGTAACCTACCACCAATAGCTGTTTTAAAACGGGAATCCGGCAATCGTTCTATATCATCACCGTATGTAAACTGTTGAACCACAACATCTGCAACGTCGGCAAATTGTACTCTTTGAAAAGGAGTGGATAGTAATCCCTCTTGTTGTATTACATCTAAAGCTAATGAAGCCTGTAATTTCTTAGTCAATATCTGAGAAAAACCAAATCCTACAGAATATGAATTACGGGATTCGTCTGAGTGAGGGACAAAGTCAGGATTATCTCTTAGTTCTGACGGATAAATGGCGTTCCAGGTATCTAAGAAAACATTAGCATTAACACTTACTTCTGTATTTTTTTCATTAAATAATTTAGTATAACTCCCTCCAAAACCCACAGAGAAATAGTCATATTCATTAGCCAAAGAAATGTTAGCGGACCAGATATCATCTCTATCTTCACTACTATGACTATATGTACCTGAAAAAGTAGCTAAAACATCTTTTCCTGATGCTCCCGACGATGCTACAAAAGGGTCTGCAGGTCCATCTCCATCAAAAGGATTCACATTACTGGAAGAAGCAGATGTATATGCAGATATACCTGCATCTATCGTTAATACATCGTCATCATTTAATGGAATGGAAACTACAATTGTCGGAGTAATATCAGTCAACTCTTCTGTACCTATTCCACCCGTAACTGCCGCATTATTTCCATCTTGCGTATAGTAACTCATTAAGAAATCTACTTCTGTGGATTCAAGAACTCTTTTCTTATACGTTAAGATAGAATCTTGTAGTTTTTCCTGAGCGGTTACCGTGATCGCACAGATCAATGCTAGTAGTAAGGGTATTCTTTTCAAAAGCCTAAATAATTTATTATCTGGTATTATATCTTTAAATGCCTATAAGTGATCGTCCTAGTTACAACCACAGCCTCCACCTGTTTTACCACCGTTTGCCCCAGCAGCAGATTCTCTATACGCTTGAAAATTTGTTTCAAACCGTTTGATCTTCTTAGAAGCTAGTTGCATATCAGGGTCATTAATAGTTACCTTTTCATATTCTTTTACCGTAGCACAAGAGCCTAAAAACGCCGATACAGCAACCATCATTATTATTTTTTTCATTTGCTTTTTTATTATATTCATAGCCAATCATAAATCCAGTTCATATGATATGACCTTAGCTACCTATTATCTATCTTTATATTATCCGATGTATGTATATTTCCATTTTCATCAATAATAATACATTCTATACTTCTTAACTGATTGATTCTATTGATTCCTATTTCTTTCCCCATAACAAAAATAGAGGTTGCCAACGCGTCCGCCAATTCAGCTTTTGGAGCAAAAACTGTTACACTTACTATTCCACTAGAAGGATATCCGGTTCTTGGATCAATAATATGGGTGTAGCGCTTATTATTAAAAACTACATACTTTTCATAATTACCAGAAGTGACTACTGCTCCATTCATAATAGGTAGTAAAGCAAAAGCATTATTTTTATTCAACGGATTTGTGATAGCTACTTTCCAGTCACTTCCGTCAGGTTGCTTGCCCCACGTATTCATATCACCAGATGCATTTATAATTCCTGCTTCAACTCCCTTATTTATCAAAAGCAATTTTGCCTTATCCGCAGCATACCCTTTACCAATCGCTCCAAAACCTATCTTCATTCCTTTAACCTTTAGAAATATAGTCGATTTTTCTTTATCAAGCACAATATTTTCATACCCAACTTTAGAGACAGATGCTTTTATTTCTTCCTCAGTTGGCATTTCCTTCAAGCTACCGTCAAACTTCCATATTCTATCCATAGAAGCGTAACTGATATCGAATGCTCCATCTGTTAATTTTGAAATTTGGATAGATCTTTCAATCAATTCAAAAAGCTCTTGATGTACTTTTACAGGCCGTATTCCTGCATTTTTATTAATTAGAGAAGTTTCTGAATTCGAATCCCAAGACGAAATTAGTTTTTCAATTCTCTCTATTTCTCTAACAGCGATATCTATATACTGATCGGCTGTTACATTGTTTTCTGCTACCACCGTAATATCAAAATCACTTCCCATTAAAAGTAGACTTCGTTTATATGTTTTTTGTGCGAAACAAAAACTGAATAAAAATAGTAGTAATGATGTGACTTGTAATCTCAATCTTATCGGATCATTTTATTTAATATCTCTATATATGCATCAGGAGTAACCTTTTTATAACCTATTTCTCCAAGTTTTTTTCCTTCTTTATCCAGCATTACTACCAATGGAAAACCACCACTTTTGTTATAAGCTTCTGCCAATTGCTTATTTTGTTCTTGTAAGTTCTCTGGTAGTTGGTTTTTCCTTTTTCTTGGAAAATCTGCTTTCACCAGAATATAATTCTCTTTTGCATATTTTAGAAACTTTTCAGTATTCAAAATTTGTCTTTCTAATTTTATGCAAGGTGCGCACCAATCAGAACCGGCAAATACTAGAACTATATTTTTATTAGTATTAGAAGCAATATCTTTAGCTTCATTAAAATTAGTTAACCACTCTTGTGCAGTCAATGAACTCATACTCATTAACATTAAAGTGATTATAGAAATAATTTTTCTCATAGGATATGTATACCTAATCATAACTAGTAAAATAAACTATTAGTATTAGAAGCCATTAATAAAAGTATGACTAACACTCACCTTCAAATATGACAAAAATCATACCCCAAATATTTATAATTAATACTGTAAGAAAGATAATCCAAAAATAGTACACCAAACAAAAAAGCGAATATATCCGAGACATATTCGCTTTTTTGTGATAACTATATATTTATTGAAAGGAATACTCTTATAATTTAGGGCATCTCTTACAATTTGATTTACCTTTTTTCTTGTATTTCTTGCAACATTTTTTCTTTTTTCCTCCACAACTAACCTCACAATTTAAGGAAGCACAAGGAGAATATAAAGAGGGTATATCGGAGCTCTGCACTAGTCTTTAATTTTTATTGAATCTAAATAAAGCGCAAAAATATAAAAAAAAGGCTCTTAAAAAAAGAATCTTTTAATTTTATTTAGTCACTTATTAACAACGAGTTACCCTACTCCTGTTGTGAATTACTTATCTGAAAAGTATTGATATCCCTGTCAAATAAATAATGACCTGATTTATCATCGCCAATAATTTTTAATTTATCCAATAATGTTCTCGCCACTGCTTCTTCTTCTAATTGCTCTGCTACATACCACTGCATAAAATTATGAACGTTATAATCTTTATGTTCTAAACATTGAAAAATAACATTATTGATCTGCGCAGTTACAAACTCTTCACTTTCTAAGAAAATTTCAAATAATTCTCTTAATGACTTAAAATTATCTCTTGGTTTTTCGATTGCAGGTATTACTGCCTGTCCATTTCTTTCATTAATGAATTTGACCAGTTTAGTCATATGGACACGTTCTTCTTCAGATTGTGTATAAAAAAAGTCAGCGATCCCATTGTAGCCATTTACATCCGCCCAACATGCCATAGAAAGGTATTGTGCAGATGCTGTAGCCTCATATCGTACTTGTTCATTTAATGATTTCTCTATTTCAGGTATCATATTTATTTAATTTCTTGTATTTGTAATATTATTAAATATAAAAAAACAACTCGCCAATAATCATCTCCGATATTCATCAAAAATCTTATTGTAGTCCGTTTCATTGTAATTACTTAAAAATACAATAATTTATAACCTATTCAATAGTTTTGATTAGTGTTTCACTCTAATTTAAAATAAGACTATTTAATAATCAAAAGATCTGAAATGGTTCTCACTGTATTTTCTTTATAAAATTATTGGCGGGTATATTGCATAATTATCTCAGAATGATCTGGATATTGACTTACCAGATCATCCTTACTGGCCAACTCAAAATCTTCAAAATCAAAACCCGGTGATACCGTACATCCTACAAAGGAATAACCTTCTACATCTTTTACACTAGATGCAAACCAACAACCCGCAGAAACTACCAATTGAGGAGTTTCTCCTTGATCCAGGTTCATTCCTACTGTGTGTTTAATATACTCTCCTTCTGCTGTAATCACATGAACATATAACGAACTTCCTCCGTAAAAATGCCACATCTCATCTTGTTTAATACGATGAAATGCTGAAAAATTTTCTGAAGTAAGTAGAAAATATATTGCAGTACAATAATTACGATCTCCAGAGAATCCTTCTTTTAGCACTGCTTTAGGTATTATACCATCACTTCTATATGTCTCCTTATAAAAACCACCTTCTGGATGTGGTTTCATATGTAATCTGGCAACTATTTCTTCTACTTCTTTACTCATACTATAAGTTTTTCATATAAAAAAGAAGCGATCCAAAATATGGATCGCTTCAGAGTTTACTATATTATTTCAGACATTATGCCAGCACTGCTTGCACTTTATCTGCAGCTTCCTGGAACTGTACAGCACTTTGCACATCCAATCCACTGTTATCGATTAATTCTTTAGCGATATCTGCATTCGTTCCTTGCAAACGTACAATGATAGGAACATTAATAGCATCCCCCATATTTTTATATGCATCTACAACACCTTGAGCTACTCGATCACAACGAACAATTCCTCCAAAGATATTAATCAGTATTGCTTTTACATTAGGATCTTTAAGAATAATTCTAAAGGCTCCTTCCACACGTTTAGCATCCGCAGTTCCTCCTACATCTAAGAAGTTAGCAGGTTCTCCTCCCGCTTGCTTAATTAAATCCATTGTTGCCATCGCAAGACCAGCTCCATTTACCATACATCCCACATTTCCATCAAGGTCTACATAGTTAAGTCCAACTTCATTGGCTTCAACTTCAATAGGATTCTCTTCACGAATATCCCGCATATCCACATAATTCTTATGACGGTATAATGCATTGTCATCTATAGTCACTTTTGCATCAACAGCCATGATCTTATCATCACTGGTTTTTAAAACAGGATTAATCTCAAATAATGAAGAATCTGATTTTACATAAGCAGTATACAAAGCCATCACGAACTTAGTCATTTCTTTAAAAGCAGTACCGCTTAACCCTAGGTTAAAAGCAACACGTCTTGCCTGAAAAGGTAATAATCCAACAGCAGGATCAATTTCTTCTGTAAAAATTAAGTGAGGAGTTTCTTCTGCTACCGTTTCGATATCCATACCCCCTTCTGTAGAATACATAATCATATTACGCCCGGTAGTACGATTTAGCAATACAGACATATAAAATTCATCTGGCTCACTATCTCCAGGATAATACACATCCTCTGCAACTAATACCTGATGTACTTTTTTACCTTCGGCAGATGTTTGAGGAGTTATCAAATTCATACCGATGATCTGTCCTGCTATTTCTTCTACTTCCTGAAGATTTTTAGCAAGCTTTACTCCACCACCTTTTCCACGACCACCTGCGTGTACTTGTGCCTTGATCACGTGCCATCCGGTACCCGTCTCAGCAGTTAGTTGTTTTGCAGCAGCCACTGCTTCTTTTGCATTCTGTGCAACAATACCGCGCTGGATACGCACACCAAAGCTATTTAATATCTCTTTACCCTGATATTCGTGTAAGTTCATAGTCTTATTTTTAACCTTTTGAATAGGAGTCCCAAAAATAGGAAAAGTGAAGTTACTGTGCCAATCTTTTGTAGTAAAAAAAATGATACCGAAATCGCGGTTATATAATTAAAAAAAATAAAGAAGCTAATTATTAAAAACCTAAATAATGAGTTTATTATAGTTTAAAATCCTCAAAATCTAATGGATCGAAATTCTTAAAATGCCCATTCATTTTAATCACTTCTTTGGCACGGTTCATTTCTCTAACTACCGGAATCGTAATTTTAAGATGGCCTATAAGGTAGTTAAGTCGTTCAAGTTCGCTGCGCAGTTTTAACAAATGATATTCTTGATGTAATGCCAGTCCAACTTTATGAGCCACCTGATAACTCACAAATGGGATATTGAAAATTGGAGGTTTTTCGATGGTTAGTTCTACATATAGAATGGCAATATTTTTTAACAATTCTTCTTGAAGCTCTTCTATTCCATTTTCGCTATCTTCTAAATATTCAACCTCTCCTCCTGCATATAATTTGCCGGGCATTTGTGGATAAAAACTTTTGATTCTAAAAACTCTTGTACCCATACAAACCACATCACTAGCACCATTAGGATACTTTTTTTCTACTTTTTGTAATGTAACCTCGGTACCATATTCCAGTTTTTTATCAATAAAAGTAGGCACACCAAATGAAATTCCCTCACTCTCGCAATCCGAAATCAATTGCTGATACCTTTCTTCGAAGATATGAAGTGGTAACCGTTCACCGGGATACACTACCAATTGTAAAGGAAAAAGCGCTAACATGTTTTTGTTTTAAAAATACTAAATAAAATGACGACTATTTGTACGATATCTGTTCAAAAATTGAAAATTCGTTATTTGAAGCTTGTTTTTTTCAAGTTTAGATAATTTTATACTAATTACGCGCCTCTTAGAGATAATCTATCGTAAAAATAGTAATTTCGTATGCTTAATTTTAATTAAAATGGAAAACGCAAATTTATTAGCAATCGCAAAAGAATTTGGGAGTCCTGTATATGTTTATGACTCCGAAAAAATTGTTTCACAGTATGAACGCCTAACTAGTGCTTTTAAACAGGTGAAACATGTAAAATTGAACTATGCTGTAAAAGCATTGTCTAATCTTGCGATATTGAAACTAATGAATTCGTTAGGAGCTGGATTAGACACCGTATCTATACAAGAAGTTAAACTAGGCTTGCTTGCAGGTGTAGAGCCTGGAAATATAATTTTTACTCCTAATGGTGTTTCGTTAGAAGAAATTGAGAAAGTTTCTGAAATGGGTGTGCAGATAAATATAGATAACTTATCTATATTAGAACAATTTGGAACCAAACATCCTGACGTACCTGTTTGTATTAGAATCAATCCACACGTTATGGCTGGCGGAAACAGTAACATTTCTGTAGGACATATTGATAGCAAATTTGGTATTTCTATTCATCAGATTCCGCATATACTACGAATCGTAAAAAATACGGGGATGAATATCAACGGAATCCATATGCATACCGGTAGTGATATTTTAGATATCGATGTGTTTCTATACGCCAGTGAAATATTATTTGAAACTGCCAGAAATTTTAAGAATCTAGATTTTATAGATTTCGGAAGTGGTTTTAAAGTTCCTTATAAAGAAGGAGATATTGAAACCAATATTGAGGAGTTTGGAGAAAAACTCACAAAACGTTTCAATACCTTCTGTAAAGAATATGGAAAAGAATTAACGCTTGGTTTTGAACCGGGAAAATTCCTGGTCAGTGAAGCCGGTTATTTTCTAGCAAAAGTAAATGTAGTAAAACAAACTACTTCGACGGTTTTTGCCGGAATCGACAGTGGATTTAATCATTTGATCAGACCTATGCTTTATAATTCTTATCACCATATTACAAACATCTCAAACCCAAAAGGTAGAGAACGTTTTTATTCTATCGTCGGATACATCTGTGAAACTGACACCTTTGCCACAAACAGAAGGATTTCAGAAATTACAGAAGGTGATATTTTAGTCTTTAAAAATGCTGGAGCCTATTGTTTTTCTATGGCTAGTAATTACAATTCTCGTTTTCGCCCAGCAGAGGTACTTTGGCACAACAATGAAGCTCATTTGATTCGTAAACACGAAACCTTTAAGGATCTTACTAAAAATCAGGTAGATGTGGATATTTTTTCTAAAGTCACAGCACCTGCTTCATAAATAGTGTATAATGTTTAGAAAAAATGCATCAAGATATAACTACTTGATGCATTTTTCTTTTTAATAATGTTTGTTATAAACTTATTCCTTCATTCCTGGTTGAGTTATGGTGTAATCCTCATTACTTTTAGCTTCATCAACCATTCTTTTTACATCTGTGAGCAATTCTTTCGCATTATAAATGATACCATCTTTTATGGTATATTTAATTCCACCTGCTCTTATTACTTTATTTTCTTCTGTGAGCCTAATAGCGCCTGTACCATATAACACTTTTAAATTTTTAAGAGGGTTTTCATCAACCAATACAAAATCTGCCAACTTACCAACTTCTACTGATCCTATTTCATCCGAAACTCCTAAAGCTTCAGCTCCATTTAATGTAGCCGCTCGGATTACTTCTAAAGGGTGAAAACCTGATTCTCTTAAAAGCTCTAATTCCCTAATATATGCAAAACCATATAGCTGAAATATAAATCCAGAATCTGAGCCGGTAGTAACTCTCCCTCCTCTATTTTTATATTCATTAATAAAGGTCATCCAGAGTCTATAATTTTCTTTCCAGACTACTTCTTGCTCTGTTCCCCAATCGTGCCAATACGATCCGTGTGAAATTTTACTTGGCTGATAAAACTTCCATAAAGAAGGTAGTGTATAGGTTTCGTGCCACTCTGCTCTTCGTGCTCGTTGCAGATCTCTACTCGCTTCATAAATATTGAAAGTAGGGTCTAATGTAAAGTCTAATTCCAAAAGCTCATTCATTACTTTATTCCAATGATCAGAATATGGTTTAGCAGCTTGTTTCCATAACTTTCCGGCTTCTTCAAACCGATGTTGTTCATTCTGATAATTATAGTCTAAAGGATAATGCTGAATGGTTTTATCTTCAAACAATGCTTCTGGCAAACCGTACCAGTGCTCCATAGTTGTTAATCCGGCTCTGGCCGAATTAAGGACGTTCCAGCGAGCTACATCTGTTTGTGCGTGATGACAAGCAGAACCTAATCCTAATTTTTTATTCTCATCAAGAGCTGCTTTCATAATTTCTGGAGCGGCACCAAAAAACTTTATACCATCTGATCCTTTTTTTGCATTTTCCCGAACCCATATTCTGGCCATTTCCGGAGTACTTATAGGATCTTTACTTCCTTGACCAAAACCGGTGTATGCATAAATACGGGGAGCGATAATTTCATTTTTTTCGCTAGCTTTTTTAAGCTTCAGTGTCCAGTCGATTCCTCTTCCGCTTGGTTCCCTGACTGTTGTGATTCCGTGAGCCATCCATAATTTAAACACATAGTCTGAATCAGCTCCTTGGGCAACTCCTCCAATATGACCGTGCATATCGATAAAGCCGGGCAAAAGATACATTCCCTGAGCATCTAACTCTTTACCTCCCGGTTTCAGTTTTGGTCGTTTCGTATCATCTATCTCAACTCCGGGATAACCTACCACTACTATATTCTTAATGATATTCTTTTCTACAACAATATCTACAGGGCCTCTTGGCGGTGCACCGTTACCATTAACTAAAGTAACTCCTCTAATAATTAGCTGAGAAAAGGGGCCTTCGCTGAATTTTTGAGAATGGGTTTTGGTTTGAAGAACCATAAAACAAATAAAAAAAGCGATGAATGGTTTACATATTTTCATATAAAAAATGATTTGCATGATACAAAGTAACTGATAAAATTTCTTCAGAAATAAAGTTACCCATTTCTTAGTGGAATTATATAGTTCCTAATTAAAGTTTAGCCAAACTCGTGATAAATAATATTTAAAAACTTGAAAATAAGACTTTTAACACTTTTGGCTGACTAAGTTTAAGGCAGATTTTTCTTATATTTAGTATGAAACTAATCCAAATTTTTAGTAGCATGAAAAAACTACAGTGGAATTCATTTACCAAGAAGATTTATATTCATTCTTCAGCTAAAAAACTATATCATTTATGGGCAACCACAGAAGGAATTACATCGTGGTTTCTTAGAGAAGCCGAATATATTTCTAAGACCGGAAAAAAAAGAAAACAATCCGAACCCTTTCAAAAAGGAGATTCGTACACCTGGTATTGGCACAACTGGGATGAAAAGGAAGAAGGAGAGATTCTGGAAGCTAATGGGTCCGATTATTTAGCGTTACAATTTGGTGGTTGCAAAGTATCGATTACATTAGAAGAAAAAAAAGACATTACTATTGTAATACTAAAACAATTTGAAATTCCGGAAGATGATAACAGCAAATTGGAACTGCATTATGGCTGTAGCAATGGATGGACTTTCTGGCTTACCAACTTAAAAGCCTATGTAGAACATGGTATCCTATTAAATGAGAAAGAGATTGATCTGCGAGGGCACGAACTTGCAGGATATCAATTTGTAAATATGTAGCCTAAAGTTTCCTGATATTTCTTATTAGATATTCCAAACCATTTAATTTTAGCTCATAAACGGTCTGCATCTGCTGGCCTAGTGTTCCTTTTGGAAATCCTTTGTTATGATACCAAACAATATAATGCTCCGGAAGATCAATAAGATACCTGTCTTTATATTTACCAAAAGGCATTTTGGTATTGGCTAGTTTTATTAAAAAATCCTTCTGGGATTGCGAATTCATAAATTTGTAGAGAAGATAAATCTATTTAGCATATGCTCTGTAGTACCACATTAGGTTCTTTACCTTTTTTTCCCACGTCTTTTGACTTACCTTATTTTTAGAGTGGTCTGTTTCTAGATCGTATTGCTCCTGCATGTTAATTCTCATCCGCTCCACTCTTTTATACATTTTATTCAGTTCCTTACGAACATTCTTTCCTGGTTTGTATTCTTTCAATTTCTTACGCATAATCCTTGCGTGTAATTCTGAAATATCAAAGTGAAGTTGTTCATGTAATAGCAGGTATTGAGTAGACTGACCTTTCTTAACCCAAGATAATGATGGGTAACAAAAGCTGTCCACTTCGTACTTTAATTCAGTTTTCCCGTAATCTTTACTTATAGACCATTGATAAGTTATCCCTGTATTGACGCTAGCATCAAAATTACTGTCCCATTTAGGTTCTCCTCTAAAATCTGACCAATCTAACTTACTCTTTTCTGCATAAGAAAAACGCTCTACATATCCGTGATTAGCAAAAACTAAAACTAAGAGAATAGTAAAAAATTTACCCATAATTGCAATAATTATGCCCGGCTAAAGTTGTTGTTTTTTCTATTTCAGATAAATATCAAATACGGGGCTAAGTACTGATAATCTTTACTAAAATAGGTTTATTTATCTTAAGATATAGTTATTATATATCTATCCCAATTGAAACAATTTTTTCCAACGTATTATTATTAACTTCGATATATAAAAATTGTTGTTAAATCGTATATCAATTTTCATACCACGACTTTGAAACATCAACAAATCATTACCAAAGTTGTTATTATTTTGTCACTTACATTAGAAAACAAAATAATTTCAGCTTCTAAAAATAAAAAAAATGATTTTAAAATCAGCTGTAAAAATGATTATTGATGAAATAAATTTTATTCTATCACTGTAAGTTTCAGTTCATCATCAAATTTAATGATATAGGATGCTTTGTTATAATAGCCTCCTAACAGTTTTTTAGCATAATTAAATTTATTTTCAACGTATTCGGTTGTCCCTTCAAAGGTTGCTGCATGATATAAATCATCGGCCGAACCTAATCTCATTAAAATATCATAGGTTATATCAAAGCCTCTCACCGCATACTTGCTGGGAATAGTACCATATTCCTTTTTATATCTTTCTACAAAAGGAGTCATACTGTTCTCATCATAATTATCAAATTCCTTATCTATCGATGGATAATGTAAATGCAATTTAGATAAATACTCATTCTTAATACTATCATCACCAAATGCATCATCCTTATCGGTGGTGTACAAAGTAATTTTATGACTTTCGGCTTTTGCATTTAATAGTGTGGTTACATTACTAATCATTGCCACATCATCCGACTCCAGAAAAACCCAATTTGGGATATCTTTTGCCAGAACTTTGTTTAGGTGTACTTCATATAAATAATTACCTTCTTCAATCTTCGCTATTTTAGCATTCGGAAACTTAGCCACCAACTTATTCTTTATATCCTCATATTTCTTTTTTCCTTGTTGTACAATGATAACTATGTTTTTCTCAGTAGAATCTTTTTCTACATATGCTATCAGTTTATCCTGAAGCATTATGTCTGTCGGTCTTGTTTGGAAGAAATTACTATAAAGTTTGGATTCTCTGTTAGAAATAGGTGAAAAGACCGGAGTTTCATACTTCTTTAACTCCGCAGCAGCTGCCTCTACATTAGCCTGATACAGTGGTCCGATGACGGCATCCATTTCGTCAAAACTATTTTCATTAATAAGCTTTTTAATATGACCTGTATTATTATTCCGTTGGGTATCAAAAACCGTTAGATCGATACTAAGACCTTTGCTTTTAGCAGAATCTATCGCCATCTGAACACCTTTGTAAAAATCCAAAGCAACTCGTGTTCCTCTTGCTCTTCTGCTTTTCAAAAATTCCTCAGTTTCTTTTCTTGCATTCAGATCTAATGTATCTAATCCGAACGGAAGCATTATTGCTAATTTCTTTGTCTTAAAATTAGACAACATATTCTCTAACTTTAGCGATTTACCTTCCGGAAAATCAATAGCTAATGAATCCACTTCTCCTCTTTTAGGAAGCGTAATGACCATACCTGCTTTTAGACCATCTCTTAGGTACGGATTCATACTAAACAAAGAATCAGAAGAAATCTCGGTTCTTTTAAGAATACTATAGATAGTTTCTTTTGGCTGAACTTCATATAACTCGAATTCTGGTTCAATGATTTCTTCAAGTGGCACAAAAATGGTGGTTGGAACTATAATTTCCATTCCTATTGGAAAATTAGGATCCATTTCAGGATTTAATTGATTTAACTCTCCAACCGTTATACCGTGTCTTCTGGCAATACTATATCTTGTATCTTTTGGCTTTACAACATATTTGGTCGTTGTAGAAACCCTACTACTCAAAGTATCTTTAGGAGTTTCAATTGTTACAACTTCCTCTTTGGCATATATAGGAATTCTGATTTTATCACGTTTTCTAATTTGCTCCGAGTATAATCTTTTATTATGCTTTTTGATATCATCGACAGTGATTTCATATTTTTGCGCAATACCATACAAGGTTTCTTTTCTGCGTACTTTATGAGTTTTAAATCGAACAATTTGTCGAATCTCTTCCAATGGCTTAATGCTATCCAAAATGGGATCACTTACCGTTTCTGAGGTAGTATCTGTTGGGTTAGGATCTTTTTTATCAAGTTTACCAACTCGTAAAATTTGCCCTAGATTGATACCGTTAACCGCATCTGGATTTAAATTATAAATCGCCTCTGGCGTGGTATTATACTTCTTAGATAAATTATACACAGTATCATCTTCTACAACGACATGAATTTGATATTCTTGATCATCGATCACAGGTATAGCCAGAATTTGCCCTTCTTTTATTCCTTCTTTTGCAGTTGGATTTATTTTATAAATTGCCTCGGGAGTTGTATTATATCGTTTTGCGATTCTATATACATTTTCTCCTTGAACAACTTTGTGACTTTTATACTGCTGCGCAAAACCAAAATTGGTTACAAAAAGCACAAAAAAGAACAACAATACTTTTTTCATTCGATTTATTTTTAATGAATCTGATTCTTAAAGAATCAAAAGCGTTATGACACTGTTATATTATTCCCATTCTATGGTCGCCGGTGGTTTTGAGCTGATGTCATATACTACTCTATTAACGCCTTTTACCTTATTTATTATTTCATTAGAAGTTTTTTGCAAAAACTCATATGGTAGATTTACCCAATCTGCAGTCATCCCGTCTGTACTCTCTACAGCTCTTAAAGCTACACATTTTTCATAAGTCCTTTCATCTCCCATAACTCCAACACTCTGCACTGGCAACAACATTGCTCCCGCCTGCCAAACTTTATCATAGAGACCATTATCCTTTAGTCCATTAATAAAAATGGCATCAACCTCCTGCAAAATACTAACTTTTTCTGGAGTAATGTCTCCTAATATACGAATTGCTAATCCAGGTCCTGGAAAAGGATGTCTGCCTAACAACTCAGGATCGATTCCCATAGATCTTCCTACCCTTCTTACTTCATCTTTAAACAACATCTTTAAAGGCTCTACAACTTTTAATTTCATAAAATCCGGTAATCCACCTACATTATGATGTGATTTTATTGTAGCCGATGGACCTCCACTAACCGAAACTGATTCTATGACATCCGGATATATAGTTCCTTGCGCCAGCCATTTGGCATCTTCAATTTGGTGCGCTTCATCATCAAACACTTCGATAAATACGCGACCAATTATTTTTCTTTTTCCCTCAGGATCACTTTCTCCTGCCAAAGCATCCAAAAAGCGTGCCGAAGCATCTACTCCTTTTACGTTGAGCCCCATTCCTTCATATTGCGTTAATACGGATGAAAACTCATTTTTACGAAGCAATCCATTATTAACAAATATACAGTGGAGATTATCACCGATGGCTTTGTTTAGCAATACCGCTGCAACGGTAGAATCTACCCCGCCAGAAAGGCCTAAGACTACTTTATCATTTCCTAACTGCTCTTTTAAGTTTTTTACTGTTTCTTCTACAAAAGAATCCGGAGTCCAATCCTGGGCAATACCTGCAATATGCACTAAAAAATTCTCTAACAGCTGTGTACCGTCTTTAGAATGGTATACTTCTGGATGAAATTGAATCGCGTAGGTTTCTTCTCCTTCTATTTTAAAAGCAGCATTTTCTACATCTTGAGTACTAGCCAGAAGAGTTGCCTTAGTTGGTAATTCTTTAATTGTATCACTATGACTCATCCAAACCTGAGAACCTTCAGAAATATTTTGAAACAATTCATTTTTACTTATGTATGACAAATTTGCCCGACCATACTCCCTTGTATTGGATTCTGCTACACGTCCACCACCAAAATGTGCCAAATATTGCGCACCATAGCAAATACCTAATAATGGTTTTTTACCCTGTATTTCTGATAGATCCGGATGCGCAACGGCATTACCACGCACTGATAGTGGACTACCCGATAAAATAACAGCGTTATAATCACTTATATTTTTTGGAGGTTTATTGTACGGATGAATTTCTGAATAAATATTGAGTTCTCTCACTCGGCGTCCTATAAGTTGTGTTACTTGTGACCCGAAGTCTAAAATAAGTACCTTGTTATTTTGCATAGGCAAAAATAAAATTAAATTGAAAACCCTGAAATGCTAACTGACATAATTTTCAACTTAGTTGATTATTTTACAAACACCTTGTTAATTGTCCCAAAAAATAACCACTTACTTAGTATATTTATAGAAAAACGATGAAATCTTCATTTTTAAGTCATTTGCTATGTTTTTATATCATACTTACCGTGATTTCCTGTAAAAGTGGATTAGACACCAGAGGTTCCAATAATTATAAAAGTAGCATTAATGTAACGTCATTTAAAGAAATTCCTCTAACTCCCGGTAATATAATAAGTACAGTAAAAGTAAACGACAAAGAATCTGAATGGAAATACGACTTAACCATTCCTAAAATTAAAGACGGAGAAAAGGTTCCTTTATTTATCGTTTTACACGGAGGCGTTGGAAGCAAGAACTACACTAAATTTAGCAATTGCCTTGTAACTCCTGGATTAAAAGATGCAGGAGGATTTATATTCAGTCCTTCAGGAGCTTGGCGCACCTGGACCTTAGATTATCTCGAGAAAAGAATTTTAGATTTTATTGATTTGGCTAAAGAACACTGGCCAATAGATCCTAACAAAATAGTACTGGTAGGTTATAGCAACGGAGCTATTGCAGGATGGCAATATGCTAAAGATTATGAAAGTATTTTCTCTGGGATGGTACTTATGGGATCTAATTGTAAAGTAGAAGAAAAATTAAATATCCCAATTTATGTAATCCAGGGAACAGAAGATAAGTTCTTTCCTATTAAAAAAGTAAGAAAACGAGTTGCCGAAGCCAAAGCATTAGGGTGTAATATCACTTTTGTAGAAGCCGAAGGAAATACCCACGTAAAAGCTTGTGAATATCAGGAAATTTTAAAAACAAGTATTCCATGGATGGAAAAAGAAGTATGGAAAACTAAGTAAATTTTTAATATTAATATCTGCTTTTTGAGGTTGATTCATAAATTGATTAACTTTAAGGTAATCCTTAAAAAAGTAACAAGCCATGACGGATATCATATTTTCTTCCATTATAGTCGACCTAAAAAGTGCTATTGAAACTAAGACACATCCTTTTAGGTATTTTACACTGGCTACTTCTGATTTCAATAGCATACCTAGACTAAGAACTGTCGTTCTAAGAGATGTGGACGATGATTTAAATATGATAGTATACACCGATGAGAGGTCTAAAAAAATTGCTAATATCCAAGCGAATAATCGAGTAAGCCTTTTATTTTATGATCAGAAGCGATTATTACAAATCACGATAAAGGCTAAAGCCGAAATAATTACAGATGAAAAAGTAATACAACAAATATGGAAGCAAATCCCTGAAAGAGCCAAAAAAGACTATACAACAGAATTATCTCCAGGAAGAGAAATACAAGACCCTAAAGAGGTTGACTATCTAGAAGGAAAACATTTTTTCTCAGCAATTAAGATTATTCCAGCCCGAATAGAATACTTAAGATTAAAAAGACCCAATCATATCCGAGTGGTCTTTAAAAAAGAAAATGGTAACTGGAAAGGAACCTATATAGTTCCTTAATTCTTTTTCACAAGTTTGAAATTGCTTTTCTGACTTCCTGATACAATACTTCCTAAATACAATCCATTAGACAAATTCTCTATGTTGATATCTACCGAAGCAACTTCAGAGGGTATTTCTCCTTCATAAACCAATTGCCCATTAATGTCATAAATCATCAATGATTTTGTTTTTACAACATCAGAAGTAGAAAACCTGAAGATACTACTTACTGGGTTTGGACTAATCTGAAAAGATATTTGTTGACTGGGTCCGCCCACACTCAAGGTATTACCAATCACATATTTTATACCTTCTTCTACATGTTTTATAAAATCAGTATCGTTTGTATAATCACTAGAATTGTGTCCTAAGGCAGTATAAAATGATCGACCACCTCCATATTCTTTATACCAGGAAATAGGCCTTGCTTCATCATAATCATTAGACCCGGTCGACTCTACCATCAATAGATCTATATTGCCCGGAAATAATTGCCCTCCGTTATTTTTCCAATAATAATATTCTTCGGATTTGTTCCAGGTAGTTCCCAGAAAATCCACAGACGGATGAGAATTAACAACCGTCATATCTGCATTAAAATTATTACTGGTATGATTGGGACTAGTCTGAACAATTCCTCCTACAAGTTCATTGTAGAATGGCCAACTTCGATCTCTGTAGGTATCTGTTGCCGCGTGGATACCTAAAAAACCACCTCCCGCAGCTATAAAATCTTCAAAAGCCTGACGTTGTGAAGCATTCAATAAATTATTACCACTGGTATTACACCAAATTACCGCACTATATTGCGCTAAGTTACTTGCATTAAAGTCATTGGCATTATCCGTTTGATCCGTTGTCCAAAGCCCATTGGTATTACCAAGATTGGTAATCATGGTAACTCCAGCTCCGATGGAAGGATGCGTAAATCCATTGGTTTTGGTAAAGACTAATACCTTATCCTGAGCAGATAAACTAAACAGCGAGAATAGAAATAAGGTCGTTAAGAGGTTTTGTGTTTTCATGATGTTAAGAGTTTGTTACTCAATAACGTTAGGTATTGCTATAAAATTATAGCCTCTTCTAATTAGTTTTATAATAAGACCTGATACCCCAAAAAATTAGAAGTTATAAATCCTGAACTCATGTGATAATCTTGTTTGCTAATCACTATCTACTTTCTGGGTGGTCACTTTTATATCCCGGAAATTTTATCTTTCTTTAAAAAAAATAATCGTATCCGTAGAATTAAACAGTTGTTATAAATAAAAATAAATACAATTGCTGTTATACGGTAGTTAGCCACAATTAAATGAACTTGAGAATAATCATAATTATATCACTAATATTCCTGACTGAGTTAAGTTTTGGACAACACACCTTTGACATTCCAGATTTTGAAACAAAACTAGACACCATTTATGATAAGCACGATAGTAGTTTTGCTATAGGATCAGTTGTGCAAAACGGAGATTTCAAAGGACATAGATTTGGTTATTGGAAGGAGTATTATAGCACTGGAGAATTGAAAGGTTCAGGCTTAATGCTAATTGAAAAATATGTTCAATGCTGCTTTTCCGGACCTTGTACACAACATTACAGTTACAAGATTGGCAACTGGACTTACTTTTATAAAAACGGTTCATTTAAAGCAAAGGGAACATATGAAACCCAGATCTATAATTATCCAACTTCTTGTAGAGGAGGTTATGATATAATTATTCAAAAAGTAGGTTCAAAATGGGAGTTTTATGATACTGAAGGTGAAGAAATTAAGAAAACCAAAGAAATCGTTAATGAACTTGAAACATTTTATACAAGTTGGGGAAAACACAGTGGCTAACACTGTATATAGCAAATAGGGCGTTTGGTAGTTTAGGAAAGTTCAGTGCTAATTACCAACACCGCCAAATCGTTGATTTGGCTTTTAAGAATGAATAAATTAAAAACAAAATACAACGTTTTGGCTCAGTACAAACCCGAAAGTTTATCGCTTTCTACTACCCTACTTGCCATATACTAATCGTTACCTGCAAGCTGAAAAAAGACCTGTAACAATTATCAAAATAAGGCATCTTTAGTATGGACACTAATTCAAAAACAATGCGATTAATAATATTCATTACAGGCTTATTAATATCAACAATATCATACGGACAAACATCCTTAAAAGAAATCGGACTTAAAGCAGAAAAACATAAAGTCGGATTTAAACACTATACAATTAGTGATAGTACAAGAACTTATCGAATTCATAATGAGTTTAACAACCAACTCATCAAGAGACCAATTCCAATAAGTATTTGGTATCCTGCGAAAATAGAAAATAGTAATTCTGAACCATTAACAGTCTTGGATTATGTAGAGATTTTTAAGGAAGAAGAAGAATGGAAGGACTTACCAGACTATTTTTTAATGGATTGGTTTCAACATTTACCGAATACACCAGAAAACGAAGCTCATCTTTCTGAAAAAGTAAATGCATTTCGCAATCCAACATTTTTAGATGGAAAATTTCCAGTTATAGTTTATGCATCAAGCTATCAAGCCTCGTCAATTGAGAACTTTGCGCTTTTCGAATATTTAGCAAGTAATGGTTTCGTAGTGATATCAAGTCCTTCAAGAGGAACAGAAACACGTTGGTTAGAAGGAGCAACCACGAAAGATATGGAAACGCAGTCAAGAGATGTGGAGTTCCTTCTCAAAGAAATTCATAGCTACGAAAGTATCAATTCGGAAAAAGTAGCATTAATGGGATTTAGTTTTGGTGGATTGTCAAACGCCATAACTGTTATGAAAAACAAGAATATAAATGCAATTGTAAGTCTAGATGGAGCAGAAAGATACAATTATGCTGTCTTGGAAAAGTCACCTTATTTTAATTTAGATAGGTTTTCGATTCCTTATATCCATTTCGCTCAAAAAGAGATTCCAATTCAAATTCTAACCACGGACAAAATCCCTGAAGAGTTGAATTACAAATTTCAACTGTATGATTCTTTAAAATATAGTAATATTCACAGATATAGATTTCACGACCTTACACATTCTTATTTTAGTTCTTTTGGTGTCCTATTCGCAAACAGAGACAAAAGGCAAGATAAAAGTGATGAGAAAATTATGGCTTCCTATAATTTGCTATGCCAACATACCTTACAGTTTTTGAATGCGACACTAAAAAATGAGGAAGAGGCAATTTATTTCATTGAAAATAAGCCTATTGCAAACGGATTTCCCGATAGTTTGATTTCTAAACAAACGAAAAACGCTATCAAAAAAGACTTTACATATAAAGATTTTAATGATTTAGCATATAAACAGGATTATAAAGATTTAATCCCGTTATATAAAAGCACTATTGTTGAATATCCAAATCTTGAACTTCAAGAAGGAATGTTGAATATTTTTGGATTACGATTGTCCTTTAACCCTGAAAAGAGAGAGCAAGGATATAACGTCCTTCTTTTAGCTTTACACTTATATCCAAAATCGGCAAATTTATATGATAGTTTAGCCGAGGCATATTTTTATAATAAGGATTACTCAAACGCTATTTTGAATTACAAAAAGTCATTGGAATTAAATCCAAAAAATCAAAATGCAATTGACAGATTGAAACAACTAAAGGAATAAAGCCAGCAGGTAACATTGTACATAAAAATAACTCAAGTCATTGCTAACACTAAGGTTTGGACATTTTTGGAAAGTTGCCAAATTTTTAAATTTGACGATTTCCAATAAAAAAGATAAATAATAAAATTTAAAAATTTGGCTTGTGTTCATCCGAAAAGTAACAGCTTATTTTCAGCGCTACTTTTCATATACGGAGCCGCTGTAAACAATTTAACTCAACCTATGAAAAAAAGTATTATCCTAACCTGTCTAATCACAATTTCATTGTCATTATCTGCGCAAATTTCTGACAAATCTATATTAGTTGGTAAATGGAACGTAGAAAAGACAATTAAACAACCACCCGTTCCTCAAATAACACCTCTTGTCCAATCATTCGAACAGGCAACCTTTGATTTTAAAGATAATGATGTATTCGAACTCTCTACTACCAAAAGTACAGAGCTATTCGAAATGATGATGTCAGAAGTTATGATTGACACCAAATGGAAGTTTAATAAGAATAAACAGCTCCTACAAATTGGAAATGAAGCCGATCGATATACAACTATGAGCATTATAGTTAATAAAAAAAATGATAAAATTATATTTGAACTAGAGGAAAGCGGATTAGTATTTTTAATGAAAAAAGTAGATTAAAACTGTTTACAACAATACCTAATCTTTAACTTGCGTAAACTATGTATCTTAAGGAACATTAAAACAAATCTATGAACAAAACATTGGGCCTTCATAAAAATCTATTAATATTCGGAATACCAATACTGATTATTGGGATGATGGTAATACTCGCTAAATCATCATTTTTCACAGCAAACCCGAATACACTCTCAATTGGAATTACGTTCGACTTATTATTGACAGTTCCTATCATCTACTTTATGCTTATCAGAAAAACGAGTATCCCAAAGACTACCATCTTACCTTTTTTCGTTATCGGAATGATAATTTGTTCCATAATTCTTCCTATACAAAATCAATATTATCTCGACCTCTTTAAAACTTGGATATTTCCAATAGTTGAACTATCAATAGTGTCATTTATTATCTACAATGTGACTAAAGCTATAAAACTATATAGGCTAAACAAAGACGAAAAAGTTGACTTTTTTACAACATTAAAAAACACTTGCTATGAAATACTTCCGAAAAGTGTGGTTATGCCTGTAGTTACAGAAATTGCTGTTTTTTATTACGGGTTTATTTATTGGAAAAAAAGAAAAATTAATGAAAATGAATTCTCTTACCATAAAGATAGCGGAACTATTTCATTGCTAATTGCAATAATTTTCATTGTTGCTATTGAAACTTTTGTTTTACATATTCTTCTTCAAAAATGGAATATTACAGTTGCTTGGATTTTGACTTTTTTAAGTATATATTCTGGTATTCAGCTTCTTGGATTTCTAAAATCAATGTCTAAAAGACCAATATCCATTAAAGATGATAAACTATACCTTAGATACGGAATAATGAACGAAACAACTATCGATTTAAAAAGTATCGAAAGCATTGAGATTTCGTCGAAAGATTTAGAACTGAATACGGAAACACGAAAACTATCTTTTTTGGGTGAATTGGAAAGTCATAATGTTGTTATCAGATTAAAGGAAGAAAATACATTGATTGGGCTATATGGAATTAAACGAAAATATAAGAATTTAGCATTACACATTGATAATAAAAACGAATTTAAGAATCGAATAAATAACGCCTTACATCAAGGGTTATAATAAATACGGGATTTGGTGTCTAACCCAAAGTTTAGTGTATTTTTATGAAGTCCTCCAAATCTTTTGATTTGGCTTTTAAAACGAAAAAGATAAAACAAAATAAAAAGTTTTGGCTACGTGCTTGATCAAAAGTTCACTGCTTTTAATTCCCGTACTAACCATAGCCGAGACTTTGGCAACAATATTAGAAATACCGAAATGAAATATCTAAAGCTAACTTTATTACTAATTCTAACTTTGAGTTGTCAATATAAAAGCACTATGAAAGAACATCAGAAAAAAATAATTGAAAGTTATGTAGACTCATACAACAATTTTGACATTAATGGAATGGTAAAAAACCTAAATGATAATATTGTATTCGAAAATATTTCCAATGGCAATGTTGATTTAAGAACTGAAGGAATAAATGAATTCAAAAAACAAGCGGAATCGGCAAAACAATACTTCTCGAAAAGAAAACAAACTATAACTTCCTGGAATTTTAATAATTCGAAAGTTTCTATTAATATTGATTACAAAGCAGTATTGGCAATTGATTTACCAAACGGAATGAAGTCAGGAGACACATTAGAACTAAAAGGAAAGTCAGAGTTTGAATTTGAAAACGGAAAAATCAAAAGTATATCTGACAAAAGTTAATACAGTATACAACAGTGTTGGGCACATACAAAAAAGCAACAGATTTAAATGATTACAGAAGATTTATTAAAACAAATAGAGTTCATTAAAGAAATTGACAAAATCAAATACATACAACGTAAGACTAAACTTTTCAATAGTGATAGAAAAGAAAACGATGCTGAACATAGTTGGCATTTAGCTATGATGGCTGTAGTTTTAAGTGAATATTCAGACAATAAAATTGATTTATTGAAAGTTATCAAAATGGTACTGATACACGATATAGTGGAGATTGACGCCGGAGACACCTTTTTGTATGACAAGGAAAAAAGTCACGATAATACCGAAGAAGAGAAGAAGTGTGCGGAAAGAATATTTGGTATCCTTCCAGAAAAACAAGCAACCGAATTTATTGAAGTTTGGTCTGAATTTGAGAACGGAACTTCTAACGAGGCAAAATTCGCAAAATCACTGGATAATCTCGAACCAATTTTGCAAAATGCTTCAAATAACGGAGGAACTTGGAAAGAATTTGAAGTTAACTACAAGACGGTTTTTGAAAAGAAAAAAGTTATAAAAAAAGGTTCCGAAAAATTATGGGATTTCACCAAAAACATTTTGAATGATAGTGTGAAAAAAGGCATATTAGCTGAATAAAATACACGTTGCCAATAACGTGTATAGCTCATTGCAACTGAATTCCTAATAAGAATTCATTGAAATGAGCTATCTTTCGGTTACGGCCGAAAATCATAGCTGATTCCCCGCAACGATCCATACATAAAAACCGCTACCTACAAGCTTCAAAAAAATATAATATGAAAGCAAACCCACAACTTAAAAAATTCATAGAACCCTACGATCAGGGAATTCAGAAGTTGACACTAGAATTGCGGAATTTTATAACAGAGTTAGTACCGCAAGCCAACGAGTTGATTTGGGATAATTACAATGCCGTTGCAATAGGGTATTCAAAATCAGAAAAACTTAAAGATGCATTTTGTCATATTGCACTTTATTCACAACACGTAAATTTCGGATTTAATCGGGGAGCAGAATTAACAAACACAAGTGTTAAGCTAAATGGCAAAGGAAAACTAATAAGACACATTAAGGTAAAGGACTTCGAATCTTTTCCTAAAGAGGATATTAAAAAAATGATTTGGGAAGCTGTTCAAATTTCAGAGAAAATGAATAATGAATTGATTTATGAAAACAATACGCCAAAAAGTATCGTTATGTCTATTTCAGAAAAGAAAATGAGACCAAATTAAAAAGGCAAACCTGTTCCATAAACTCTTATCAAAACAGGTGTTACTTTAAAGATTTCTACTAGTAACTAAATTGTTTATTAGACTGATAAACAATACTTAAGATAACCCGAAATTAATTCCTTGGGCCGACAATTCTTCTATTTTATTAAAGTTTATAATACATAATTATCCTATTTACATTAATTATTACCCATTAATCAAGTGTATGCGTTTTTTTAACTTTTTAAATGTTAAATTTTAAGTTAATTAACAATAACCTTTAAAAAATCCAACTTATTATGAAAACATTAAAAATTTTGAATGTATTTAAAATACTATTCGCGGTTTTACCTATTCTTTTGTTCGTGTTAGTTTCTTGTGAATCTGATATACAAGAACAAACGGTAGAAAACGAAGTTCAAATTAGCGAAAAACTAAGGCTAACCTTAGAAGCTGAACAAACTGATCATCAAGGACCTATGGTGTCAAAAGTTTTATTTGGTACTGAAGTTAAAGTGGTCTCTTTAGGACACGGAAACTACGCATTGGGTGATATGATCTTAACTGAGGAGAATTTTGATCCCAAAGACGGAACCGATTCCAGTAAAGGAGTATGGGACAGACGCGTAAATAAATGGCCAAATCGGACTATTCTTTACAGATATTCTAATAACATGCCACAGGCTACAAAAGATAAGGTAATTTATGCAGCGAATTATATCACGAATAATACTGATTTAACCGTTCGTAGATGGAACAGCAATGACAGTGCTGGTTATGTGTGGGTTGGTTACAGTGAATCAAGCGGTTGTTCGGCTCAGTTGGGCTACCAGAATAAAAAATTCCCAGGACAGCGAATGAATCTAGCCTCTGGATGTTCTCAAGGATCTGCTATTCACGAATTCTTACATGTTGCAGGTATTATTCATGAACAAAATCACTGGAACAGAGACGCATATGTAGATGTATTATTTGGTAACATCTTGGATGATAAAGAATTTAATTATTTCAAGGTTTCAGATGCTAACGGTTGGGAAATATCAGATGTGCTTGATACAAATTCTATCATGATGTATGGATCATACTTCTTTAGAACACAACAAGCAATAAACAACGGTTGGAGATCAATGAGACGAGTAGATGGAAGTACCATAATTCCTAATCGAAGTTATATGACAACAAATGATATAAGGATTATCAATGCGGTTTATTAATACATAAAGTATTATTAAAATAAACACAGATTATTTAACATAAACCTTCTGTAAATTATTCAGAAGGCTTATATACTTTTTATGTCAAGCACTAAAATCCGCTAATTTTACTAAATTTGATTACTGCAAAATCGTTTATAGCTAACACAATACAGCGTGAAGTATGCACAGCTCAAAATATCAAAAGCAACTTAAAAAATGTCTAGATTAGTAGCATATCGAGAAAAACAAAATTTGACACAAGAAGAACTCTCTAAAAAGTCAGGAGTTTCTGTTCGCACTATTCAACGAATTGAATCGGGAATAGCTCCAAAAGGCTACACACTTAAAGCTTTAGCAAAAGCATTAAGTTTAGATGAAAAGGAACTGCTAAAAAGAGAGGCTGATCAAAAACAAATTAATTATAAACTTACCAATATAATTAACCTTTCCTCCTTACTTGTTGTTTTCATTCCTATATTAAGTATTGCTTTTCCTTTGGTTATAACACATTTCAAAAAGCAATATAATCCGCTTACCAAACAAATAATAACCATTCAAATTCTTTGGTCCATCCTGACTATTGCAATATATCTAATCGGAAGTGTTCTCAATTTAGGAGAATTAGGACGCAACTTCGCATTAGTACTTCTTTTACTTCTGGTCTTTGCAAACGTCTGTATTATTTTAAGAAACAGTATTGAACTTAATAAAAATAACACTCTTTATTTCAACTTGAAAAATAGCATTATATAAGAGTACAGCATCATTGGCGGCTTTCTGGCAGCTTTTTGGCGTGTTTATTTTAATACTTTGTTTGCTTGATTGTAGACTTTTGTATTGTCACAGAGTATTAAAAAAAACACCCATAATTTCATGAATACAAAAGGATTCTTTTCGCTAATAATAATCTTATCGTTTTCTATCCATACCGTCTATTCTCAATACAATAAAAAACATATTGAAAAAATAGATAACCTCTTTACCTCTTGGAATGCACCTAATCATCCTGGTGGTTCGATTATGGTAGTAAAAAATGGTACAACAATATTTTCAAAAGCATATGGACTAGCAAGTTTAGAATACAACGTATCCAATACTACCAACACGCTTTTTAATATTGGTTCGATATCTAAACAATTTACCGCAATGGGTATTGTACTGTTAGAAGAGCAAAACAAACTCTCCTTTAATGACAATATAAGGAAACACCTTACTGAACTTCCTGATTTTGGAAAAACTATAACCATACGTCATCTCCTGGATCATACCAGTGGATTAAGAGATATACACGGACTACTAGGAATTGCAGGATGGCGAAGCAAAGATCTAGAAACAAATGAAGACATTTCCAGAATTCTTAAAAATCAGAAAAATCTTAATTTTAAACCCGGAAAAGAATTTTCGTATTGTAATACAGGATATATATTATTGGCTAAAATCATAGAAAGGATAAGTAAGACATCATTTAGAGATTGGATGAAGAAAAACATCTTTGATCCTTTAGGTATGAAAGAGACCTACGTCGAAGATCAATATGACCGAGTTGTCCTAAATAATGCTACTTCATACTATTCTTCTGAAGAAATTAAACGAGCGATAGATCACTGGGGATATTATGGATCAGGAAACATGCATTCGACTACAGCCGATCTTAATCTTTGGTTGCAAAATTTTATTACCTCAGAAGAAAAATGGGCTAAATCTTTTCAAAAATTGTTAACTGTTACTCCTCTCACTAATGGATTCGATACGAATTATGGTTTTGGAGTACGTATAGAAAAACATATCGGCAGAAAAGTTATTCAACACGGAGGAGCTGTTGGAGGATTTAGATCAATAGTAAAAGTTTACCCAGAAGAACAGTTTAAGATCATAATTTTATCTAATTTTTCTGGAGGTGATATTTATAGAAAGTCAAATAAAATTACTCAAATTGTTTTAGGAAGTAAGGACATTAAACAAGAAAAAAAGCAAGAAAAACAATCACAAAAAGTGCAAGTCAGCCTTTCTAATAAAAACCTTTCTAAATTTGAAGGAATTTATTGGAGTTCTGAAGAAAAATATGGTAGAATCCTATATCTAAAAAATGATACCCTTAGATATAAAAAGCCTTCAGGCAATGAATATTTATTAGCACCTATAAACAAAAACACTTTCCGAATACTGAATACTAATGAAGACATATTGCTCAGTTTTGATGCAAAGGAAACTACTCCAAAAATCAAAGTCTCAATTCCAAATCAAATACCTGGTGTTCTAGAATTTCATCAAAGCATTACAAAAGACAATACAGTTGACCCTATTGAATATATTGGCGATTATTACAGTCCCGAGCTAAGAACTACCTATTCAATTTCGTTAGAGAATTCGAACCTTTATTGTGAACATGTCAGACATGGAAAAATAAAAATGATACGTTTATTTGATGATATTTTCAAAGGTGATTGGCCGGTTAGCATTCTGGAGATAAAAAGAGACCATAATGGAAAGGTGCAAGGCATATACATGTCAAATGGTCGAACCCGAAATGTTTGGTTCAAAAAGAATTGAGTTAGCCTGAAACTATATCTACAGTAATAATTTACTGCTTTAACACAATAAACTCTCCACACAAAGGATCCAACTGTTTGATTAACTCTGGAATCAAGTTCTCTCCATATTCCAGATACATTTCGGAGAAATTGGTATTTCTTTCCTGTAAACTTTGATTAGGAAATAGTTCGTTTTGAATCGCAGTTAATCGTTGTACCTGATCACTAAGCTTTAATCTTTGTGCCTTAAGCAATCGTTTTTCTAACATATCTAGCCCTTTGAGCTGTTTTACTTCTTGAGCCTTCACCGCGTTTACAAAAGTAACATCCGTTTGCTCAGCTAACTTATACATTCCTTCAAATTGCTCCTTTAGATGTATACGCTGAGAATCAAAATTAATATCAATATTGGATATTTGTCGCACCTTTCGATTAATCAGCTCATGTTGTTTTAAAAACAGTTCTGTATCAGTAATAGCCAACTTCTTAATTTTCTCTGCTTGTTTTTCGGTTTGAATTAAAACAGAATTACGCAGTAACAACATCGGAAACGGAATCTCCACAGCTTCAAAATAATCTTTTAACTCCAACCAATATGCTAATTCTCCTCCTCCACCGATGTAGCAAAGATTTGGTAAAATCACCTCTTGATACAAAGGCCTCATCATAACATTAGGACTAAACCGCTCCGGCACGTCATAGACGTGTTTTATTAATTCACTCTTGCTCCAGGAAATTTCTGTATCATTAACAAAATAATTACCTTCCTTTTCTATGATGCGTTCTCGTAATCCTTCAGAAAGATAAAACAGATTAATTTCTCTTGGATTGACTTGTACCTTATATCCTTTTGTATCTAATTTTTCTGCTTTTGGCAATACACTGTTATAAGAAACTTGTTCTTCTAACTCTTTCTTTACATAGGGAATAAAAAGGCGCTTCAGCTCTTTATCATCTGCATCAACAATCACTAAACCATATGCTGCAAATAGTTCATTCGCCAAGTATCTGGTAGCATCTGACAGTTTATTATGCTTCAAATAAGCTTCTTCGAAAAGATTTTTTAGTCGTTCTGCATTTCGCCCTGAACCAATTTCCGAAGAAAAAATTTCAAAAACCTTATCCAATCCTTCTGTATCAAAAACTCCTACTGCACCACCATCTTTGCGATTCCATTGGATTTTTTTTCCTTTAAAATTAAAATAATTGATCTCGTCAAAATCATGATCCTCCGTTGCCATCCAATATATCGGAACAAAATCATATTCAGGATGTTTTTCTTTCAATACACTGGTGAGGTTGATGGTAGAAATAATTTTATATAAAAAGTACAATGGACCCGTGAACAGATTTAATTGATGTCCGGTAGTAATGGTAAATGTAGTATTGGTATCCAGAAGATCCAGATTCTTTTGGGTAGCTTCAGAAATATTGACATTTTCATATTGAGAAGACAAAACCGTTTTCAATACCTGACGATTTTCTAACGGAAACGACCTCTGTTTTTCTAGTAGTTGATCCTTAAAATTATCAAGTTTAGGAAATCGATGATAAAATTCTCTTAGTTCTGGTTTTTCGTCTAAATAATCACAAATAAAAGATGAAAAGTAATTTGTTTCTCTAAACGGAATACAGTCACTAGGCATAGGGTCGTCTTTTTTGATCGATAAATATACGGTAGATTGTGATTGCATCTATTTTTTTATATTTTTTTTAATAGTCAAAAAAATCAACCGCACTCCTGAAACCGTCAAAAACCTAAATTTATAAATACGAGTTATTTCAAATCCTAAAATTTAGTTAATACAATTTATATCCTAAATTTAAGGCGGTATTTTACAAAAATTAAAAACTCATCAATGAAAAAAATTCTCTTAACGCTCCTTATTGTATCCACAACTTGGGTATTCGCACAAAATAATGTTCAATCTCCTGATTCATTTTTAGGATATGAATTAGGCAGTCAGTTTACGCGTCACGCAGATGTAGTAAACTACTTTAATCATGTTGCTGCTAACTCTGATTTAGTTACGTATCAAACCTATGGAAAAACAAATGAGCGAAGACCATTAACATATGCCATCATCACCAGTGCTGAGAATCAAAGAAATATTGAAAACATTCGTCTTGACCACCTTAAAAACACCGGTATCGTCGCCGGAAGTAGTAATCCACAAATTGCGGTGGTATGGCTTAGTTATAATGTTCACGGGAACGAAGCTTCTAGTACCGAAGCTGCTATGAAAACTATTTATGAGCTTATTACTACAAAAAAAGAATGGCTAAACAATACGGTAATTATTATGGATCCTTGCGTGAATCCAGATGGTAGAGACCGATATGCAAATTGGTATAACCAAACCAAAGCTACACCTTATAATACAGATCAAAATGCCACGGAACATAACGAACCTTGGCCAGGTGGAAGACCTAATCATTATCTTTTTGATCTAAATAGAGATTGGGCTTGGGCAACACAGGTAGAATCCTATAGCAGATTAACCGCTTATAATAAATGGATGCCACACGTTCATGTAGATTTTCATGAACAAGGTATTAATGAACCATACTATTTTGCACCTGCAGCAGAGCCTTTTCACGAAATCATCACACCTTGGCAAAGAGATTTTCAGACGCAAATAGGTAAAAACCATGCCAAATATTTCGATGCAGAAGGCTGGTTATTCTTTACCAAAGAACGCTTTGACCTACTATATCCTAGTTATGGAGATACCTATCCTACTTTTATGGGAGCAATCGGTATGACCTATGAACAAGCAGGTCACGGACGTGCAGGATTAGGTATACAAACCGATGAAGGTTATGTTCTTACTTTAAAGGATAGATTATCACATCATACTACAACCGGATTATCTACGGTGGAAATTTCATCAAAAAATGCAGCGAAACTAAATGCCGAATTCAAGAAATTCTTTAATAATTCAGGTCTGAAATATAAAAGTTATGTACTCAATGGTGAAGCAGACAAAATTAATGCATTAACTAAATTATTAGATAAGCATGAAATAAAGTATGGATATACAAATAGCACCAAAGTATCAGGTTTTAATTTTAGAGAAAATAAACAAGGTAGTATCAATGCAGATGGAGCTTTAGTAGTCAGTACGGATCAACCAAAAGGTAAAATGGTAAAAGTACTTTTCGAACCTGATGCGAAATTAAATGAACCTCTCACCTATGATATTACCGCTTGGAGTATTCCGCACGCATATGGGTTAGATGCAATTGCCTCGACCTCGTTGATTCCGGCTAACGGAAGTAAGAAAACCAAACAAATAAACAATACTGGAAATACTGCGGGAGCAGGATATATCGCAAAATGGAATAGCCTGGATGATGCAGCTTTTCTTGCAGATCTTTTGAAAAATAAAATTAGGGTCCGATTTAGCGAAAAGGATTTTGGCAACAATGGTGAAAAATTTAAAAAAGGAAGCCTGATCATTACCAAAAGTGACAATCGAAAAACCAAAGATTATGACAAAACTGTGATTGACATTGCCAACAAACATAATCGAAGACTTTATACTACTAATACTAGTTTCGCATCCAATGGAGTAGATTTCGGTTCACCAGATGTAAAGTTGATCAATGGGCAACGTATAGCTGTGTTAAAAGGAAACTATACTTCATCCTTAAGTTATGGTGAAATCTGGCACTTCTTTGAACAACAACTACAATACCCAATCTCTTCTATTGATACAGATTATTTCAAAAGAGTTGATCTGGATAAGTACGATGTATTAATACTTCCTAATGGATATTATGGTGGATATCTGGATAAAAACTCACTCGATAAATTAAAGGAATGGATTCGAAGCGGAGGAAAAGTAATCGCCATTGCTAATGCAGTAAATGCCTTTGCTAACAAAGACGGTTTTGACTTAAAAAGTAACAAGCCCAAAGAAGAGAAAAAAGATTCTATCGGCAACCTGACACCTTATGACAAACGTGAACGCGAAAGAGTTAAAGACTTTATCACCGGAAGTATTTATAAAACAAAAGTAGATACTTCACACCCGTTAGCCTTTGGTTATGAAGACACCTATTTTAGCCTAAAACTAGGAAGCAGTTCGTATAAGTTTTTACAAGACGGGTATAATGTAGCCTATATGGAAGAGCCAACAAGTGTCTCAGGTTTTTCTGGTAAGAATGCTTTTAAAGGATTGAAAAACTCATTAGTTTTTGGTGAAGCCAGAATGGGTAGCGGAAGTATTATTTATATGGTAGATAATCCATTATTTAGATCATTTTGGGAAAATGGGAAACTGTTTTTAGTAAATGCTGTTTTCCTTACCAATAATAATAAGTTTAGGTTATAGGTTAGTTGATAGATAATGATGTTTAGTTAATAGTAGAATATTTATGATGGCGTTCCTGCCTCAGGCAGGTCGGGCTATTCGTTATATCTTTTTACTTGTTCTCGATAGTTCTGCTGAGCTTGTCGAAGTACACCACATCAAAATGTGACACTCGAACTGATAAAAAAAAGAATAAACCTGTCCTGAGCTTAGTCGAAGGGCTACTATCCCTAACGCAAAAGAACAAAGGAATTAAATATACTAACATGAATACACAACACATCTCAAAAACGCTCCAAACTATAGCGATTTGTTCAATGATTGTTATGACAAGTTGTAATAAAAAGAAAGAAACCGTGGAAGATTCAAATCAGAAAGAACAAACCGCAAATGTTTTATTAACAGAATGGACCGGACCTTATGGGGGCACACCCGCTTTTGATAAAATGAATATTGCCGATATCAAACCTGCTTTAGAAAAAGGTATGGAGTTGAACCTCGCGGATATCGATGCTATCACAAGTAATACCGAAGCGCCTACTTTTGAGAACACTATTGTTCCGTTAGAAAAATCCGGACAAGAATTAAACAGAGTTTTTACATATTACGGAATTTTAAGCAGCAATATGTCATCTCCCGAATTTAGAGAGATTCAGAAAGAAATGGCACCGAAATTATCTGATTTTCGCTCTAAAATATCTCAGAATAAAGCCTTATTCCAGAGAATAAAAACGGTATACGATAACGCTCAGAAACAACCTTTGGAAGCAGATCAGCAACGAGTAGTACTATTGACCTATGAGCAATTTGCAATGAATGGTGCAGAATTAGATAAAGAAAAGAAGAAACGATATGCAGAGATAAACAAAGAGTTATCCGAACTATATACCAGTTTCTCGAATAATATTTTAGCAGATGAAGAAGGGTATGTAACGTATCTTACCAAGGATCAGTTAGGTGGTTTATCCGAACCATTAATAAAAGCTTATGCCAAAGCCGCAGCGGATAGAGGAAAAGAGGGTATGTATGCTGTTACAAACACAAGATCTTCAATGGATCCGTTTTTAAAATATTCTACAGAAAGAGAACTGAGAGAAAAAGTCTGGAAAAATTATTATTCCAGAGGTGATAACGGAGATGATAAAGATAATAATGAGAACATTGCTAAAATTCTAAAGTTAAGAAAAGAACGTGTAGCATTATTAGGATATGATAATTACGCGGATTGGCGATTACAAAACCGAATGGCCAAGAACCCTGAGAACGCTATGAAGTTAATGAATGCTGTTTGGCCAGCTGCTATTGCCAGAGTAAAAGAAGAAGTAGCCGATATGCAAGCTGTAGCCAATGCAAATAAAGACAATATCACTATAGAACCTTGGGACTACAGATACTATGCAGAAAAAGTAAGAAAGAAAAAGTATGATCTAGACTCTGATGAAGTAAAGCAATATCTTCAGTTAGACAAATTAAGAGAAGCCATGTTTTTTGTGGCTGGAGAATTGTTTAACTATAAATTCACTCCGGTAGCAGAAGGAACCGTTCCTGTATTTCACGAAGATGTAAAAGTCTGGGAAGTAAACGACAAAACCTCGGGAGATCATATTGGATTATGGTACTTGGATCCATTTGCCCGCACAGGTAAACGCTCTGGTGCCTGGGCAACAACCTATAGAAGCCATACCACTTTTGATGGTAAGAAAACAGTATTGGCATCTAATAACTCCAACTTTGTAAAACCGGCTCCGGGAGAACCCGTATTAGTTTCCTGGGATGATGCCGAAACATTTTTCCATGAGTTTGGTCACGCACTACATTTCTTCTCCTCAGAAGTACGATATCCGACCCTTAATGGTGGTGTTCGTGATTATACGGAGTTCCAATCTCAGTTGTTAGAACGCTGGTTATCTACAGATAAAGTAATAGACAATTATTTGGTTCATTATAAAACTGGAGAACCTATTCCCAAATCATTGGTTGATAAAATCAAAAAAGCAGCTACATTTAATCAAGGATTTGCTACTACAGAGTATTTAGCTTCTGCATTGATGGATATGAAATTTCATTTAGCAGACCCAACAAATATTGATGTAGATGCATTTGAAAAAGAAACCTTGGCAGCATTGAATATGCCAAAAGAATTGGTCATGCGTCATCGTTCTCCACATTTTGGTCACGTATTTTCTGGAGAAGGATATGCAACTGCCTATTATGGATATATGTGGGCAGATGTTCTGACATCGGATGCTGCAGAAGCTTTTGCTGAAGCTCCTGATGGATTTTATGACAAAGAAGTGGCAGCTAAACTAGTTAAATATCTCTTTGCTCCAAGAAATGCTATGGATCCGGCAGAAGCCTATAAACTGTTTCGCGGGCGTGATGCCAAAATAGAAGCCCTAATGAACGATCGAGGATTTCCTGTGACAGGAAAATAAAACTTTAGGTACCAACCTAATTATTCATTTTAAAATAGTTTAATGATGAAGAAAGAATCAAACAAAACTAGTAGAAGAAAATTTATTAAAGGGTCTGCCATGCTTACAGCAGGTATTGCCACAACTCCTTTTATGAGTTTTACTAATGAACCGCAAATTGCTGATACTTCTGATAGTATCTATTTAGTCGGTCCGCAAAAAGGCTATTCTCCTCAAGTAGGAACACTATTATCTACAATGACTCTAATGAGAACTTGGGTAATTGGAACTGTGAAAGATCTTAGCATAGAACAATTAGATTTTCAAATAGATGAACAATCTAATTCGATTGGCGCTATGTTATTGCATCTTGCAGCAACAGAAAGATATTATCAGCTTAATACTTTTGACGAAATTACCTGGGGACAATGGAGTGATGACATAAAAAACGAATGGGATGTCCCTATGGGTTTAGGAAAAAAAGGCAGAGAAGTTATTAAAGGAAATCCTATTAGCTACTACCTTGATAAACTTGAAAAAGTTAGAGAAGTAACTAAAAAAGAGTTTGCCAAAAGGGATGATGATTGGATTATGAAATCTGAACCGTTTTTTGGTAATCAACCTACCAATAATTATGCAAAGTGGTTTCACGTATGTGAACATGAATCTAATCACCGAGGGCAGATAAAGTTTATAATCAAGAGGCTACCGTCATAAGTAAACATATGAGTGAAATTGCACGTTTGGATCCCGAAAAAATCATTCATACTATCGCACTTTTAGAAAAGCGTATTGATGATAGATTTCCTGATTCTGGTCTCAAAAAAGTATGCCATGATTTTGTACAAACTGCCCGAGCAAGTAAGCAGAATATTGATTGGATCTCCAAACCTAATTTGTCCTTAAGGATTTTCGCGTATCTGGTAATACTTATTGGATTAGGTGGATTGATTTACAGTATTACCTATGTAGATTTACAAATCAAAAACACTACACTTGCTAATATTGTTTCTATATCAGAAGCTATTTTTAATGACATTATACTTATTGGTGCTGCGATTTTCTTTTTGGTATCTTTAGAAACCCGATTAAAAACAAAGCGCGCTCTAAAAGCCCTTAATGAACTAAGAGTGATTGCTCACGTAATTGATATGCATCAATTAACCAAAGATCCTAATCTAACCGATTTACCCGAATCTGCAACAGAAAATTCTCCAAAAAGAACTTTCACCAGGTTCGAACTCCAGAGATATCTAGACTATTGTTCTGAAGCTACAGCACTTGTTAGCAAAGTAGCTGCGTTATACTCTCAAAGCTTACCGGATGAATCAGTGGTTCGCGCTGTGAATGATATAGAGGCACTCACTACCGGTTTAAGCCGAAAAATCTGGCAAAAGCTTATTATTCTTAACGATTCGAGTCCTAATAAAAACTAAAACACATAGTAAAATGATCGTTAAACTAGCCGAAACTAATCTAAAAACCAAATTTGGAGAGTATCGTGAAATTTTGTTCTACGATGGTCAGAAAGAATCTTTCGCCCTAGTTATGGGAGATATAGATGGTGAAGAAAACGTATTATGCAGAGTACATTCTTCCTGCATCTTTGCACATCATTTTAACAGCATAGAGTGTGACTGCAGAGAACAGATGGAGATTTCTCAACAACTTATACAGAAAAAAGGCAAAGGAATTATCATTTGGCTCGATCAGGAAGGTAAATCTAACGGTCATTATGCACTGCTTAAAAGTATTCAATACAAAAAAAGTGGTTTATCACAAGCTGAATCATATGAAGCAGCAGGATTTAAAAAAGATGCAAGAGATTTTTCTCCTGCTGCAAAAATTTTAAACGAATTAGGTGTAGCTTCTATTTGCATGCTAACCAATAACCCGAAAAAAGTTTCTACGCTAAGTCAACATGGCATTATTGTTTCTGGCACACAACCTACAGTTTTATGATAAGAATTAGTAGAATAAAAAATTAGGTCGCATAAAGAATGATGAGATTATTAAACTAAAAAATATCATGACGCTAACTTCTTTTTATGGAAACCTTCTTTATCAAACGGATCAATACCCTTTAATAAAAGATCACTTGTCTATAATCGCAGAGAGAATGTGGGAAGGTATTAGAGCGAATCACGATTTCATTTTTCAGGAAATTAATAATTATCATCCGGATTATTTAGGCAGAGCTATAGAAGAACTAAAAACACTTAGCTTAACAATTGAAGATTGCAAAACAACCATTGCCAATGAATATAGTTTTAAGAATTGGGATGTAATTGAACAACTAGAAGATCTATACGATCATGATTTTGAGAAGGCTGTCAATTTTCTAATCGGCGGAAATTTAAAAGAATTAAAAAAACTAATCAAAACTAATCCTCTGTTAGTTACAAAAAGATCAAAATATGGACATCGAGCAACATTATTGCATTACACTGCCAGCAATGGAGTAGAAATGTGGAGACAAAAATCACCTTCAAACCTTCCTGAGATAACACAGTTTTTGATTCATCAGGGTGCTGATTGCAAAGCTACGATGCAAGTGTATGGAGGTGAATTTACTACATTGACCTTATTAAAATCAAGTGTTCATCCCTTTGAAGCAGGTATTGGAGAAGAGATGATCAACATTTTAAAATAAAAACAATAAAACATAATCATTGAAATCATATACATAATGATAAAATCTTAGATCATTATCCGCAAATAAAGGGCTCTAATCAATTTGAGGATTAACAACTACATAAAAGTGAGCTAATTCAATCATACATAAGTTCCATGATAGTTCTTATTTTTTAAAGATATATTAAAAAAATACCTTTTTAAATACAAATAATTTAATTTATACTTCATTTTCGGGCTCAATGTTACCATATTGTTAATTAATGCCTTTTTTGATTTTTATTACATTCTTAATACAAACATCTAAAAATTACACATAATTTATAGATTCATTTCCGTACAGTATTAAATATTAATTTTTTTCTCTTTTTCTTTAAGAACTAAGCATTCCATTTTCCTTCAAAACCCCCATAAACAAAAGGGTGTTAAGATAATTTTATGATTTCGAATCAGTTTTTTGAATACATTTGCGCCCGGTTTTGAAAAACCAGATTAAAAACATTTATAATTTTTAATAAGATGATTAAAAAAATCCCATTTCTTTTTATGCTAGTCGTTGTACTTGCATCTTGTGAAAAAACTTCTATAGAAGAAGAAACGTTAAGTGAAGAAAATAACAAGCCAGAAATTATACACGTCCATGAAGAGGAAAATCATGGTTTAGGAGACTAAAAATATAATACCTCAAAATAAAATTAAAATCATAAAACAAAAAAAATGAAAAAAATTACATTCTTATTAGTATTAGTATTAGCTACAACATTTGTTTCTTGTGAAAACGAAACTATTGAAAGCCAAGTTGTCAATGAAGAGAATAACGATGACAACAACAATGAAGATGATAACACAGATGGTGATATCGTATTAGATGGTAATCAATAATTACTAACAAACCTCATTTTATAGATCACATTTAGATACATAAAAAGAGTAGCAATTTATAAAAAGGGAAAGCCTAAAACGGCTTTCCCTTTTTTATTGTATTTTATTATGAATATAAGATCAAACTATGAATCTCCTACAAATTACAACTTAGCTATTCTTCTTATGAATAGGAAAAGTTGTAATATAGATCGTATATTAAACCAAAAAAATAGAACTGCTTACAACCAACAAATGGCCTCCATAAAAACATACAAATTAACAGATGAAACTGAAAACCAAATCGTTTTTGACATCAAAAAAATGGAAGACATTTATGATAAAACCGGTGGTGTAGTCGATACACCTCACCGTCACGATTTTTATATCATACTATTAGTTTCTGAAGCAAAAGGAACCCATATTATTGATTTTAATGAATTTGCGCTTCAGGATCACCAAGTCTTTTTTCTTAGTCCCGGACAGGTGCATCAAATCAAAGAAGAACAAAAGTCCTATGGATGGGTGATTACATTTTCCCCACAATTTCTTGCAAAAAACAATATCGATTATCGTTTCATTGAAGATATCAGCTTATTCCAAGATTATGGTCATACTCCTCCTCTTGTTTTAAATGAACTTCAATTAAAACAATTAAGCGCATATAGTTCTCAAATTTTTGACACCTATTACTCCGATTCCAAGTTTAAACTTGAAGCTGTTGGAGCCTTATTAAAGCTATTCCTGATTTATAGTAATAACATTTGTGATATTCACCCAAAAGATCCCCAACAGCTCCATGTAGGTTCTGTTATCCTAAAGGAATATAAAAATTTAGTCGAAGAACATTTCTCAGATTGGCATAAGGTACAACAGTATGCAGAAGCATTACATGTTACACCGGATCATCTCAATAGGACCATCAAATCACTTATCGGAAAAACCGCCAAAGAATATTTACAATCCAGAATTATTGTGGCCGCAAAAAGACTTTTAAGCTTTTCAGATAAAACTACTAAAGAAATTGGATATGAGTTAGGGTTTACTGAACCAGCTAATTTCAGTAATTTTTTTAAAAAATGTACCAGCTTTCCTCCTTCACACTTTAGACAAAAAATCTAAAGATCGGATTTTTACAATATTCTTCCGTATTCTCACATTTCAGACCATCATATAATACCAGAACTTTGTATTCAAATATAAAGAAAGGAATATTATGAAAACTATATTGCACACATCAGATAGCAGGGGAACTGCAAATTTTGGATGGTTAAACTCATACCATTCTTTTAGTTTTGGAAATTACTACAATCCTGAAAGAATGAGTTTTGGAGCCTTAAGAGTGCTGAACGATGATACAGTTTCTGCGGGAATGGGGTTTGGTAAACACCCTCATGATAACATGGAAATTGTATCTATCCCTCTAGAAGGAGATTTAGAACATAAAGATAGTATGGGTAACATCACGGTTATCAAACAAGGAGATATACAAGTTATGAGTGCAGGAACTGGTGTTTTTCACAGTGAGTTTAATAAAAACACCGATAAAGAAGTTAAGTTTTTACAAATTTGGGTAACACCAAATAAAAAAAATGTAGCCCCAAGATATGACCAGATCAGTATTGATGAGGAAAATTTAGAAAACAATCTGTATCAAATTCTATCTCCTAACAAAGATGACGATGGTGTTTGGATTCATCAGGATGCTTGGTTTCATCTCGGAAAACTAGAATCCCAAAACACACAAACCTATACGTTAAAGGATAAAAAAAATGGTGTGTATGCTTTTGTATTAGAAGGTAGCATTTCTATCGAAGACAAAGTGCTGGAAAAAAGAGATGGATTAGGCATCTGGGATGTTGAGCAAATTAAATTTACCTCAAATGAGCCTTCAAAAATATTATTAATGGAGGTTCCGATAACACAATAAAATTATACACAAATGCAACTATTAAAAAATCTGGAATGGCGTTACGCTACCAAAAAATTTGATTCAGAAAAGAAGATATCTGAATCCGATCTGGAAAAAATCAAAAAAGCAATTTCTTTATCTGCCTCATCTTATGGATTACAGGCTTATAAAGTTTTAATTATAGAAGATCTGGAAATTCGAAAAAGATTACAACCAAAATCCTGGGGCCAATCTCAAATCGTAGATGCCTCTCAATTGATTGTATTTTGTAATTATACAAAAGTGGATGAACACGTGATCGATGACTATCTAAAATTAAAAGCAGGCATTCAAGAATTGAATTTTGATGATTTAAAAGGTTATGGTGATTTTATGAAATCTAAAGTTACTACGCTTTCTGATGAAACCACAAAAGCCTGGACAGCAAAACAAACATACATAGGATTAGGGAATCTGCTGGCAGCCTGCGCAGAATTGCAGATTGACGCTTGTCCGATGGAAGGTTTTGAACCCGAAGGATATGATGAAATTTTAGGACTATCAGAAAAAGGACTATCTGCTGCAGTTATCGCTACCATCGGATATCGCTCAGAAGAAGATGCAACGCAGCACAACAAAAAAGTTCGTAAGCCTTTTAGTAAGTTGTTTGAAACTATTTAGTTAATTTATCGGACTATGGAAATAGAGGTTTGAGGTTAAAAACTCAAGCCTTTTTTTGTATGCCCCAAATATATCATCAATAGAACTAGCAAGGTACCAAAACCCACTTATTGCTTTTTCATCAACTATTTTTATTTATTATCAAGGATAAAATAGCTAAGATTGATCTTAACACTCTAATGTTATCAAATTGTTAAGTTTGATGTTTTTTGAAGAAAAAAAGCATTGAATATATTTCAATAAAAATCAAAAAATAATACATTCAGACAACTCATTTTTCTATTATCCTATTAATCTCTCAACCCCTGTCTTTTCGACATTACGAAAATGGTAACGTTATCTTCTTGTTGATTAAAAAAATGCAAAGATACTAGCTCAAAAATTGAGTTTTCGTATCCCTTTTTTGAATACTTTTGCGCCCGAATAAAATTAAATGAAAAAAAATGCGTTTAACATAAAACTTTGTCCCCATAATAAAATAATGACATAATGTTCTCTTATATATAGAATTAGCCAAAAAATCTAGAAGAGTAAGACGCAGCAAAATCGAGGATAATCTTAATCCTCGATTTTTTTTATCTTTAAGTATTAGACAATCCCAAAACCATATCTTAAATGATTAAATTCGGCATACATTTTTTGCTATTACTTTTGGTGATCACCAATGTGTCAGCTCAAAAAAATAAGGATCATAAATACTCGGAATTTGATTTTTGGATTGGAGAATGGAATGTCTATAAACACGGAACCGATACTATTGTTGGTAAAAGCACAATTGAAGCTATTATTGACAATAAAGTTATCAAAGAAACCTATCACGCTACCACATCCAAATATCACGGAACTAGCTTAAACAAATACAACCCAAGAACTGATCAATGGGAACAATTTTGGGTAGATAACTCTGGACTAACATTACATATTCAGGGGAACCTTATGGATGGAAAGATGATTCTTCAAAATAATATCAGTACTAAAAAAGGATCACTATCCAATAAAATATCTTGGCAAAAAAACGCTGATAATACGGTTAGACAAATCTGGTCACAAAGTACCGATCAGGGTAAAACCTGGAAAATAGTATTTGATGGTGATTATAAACCCATTACAGAAAATTAGACAACCTCTCCATACAGATCAAAATCTTCAGCTTCATATATTTTCACGGTAGTATATTCTCCAGTTTTAAGATAAAATTTAGACGCATCTATAAGTACTTCATTGTCCACATCTGGGGAGTCAAACTCGGTTCTACCCACAAAATACGGTCCTTCTTTACGATCAATTACCACTTTAAACTCCTGCCCTATTTTCTGTTGGTTTAATTCCCAGGAGATTTGTGACTGTATCTCCATAATCTCGTTAGCACGATCCATTTTCACCTCCTCCGGCACATCGTCTTCCAAATTGTAAGCATGTGTGTTCTCCTCATGAGAATATGTAAAACATCCAAGACGTTCGAAACGCATTTCTTTTACCCAATCTCTTAATGTTTCAAAATCTTCTTGTGTCTCACCTGGATATCCAACAATTAATGTAGTACGAATTGTCATTTCCGGCACTGCTGCTCTAAACTCCTTAAGAAGTTTAGTCGTTTTAGCCTTAGTTGTACCACGACGCATCGATTTTAAAATTGGATCTGCAATATGCTGCAATGGGATATCGATATAATTACAAATTTTAGGTTCTTGCTTCATTACTTCTAAAACTTCCATCGGAAATCCTGTTGGAAATGCATAATGCAAACGTATCCATTCTATTCCGTCAACCTTAACCAATTCCCGAAGTAAATCTGCTAATTTTCTTTCTTTATAAAGATCTAAACCATAATATGTGAGATCCTGAGCAATTAAAACTAACTCTTTTACTCCGTCAGCAGCTAACTTTTCTGCCTCTGTAACCAACTCTTCAATTGGAGTTGACTTATGTTTACCTCTCATCAATGGTATTGCACAAAAAGAACAAGGACGATCACAACCTTCAGCTATTTTTAAATAAGCATAGTTTTTAGGTGTCGTCGTTAATCTTTCTCCAATGAGTTCGTGTTTATAATCTGCTCCCAAAGCCTTCAGTAATCCAGGAAGTTCTGTAGTTCCAAAATATTGATCCACATCTGGAATTTCCTTTTGCAAATCCGGCTTATATCTTTCAGATAAACATCCTGTAACAAAAACCTTATCTACAATACCCTGATCCTTTTTCTGCACATACTCCAAAATAGTATTTACTGACTCTTCTTTTGCATTTGCAATAAAACCACAGGTATTAATGACCACAACATTTCCTTCTTCTTCATGTACCACTTCTTTGTTATTGGCCTTCAGTTGTCCCATAAGAACCTCACTATCATATACGTTCTTACTACATCCCAATGTAACCACATTGATCTTATTCTTCTTTAAAGTCTTTGTTCTCATATCTTCTGAATAAAGGTTTGCAAAGATACAATGAATAACTAAAGTTTAGCATATAATTACCAATAACTCTAGGCTTTAAGAAATAAGTCTTTTAAACCTTTTGTATATTGCATAGTCTTAATCTATGCAAACCCCAACATATGAAAAACAAAATGACTCCTCTTGTATTCCTAATTCTTGGTTTTATCTTTTCCTGTTCTGATGACTCTAATGAACTTTTTATTGAAGAACCGAATCCTGATCAAAACAGCATGTATTTCCCGCCTATAAATTCTGAGGAATGGGAAACCATAACAATTGCTGATTTGGGATGGAATGCTGATGCAGCAGCACCTCTTTATAATTTTCTTGAGGAAAAAGACACCAAAGCTTTTATAATCCTCAAAAATGGAAAAATTGTCATTGAAAAATATTTTAATGGAGGCTCAGCTTCAGACAACAATCCTTGGTACTCTGCCGGAAAGACGTTAACTGCATTTACTGTAGGCATAGCGCAACAAGAAGGTCTATTGAATATCAACGAACCTTCTGCAACATATTTAGGAACACAATGGGCAGATATTACCAACAATCAAGAACAAGCAATCACTGTGAGAAACCATTTAACGATGACTACTGGTCTAAATTACAACGTATCGAATCAAAATTGCACTGATTTTGACTGTCTAACGTATCTTAACGAAGCAGGTGATTTTTGGTATTATCATAATGCTGCCTACACCTTACTTACTGATATTGTAGCTGGAGCCGTTAATACAGATTACAGTACTTATTTTGACACCAAACTAAAGGATAGAATTGGAATGAATGGCACTTGGGTGAGTCTTGGATATGCAAACATTTACTACAGCACAGCCCGAAGTATGGCTCGTTTTGGTCTCCTAAACCTCAATAAAGGAACATGGGATACCACTGAAATCCTTACAGATCAAAATTACTTTAGCGAAATGACTACTACTTCACAAAACCTGAATCAATCTTACGGATATTTATGGTGGTTAAATGGTAAATCAAGTTTTAGAGCACCAGCTTTCGAAACTGAATTCTCTGGAGAATTAATGCCGGATGGTCCGGATGATCTTATTGCCGGCCTGGGCAAAGATGATCAAAAACTATACGTAGTTCCTAGTCAAAATTTGGTAATTGTTAGAATGGGAGGCGATACTGGTGAAGCTTTATTGGGACCCTCAAGTTTTGATAATGAATTATGGATTAGAATAAATGCATTAATAGACTAAAAAATATTAAAAAGATACTCTAAAAGTTGCATTAGGAGTGATCCCTAGAGAAGAATTGACTATTTCTTTAGGCTGATTATCTTGATCGATCCGGTAATAGTTACTAATGGTATTATTCCTGTCAGAAAAATTCCAAACAGAAATACCCGCGTGACACTTTAACTTTTTAGTAAGTTCAAAATCATAAGTAGCAGAGATATCCAATCGCATATATTCAGGAAGTCTACTACTGTTAGCAGGGTTATAATTAATTTCGTTGTTTGATACTTCATTCTGGAACTCGGGTCTTGTAGTAGGCAAACCAGAATGCCAATTTAAACCTGCAGATACTTTTAAGTCTTTAATAGTATATGCTACTCCCAAATTGAATGAATGCGTTATGTCTATATTATTCGGAAACCGATTCTCCTCAAAAGCTTCAAAAGTATATTGGTTATTTGCATATGAATATCCCAACCAGGAACTTAGATTTCTAAATCTTTTATTCACAAGAAAATCTACACCCGTAACTGTATATTCACCGATTGCTGTTACAAATTCGTATTGATTCTGAAATCCTTGGCTTCGTGCAGTTATTCCTTCTACAATTTTATGGTATCCTTCAGAACTGATCAGCCATCCTTTTCGATTGTATTGTAATCCTGCAGAAACTTGCTTGCCTTTAATCACAGGAATATCTTCATCATTCGCTAAAACCCACCTCCGTTTTTCTATACCTAGAAAATCATTTTGAAAATTAATAATTTGGGACGTATTCTGATGTTTGAATTCTCCTAATATTTCAAAATTAAAATAATTTAGAAACTTCTGATTATAGCTAAATCTTGGTTCAATAATATGGGTATTGAATTTCTCATTAAAACTATATCGAATTCCGACATTAACCGAATTACGTATGTTTCTTCCTTTATAACCAATTTGTGAAAATACACTATGATTTCTTATGACTCTCACTCGATTTCTTCGAAAAACAGGATTATCAATATCATTAAGATTAGACACTCCGGTTTCCATAAGTTGATAACCATTAAGCCAGGTAATATGATCTTTTAATACATAGCGAGTATTAAGTTTTACACCTGTCTCAGATACAATATTCTCTTGTAAAAATCTTTGCTGATTCTGTAGGTCAGCATTCTCAGATTTCAGCGTATAGTCTGTTTCATAAACTTGTAAAGTAGTTGTAAACTTATCATTCCAGTTTCTCTGATACCAAATTCCACCTGCTATACTATTCTGATTTAGACTACTTTGTCTGGAAGTATTCACTGAGTTTATGGTAGCATTTTCAGTAAATACCAATTCATTACTAATTCCTAGAAAGTTGATTCTTACGAAGTCCTTTTCTGAGATCTTCCAGTTCCATCGCAGATTAATATCATAAAAGTCAAATCCTATATCTGTCTCATTATTGTCACCAATCTCACTATCCTGAGAGATTCTATCAAAGTATTGCTCATACGTTGGCGTTTCTAAAAATTCATTTATCGCTTTTCTTGCAGAAACTTGTACAGATGATTTTTTACCTACAGGAATATCTGCGAATATGTCGGCATTTATGAGATTAACTCCAATCGTACTCTTAAAATCTGAATTAATCCGAGTATCTGTATTCATTAAAATTGTCCCTGAAATACCGTCTGCATATTCTACATCTGTTCCATTTTTAATTACAGTTGCTTTTCGTGTAATAGATGGATTAAAAATTGAAATAAGACCGAAAAAATGTCCGGATTGATACATTTTAATTCCATCCCAAAGAATTAGATTTTGATCGTGTGTACCACCGCGTATATTTATATTGGAAACCGTCTCATCTGCACTTTGGATACCCGGAAGCGCCTGTATCGTTTGTAGTACATCGGCTTCAATCAAACCCGGTAAAATCCCAAATTCATCATAGTCAATCTGAAAAGCACCATCATCCGTTTTATTAATCCCTTTTGTTAAGTAATTCTTTAGAATTACCTCTGCTAAAATTTCAGTTTTTGGTGTTAAGTAAATAGGTGTACAAGTGTCTCCAACAAAGGAGCTGATTATTCTGGAAATAGTTCTAAAACCTAAGTGACTAATGATTACAATTTCTTTTCTATCAAAAACTTCTAATTCAAAGTACCCTTTTTCATTACTTATGGTAGATGTTTTTTTTCCTCTTATCGTTACTCCAGAAAGTGCTTGTTCTTTGTTCAATTCTTTGATGAATCCGCAAATAAAGAAAGACTGATTCCCTTTATTAATAGCAATAAAAGTATCGTTAACAACGGTAAATTTAAGCCCTGTTTCTTTCCTTAGAAAATCCAAAACCTGATCAAAAGACACATCTTTTGGAACAGCCGAAACAAAAATATCCTTTATCGTATCGTCTGCATATGTAAATTGATAAGAAAATTTTGTTTCGATCTGTGTTAAAACATCGATCAAGGGCAAGGGTTCTTTTACCTCAGTATTTTGGGCATTTACCGGAAAAAAAATAGTAGCAAACAGTAGGAATATGAGAATCTCTCTTCCAATTCTATTATTCTTTGGTGCGTAGTATGATATTGTTTGAAGTTTCAATAGTATAAGTCAAATCTAAGGGTAAAGTTATAGATTTTAACCCATCTTCCATATCATTATGTATAAAACCTCCTGTAAATAGTCTTTTTGTATCAACATCTTTAACAATAATGCGCACGCCATATTGTCTTTCGAACTCATTTATGACTTCATAGAATGGAATACTTTTAAAACTACTGATATTACTTAACCATTGGGGACGGTTCAGATCGATAGTTTCAAAAGTAATCTTTCCATCTATGATTTTCAAAGCACTTCCCGCTGGTAGGTTTTGGTCGTGCTTTAAAGTTTTAACTTTTACGAGGCCTTCAAAACATTTAACTTCAAAATAGTTATCCCTATTTTTTACATTAAACTGAGTACCTAAAACGGTAACTTTACCATCTTTTGTGATCACATCAAAGGCAGAACCTTTTTTTACTTTAAAAAATGCTTCTCCATCCAGATTTACTTCTCTTTTATCATTCCAGGTATTTTCATTAAAGAAAATCTCTGATTTTGAATTAATAACTACTTCAGACTGATCCGGAAGTTCAAAACTTCGTTTCTCACTTGCCATTGTTTTGAATGCACTATCGCTATTTGTAAAGAAAAAGAACGTTATACCAATCAGCACAACTAGGGCCGCAGCAATTTTAAATAGCGGTTGGTACCAATTTCTTTTTTTAGAAACTGTTTCAAAAGGATAATTCATTTTAGCATATATTTCATCAACATCTGCTATTTCTGAAACATCTGAGGCCCTAAAGTACTGAGCACCTTCAAGAATTTTGGTATGCATGTGATAATCATCCAATTTCTTAAAAGCCTCAAGTTCTGGGTCGGTTAGTTCTTCTGCTAACCATTTCCTTATTAGATATTCTTTATCCATTTTTACTTTTGGGTCTATATATATAACAACTAACTTCTAAAAACTCCTTTATTTAAATCCTTCTATTTCGTTTTTTAGCTTTTTATACGCCGCATATATTCTATTTTCTGCAGCTTTTCTGGTAATTCCCAGCATCTCGGCAATTTCTTCATGTTTTTTTCCTTCTACTTTATTTAATAAAAAAGCAGTACGTTGATCATCTGTTAATCTACTTAATGCCTCCTGATACCTTTGCAAAAACTGTTGTTGTTCTAAAATAAATTCTGGTGATTCATTGGTGTAATCTTTTGGTTTTATCTCTCTATGCTTAAGTACTACCTTTTGATGTTTGATTGCATTGAGCATCATATTTTTTGCCACTTTAAATAAAAAACCTTTTGCTTTTTGAGGTGAGACCTCCTTACAGTTAGACAATAGTTTGATAAAAACATCCTGCATCTTATCGTTAGGCTCTAAAGTCTCTCCATATTTATAGTATAAAAAATTATATATGTCCTTAGAGTACTTTCGATATATCATCGAAAACACCTTTTCATCACAAACATTTTCCTGTAATTCTTTTGACATACGCAAAGAAGATTTGAAGGTAAATGTAGAAAAAAGCAAAAAAATAAAAGGAGTTTTTAGAAGTTAGTTGTTTTAGTATCTACAAGACCGACTTATTAGCACCCAAAATATCATGAAAACACAAATCAACTCTTTACTACTTTATTTAACGATCTCTATGTTCGTCCTAACCTCGTCATGCAGAACAGAACTTGATGAAGAAATTGGAGCACCACAGGATCGAACACTTGCTGCAAATTCAAAAGTTGCTGATCTAATGCTCAAAACAGCCATGAATGATGGATCAGGTGATAATATTCTTGATGGCACCAGCTGTTTTGATGTAGCATTACCTGTTATGCTAAATGTTAATGGGATTGATGTAACGATCGACAGCGAAGATGACTTCGTACTTATAGAGGACATTTTTGACGAATTCGAAAATGATATTGATAATTTAGAATTTATTTTTCCGATCACGATAATTTTTAGTGATTTTTCTGAAATGATTATAGAAAATGAAAATCAATTAGAAACATTGATAGAAGATTGTGAGGAAGATGAAGAAGATGAGGACGATGATATCGAATGTATAGACTTTCAATACCCTTTTTCAGTATCGGTATTTAACGAAAATAGTGAATTACTAGAAACGATCACTTTTACTAGTGATCAAGAATTATACAATTTTATTGAGGATCTAGATGAAGATGATATAGTAAATATCGGATTCCCTATCACTGTAATTCTTTCTGATGGTTCAGAAATTCTTATCAATAGCCTTGATGATCTTGAAGAAACAATTGAAGACGCCATAGACGATTGCGATGAAAATGATTTAGGCGAAGAACGTTTTACACGAGTTATAACAAGTCAGTTACTAGAAGTTCAAAAATATAAAGACAACCAAAGCAACGAAACCAATAATTACAGAAACTACACTTTTGATTTTTCAGAAGATGGCACTGTAATCATCACATTAGAAGACAACGACGGTGATGATAGCAACAATGAAATCACCAACGGTACCTGGTCCGTGCGTACCAGAGCTGATGGTGGACTAGAAGCTATACTGGATTTTGGAACTGAAGCTCCTTTAAACAAGCTGAACAACAATTGGAATGTCAAAAAAATAAAAGAGAATAGAATCATGCTTGATGACAGAGATGGAGATGGTATTAGTAACGATGAATTATTCTTTGACAGGGCTTAAATAAAAACCTCAAAATAACACACAAATTAACTATTATGACAAACTACTTTAAAATTAAAATCACCTCAGTTTTATCGCTAATCTTTATTTCGTTAACCACGTTATTTTTATCAAGTTGCGAAAACGAAGCATTAAATTCATTTGATGAAACAAAAGAAATAGAAACAGGAATAAATATAAAATCTTTAACTGTTTCAGAAAATGGCGAAGTCCTTCCTTTTAGTATGGATCTTATGGCAGGACAACACCACCTAGCAGGTACAGTAGAAGTTACTGCCGACGAGACAAACCTTTATGTTACCTATAAAACCAATTGCTCTCAAGAAGACGAGACTGAAAGTCGCTTAAACACATCTACAAACACCGGTAGCTGGACGCTAAAAGCAACACACTTATATGTAGGTAATTGCGAAGACCTACCAACAACTAAAAAAGGAAATCCTAAAATAGGTAAATTTCCTTATAAAACTGAGCACGGTGATGGTGTAAGTGAATTTACGTATACAATTCCATTAGCAGATATCGGAACATGTTTTTGTCTTGCTGCTCACGCCGAAGTTGACTGCGGAGATTGTGAAGATGAAGACAATGATGATGACACGGATGATGAAGACACTAAGACTACAAAATCAGACAATGATGATTATTGTGGTGAAGAAACAGCTTGGGCTGCCGGAAATGATTTCCCTGGAAATAGCTGGGCAATGTTCACAGAATTCTGTATCGAGGATGATCAAGATGATGAAGACTCGTAGAAAAGAGTATAAATAATAAAAAACACTAAACTATTATAGAATTGACACATCACAAGACGCGTAACTTTTACATCAAATAATTTATTAGAGGATTATTGATTACAAGTAGATACTCACTGAATTAAACCTAACAAATATCACTACCCTATGTCAATATTAAATTTAGTAGAAAAACATCAGATCTTAGTATATGGAGGCTTTATAGTTATCTATTGCACCTCATTATTTTTAATAACCGTAAAATTATAAACTACCAACAAATAAGTTGGGGAAAATTGAGTTGAATCTGTAGTAAGTATTCAACCATCCGAAATCTCTGAGAATAGCATTAATTTTTCATACGTAAGACCAATTTCTCTATCACTGCAGAGGTTTCAATTATATCTTTATTTTGGTAAAAAGGAGATGTCCCAAAAGGACCTCTCCTTTTTTGTTAACTTATTTTTAGTAGTAAAAGTACTACTTTATTTATTATAGCATAAAATACTAATTATTAATAAGTTAAATCAAAACAACCAATATATTTACTTAAAAAAATCGCAAGTTTTTATAAAATATTTTGCGTATTTAATATTCTTTTAATTACATTTGAGCGAATCATTTAACTCAATTTATATTTTTTTATGAAAAAAGTATTTGTGGGCTTTGCAGCCCTTGCACTAATCGTAACGGCTTGTTCTAAAGATGAAATTTCTGAACAAGAGATAACACAACAACAAATCATCAAAGAAAACGGGGAAATCACAGGAAAAGCTAGAGCTTGTCATTCTGATTACAACCTAAAAAAACAACTAGAAGAAAATCCTGAACTTGCTAACAAATTAGCTGCAATCGAATCCAAAACTAAACGTTTTGTTGACTCCAAAAGACCAGGAAACGGAAATGGAAACGGTGGCGGCGGAAACGGCGGCGGAGGTGGTGATGAACCAGCAACTGATTTTCCTGTAGTTAATATTCCAGTATATGTTCATGTAATCTACAACACAAGCCAAGAGAATATTAGTGACGCTCAAATCAATTCGCAGATGGCAGTTCTAAACAAAGACTTTAGAATGACAAACTCTGATGCTAATCAAATTCCTAATGAATTTGCAGATAGAGCTGCTGATACTCAGATCAACTTTACGCTTGCCGGAGTTACCAGAACTTTTTCTTCAAGAACTTCCTGGGGAACCAGAGACGATATGAAAAAATCAAGTCAAGGTGGCGTTGACCCAATAGATCCTGCAAATTATTTAAACATGTGGGTTTGTAATATCGGTGGCGGAATCCTAGGATACGCACAATTTCCAGGAGGAAGTCCAGACACAGACGGAGTAGTAATCGCTCCTCAGTATTTTGGAACACAAGGCTATGTTGCCGCTCCTTTTGATGGCGGTAGAACCACCACTCACGAAGTAGGACACTACCTAAACCTAAGACACATTTGGGGCGATGGTCGTTGTAGACAAGATGATTTCGTAATTGACACTCCATCTTCAGACAGAGCAAACTATGGATGCCCAGCGTACCCAACGACTCATTGTAAATCTACTGATATGACTATGAACTATATGGATTATGTAGATGACGCATGCATGTACATGTTTTCTAATGGTCAAAAACTTAGAATGAGAGCTGTGCTAGAAGCTGGTGGCGCCAGAGAATCTTTAGCAAATTAAACATACTACACAAACGCATCTATTTCATATAGATGCGTTTTTTTATACATTTTTTCGACAAGTCTTTTCAAGATCTTGTTGTACATCTATTTTATTTAACTCAAAAAACACTCAACTTATGAAAAAAGGTAGACTATTACCAATGTTCGGAGCTGCGTTACTAACAGCTTCTTTGTTTATTTCTTGTGAATCTGATTCAACAGAAGAAATACAATCAATTGACCCATTAGTAAAAGCCAAACTAGAAACTTTAGGCTTTGACACAGAAACAGCGTTTGAAGACACTTTTAACGGGAAACAAGGTATCGCTGTTGAAGACATCTTTCTAACAGAAAAACAAATCGAAGAGATGTTACCAACTGTAGGTTTTGGAAATGAAAACAACAAACACTACAGAACAACAAACGTAGTAAGCACTCCAAGAACGGTTATGGTTTATATGGATTCTAAATTCAATTCAACTATGCAAGCCGCTTTTGACGACGCATTAAACCGTTACAATTCTCTAGGCCTAGACATCTCTTTCCAAAGAGCCAACGGTGCCGGTGCTGATATTGATATTTTAGCACAGAAACTAAAAAGAGTACCAGGAGGCGGTATTATCCTTGGTAGAAGCGCAGGTTTTCCTGATGCAAATGGAAATCCAGCTACTCCAATTGTACTAAATTCTGACATCTACAATCCACGTAGAGGAGGTATTCCAGCAGATGCTGCAACCGTTATTGCTCACGAAATTGGACATGCTATTGGATTCCGTCATACAGATTATTCAGACCGCTCATTTAGCTGTGGTGGATCTACAGCCGACGAAGGACAAGCTGGCGTAGGCGCAATCTACATTCCAGGAACACCAGCTGGACCAGAAAACGGTTCTTGGATGTTAGCCTGTAGCAACGGCACCGATCGTCCTTTTACTTCTGGAGACAGAACAGCATTACAAACTGTATACTAACAAACTATACTCCCAAAGACTTATACGGTTTTTAAAACACATTTAAATAGCTACCTAATCGGTAGCTATTTTTATTGACTTATTCCAAATATTTTTCTGGCATCTCACGTGCTTCTGATATTGATTCATATCCATGTCCCAATTGCAGTAATTGATATTCTGTAAAAGGCTTACCAATGAAAGTAAGCCCCTTGGGCTCTCCGTTATCAGTATACCCCATTGGCACAGTTAAAGCAGGGTATTTAGCTACAGCAGCATAACCCGCATGATAGTTATTTATTGACAATACTACATCTAGGCTATGTTTATCAATTTGATCATTAAAAAACTTACAGGCTGTAGTATTAAGGTTCTCTTTTATTCTTTCAAGATCCTCTGTGGCAGTACTATCCTTTACAATTCCTTCAAAAACACCTTGTCCATATGGAATTCTAACGAGGTTATCCTGCAAATTAAAAGCGATTATATCTTCAACAGTTTTAACAGTAATATTATTACTTGCATATGAATTCATATATTCTGGAAGATCGTTTTTCATATCCATATTCAAAATACTAAGAAAACCCGGTAATGCCACTTGCTCTGGTTCTACGATAACCATTATTCCTCCTGCTTTCTTTATTTTATCTACAGATTGAGCATACAAAGAATCTTCTAAAAACGATTTCACAACTCCAAAACGCTTTCCTTTAATAACTGATTCTTTTATTGATTCTAAAAAATCAACCTTAGAAGATACTGAAGCCCTGTCACTAGAATCCATACCAACCATAGCATTCAGCAAGATTGCATTATCGATAATACTTTTTGTCATAGGCCCAGGCGTATCCAGCGTACTAGAAATTGGCACTATCCCTGATCTACTTAATAAACCGATCGTTGGTTTCAATCCTACAATAGAATTCTGACTAGATGGTGACAGAATAGAACCACTCGTTTCTGTTCCAACTGCTGCTACACAAAAATTTGCAGCAACAACAGCACCACTTCCAGAACTTGAACCGCCACTTTCAAAAATCATTCTACCATATGGATTTAGAGTTTGACCTCCAATTGCACTATATCCAACCGGACAACCAACACAAAGGAAATACGCCCATTCACTAAGGTTTGCTTTACCTAAAATCAATGCGTTCTGATCTAATAAACGCTGAACTATAAAAGCATTATCCGTTTTGTTGTCTTGTAATACAATAGCCCCTGCTGTTGTAAACATATCTTTAGTACCAATATTATCCTTAAGCATAATTGGTATTCCAAAGACAGAATTAACATCAATAGTGTTTTTATCCACTTTATCCAATTCTCTTGCTTGTTTTACAACTTTTGGATTTAAAGATATAACTGCATTTAGAGATAAAGAATTATCACTCTCATATTTTCTAATTCTATAAATAAAAAACTTAACCAACTCTTCATATGAAAGCTTACCTTCTTTTACACTTTGCTGAATAGCAGGTATATCCTTTTCAATGATAAATTCCTTCAACTTATTGTAATCTTCTGCGGAAAAATAATCCAGTTCCGATTCTAAGGATCTCCATATATCATTCTTATCTAAAACTTTAGAATTTACAAGTTTCAAATGCATTCTTTCTTGATCAAGATTCCTTGTAACCTTTAAGTCTTCAGACTCATCATAAGGCTCCCAAACTACTTTAGATTGTATCTCTTTTCTGGATTCTTGTTTTTCTCTTTTACAGGAAATCAAAACCAAAAGTGATATAAAAATAAATACTAATTTTCTCATAGAATGACTGTTATGAAGATGTTTTAAGAACTGAAAATATAAAAAAAAGGCGCTATGACTAGATCACAACACCTTTTTAACTATTTCGTAACAGTAGTATACTACTTAAAAAAAGAATCTACAAATTCGTATTTATTAAACACCTGAAGATCTTCAATCCCTTCGCCTACTCCAATATATTTTACTGGAATCTGAAATTGATCACTTATCCCTATAACAACTCCTCCTTTTGCAGTTCCATCCAGTTTTGTTACCGCCAGTGAAGTTACCTCTGTTGCTGCAGTAAATTGTTTTGCTTGCTCAAACGCATTCTGACCTGTAGAACCATCTAAAACCAACAAAACATCATGAGGAGCATCTCCGATAACCTTCTGCATAACACGCTTCACCTTTGTCAACTCATTCATTAAGTTTACTTTATTATGTAATCTTCCTGCCGTATCAATAATAATAACATCTGCATCCTGATTCACTCCGGATTGCAAAGTGTCAAAAGCCACAGATGCCGGATCACTACCCATATCTTGCTTCACAATCGGAACATCTACACGGTCAGCCCAAACTTGCAATTGATCTATAGCAGCAGCTCTAAATGTATCAGCTGCACCCAAAACCACCTTTAATCCTTTTTTATTAAATTGATAAGCCAACTTACCGATTGTTGTAGTTTTTCCCACTCCATTAACACCTACTACCATCAAAACGTATGGCTTCTTATCTTTCGGAATCTCAAAGTCGGTAGCCTCACCGGAGTTAGTTTCAGAAAGCAACCCTGCAATCTCTTCTCGCAAAATTTGATTCAACTCCTCGGTACCTAAGTATTTATCCTTAGCAACCCGATCCTCTATTCTTTCTATTACTTTTATCGTCGTTTTAACACCTACATCACTTGTTACCAAAACCTCTTCCAGGTTATCCAGTACATCATCATCTACTTTGGATTTACCAGCAACAGCTTTGCTTAATTTAGAAAAAAAGCTGGTTTTGGATTTCTCTAACCCTTTATCCAGGGTTTCTTTTTTCTCAGAAGAGAATATTTTTTTAAACAAACTCATGTGTTATATTCAGAATGCTAATAAGTTAAACTTATGGACTCACCATAATATCCCATAAATATAAAAAGAAAGAGCCATTCCAATTAAATTGAAACGGCTTCTTTTTAAAATATTTTCTTACGAATTACTTTTTGTTAAAAAAGTCATTTACTGCATCAGGCTGCACAATTGACTCTACAAAAGTATATGCTCCTGTTTTTGGAGATTTTACCATTTTAATAGCTTTTGTCAATCTCTTTGATCCTGTCTGTAACGATGCTACTGATTTCTTTGCCATTTTCTTATTTTATTTCTTTATGAACAGTCATTTTCTTAAGAATAGGATTAAATTTCTTTATTTCCATTCTATCAGGAGTATTCTTCTTATTCTTTGTTGTAATATATCTAGAAGTACCTGGTTGACCAGAAGCTTTATGCTCTGTACACTCTAAAATTACCTGAACTCTATTACCTTTCTTTGCCATTATAGTATCTTTTTAAAAGCTGATTTATTTTGTTAAGAAACCTTTAGCTCTTGCTTCTTTTAAAACAGCAGCAATACCGTTTTTGTTTATATTTTTTAACGCAGCAGTAGACACCTTAAGTGTTACCCAACGATCTTCTTCTGGAATATAAAAACGCTTTTTTATTAAATTCGCGTTGAATTTACGTTTTGTTTTATTCATCGCATGAGAAACGTTATTTCCCACCATCGCTTTTTTACCTGTAAGCTCGCAAACTCTTGACATCTCTTCTTGATTTTGGTATTATTTCAAAACAGGGTGCAAATTAACGAATTATTTACCGAACCACCAATAATAGTTTTGTAATTTTTTGCTCTTTTTTAAAATTTTATTCTAATCCTATAGTAAACATTAAAACCAAGTGCCTTTGAAGCTATATGATTACCATTAAATAACCTTCTCAAAAACCTTCGCAAAGGTATTATAGTCATATAAATATATAAGAGTTTAAAGTTTTTTAGGCTAAAACAGGTATTTATACCTATATAACATCTCACACATACCAATTACTTTTACACCAGTTAGTTTTCATAACTGTAACTAACTACTTGATATGGGGTAATTGAGTAGTAAACAAGCGGATCTTAGGATCCGCTTTTTTTTAAACCTTCGTCATCATCGCCCATAAATTAAAATTCTTACAAACTTTCTTTTGTCCTACTAAAAAAAACTTAAAATACTTGTTTCTAATAATTGATTTTTAAAGCTCAAAATCGTATCTTCGGTAAAAAACTTGCTATGCCCCCAGATATTACCCGTAAACTTGTTCGCAAACATATTCTTGATATTGGATCTTTTTATTTTTATGATCACTTTCTCATATCAGAAATGAACGAAGGAGTCACAGTTGATTATGACAAGGCCACAAAGTTGCTCTTATTAATTAAAGATTATTATGGAAACAATATTCCATTTGTTTATATTACAAATAGAGTAAATTCATATTCATTTGAACCTACGGCACACTTTAAATCAGCAAAACTCTTTCCTAATCTAAAAGGATATGGAGCAATTATATACGACTCTATTAATAATAAAATAGCCTCTCTTGAGCAGTCTTTCCTAAATGTACCTACTAAAATTTTTGATAATGTAGAAGATGCTGTACAATGGGTTAATGAATTAATTCTGCATGACTAGATTACCCTAAGAGATAATAAATACTCAAAAAATTAACAATAAATATGATTTATATTTAAATTCTATATTATTTTATTGAATATTTACTGCAAAAAAGGTATATTACAACTGTAATTGGAAAACATCTCATTTAAAATGATTCATGATTTTAATAAGAAGCTTATTAATAAGCACGACCTTGCTGTTGGAGCATTTTACTTTTATAAAAATCATATCATTTCTGAAATAAAAGAAGGTATTATCCTCACTTTTGAAAATTGCACGGATTTATTTGAATTAATCGATTCTTACTACGGAACAACGATTCCTTTTGTTTATATTTCTAACAGAAAAAATTCATACTCTTTTGTACCAACAGGGCATTTTAAATCCACTAAACTTTTTCCTAATTTCATTGGATATGGTGTGGTAGCCTATGATGCTATTAATAGTAAAGTAGCAACTTTAGAACAGTCGTTTCTTGAGAATGAAACTAAAATTTTTGATAATCTAGATGAAGCCATCCTCTGGGTTGATCAGTTAATAAAACCTTTAATATAAGCAACATTATTTTTCTTGTACCAAAAAGCAACAAAACTCTTCAAAACCCCTATGAATAATTAACATAAGTATGAACAGTAGAGATTACTTCACTTAAGGATGATTAACTATTTTGACAAAATCTTGAGCAATCATTTATCTTTTGCTTGTGCGACAACAAAAATCCGCTTGTATTTATTTGAACTAGTAAATCATTATAAAATCTACAAGTGCAAGAATAACACAGACCTACTTATTATCTGTAAAAGAAAACCAAAACACCATAATAATTTAGCATAAGAAACAACATGCCTGAAAATTTAAATAAAAATTTAATAAACAAGTATGATCTTACTATTGGATCATTTTATTTTTACAACAACTTTATGGTATCTGAAGTAAAGAAAGGTGTTACATTCAGTGTAGAAAATTCTTCCGAGCTTTTTAAACTTATCGAAAAGCATTTTAATAAAAACACACCTTTTTTCTATATTGCTAATCGTAAAAACTCTTACTCTTTTAATCCAACTGGACACTATGAATTCATTGAACTCTTTCCAAACGCAAAAGCCTTTGCAGTAATTGCCTATGATCAACTTAGTATTCGAATAGCAAAATTCGAGCAATCTTTCATTAAAGCTCCAACCGGTATTTTTGATAATTTAGAAGATGCTATTATATGGGGAAAAGAGAAAATCAGATCACACTAATCAACTCAACTTCTCTTACCTAAGAATAAAAAATATCAATATTTTTAAGAAGTTAATAACCTGAATTCTATCATAAAGCATCCATCCATTTTTAAAATTTTCATAATTTAAAAAGAACAGAAAACTAATTCAAACTGAACTATAACGTTTGAAATTCTTAAAAATATTTTAAAATACTGAATTTCAATACCTAAAAAGAAATTATTACCATCCTTTCTCGACCTATTCATAACTAACAGAAAAAATAAAAGTTATGGGCGTTACACTAAATGACACATTGATTCAAAAGTACGATCTCAATCTAGGTACTTATTACTTTTATGATCAATATATCATTGCAAAGATTAAAGAAGGTGAAGTAATTACTTTAGGAAAACTTGACGACCTAATACCCGTAGTACTAAAACATTTTGGAGACGGAAGACCTTTTACCTACATTTCCGACAGAGTCAACTCACATTCTATCGTACCTACAGATTACCTGAATTGTCCGCTAAGATATATGGATAATTTTAAAGGGTATGGTGTGGTTACTTACAACCCTATAAGCACAATATCTACTGAAATTGAAAAGCATTTTGCTCAGAGACCTTTTTTTAATTTTAAAAACCTTCAGGATGCCATTGAATGGACTAAAAATGAAGCACTCAAATAAGACCCGACTAGTTCAATTCATTTAGGAGTAACTCAAAGGATTTATTTACTGCTTTTCCTATAGTTCGTTCTCTTGAATTACTAAACACAAACTTTTCTGAAAAAACACGATTGGGGGTAGCGATAGAAATAAAAACCGTCCCAACCTCTACATCTCCATCTCCTTTTAATGGACCAGCGTTACCCGTTGTAGCAATAGCATAATCAGACTTAAACTTATTTTTGACACCTATTGCCATAGCTTTAGCAACTTCGTGACTTGTGACAGTGAATTTTTTAATCAAATCCTCATCTACTCCCAAAATATCGGTTTTAGATAGAGTAGCATACGTAACCGCCGCTCCCTTAAAAAAAGATGAGGAACCTTCATTAACAGTAATGGACTGTGCTATTTTTCCACCTGTACAACTTTCTGCTACAGCAAGAAATTGTCCTCGAGAAGTCAAAATTTTACCAATTAAAATTTCTATGGATTCATCTTCTTCATAACCAACAATAATATCTCCTATAAGACTATGCAAATCAGTAATCCTTTTTTCAATCGTATCAAATAAGAGTTTTTCGTTGGTTCCACGTGCAGAAAGACGCAACCTCACTCTTCCCAGATTAGGAAGATATGCCAACTTTATGAAAGACGGTAAATCATCTTCCCACCGCTCTATTTTTTTTGCAATTGCGCTTTCGCCCAAACCATAAGTCAAAACCGTTTTATGAATAATAAATGGACGTTCGAACCTTTTCTGAAGTCCTGGTAGTACCTCATCCTTCATTAAATTCTTCATCTCAAAAGGCACTCCGGGCATAGAAACAAAAACAGTATCATCCTTTTCTAACCACATTCCGGGTGCAGTACCAAAATTATTCATTAGTACCGCAGATTTGCTAGGAACAAGTGCTTGCATTCTATTGATATCCGTAACTGGCGTGTGAATATATTTTGCAAAAAGCGCTTCGATATGACGCAGTACATCGTCATTCTGAATTAGTGTATCATCAAAAAACTCGCAAATAGTATGTTTTGTGATATCATCCTTTGTAGGTCCTAATCCACCTGTGATAAGCACAACATCTACTCTATTCTTAGCATCTTCCAGTGCATTAAGTATATGTTGTTTATCATCTTGGACAGAAGTTATTTGATATACATCAATACCAATTTTATTGAGCTCTTTGCCTATAAAAGCAGAGTTAGAATCCACAATCTGACCGATAAGGATTTCATCTCCTATGGTGATTATCTCTGCAAGCATATTATTGAAAGTCGGCTTTCAGATCTTCAATAGCACCATTAACTGTAGTAACTATATGGTTTAATATAGGCTCTATTTCTGACTGCGTTTTACCTGATCTAGACCAAGCCTCTACTTGTTTTATCTCTTTTAAAAGATCTATCCCGAATAACTGAAGATTTGGTTTCATTTTATGAGCAAACTGATATGCAGTCTTGGGATCATTATCTTTAACTGCTTGTCCCATGCCCTCTAGGTCAGGAGGTATTTCTTCCAAAAATGTTTGCACTAATACTGTTATAAACTCATCATCTCCACCAGACAATTCGTTGACACTTTCTAAGCTGTAACCTTTGCTCATTTACTTAATTCTTATTGAAAAAATTTGTTGTTTTTCTATAAAACCAGCCAGCGTATCCTCTGCTTTAACAGCGCCAACTCCTGCTGGTGTTCCTGTAAAGATAACATCTCCGATCTTTAAAGTAAAATATTTTGACACATATTCTATCAATTCATCAATCTTCCAAAGCATAAACCTTGTATTTCCTTTTTGAACAATCTCTCCATTTTTTTCCAAATGAAAATCAATATTATCTACATCCTGAAAATTTTCTTTAGACACCCAACTTCCGATAACAGCAGCTCCATCAAAAGCTTTAGCCTTTTCCCATGGTAATCCTTTAGACTTTAATTTGCTTTGTAAATCCCGGGCTGTAAAATCAATACCTAACCCAATCTCATCATAGTATTTATGAGCAAATTTTCTATCAATATGCTTTCCGACTTTTTTAATTTTCACCAAAATTTCGACCTCGTGATGTACGTCATCAGAAAAATCCGGAATAAAAAATGGTTGTTTTTTTAATAAGATAGCAGTATCCGGCTTCATAAACACCACCGGATCCGTTGGTTTTTCGTTCTCTAATTCCTCAATATGATCCGTATAATTACGGCCTATACAAATAAGCTTCATACAATTAGTTATAAAGAATTATAGTTTAAGGCTATTGTTTAATTTGCGAAGTCTAACCGCTGTAAGCACTTTCTTTGTGTATAAGGGAAAATCAGCATTCTGAAGCCACCCAAAATACCCAGGCTCTTCTTCCATTACTTTTTCTACCAATTTACCTTTATGCTTACCAAAAGAGAATATCTCTCTTCCTTCTTTATCATAAGCGATAAAACCGGCAAAATCTGCAAATTGTTTTCTGGAACTAAATTCTGCAAGAAACTTAGTGTCATTTTCTAAATCAGGATATCTGTCTAGCTGTGCTTTTAAAACTTCATAAGTTGCCATAGTATCTGCCTCTGCAGAATGCGCATCTTCAAGATCTTTATCACAATAAAATTTATAGGCTGCAGCTAAGGTTCTTTTTTCCATTTTGTGAAAAATAGTTTGCACATCAACAGCAACTGTATTCTTCATATCAAAATCAACGTCAGCACGTAACAACTCTTCTGCCAACAAAGGAATATCAAAACGATTAGAATTAAACCCTCCTAAATCACACCCTTTAATCATTTCACTAACTTTACTGGCCAATTGCCTGAAAGTTGGTTCATTAGCTACCTTTTCATCAGTGATCCCGTGTACTTCAGTAGTTTCTGGTGGAATTGGCATCTCTGGATTGACAAGCCATGTTTTGCTTTCCTTATTACCATTAGGGAAAACTTTTAGAATAGAAATTTCTACAATTCGATCTTTAGAAATATTAATACCGGTCGTTTCCAGATCAAAAAAACAGATCGGTCTTTTTAAATTAAGCTCCATACATTGATTGTGTGACCCAAAGATAATAGGTATATCTTACAAACCATTACAGTGTTACTTTTTTTAACATTTATTGTCGTATCATAGCACCTTTACAAAAACATTATCTGCAAATTTTCTGGTAACCGTTTCTTCTATATCATTAAATTTAATTTTTATCGAACTGTCGAATTCTCTTACTTCCAAAACTTTTATCTCACTACTTAGCGCCAACCCTATTTCTGATACATATTTTAGAAATGTAACAGAAGCATCGTTTACAGAAACCAATTTACAGGTCGCCCCTTCTTCTAATGATGATAACGTAATCTTAGGCAATATAGAATACTCTCCATCTGCATTTGGAATCACCTCTCCGTGAGGATCTCTGGCAGGAAAATCCATAAAGCGATCCAGTTCATTAATTAATTTTTGAGATTTAATATGTTCTAATTGCTCTGCAACCTCGTGCACTTCATCCCAACTAAAATTTAAGTATTTACAAAGAAACGTTTCCCAAAGCCTATGCTTTCTAATCAGCCGTACCGCGATAGACCTTCCTTCTTCAGTAAGCTCCAACTTACCGTACTTCTCACTAACCACGTATTTTTTGGTCTTTAACTTCTTAACCATATTGTTTGTGGAAGCAGGAGAAACCTTGAGATAATCAGCCAGTTGGTTGTTTCCAACTTTGCCGGAGCTATCCTCTATAAGTAACTGAAAAAGAGCTTTTAAATAATCTTCCTCACTCTTTGTTAAATTATTCAAATTTAATTTGTTAGTCATAGCTAACTTTTTTAGTTTTGCATCAATAATAAAACAAAAGTACTAAACCTAATGCAATTACACAGAATCATCTTACTCACTTTTTTGAGTTGTCTAAGTTTCAACTCCATTTTCTCTCAAGACACAAATACTTTGGGACCTCTTGTCACTGATAGACCTGATGCAACAGAATCACCTACAGTAGTACCCAAAGGATATTTACAAATAGAAACGGGAGCCTTTTATGAAGATGCCGGAGATGATACTTTTAAACAAAAAACCACAACCTTCAACACCGCTTTACTGAGATATGGATTATTAGATAACCTGGAACTTAGAGTGGGATGGGATTTTGCAGAAACCAAAACCGAAATTAACGGTACTGAACTTGACGATGTGGCTAGCGGATTATCACCACTATTATTAGGAGCAAAAATTGGAATTACAGAAGAAAAAGGATTATTACCGGAAATAGGTATTATTGGACATCTATTTTTACCGTTTACCGCAAGTGAAGACTTTAGACCAGAAACTACAGGTGTAGATTTTCGGTTTTCTTTTGCACATACACTTAGCGAAAAATCAAGTTTATCATACAACCTTGGAGCCGAGTGGGGAAATGATTCTCCAGAAGCTGCCTATGTATACACAATTGCTTATGGATATAGTATCACCGATACTTTTGGTATTTATGCAGAGTTGTACGGAGATTTACCAGAGGATAGCAGTGCTAATCATCTTTGGGATGCAGGATTGACTTACTTATTAAGCGATAACATTCAATTGGATGCCACTGTAGGCTCCGGAATTACTGAAGGACAAAATCTATTACTTAGTGCAGGTATTAGTGTTAGAATACCTAACTAATTAGTTTAATTTCTAAATAAAAAAAAGAATAAATAGTGATGAAAAAGATAGTATTAATTCTTACAATTTCTCTGATATTGTTTTCCTGCAAACAGGAAGTAAAAGATCCAAATCAAAAACTCAATGTGGTTACAACTACAACAATGATTACGGATCTAGTAGAAAATATTGGAGGCGATCTCATAACCGTAAATGGGTTAATGGGTTCTGGGGTAGATCCACATTTATATAAAGCCAGTGAAGGTGATGTGACAAAATTGGTGAATGCAGATGTTATATTCTACAATGGACTTCACCTGGAAGGAAAGCTTGTAGAAGTATTCGAGAAAATGGGGAGACAGGACATGAAAACTATTGCTATTGGAGAGGTTTTAGACAAAAATATCCTTATTGGATCCGATTACTTTGCCTCCAACTATGACCCACACATTTGGTTTAGCATCAACAACTGGAAACAGGTAGCTACTTTTACTATCAAAAAATTAAAGGAACTTGACCCTAAAAACGCCGAAGCTTTTGAAACCAATGGAAAAGCATATCTAGAAAAACTAGATAAACTTGAAACCCAACTTAAAACAACCATAGAAACCCTACCAATAGAAAAAAGAATACTTGTCACAGCACACGATGCTTTTAGTTATTTTGGTAAAGAATATGAGTTTAATGTAGTAGGTTTACAAGGATTATCTACAGCTACAGAAGCCGGTGTGCAAGATGTACAAAAGTTAGCCAGCTTTATTATAGAAAACGAAGTAAAAGCTATTTTTGTAGAAACCTCGGTTCCCAAACGCACCATTGAAGCACTACAAGCGGCTGTAAAATCTAAAGATCACGAGGTAACTATAGGAGGAACTTTATATTCTGATGCTCTAGGTAATCCGGGAACTATAGAAGGAACCTATATAGGAATGTTTGAGTATAATGTAAACACGATCATAAATGCATTGAAATAATGAAAAATAAAATCGCTGTACAAATAGATGACCTTACCGTTGCTTATAATTATAAACCGGTACTATGGGATATTGACCTTGCTATACCTGAAGGCGTCCTTATGGCAATCGTTGGTCCTAATGGGGCAGGAAAATCTACATTGATCAAGTCGATTTTGGATATCATAAAACCTATTGCAGGAAGTGTAAAAATATATGACAAACCTTACAATAAGCAACGATCTCTTGTTGCATACGTACCACAGAAAGGGAGTGTAGACTGGGATTTTCCTACTACCGCACTAGATGTAGTCATGATGGGAACTTACGGAAGTTTAGGCTGGATTAAAAGACCCGGACAAAAAGAAAAGAAAGCAGCGCTCGAAGCTCTAGAAAAAGTAGGAATGCTTGCTTTTAAAAACAGACAGATCAGTCAACTTTCCGGAGGACAACAGCAGCGTATTTTTTTGGCAAGGGCATTAGTTCAAAACGCATCGATCTACTTTATGGACGAACCATTTCAGGGAGTTGATGCCACCACAGAAAAAGCAATTATCAATATTTTAAAAGAGCTTAGAAAGTCTGGAAAAACAGTAATCGTAGTACATCACGATCTACAGACGGTTCCTGAATATTTTGATTGGGTAACTTTCTTGAATGTAAAGAAGATTGCAACAGGTCCGGTAAAAGATATTTTTAACGATGACAACTTGACTAAAACCTACGGGATCAATTATAAAGTAAGCGTTCAACAGTAATAGTTTTTAGTTGTTAGTTGTTAGTTGTTAGTTGTTAGTAAAAACTACAAATATTATTTTTAATGGAAGATTTGAAATTTAATTTTGAAGATTTAACGGTATATCAAAAAGGTTTAGATTTTGTGGATTCGGTATATGATACTTGTAAAAAAATTCTTAACACTAAAACCTACAATATTTCTTCTCAATATATTAGAGCTGCTACTTCCATTACATTAAACATTTCTGAAGGATCCGGAAATACTGATGCGCAGTTTAATCGTTATTTACAAATTGCGTTAGGATCTATTAGAGAATGTATAGTTTGTTCTACAATTGCCAAAAGAAGAAATTATATTTCATATGAGAGTGATCAGGCCGCTAGAACAAAACTAGTTGAACTATCCAAGATGATTACACGTTTACAGAAATACCTTAAAAGTAAAACATGATACACTCCCTACTACCTTCTAAAGACTAAAGACTATTATTATGGATATCCTAGAATACATACAGCTTGTTTTTACAGATTACACCCTTCGTACTATTACGCTAGGAACAGCCGTTTTGGGAGCAATATGTGGTATGCTTGGCAGTTTTGCTGTATTAAGAAAACAAAGTTTATTAGGAGATGCCATTTCACACGCTGCATTACCGGGTATTGCCATTGCTTTTTTAATTATTGGAGCAAAAAACAGTAATGCATTTTTATTAGGAGCTTTGGTAAGTGGTTTAATTGGTAGTTTTTGGATTAGAGGAATCATTAAAAAAACTCATCTTAAGTCAGATACAGCTTTAGGGCTTATACTTTCGCTATTCTTTGGATTTGGAATGCTTTTGCTTACTTATATTCAAAAACTACCAAATGCCAATCAGGCCGGACTAGAAAATTATCTTTTCGGACAAGCAGCTACATTATTAGAAAGTGATGTTTGGATGATGTCACTGGTAACCGGAATCTGCCTTATCGTCTTACTACTTTTCTGGAAAGAACTCAAACTATCCCTTTTTGATGCTGATTATACCAAAACTTTAGGGTTTAACACCAAATTTCTCGACATCCTTGTTACAACTTTTATCGTTATTGCCATTGTTCTGGGCTTACAAACGGTAGGCGTCGTATTGATGAGCGCTATGATTCTTGCTCCTGCAGCTGCGGCAAGACAATGGACTAATAGTTTATCAGTAATGGTCATTCTAGCCGCTATCTTTGGAGCATTTTCGGGAGTAGTAGGAACAGCAATAAGTGCTAGTCACAATAATCTATCTACCGGACCTGTCATTGTATTAGTCGCAGCAGTTTTTGTATTAGTTTCTTTTATATTTTCACCAGGTCGTGGATTACTATTCAGAGAGATTCGCTTTAGAAAAAACAGAAACGATCTTCAGTTACATAAAACACTTTCGTTTATGTACAATATTGCCAGAGATCACGATGATATTTCGCATCCGCATGCTATCAAAATATTGAATAATTTCCAAGGGTTTACCAAACGATCCTTGCAAAAGCTCGAAGACAAGCATTATGTGAAAATCGAAGGCAGTATGTGGTCTATGACTACATCTGGATATGAAACCGCAGCAAATTTATACAATCAATTAACACAGACAGAAGATGAGTAGCGCACAGATCGAAATACAATTAATTGCCAGCTTAGTAGCTGTAGCCTGCGCTATTCCGGGAACCTTTTTGGTTCTGCGCAAAATGGCTCTAATCACAGACGCTATTAGTCATTCTATTTTACCTGGTATAGTCATTGGTTTTTTTATAACACACGACCTCTCATCTCCTCTATTAATTCTTCTTGCTGCTCTAAGTGGAGTGCTGACAGTTGTTTTGGTAGAGTTTATACAAAAAACCGGATTGGTTAAAGAGGACACTGCGATCGGATTGGTTTTTCCGGCCTTGTTTAGCATAGGAGTCATTATGATTGCTCAGAACGCTAATGATGTACATTTAGACATAGATGCTGTACTTTTAGGAGAACTTGCTTTTGCTCCGTTTGACAGACTCATTATTAGCGGCGCTGATATGGGGCCTAAATCTTTGTGGATTATTGGCACTATATTGTTAGTGACTATAGGGTTACTTGTTGCCTTTTTTAAGGAACTAAAAGTTAGTACGTTTGATGCGGGTCTGGCAGCCGCATTAGGATTATCACCAGTGATTATGCATTACGGATTGATGACTGTAGCATCTATCACAACTGTTGGAGCTTTTGACGCTGTTGGAGCTATTTTGGTCATTGCATTTATGATCGCTCCAGCCGCTACCGCATATTTACTAACCAACAATCTTAAAAAAATGCTGCTTTTAGCCTGTATATTTGGTGTTATTGCAGCTATAGCAGGCTATTGGCTAGCACACGGATTAGATACTTCTATTTCTGGGTCGATGACCAGTGTACTAGGTATCATTTTTTTGATTGTCTATTTATTTGCTCCCAGCAGAGGATATTTCTCTGTATTATATCGTCAAAGACAACAACGCATTGAAGTTTCTTTATTAACATTTTTATTACACTTAGGAAATCACTCAGATGATGAAACAGAAAGACATGTAAAACATCTTAATGAGCATATTAACTGGCAAAAGGTAAAAGCAAAATCCGTATTAGATCTTGCACTAAAAAATAATATGATCATAATAGATAATGACATAGTTTCATTAACAGAAAAAGGGCAACATTTCACGACAGAAGCTATTGATTATATCGTAACTAATAAAAATTCTGAAATCGAAAAAATGAAGGATCGATTTTTCTTATTTAGAGGGTAGACAAAAAGCATCTGTTACGAATTTTAGCGAAAGAAAAACGAATCACTTATCTTTATTACAAAAAAGAAAGATGAAGCAAATTCTTAAAACCTATTCTAATTTTCTTCTTCCATTACTAGTACTTGGTTCTCTCTCAATTTATGCACAGGAAAAAACCGTCCATTTAGTTGAAGATGTTCAAAAAAAACGTACTACTATTTATGTACAAAATGATACAGACTCAGATAAAAGTGTTTTTCTAAAAATAAACCCTATCGGATATCGCAGAAGTGCACAGCGACCCATTATCAAAAACATACCAGCCAATAGTAAGGAAGAAATGTTAATTTTAATTCCATTGACAGATGTAGCATCTTCTTATACTTATGATTTAGTGGTGAATGAAGAATTAGAAAACATTGATGTTAAGCGACAAAAAGAAAAACCAAAAGAAGTCCCACCCCAAACAGTATCGAAATACAAGCTTTTTGTTTATACTGAACAAAATTGTGCAAGGTGTGATTCATTAAAACAAAAATTAAATGACAAAAAGGTAGAATTTCTCGAAGTTGATATTGATAGCAGAAACAATTTATTATCTCCTGTATTTTGGAGAAAAATGCAAGAAGAAGGATATACCAGAGAAAACATAGAACTACCTTTTGTTAAAAAGAACAAAAAGTTATATTATCCAATTTCAGATTTTGACACTTTTATTGAGGAAATTACCAGAAAACCAAAACGGGTAAAAAGAAAAACTCTTTTTTAGAAAAAAAAATTCTAATCGTTAAGTTCAATCACTTACTTAGCTAAGTATATAATACTAGTAAATCATATCACTCTAAAACTACTATATTAGCAGCCTAAATAATTTATAAAAAATGCATAACTTTTTCTCATCTATTTTAACTGGCCTACTATTATTTATCTGCTTTTCCTGTAATTCGGAGGATGATTCTATTGAATCCGAGAGAATGCCCAGTTTTATTGTTTTAGGAAAAAAAAACAACTCAGATGCCTTTCAATTTGATTATAATGAACAATCACAGTCAGGAACACTAATTAACCTTACCGAACAAGATCAAATACCTGAAAATTATAACTTTATAAGATTTACCGAAGATATTGTATCCTTTTATTTATTGAGTGATATATGGATTAAAAATATGAATACTAACACGGTAAATAAAGTAGAGTCTTATTTTGAAAGCACTAATGGAGAATTAGCATATCTGACTACAAACTCTGAAGACCGTATATTTACTGTTTATCTGAAATCATCTCAATCTAATGATCTGTATGTAAGATCTCGAAACATATCAAATTCCTCTATTGACGATACCCTTCTTGGGCAAGCAAATAACGTCTCTAATATATTATATTTTCAGAATCATTTGATAGTTTCATATAATTATTTTGATGGTCAGGAAAGAAAATATTATGTAACAGTACTCAATACAACAACCAATGCAATTATAAAAACTATAGAGTTTACTGAAGACATTAGATATGTTACAACAAGTTATTCCGGGGATTTAGTACTAGGTTATAGCCCTGATAGACTTCTGTTTGATATTAAGAGTTACAGATTAAATACGATGGAATTGATCAACGAATATAGTCCAAACACTTTCTTTTTTGGAGTTATTGAAGGACAATATAATCAGGGAATAATATATTATCAAAGTCCTTTCGCTCAACCGAGTCCTATTTCTTATCTTCCTGCTACGTACAATTTAGATAACAACATTGCCAACAATATCAACATTTTACCAGCTTTAGATAATTACGCACAAAAAGATGAGATTTTACGAGTTTCACACATAAACAATATTTTTGATTACGAAAGAAACACACTTATTGTTTCTACAACTATTACCTATGAAGATTTTACAAATAAAGTCGGGGTATTTTTATTCGACTTAAATGGTAACTTACTTAACAACGTAGTTATTGACGAAGATTTTATACCAAATTACGTTTTTTTAAGATAAGATGAGCTTTTAAGTTTTCGGGTTTTAGAATCATCATTTAATTAAATAAAATTAACTCGGTATAAAGTTGATCTTCATCTAGCTCAATAATCCTATATCCAAAAGTTCTATTATGCACCTTTATTTCTTTTGGATCTTTTTCTATTTGATAAGAAGCTGCCGGAGTGACGAATTGTGTTATGTTTTTATGAATACAATGATCTTCCATATGATAATGTCCGCAGAAAATGATTATATCATTATCTACTTTATGTAATAAAGCTTGTATTCTTTCTCTTCCTTTTAAATAAAAACGCTTATCCATAATATTGGGTATTGCTAAAATAGGATGATGAATAAATAACAATACTTTTTTCGGAGTAACTAATTCAGTCTTCAACCAACTTAGCTGCTCATCGCTTATCACTTCTGTACTGGAATCTAAAAATATAAACTTGAAATAACTTTGTTCCCAGCTATAATAAAGCGAATCAGCATCTATATAAGCTTCATTTTTATAATATTTTATGACTTCATAAAAATCATCATGATTACCCAAAGAGATAGACAATTTATACTCTTGTAGTGATTCAAAAAACCACGGATTAGATGACTTCTCACCGATGTCACCTCCATAGATAACCTCATTAATATCTCTTGAAGCTAAATCCTTAAGAATCATTTTCCAATTTTGACGTGCGTTTACCCCAACAGTTTTAGGAAATTCTTCGTCGATATGAACATCGGTAATATAAGCGATCCTTTCGATCATGCAAGAAATGTAAGGAATTTAAAAGAAGTTGTCTAATAAGATCTTTTCTCATTCAAAGTATTAAGCATACTTAGTGCTTAATACTTTACCTTCTTTTTTTGCCTTAGCATCCATCGATGCTCCAATAGCAAGTCCGATCGACATACCAATCATCATTCCGAAAGTCATTCCATAAATCAACCCGTTAGACACTTCAGAACCAGAACCAAAAACTATCCCAAAAGTCATTCCTAAACTCATACCAAAACACATCCCTAAACTCATTGCTAAGGTCATGTAATAGGCTTCTGTGATCATCGAGAATTCCTTTTTTAAGAAACTTAAAAACTCAGTAAGTTTTTTACGGTAGTATTTTTTTCTATCTCCTCGAGGTATCTCTACATCGAATGTGTCTAATCTATCTTCGATAACCTTTTCTTCTTCTTCAGACAAATTTTTATGTTCTAACTGCGATAAAATAGTAATGAATTTTTCATACACTCTTATTTCAGATTTTACATCGGTTTCAGTAATCAGATTTTTAAAAAATTTAGATGCTTCATTAATATTCATAGTTCATTGCAATTTAGTATTGTAAAATATACGCTACATAATTAGTAGCACTATGACCCAAATTGTTACAAATTGCTTTCTAGTAATTAATCAAATACAAAAGAGCATACAGTATATAGTTAAGACATTATTACCGGATGGTATATAATGTTTCTATCTTTGTGCATTACATTAAAAACCAGAACTGTGAAATATATTGAAATACTTGTGAAGCTTCGTAAAATAATTCGATCTATTAATTTAGAAAGCAAAAAGATCGAAAAAGAGTTTGGTATTAGTATTCCACAGTTATTAGTTCTACAGTTTTTATCGGAACAGGAAGATTATAGAGCTTCTTCTAAAGAAATTAAGTTGTATATCAATCTGAATGCGAGCACGGTGTCTGGAATTATTAGTCGATTAGAATCAAAAGGACTGGTAGCTAAACTCCCTAAACCGAATGATAAAAGAACCACTTACATTACACTTACAGCAAAAGGTGCAGATGTACTACATAGATCTCCTACTACTCTGCAGCAAAAAACCACAGAGAAGTTGCAGAAACTTACCCAAGAACAAATCAATGAACTAGACAGAAATATAGAACTATTGGCATCTATAATGGATGCTGAAAACATAGATGCAGCTCCATTAATTACTATCAAAGAAATGACCTCTGAAAATAATAAATCTTCAAAGTAAAAGGATTTTCTTCCTCCCTTTTTTCATTTTGTATTGGTTACACATTTCTAAAATATTTCTAGCGTCATTTGAGCACTAGGATGGTTGTTTCAACAATAATTTTAATTTATTTTCTATAGAAAGTAAATACTATTTTTTACAAATAAAAACTTGCACAAATTTTTAAAAAATGTTTTATAATTATGATATTAATAAAAAATAAATAGCAAATAGTTTCTATAGGAACTAATTTTTTTGTAGTTTTGTAAAACTCCTAATTAATCTAGGAGTTAAAAATTTTGTATCACTTAAAAGATTAGTATGAAAAAAGAAACTTATTTGGAGAAAGCATTAGCCTGGGCAGAAAAAAGAGCAACAATATCGTTAAAAGCGTTACCCGATGGCTATGAGGATCCGAAAGTTTTTCGAAGCACAAAAACTGATCTAAAGATTCAGCCGGATATATCTTTTGTAACACATGGTGGATCAAAACATTTTTCTGATATCGCTTTAAAAAATGAAGATGATAAAACACTAGTCGTTCGATGGAAGTTATTAGGATTCATGGCTCAGATGAAAAGAGGAAAACTGCACTTATTAGCTCCGCGTGGACACAGGTCATTTACAGAGAAGCTAGTAGCTCGTCACAATATCAACGCAGTGATTCACTCTATTTAAAAGCTTTATTCATTATTACCCAAAATAAATTTTAGTAGTAACCAAAATTAATATATGTCAATAAATACCTTTATTCCACAACAAAACGGAAGAACAATTAAAACAAAAGATGGTAAGAAAGTAAAAAACCAAATTGATTACTGGAAGACCAAAATTAATAGCAGAAAGTGCCAAGAGTTTTCTGAAATGTCTTATTGGGAAGTCGTATGTACCAGTAACGCACTATAAGATTCAAACCAGCTGACAACCCAATTTATTTATGAAAATTGTTAAAATTAAAAGAAAAACCAAAATTAAAAATATACATTCGAAAAACATGGGTAGGCTAAGCTCCCACGTAACTTCTATCAAGAAGTATTTACTAGGAATCCCAATTGCTACGCTGCATAAATACAGAGAAACGTATTACGGAGAAGTAAAAGACTGTAAGGATTGTATATTACAAGCGTAAACTTTAACCTAAAAATTACAAAAACAACAAAACCCTAATCCTCAGATTAAGGTTTTGTTTGATACTATTCATCTACTCAATTGACAAACATCTTTTTGGTTAGAAAGAATGATCATATAAAACAACTACTTTATTTTAACTAGACATCTTTGACAAAAAAAGAGAAACAAATACTTTAATCTCTATAACCATCTATGGTAACAATTTACAATAGTAATTATTGATATTTTAATTTATTATAACTGTTTATAAATATATTATAAACGTTTCATATTAGAATTGAAATCTCAATTTCAATAAATAAAAAAACCACAACAGGTTTGTCGTGGTTTAATTTATATAGTATTGTCAACATCACACTTCGACAAGCTCAGTGTTCGGTATAGTGTAATTTTAAAACTCTCTATTCACATCAAACGCTTCCAGGTAGTCTTTTACGCGTTGTACAAACTGCCCTCCCAATGCCCCGTTTACGACTCTGTGATCGTAAGAGTGTGATAAGAACATTTTATAACGGATACCAATAAAATCTCCGTCTGGCGTTTCGATCACAGCAGGTACTTTGCGGATCGCTCCTAATGCCAAAATAGCAACCTGTGGTTGATTGATAATAGGTGTCCCCATAATACTTCCAAAAGTACCTACATTAGTTACTGTATAGGTTCCTCCCTGGATATCATCCGGTTTTAATGCATTGGTACGAGCTCGGTTTGCCAAATCATTTACCGCTTTAGTCATACCTACCAGATTTAACTGATCTGCATTTTTGATTACCGGCACAATCAGATTACCATCTGCTAAGGCTGCTGCCATACCCAGATTGATATTTTTCTTTTTGATCACTGTATCACCAGATACAGAAATATTGATCATCGGAAAATCTCTGATGGCTTTTGCTACTGCTTCCATAAAGATCGGAGTAAACGTTAGATTCTCTCCTTCTCTTTTCATAAAATCTCCTTTCACCTTCTTTCTCCAATTCCAGATATTGGTCACATCAGCTTCGATAAACGATTGTACGTGGGCAGAAGTCTGAACAGACTCTACCATATGATGTGCAATCAGTTTACCCATTCTGGTCATTTCTATAATCTCGTCTTCTCCTGACGCTACTACTGGTGTTGCTTTTGGTGCTTCTACTTTCTTCACAGGTGTCGTAGGAGCTATTTTCTGTTCTGTTGCAACAGATGTAACAGGAGTATCTGTAGTTTTTCCTGTTTTACGATTTTCCACAAACTGTAGGATATCATTTTTGGTAACTCTACCGTCTTTTCCGGTTCCGGATATATTTTCTAATTCTGCAACAGAAATTCCTTCCGCCGCAGCAATATTTTTTACTAATGGAGAATAAAACTTAGAACTCTCAGAGAAATCAGCTTTTGCTGTTACAGTATCTGTTACCGCAGCCATATCATTTTCGATGACCTGCGCCGCTACTTCAGATGCAGCAATTACTTTTTCTTTAGTTTCTTGTGGAGCTACTGCCACAGTGCCTTCTCCTTCTGTCTCAATAATTGCGATGGTTTGACCAACTTTTACTACATCATCAACTTCAAAAAGTTTTTCAACCAATACACCTTCTACCTCGCAAGGGACTTCACTATCTACTTTGTCCGTAGCAATCTCTAATACTGCATCGTCCATCTCGATAGTATCTCCAACTTCTTTTAACCAAGTTGTTATTGTTGCTTCTGCAACACTCTCACCCATCTTCGGAAGTTTAAGCTCAAATTTTGCCATATTCTTAATCAAAGGTATTTATTAGTTATATTTTTTGCGAAATTAATAAAAGTTAAGCTCTTAAATTAATTTTTATTTATTAAAGTTTCTCTAAAAAGTGATCACCTCGCCTTTTCCGTCACTAAAATCACTTCCTAACACATATGTACAACCGGCGGGCCTGATCTTAAATGTTATATTTGATTTTTTTAATTCCTGCATTGCACTAATGATTTCTCCAAAGCTTAACATCTCATTGTCAAAGATAAGTTCGTTATTAGTATATCCCAAATTCTGCACCGATTCTAAAGAAATTAATTGGACTTCTTTTTGCAAAACCTCACGAAGCCTTTGTCTTAAGTGATCATTTTCTGATATCAAATAATATTGATCGACCACCTGCTTTTCTCTTTGGTGATTTTTGAACGATTGTACGACTGAGGTTAAACGTATTCCGGCAGACACCAGAATATCCAAAAACCAGTTACTCTTAAAATGCTTGTCATAAAACAATCTCATCGCTCCGTAAAAGCGTTTGATATATTCAGCATTTCGGTCTGTACTTTCACCTTTATAGTGAATAACAGGAACGGTTCCTATGTAATAATTTACCAAACCTTTCTTTTTCATCTTGTAAGAGAGATCGATATCTTCTCCATACATAAAGTAGTCTTCATCAAATCCCTTTACGGATTCATAATCTTCCTTTCGAACCAAAATAAAAGCTCCCACTAAAATATCTACATCACCAATCCCTGTTTCTGTTATATGATCTGCATAGTAGTCCTTCACTTTTCCAAGTTTAATTCCAAACAATCTTTTAAAAGATGTTAATGGCGAAGGTACATTACGCTTGCTTTCTGGCAAGAAATTACCAGTACCATCGATTAATCTTGGACCAAGCATTCCTGTATGTATTAACTTTTCTGATGCTTTGATCATCTTTGTGAAAGTATCTTCTGCCACCACAGTATCTGGATTCAAAATACAAATGTATGCTCCTTTAGCTAAGGCAACTCCTTGATTATTGGCTTTTGCAAAACCAACATTTTCTTTATTTTCAATCAACGTAATATCTGGAAAACGCTCTTTGATCATCATACAACTGTCATCCGGTGAGTTATTATCAACCACAATAATCTCAGCTTCTAAAGAAGCTACAGCTTTTTGTACACTAAGAACACATAGTTCCAGAAAGTAACGAACGTTATAATTAAGAATGATTACAGAAAGTTTCAGGAGGCAGGCTTTTAAAAGTGTAACATGTTATGAACTTTTTAATGCATTTTCAAACGGGATTCTATTGATAATACTTCTTCCTAAAGTTACCTCATCAGCATACTCTAATTCATCATTCACCCCAATTCCTCGTGCAATAGTAGATGTTTTCACCTCTACACCTTCTAATTGTTTATAGATATAAAAATTAGTGGTGTCACCCTCCATAGTTGCGCTAAGTGCAAAAATCAATTCTTTTACATCATCGGATTTTGCTTTTTCTACCAACGTACTAATCTTCAAGTCCTGAGGACCAATACCATCCATTGGACTTATCTTCCCACCTAAAACGTGATACAAACCTCTGTACTGACTTGTACTTTCGATCGCCATCACATCTCTGATATCTTCTACAACACAAATCAAATCCTGGATACGGTTAGGATTACTACAGATATCACAAACGTCTACATCGCTGATGCTATGGCATTTTTTGCAAAATTTTACCTCTTCTCGTAAGGTCCCTAATGCTTTTACCAAATGCTGTGTTTGCGTCTCCGGCTGCCGCAAAAGGTGCAACACCAATCGTAATGCCGTTCGTTTACCAATACCTGGCAACTGTGACATCTCGTATACTGCGTTTTCTAATAATTTTGACGAAAATTCCATAGCGATACAAATGTAATAAAATAGTAGATGAGTTTGTTAGTTTTTGGGACTATGAGTTTATGAGATGATTCTGTAAAAAGTGGCACTTCAAATACTCTGACGTTCTCAAACTCCAATACTCCATTGCTCAACGACTCAAATACTCATCACTATTTACTACTTTTACCACAAAAGAAGAAATCATGTTTGATGCATTTTCTGAAGAAACCCAGTTGGTATTAGTCGTTATAGGAATAGCGCTATTATTTTTTATCGTGCGATGGAATTCTGGGCGAAATAAAAGAAAACTATACGATCGGGACAAAAGAGATTTTAGAAAGAATTATTTCAAAAAGAAGAAAAAATAATCCTTAAGTGGTTATTTGCCATAAAACACAATTAGTATTGAATATACAATTGAACTAATACCCTCTCTGTCCCGATACTCGGGACATCTCTCCCAAAGGGAGAGAAGCTTGAATTGTTCTTTAATCAAAATCTATAACTTACTTGATATTACACACCTAAATAAAACAAATGAAGATATACACCAAAACAGGAGATAAAGGTACAACCGCATTATTTGGTGGAACCAGAGTTCCTAAGCATCACATCCGTATAGACAGTTACGGTACTGTGGATGAGTTAAACTCACATATAGGTCTGATTAGAGACCAACAAATTGATGAATTAAGTAAAAAAGTACTGATTAACATACAGGACAAATTATTTACTGTAGGAGCAGTTTTAGCAACCGATCCGAAGAAAGCGATACTAAAAAGTGGACAAAAACGGCTGAATATCTCGACCATCTCTGCAGAAGACATCATACTTTTAGAAACAGAAATGGATCGAATGAATGAATCATTACCACCCATGACGCATTTTGTTTTACCCGGAGGACATCAAACAGTGTCATTCTGTCACATTGCCCGCTGTGTATGTAGGAGAGCCGAGCGTTTAGCAACAGCTTTATATGAATTAGAGCCTTTTGAAGAGACCACTTTACAGTACTTAAACCGACTATCTGACTACCTATTTGTACTGGCACGAAAGTTGTCCAACGATTTGCAGGCAGATGAAATACAATGGATTCCTAAAAAAAATTCGTGACACTTTAATAAGCCTAAAAATAAGTTAAGGGTAATACCCGAAAAATCACGTTCTTATAATTATTGTTTAAATAATTAATTTTTTACTTGACTTTTTAAACTAAAAAATTATTTTTGCAAAAAAATTAAACCAGTAAGCATATGTATTGGACTTTAGAATTAGCATCTTATTTAAGTGATGCACCTTGGCCAGCAACCAAAGATGAGTTAATTGACTATGCAATTCGTACGGGAGCACCGCTAGAGGTTGTGGAAAACCTACAATCCATTGAAGATGAGGGAGATTCGTATGATTCTATAGAAGAGATATGGCCAGATTATCCTACTGACGAAGATTATCTTTGGAATGAGGATGAATATTAAAAAAATATTTAAATAGTATTAAAAGTCTCGCAAGAGGCTTTTTTTTTGCGTAAATTACGCCACTTTTTCAAGCTATCCTATAGCCTGAAAGGTATTGTATAATATTGCCGTTGAGGCGCTGAGATCACAATAGTTTCCAAGAATTGGAGTTTAACTTAGAATCACCTTTCACAGGTTCAACAAGTTAGTTTCATTTCAAGATTAAATCTCATTAAAAAAACACATAACCATAACCATGGGAGTTTTAGATTCTGTATTAAAAGTATTTGTTGGAGATAAATCCAAAAAAGATATAAAAGAAATCCAACCAAAGGTTGAATTGATCAAAAAGGAAGAACAAGCTATTGCAGCACTTTCTGACAATGAGCTTCGTGCAAAAACCATAGAGTTCAAAAATTTTGTTAACGATGCCCGTGCTGATATCAATGCTAAAATAGACGCTCTTGTAAAAGAAGCTGATGCTACAGAAGATATTGATAGAAAAGAAGACATCTACGCAGAGATTGATAAGCTGAAAAAAGATGCTTACGAAATAACAGAAAAAGCTCTAAACGAAATTCTACCACAAGCTTTTGCGGTGGTAAAAGAAACTGCTAAGCGATTTGCTGAAAACGATACAATTACCGTAGAAGCTACTGCTTATGACCGTGAACTTTCTGGAAACAGAGAACACATCACTCTAGATGGAGATCAGGCGATCTGGTCTACAAGTTGGGATGCTGCAGGAAAAGAGGTAAAATGGGATATGGTGCATTATGATGTACAGCTCATTGGTGGTATTGCTCTACACGAAGGAAAAGTTGCAGAGATGCAAACAGGTGAAGGTAAAACTCTGGTAGCGACACTTCCGGTATATTTGAACGCATTATCTGGGAATGGTGTACACTTAGTAACTGTAAATGATTATCTGGCACGTCGTGATAGCGAATGGATGGCACCAATTTTCCAATTCCACGGATTGACAGTAGATTGTATCGATAACCACAGACCTAACTCTGCAGAACGTAGAGCCGCTTATAATGCTGATATCACCTACGGAACCAATAATGAATTTGGTTTTGACTACCTGAGAGATAATATGTCTCATGCACCGGAAGATTTAGTACAACGCCCGCACAACTATGCAATCATTGACGAGGTAGATTCTGTATTAATTGATGATGCACGTACACCATTAATTATTTCCGGACCTATCCCAAAAGGAGATATACACGAATTTGACGAATTAAAACCGAAAATCGCTGATATCGTTGGGGTACAGCAAAAATATTTAACAACAGTTCTTGCCGAAGCAAAAAAACTTATCAAAGAAGGAAATACTAAAGATGGTGGTTTTAAACTATTACAGGTATATAGAGGGATTCCTAAAAACAAAGCATTAATCAAATTCTTAAGTGAAGAAGGAGTAAAAATGCTACTTCAAAAAACGGAGAATTTCTATATGCAGGATAATAATCGTGAGATGCATAAGATTGATGCAGACCTTTACTACGTAATAGAAGAAAAGAATAATCAAATTGATCTTACCGACAAAGGTGTTGATTATCTTTCTGGTAAAGATGATCCTGATTTCTTCGTATTACCACAGATTGGTATGGAAATCGCTAAGATTGAGGATCTAGGTTTATCAAAGGAAGATGAAGCTGAAAAGAAAGAAGATTTATTTAGAGAATACAGTGTAAAAAGTGAACGTATCCACACATTACGTCAGTTATTAAAAGCATACTCATTATTCGAGAAAGATGTAGAGTATGTAGTGATGGATAACAAAGTAAAAATTGTTGATGAACAGACCGGACGTATTATGGATGGTCGTCGTTATAGCGATGGATTACATCAGGCAATTGAAGCAAAAGAGAATGTAAAGATTGAAGATGCCACTCAGACTTTTGCTACGGTAACACTACAGAACTACTTCAGAATGTACGGTAAGCTATCTGGTATGACCGGTACTGCCGTTACAGAAGCAGGAGAACTATGGGAAATCTACAAGTTAGATGTTGTAGAGATTCCAACAAACAGACCTATCGCCAGGAAAGATATGGAAGATTTGGTTTACAAAACCAAACGAGAAAAATATAACGCCGTAATCGAACAGGTTACAGAGCTGTCCAGAGCAGGAAGACCTGTGCTGATCGGTACTACTTCTGTAGAGATTTCAGAATTATTAGGTAGAATGCTTACCATCCGTAAAGTACCTCATAATGTACTGAATGCAAAACTCCATAAAAAAGAGGCCGATATTGTTGCTGAAGCCGGTAATCCTGGAGTTGTAACAATAGCGACCAACATGGCAGGTCGTGGAACCGATATCAAGTTAAGTGATGAAGTAAAAGCAGCCGGTGGTTTAGCTATTATAGGTACAGAACGCCACGATTCTAGACGTGTAGACAGACAGTTACGTGGTCGTGCCGGTCGTCAGGGTGATCCTGGAAGCTCTCAGTTCTATGTATCATTAGAAGATAACCTGATGCGTTTATTTGGATCAGAACGTATCGCTAAGATGATGGATAGAATGGGACTGAAAGAAGGTGAAGTAATCCAGCATTCTATGATCTCTAAATCTATCGAAAGAGCTCAGAAAAAAGTAGAAGAAAACAACTTTGGAGTTCGTAAACGATTATTGGAGTATGATGATGTAATGAATGCACAACGTGAGGTGGTATACAAACGTCGTTACCATGCATTATTTGGAGAACGTCTTCGAGTAGATCTTGCGAATATGATCTATGATACTGCAGAAGTTATTACAGAAAGTAATAAAAATGCTCAAGATTTTAAAAACTTTGAGTTCGAATTAATTCGTTATTTCTCTATGAGCAGTCCAATTACTGCCGAAGAATTCGAAAAAATGGATGCTCAGAAAATTGCAGGAGAAGTTTATAAAGCTGCTTACGAACATTATCAGGACAAGATGAAGCGTAATGCTGAAGCTGCATACCCTGTGATCAAGCAAGTATACGAAGATCCTTCAAGCAAGTATGAGCGTATCCTAGTTCCTTTTACAGATGGAGTAAAAAGCCTGAATGTTGCTACCAACTTGGAGAAAGCATACGAAAGTGAAGGAAAGCAATTAATTACAGATTTCGAAAAAAATATCACTTTAGCGATTATCGATGATGCCTGGAAAACACATCTACGTAAGATGGATGAGTTAAAACAAAGTGTACAGCTAGCAGTTCACGAGCAGAAAGACCCATTGTTAATCTATAAGTTCGAAGCCTTTGAATTGTTTAAAGCCATGATCGAAGAAGTAAATAAAGACGTGATCTCTTTCCTGTTTAAAGGTGAATTACCTACAGGTAATACTCAGGACATTTCTGAAGCTCGTCAAGTACGCAGAAAAGAAAATCTGGAAACTTCTAAAGAGGAAATCCCTAATATGGATGAACGTGCTGCACAGAGTAGAGCTGCAGGACAAACACAGCAGCGCCCACAAGTAACAGAAACTATCGTTAGAGAACAACCTAAAATCGGACGTAATGACAAAGTTACTATCAAACACGTAATGAGTGGAGAAAGCAAAACAGTTAAGTATAAACAAGCGATTCCTTTAATAGAAAAAGGTGAATGGGTACTTATGAATGAATAGTCCTAAAAAAACAGCTCAATAAAAACAAAAAAACCTGAATATTACTTCAGGTTTTTTTTGTCACTATCAATCCTACATTTACCCTAGGCAAATGATCGTTTATACATCGTGAAGAACAAAAATGGTAGATATCCAATTGCGAAAATAAAAGCACCGGCTAATAATAACACCTCTGCTCCCATCCAATGCATCAACTTAAACAATCCCGACATACCAATAATAACACCAGAAACACAACCTAAAATAATTTTCAATCTTTCTGAAAGTGTTTTAGCTATTGCAACTTTATATCTGTCAAAAGCCAACATTGGTACAAAAACTAACAACAGTAACAGGAAACCGGTTATAAAAAGCTTATTGGCTCCAGGATACCATAAAATCTTAAATGTAATTCCGGTTGTTAATGTCAATGCTCCAATAAATCCAATAAAATACATCAGTTTTTTCATCATAATAATTCGTTTTGAGTTTAATAAAAAAAATGTTTTACGTTCTAAATCGATCAAACCATTGGGCGCCAATTCTGATATAGCATCCTGCAATGATTGTTCGAATGTTTTACCTGCTTTTAACTCGCTCTCCACAACACAACATAAATGATCCAATATATCATCACGTAAAGCAGGTAATTTTAACCCTTGTTTATCAACGAAGATTTTAATCTTCTCTTCCTGTTCTATGGTTAACTTCATATAATATCTAACTTTGGAAAAATGACATTGTTAAGAGTCATCATAAAATCTTTGAGTTCTTCTACATAAGTCACCTTCTTCTCTTCACCTTTTGGTGTTAACAAATAGTACTTTCTTACTCTTTTTCCTATATACTCTTCTTCGGAAGTCAATAAACCATCCTTCTTCATTTTTTGTAAAGCAGGATATAAAGAGCCGTCCTTTAACAAAATTTTGCCATCAGAGCGTTCCTTTACTTGCTGAAAAATCTCATAACCATACATTCTCCCTTTTTCTGATAAAAGATTTAGAATCATCACAGATAAGGTTCCCTTAAGTAGTTCTTTTGAATACATAGTTCAAATATACATAAAAATATAATACATCATAATTCTATGTATTATATTTTTGCAAAACCCTTACGTTATATTTTTCATCACCATTAAACAAAAAAGCTGAAGCAACCTTTTGGGCTTTTATTATCTTATAAAAAATGATTCTTATGAAAAAGACACTCCTATTACTGATCGTATTATTAACTCTTGGCTCCTGCAACGATGATGATGAAGTAATTGCAATTACTACGATTAGAGTAAATCATTATAAAACCACAACCAATGGATTCTTTTTTGGTGGTTTAGGCACTGTATTGTTAATTGAAGAAGGTGATCAGATCGGACAAGATAACTTTACACCAACTTTTAATGGAATTAACGGCTTTGATTATGAGTTAGGGTTTATATATGATCTAAAAGTTATTAAAACCAGGCTTGCAAATCCTCCTCAAGATTCTTCTAATATAAGGATCGACTTATTAGAAATTATCTCTAAAACACCAGTTTCAGTGGATACCGAGTTTAATGTGCGCTTGACCTTAAATCAGACTGATGGAGTATTTAACAATTGGATATTTGTAGATCAAGACAATAATTATTCAATTCTCAATTCTTCGATACGAATTGATTGCGAAAATTTATGTAATGAATTATCTACTAAGATTAGCAACCAAGAACAACTTACCGGTGTATTTACACACGGCGAAAACAATGAATATATTCTGATAGAGATTCTAAATGAATGATGTTGGATTTTATATAAAAAGCAAAAGCGAGTTCTTAATGAACCCGCTTTCGTTTTATTTCCCCTTTAATATCTATCCTATAAATCCGTAACACTGTTTTGAGCCTCTGTAAACTTTTCAACGATTACAGAATCTCCTTTATCATTCTCTAAAAGATACACACCAACAGGTAACTGACTTAAATCGATAACATTTGTAGTTTTTGACAAAACGTGTACTGTATCTTTTACTTCAAATAACTTTAGTTTATCACCTTCTTCAAAATCCAACACTATAATTTTACTACCTTCTCTCTGGATAGCTAATTGATTTTCGTTTGGGCTAATATAATCTTCAACAGATACTTCTTCAGCCTGTATCTCATCATTATCCTCCAAAGCTATTTCACTATCATTCTCAAGAGCAAATTCCTCTTCTTGCACAACAACAGCACCATTGATCACAAGTTCTTCTTCTAAGCGATCAATAATAATTGACTTCCCTTCATTATTTTCTAATAAATATGATCCCACAGGTAATTGACTAAGGTCTATACGTGAGTATGATTTTGAAAGGATATGATCCCCTGTTTCTAATTCAAATAATTTTAATTTATCTCCATCTTCAAAATCAGCTACTTCTACAACAAGACCATCCTGATAAACAGAAAGACCATCATCGGAGTTAGCGAAAATCGAAATAGATAAAAATAGACTGAATATTAGTGCTGTAACTTTCATAATTTTGGGGGCTTTGAAGTTAAGTTATTACGGCTTTACCATACAAGTATAACACTAAATACCTATGCCTCCAACTAGTAATCAGACTTTTAGACGAAATAGTCCGTATTTTCGTTAAACTACCAAAAATATGTTAAAATAAAGTTTAATAATTTGATTATCAGTATTTTATAAAATTTAAAAAGACGATAAAACAGATGAAACAATTATTTTTTCCGTCAAAAAACACACATTACCTGTTCTGATGTGCTTTTTTCTTAAAATCGAAATAACATTCATCGTGTAAAAAAGGATGAAATCCCTTTCTTGACTATGATCAACCTACTCTTATTCAAACATAAGCTGAAGTAATTATTCAAATTTTCAATAAAAGATTAGGATCTGGGCAATTCTGAAGGTAAAAATTAAGCTCCTTTCTATTAGACACTCCCGGATAATCTCCAACATTTCCTTGCATATCTTTTATTATCTGGAAATGTAGATGGGGTGCATAATCACCATTTACACTAGAATCTCCCAGCGTTGCCAAAACATCTCCCGGATTAAAACGCTGTCCAACTTCTAAATTTTCGATAGATTTTAGACTTAAATGTCCGTACAAAGTGTAAAAAGTAACATCCTCAATTTGATGTTGTAAGACAATCGTCGGACCATAATCGCCAAAATTCTCATTATTTTTAAAGCTATGTACTTTTCCCCCCAAGGGAGCTAAAACATCGGTTCCCGCATCACACCACACATCCAATCCTATATGAATATTACGCTCTGTTTCGGGATCTTGTTGGTTAAAATGTGTACTCCTTCTATAAATACCTCTGGTTTCATTATATCCTCCATAAGCAACCTTTGCTTTACTGATAGTCAAATAATGGTTTATATACTCTTCAAAAGCTTTAGAAGATGACACATCAACAGTTTTTAAACCATTACTGATTACTGATAAATCAATGAAAGTGTAATCTTCATTAGAAAATCCAGCATCTATAACAGGAATGAAATTTTGAGATAAACTTTTAATGAACTTAGGAAATAGAGAATCTGTCATCAGGCGCTTTTTGAAATTTTTAAAGGTTCTTTAGAAATCCAATTCTTTGGTAATTGCTTTAACAATGTTTTTCTAAATTTATGATAATCGACGGTGATGGTATGTCTTGGGGTATTAATCTGCTTATAATGAGGGTGCGTAACTTCTCGCTCACAAAGCTTCTTTATATTACCAGGCATTTTCCAATGACCGGTTAAGTAATTCGCTAATACTTTACTTTGTAACTCTGATCCCGGCCATATACAACCCAATGGTTGAAACATTCCGATAAAAAATAAATTATGAAAATCTTCATGAAACATTTTGAGATATAATGGAACGGACCCATTACTGTAATCAATTAAAGAAGGATCAAAAAAGGAATGTTTGAGCACGTATCCTGTACAAGCAATAATTACATCAAACTCTTCTTTCGTTCCATCCTTAAAGTAAACCATTTTACCATCCAGCTTTTCAATATCTACTTTGGGATGCACTTTGCCATGTCTCACCTTATAAAGAAGTTCATCATTAATCGTAGGATGAGTTTCACCAAACTTTGTCTTAACTTCTTGCAAGCCATACAACTTATTTTTGCCCAGCATTATATTCAACAACCTATCATTAAACCAGCTTCGGATTTTTACAGGAAGCCATGCAGATTTTGCTCCTACAATGTCTGAAGGCAATCCAAAAAAGAATTTAGGAATAATCCGATATCCTCTTCTCCAACTAATGGCAGTTTTCTGACTCACTCGACTTGTTTCTACAGCAATATCGCAAGCAGAATTACCGCCACCAATTACCAATACTCTTTTATCCACAAAAGGAGCTGCTTTTTTATAAGTGTGAGAATGCATAAACTTTCCAGAAAAACACCCTGGATACTTGGGCATTCTCGGAACGGAATGATGACCATTACAAACCACTAAGTCTGTAAAAGCTTCTGTTCGTTCTTTACCATTTTGTGTAATTCTTATACGCCATTCATTATTATTTATCCGCTCGCATCGCTCTACAGAAGTACTAAATTCTATATATGGATACAGATCAAAGTGTTTTGCATATGCCTGGAAATATCTTCTTAGCTCGTCATGAGATGGATAATCAGCCACCGTTTTATCAAAATCATCAAAAGTAAAATCTTCATATTGCGATAAAGTTTTTGAACTAATGATATGCGTAGTTTCAAACACACTCGAATGACTAATATCTTCAGAAAAAATCCAATTACCGCCCACTTCGTGATTTCGATCGTATACGACTACCTCCAGGTTTTTATCTTTTAGATTTTTAAGAGCAGTGATACCACTTGGCCCTGCTCCGATAATGCAAACTCTTCTTTTCATACTATATAACAAACGAGCATGTAAAATAAAGAATGTATTGAAGTTTAAAAAATATTTTATGAATTTCGATGGATAATCAATACAACTCAGGCAGCATACGTCTTATCAATTCTCCTTTTAATTACGGTAATTTGAAGCAAACATAAAATCGCAAGGAATATAATTCCATACGTAGTAGTCTTGTGAAACTTAAAACCAGAAAATGGATTTTTAATAGCATCTAAACTAAAAATTGAAAGGTCTAATGTATCCAGAATTGATGTTCCCTCTGATAAAAATGGTAACGAAACTAATAATACTATCACTGAAAGACTTATTAATACCCACGCCTTTTTTGAAATTAATGGCTGATACACCGGGGATTTGTCCATAGATACAGATGCTACCTCATCCATTACACTTTGCAAAAAATCCGTAGAAGGATTTTCTACTCCTGCTTCTTTTACTAATTTCTGTATGTCTTTATATTGCTCTTCCATTATTAGTATTTATTTCTGGTAAAACGTGATTCTTCAATATCGAATATAATTTTTTTCTGCTTCGATACAACTTTATTTTGATATTATCGTCTGTCAGACCTACGATCTCTTTGATCTCTTTTACGCTTTTCTCCTCAAAATAGTATAACGTTATAATTGCGGCCTCTTCTTCGGGTAATTTAAGAATACTATCGGATATCACCTGTTTTCTCTCTTTATCTTGTAAATAGCTCAATGCATCATTGATTATTCCAACTTCGCCTTCGCTAATTTCCTCTATGAGTTCTGTAGCAATAAAACGTTTATTTTTCTTAATCCTATCTAAACTTTTGCGATATACAATTGTATACAGCCAAGTAGAAAACTTAGCCTCTCCCCTGTAGTTGACCAAAGATTTATATGCCTTCACAAAAGCATCTTGCGCTACTTCTTCTGCTTCCTCCTTATTTCTAATCATTCTATATGCTACAGTATACACCATGCTCTGATAACGCTCTACCAGCACCGAAAAAGCATTTGTATCTCCTTCCAGTACCTGTTTGATATAATATTGATCTGATTGATGGTTCATTTAGCCATAAGACGACACTTTTTTATTTTCGGTTACATCTTTATACTAAAAAGATACAAAATATATTTTTTTAGATTTTTTGTAACCAGTATTTGATATTTGGCGTCATAGCTAAAAACGAACAGTTAAATCTTTAAATCTAAAAATTATGAGTTTTATTGAAGCTTTAATACCATTATCTATATTTGGATGCATCTTTGGTATTTTTTATTTATTTTTTACAGCGAGGAACAAGGAACGAATGGCTCTTATTGACAAAGGAGCAGATGCTTCTATTTTCTTTAGCAGCAAAGAGAAAAGAGTAACACCTGTATGGAAAGTTTTTATCCTTAACTTTTCTCTATTACTTATGGGAATAGGTGTGGGTATATTTATAGCTGGTATATTGCATTATTCTCTTGGGGTTGAAGAAGGTATAGCTTTCCCCGGAACTATCTTCCTAATGGCCGGCGTAGGTTTATTCACAGGCTTTACGATGACTAAGAACTTAGATAAATAACCAGACCTGTTTACAGAAACTATAAAGACCTATCATTGCTGATAGGTCTTTCCCCCAAATTCTACTTATTTTATAGTAATAAAATAAATTTAACTTTCTAGTTATAAGCTACTGTGTCTTCGTATTCCAGTTCCACATCGAACTTCTCTACCACAACAGCTTGCCCTCTGTCATTTTCTAAAATATATTTTCCGGAAGCCAATTGCGTAAGATCAACTACCTTAGTGGTTTTAGATAAAACGTGAATCTTACCAACCATTTCAAATAGCTTTATTTTATCTCCTTCTTCAAAATCTACAACTGTTATGATATCACCATCTCTTTTAATCCCTAATGGATTTACTTCTGATGTTAGGTAGTATTCTTCCAACTCTTCTTCAACACTTATACTATTAGCCGTCATTGATTCACTGTCATACTCCACGATATACTCAGCTCCTAATTCTTTTTCAATAAAGATATCATTATCAGTTTTCTCAATTACCACAGATTTTCCTTCGCTATTCTCTAATAAATATTTAGCAGGTGGTAACTGGCTAAGATCAATTTGTCCTCTTGTTTTAGATAAGATATGATCTCCTGTTTCTACCTCGAATAATTTAATTTTGTCACCTTCTTTAAAATCCAAAACAACGACAACAAGTCCTTCTCTTGCGATTTGCAAGTTATCATCTTCAATTCGCGCATTCACATTCGTGAAGAAAAGTAAGGCGAAAATAAATGCTAAAGTTCTCATTATCTGGATTTTTAAATTGTAATAATTTTACGTGATTACCTTACAATAATATCGTTAAATTGTCGTTTCCCGAAAAAAATAGCCCGTTTTTAGATCAAACGTTTTTGATTTTCGACCAATGACACAAAAAAGTGAGTTTTTACCGTTTTAAAAATCTAATAAACTGATTTACAGTGTATTAATTTTAAAAAGTTTGCCGAAATATAGATTAAAAGCATATATTTTAGACAAACAAACCAAAAATCAGAATTTGGACTACAACATCTTTCTTAAAAAAATATCAAGAATAGATTTAATATGTAAAGAAAATTAACAATTATGGTTGTGATTTGCCAGCTTACACCTTTTTTCATTGATTTCTCATCATTTGGCAAAAAACTCAGGATCGATTAATTTATCGACAACTACTTTTCGTCCATCTTTATCAATTAAAAGATATTTACCTGCCGGAAGTTGGCTAAGATCGAAGATTCCTCTTTTAGTTTTATAGGTAATAATCTTACCTGTTTTCAACTCAAATAGTTTGACTTTGTCCCCATCTTTAAAATCTACTACAGTAATAATGTTTCCATTACGTCTGACGATGAGGCTTTCGTCATTCCCATTATTTCCAAACAAAACTGTAGCACACATTAAAGAAAAAATTAGTAATAATTTTTTCATAAGCTACTAAAAATTAGATTAATATGATTTGTATTTCCCACTTTAAATTTACTACAAAAATGGACTGACAAAAAGAGGAATGATTTTTTTTAGTTTAAATTTTATTATATCCGATGAAATACACAAAGCAATTACGGCAGAATTTAAAGTGTAATCTAATGTTTACAGAAATATGATTTTTTACAGGTAAAATTATGTAATAAAAAAAGCCTTACTACATTGATTAGCAAGACTTTCTACAATTAACACATTATAAAAATCATTATTGTAATATAATATCGCTATACTTGGCGTTGATCGTAATCACTTTATCCGTATCTCTAGTTTTATTAAACCCATTTACAAATACATTTCCAAAATTTCTACGAGCATTTGTCTCTATAGTTTTTGGTAAAGAAATTCTACTCTGCACTCCACTATATGCAATATTAAATGCAGACTCTGGTAGCTTCAATTTAAAATCACTGTTCTCCACTGCCAGATCCAAAGTAGCGAATGAATCTGAAAGGTTAGCAACCGTTATAGCACCAAAACTACCTGATATAGCGGCGTTACCCTCTAACTCTTGAATAAAAATATTACTGGAATCAGCATTAACTCTAAGGTTTTTAGCGCTCTGGATTCTACAATTCTTCACGTAATTGACAGCTAGTCTGCCGTTATTCCATTGTTTAACAACTACAGGAGAATACGATGTTCTGATAAATGTGCGATCTCCATCAACGATATTAGCTTGAAGACTCGTATGAGATAAAGAAGCGATCATATTAATTGTTTTCTCTGCTAGTTGTACATTACCATGTCTAATATTTAATTTAAGCAATGCTTCTTTTGGCATTTTCACTTTTACAATTCTATGTATCGTTCCAGAATTATTCATTCTAGAACTATATCTATACACCGTCACATTAGAACCATTTGTTTGGGTTATTTCTAAATCTCCAGAAAACTGAGATGCCCAAGCTTGCATTCTTCTGGCAAATTCTTCTCCTCCCCAATCATTAGAAGTAATTCCGGTACTAGAAGGTATTTGCCCGGTACTCTTGCTTAATTCTTTCGTCCAGTTCTTTACTACGCTTTCATAATTATCACCAAACTTTTCTTTTATCTGGTCTCCCCACTGCTGAATATATTTTTCTTCATTCTCTTTAAACTTATTAGTATCGAAGTTCATACTCGCCAGATTTTCAGAAAGCGCACTTGGCATTGGATTATTTTCGATATTCTTCAGAATTGGTCTTAACATATCAGAAATAACCGGTTCTAATCGTCTAAGTTCAGGTGACTTGGTATTTTGCGCATTTGAGACAGGCGCTTTTCCCGACCAAAAATTTCCTGTAATAGAATTTATAGTAATTTCTTTACTATTCCCTAAAGCTTCTATTCTCCAATTCTGTAACAGTCGTTCTTTATTTTCATCTGTAATGTTATCACCCTCTATATACGCTTCGATCTCAACAGAGTTTTTATTCCAGGTTTCGAATACAACCTCGGTATGACTCGTATTTAGATGAATTGCAACATCTTTATTTACTACAAACTTTTCACTTAATTTATCTTGTTTATTCTGAGCAAACACTCCGGAAAAACATGCCAGACTAAGTGTTACAAGGTTAAGCTTGTATATCAATGTAATTTTCATTCTCAATTTTTTCTAATTCTTTTAGTTTGTCTTTTAGTCTATTCAAAAGGGAAAGTCTAAGTGTTAAATTTTCGATCATTGCTTCCGCACTTTGTACATTAGGCCCCACCTCTATTAATTCTTTATTAAGATCCTGATATTCTTTATTTAGATCACCTAACCGTTTCATAAAGCTTTCTACTAACTCTCTATTCGAATCATCTACGGTAATCTGGGATAATTGAAATTTTATACCTGTCAGTAAATAATTTTCTGTTTTTTCATACTCAGGAAACATTTCGGCGAGTGGCGATGTCTGCTTTGTTAACACAACAGTAGAATTTTTTGAATCTGGTATACCGGTATCTACAATCTGGGTATTATTCATTCCTTTGTTTCCAAACTCATTAAAAGCCAACAAGGAAACAGACAAAATTACAACCACACTTGCGGCAACCCTTAACCAGCCGTAATTAAACTTTCTAGCTTTTTTAGGAAGCTCTTCGTCTAACTTAGCCATAAAACGGTTTTGGTGACCTTCTGCCAAGCGTTCTGCAGGAATTCTGGTATCCTGTTTTAGTAACTCTCTAATATCCTGTCCCATCTCTCAAATGTTTTAATTGATCCTGAAGCTGTTTCTTTCCTCGATGCACCAATGTTCTGGATGCTACCGGAGTAATATCTAATATCTCACTAATCTCTTTATGATCATATCCTTCTATTAAAAACAACATGACCGCATACTTATATTTTTCTGGTAACCTTTCTATAGCGCTCTTCACCTCATCTACAGTAGTCGAATCCGAAACGGACCAGTCATCCTGCTCTTCGACTGTTGACATCACTTGTTCATTAATCGCAACCATATTCATTTTTTTTGCTTTGAGCATATCAATACTCTTATTAATCACTATGCGTTTTAACCATGCCCCAAACGTTACATCTCCTGTAAACTGATGCAGTTTCAAGAATGCTTTTATAAACGACTCCTGCATAGCTTCTTCTGCCTCAAAAGGATCCTTCAAAAACCTCAAAGCAACATAATACATGCCATCACAGTATTTGTTATAAAGCTTCATCTGCGCTTTACGATCGTTAGTCCTACATTTTTCTATTAGCTCGCTCTGTAACAAACTTTTCCGAATTATTTGGTTAGTGATTACTTCTTTAAAACTGTTCTAATTGCTATTCTCTTCTAAAGACGAGATTCATTAGCTATCTGTTGCAAAATTAAAGATAAAAACTTCAAAAAAAACAAAAGATATTGGATATCAAATATTTAACTAAAATATTGATTACCAAAATAGTGATAAACCATACTTATCTTTTTTAGATTCTTTTTCAATTCTAAAGAATAATACGATTTCATAAAACCATTATTGTTTTTTTTATCGTAAGTATCATAGCAAACCCTAAAATTTAAATTATGCAAGTTTTTATTGGTTCTAACTATGATGATTACAAAAGTACAGTTCAGCTGGAGAAAACAATTCACAAAATAGACCAGGTTTTAAACACTCAATTACTATCTGAATTAATATTAGAAAAATTAAGAAGAGAGCGCAGTGTAATTGCCATTTCTATAATGAATAGAAAAAGACTCGAAGTTTTATGAATACTTTTATAAAAAAGACCTAAATATTATCAATGAATAGTTAGGGCCCTTTAATAATGAATCTCCTATGACTTTACTACTTACTATTTATTTTTTTGTTTAAAAACTTCACGTATCCATTATAATCGAAACTATAAACCGGTTTAACTTGTATTCAATAGAGAATACATTTATAGTAAATTAAGCTTAGAAAGCTACAGATCATATTCGTAATACTGATAGACTCCTTAATTATATTCGAGACAGGTTACTAGAAGAACGGTCGTTAAAGCTAACCTTAATACTTAGCTGAAATCTCTTTAAACTGTTTACTCATATTCCATTTTATAATGGTTGTGGCGGTTAATATACCACTTCCCATGGCTCCACCCACTCCAACTAATGTAATATCCTGACCTGTAAGAAATAATCCTTTTATATGAGTTCGAGGTCGCAGAACTCTGGTCTTATAGCGTTCTGGAGCGTGTGTAACTCCATATATTTCTCCCTCGTTATAATTGCTAAATTTTTTGGTGGAAACCGGAGTAGAAACCTCGGCATGGATAATATGTTCTTCTAAATGTGGATATAATTCTCTTAGTAATGACAATCCTTTCTCTTTAAATTGATCTTTAATTTTGTCGTATTCTTCTCCCCTGTTTAACCAAGGCTTATCTTCATACGCTCTAAAATCTTTATACCAGGCTCTACCTATTAATTGTATAGTTGATTGATCAGGATGCTTAGTAGACCAAAGACTGTCCTTTGCAGATGGAAAAGAAATATATGCAAATGACAGCTGATCCTTGGATAAATTATCTTTGTCATTAAGAATACTATCTGTATCCTTATCAGCATACCACCATATGTTGTATTTTGGTAGCTTAAGCTCTGCATCGCTCTTATCTAGTCCTATATACAAACAAAGGTGACAGGTTGATGGTTTGATACTCCTAAAATCTATGTGTTTTTTATTATTCACAGATGAATCAAGCAAACGCTGAAAGGTATTATAAGCACCAGCATTACTAATAACTTTTTTACAAGAAAATTCTTTACCATTAATCAACAGCCCTTTTACAGATTTCCCTTTAGTAATAATTTTTTCAACATTAGCTTTGATAAATACTTTAACTCCCAGTGATTCTAAATTGTCAATAATCGTTTGATGAATACGATTGGCTCCTCCTCTTGGATAATATCCGCCTTCCATAAAATGATTAATAACAATACAATGAGAAGCAAAACTACTTTCTTTTGGAGATAACCCATAATTCCCGCATTGAGCACATAACACTGCAATAAGTTCCTGATTATCCGTTATGCTGCTTAACACTTGATATGTCGTTTTACTTGCAATGGGTTTTTGTATTCTTCTAAAAATAGGCCCCAAAACAGTATTTAGCAAACCTGGCAAGGCTTTTTGCACAAAATAAAGAAGATTCTTTTTAGTAGATTTTTCAAGTAATTCGAGGTATTTATCAATAGCATTCTTATCATTCGGAAAATACTCATGAAACTTTTTTCTAAAATTTTCTTTCCCTGAAACAAACTCAAATTTACGTCCTCCCACAAAGGCAACGTCATATGGATCGCCCATTGGATCCCATTCTAGTTTGTTGTCGGATAAATAATTAAAGATTCTTCGTAGTCCCGAATTTTCCTCCATATTCCCCACATAATGAACTCCAACATCCCAAACCAAACCTTTACGTCTTTTGAACGTATGCGTAAATCCACCAGGGGTGTAATGTTGCTCCAGAACTACTACTTTTTTACCAGCTTTGGCTAAAAAAACTGCAGTAGTTAAACCTCCAACTCCAGAACCTATGATAACATAAGTATCATTAGTAAACACAACATCCGATGTGAATTTTTTATAGGATTTTTCGACCATAAACCAGTAGTAAGAGCTCAAAAGTAAGCAATTATATGTACTTTCATAAGCAAATAAGTTATCTTTAATAATCAAATCTCCACATATGACAAAGCTTCTAAAAAGATCACTCATACTTATTATAGGAATTGTAATTATTGGTTTTACAGGAAGGTTTATTTTAAAATCAAACACTAAAAAACATAGTCCGGAGCAGACAGTTACACATAGTAGTAACGAGGCAAACTTTACAGTTTTCTACAATAGACCGTTTAAAAAGGACAGGGAAATCTTTGGTGATTTGGTTCCGTTTGATCAAGTTTGGAGAACCGGAGCTAATGAAGCCACTACTTTTACCACCGACAAGGATATTCTTGTAGACGGCTCCCTATTAAAGACCGGAACCTATACTTTATGGACTATCCCAGGACAAAATTCCTGGAAAGTTATTTTTAACAATAATAAATATAATTGGGGTGTAAGCTTTATGGATGGAAGCCCATCTCGTGATCCAAAACATGACGCACTAACGATAGAAGTTCCTGTGCAGCGTTTACTTAATACCGTAGAGCAATTTTCAATTTATTTTCAAGAAGCAAATAATTTTACCATTATGTATCTTGCGTGGGATCAAACTGCCATTGCTATACCAATAACATTAAAATAAATTCTTTTCTCTTTACATTACGCAAAATAATAATGAAGTATCCTAAAATGAATTTATAAATTTGTTCTAAAGCTACATTGTGAACAGGAAAGACATGGAATATCAAGATCAATCTTCTAAAACACCATCCGGAACTAATCAAGAGGCAATTGATCGTTTTAAAAAACTTCAACAAAAGGAAATTTCCGTACTTGATCTATTCGAAGGAATTATCTCAAAAAATACTGCGGCTCTTAGTAAAGGAATCACTTTAGTAGAAAGCACTCAGAAAAAACATAATAAAAAGGCGCAACAACTTATTGAAAAATGCCTTCCTCATGCTAATAATTCCATAAGAATAGGAATTACAGGAGTCCCTGGCGTGGGAAAAAGTACCTTTATTGAAGCTTTAGGCAATATACTTATAAAAAAAGATAAAAAAGTTGCTGTGCTCGCTGTAGATCCCAGTAGTACTATCTCAAAAGGAAGTATTTTAGGCGATAAGACAAGAATGGAATCACTGGTAAGATCACCTAATGCTTTTATCAGACCTTCTCCTTCGGGAAATTCTTTAGGCGGTGTAGCTCAAAAAACCCGTGAATCCATTATCCTTTGTGAAGCTGCCGGCTATGATGTGATCATTATTGAAACCGTAGGTGTTGGCCAGAGTGAAACTGCGGTACACGGAATGGTAGACTTTTTTCTATTGCTGAAGTTGGCCGGAGCAGGCGATGAGCTACAAGGAATTAAACGTGGTATCATAGAAATGGCCGACGCAATTGTAATTAATAAAGCTGATGGAGATAACCTAAAACGTGCACGAGAGGCTAAGAACCAATTTAGAAAAGCATTACATCTGTATCCTTTAGCCGAAAGTAGTTGGTCTCCGGAAGTATTGATGTGTAGTGCACTAAAAAATGATGGTATTGAAGAAGTTTGGAAACTGATTTTACAATATATCGAGGTTACCGCGATGAATAGTTATTTTGAAGAAAACAGAATCCGACAAAATAAATTCTGGTTGTTACAGACCATTGAAGAAGAATTGAAAAACTCGTTTTACAATCATCCCAAAATCAAAGAGGCCTTATCAGAACAAATTAAAGCTGTGCAGCAACATAAGATTACTCCTTTTGCTGCAGCAAAGTATTTATTGAGACTCATAAATAATTAAGCAAGATCTTTATTTCTGTAAGTAGTAATTGATAGTTTAAAAAAAATAAACGCTGCATAATAATAGAATTATCATGCAGCGCTTTATATACTTAAATTGCTATTCAGCTATTTGTCTATTGTCTTACTATTGGAATTACACCGTTCACACTTCCTGTAGTAATTGACATGAAGTAAACTCCACTTTTTAGATCGGTAATGTTAATCTCTTTTTCAATAGCCACATTAGAAAGATCAACAGTCTTTAACATTCTTCCATTTATATCATAAATCTCCGCTTTTACCAATTCGATATTGGTAAGCTTTCTTAAATTAACTATTCCATTTGATGGAATCGGATATACGCTTATATTTTGTGATATAAACTCATTATCTGCTACAGACAATGTTGTTTGAGCACAGTTAAACACAGTTACTTCATCGATATACCAACCAAATAATCCGCTACAAGAATCCGTTCCCATTTCAAATCTAAACTGAATGGTAGAATTATCAGTAACTCCTATGGATGATAGATCAACATGACTTCTACCCCAGCTTCCAGTATTAGAACCTTCATCTGTACCTGTAAATGCTGCTTCGCCTCTTAAAGGATTGTCATTAACAACATTTACCGTACTGCCGTCCGGCAAATCAAAATCTTGATCTGTAATAACCATAGCATTATAAGGACTTCTCAAAAAAGCGGAAGACGGTAATAATGTCCAGGCACCACCGTTTAAACTATATTTGATATTACCTCCATCCCAATCGGCTTCGGTAGCAACGAAATGATTAAAAGACATTTCAAAAGTTCCACCTTCAGCAACTGTTGGAATATTTATTACTGGACTCTGTAAACGTATAATACCATTTTGAAAGCTAGTTTGACAGTCCCCAAGGTTTGGATCTGTGCCAAAAATAGCTTGTCCTGCTCTTCCATCAGGAAGAGAAGACTCTAAAACCCAGTCCCTAGAAATCCACGTACTAGCATCTTCCGGAAGTTGCTCCATAGTCCATCTACCAGCCCCTGCTTCCCAATCCTCATAAAAAATAGCATTAGTGGTTGCATTACTACACAATGTCCCTCTATTAGAAAGTATTGTCGTATATCTACAAGAATTATCCGTTCTTAATTCCACAGCTAACATCGCGTTTTGTAATTGCGTAATATCATTGGCAGTAATTATCTCACCAGAAGGACCAGCAGGCGTTTCTGTTGTAGACAACCCTTCTAAATTAATTCCGAGTAGATCATTAGCAGAACCTTCTAAAGCATCGGCTAGATTGGCGAAATCACTTACTAATGTCAAATATTCACTCTGTGCTCTCCAAAATATATGCGCAGCCTTTGTTAAACCAATCGAATTGATGGTTTGACCATTAAACGCCCCACCATCTACCAATAAAGCAAACATATGATTAGGAATACCAGAATTAATATGAACACCTCCACTATCAGCTTCACCACATAAATATCTAAAATCATCTATACTAGCTGGATCGCCTTTACAATTGGGGCTCCACATATCTCTGATAGCTCCTCCAAAGGCAGAAGCATCTTCTCCCATCAACCACCTAACCGAAGTATCACAACCGGTACGAGCCGAAACATCTTCTCCATTGTCTGCATAGTTATTCAACAAATCAATAGTTTCTCCCCAGATATCTGAAAATGATTCATTTATCGCTCCTGACTCATATGCATAGATTAAATTATTAGTATATTCTGTGTATGCGTGCCCCCACTCATGTGCCACTACATCATCAGCAGCAGTCCCCGAACAATAATTGGTAGTAACACCGTTCCAAGATGCATTAGGGCAGTTACCATCTGGGTCATTATTAATAGTTATCATCCGTGCATCCTGACCATCATAAGAAACATACCCAAAAGCATTCTTAAAGAAATTATATGTATGAGCTGCAGCTTCTAACTCTGTTTGTTGCCATTCATCTAACGTTCCAGGAAAAGCATCTCCTTCTTGCCATACAAGATTACTTGTATCCCCTTCGTACAAAACTCTATCAATAGCATGAGCCATACCCGTAATTTGTTCTATAACGTTTCCTTTCTGAGCATTAACAAAAATATATTCTCTTACGTCCTTGTCATTACGTACTTCAACCTCATATGCTAAATATAACGGCCCATTCACTCCTTTAATTATACCTTTCTGAAAAACAAAAAGATTAGTTTTATTCACTTTTAAAGGAACACCCGATTTATTTAATCCCTGTTTTCTTACGGTTGATAGAGCAATAGCATTTACCTGAGATTCATTTAATCTTGGCTCTGTATTAAATTCTGATATTGGGATCACCTTACCGTTTATTGAAGTAATATTTTTATTTGAATCAAAATGGAATTTCAGTTCTCCTCCATACACAGGAACACCATTATGCTTTTGTTTAAGCACGACATGCTCTAAACCATAATTATCCTTCTTTGTTTTCTCTATAACCAAAGAATTATTAACGGATTCTATTTTATAAAGTGATTTGTAGTCTTCCAAAAAGTTGAACGCTTTTTGTTCAATAGTTCCTCCTTTAGCTTTCATCGCATTTCCAGCTGGGAACTTTACGAATTCTGTTAGTCCAGAATTTTCATCAACAGTTACAACAGCATTCGTTTGCTGTTGTAATTTTGCGATAGATTTTTGGATACTCTGTGAATTAACAGTTAAACCACTGAATAACAAAATCATCGACAAAACAATTTTAAAGGTAATCTTTAATTTCATAGTTCTTTTTTTATTGTTGAGTTTAATAAATTGAGTTTATCGCATAATCATTAAAAAAATGATCACACCTATTTACTATAAACAAGTGAAAACAAATAAACCCTAAAAAATAATTTAATTGATCCCTTACCTTACGATTTTGATTTCTTATCTAAATCAAAAAATATTCAGAAAAGAAAAATCTTAAGAATTATATCAAACGTGCAAATATAAATATTTTTTATCACTAAACATAAAATTATGTTAAAGCAGGATACCGAAGGGAATTAATTGAAAGTTCTCTTTATTATTAGAAATTAAGATTTTTTATTCTGTTTTCTTAAAGCTCATGGGCTTTTAAGAACAAATCAAAATCATTCTAAAACAACTTTTATTAAAATAGATATATTAATTTAGTAATTACAAAGTGCTATTTTAACCAAATCAAAAAAACATCAATCACCAAAATCCACTTCATCACCTACTTGTTCTTTTGAGACACTTGCAGGGATTTCTGAATCTGAAGAATTATCATCATAATCTTGCATTACACCTGCAAGACGTTCACTTATCTTAACTAAATAAATAGTATCGTCTGTTTTTACCTCTACCGCTTCAATAGTATCGTGATGATGGTTCTTAAAGGAAATAATATCCCGATCTGAATAACCATCAGGAAATTTCTCTACTAAAAGATTCAAAATATCTTTGTTCAGTTTTTTGTAGTCAACAATTACTCTTTTCATAATGTGTAGTTTTAGTTGGTTACTTCACTAACAAATAGTAAATAAGATTCTGTTTATATTACATTATTTTCTACAATACACTTAGAAGCATCATTCTATTGATGTTCTTTAGTTAATTTTCTTTTGATATTATATAATGGTATTCACCACTACAATTTATAATAAAAAAATTAAACTTTTGAGAAATAAGCTTCAAAAAAAGTAAGTGTTTTCCTTAAAATTATATCTATAAAAATTAAACGTAATCCTAAAGTCTTGTATCAGGCATTCCACCAATATTAACACTTTTTTTACGTTAAGAGTAATTATATGATGATACGTAAACTTTTACATAGAAAATGGATAAAGTGGCCGTTAATTGCCATTGGAGGATTTTTTTTAATTTTTACTACTTTTTACGTAAGTATTTATTTTGGTTTTTGGGGAGAAATTCCAACCAAGAACGAATTAAGCTCTTTAAAGCAGGCAGAAGCGACTCTGTTGTTGGACAAAGATGGGCGTTTGATTGGTAAGTATTTTATCTATGATAGACAACCGATAATTTATGATGATCTTCCTAAACACCTGATTGATGCATTGATTGCTACTGAAGATGTACGCTTTTATGAACACGATGGTGTTGATAATGTAAGTCTGGTCAGAGTATTTTTTAAAACTATATTACTCAGAGATAAATCTTCTGGAGGAGGAAGCACCATTACTTTACAATTAGTAAAAAACCTTTTCGGGAGAAAAAATTATGGATATTTTAGTGTGGTAGTAAACAAACTCAAAGAATCCATTGTTGCCAAACGTATTGAGGAAATATATACTAAAGAAGAAATCCTAACTCAATACTTTAATACAGTTCCTTTTCCTGATAACACCTATGGTATTGAGAGTGCTTCACAAAAATTCTTTAATAAATCCACCAGAGAACTCACCCTATCAGAAGCCTGCACTCTTATCGGAAGCCTGAAAGCAAATCACAGTTATAATCCAAGGCTTTTTCCCGAAAGAAGTCAATTACGAAGAGATGTGGTTTTACAACAAATGGCTAAATATGAATATATTACTCAGGATATTGCTGATCGGGTAATGAATCAAAACGTCAATTTGGACTATCAATATTTTAATCATGATCTTGGGTTAGCTCCTTATTTCAGAGAGGAGGTTAAAAAACAACTTAGTAAGATTCTAAAAAAATATAAAAAAGCTGACAATACTTTTTATGACATTTACAAAGATGGATTAATCATTCATACTACATTGGATTATAAAATGCAATCGCTTGCAGAAGAAGTGATGAAAGAGCATTTACAGAATTTACAAAAGGCATATGAAAAAGAGCACGGTAATAAAGCTCCATGGAAGACAAATACCGGCTTATTAGATAATGCACTGCAACAATTACCTATTTACCAAAAATATAAAGAACAGGGTCTTAATCGAAAGCAGATCATAGATTCTTTTTCGGTGAAACGCGAGATGGAACTTTTTGAATGGGGAGGAAATATTTCTAAAAAAGTTTCTGTACGCGATAGCCTACAACATTATCTGAAGTTCCTAAACGCAGGAATGATTGCAATTGATCCTTCTGATGGAGCCGTCAGAGCATATCTAGGAGGTATTGATTATAGATATTTTAAATATGATCACGTTTCTCAAAGTAAAAGACAAGTAGGTTCCACCTTCAAACCGTTTGTTTATACAGCAGCCATAGAAAATGGAATGAAACCTTGTTCATATTTCCCATTGAAAGAAGTTACATATACGAATTTGAAAGATTGGACACCAAAAAATTCATCTAGCGAAGAAGATCCTTATTTGAACTATAATCTAGAAACAGCATTGAGTAATTCTGTAAATACGATTGCTGTAAAGGTAATCGGCGAAATAGGTGTTAAAAAAGTTTTGGAACAGGTAGAAAAAATGGGAATCACTGAAGAGCTTCCAGAACAACCATCAATAGCTTTAGGAACAGCTGGAATAAAAATTAAAGAATTAGCAGGAGCTTATGCCAGCTATGTAAATCATTCTAAAGCAGTACAACCATTTTATATTACAAAAATTGAAGATCGACAAGGTAATCTTATTGCCTCATTTGAACCAAAAATATCAGAAGAAGTGGCTTTTAGTGATTACACGAGACAGATACTATTAGAAATGATGAAATCTACGGTTAATGAAGGTACAGCAAAAAGATTGAGATCTACTTATGGATTAAAAAATGAAATTGCTGGAAAAACCGGTACTACGCAAGATAACAAAGATGGATGGTTTGTGGGTATTACCCCTAATCTTGTAACAGTAACATGGGTCGGTAATGATAATTATACTATAGGATTTAAAAGTACTGCACAAGGACAAGGTGCTAATTCTGCTCTTCCGATTTTTGCCGGGCTTTATCAGAAATTGAATAAAGATGTTGCTTTTGATCCTATCACCAAAAGTAGTTTCGAAAAAACTTCAGATCAGGTTCTTGAAGATCTGGATTGTAAACCCGAAAAACGTGATAATTTTCTAAAAAGACTATTCAGTAAAAAAACGAAAAAGAAGAAATTTCGTAATAAATAAGTCACAACAACTAGTAATTAACTGAATCTAAAAAACAATTTTTGCAATAACTTCTTCATTATCTTTCTTAGTTAATCTAATAATTTTAGTCTCTCTTACTTCTTCTTTTGATCCATAGTTTTTGAACATAGTAACTTTCATAAAAGTCGGGTTTTCAACTTTCTGATACCTATCTCCATAGTATTTTATCTTAATAAAATATGTTCCTTTTATAGCTTCTTTTAATGTGAATTCTTCAGGACCAAATCCCTCCGTCATATCCTGTGACATATGACCGCCTATACTTGTTTTGTTATGACTGTAATAGCATTCTTCCAAATTAGGGTCTATAATGTGTAAATCAATATCTGTATCGTTATGATTCCAATCCGTAGTTACCCGGATATCGTACGTTACCGGAAGTAATAATTCTTTATCTATTTTACTGAGATCTAAATCATCTTTATATTTATGTACAAGAGTTCTTATTTCATTTTTTGAAATATTTTCGATTCCCTTAAATACACGCCTCTTGGAATTTTCATAAATCTCACCTGATACAATACTATTTAACAAATTCAGTGCTTCCTGACATTTTCCGTCATTTTCATATGCTAGTGCCAGATCCCTATATGATTGAGAATCTTCTGGCCTTAATTCTAATATTCGTTTAAAAATAAATACAGCCTGCGTATTATAATGATTGGCTTGTAACTGATATGCGTACACTTTTAATAATTCATAATTATCAAAATCTGTTTCTGGTATATTGGATAGTATTCTGGATGCATATACTTCCTCATTATATCTTTCTCTAAAATGATTAGAAACATCCACAAAATATGCCGGTAGTTTTATATACTGTTCTCGCTGCTTCAGATACATTTTGTAAGCTTCTTCTTTATTTTTTGCTTTTCTTAAAACCACTAAATAATCAAGTATTACTTTTCTGTCTTTTATTGTAAGATCTCCTGTATATTTTCTAAATGAAGGTTTCCTTATATTAGGTCTCGAGGAAGATATACTCCTATTGGAAGGTACTGTATTAGCTCTTAAAATCACATTATCCTCTTCAGTATATGTGCCCGATGATGCACCAATATCTTTTACATTTAAAACGATCGGAAGTACATAACTCACATCGACTGCTATATTTCTTTGCCTTCCTGGTGTCATCCTAGGCAATAACTTTAATACTCTGATTGCTTCTTCTGCTAACGTATTATGAGGTGCTCTTACTTCTATATTAACAACATCACCTTCTCTATCAATCATAAACCTTGCATATATTCTTTTGGTTCCTGGTGACAAATTAAAATCATTAGCTATCTCAGAATTAAATGATCTATTAATTAAGTTTTTCACACTATCAGAAAAACATTTCTTTCTGTCTTCATTAGTGTTATTTTGTTCACAACCAGGAAAAACAGGTACTTGTTCTATTACAGAAAAAGGTATTGACAACAATTCTTCATCTTCTTCAACATCAACTATTTCGTCTTCTTCTACGATTTCTTCTAAGTCATCATTAACCGATCGTAATAAAGGTTCCGCTAAAAACCCCTCTACTATCTTCTCTTCTTGTACAATTTCAAAATTTTGTTCAACTGGAATTTCTTCTTCAGTATCATCCATAGTACCTGAGAGTCTTCTTGCTAGGCCTTTCTTTATACCATCTTTTGATGCTAGAATCCGATTGTATTCTTCTAATAACTCCTCCGGAGGAGTTATTTGATATGCTATATAATCTTGCACATCTTCTAGAACAATTAATGAAGTATAATCCGTTACCAAACTATAATTTTTTCCTAAAGCTGTAATTTGTTCTTTATTGTTCTTTGCATCTCTCTGTAAATGATTTAACTTCTTCTGAGCCCAGATTCTATTTACATCAACACTTTTTATTGGACTGGCGTCTATTTTTATTCTTATGCTTTTTGTTATTTCATTACCGTATCCAAAATGTAACAACAAGGTTTCGCCTTTTGTAAAATCTTTTCCTGAAATAGAAAAATCATATGATAAGCCAACCGGTACATTCGGATATGCTTCTCCTTTTTTTGTTTTGGATTCATATCCTAAAAACTTAAACGGTTCATATTTAACAGCGACCATTGCATCCTCTATTGATTTTGTTTTCAGATTTATATAAGCTCCATTTGTTTTCTCTGCATTATTCTTTAAAAATGAATGATTTGCTTTAACAATGCTATTTAATATAAATACAGGACGATTACTCCCTATCGCAGACTCATCGCTTAAACTTGTAATGCCATCAGAAAATAAGAAGACAGCATCAGAGGCTTGTTTTCTTCCAAACAGGGAATCATACGAGGTTCCTCCATCATAGGATATAGTCTCTATTTTGTTTCTTAAAGATTTCCAATTGCCATCTTTTATTCTAAAAGTATCTTCTGATACTATAAGATTACTAAAAGCTATAAAATTTACATTTATGTCTGGTATATATAAGAAATAAGCATTTAAAAAATCTAATTCTTTCTGTAGATCTCTGTGTTTCATGGATAGAGAAGCATCCCAATATATAGTGATTTCATCAGATTTATCTCTCAATCTATTTTCTGGTTGTACTGTTTTATATACATAAAAATAATTCTCGGAAGTAATTACTTTCTCCGTATCTAATGGCACAGGTATTTTTATTAACAGATCCTTATTAGGTATGTAATTCTTTTTAGTTACTGTAGTACTGTACTGTTTTTCCCAATTAGAAAATTCAAGTCCTGATAGTTGTCCTTTCTCAATTATGGGCTTACTTTTTTGATCAAAAACAACTATTTTAAGTGAGAAATGATCTAATTTATTTTTAAAACTTAGTGGTAAATTATAGTAATGCGCTGTATCCGTATAAACTAATTCTTGTTCATATGCTAGTACAATTCTTTTATATCCATTAGCGGGTATTGGATAAATACGAGCTTTATAAGTATTTCCTGTTCCTTTTTCTAATAAAGCTGGATCCACTCTTTTCCTTACTACTGCTTCAAAAGCAATTCTACCCAACTCCTTTTCTACAACCACAGCCTCTCTAAGTTTACCATTAACATCTAATGCAAAACGGGAAACGTCGTGTCCTTCTCCTAAAGGAAATGAAAGTTCTCCTTCTAATACAGTATCCGTGGGGTTATAAAAAAGCATATCATATGTTGTGGTTGCTATATTACCTACAACATCAACTTTTATATCCAAAGAAGACAATCCAATTGGTTTATCAGATACTTTCAAAACAGGAATTTCCTGAGCCGATACTAAAAAAGAAAATAATAAAAACAGAAAAGAAGCGTATACTTTATTCATAAGATAACAATTAGCTGATGATGAATTTGATTGAATCAAGTTTTATGCCAATTGATCTTATCCTAAAAAATCAGAAAATATTATCCATATTTTTTAACGAGAAATGTATGTAATTTGAAGGCTCCAAAACCCAAAATTATACCCGTAGCCAAACCTGTGATCACATCTAAAGGATAATGGACTCCTAGATAAATTCTACTGTAACTTACAATTAAGGCCCAAATGACCATAAAAGGAAAAATATACTTCAAATGTTTTTGTAACGTTAAACCTGTAAAAAATGCCAGTGCCATGGAGCTAGTAGCATGTCCAGAAAAATAACCAAAACGACCACAATTCACTTCAATCGTTCTAAGAAACTCTGCTACGCCTTCTGCCCGGCAAGGTCTAGGTCGCATCACCAAGACATTTTTAAATAAAACAGAAATTTGATCTGATGCTGTAATTAAAAGTGCAACTGTGATTAAAGTGATAATTGTTCCTTTGACACCAAAATATTTATAAAAAAAATAAAGTAACACAAGATACAACGGAATCTGATAAAATTTCTCAGTCATAAATAACCAAAAGCTATCCCAAGTAACACTACCCAAGTTATTTAAGAAAATCATTAAATCTTTATCCAGCTGTATTAGTTCTTCCATAATTTTTAATGGTTATTGGTTCTATTTTTTTAAAAGCTAAACTAATTATTCATCATACCGTTGTATCTCTCGATCGTAAAAATCATTTGCTTCCTGGAACAGATTCTCAGCTTCGCTTTCTAATTCTTTTTCGTCACTTTTATCAAATTCTTCCAACCATTCTACTTCATCATCCTGCAGGTTAATGATAAATCTCGGAAACTCGGTATGAATCACAAAGATGGCTTCTGGATAATCTGTGTTATCTCCTAATAAGAATTTTGGAAAACTCATATGCTATAAATTAGATGTAGCAAAGCTACGAAGTTTACGCTCAAAGTAACAAAAACAATAAGAGGTAAATTCTAAAACTAAAATTTACCTCTCGTTGTATATAAACATTATTCTATCTCTATTCTATGATAATCTGTACTCTAGCGTTAGAACCTAATTCATTATTATCGATATCTTCTCCTTCTTTAGGTTGTGTATTGCTAACTCCCACGTATTCAATTAAGGTTTCGTCTATTCCATTTTCTATAAGATATTCTCTAACAAAACCAGCGCGAGCAGAGGAAAGAATTTCATTTTCAAACTCAATTTCAGAATCATTTGCGTGTCCAACAATTTTAATACTGTCGAACTTAAATACCTTCAGATACTGCAAATATGAATCCAGCGCAGCTTTAATTTCTTCATATACTTCACTTTCACCAATCAAATATTCAATATCTGAGAAATCTAATGCCATATTGCAAATATTATCTACATCTACTCCCTGAACATTTTGCATTTCTCTTAATTCTACATCATCTATATAGTAGTATGCATCGCTAAATGATCCCCCTCTTAATGATTTTCCGTTAGGGTTATCTGAAAAATATCCTAAAGAGATATACTTCTCAGTACCTTTTGCTTTATAAACACCACATACCTTGGTCCATTCCTTGGTATCACAAATCATTTCAGAAGATTCAATATGTAACTTATACGTGGATGTCTCAGTAATTCTTGGAACTCTGGCCGTAAAATAGGATCCAATAGAAGAAGTACACGAATTACTTACTCTTCCCTCTCCGAGTGAAACATACATATGAAAATAATAGTATTTACCAGCCTTTAGAGGACTAACCAATTTAGCTACGATAGATTCTTTTGTGTTATTACTGGTTATATATAATCCAACTTTGGATTCTCCTGATCTAGGTTCTTGGGGACCAAACTGGTTTAAAAAACCAGGTGCTTTGTGGTCAAATTTTACTTCACTTACCGCAGGATGATGCGCATCGGGTGTATTGGTTAATGCCTTCCAATCAGAAATAACGCCAAAATTCCGCATTTCATGCTTTAGTTTTTTAACTGCAGCATTGGTATTTTCAAAACTAGGATTCGGTATTAGATTCTGTGAGTAAGAATTGATATTTAAACCAATTATAAAAATTACAAGAAGGATAAGGTTAGATTGTGGGCTATTCATCTCTTTTCTTTTCGGGTTTTAGATATATTCGAAATATAGTTAAATATTTCTTAATATGAAATATACTTTGACAAGTAACAAAAACTAGTCCAAAAAAAGAAACGGAGTAAAACTGTCTATATTGTAACTGTTAAAAAAGATTATCTTCACAGGCTTATATTACCTTTTTTTAACACCAAATTCTTACTCAAATAATTAAACCTAAAATACAGTAACAATGCTGACACTGTTAATCCAGCCAGCAAACCAATCCATATCCCTTCACTTTTATATGCTGTATACAATCCCATATAATAACTAATAGGAAAACCTACAACCCAATAAGCAAAAAATGTAATGATCGTTGGAATTTTAACATCCTGTAATCCTCTTAAGGCACCAAGAACTGCTACCTGTATTCCATCTGATATTTGAAACAATGCTGCGATTACTAAAAGTTTTGCCGCAATACCAATCACCTCAGTGTTATCTGCAAAATTTTCTACATCTTTTACATTTAAGTAAATCTCAGGTAGCACATCATTAAAAACAATAAAAAATAATGCAAAAACAATCTCTATGAAGAGTGTTAATAGAAAAATCGAAAATGCGATTCTTCGTAATTCTCTAAATTGCTGCAATCCTTTTTGATTCCCTACTCTCACCATGGCTGCTACACTTAATCCCATAGCCACCATAAAGGTCATTGCTGCAAGATTTAATGCTATTTGATTAGCAGCTTGAGGATTTTTACCTAAAATTCCTGAAATCCAAATAGCAGCAGTAAAAATAGCTACCTCAAAAAACATCTGTAATGCAGATGGAAAACCTAAGGTTAGAATCTTCTTTAGCATATTGTTTTGAAGTACAAAAATTTTAATGTTGGTCACATATGCTTTTGACTTTTCTTTATATCTAAGAAAGACCCATAGAAAGACAACCATAATTAATCTAGACACCAGTGTACCCACTGCGGCACCAACTATCCCCATTTGTGGAAAGCCAAATTTCCCGAAGATCAACAAGTAATTTAAAACTACATTAACAATATTAGCAATCAGCGTTGCATACATAGGATATCTGGTCATAGATAATCCGTCCGAAAACTGCTTAAATGCCTGAAAGACTATTAAAGGAACTAAGGATATTGCCACTAAATCTAAGTAAGGGATTGCCAATTCCACCACCTCAACCGGTTGTTTCATTAGATACATCAAAGGTTTCGCGAATAATATACCAACGAATAAAACTATCCCAAGTGTAGTGCATAAAAACAATCCGTGTTTAAACGCCGATTTACCCTTAGCAAAATTATGTTCTCCATCAGCTTCTGCAACCAACGGTGTAATTGCCGTAGAGAATCCAATGCCAAGAGACATTGCAATAAACATAAAACTATTTCCTAAGGATACGGCTGCTAACTCTGCAGTTCCCAGCTGTCCAACCATAATATTATCGATCAACCCCACAAAAGTATGTCCTAACATCCCTAACATAACAGGTGCTGCTAATCGTAGGTTGTAGTTAAACTCCTTTGTGTATTGTTGTAACATTATTTCTTTTTATAGCTGCCAAAGATAAGGAGATTACTTTTCGAAATAAACCATCCTTAACGCAACTTTAATGGTACAAGAAAAGGCTGCCTTATTCAGACAGCCCTTTCCCACAGTTGAGTTTGTGGTTGAATTATTGTTTGATAACTTTCTTAGAAGAAAGTACCTTATTTGTTTTACCGGCTTCTAAAACATTCATAATATAGATTCCTGATGACAAATCAGTCATATCGACCGTATTTTGACCTTCTTCTAGCAATACTTGTTTTACGAGAACTCCAATAGAGTTGTACATTTTTATTGTCTTGCCTGAAGTACCTCCAGAAATGTTCAATACATTGACTACAGGATTCGGATAAAAACTGATGTCATCATTATTACCAATATCATCTCTGTTAGTTGTAAATGTAATTACCAATTGAGGTTTAGCAACAGATCCATTTTCTTTGGATGCAAATGCAAAATCATTACCAGAAACCGCATCGATAATCAGTGAAAGTCTATTTCCTGAAATCTGTGCCGTTTTTAACGGTATTGTTTTTGTGCTTCCTATTGGGAAATTTGCATTTAACGATCCTAATTGAGTGCCTTTTCCTGGTTTATTGGAATTCGACAAATTATTCTCTGTCCAATTGTTACTATTCCCTTTATTGACAGTTATATTACCATTTCCGGGATCAGAAAACACTGTAAACTTCAGGTCTGCTTTGGTAATTGTTCCATTGACAGAAGAAAGATCAAACATTAAATATCCGGTTCTCTTATTCAATTCTACTCGAACCATATCTGAATTATATCTTTTTGATCCTTCTAAAAATGCATCATGAATCGGTGACAAAGTAACCGTTTGTTCCACCGGTTGAAGCTTTGTAGTCACCACTTTATCGATATTATACAGATAACCAGATCCACCAATAAATGATAATCTCAATGTTTTCTCTCCTGATGTTAAAGAAACCGTTGTACTATATTTTTTATAATTGTGCCATTCTCCTGTTACAGGAATGTTAATTGAACCAACTACTGTACCTGATTCAACGATATCGATTTTTCCTCCTACACCTTTACTGGAAGCATAAAAATCAAATGTATATTCACCTGTAGCATCAACATTTACCGCATAATCTACGAAGTCTCCATTTCTAATATATCCTAAGTTTTTATCAGAGGTTGTTCCCGGAGTATTTTCGATACGAACACTACCAGATTTTATTTCGAAATCTTCTGCTTCAAAAGCCCCTGGAATGTCAATCACGTCCGTTGGAGGAACTGAATCATCTTCTACAGTAATATTTACAGATTGTGATGTAGTTTCTGCTCCTTCATTATCCGTAGCTTTGGCAACTATTGTATAGTTACCAGGAACATCTATAGTTGTCGAAGTATCATATGGTGTGATTTGCTCAGTAGCTACTAAGTCGTTATTAATAAAAAATTCAACTTTAGCAATACTGCCATCACCATCTGATGCATCTGCAATTAGAGGAATTGGTTCTCCTATTTCGAAACTAGCTCCGTTTGCTGGAGATGTAATTGATACTTGCGGAGAAGTGTTCTCATCTCCACAATCTACCAAGACTTCAGCAGGACCATTTCCGGTAGGTTTAGTATAACTCTTTGATAACACAAATTTATCTATCTCAAATCCATCTTCTCTCATTGAAAATGAAATTGTATGAACACCAGCAGAAGGTATATCTAAATATATTTGTTGTGCTTCTCCACAATGGTTAGCATTGGTACGTTGCTTACTTTCCCAAGTCCATTGATTTTTTCCTTGACACCATTGCATTCTTTGTCCTGATGCAGGCCAATTACCGTTAAGCCCAACGTGAATTCCATTGTCTTCAGACCCTGTAGAATAGGCACGCACCCAAACAAAATATTTCCCAGGAGTTGTAAACTTCACTTTATAATTTATGATTGCTACCTGGCCTGGGGTATTAGAAAAACTAACTCCATTCACTAAAGGATCATCATGTGTAACCCTTGTATCCGGTAAAATTTCAAGATATCCACCGTTACTCGCGCCAGAAGAATGGTCAGGATCCGGATCAGGCGTTGGTGTTGAACCACTTCCGTCCAGCACATACCACTGTCTGTCATTGGTTTTAGATTGGCTTTCAAAATGCTCAGCTTCTACGGCAACTACACCATTTTGTTCTAAAGCAACACATTGATCAGGGCCTCCACCGCCTCCGCCATCTTTTTTCTTGATTAATGCCACCCAGTCATTATTATCAGGAGCGACAAGATTTCCTCCTAGTGTTACTGCGCTAGTTAAACCACTACCTCCACGTGGGTTATACCATTGAACTTCATACTCTCCGTTTCCGGATGGCAAGCTAATCCCTGTAGAACCACCATTAGGTCTATAAACCGCATAAACTTCTCCTGCCTTTGCTAAAACGTAATCACTATTATTCGAGGTTACTCCATCTGCAGAAACCATATCTACTAAATCATCTTGCAAATAGCTATTAAAAAATCGCAATGCTCTGGCCGCATCAGAATACTTTCCGTCTCTTGATCGGTGGTTTTGAGCAGTTAAATCAGTTTGACCTGTACTATATCCGTAATAATATTCAACTCCGGCACCACCAGCCATCAATGCTCCCCATAAAACTTGGTGACGAACTAACTTATCATCTTTACCATCCTGATCTACTCCGATTTGGGCGTTTCCTTGTTCATCATTAGCCACTACCCATTTTTTGCCTGCATTTTTAGATTTTTCTATCCAGCGCTTCACATCATTATGTACTTTACTCTTATCTGTTTGGATCGATGCTCCTGTAAGCTCTGAATTATTTCCTAATAAAGGATTGTATCGCTGATCTTGCTGACCAGGATATGTATGAATTACAATATTATGATCATAAGGATCTTGTTGTTTGATAAAAGAAGCTGTGCTTTTTACAACATTATCTGGTATTGTCGTTTCTTCTGTAAGGTTCCAATTAAGGGCTAAATGATGTCCGAAACGAGCTATTAACTCTCTGTAATATAATTTCCTCTGGCGGCCAAAATTGTTTCCGTCCATAATATTATCATTCTCCGTCTCCATAGTTTTGAAATGCATATACATTCCTTTCTTATCAGCATATTCGAATATTTTTTCCCACTGTGCAAGTTTAGACACATCGAATCTGTCTTTGTGTACACCTTGGTTCCATTGTTGTCCATCATTGTAACTGTTATATGTTGAAACGGGTACTTTTAATAAATGTGGAAATACATTCTCATCATCACCGTGTAAGCTTAATGTCAAAAAAGAAAATGCATTTACTCCTTTATTTGACAGATAACGTACAGCTCCGAGCAATTCCGTTCCTTTTCCACCATCCCAAGTATAATTACTTGCATCACTTGCAGAATAATCTTGCTGATGAGGATTCCAGTTTTTTCTTCTATTACCTCTATTAGGTGTGTTATCAAAATCCTCATAGGCTAGTGTGTTTTCTGGAGCATCTGCACCTGCTTTTACAAACCAGTTTCCATTAGGATTATTTGGGTTTGTACCAACGTGTCTTAAATAGTGTTCTCCAACATATTTTAGTCTACCCAGATCCTTACTTCTAAAATCTCTACCAGATTTATCAGATTCGGTGATATTAAAAGATCCGGTATCACCATTCATAAATCCTGCATTAGATCCACCGCCATTGATTGCAACATTGGATCCAGATTTAAAAGAAACAGACCAATTCCAGGTTCCTGTTTGATCTGGCGTAAAGTGCACTCTCCATTTGTTTCCAGAGTCACAACTATTGTTTTCGGCATTTCCACAAGCAGCAAAGTAGCCTGGAACTTTATAGCTTCTGTTACTTCCTGAATGTGTAAAATTTACTTCTAAAAGATAATCCGAAAAAGGATTTGGATTTGCGGTCTCTGATGTGTTAGGACCGTTAAAAGTCAAAGTGACTTTATGCCATCTTTTCAATTCTCCTTCTGGAGTCTGTGCTTGCACCAAAAGGCCAAGAAATAAAAATGTAATTAAAATTCTGAGTTTGGTTAGTTTCATAATTTAAAATTTGACGATTGTGTGTGTGGTTTTAAGATGTTTATTTATTTACCTCTATTGCCATGAACGTTTTTTATTGTATTTAAGTCTTTAACAAAAAACCCAATAACTATCTAATTAACAGGTTTTAACACGTATTAAATATTTTAAAAACTATCGAATTTACTACATCATAAGTTCGTTATATTTAAGTAAACTATTAAATGACTCTACCGAAATAGAATTCGTTTAAATACAGAAAGAATTCGATTTAAAAATAGATTATCTATAATAGCTACATTTCTTACTTCATCATACCTACAGAAAGTTTATCTTAATAAAAAAGTGTTTTTTTTAACTTTTTTTTAACTATCAAATAAACCTTGTTTTAAGGCCGAAAGTAAAAAGAAGGAATTCAAGTTTTACAATACCTGATTCCTTCTTATCCTTTAATCTGCGATGAATATGGTTTACTTTTTCACTATTCTTTTTGTTGTAGTTACTTTATTATGATGAATCTTTATGAAATACAATCCTGAATTAAGATCAGATGTATTTATTTCTACTTCATTTCTTTTTGATGAAACAGAAGTTGTTCTAATAATTCTTCCTGTAACATCAACTAAATCGACTCTAGCGCCGTTCAGAACTTCTTGTGATTTCACAATCAATCGATCTGTCACAGGGTTTGGATATGCTTTAATTTCTATTTTACCTTCTGTAAATGGATCTTTTATTAAACTCTCACAGTTAGGAGCAACATTACTATTACTAAAGTAAATGGTAAAAGCGCCAGTTTTAGAAACTAGTGCAAAATTATCTCCATCTATAGTCGCACTATAAGCACCATCTAAATTAGGGAATCCGGTTCCGGACAAAGTAATACTTGGTTGTGAGGAATTAAAATTCTGACTAGTTACATTATTCTTAAGATCATTCCACCAACTTGGCACACCGTCATTGGTATTCATAGAAAATTGCCAAAGACCATTATTTTGTAAATCCCAATTAATTGTAAAATTAGTGACATTGCTTAAATCAGGACCTCCTGATCCTAGGATATACATCTTGGTATAAGCTACATTGGCAATAGTAGGTAATGGATTCGATAAAGGTGCTCCAAAACTACAATCTCCTCCATTATTAGGTTCAGTAATTACAATTGTAGTTGAAGCAGTATCTGATATTCCATCAGTATTAGAAACAGTTAATACCACATTATAAATACCTGCATTAATGAATTCATGATTTATTGTCACTCCAGAACCTGCGGATCCATCACCAAAATCCCAGTCATACGTCAATGCACTCCCATCAGATACCGTAGAACCCGAAGCATCAAAATTAATAGTTGTAGGTGCTACACCGCCATTAGCATCAGTAGAAATATTAGCTATTACCACTGGTGTATTAACATCTGGATCATTAACAGTGATTGTAAGAGTTTCTGTATCACTAAGCGTTCCGTCGCTTACAGTTAAAATCACTTGATACTCTCCCACATCTGTAAACAGATGAGAAATACTTTCTCCTGTAGCTGTGGTTCCGTCTCCAAAATTCCAACTGAATGTTAGATTATCGCCATCGGGATCTGAAGAAGTTGATGCATCAAATGAAACGGTTAGTGGTGCATCACCAGAAGTTATATTGCTCGTAAATCTAGCATTTGGAGGAAGATTACCTGTTCCTCCTATTACATTGGGAATTAATGGTGCAAAATATGGACTTAGCACATCTAATTTCCATTGATTAACAGTTGTCCAATCATCTTGTAAAATACCACCTGTATCACCAGAATTAGGATTCATTGTCCAAAAGGTCCAAGAGTAGATACCTCCCATGAAATCCGTAAACTCTGTAAACCAGGTATAAGAAATACCTCCAAAAGCGTCCTGGTCTTTAATTCCAAATTCTCCAACAAATAATGGAGAAGTTCCTTCTTCATATAAGTAGTGAAAATTATCTGTCCATAAACCAGGCATATTTTGTGGAAAGTCGCTCGCTGTAAACCAATCTTGTTGCGCTACTTCTGGGCCATATTCGTGTGCAGAATACATTAGTTTACTTGGATCTGACAATTGAATAGGATATTGCTTTGCTCCCATCAATTGTCCTCCCCACCAATAGGAATTTCCTTCAAACTCTCCAACTCCTTCTACAATAATTAGAACATTAGGATTTGCTGCTAGAACTGCATTACCACAACGTTCTGCAGCTTTGTTCCAATCGGTTGCCGGATTACTATCACCCCAGGTGGATCCGTGTGGTTCGTTATTTAAATCCATCCCCACAACAGCTGAGAAATCTTTATATCGATCTGCAATAAAAACCCAATCATTGATCCATCGTTCTTCAGAATACTGTGGTGTATACCAAACCGCTTCGTTTAAGAATCCATCAGCCGCTCTGGAATGATTGTCTAACACAATTTTCATGTCATTTTCCTGACACCAGCGAACAAAAATATCTAATAGTTCAATTGGTGTACTCACTGTAGTTTCTTCTTCATTCATCGGAGAAATCCCAGTATAAGGATCTGTACCATAAGAATTAATATTTATACTCGCTCCTGGATTTAGCATTTCATTACACCAAGGAACTCTAATTGTATTAAAACCTAAATCTTTGATTTGCTGTAGAACACTTTTCATGTCTCTACTCCAAATTCCATGTGGTTGATATAATGATGTTTCAAAACCAAACCAGTTCACACCCGTTAACCGGACTTCCTTTCCGGTAGTGTCATACAGTTTATTTCCGGATACCGTTAGGAAATTTTGTTGCTGCCCTAATACTTCTGATATATTGCCGACAAGCAATAACAGAATCACTAAATAATTTATGAATCGTTTCATGTATTTATTTTTTCACTTTTATGAATTGTTATGATATATTAAATCAAAAGTTTATGTAGAAATACGATCAAATGGAAAGTATGGTTAATCGTTTCTCACGATTTTAAAAATAACGATCGTGAGGTTTTCTATCTACTAAACTTGAAAGAGCTAAAAAATAAGAGAGAGGCTATATAACCTCTCTCTTTATTTTAAAATTAATTTTTGATAATCTTATTTCTGAATTTCTCTCCAGTAGTGATGTCAAAAATTTCCAAGATATACAAACCAGAAGGTAACCCGTTTACAGAAAGTCTGGTAGACTTTTGTTTATTAAGCATTGGTTCCGTTCTGATTACATTTCCCGCAATATCTATTATCCTAACTCTGGTGTTTTTCATATCAAAGTTAGTAGAAATCATTACATAATCCGATGCTGGATTTGGTGTAGCAGTAACTTTAAAAATCTCCTCAGGTGCTTTAACTCCTGGTTCTTGATCTCCGAAGAAGAATCCAAATTCTGCGTTAGCAAGAGCAACTTCTATTTGTGCCCAGCTTCTATGGTAACGTTGTGTAAAATCTTCTCCTGCATTGTAAGCTGTTTCTAATCTATCAAATTCCGGATCGTTCTTGTACCCTGATCTGATATCAAGAAACGTTACACCAGGCTTAATCTCATCTCCATTAGGCATCGTACCACTAAAACCACTTGGAATATAAACTTCCTCTTCAAAGATTCTTGTAAAATCCCCTCGATCCTCAGGAGAAGAAACTCCTTTATCATCTCTGTAGGTATTCCACATTCTGTCTAACACTTCTTTGGCAAGATCACGCGCATCTGTATCTAATGTAGCATGCTTTTGAGTTGCCGCTGCATAATAAATAAGTGCTTTTGCCATAGATGCTGCTACACCAAGGTCTTTTCCGTAATCTGTAACAACAACACTAAGATTATCATTACTTCCAGGACTGTTAGGATCCCAGGTATCGGGTTCTCCTGTCCATTCTAATGTTGCAGGAATTTCGAAATCATCGGTACCTATAAGTTTTACTTCACTCTTTACCCAAGTAGTCCATTTATCCATTAGACTTTTTGCCGTTGGATCATTAGTAATGTAGTAATACTCTGCTACTCTCTCCATAGACCAAGCTTGCCATCCAAACCAAGTTCCACTGCCTGGATCGTGATACACAGGATTGGTATCAAAAGCCATATCGTAGAATGTGGATTTCCCTGCCGGATAAGGACTATAATCTCCATTCCAACTATTAGTAGCGCCACCTGCGATAGCTCCTTCTTTAGACTGTAACCAGGTATAGAATTCCATCTGTCTTTTTAGACTTTCGTTCCAGTCCCTTTCTCCGTTTTGAGATTTTGGTTTTAATTCTTCTACTTGAGTCAAAGCATAGGCTGCCATAGGATTTTGATATCCAAAATGACAGTGACTAGAGCTTATTCTAAATGCCCATTGCGAAGCAGGATCTGCCGAACCACCCCAAGACATGTACCATGACATTAAGTAATGTGCACTGTCATATCCAGATCCCGCTCCACTGGTCGCACTTTGTACTCCCATAGGCTTAAAATATTTGTCAAACATTGCTAGTCTTAAGAAATCACCCATTTTAGATGCTTTATCTAAATCTAAATTTCCTAAGCTCGCTCCTTGTTCTTTAGCATACACCTGAGCCCAATACATTGCCTGTACTGCTCTGGCATCTGCGTCCGGAGCACTGGTATATCTCCATTGTTTAGCATAATTCTGATCTTCTATAAATAATGGAAGGTATCCATCTGATCCACCCCATTCAAAGCTTTCCCAAGATGGATGCGGAACTGTTTCATAAACAGATTCTTGCTCTCCTCTTTGAAAAGTATTGATATATGATGGAGTACTTACACCATCTCCTCTGTTACCAAATCCATAAAAATTATCGTTATCTAATAACCAATGCATCTGGTAAATATCGGCACCGTACGTTGCTGTTAAATCCGGAGAAACAGGATCCGATCCTACAGGGGCACTAAAATTAAGTGGTGCAGGATAATCACTTGGTAAAGGAAATTCACTTGCAAACGCTGCCGGAGAAGAAGGGTTGTATGCTCCATTCGTTGGTTGATCTGCTGTTGTTGGAATTATAAATTCTTCAATTTTATTCCATACATTGTTAAGAGGTGCCCAGTCTTGTGTGATTCTTCCGTTCATCACTTCTAACCACAACCAATATGAATACAATTCACTTGTCGACTCATGACCATAATCCGGAGCTTCTACGATTAAAGTCTCTACAGAATGATGTGGAGATCCATCAGCGCTGAAATACCCATTTGCCGGATCATAAAATTCATTTCGCATTTCTATAAAACGATCTATATATGCGTTCTCTCCTGTTGGTGGATTTATGATAATATCCCCATCAGTAACCGTAATTGTAATCACCGCTTGATCTATTCCCCCATTTCCATCATCTACCGTCAATGTAGTTGCATAATTTCCTATGGAAGCAAAAGTGTTCTCTACTGTTACGCCATTAGCGGTATTTCCATCTCCGAAATCCCAGTTATAACTTAGAGCGTCTCCATCTGCATCTGTAGAACCTGCAGCATCAAAAGTTACTAACAACGGAGCTTCCCCTGAAATAGGAGTTGCCGAAATATCTGCTATAGGATTGGTATTTCCTCCACCGGTATTATCGCAATCGGGAGCTATCGCAGAATTACTAAAATATATCGTAAACTCTCCGGTTTTTGAAACCATTACAAAATCGGTCTCATTGGTCGTTACCCAATAAGATCCATCAAAACCTGATATTCCTGTACCTGCTAAAGTGGCTTCGGGATTGGCAGTACTAAAATTATATGTTAGATTACCTCTAAGATCTACATACCAATTTGGTTGTCCGTCATTGGTATTCATTGCAAATACATAAAGTCCTGTATTTTGTAAATCCCAATTAATTGAGAATTCTCTAAAGTTACTAAGGCTTGGTCCACCATTTCCTAAAACGTGTACCTGAGAATATCTATTATTTATGCTAGGTAGTGCTGTTGAAATTGGTGTATCAAAAGTACAATCTCCACCACCATCAGTAACTGGGTTTCTAACAACCGATATTGAGTTAGAGAAATCAAAATCTCCTACTAAAGCAGAAACATTAGTATTTGCTGATAACCCTTGTAAACCATCTTCATAACTTAAGTGCCAAATCAAACAAGTACCGGTCCCGGCTCCATCAAAATCTACATCTTCTATATTTGCCGGCAATCCTAAAATGGTATTCTGATCATCAGTCACTACCCATTGCGAATTTGTACCGGAATTTCCAGATAAAGTGATTCCGGAAACATTATCTGCGATTCCATCTCCCACGGTAAAGGTAAATGGTCCTCCGCCAATAACACCACCATCAGGTCCTGGCTGATCTACTGGGTTTCTAATTACAGATATTGAATTAGAAAAATCAAAATCTCCTACTAAAGCAGAAACATTAGTATTTGCTGATAACCCTTGTAAACCATCTTCATAACTTAAGTGCCAAATCAAACAAGTACCGGTCCCGGCTCCATCAAAATCTACATCTTCTATATTTGTCGGCAATCCTAAAATGGTATTTTGATCATCAGTCACTACCCATTGCGAATTCGCACCTGTATTTCCAGATAAAGTGATTCCGGAAACATTATCTGCGATTCCATCTCCGATGGTAAAGATAAATGGTCCTCCGGCAATAACACCACCATCAGGTCCTATAGTTCCTCCCCCGCAATCTGGTGCTGTAGAAGAAGTACTAAAATAAATCGTAAATCCACCTGTTTTGGAAACTAATACGAAATTACTGTCATCAATAGTGGCATAATATGAACCATCAAATCCTGGAAATCCAGAACCAGTAATTGTCATTTCAGGTTGTGAAGCATTAAAGTTTTGTATCACGTTTGGCAAGAAATCATTCCACCAATTAGGAGTACCATTATTGGTATTCATAGAAAATTGATACAAACCATTATTTGCCAAATCCCAATTAATATTGAATTTGGTAACATTATCAAAATTAGGTCCACCATCTCCCAAAACAAATATATTCTGGAATTCTGAATTAATAGAAGGCAAAGCATCGACTCTTGGAGTATCAAAAGAACAGCTCACGCTACCATCTGTAACATTAATGGTTTTAGTTTCTGAATCTGTGTCGCCTGAGGCATTAGTTACCGTTAACACTACTGTTATTTGTCCAACTTCTGTATACGTAGTGGAAGTAGATACCGTAGAAGCAGTCTGACCATTTCCTAAATCCCAACTGTATGTAAGGTTTCCTCCTGCTGGATCTGAAGATCCCGAGGCATCAAATGTTACATCTAAAGGTGCCACTCCTGAGTCAGCACTTACTGTGAATGATGCAACAGGGCTTCCATCCGTAATCGTAATTGTTATGGTCTTGGTATCTTCTTTACTACCATCACTTACGGTAAGTTGAGCATCATATTCTCCTATAGTAGCATATTCGTGAGTAATTGTTACTCCAGACCCAGATTCTCCATCACCAAAATCCCATACATAGGTTAAAGAATCACCATTCTCATCAGACGATGCTGAGGCGTCGAAACTTACAGTCACAGGAGCAATTCCTGTAGTTGGAGTTGCTGTAAAATCTGCTACTGGCGCAATATTTCCGTCGAGTACAGTAATGGTTCTTGTAAATACTGAAGAAGTATTAGTTCCATCACTTACTGTAAGAGTCACTAAATAAGACCCAATTTCAGTATATGTAATTAAGGGATCGACTACAGAAGATGATTGTCCATTACCAAAATCCCAGTTATATGTTAACGTATCTCCGTTAGGGTCAGAAGAGGCTGATGCATCAAATGACACTTCCAATGGTGCCGTTCCTGACTCTGGTGTTGCTGTAAAAGAAGCTGTTGGCACTTCACCTCCATTAGGTTCTCTTCCTCCAACCAGTATTCCATCGGCATAAATAGGAACATTATTTGATATTTGTAAACCACTAGTTAATCCCTGGTAAGAAAAATCATTGGATGCATCCCAAGCAGATTCAGGCGCACTTGTAGGTAATGAAATTCTTAATTGTATTTCACTTCTATATTCTCCTTGTCCTCCGGGAAAAGGCATTTCATCTTGATCCACTTCTATTTCTGCATAATAAATATTACTAGTGGCATCCCATTCTTGTAAACCATTAATAGTTGTACTTCCAGCTCCTCTGGCAGTAAGCTCATAGTCACCAGCACTATAACCAGCTGCAATACCTTCAGAAATATCAACAAAATAACGAGCTTTTAAGGTGTTCGGAACTCTTGCAGGCCATCCAGAACGATTATTTAACCATATCGCTACTTCGGTAAATTTTGACTGGTCATTATTTAGTTTTACTTCATTAGCAAATTCCAATCCTGGAGTTTCTGGCTGTGGAAAGTTAGGTAATGGTGATCCTCCAAATTCCATGACCATCCTAGCAAGCACTCCTTGATAGCAGGCGTTATAGTCTGTTGCTACTTCATTAGCCTGAAAATCATCTCTATCTTCTTCAAAAGCATCATCGGGTTTAGAAGGACCTCCCATCAAGGCTCCCCACATGGTATGTCTCGATTCTACAGGATTTGCACTACTTCTTGTCCAACTAGAATGCTGGCCTCTATGATGTGGTTTTGTTGGCGGATTAACACCAAAACCAGTTACCAAACTTCTATTATTAGGGTTATCACCCAAAGCATAGTTCACTTGGTTTATAGCAAAGTTTTTATATTGACCGCTCTTAGGTGTATTTACATTATCACTATATATAAGTGCGGTTAAAGAAGCATTCATCGCGTGACGTAAAGATCCCCATTGTGTTAAATGAGCCTGACCTCCCGGAGAATAATTAACTCCTCCATTTCCTTCTTGCCACCAATCTAAATGACGTTCTGCATCAGCTTTATATGTTTCTTTTCCTGTGATAATTGACAACAAAACCATATTTCCATAGGATTTGTCTTCCCATACAAGACTCCATAAGAAATCTGGTTGTGCATATTCTGCTTCAGCTTTATCCAGATATTTTTGATCTCCGGTAGCTTTGTATAACCAAAGTGCTCCCCAAGTCAATTCGTCCTGATAATTTCCTGAAGTATAAGTTCCTACCGCAGGAATATTACCTTCTGCAGTGTAAAGACCTCTGTGGTTATCACCAAATTCATACAACTCGATGGCGTGACTCAATAATGTAGCACTATATGCCGGATCACTGTCTTTAAAAATGATACTAGCAGAAGCCAATGCCGCTGCGGTTTCACACGCCACATCTGTCCCCGGATTACTCGTAGTTAAAGCATAAGATTTACGTTGCCCATACATTGGGTGTACATCTACCATCTCTGCCGGCATCCAAAAATTATGATCCTGAGATTTACTATCGGCTACCTGTGCATAGAAAACATTTGGTGAAGGATGACATTTTATGAAGTAATCTGTCACCCATTTTATATTTCTCTTAAAGTGCTCTGTCTGATTTGCTGCATCGTATCCATCTTTGTATTCAAGAAAACCCCAATTAAGAGCGGTTACAGAAAAAGCCATAGGGAAACCAAATTTAACGTGGTCTCCTGCATCATTCCAACCACCGGTAAGATCAAGACCTACATCCGCCCCATCATTAACACCCGAATCGGATCGCCAACTTATTCTGTTCCAATCCGGTAATTTTCCTGATTGCTGTGTTTCATAGAAAAGCAACGATTTTTGCAAAGCTTCTCCATAATTAAACTGTGCTGAAGATTTAGCACAGAATAAGCACCATAGCATTATTGTGCTTATTTTAATTAAATTTCTCATTGTTAGTATAGTTTATTGATTTGTGTAATTTTTAAATTGTTTTGAATTTAACTTGTATATTTTTTAGTATTAAGATTAATATGAGGATGAAAATAGTCCTATACATACTTGTAGAAAGGCTTTAATTATTATGTGATGCCCCGTGGATAGAATTCGTAATGAATTGATTAGAATTCGATTTTAAATTGGTCAACCAATTTTTATCTCTGTTTTAACTTTCAATTCTAAATATTTATTAATTCAGAATTCATACTGAAGGAAGATCAAAAAATAATATGCTGGACTTTTACTTTATTTTGAAATTTTAAAGTCAGTTTTGAGCAAGACAGCTTATGGGATGTTACTGCCTTTTTGTTAGTAAGATCATTCATAGTTAGTATAGTTTTGAGTTTACGTTATTTCATTAAAACCATATCAGACATCAATTGAAAAATGCTTGATATGACGATAGTTCGGTTTACGTTTTTTCGTTCATCGATTCATTATTAAGCTAACATCGATTATGAAAACATTTCTTTATTATTGAAATATCTCAACGAACATTGATTAAAGTTATAACATCTTGAAGGTAAAAATATAGCTCCTTACACCTTTACTACATCTTAACATTGTATTCTATTTCTTCAACTAAATCAGTAAGTTATGCTCAGAACATACAGCTATAAGAGGATTAACAAATATTAAAAAACGTAATAATTTCTTATTTCAAAAAAAAGAAAAACCAAAATGTTAAGAAGATACTAAGAAAAAAGAGGAGAAAATAAAACAAAAAAAAGGCCATGTTATAATAAAAGAAAACTTTGCCAGTGGTAAAACCACAATAAAATTTAACAAAAATTCATTTTTAAGGAACAATTCCTACGAAAATATTGTTAAAAACGTTAAAAAATTAAACAAGAAACAACTTACATGATTTCTTTATTTTTACACAATATCAGATTAAAAACAGGAACTCATACTGATTCTAAAATCAAAAAAAGTAGTTATTTAACTTACCTAATACTATTTTAACGAATTCCACAAAAAGAAGGGCAATATTTTTACTTATTTAACCAAATCCGGTGCGTTTATTAGAATACTGACCCTTGTTATGATTTTATCCGAAACCTGAAGATAGCCTAACCACGATACTATTACTAATATAATATCTTTTTTAATTGATTATCCTTTGATGAGAATGAAAGGAATTATTTCAATAATACTGATTCGTATAATCTAAGATGAAAGTTTTAGGTTCATCTTTTAAATAAGGAATTGAATTATAATTAAATCATTGTCATTGTACACCATATTTATCAAAAAGATAGACCAAGCTTGCCATCGTAGCCGCACCCAGCTCTAACTCGCGTTTATTAATTGCATCGAATGTATCGTTCTTGGCGTGATGATAATCAAAATAACGTTGAGAATCCGGACGAAGTCCTGCCAAAACAATTCCATCTTTTTTAAGCGGACCGATATCGGCTCCACTACCTCCTTTAGCAAAATAATGAATCAAATAAGGTTCAAACAGTGGTTTCCAGCTTTGAATCTGAGTAAAGTTTTCATCATTACAATCAAAAGAGAAACCTCTGGGTGTAAAACCTCCTGCATCACTTTCTAAAGCAAAGACATGATTTTCTGCCTTATTTTTGGCAACTTCAGCATATTTTTTTCCTCCTCGTAATCCGTTTTCTTCATTCATAAAAAGAACTACACGAATAGATCTTTTTGGTTTGTATCCGGTTTCTTTAAACAGTCTTAATACTTCCATTGATTGAACCACTCCTGCTCCATCATCATGCGAACCATCTCCTAAATCCCAAGAATCCAAATGACCTCCTACTACCATATATTCGTTCGGAAATTCACTTCCCGTAATTTCTCCGATTACATTAAATGATTCTACATCTTTCCAGGTTCTGCAATTCATGTTGATTAAAAACTTAATATTTGGATTTAACGTAAGCATAGAATGCAATAATTCTGCCCCGTTTGTACTTATAGCTGCTGCAGGAATTTTTTCTAAATCCGTCAAATCACCATAACTCATAGTTCCTGTATGCGGAAAATCATCTAATCGTAAATTCATAGAGCGAACGATTACGCCAACAGCCCCAAATTTAGCAGCTTCTGCTGCTCCCGAGTATCGCTGATCTACACATCCTCCATATGCTTCAAAGGTATTGATAAGATCGGCTTGCATGGGGCGGTTATAGAATACGATTTTACCTTCTATATTGCTCGTTCCCAGCTTACGAAGATCTTCGAGTCCTTTTACCTCCACAATTTCTGCTTTGACCCCACCAATCGGCGTAGGTACTGATCCACCTAGGGCACAGATAGGAACATTAGTAGTTTGACCGGGCTCAGTTTCTATATACGCAAACTCCGTAACTCCTCTAGTCCATTTTGGGACCATCACAGATTGTAACCAAACCTTATCGAGTCCCACTTCTTTAAGTTCTTGTTCTGTCCATTCTACCGCTTTTTGCGCATTTAAAGAGCCTGATAATCTAGCTCCAATCTGATTTGATAAATGATCTAACCAAGCGTAACTTTTGCCTTTTAGTAATGAAGTATTGTAAAAATTTCTAATTGCGGTGGAATCTTGCTTATTCATATCCTTTTGACCAAAGGAAATCGAAGAAAAGACCATAAAAGTAATTAAGACTATGTTTTTCACAGAAATGTTTTTATATGCTGTTATTAGCTTACCGATTAAGATATCACTATTCGTTTTCTAGTTGCTGTTTATATAACTCTATATTAGATTTTGTTTCTTCATCTAATTCAGGTTCTCTGATATCATCATACTCCTTTAGGGTATCATATAGTGTTTTTGCCACAATATATCTGGCAGCGGGCTTATTGTCTGCTGGAATTATATACCAAGGTGCGTGTGGTAATGATGTTTTATTGATTGCATCTTGATAACAAGATTGATATTTATCCCACAATTTTCTTTCTTTAAGATCTCCGGAAGAAAACTTCCAGTTTTTTTCTTTTTTTTCTAACCTACGAAGCAATCTATTCTTTTGTTCATCTTTAGACAAATGCAAATAAAACTTATAAATCAACGTTCCATTCTCTGCAATATGTTTTTCAAAGTTTCTGATTTGCTCAAAACGTTTTTCCCAAAATGCATCATCAATATCTTCAACTGAATGAACATCTGGCAATTTTTCACTCATAATATATTGTGGATGTACTCTGGTTACCAAAACGTTTTCATAATGTGTTCTGTTAAAGACAGAAAACTTTCCTCGTTGTGGCAATGCAATATAATGTCTCCATAAATAATCGTGCCCCAGTTCTAATTCTGTGGGTACTTTAAAACTATGTACCACAACACCTCTGCTATTAAAATCTTTAAAAACCTCACGGATCAGGCTATCTTTTCCGGCTGTATCCATTCCTTGTAAACAAATGAGTACAGCATATTTATCGTGTGCATAAATAGTATCCTGAAATTTACCTAGTTTTTCTCTTACCTCTTCCAGTTCTTTTTTGACTTTTTTCTCACTTTCATCAAAATCATATGTAGTAGGAATCTTTGATAATTCTATAGACTGAGAAACTCTGAAGTCTTCGTGATTTATTTTATTCATAGTGTGATGCGTAATATCTCTGGTAAGATACTAAAGTTTTAGATGGCTCTAAAAAGAAAAATGTTAAGGAAGATTAAATACCTAAAGAATAGGTGAGGCCAAAGCCAAAAGTATCATAGCGTCTTCCAAAACTTTTCAGATTTAACTCCACAAATAGATGAATCGGATTAGTAATATTATATAATCCTCTAAATTTAAGTCCCACTCCGTGATTAAAATTTCCTGTCGAGAAAAACAGGTTAGAAGTATCTTCTGCTCGGCTTAATACTTCATAATCATTTCCGACATAACCAATTCCTCCGGTAATGCTTAAACTTTCCCATTGGATCAATCGTAGGTTATAAGAAAGTCCGACATCGTTAAACGCTCGAGTATTTTCTAACTCTTTAATAAAAAATCGATTATATTCTGCAACGTAAGTAGTTTTCCTGGATGAAGATGTATACTGAAATCTAATATCAAAACCCACTTCTTCTTGCAGGCCTACGCTAATAACAGCTCCCAACCCAAAATCGATAGTTCCTCTTTCGTAAATCTCCTGAGAAAACGTTGGGATCCAAATCAATACAACAAGAATAACTAGTACTTTTTTCACTTGTTAAACGTGGTATTTATCTTGCATCAAAGTCATAACTAAATCCAATAAGAAAGGTATCATATTGTCTGCCTAGACTTTTTATGTTTAATTCTGCAAAGATATGAACCGGAGTAGAAATCTGATGCAGCGCTCTCAACTTGATCTGAACCCCATGATTAAAATTACCTGTTCTAAAAGCAATTAATGCATCATCTTCTATCTCTTCAAAAACACTACTGTCATTTCCTATATAACCAAAACCTGCAGTTATTGTTGTAGGATACCAATTAAACAAAATTAAGTTTACTCCAAGAGCTAACTCGTTATAACCTTCTACCTCATCACCGCTGCTTAAAGAAAATAATCGATTATACTCTCCTAAATACGTAGTATAACAATTAGGGGCGTATTCAATTCTGGCTCCTAAACCAACTTCATCCACAGAGCCAAAACTTTTGATAGCTACCAACCCATAATTTATAGCACTTGGTTCATATTGCGCATTCGATGTAAACGAAAGGCATAATAGTATAATTATAAATAGTATTCTCTTCATTTAGGGGCAAACAAGTTTTAGAGATAGGTCGAAAGATAAGAACTATTCTTACTTAGCTGCAAAAAGTTTAACATCCTCTTCGCTTACTTCTTTTCCGCCCAAAATAATAAGGCGTTCTACCACATTACGCAACTCTCTGATATTACCTGTCCAATCATATTGTTGTAATTGTTTAACTGCTTTATCCGAAAAGGTCTTTACCGGTGATCCTTGTTCACCGGATATCTTCTTTGTAAAATAATCTACCAACAAAGGAATATCTTCTCTACGGTCGTTTAGTGCTGGTACTTTAATTAAAATAACCGCAAGTCTGTGATATAAATCTTCTCTAAATTTATTATCGGCAATTTCCTTTTTTAAATCTTTGTTGGTTGCAGCAACTACACGAACATCTACTTTGATATCTTTATCACTTCCTACGCGCTGAATTTTATTTTCTTGTAATGCTCTTAATACTTTAGCTTGCGCCGAAAGGCTCATATCACCTATTTCATCAAGAAATATAGTACCTCCGTTAGCTGCTTCAAACTTACCGGCACGGTCTTTATTAGCAGATGTAAATGCGCCTTTTACGTGACCAAAAAGTTCACTTTCGATTAATTCTCCAGGAATCGCAGCACAATTCACCTCTATCATTGGACCTTTAGAACGCTCACTTTTTTGATGGATCCAGTGAGCTACCAGTTCTTTTCCTGTTCCGTTTGGTCCGGTAATTAGAACTCTGGCATCTGTAGCTGCAACCTTTTCTATAATATTTTTGATATCTGAAATCGCATCAGATTCACCGATCATCTCATAATTTTTAGAGACTTTTTTCTTTAGCATTTTATTTTCTACTACAAGTTCTTTTCTGTCCAAAGCATTACGAACCGTATTTAATAATCTATTAAGATCCGGTGGTTTTGAAATATAATCGAATGCTCCCAATCGCATTGTATTGACAGCAGTATCCAAATCTCCATGCCCCGAAATCATAACCATAGGAATCTCTGGCTTAATTTTTTTAGCGGCTTCCAAAACTTCTACACCATCCATTTTAGGCATTTTGATATCACATAATACCAAATCATAATCATCAGTTTTGATTTTTTCAATACCGATTAATCCATCTTCTGCCTCAGAAACTTCATATTTATCACTTTCTTCTGATAATATTTTAACCAGCACTCTTCTGATCGCTGCTTCGTCTTCTATAACTAATATTTTCGCCATTATAATTTTAATTTAATTCCGCCTCTCATATAGAATGTATTTCTATCATTGAGAATTAAAACATTTTCTTGATTCTTATCTCTTAAACGGATTTCATTACTTAAAGTATATCCTGCATATGCAAAGAACAATAAGTGTTCCGTAAAATAATATTCATATCCCAAAGCGCTATTAACAATCAACATAGATGCGTTTTCTGCTACTTTGGTCTCACCATTTTCATCCACAAACACTCTATTATTCTGTATGTTTCCATAAAAACGATCCAACCCAATAAATGCTTGTAACGTATTTGTCTCATTAAAAAAAAACTTTATGCTCGTTTTTGGTGTACCCAATGCATAAGACCAACTAGGATGAAATCTTTTTGAATAATTAATAATTGGCAAAGGAAAATTAATACTCGCTGGAGATGCATATCTCAATCCTAAAATTAATCTTGCCGTCTTTGGTGATGTTTTGTCTCCATAACTTTTTACAAAATAAACAGATCCGGCATATCTAAAATCATCTCCATCTATTCCTGAAGCTTCTAAATTAGAGGAAAGTCTTGTTCCTAATTTAGCACCGAATCTCCAGTCATTTTTCATTTTATAAGTATATCCCAATTCAAATCCAATGGTATGAAATTCCTGTAAACCTTTTTTATCAAGAATTACCAGATCATCGTTTAATTGTAAGCTATTTAATCTATACTGAAAGGACATAACGAGGTATGTGCCTCGATCATTCATTTTTATAGGATAGTTTCCTGAAAATCTGAAACCATTGTAAACATTCTCACTTTTTGATTGAGGTATATACACATACTCTAACCTTGCCAAATTCGTATCCTGAGATCTTAATGTGTTGATAACACAGCAGATCGAAATACAAATCATCAGTAGGTTATTATTATTCATGTCTTACATCTAGGGACTTAACTTGATACTATTCTTTAGGTTTTAAGATAGTAACTTCTCTTTGAGGGAATGGAATATTAATATTATTCTCTCTAAACAAACGAATAATCTCAAATCTTATTTCACTTTTTGGAATTCCAGCCTGAAAACTGTCGTTCATGGTAAAAACAAGCTTAAAATTTAACGAGCTATCCGCAAAATCTGTAAACAATACTAATGGTTCCGGGGTTTTAAGAATCTTATCATTATCCATTGCAATTTTTATAAGCAACTCTTTTACCAAATTTACATCACTTCCATAAGCCACTCCAATCTCCACTGACTCTCGCGTAATAGACCCATTTTGAGTCCAATTGTACAATGTAGAAGTTAGATATTTATGATTAGGTATAATCAGCACTTTATTATCTATTGTCACCGCACGTGTCGTTCTTAGTTTGATCTCTTCTACTCTACCAACTTTACCATCAAGCTCTATAATATCACCAACGTGTACAGTTTGATCTATAAAAATAAATACGCCAGATATAATATCCTGAATTAGTGTCTGTAATGCTAAACCAACACCAACTAACAGTGCAGCAGAGGCCGCAAAAACTGCAGTAATATTGAATCCAATATTATCTAAGGTAATGAAGATAATAATGATATAAATAAAATACTTGGCAAATGAAAATACAGACTCAAACTTTACTTTATCCTGATGCGCTAATTTTTTGGTAATGATTCTTCTAACAAACTTCAAAAAAATTGAGGCTATTACTATCGATAACAACACCAAAACCACCACTCGAACCGTTAATATAACCGGGTCTTTAGTACCGAAATGAAATATTTCATAGTCTAAAAAATGTTTGATAGTACCCCAAACATCCTTTTCTATAACTTCTTTTACCTGTTCGGTAATTTCTCCTACCTGTTCTTTAATCTCTTCCTGGATCATGTTAATACTTTAGCCATTTAAACAACTCTTTATAGCTTGGCTTTTTACCATACATCAAGATACCAATTCTATAGATTTTACCAGCAAGCCAAACCATAAAAATAATACTCCCAATAAGTAACAAAATTGATATCAAAATTTCCCACCAGGGAACTCCAAAGGGTATTCGCATCAACATTACAATCGGAGATGTGAGTGGAATCATAGAAAACACTGTAGAAACAGTTCCGTGTGGGTTTTCTATCACTGCAAAGAAACCTACATAAATTCCTAACATCAACGGTAAAATAATAGGCAACATAAATTGTTGCGAATCTGTTTCACTATCAACCGCTGCTCCAATAGCCGCATAAATTGAACTGTATAAAAAGTAGCCACCTATAAAGTATACAAAAAATGAAAGTACTAATGTAAGTAGTGGAAGTTTCAATATATCCTGAATCAAAAGTTGAATTTCTTGTTGATTATTCTCTTGTAAAGCTATGGATGGATCTACTCCCACGGGTTGTGGTTCAATCCCAAAGACAGAAGTAGCGACTAACAATAGTACTCCTCCCAGAATTACCCAAACAAGAAATTGGAGAATTCCGGCAAAAGAGGTCCCCAAAATTTTACCCATCATCAATTGCATTGGTTTTACTGAAGAGATAATGATTTCGATAATACGATTGGTTTTTTCTTCGATTACCGAACGCATCACCATATTACCATAAATAATAATAAACATCATCAACAAATATCCTGCAAGACCACCAAATGCCATTTTTACGTAATTGGACATTTTAGAAGTTTTCTCTCCAGAAAAATTTTCTATCTGAATATTTATTTTTGCTCTCGAGTTCTCTATTGCTTCTAAATTAAGTCCTTCTGCCTTATAATTTTGTTTTGTTAGCTTATTCGCTATAATCCGTTCAATCCTGTTTAATATTGAAAAATTAGGAGATTCTTCTGCATAAAACTGAATAGACTCTGATAATTCTTTATTAGAAGATTTCTCTGGAATGTAGAGTAACCCATATAATTTTTTGGATATCACCGAGTCCTTTGCGGTCTCCAGATCAACATTACTATAATTAATATATGTTACTTCATCGGTATCTATAAGATCAGAAATAAACAATTCTGTTTCATCAACAACAGCAACTTTCTTAACCTCATCATTATTAATTGTTGTTAACCAAGTAATCAATGCAATCATTCCAACCACAATTAATGGGCTTAGAAATGTCATTACCACAAAAGTTCTGTTACGTACACGAGATATAAATTCTCTCCTAATGATTAACTGTAAATTACTACTCATTTTCGGTTATGGTTTTAATGAATATTTCGTTTACACTTGGTATTACTTCGTTAAACCGAACAACTTGTGCTCTTTCAGACAAATATCTTAGTAGTTCATTAGGCGAAGTATTTTGTTCTAAGGATATTTTTAACTTAAGCTGATCTTCTATAGTTTTAAAATCAGCAGGTGCAATTACGAATTTATCTTGTAAGCTTCTCTGTAATTCATCCTTGTCTTCTGACAATAATCCGACTTCGAATGTATTTGATTTATACTCTCTTTTGATATCAGAAACTTTCCCTTCTAATATTTTGTTAGATTTATTAATCAAAGCCATATGATCACATAATTCCTCTACGCTTTCCATCCTATGTGTAGAGAAAATTACCGTAGCACCTTCTTCACGTAATTGAAGGATTTCATCTTTGATAACGTTAGCATTGATGGGATCAAAACCACTGAAAGGTTCATCAAATATTAATAATTTAGGTCTATGAAGTACTGTTACAATAAATTGTACCTTCTGTGCCATCCCTTTAGATAGTTCTTGTATTTTCTTATCCCACCAGTGTGATATATCAAATTTATCAAACCAATATTTAAGTCGCTCTCTGGCTTCTTTTTTACTTAAACCTTTTAGTTGTGCAAGGTATAAAGCTTGCTCACCAACTTTCATAGATTTATACAATCCTCTTTCTTCCGGAAGATAGCCTATATCCTTAATATGATGAGGCTGCAAAGGTTCTCCATCCAGAAATACACTGCCGGTATCAGGAAGCGTGATTTGATTAATAATCCTAATCAAAGTGGTTTTACCGGCTCCATTTGGACCTAACAATCCAAAAATACTCCCTTTTGGCACTTTAATAGAAACATCATTTAGAGCTATAAAGTCTCCAAATTGTTTTGTTGCTTGTTGTACTTCCAAAAGATTGGTCATATAAAAAAATGTGATTTATTCTGAAATTAAAAAACGCTGCTAAGTAAGTTAAAATATTAATGAAATGAAATAAACACTGGTAGATTAAGTCATCTTATTATTAAATAAGACAAAGAATCAATAGTAAAACCATTCTAATATTACAAATCCACTCATCGCAACAATTTTGCTTTTATAAAAACAAAACCCACCCTAAATACAAGTATTAAGGATGGGAAAAAAATTGCTATGAAAAAGAAAAATTATCACTAAATGCGCTAGTGATGTCTCAAATATACGAATTTTTATTAAACAAAAATCAGCATTTAAGAATGATTGTACTTACACTGTAATCATTCTTGTTTTTTATGAAAACATATCTTTTACTTTTTCAAAAAATGATTTGTCTTTACTATCTGGGCTAGGTTTGAAATGATCATCCTGTGCCATTCTTTCAAAAAACTCTCTTTGTTCTTTATTGAGTGTTTTTGGAGTCCAAACGTTTACGTGTACTAAAAGGTCTCCTTTGCCGTAGCCATTAATACTAGGAATTCCTTTACCTCTAAGTCTTAATATTTTACCGCTCTGCACTCCTTCTTCTATCTTAATTCTAACCTTTCCGGATACGGTATCAATCTCTCTGGAGGCTCCAAGTGCAGCTTCAGAAAAACTAATATACAGATCATAATGAAGATTATCTCCTTCCCGCTGTAACTGCGGATGATCCTGTTCTTCTATAGCTACCAAAAGATCACCTGCTATTCCATTTCCTGGAGCTTCATTACCTTTACCAGCAACTTTTAGCTGCATACCATCTTCTACTCCAGCCGGGATTTTAATGCTTACTGTTTCTTCTGAAACTTTTAATCCTTGTCCATCGGCATCTGCAGGTCTGTGATCAATTGTTTGTCCGGCACCACCACAAGTAGAACAGGTAGTAGAAGTTTGCATTCTACCTAAAATTGTATTGGTAATTCTTGTCATCTGACCACTACCATTACAAGTTCCACAAGTTTTATACGTTGTTCCTGGAGCCTGAATCTTACGTTTTACTTTGATTTTTTTCTCTACTCCATTGGCGATCTCTTCTAGGGTAAGCTTTACTCGTATACGTAAGTTGCTACCTTTTACACGACGTTGTCTACCGCCTCCACCGCCAAAGCCGCCGAAACCACCAAAACCGCCGCCTCCAAAAATATCACCAAACTGACTGAATATGTCATCCATATTCATTCCGCCACCGCCGAAACCACCACCGCCTTCGAATGCTTGGTGTCCGAATTGGTCATAACGTGCTTTTTTATCAGGATCACTTAGTACTTCATATGCCTCTGCTGCTTTCTTAAATTTCTCTTCTGCAGAACTATCTCCTGGGTTTTTATCCGGATGATATTCTATCGCTTTTTTACGATACGCTTTTTTGATTTCGGCCTCGGTAGCATTCTTACTAATGCCCAAAATATCATAAAAATCTTCTTTCATCTAATTTGTCTTATTGTCCGGTTACCACCTTAGGAAAACGAATGACTTTATCTCCTAATTTATATCCTTTTTCTATTACATCTACGATCTTGCCCTTTAAGTCATCAGTTGGTGCAGGAATTTGTGTGATCGCTTCGTGATCATCTGCATTAAATACATCACCTGCTGCTACTTCTACTTCAGATAACCCCTTACTTTTCAAAGTTTCCTTCAGTTTATTATGAATAAGCTCCACCCCTTTCAATAAATCTTTGTCTGCAGATTTTTCTATCTCTTTCATCGCACGATCGAAATCATCTAAAACAGGCAACATAGATTGCATAACATCCTGACCAGCTGTCTTAAATAATTCTATTCGTTCTTTTGAAGTACGCTTCTTATAATTTTCGAATTCTGCAAAAAGTCTTAAGAACTTATCTTTTTCTTTTTCTAAGTCTTCTTTTAGTTGTGCTTCAACATCTATTTCTTTTACTTCTGTTTCCTCTACAGTTGTATCAAGTACTTCTTCTACTTGATCTTTTACATCTTCCTTATTTTTATTTTTCTTACTCATGTAACTAGTACCTTTTATAAGTTTCTTTTTTGAAGATGCAAAAGTACTGCCATTTTTGAATAAATGTCATAATGTCACTGGAATATTTTAGTATATATTTAAGAATATTCCTTTTCTAAAAAAATAATTTTGATTTTCTAAAACTATAAACTAACATTATTATGAAAACCAAATGGTTAAACCTATTCGCAATTGTTGTTATAATGGCAGCGGCGGTATCTTGTAAAGGAGAGAAAAAAAATGAAACAGAAGCAACTACTGCAGAAGAAGTAGTAGAAGCTCCTGCAGAAGCAGTTACATATGCCGTAGATACGGCAGCTAGTTCTATTGAGTGGACGGGTAAAAAACCTACCGGGCAACATACAGGAACTATTAGCATTGCCGAAGGAAAAGTAAAAACACAGGAAGGAAAAATCCAAAGTGGTTCTTTTGTAATTGATATGACGTCCATCAATGTGACGGATCTAGAAGGCGATGACAAAGCAGGCCTGGAAGGGCACCTTAAAGGTGAAGGCGAAGGAAAAGAAGATCATTTCTTTAATGTGGCTCAATTTCCAAACGCTTCTTTTGAAGTAACTGGTATTTCTGAAAAAGATGGAAAATCAATGGTGGAAGGAAACCTAACTATCAAAGGAATCAAGAAAAACATTTCATTTCCTGCTTCAACATCTGTAGATGGAGATACTATGACTTTGACAAGTGAGGTATTTACCATCAATCGTACTGAATGGGGAGTAAACTATGGTTCTAAATCTGTTTTCGAAAATTTGGGAGATAAATTTATCAATGATGATATCGAGCTAAAAGTAAGCTTAAAAGCGAACAAAGCTTAATTCCTAAACGAAATATATAATAAAAGGCTGGCACTTTTAAAATGCCAGCCTTTTATATTTTATTATTTATTCTGTTAAATAAGATCTTCAACTGCCTGGGTAATATTATCATACTTAAATTGAAAACCTGTCTCGATAATTTTATCATTACATACCCTTTGACTACTAAAAAGTAGAACATGCATTTCTCCTAAAATGAGTTTCATCATAAACCTAGGTATGTTAGGCAATATTATTTTTTTACCTACTTGATCAGCAACAACATTCGTTAATCGCTCATTAGAAACCGGATTAGGTGCTACAGCGTTATAGATTCCTGTTAATTCTTCTTCCACAACATACATAAACAAGCGTGCAAGATCTTCGAGATGAATCCAACTTTGCCATTGTTTTCCATTTCCAAAAGCTGCTCCTACTCCTTTTTCAATAGGTTTTGCTATTTTAGGAAATGCTCCTCCTTTATTAGCAAGAACTAGCCCTATTCTAAGGAGACTAACCTCAATATTCAGAGTTTCGAATTTACGAACAGCTGCTTCCCATTTGGTCACCACTTCCCCCAAAAAACCCGAATCTAGTTCTGTAGAATCTTCTTTGTAGTAATTCTGAAAAGAGTCCGGATATATTCCAATAGCACTTGCCGAAACGATATGACGTACCGAGTGTTTTATTTTTTTTAGGGATTCCAAAATAATGGAGGCAGTGTCTACACGACTATCTATAATTTCTTGTTTATACTTTTTGGTCCAGCGTTTTGCCACTGTTGCGCCAACAAGATTAATAATTACCTCCACATCCTCAAAGCAATCTAAATCTATTTCACCAGAAGAAGGGTTCCAGTAATATCCTTTATAATTCTTATCTGATGTTAGTTTATTTTTACTTGTTGTAAGGTAATTTACATCAATATTTGATTGATGACATAGTCCTACAATTTCCTGACCAATAAGTCCGGTTGCACCAGTAATTAAAACTTTCATTGTTGAGTTATTTAGTGCAAAGTAACATCCGCTTTTAACATAACCTACCTCTTTATTATAGGTTTAACAAATATTAAAATCATTGATTAAGAAAAACATAAATAACGTCTAATTCTTAGTTGCCCTTAACATTTCTCTTTTCCCTGGAGGCCCGGGAAGTCTTTCTACGAAAAAACCAACTTCCTGCATTGCACGTCTTACACTTCCTTTTGCTGAATATGTAACTAAAACACCATATTCAGAAAGTGCATCGTACATTTTTTTAAAAATATCCACACCCCACAACTCTGGTTGCACTCTTGCACCAAAAGCATCGAAATAAATTAAATCATAGCAATTTTCATCCTCGATATCTGCAAAAAATTGCTTTCGTTTTGTAAGAAAAAAAGAAGAAGATACTGTGTTCTGCTCTTCCCAAGACGATTCATGCAGCACATCAAAAATGTCTTGATCAGACTGAGCAGCTAATTGCTCTACATAATTTAATAATTTCGTTTCGTTGATTGAAACCGGATACGCTTCCACACCCACATAATTAATCTTTTGTTGAATTTTTGTAGCCTCTAGATAGGTTATAAAGGCATTTAATCCAGTTCCAAAACCGATTTCCAAAATATTTAATTCAAGAAACTTTCTGGAAGCTAAAATATGGTCAAAACCATTTTTTATAAAAACATGCTTCGCTTCATTAATAGCTCCGTGTTTAGAATGGTAATGCTCGTCTAACTCCGGAAAATGAATCGTAGTAGAACCGTCGGAAGTGGTTATAATCTCACGTTTTAGTTTCTTTTCCATTATTGTTTTACCAAAACCCCATCAGCCATAAAAGAATAGGTTTTCTTTGGAGCAGTAATCGCTGCTATTTCTTCTTCTGATTTTCCTGCATCGGAAGCCAAATGACGTAATTCTTCAACAGATGTTTCTGATACATATGCTCTACCCTGAACAATGATAGTATCATTTTCTATATCCTTTGGTACAAAAAATCCATAATCCTTAAACTTCACCATAGTCTCATTTTCTCCATCCAAAGCAACCTTCATCCAACAACCTTTGGCCTTACAAACATCATTTACGGTGCTCGAAAACGAAACGTCTATAGTATCACCTTCTGCAAGATTCTTATATTTTTCAGCAATTGCATCTTTATACAACACTGTTTCAGAAGAAATTTTTCCTCCGTAACCGCTATACTCACTTAATGCTATGTCCTGAACTGAGAAAGACTCTTTTTCTTTTTGAACAGAATTACAAGCTACTAAACATGACAATCCTGCAAAAAATAGTGTGATTTTTTTCATAATACATTATTATTAATAGTGTTTCGCAAAATTAAACATTTTTAAAATTCTTAATTTACCAGAAAAAGGTATTTTTGTTTAAAATTTTACTACGTGCCCAGATTCTGACTTTGTCAGGCTTTGTAAATAAAAAGCGTCGTAGTTGATTTTCAAAAACTTTCACAACCCTATAAATAACAATTGGATGAGAAATGCAGTTCCGCAGGAGATCGAAATCACCAAAGTAAATGAGTCAAAAATTGGACAAGTAGATTTTGAAAACTTAGCTTTTGGTAAAGTTTTTACAGACCATATGTTTGTATGCGACTATGTCAACGGTGCGTGGCAAACACCTAAAATTGTTCCTTACGGTCCTCTTACACTCGATCCATCTGCAAGAGTGTTTCATTACGGTCAAGCAGTTTTTGAAGGAATGAAAGCATATAAGGATGATAGCGGAGATACGTTTCTTTTTAGACCTGATGAAAACTTTAGACGAATCAATAAATCGGCAGAACGTTTAGCAATGCCCGAATTCCCAGAGGAATATTTTTTTGATGGCCTAAATACATTATTAAAACTAGACAATGAATGGATTAAGTCTGGTTTTGGCAATTCATTATACATACGTCCTTTTGTCATTGCTACGCAAGCAAGTGTTTCTGCATCAGAGGCAGATGAATACCGTTTTATGATCATTTGTTCTCCTGCACAATCCTATTATAGTGGTGATGTAAGTGTTTTGGTTGCAGAAAAATTTAGCCGTTCTGCGAGTGGAGGTTTCGGATATGCAAAAGCTGCCGGTAATTATGCGGGTCAATTTTACCCAACCAAACTTGCTAAAGAACAGGGCTATCAACAAATTATATGGACAGATTCCAACACTCACGAATATGTTGAAGAAGCTGGAACGATGAATGTTTTCTTTAGAGTAAATGACACATTATTGACAGCTCCTGTTAGCGATCGGATATTGGACGGTATTACTCGCAAAAGTCTTATTGCATTAGCAGAAAGACAAGGATATGCTGTAGAAGTCAGGCCAATAAAAGTAACCGAAATCGTAGAAGCCTATAAGAATGGTAGTTTAAAAGAGATTTTCGGAGCTGGAACAGCTGCTGTTGTAAGTCCAGTAAAAGCTTTTGGCTATAAGGGGGAACATTATGAGTTAGATAAACTAGATGACTCGTACGCCTCTCATTTTAAGAAAGAACTTATGAATATCCAATATAACAAATCTGAAGATCCATTTGGTTGGAGAGTGAAGGTGTAATTACGAATTAAGAGTTACGAATTAAGATAACTAAAAATGCCTCTAGAATATTCTAGAGGCATTTTTAGTTATCATTATCGATCAAGAATCTCTTTAATATTTGGTTTAAAGTAATTAGGTCCTTTCAGCACCTTACCATCTTCTCGATAGATTGGTTTACCGTTTTCTCCTAACTTACTCATATTGCTGCGCTGAATCTCTGTGAAAACTTCTTCTATTTTATGTTGCATTCCGTGTTCGATGATGGTTCCACACAGAATATATAACATATCACCAAGTGCATCTGCTACTTCTACTAAATCGTTATTCTGGGCGGCTTCAAAATATTCTTCATTTTCTTCTTTCATCAAATTAAAACGAAGTTTGTTTTTAGCTTCTCCCAGATCGGCAATAGGTTGGTTTTTATATCCGATTTCAAAAGCTGTATGAAATTCTTGTACAGCAGCAATTTTATCTTTCATCTGTATAATTTGAAGTTTTTAAAATTCTAAGAAGTAAAATTAAACAAATATATCGCTGTCAGCCTGAGCTTGTCGAAGACTTTTTCAACATAATAGTTAACTTCGCTTAGACAGACTCAGTGTGGCAAATTTATCTTTCATAAAATTTTATTTAAAAAACTTTTAAAATAAATCACTCATTCTTTTAGAGCCCTCATTCATATTTCTCCCGAGAGGAGAAAGGCACAAAGGTTTGTGTAATTTATTTTAAAAGTTTGTATAATGTAAATTATCTTTGCTGTAAAAATAACATAATATGTTTAGTACTGGTCAGTGGATATTTGCAGGATGTTTTGTAGTCGCTTTTATCATTTTAATGATATTTAGCTACCGAAAAGATCTTAAACTACATCGCAAATATTACAAAGGCAGTATTTATATTCTCATCGGTTTTATTATCTTTATTTTGTTGCTTTTTGTCTTAAAGATGTATTTAAGGCCAGAGTAAAAAAACTATACCCCTAGTTTTCAATCAAGTACTAGTTTTTATAGCCAATATCTTTGATAGTTGGTACAATATCTTTTGAGGTTTTTTACCTAGAAAAGGAAAAATACCTTGTATTGGGTATGGAACGCTTTTATTTTTTTGAAGAGATTTGGAATGACTAAATATTTTACTGATGTCTGGAACTGAAAACAAGTTTTATTCTTTTAATATTGACTACAAATATCAACTGCAAACCAATTGGTGTTGGGCAGCTTGTTTTCAATGGATTTCAGAGATACTAAATTTCACTCCTAAAATGGGTAAAGAACAGCATAATTTCGTTTCTTATTATAATGACAATTACAAGAACGGCTCTTGGAATTGTAATAAGGAAAACCCAGATTACAATTGTAACATTCCAATAGAATTTGATGATGTAGAAGGCTTGGTAGAAGATGTATTTGGCTTTGAATGCAATGAAATAGATCTCGTGTCATATAGCAATAGTGCAGAACGGACTTCAACTCTAAATAAATTACTCGATTATGATTATGTAAAAAGAACCCTGAAAGAAAACAACTTCCCGATAATCCTGGCAGTTTCAAATCATATCCTATTAGTTACTGGTTATGGAATCAAAAATGAATGTAAATATATTTTAGTTTCGGATCCAAAAAACAACAAGGGAGAGAGTTTTTGGGTAGATGACAATTACATCGGCAATAACATACTTCGAATCAAAAGAATTTGGATTACAAACAACACTTTTAGCCCTGATAAAAAAATAGTTGAGGATTCATTTATAAATTTCTATTCTCAAAAATCAATTGAATTCAATAATTCCATAAAAGAGAACATTCAGGCTCCTTATGAGGATGACTTTAGTATATTCTTTTTAGCCCAAGATATTAATCAAACTATTATCAACTATAAAGATCGTGATTCAAATTTGTTATTGGATCATATAGTACATAAAATAAAAGAGTTTGATATTAAAACTTCCTGTAGCATCAAAATTAAGAAAAAGGAGGTAGACAACTTAGAATTAATATATAATAGTGTTAGAAACTATCTAAAAACCGGAGAGTTGAATATTGACATAAATGATTTCGAAAACCATATCAATGAATATAGTACTCGCGTAAAATTAAATACTATTAAAGGAGGTTTATTTCTAAATATTATTGAAGCACCTGAAGAATTCGATATCATCAATAAAAATATTCCAAACGATGAATTTCATAAAATTTTAGAAGAATACAATAATAACTAAACTAAAAATCAAAATGGCACACGAGGCATTAAAATTTAACGTACAGGTAAAAGACTATCAAAATTGGCAACCAATAGTTGGTTGTCAACATTATGGAACTTTTTACATGATTTATATTAAATTTATTAAAGTTGAAAAAGAAGGTGATAAATTCATTTATACTTGCAGTTTTAAGCTACAAAATTATACTGGTGCTATTACCATGGGACTTACGGGGTATCCAAATATAGAAGTTTTAGATGATGAAGAAAAGAAAGACAATGAAAACTTTTTGAGGGAAAATATTCCAGGTTTTGACGAACTAACAGAAGAAGAGCAACAAAAAACTTTAGACACTCATAGAATAGACTGTGAGCTAACAATTTACACAAAACCATTTCATTATAATGAAGAAATTACTGAATGCAGATTAAATCCTATTAAAAGCCCTTTAGAAGGAATGACGCTAAACGTGGACTGTGTAAAAAATATTCCGGATAGTACATATTATAATGAATCAAACCCCTTACAGTCGAAATACATAAATCCATATCATTTTAGAAGAACTGGTGATGAACTATTAGAATTGGGTCATAAAAGACACATTATTGATGAACCATTTAGTGGAAGAAATGACGGCGGTACTCTTTTAAGTCAATGTAATCCAAGTAGAAGCTTTCTTATTTAATTGAAAAAAATAGTTATAATTATAACGTTACTTAATTGCTTTGTATCATTTTGCAATAATGATAGTAAGCAATTTTTCAATGCTATAAGAATTAGTGATTATCCTACCGCACAGATCATTCTGAAAGGGGTCGATGATAAAGCTTTACAGGAACAGTTAGAGTTTTTTTATGACATAATGCATAATAAAAGAACTAACCCTAGTCCAGTTTTTAAAGCTTATAACAATAACGATACACTTTCCTTGTCTTACAATCTTAATTTAATAAATAAAGCACTTTATGAATATCTGAAGGATGGAAATGAAATATCATCCTTTAGAACACTTAAAAAAGCCCTTAACCTTGCTAAAAAAAGAAAAGATAAAATTCTAATATGTGAAACTCTGAAAATCATTTTAGAAATTTATCAAAGGTTTACATCAGTAATTGGAGATGAATCTTACAAATATTACATTAGTGAATATAGGAAATATGCTTATGATGAATTTGAAATAAAAAACTGTATTCTTAAAGAGTTTAAATTAATAAAAAAACAGCATTATAACTCTGAAAAGAAATACTTAGTAAATTTTCTTAAGGTAAATGATCAGCTTTCGGATATTAACTTTACTTTTTTAAACGCTAAAAGAGATATTACGTTTTCAGCATATTTTCGATATGAAGAAGAAGATCTGGATAAAAGTGAATTCCTAATAAGGGAGGCAATAAAAAACTTAGAGTCTTTGGAAGGACTTTTTGAAAACGAAAGGCTTATCTGCGCAAAAATAAATTTATCCATAGTCTTATTTGAAAAAAGATTATTTAATGAGGCTTATAACGTAATAAATAAGATTAATACGAATCAAAACATTTATATCTATAAACTTCTTAAAACTTTTTTATATTATTGGAAATACGAGATTTACAAAGCATTAGGTAAGATTGATCAAAGCAAAGATTACTATATTAAATATTTAGAGTTAGAGTTACTGAATGACCAATCGAAAAAAAAACAATTAGTCTCTGAATACGAAACTAAATATCAGACTTTAGAAAAAGAAAAAAAAATAGTTCAGCTTCTAAATACAAATCTTAAAAGTGAAGCCGAACGAATTAAAAATAGAAATTTGCTTATTGGCTCTACTTCTATATTAATTATAGGCTCGATTATCGCTATATTGATGTACAAAAACACCAAACGCAAACAACGGATTGCAGAGCAAGAACGCGAAATCGAAATCCAAAAAACAGAAAAACTACTCAAAGAACAGGAACTCACTGCGATTGACGCCATGATCTCCGGGCAGGAAAAAGAACGGCAACGTTTGGCCAATGATCTACACGATAATCTGGGCAGTACACTAGCCACAGTAAAACTGCATTTTGATCACCTAAAAAACAATCGAGACAATCCTAAAGCGGAAAATATAGAAGAACTCTACAGCAAAACCAATAACCTACTGGATGAAGCCTACCAAAAAGTACGAACCATCGCCCACGAAAAAAATAGCGGTGTGATGGCGAAACAAGGATTGCTACCAGCAATAAAAAATCTAGCAAAAAAAGCATCTAACGGTGATGGTTTACTAATAGAAGTACAGGATTATGGTTTAGATGAACGATTGGATAATGCATTAGAGATTTCCATCTTTAGGATTATTCAGGAATTGATTACGAACACAATCAAACACGCGAATGCATCTGAGATCAATATCTCATTAACCAATCATGATTCCCTCCTTAATATTATTGTAGAAGATAACGGAAAAGGCTTTGATGCTAAAATACTGCCAGAAAAAGATGGTATGGGACTAAAAAGCATCGAAAAACGGATAGAACATATGGAAGGAACTTTTGAGATTGATTCTACCATAGGAAAAGGAACGAACATCATCATAAACGTACCAATATGATTACAGTAGCTATTGCAGAAGATCATCAGTCACTTATCGATGGTATTCATTTATTATTAAAATATGAAGAAGAAGTTAGCATCGTTGGTATGGCCAATGATGGCGAAGAATTATTAACCATCGTAAGAAGAAAGCAGCCCAAAGTAGTGCTCATGGATATCCGCATGCCTAAGATTGACGGTATAGCCGCTACAAAAATCATCAAAAAAGAATTACCGCACACCAAGATCATTGCTTTCTCTATGTTTGATCAGGAAGATGCTGTGAGACAAATGATAGCAGCCGGAGCTTCTGGTTATTTACTAAAAAACTCTCCACTAGAAGAAGTATTGACCGCTATCCAGGAAGTCATGAAAGGCAACACCTATTTTGATGCTACTATTGATCCTTCTTTCTTCTCTGAAGATACAGAACAACAGGCAAAAAAAACAGTTTTATCTAAAAGTGAACGTGAAATTCTAACACTTATAGGACAAGGAAAAACCTCTTCAGAAATTGCTGCTATCCGCTTCAATTCTGTATCTACTGTAGAGACACATCGCAAAAACATCATTCGTAAACTAGGACTGCACGGAAAAGGAGAATTGCTGCGGTACGCAATTGAAAAAAAATATGATTTTTAACGTCTAAGACGTATTTACAATGAAAACGAAAATACCCTGTTACGGGTATTTTTTTGTGCTTGTTTCTAAGGTAGATTTGGTGTAAACAAAAAACACCATTCAAATGAAAAATTTCTATCTAACAACGATTATTGGACTACTCTTCTGCTACGGTTGTAGCGAAGATAATGGCGATTCAGGAAACCCGGGGATTTCTGATCCGGCACAAATTGCGAATATCATGAACGACAATTTAGTACTACCTGCTGGTTCTTTTGTAGTAGATCCAAGTACTGTACAAATTGACGAATCTATTACTATTGGTAATGGTTCTTCTAGTGTTGTTCCGCTTGCTTCGGGGCAAGCTATGACGAATTCTATCTCTTTTAACGCACCAAACGGCAATGTAAACGCTGTAGGAATGCGTTTTGGAACTACAGGACCTATTTATTTTGTTCCGATAAATACCAATGGTGCAACTTCAGGTACCGGAAATTTTGATTTCTTGATCAATCAGGGAATTTGTGCAGATCTCTCACAAGTTTGTCATGATATTAAGTGTTATGAATTTGCCCAAACATCTGCCGGTAACATTTCCAGAGGTAATATCAGGGATGTAGCGATGCTGTGTGGTAATTGTGATGAACCTTCTTGTCAGGGTCTGGTCGATCCTGCAGATTGTGGAGGTTTGCAAGGACAAGACGGAAGTCCTCGATTTAATCTTACCTGGTCTGGTAGTGCCGACTTAGATCTGTATGTAACGGATCCAAATGGAGAAACACTATCCTATCTAAATAGACAATCAACATCTGGTGGAGCACTAGACGTAGACTGTACCGGAAATTGTGCCGGAGGCAATTCAGAAAATATCACCTGGGCTAATGGTGGTCCTTCTGGTGCCTATCAATTCTATGTAAACATATTTAGTGGTAGTTCCACATCTTATACCATCACCGTACGAGATAATGGTGGCACGGTTAACACATATAATGGTACTATTAGTAGTGGAAATTCTAATACAATAACGTATAACAAAAACTAGATTTGTTACTTTTTATTGAGTTAATTAAGCCAGAAAAATACCTGTAATCGGGTATTTTTTTGCCTTCAGTCCTTATTTAAATTTAACAAAACTTTAAAATATTTTATTATGACAAAATTGAAACTTTCAGATTTCGAAATTGACAATGTTTCTAAAAACTACAATTTCAGGAGAACATTTTATTCGGCCTTATTGGTATCATCACTTGCAGTAACAACTTCTTGTACCACAGATAGTCCAATCTGTACGGATAGCAATAGTGGAGATGCTGTGGGAGCCGGAGTTAACTGTGCAGATTCGGATTAATGGATAATCCGATTTTGAAAAACAAAAAAAGTTACTTCGTTGTTTCACAAAATTGTAACTGGAAAAATACCCGTTTTTGGGTATTTTTTTGTTTTGTGTTTGTATTTAATTTTAACATAACAACAAACATTCAAGTTATGATTACATATTACCGTTACAATACAAAACTCCTTGAGAATTTTAAAAAATTTACTACGAAGAATACATACATCTTCTTTTTTTTAGCCTGTCTTTTTATTCTCTCCTCATGCTCCTATCATCATCCAATCAACATATAAAATGATGATATCAATAAATCATACTCTAGCACCAAAAAACAAAAAACGTCATTCATATAAAACTACTAAAAAATGAATCTACAAGAAATATTACATCCGGTAACAACAGATACTTTTTTTGAAAAATATTTCGAAAAAAAACATTTAGTCATTAAAAATAGAGATCGAAAGTTCTTCGATAAATTACTTTCTGTAAAGGACCTAGACTCTATTTTATTTTCTTTGACCAACCATCATCCAGATTTTAGGTTAGCAGACCATTCTAAGACCGAAAAACCTAATGCTAAGGAATATACAATCAAAGATTCTGATATTATTGATCCATTAAAATTTTCTAATGCTTTTGAAAATGGAAGTACATTAGTAATGTCAGGACTTCAGAATAAAATATATAGCCTCAGAAAATTAACCAATGAGTTAGAAACTTTTTTCAAACATCGTGTACAAACAAACATTTATCTAACCCCAAAAAAGTCACAAGGGTTTTCTACTCATTATGACACTCATGATGTTTTTATTTTTCAATTTGAAGGATCCAAACATTGGCGTATATATGATCAACCAGTACCATTAGCCGACAAAACAACCCCTTTTGATAAAGAAACATTTGTTCCTGGAAACATAATTGATGAATTCACTTTAGAAGAAGGAGATGTTTTATACATACCCAGAGGCATTGTACACGATGCTTACTGTACCCATCAAAACTCGGGACACATCACCACTGGTATTATTGGCAAAACTTGGGCAGAACATCTGGCAGAAGTTCTTATCGAAAAATCTAAATCCATCCTTCCTTTAAGAAAATTTACCAAGTTTCATATGATGAACGAAGAGGAAAAAAATAATGAAATCAAAGAAGTTACTGATGTGGTAATCAATCTTATTAAAGAATTACAGCAGGATGAAGAAATTATCGATGATTTTTATAGTAGACAAAAATCTATTGCGCAAGGGCAATTAAGCCAAATGGTCAATATTGATCGTATTGACAAAGACTCTAAAATCAAAATCAGAGAGAAAAATAAATTTAGAATGATCAAAAACTGCGAAAAAATAGATGTGAAATTTTATGATTTAAAGCTATCGATGCCGATTCAATGTGAGTTATTTCTAAACACTCTCATAGTACAGGACAAACCATTACCTATACATAAAATTAACTGTAACCTAGATGATGAAAGCAAAATTTTGGTTACCAAGCAACTTTCTAAAATTGGAGTACTAGATATTGCTTCTTAGAGTTATCTTTAAAAAAAAAGAAATCACCTTCTAGAACTAGTTTTCCGGAAGGTGATTTACATTAAACGGTATTCTCTTCCTAATTCACTTCAGGCAAGAATCCGTATGTCTTACTATACTCTAGCATCTGCGTTACAAAATCTTTAGGCTGAGTTACATTGATCTTTGTAATTTCTCCGTTATCGTCCATTTCTGGAACTAAAACCGGATTTACAAATCCGCTATAAGGAGCAGATGTAAATTGTTCGTTTCTCTTTAGAACTTCAGCATGAATTGCTTGATCAACTTTTACACCATATCCTTCTACTAATTCCTCTGCTGCTTTAAAATCGCCTTCAGATTTGATACGTTGTGTTTCGCGTAATAAACGACCAAAGATCTCACGTAGTTTTGCATAGTCCTTAATATTGTAATATGTTTTTCCGTCTCTGGTAACCTTTTCGATTACATTATCTTTAGCTCCTTGTTCAAAAGCCCAAGCACTCACCCACTGGCGATTACGCATATGTGCTTCTTCTACATCATCACCAAGATTCAAACGTATTAGCTGTGTCATCAATCCATTTCTGATATAACCATCATAAGCAGCTTTTCCTACCTTTTCCCAGTCTTCTACCAATCCTAATTCTTGTAGTTTTGGATCCATTAAGTAATATAAACCTACTAAATCGGCACGTCCTTCCTCCATCGTAGAAGCATAATTTTTAAGTGTTTCTTTAGTTTCACCCACTCCTGGATTTAGTTTACCCGATGCATGTCCAACTACTTCGTGCAACGCTGTATGTAATTTATCCGCTAATTGTCCGTATTTCTCTTCTAATTCATATTCTTCATCATCATGAACATACTCCTTTAAACGTCCTGAACTACCTGCATTGTTATAAGCTCCAATAATATTCCCTAAGGATACTGACTTAGACCCAACTGCAGCTCTGATCCAATTGGCGTTTGGAAGGTTTACCCCTATTGGCGTACTTGGCGAAGCATCGCCTGCTTCTCCAGCCACCGTAACTACTTTATACGTAACACCAACAACACTATCTTTTTTATGTTCATCCATTAATGGAGAATTATCTTCAAACCATTGTGCATTTTCTGATAAAACCGCCATTTTTTTAGACATATCAAAATCCTTGATCTGCACGATAGTTTCATAAGACCCTCTATATCCCAATGGATCATTATAGACTTCGATAAAACTATTGATATAATCAATATTACCTTCTGTAGCCTTGGTCCAGGCCACATTATAATCATCCCAAGTTTTTAAATCTCCTGTTTTGTAATACTCAATTAATAATCCAATAGCATCACCTTGTGCTTTATTTTCTGCAACATCCTGTGCTTTTTCTAACCATTTGATAATCTCATCAATTGCAGTACCGTATAATCCTCCTGATTTATATACTCTTTCTTTAAGCTCTCCGTTCTCTTTTACTAATTGAGAGTTTAAACCATAAGACAATGGTTTTTCAGGATCGGGAGATTTCATATTTCCATAAAAAGAAGCTACATCTTTATTGGTAACACCAGGTCCATAAAAGTTAACCGCTGATAAGGCAACATTATCAACACCCTTTGCCTGATTTACTTTTTTAGCATCTTCCGCGTTAAAAATAACATCGATTGCATCCTGAGATAACTCAGTTTTGGTTTCTGTTAAAAGAGAAGTCAGATATTCTTTACCAAATTCTGGTTTGATCTTATCATTACTATAATGATGGTGAATTCCATTAGAAAACCAAACTCTCTTTAGATATGTTTCAAAAACTTTCCAGTCAGCTGTTGTTTTATCCCCTGTATACGTTGTGTACACTTTTTCTAATGCTTTACGAATACTTAAGTTATGTCGGTAATTTTGATCCCACATAATATCTCTACCACTCAAACCAGCTTGGGTAAGATAATAGACTAACTTTTGTTCTTTTAAGGAAAGATTTTCCCATCCTGGAATCTGATATCTAAGTACTTTAATATCTGCAAACTGCTCAACTACATAGTTAAATTTTTCTTCGGCTTTTTCCTGAGCTTTTTCTTGCTGGTTGATCTGATCCTGTATGCTTGGATCTTTTTTACAAGCTATTAGCATCATACTGATAGCCATAAAAAATAGTATACGATTAAGTTTCATTTGTTTATGTTTATTGTTCTCAGCAAATGTAACGAAATAAAAAAAATCATGATTTCAGAAATCATTTTAACTGTAAAAATCGAAATGTTCAAAATTAAAATGGCCAACTCTCTGAAAATCTTAAAACTAAGAAAGCATCTCAAAAATTGACTATATTAGCTACACAAACAATCTAAACTAACTAACATGAAAATCATAAAATATTTATTCTTTCTTTTATTACTCGTTGTTATTGGAGGAGCTGCTTACATCGCCATGACCGATGGGAAGTTTCAGGTAGAAGAAAGCAGAGTAATAGAAGCTCCCGAGGAACTACTATTTAATACTGTTAATGAATATAAGACCTGGGAGAAGTGGGGACCATGGATGGATGATTCTGATGATATGATTATGGAATATGCCAATCAAACTAGCGGTAATGGTGCCTCCTACAGCTGGAAAAGTGAAACCCAGGGTGATGGGAGCATGAAGACTATCAAAGTTGCTCCATTTACCAGTATCGATCAAAGTATTACATTTATTACTCCAATGGGTGAAAGTAAAAGTGAGATTTACTGGAAATTTGAGAAACTCGAAAGTAAAAAAACAAAGGTTACCTGGGGCATGAAAGGAGAGCAATCTTTTATGGAAAAAGCGTTCTGGATGACACAAGATAGCACATTGTCTCAAAACATAAAGCCAATGTATAGTAAAGGGTTAGAAAAGTTAGATGCTTTTGTACAGGAAAAAATGAAGGAACATTCTGTTCACGTAGATGGAGTAACAGAGCACAGAGGTGGTTTCTATATGTATATTGCTACTGCTTCTCCAATTGCCGATATTTCTCAGAAAATGGCTCAAATGCTTCCTGCAGTAATGTCCTATATACAACAAAACAATCTGCCTCAAACCGGAATGCCTTTTACCATCTATAACGAGTTTAATCAAGAGCAAGGAACTGCAATTTATTCTACGGGAATACCTGTTAGAGATGAAGTAATAACGCCTGCAGACAGCAATATTCTGTGCAGTTCTTTACCACAACAAAAAGTAGTAAAGACAACATTAAAAGGAGATTATGTAAATCTAAAAGAGGCCTGGGAAACAGGTTATAAGTATATTGAGGATAATGGTTTAGAAGCTAATTCTGCATCTCCTGCTTTTGAAGTGTATAGAACAGATCCTAGCATACAGCCTAATCCCGCAGAATGGATCACCGAGATTTATATTCCGATAAAGTAACAACCCAGACAGTTTGAAAAGCTAAAATTTAGAAGATTTTCTTATCTAAATTTTAGCTTTTTATCTAGCAACTAAGGTTACAAAATGAAACAGTTAATTCTAGTATTTATAGGAGGCGGCACAGGTAGTGTAGCAAGATTTCTGATTAGTAAATATTTAAATAGTGACACTACCGGAATTCCATACGGAACATTTACTGCCAATATTTTGGGTAGCTTTCTCATAGGTATTATTCTAGGACTGGCACTAAAAAATAACGCCTTATCGCAAAATACAGTTTTACTACTTGCCACAGGTTTTTGTGGCGGATTCACGACCTTTTCTACGTTTGCTTATGAAAATCATATGTTATTACGATCAGGAGACTTTATGAGTTTTAGTATTTATACTATAGGTTCTTTCGTTATAGGATTTCTTTTAGTATTTTTAGGTATGTGGATGGTAAAGTAAGGAATTCTTACCTTAAGCATTTATTAACCATCCTTCCACTTTTAAACAACCAACATTAAATGAAAAAAATTGAAGCTATCATACGTAAATCAAGATTTAAAGAAGTTAGAGATGCATTGCATGAAATTGAAGTAAACTTTTTTACGTATTGGGATGTAACCGGTGTTGGAAACGAAAAGAAAGGTCACGTTTATAGAGGTATTAGTTATAGTACTTCTGATATACAACGTAGATATCTTTCTTTAGTTGTATCTGATGAGTTTGAGGAAAGAACCGTACAAACGATCATTGATGCTGCCAAAACCGGCGAAATTGGAGATGGAAAGATATTTGTATCAGAAATACAAAATACCTATAGAATACGAACCGGTGAACATGGTAATCAAGCATTAAGTTAATATAAACACTAATTATTTATTAGAGGCTTATCAGTTTTGATAAGCCTTTTTCATTTTTAATTCTGTCATTTTTATAGTTCGCATCAGAAAAGTTAGGCCTGAAATTTCAAAATTTAAAAAACCCAGTTTCAAATTCTTAAAAAACCTTTAAATAAACGTTAATGTCTAATTTTTTAGGGGTATAAAATCAAAAATACTTAAAAATACCCCTTACCACCCCTTTTTTTATTGGGGTGAAAAAGTTTTGAACTAGTTTTACAGCTCCAATTAAAAACAAATTAATACCAATTAATGTTTATTATGAAAACAAAAACCGTAACAAAACTTTTTAAAAAAGTATGTCTTTTTTCTTTAGCACTTATTAGCTTTACTTCAATCGCACAAGAGGAAGAAGAAAAGAAATGGTTCGATAATTTTTCTGTTAATGGATCTGTAGATGGATATTTCAGATATAATTTTGGGGCACAAAACGATAATTCTACAGCACCGGCTACTTCATTTGCTAATGAATCTGGATTTGCTTTAGGTATGGCCAATGTAATTCTTGGCTATGAAGGAGAAAAAGTAGGATTTGTAGCTGACCTTGTGTATGGTCAAAGAGGAGAAGATGCTGTGTTTAACTCTACTGATTCTGCTCAGATTATTAACCAATTATATGCTTACTGGAACGTTACTGAAAAATTCAAACTTACTTTCGGTAATTTCAATACATATCTTGGGTACGAAGTAATTTCTCCGACAGGAAATTTTAACTATTCCACTTCTTATATGTTCTCTTATGGACCTTTCTCTCATACAGGACTAAAGGCTGATATTGCAATTAATGATAATTGGTCTGCAATGGTAGCAGTTATGAATCCAACTGATTATACAGAGAACAACCCATTCGACACCTATATTTTTGGTGCTCAAATAGGATATTCTGCTGATAATGGTAGCGCTTATCTTAACTTTAGATACGGAAACGAAGGAGAACCGGGATTGGTGGGTCCAACATTCCAAGCTGATCTTACTACAGGATGGGATCTTTCAGAAAAATTTTACTTAGGAGTTAATGCAACCTATTTAACTACAGAAGATCAAGGAGATGCTGATGCATCAGGATTTTATGGAGTAGCATTATATCCACAGTTTAAGGCTACTGAAAAGTTTAGTATTGGACTAAGAGGAGAGTATTTTGCTGAGTTTGAAGGTGGTGCAGGCGCGTTAGTAACAGATGCTGATGGAGATGGAAGCGTTGTTGCAGCTACACTTACAGGTAGTTATGACATAGGAAATCTAACGCTTAAACCAGAAATAAGATTGGATTCTACTTCTGAGGATACTTTCCCAGATAACGATAATCCAGCAGAGTTTAACAAGAGCCTTTCGTCTTTTGTACTTGGTGCCATCTATAAGTTTTAATATATTATAGTTTAATATATTGTTTGTTTATGCTAAAAGCGCTCTGAAATTATCAGAGCGCTTTTTTTAGTATTTTTAATCTAATTAAAAAAAGAACCTAACTTTTCCAATAGATGTAAATCTATTATTTAGATTATAATTACCAATGCTGATGTCTTTCAAGGAGAATCTCAGCACATCTGGATTAGATAAAGATCCAGGATTTTCAAATGCATAAAACCTTTCACCACGAATTCTTGGGTTTGGATTTGGATATTTCAAAATAAGATACGAATTATCGTAAAGCTCAACAGAAGATACCTTTTTTGTTAAATCTACTTGACAACTATAATCAACAGGAAGAATTCCGTGTACACAACGAGTTTTTAATGGTACAAACTTATAATCCGGGTAAGCACTATTTAAATGAAAAATTATATTTTCCCCATTGTAGTTTTCACCTTCATATAATGTTACTCGAGAATAAACACAACAAGATTTAGAGATATTTTCTGAAGTAAAATTATCATTATAATAATCTAATTTTCGAATCTTTAAAACATCCGATCCATCATTAGCTATTACCAAGTCTTCCGAATTTGACATTATTTCTTCAAATTCTAAGTAATCATTACTTACTAGATATTGTTTTTCTTCAAGATCATATTCTAGTTTAAGTTTTTTACCATTGAGTAATAAATAAGTTTCTTGTCGTATCTGATTATTAATTTGTTCAGAGGTTTCTATTTCATCCTTACTACACGATGTTGTCATAGAAATGAACATTAAAAAAACGGTTAGTTTTGATAAGTAGTTTTTCATAATTTTAGTTTTTAAGAGTTAATAAATACTTACTTAGTATTAGATAGTTTCTCAAAAACTATTAATGTTACTTTTAAATTTTCGCTTTAACTTTTAATTAACTTATTTATTCTCCTCTAACTTATTATACTTTTTAACACCAACAGGAATCTTTATTTCCAAATGATTTTCCTCTGGAGGAATCGGACAAGAATATCTTTCGCTATACGCACAATATGGATTGTACGCTGTATTAAAATCAATTAGAATCACCTCTCCTTCGGGAATTTTAAGATCCATAAACCGACCTCCTCCATAACTGGTTTCTCCATTAGTTAAATCCGTGAAAGGAAGAAACAAATAGTCTTCATACTCCGCTTGTGTCTTTAATCCCTGATTTTGGTATATATTTAATATCCATTCTTTTTCCTGAAGTACAAAATGAGCCTCGCCATATTTAACATATACTGGTTCCCTATTTGTAGTAGTTTTCATGATAAAAGGAGTCTCATAAGGTGTCCTGATAAATTTTGCTATCACACTATAAGTCGTATCAATATCAAAAAAATCCAATTCCTTGAACGTCTTGAAGTCCTTTGATGTCAATGGCGATTTTTCTTCAGAAGCAAACTCCTTATTAAGTTCTTCCTGGAATGCCAATATTTTTTTAATGGTTGTAGAATCCTGAGCCACCACATGGCCAAAGAATAGCAATAATAAAAAAGATAATCTGTACACTGCCCCTTATTTTTTGCAAAAGTACAAAGCATTCACAATAAACCAGTTAATATTCTCTAAAATTGTATATAGTTTTTCGACAAAAAGTTAATTTTATCGGTTCTTAACAAACTAACCATCCATAGAGTGAAAAAACTCTTACTTAACTATATTGATACTTTTTCCGGCTTATCAAAAGAAGTTTGGTGGTTAGCTCTTATTACTTTGATAAATAGAATGGGAGCTATGGTAATCCCTTTTTTATCTCTGTATTTATCAGATAATTTATGTTTTTCCTTGAGTCAGATTGGTTGGGTAATGACCAGTTATGGATTAGGTTCTTTGTTAGGTGCCTGGATAGGTGGTAGATTAAGTGATCGTATTGGTTATTACAAAGTGATTTTAGGATCCCTACTACTAACAGGTATTTCTTTTTTTATCGTTCAATATTTTTCTAGTTTCTGGAGTATCTGTATTAGCTTTTTTGTTCTTATAGCTATTGCAGATGCTGCACGTCCTGCTTTTTTTGTTGCGCTAAGCGCCTATAGTAAACCAGAAAACAAAACCAGATCCTTAACCTTTATAAGATTAGCCATCAATCTTGGGTTTTCTATGGGACCTGCATTAGGAGGTTTGATTATAGCTACGGTTGGTTATTCGGGATTGTTTTGGGTAGATGGAATTACTTGTGTCATTGCAAGTATAATAATGATTAAAACCCTACATCCTAAAAAAGCTAGAGTGATCGATAGAGAAATTGTTGTAGATAATCCTATGCCTGCATACATGGATAGAACCTATATACTTTTTCTAGTCGCACTAACGTTGTTTGGGTTTATTTTTGTTCAGTATTTTTCTACGATCCCTCTATATTACAAAGAAGTGCATTTTTTATCCGAACAGAATATTGGGTTGATATTGGCATTAAACGGAGCGCTCATTTTTGTTTTTGAAATGCCTCTAATAGCATATTTAGAATCTACATCCTTTTCTAAAATAGGAAATGTAGTCAGTGGATTTGTTTTAACCGGAATTAGCTTCGTGCTACTTTTAATAACTCCGTGGGCTGGAATTGTCATTGTTGGGATGATCATAGCAACGATTGGAGAAATGATTTCGTTTCCTTTTGGGAATGCTTTCGCTCTGGATCGATCAAAAAAAGGGAGACAGGGCGCTTATATGGGATTATATAGTATGTCTTTTTCTGTAGCCCATATCCTCGGCCATAACTCAGGTATGCAATTTATTAATCAATATGGTTACGATAATACATGGTTATTTATGGCTGGAATTTCGGCGATTGGAACATTTTTACTGCTTATGGTTAAGCAAAAAGTCAATAAAGAAAAAAGAACTCAAATATTAAAACCTGTTTAAGAAACAATATCATGAAACACTTGTTATTTATCTTAGTATCCATACTAATTATTGGTTGTTCAGAAAAAGAGGAAAAGAAACCGCTGACGAATCAGGAAGAACAGATTAAAATAATTGAAGAAGAAAAAACATTCCCTACACTAGAGACTAACCGCTATAATGTGGCTTTCTTGATTATGGACGGCACTTATAACACAGAGTTTACTGCTCCTTTTGATATTTTTCAACATACACAGTATCGAAAAAACATTAAGCAGATGAATGTTTTTACTGTTGCCAATACCGACGATCCTATTACTTCTTTTGAAGGTGTAAAAATTATACCGGATTATAATTACCTAAAAGATACGCTCCCAAAAATCGATATTCTGGTAATACCCAGTGCAGAACATCACTTGGATACCGATCTCAAAGATACGGCAATGATTGATTTCGTAACAAAGGTGGATCAAACTGCTACCTATATGACCTCACATTGTGATGGCGCTTTTGTGCTAGCCAAAGCAGGCTTATTAAATCAGGTAGTTTCTACTACTTTTCCGAGTGACATCGATAAGATGCGTGATATGTTTCCGGATTTGGATATACGAAAAGAGGTTTTGTTTGTTCACGATGGGAAATACATCACATCCGCCGGTGGAGCCAAAAGTTTTGAAGCTGCATTATATTTATGTGAACATTTGTACGGAGTCGAAATTGCAAGATCACTGGCCAAAGGGCTTGTAATAGACTGGAACCTAAAAGAAGTACCTCATTTAGTAATTTCGAAATAAAACACAAACTACTGAAAAATAAGAAAGCGTTCATTTTACAGAACGCTTTCATCAATTTTAGGGCAAATTACGTACTCTCTTTAGCTTCCGGATTTGGGGTCTTTCAGACTAATGTCCTCACACCTAATGAGCCCTGACGTATTCCAAACTAAAATTTTAAATCCATATCGTCATACAGTTTAAAATGTTAATTCTGGTCATACATCAGTGTGTTTTTAAGTTGAAGTAAATATATTGTAAAAAAATTGTTAACGCAAAATTTTTAACGATAAAAAACATAAATATTCGATGAAATACACAAAAAACTTTGTTTTTAGTAGTTTTTAGCATAAAAACAAGAAGCTTCAATTTCATTTTTATTTATTAATTCCCTAAATTAATCGAAAGTAAACTGAGAAAGTAGCATAAAAAGAAAAGCGACCTTTTACAAGATCGCTTTCTCTTATCGGGCAAATTATGTACTCTCTTTAGTTTTTAGATTTGGGGTCTTTAGACTAATGTCCTCACACTTAATTTATCCCAATGTGTATTCCAAATTAAAATTTCAAATCCATATCGTCATATTTCTTGATATGTTAATCTGTGTAATACACACCTTAATATATTTTACGTGTTATAAAAATAAATGAAATTTTACACCAAAACCGTATTCTATTAAAAAGTTATTAACAAAATACCGATTAAACGCGTGTTAATATCGACAAAATACACTTTACATCAGTTTTCTGAAAAGTATTTTGATTTCCCTAAATACTTTTTGATGATATTATTATACTCTTTGGATATCCTCAATGACAAGGTTCCTTCTATGGTGTATAGTGCTTCTAGATCTTTAAATCCATTTTGAAGCATTTTTTCTAAATAAAAAAGTGCTGTTCCATTATCCCGATCCAGCACACTTAGCGAAATAATTTTCCGATATGCTTCAAAATCATTTTTATCTACGATTGTGTTTAGAATATTTAATAATATTTTCCTGTCTATTTCCCTAGACTCCTTGGCCAATTCCTTTTTATACTCTAAAATCATATGTTTAAGAAATCCTTTTATTCTAACCGCCATATCAACAGCGTACTTTTCTTTACTTTTCTGTAATTTATCCAATTCAGTCATTCTATACTGCCACCATCCTAAATTATCATATTGACTAAGCTCTACATCTTCATCCAGTGACAAAGCGAAGGTTTGTCTTAAGAATATTTCTTGGTTTTGATACTTTGTTCTTTGCCTCTTCTCTTTTTTGTAAGCATTGATTTTCCTTATCTCTTTTTGCTCTTCTTTAAGTGTATCTTCTTCTCTAAATAACCGATATCTATCACGCATTTGGGTCAACTGATCATAAGCGTAAAGATATTTGCCATTTTCTTTGAGCATTCTAGCTTCCTCAAGATCTTTTTCATAAATATTCCTGATCCAGATAGAATCTTTTGGCACATTGCCTTTTGCCATTGCTTCTAATGTAAAGTAGGGTAAGGCTTTGGCAATGATTCTTTCTGATGGCAACTTTTTATTCCCTTCATATATATATACTTCAGATGAGATTCCTTTCTTGTTTAAATACTTCTTAGTGTCCAAAAAGTTTCTGTACCTAAAACTTTGTTCTCCTACAATTCCGACATAAGAGAAATTTTTATTTCTATTCAACTTCAGATTATAATTATAACCGTCTCCTATTGCTATAACACCATTAATCTGTTTATAAAGTATTGGTAAGGAAGTATTAAGTGGTGCATCCTTACCCACTCCAAAAACGTACATTCTTTTATTTTTAATAGGAAAAAGAGAAACAATGTGCTTCATAAAAAGCGCTATATAATTTGTTTTATCATTCACACTTAGTTTTTCCCCATAGTTAGAAACCGCAATAATATATCCAAACTCCTCGGCAGATTTACTAAAAAGATGCGTTAACGAACTCATATCGCCGTTATTATCAAAACCAAAAAGGATAGGCCAACCTTTATTCAGGTCAAAAGATTTTGGCAAGTACAAACTATACACTCCTTTACTCGAAGGAACGGTTAGAGAATCTATTACTATTCCTTTTTTTAGTGTTAAAGTGCTTTGGCTATAACTGTATGTGATGGAGCACACAAGCGCAAAAAACAAAATAGTTTTCATAGAATTAGATTTCATGTTGAAATTGGTTTTAATAAAGACAAAGCCACAAAAAAAGTGCCAGTCGCTTTATTCAAGATAAAGTATCTTACGAATACTAAACTCCAATACTTCCCAGTTCAACCCCTTCAGAATATGCAACTTTGATATGATGTTCACTAAACGCTCTTTTGATCTCCTGATGAGCTATAAAAGTAACATCCCAAAAATCATCGGGTTTAACATAAGGCCTCACTGCAATTGAAACGCTATGCGAATCAAAATTTTCGATCCCTATTTCAGGAATCGGTGTGTCTAGAATCTTATCTATAGGTTCTAAAGTATCTTCTATAATCTTTTTTATCTTCGGAAAATCTTCACTGTAAGGCATGGTTACGGTTATTTCTAATCGAATAACCCCTTCTCTAGAATAATTAGTGACTACATCATCCGTTATTTTGGAATTAGGAATCATTAGAATTTTATTACCCGGTGTTTTTACAGTTGTATTGAAGATCCCAATTTCCTGTACTTTTCCAAACTTATCATCCACCTCAATCCAATCGGTTACCTGATATGGTTTAAGAAACATAATCAGTATCCCAGACGCAAAGTTACCTAAACTACCCTGGAGCGAAAGTCCAATAGCAAAACTAATTGCCGCCAAAATCGCCACAAAACCAGAAAGATCAGCTCCTAAAATAGAGATGACGATAAAAAGAATGGCGATTTTTAATAATACCGAGATAATTGAGGTCAGGAATGGGCGCATTGTATCCGAAATATTCATACGCTTTAAAGCAGCTTCTATCAGCTTTAGTATTCTTTTGATAATCTTGAATCCTATCCAAAGTACAAATGCAGCTCCGATAATTCTTGGTGCAAAAAATACAATTTTATCAATAGCAATATGCAGGTATTCTTGTATTCTATCCATATAGGTATTTATTATACCTAAAAATAGGAAAAGAAATGCATTCTTAACTCCTATTCATAAAAAAACGCTCAGCGTTTTCTTTGAGCGTTTTTTCTATCTTTTCCTGTACTATCTTTAGTTCCTTGAACCAATGTCCTCACACAAGATTCTGATAAATTCTATACACAAAAATATTATCAAATCTTATGCCAAAATTTAGAAAACAAACATTTTAAACACATCTATGTTTTATGAAATGAACATTAAAAAAAACGTCAATTCCAGTGATTTCCAAAATGAAATAAGGGAAAATTAGCCTGCCCGCCTATGGAGGGGTATCGAAAATAGCTTTTCTTGATCCAAAATCCCATTCTCGATACATCCGCCTGAGGCGGACACTCGAATCGACGAATTTTGAATCAATATGCACAACGGTTTTTTTAAATAAATTTCTTATTAGAAATCGCCTGTTTGTATTTCTTAAGTTCTTTTGCTACCCTTGGAGCCAATAAAAACAGTCCAATCATATTAGGAACAAGCATGGAAAAAATCATAGCATCCGAAAAATCAGTTACCGCTGTTAAACTAGCCGCTGACCCTATAATTACGCAGATGCAAAATATTGTTTTGTAGATATACTCCACATATTTTTTTCTTCCAAACAAATAAGACCAGGCCTGATATCCATAATATGACCAGGAAATCATAGAGGAAAATGCAAAAAGAATAACAGCTAAACTCAAGATATAAGGAAACCAGGAAATACCACTTTCTAATGCGCTAGCTGTAAGTAATACTCCTTGTTCATCAGAAATTTCGGCTCCTACCTGAATTTGTCCTGTTATAATTAAAACGAGCGCGGTCATAGTGCAAATCACCACGGTATCTATAAAGGGTTCTAATAACGCTACTAACCCTTCGCTAGCTGCATATTTGGTTTTAACGGCTGAATGTGCAATAGAAGCTGATCCAATTCCGGCTTCATTAGAAAAAGCCGCTCTTCTGAAACCCTGAATCATAACACCAACTACTCCGCCGGTTATTCCTTCTGCACTAAAAGCTCCATCAATGATAGCATAAATCGCATCTGGTATCACCTTATAATTAATAGCTATTACTGTAATTACCGCTAATACATAAACAACTACCATAGAAGGAACAATTTTATCAGTTACCTTAGCTATTTTTTTAATTCCGCCGATAATTACAATTGCTACGAAAATTGCCATTATTACACCAAATAGCCATCCTTTACCGTAAATAAAACTATTTTCAGCACCGGTTACGTGTTCAAATAATTTGAATGCCTGATTCGCCTGAAACATATTTCCACCTCCAAAAGATCCACCAACACACATGATTGCAAAAATCACAGCCAGCACTTTTCCTAAGGTCGTAAATCCCTTTTCTTTTAAACCTTTGCTCAAATAATACATAGGACCACCATAAACGGTTCCATTGCTATCGATCTCTCTATAAGCAACACCCAATGTACACTCTACAAACTTAGATGCCATTCCTAAAAGACCAACCAAGATCATCCAAAATGTGGCTCCGGCTCCTCCTATAGATAAAGCAATGGCCACTCCTGCCACATTCCCCAATCCTACAGTAGCTGATAAAGCAGCTGTTAATGCCTGGAAATGACTTACTTCTCCATCTTTACCTTCTACCCTAACCGTATCCGGTTGATCTCCTTCTATGGTATGAACCGATTCCGAAACTTCTAAAGTGTTTGATGTTTCCAGATCATCAAATTTACCTCTAACAATATTTATAGAAGTCCAAAAATTTCTGAAATTAATCCCTTTGAAATAAATCGTAAAATAAGATGCTCCCAACAAAAGAACAACCAGGACCCAAGGAATCCCAACTTGAGATGTTATAGGGATTTCTGCAAAAATCGCCTCTACAAACCAATCCGTTGCATTCTTAAATCCATCATTGATTTGTTGATCTATGGTTTGTGAATAGGTTTCTTGCGCTGTGGCAGAAGCATTTGCTAAAAACGAAACGCACATGGCTATAATTTTCTTCATCTATTTGTAGTATTATAATTTTAGACGAAGATTGAATAAAAGACTTTATGACAAAAGGTTACGCACTAATGAATTTAAAAACAGGAATGATTAAGTATATGCTTAATCATTGTCAACGTTCTGAATACTGGCATATTTTAGCAGTTGATTGGCTTTAGCAAATGCTATTAATTGTTCTTTCCCACCTGCACCACTAATTTTAAGGACTTTTTTAATCTGATAAATGTGAGTTTGAAAACCATCTAAGCTGATATTCATTTCCTCGGCAATTTCGGTATATGACTTAATGGTTCCACAAACACCCAAGTTTCCTAATACTTCTTTTTGTCGATCAGAAAGTTCAATTTTTGTAGACTCTACCAATGAACTAATTTTTAAATCACTTTCTTTTAGGCGTTTTTGTAAAGAAGAAATAGTATCTAAATGACTTTCATTTGCCAACACCAATTTTTCTTGCCTACTTAATAATTCTTCTTTTTCTTTAGTAAGCATCTCTAATTCTGTTTGTTGTAATTCTTTTTCTGAAAGAAATTTCCAACTATATAATAAAATAGAGAATAGTAGAATGAACAAAAATTTAAAGGATAAGCCGGTAATCACTCCAAATAAACTCCAAAATCCCTGGTCAATAAATTCTAAAGCTTTGTCCTGAGGTATCATTCTATGTGTCACTGCAATCACAATCAACACAAATAATATGAAACAGGGAAATACCATGAACTTCATATTTCGATTAGCGAAAGCCTTATTAAGTTCATTTAATAACGCAAATGCCACAATCAAAGAAATTGGGATATCTATCAACCAAATGAAATTATTACTAATACCGGAATTATTGTAAGAAGTTGCTATAAAAACAAAAGCGATCATTAAAAGCACTCCACTAAAAAGAATAGTAAATTCTTTCTCAGAGAAACGCTGTACTAATCTAACCACTATATTACGTTCCTTTTGGTGTTCAATGGATGGAAGAGAAAGTAATATACTAAGCGAATTAGCCAAGGAAATAAAAACTCCTAGATAAATAACCGCTTTATGGGTTGGTTTAATTTCAACTAATTCTACAAGAATAATATTTATCAAAGCTCCAAAACCCCATAAAAAAATTGCCAAACCAAACCATTTAATTCCGTTAATGGATATCGAAGATTGATTTTTGACTTTTTCTTTATAGTATATTCTCTGAATCACAAAAGCTGTAATCAAACATACTATTGCCGTAACGTAATGTTCTAAAGTGACGTACATAACAATCTAAAGATAGTATATATTGGATTAATTAATCTTTTCTATTGAGAATAGGATTGTTTTCTACTACGTGAGATAAAATAATATGTGTTTTTGCTTCTCCATAAGTTATCAATCTATCTATAAACCCCTGAAGATGTACTTGGTCTTCTAGCACTACTTCCATAATTATATTTTCATTACCTGTAATTCTATAACAGTTAAGAACTTCGCTAAACTCAGGTATTTTTGATAAAAATGGTTTTAGCCGCCCCATAAAAGCTCTTAAAGTAATAATAGCTTTTAACTGGTATCCAGTTTTCGAATAGGAAACTTTTGTCGTGTACCCTTCGATAATACCAAGATCTTCCATCTTTTTTATCCTCTCTGCTACGGCCGGAGAACTCAATCCTACTTTTCGACCGATTTCTGCATTGGATAGTCTTGCATTTAACTGTAATAGTTGAAGAATTTTCCAGTTTGTTAGATCCATTATAATATTAAGTGATATGTAAATTATACATAATTTCCTAAAGCAAATTAACGATTATACTTTAAAATCAAAAGCAATATCTCTCTTAATACTATTATTTTTGGATTACCAATGGAATCAAGTCCTAAAAATATAATCCTTTACAAAAAAGCTCTTGAAATACTCATATTATCGAAGAGTGTTTCTAAGTATCTTGTTCACGATTTGGCCCCATTAGAAAAAAACGGAAGCGAAAATCCTTATATTTATTTTACTGGTGATATTATTAAAGATTCTGATTCTTTAGTTCCGGAAATTATCAAGGCAGAAAATCAGCCTTTCCAAAATGATCGCCTAAAACATGCAATTTCGTTAGAATATCTTACAAACAAACTTTATAGAAATTGTCAACGTTTAGAATACTCAGAAAGTAACGGTAGGGATTTTATTAAATTACTTCGCAAAGAAATCAAGAAATTCAAACGATTACAGCGTAATTGGATTATGACTCTATAATTTATAATCGCTTATTTTTTCCTGAACACTAGTTTTCTAATCATTCCGGTGAGTTCTTTTTGCTTTTCATTAGACTTTGTTGTACTAATTTGATTAACAGCATAAGAAGTTGCAAAAAGCTGGTATTTTAATCTTTCCAGCATTTTTTTTGTTTCGGGATCGTCGTTTTTATTTATCTTCTCTAATTTATTTAACTCTTTTTCCCACCAAGTAATATCAATTTGATTAGGGTTTTTATAATCTTCAAAAATTCGGGTAGTCAACTTTCTAGTTAGCTCTTTTTCTTTGTCAAAAATTTTAGATACTGACTTCAATAAACTTTTGTAGGATTTGCTATTATGAATCTTCTTTAGTCTATCTGATATGCTATCTAGCTTATAAAAAGAATGATACGTGGTTATTGCACGTTCATAATTTTCGACCGCAAGTAACAAATCATTGTCTTCTTGCTCCTTTAAGGCTGCATGGTATACTTTCTCATAACTTTTATAAATTTCTGGAGCCTCTTTATTCTTGATACCTTTTAGATGTGCCTGAATTTCTAACCAATCAAATGCTTTTATTATTTGATCATCTGGCGGCCAGGTATGATTCCCATCATAAGTAATCAGCGTATTGGTAAAATTTAATTTTTGAAGATATCCTTTCGCGTGTATCATCTCCTGATAATTCATATCTCGATTTCCACATACACCAACATAAGAAAATTGTTGAAAAGTTGGAATATGAGCTTGTTCCTGAGAAAATCCAGCTCCACAACCTACAACACCGGCAATTTGGTTGGTCAATACCGCAATTGCCGAAGCCAATCTGGATCCACCGGAGAACCCGGATAAATACATCTCATTTTGCTTTATCTTGAAATTGGCAAAAATAAATTCGAATAAACGATTGGTGATCTCAAAATTACGATCATAAGGTCCATTTTTTGTGTGATTAGAACACACTAACATATATCCATAAGCCTCAGAAGCCTTAATAAACGGACGGATACCTCTTTTTCCTTGTGCACCTGGATCAAATATAAAAACGATTGGTGATTCTGAATCGGGATCAAATGAATTGGGGAGATACATTGTAAATGTTTCTCCGGTCTTATTAGAAACCAGGACAGAATCTATGATTTTTCCTGTTTCATAGTTTTGAGCAAAAGTTGCCGTACAAATAAGAAATATAAAAACCACTCTCTGCATACATCCTTACTATTTCTCTAAAGATAGAAAAACTAAAATAAAAGAAAAATCCCGTCTGTCGACAGGATTTTCTCTTTCCTATTTTATGAAAGACCGCAAAACAAGTTTGAGGTAAGCGATCTCTAAGTTTTTGCATAAGCATAAGCAAGAGTCTGCTTACATATTTCGTCTATATTGCCCACCAACTTCAAATAATGAAGAAGTAATTTGTCCAAGCGAACATTTTTTACAAACTTCCATTAATGCCTCGAAGATGTTTTGATTATTTACTGCTTTTTGTTGTAAGTCTCTTAATAGTTCTGAAGTTTCGTCAGCATTTCCTTTATGCAATTCATTGAGCATCGTAATTTGATATTGCTTTTCTTCTTCTGTTGCTCGGATTACCTCTCCCGGAGTTACCGTTGGTGATCCTTTAGAGCTTAAGAATGTATTTACACCTATAATTGGGAACTCTCCGTTATGTTTTAGGGTTTCATAATACAAACTTTCTTCTTGTATTTTACTGCGCTGGTACATTGTCTCCATTGCTCCTAATACTCCACCTCTTTCGGTTATCCTGTCAAATTCAGTTAATACTGCTTCTTCCACCAAATCGGTTAATTCTTCAATAATAAAAGATCCTTGAATTGGGTTTTCGTTTTTAGCCAATCCTAATTCTTTATTGATAATCAACTGTATCGCCATGGCTCTACGAACAGACTCTTCTGTTGGTGTAGTAATCGCCTCATCGTAGGCATTGGTATGTAATGAATTACAGTTATCATAGATGGCATATAATGCCTGTAAAGTCGTACGGATATCGTTAAAGTCAATTTCCTGAGCATGTAAAGAACGTCCAGACGTTTGGATATGATATTTAAGCATCTGCGCTCTGGCATTGGCTCCATATTTATTCTTTAGAGCTTTTGCCCAAACTTTACGAGCCACTCTACCGATCACGGCATATTCCGGATCGATACCATTAGAGAAAAAGAAAGATAAGTTTGGACCAAACTTATTGATATCCATTCCTCTACTTAGGTAATATTCTACATAGGTAAATCCATTAGCTAATGTGAGCGCTAACTGAGTAATTGGATTCGCTCCAGCTTCAGCAATATGATACCCTGATATAGAAACCGAATAAAAGTTGCGTACCTGTTTTTCTATAAAATACTCCTGTACATCTCCCATCAATCGCAATGCAAATTCTGTAGAGAATATACAGGTATTTTGCGCTTGATCTTCTTTTAAAATATCCGCTTGTACAGTTCCACGAACAGTATTCAAGGTCATTGCCTTAATCTCAGCGTACACATCGGCTGGTAACACTTGATCACCGGTAACACCCAGTAACATTAAACCTAATCCATCGTTTCCTTCTGGCAGTTCACCCTGATATGCTGGTCTAGCTACTCCCTTATCTTTATATATTTTCTTGATTTTGGCTTCTACTTCAGCTTCAAGGTTATTTTCTTTAATATACTTTTCACAATTTTGATCAATGGCGGCATTCATAAAGAACCCTAATAGCATCGGAGCTGGGCCATTGATGGTCATACTCACCGAGGTCATCGCGTGCGTAAGATCAAAACCGGAGTATAATTTTTTAGCATCATCCAAACAACAGATAGAAACTCCGGCGTTTCCTATTTTACCATAAATATCTGGTCTGTGATCAGGATCATTTCCATAAAGGGTAACCGAGTCAAAGGCTGTTGACAAACGTTTTGCCGGCATTCCTAAACTTACATAATGAAAACGTCTATTGGTTCTTTCGGGACCACCTTCTCCTGCAAACATACGTGTTGGATCTTCTCCAGTACGTTTAAAAGGATATAAACCGGATGCAAAAGGAAATTCACCTGGAACATTCTCTTGTAAACACCATTTTAGAATATCTCCCCAAGCTTGATACTTTGGTAACGCCACTTTAGGAATCTGACTATGAGATAATGACTCTGTATGTGTTTCTATTTTGATTTCTTTATCCCTAACTTTAAAAGAGTATATAGGATCTTTATATTTCTGAACTTTTGCAGCCCAACCTGTTATTGTTTCCCAATTATGAGGGTCCAGGTTTAGTTTTACGCGATCAAATTCAGCTAATAATAATTTCAAAAAATCTTCATTATCATTATTCTTTGCGTTTCTGAGGCTTTCTTCAGCAATACCATTTTTAGATAAATCAATAAAATCCAGATTAGCAACACTACAAATAGTTTTGTAAATTCCGTATAACTTTTGCGCAACTTCTACCTGCGTATTTGCAGTTTTATCGTACGCTCTGTTATTCTCTGAAATCTCGGATAAATATCTTGTTCTACTTGGTGGAATTACAAATATCTTTTCAGACATTTCTTTAGAGATATGAAAATCAGATTTTAAGTCCGCTCCGGTTTTCTCCACCACTTTATCCATAATGGCTTTATAAAGCGTATTCATTCCTGGATCGTTGAACTGTGATGCAATAGTTCCATATACAGGTAAATCATCTTGTGGAATATCCCACAGCTGATGATTGCGCATATATTGCTTTTTCACATCTCTTAACGCATCCAGAGATCCTCTCTTATCGAATTTATTGATCGCTACTAAATCGGCAAAATCGAGCATGTCAATTTTTTCTAATTGGGTAGCTGCACCAAACTCTGGAGTCATTACATATAAAGAAGTATCACTATGTTCCAGAATCTCTGTATCCGATTGTCCAATACCTGAAGTCTCCAGAATAATTAGATCAAATTCTGCTGCTTTTAAAACCTCGATTGCCTCTGCTACATACTTAGACAAGGCTAAATTAGATTGTCTGGTAGCCAGCGAACGCATATATACTCTAGGAGAATTTATAGCATTCATACGAATACGATCTCCTAACAAAGCACCGCCCGTTTTACGTTTAGACGGATCGACAGAAATCAACCCTATTGTTTTTTCAGGAAAATCAATCAAAAATCGACGCACTAGTTCATCTACTAAAGAAGATTTTCCTGCTCCACCGGTGCCGGTAATACCTAGAACCGGAGTTTTTGAAGTTTTATTTTTTTCGTGTATTTGATCTAGTGTTTCTTTGGCGATCTCCGGAAAATTCTCTGCAGCAGAAATCACACGGGCAATCGATCCTATTTCTTTATCGGCTAGATGATCAGCTTCTCCATTTAGGTTATCTCCAATCGGAAAATCAGCTTGTTTTACCAAGTCATTAATCATTCCTTGTAGCCCCAGTTCGCGTCCATCATCAGGAGAATAGATACGGGTGATTCCATAATCCATGAGTTCTTTGATCTCTTCAGGCAGTATTACTCCACCTCCTCCTCCAAAGATTTTAATATGAGATGCTCCTTTTTCTTTAAGCAAGTCATACATATATTTAAAATACTCGTTATGACCTCCTTGATATGAAGTCATAGCAATTGCATTAGCATCTTCCTGAATTGCACAATTTACCACTTCTTCAACACTTCTATCGTGTCCTAAGTGTATTACTTCTACTCCTGTAGATTGAATAATACGGCGCATAATATTAATCGCTGCATCGTGTCCATCAAATAATGACGCTGCAGTAACGATCCTAACTTTATTCTTTGGTTTGTAAGGTGCAATTTGTTCCATTGACAATAAAAGGTGTTTTTAGAGCTGCTAATTTACGAAATACGCATCAAAAAGGATTATTTTTTTAGAATTATATAATTTATTTAACCCTATGGGTTGTTTCATTATTCATAGTTCAAATTTAACACTTATTCTTTCTAAATCTTGTTACAAAACACAATTACACTAAACAAATCACTATTAATAATATGTTAACACAATTGTTAAACGCTTTTTTACTATGTTTTCTAATAGTACCGGAGATAAATTATCGAAGGCACATAAAGATCATTTGAGAACATTAATTAACAATGTGATAGAGGATATCAAGTAATTTGTAATTCATTGCAAATCGCATAAGGCTGATTTTTACTAAAATCAGCCTTTGTTTTTTATAGATAATTTAGAAAAACTGCTTATCTATTTTAAATTATTTAAAAACGAATTGGATACTACATCTTTGTAAGAAATTATTACAAACTTTACCTACTTAAATAGTAAGTTTATATCCCAAAAACAGAATCATCAACCCAATCTTTTATGAAAAAAACAACCCTTCTGATCAATTGTTTAGATAAAAAAGGTATCATAGCAACAGTAACCAACTTCATTTTAGCTAAAAAAGGAAACACAGTATATATAGAACAACATGTAGATAGAGAATTGGGTGAATTCTTTATGAGATTAGAATGTGAGTTTGATCAGGATGAAGAAAAACTAGCATTGTTTAAAGAATCTTTTAATAAGGTAGTAGCCGATAATTACAATATGCATTGGGAAATGTATGATGCTGAAAAGAAACCAAAAATGGCACTTTTTGTTTCTAAATATGATCATTGCTTATATGATATTCTAGGAAGACACGCATCGGGTGAACTCAAAGTAAAAATTCCTGTTATCATTAGTAATCATTTAGATCTAAAACCAATTGCAGATAGTTTTAAAATCCCTTTTAAACACATACCCGTAAATAAAAACAATAAAGAACAAGCAGAAGCAGAGCAATTAGCATTACTAAAGGAACATAAAGTTGATTTCATTGTACTGGCGAGATATATGCAAATCCTTTCTGAAAATTTTGTAAACCAGTTTCCTAATAAGATTATCAACATTCATCATTCGTTCTTACCGGCTTTTCCCGGTGCAAAACCATATCATTCTGCCTATGAACGTGGTGTAAAAATAATTGGAGCTACTAGTCATTATGTAACCTCTGACCTTGATGAAGGTCCAATCATAGAACAAGAAATAGTAAGAGTGTCACATATTCATAACGTGCAGGATTTTATTCTGAAAGGTCGTGATCTGGAGAAGATCGTATTATCTAGGGCCATCAAACATCATGTAGAAAGAAAGGTGTTAGTATACAATAACAAAACGGTTATCTTTTCATAGCACAAATACATCATTCGTATTTGCGAATCTATACCCTTCTTTTTCTAACTCGATTCTTTGTTTGTTATTTTCATCAATTAAAGGATTAGAATGATTAAAGTGGATAAATATAATCTTAGACTTTACCTCTTTTGCTTCGTTTTTGAACAAATCAATGGTTTCTTGTATAAAGGGATGTGGAACTTCGGACATAGGTCTTGATATTTCCCCATCTCTAAAGAAAGTCGCATCGATAAACGCGTAATCTACTTTTTTCACTTCCTCAACAATGTTTTTTTTCCATAATGACCATTTATTGATATCAGGAATAAATAAAGCAGATTTGGATTCACTGTGAATTCTATATCCAACGGTTTCAGAAAACTCATCCCGATGTGGTACCAAAAATGGTGTCACTTTTATGTGCTTAGTGATATCTACAGAAACCTCATCTTGCAATGGATTAATCTTTATATTTTGTAAATCGACTAATTGAGACCAAGGTCCATTATTTTCTAGGAAAGATTGCATTTTTGGCATGGCAAACACCTTAATATTTTTTGCACCCATCGCTTCTCTTCCAAAGTACATAAGTCCTGTATAATGACCTATGTGCGCGTGTGTTAAAAATATTCCGTTAATAATTGGATCTTTTTTTAAATGATCAGTATCCAACATAGCAAGTTGTTCTGGCAAATCAGGAGTAGCTTCTATCAAGAACTTCTTTTTTTCCTGTCTATCTATAATTCCTAAAGAGACAACCAGTTCTTCGTGATACCTACCTTTTCTAACGCGCTCAAACTCATCAGTATTATTAATATGCGGATAGCCACCATCCTGCGCAATTCCTAAAATAGTTATATATTGATCATAATTATAAGCGGTCTGTGACCCTATTTTTATTTGATCTTCTCTATTTTTACAGGAAATGATTAAAATAGATAGTATGAAAAAAAGTAACTTTGAATTCATATTAAATCATTATCACCTCAAATCTAATAAGAAATTATGAAATAAGCCATAGCACTAGGTTGACACCAACCGATATGACTAAATGGCGATTCCATTCCCACACTGAGCTATGTCGAAGTGTGACAATTAAAAACAATAAACATAAACAGATGAAAAGATTTTTTTTAGTATTCGTTATATTTCAATTATCCAGTTGTGCAGAATTACAACAAGTTATAGAAAGTTTACCCCAAGAAGGAGGAACAGTAGGTCTTAGTAATGTAGATATAGGCAATGGTTTAAGACAAGCATTAGATAAAGGGATTGATAAGCAAGTAACGAAGCTCACACAAAAGGATGGTTTTTTTAGAAATGAATTAGTAAAAATTGTATTGCCGGACGAATTACAAAAAGTAGACAAAGCATTACGAGATATTGGCCTTGACAATTTAGCTGACGAAGGACTTAAAGTTCTTAATCGAGCAGCAGAAGATGCTGTAAAAGAAGCTACCCCTATTTTTGTGAATGCTGTAAAGCAAATAACATTTAACGATGCCAAACAAATCTTACTTGGTAATAATGATGCCGCTACGCAATATTTAAGAGGCACTACCAAGACCGCTCTATATTCAAAATTTAATCCGGTTATTAAAAATTCTCTGTCAAAAGTTGGTGCTGATCGTGTTTGGTCAAATATCATCAATAAATACAACGCTATTCCTTTTACCAGCAATGTAAACCCAGACCTTACAGACTATGTAACTAGTGAGGCCTTAGATGGAGTATATACTATGATTGCAGTTGAAGAAGGAGAAATCAGAACCAAACTTAGTTCCAGAACTACAGATTTATTAAGAAAAGTTTTTGCACTTCAGGATAGAAAACTATAGGAATAAGATAATTTGGATAGATAATTAATGCTCTTTAACGAAGAGAACATTGATTTTAACGATTTTTTAATTTTTCACAAAAATGCAAGCTTTTATCTATTTCTTAAAGATAATAACAAACAACATCTATTTTAATTAGAAATAAGGAAATTTCCCTCTTGTTAGCGGTTAGAAATCTTCATGATAAAACAAGCATTTTCAAGCAGTTATTATGATGTAGGAACATTTTTGTTACGGGATTAACGTAATTTTGCGCCCGATTTAAAAATGCCCTCAATGAAAAACTTAATCAAACTTAGCGTAGCTATGGCTATGCTTCTATGCTCTGGACTTACGAAAGCTCAAGAGAAAACAATAACAGGAACTGTTATTGACGCATCAGGAATCCCGCTTCCGGGAACAAATATTCTTGTAAAAAACACCAGCAATGGAGTTCAAACAGATTTTGATGGAAACTATTCTATCGAAGCTAACTCTGGTGATACACTGGTATTTTCCTATGTCGGTTTTGAAACTCAAGAAGTTGTTGTTTCAGGATCCTCCATTATCAATGTTACACTAAAAGATAATGTCGAAGGTTTAGACCAAGTAGTACTTATTGGATATGGTAGTTCTTCAAAAAAACAGATCACTTCCAGTATTGCTAGTATCCGAGCTAATGATATTGTTGACATTAATACTCCAAGTATTCAATCATTAATGACTAGTAAAGTTACCGGAGTTCAAATCACTCAACTTTCTGGTAGAGTAGAATCAGGAATTAAGGTGAGGATAAGAGGTATCTCTACTGTTGGTGCTTCGCAAGAACCATTATACGTTTTGGATGGCGTACCGTTAATAAATGACGATGAATCTATAAACAATTCTCCGATCAACCCATTAATCGGATTAAATCCCAATGATATTGATTCTATCGATTTTCTAAAAGATGCTTCTGCAGCTGCGATTTATGGTGCCAGAGGAACGAATGGTGTTATTATCATCACCACTAAAAAAGGAAAAACAGGAAAAGCTAAAGTTACCTTAAACACTGCATCAGGGTGGAATTTTGCCACTAACAAAAGAGAATTTTTAGACGCTGAGCAATACGTAGAATTTTATACAGAAGCTGCACTAAACAGTGGTCTTTCTCTAAGTGAGATCGAAACACAATTTGATCAATTATCCTTAGGTCGTGATTGGAGAACTAATGAAGTAGATACAGATTGGCAAGACCTGGCATTGGTAGATGGAATTACACAAGATATCGATTTATCTGCCTCTGGTGGAAGTGAAAAAATCAAATACTTTGTTTCTACCTCGTATAACAAAACAGAAGGTATCATTCTAGGAAACGAATTGGATCGTTACACCCTAAGAGGTAAAGTAGATGCTGATATCACTGAAAAATCTACGGTAGGAGTAAATATTAATCTATCCAAAGTAACGATAGATCGATTATCCAATGATAATGCGTTTGTTTCACCACTTCAATCGATAGCGCAATCACCACTAACACCTGCTTTATTAGAAGATGGTACTGCAAACGTGGATGGTAATTCTACCTTATTCCAAAACTTTTTGGGACAAGAACAAACAGGAAGATTTGTAACTGATATTTGGAGAACAACAGCAAATATTTATGGTGATTTTTATATCAACGACTATCTACAATTAAAATCTGAAATTGGATATGACGCCAATAATCAAAATGCCGAAAGATTCTCTGGAAGCTTAACTGAGTTTGCATCCGCAGGAGGTGTTGGTACGGTTAGTAATGCAATTACCGAAAGATATATCTTAACTAATTATCTGAGTTATAAACGAACATTTGGAGAATCTGTTGATTTTTCTGCTACGCTTGGAGGAAGTTTTGAAGAAACTAATCGTAAAAGTCAATTTACAATAGGACAAGGTTTTCCATCGGATGATCTACAAACATTAGACAATGCCGTATTAATCACTAATGGAGGTTCTAACAAGACGAAATATAACTTCTTATCGTATTTTGCAAGATCACGTTTTTCTATTGCAGAAAAATATCTTTTCAATCTAAGTATTCGTCGCGATGGCTCTTCCAGATTTGGAGAAGACTCACAATTTGGTTGGTTCCCTGCAGCATCTGCAGCCTGGGTGGTTAGTAATGAAAGATTTTTGAGTAACTCAAACTTTTTAAACAAGTTAAAACTAAGAGGAAGTTGGGGTATTACAGGAAACGCAGAGATCGGAGACTTTGCAAGTAAAGATCTTTATGGTGTTACTACCTATGACGAACGTCTTGGGGTATCACCAATACAGTTAGGAGATAATGAATTACGTTGGGAAAAAACTACTCAATATGACCTGGGAGTTGATTTTGGATTATTTAACAACTTCATTTCAGGAGAATTTGATTATTACAACAAAACCACTAATGATTTATTATTTAACCAACCATTACCTGGAACCTCTGGATTCACATCGGTTGTTAGGAATATAGGTGAAATAGTAAACAAAGGATTTGAGGTAAATCTTAATGCACGGATTATTTCTAAACCATCATTAACCTGGAATGTTGGCGCATTATTTACTAAAAATGAAAATGAAGTTACTGACCTACCTAGTGGAGATATCATTGACGGTGTAAATATTATAAGAAAAGGAGAAGCGATCTCGTCATTTTATCTGTATGAATATGCTGGTGTTGATCCCGCTAATGGGGATGCTTTATTTTACACTAATGCAACAAACCCTGATGGTTCGTTAGACAAAACACTAACTAACAGTGTATCTAAAGCCAATAAAATAGTGACAGGAGCTCCGTTTCCTGATTATCAAATTGGGTTTACCAATACGTTAAAAGTAAAAGGCTTTGATTTTCAGTTTACTTTTCAGGGAGAGTTTGGAGCTTCAATTTTTGATCAAGCCGGTAAATTCTCCTCGGGAAATGGTAAATTCTTAGACAACCAAACATTAGATCAATTAGATAGATGGCAAAATCCGGGAGACATAACGAATGTTCCGCAAGCCAGATTAAATCAGGATAACGGACAAGCCGATTCTACTCGTTATCTGGAAGAAGCCGATTTTATAAGACTAAGAAACATTACGCTGGGTTACACTATTAATCCTACGTATTCTAAAAAGTTTTATATGGAAAAAGTAAGATTCTATTTTAGCGGTCTTAATTTATTTACCATCACTGATTATGAAGGATATGATCCAGAATCTACAGCAGATTTTAACGGAAACTCTGGTGTAAGAACCGGTACTTCTTTTTACTCGGCTCCGCCAGCAAAAACATATACATTAGGAATTAATATTGAATTCTAAAAATTAGATTTTTTAAAATTTAATACTTCAACCTTAAAGTAAAAAATTATGAAAACATATATAAAAATAATACTAGTATTCACCCTTTCGATACTTTCGGTAAGTTGTGAAAATAAATTAGATATTGATCCTAGCCAATCATTAACTACTGAGGATGCTTTTGACACTCCAGAAAAAGTAACTAATATTCTTATTGGCGCATATGCACAAGCGGGACAGGCAGCAAGTTATGGTGGCCAGCTATATACAATTGCCGAATTACTAGCAAATGATCAAGAACTAAAATGGAACGGAACATTTACTGATCCAGGTGAGTTTAACAATAAAGTGATTAATACAGATAATACTTTTGTAGCTAACTTATGGCTAAATGGATATGACATCAGTAACCAAGCGAATATTGTCCTGGATAACTTAGATGTTTTTGAAAATCTTGATCGCAGAAATTCTGTCGAGGGTCAGGCAAAGTTTTTAAGAGCAGTTACCTATTTTGATTTAGTACGATTTTTCTCTAAACACAATAATAATAGAATTAATGATGGAGAACCAGGCGTTCCTATTATTAGAACTCCGATTATTACATTGGAGGATGTTACCTATCCATCTAGAAATACAATTGGCGAAGTATATGAATTTGTAATCAATGATTTAGAAGATGCGATTGTTCTACTACCTGAAACCAATGGAGTTTTTGCTTCTACCAATGCAGCCAAAGCATTATTAGCAAGAATACAATTACAGATAGGTAATTATGAAGCGGCACGAGATTTATCGAATGAAGTGATACAATCAGGAAGATTCTTGATCACAGAAAATCTTGACGATGCTTACAATAATGATGACAACTCTACAGAAGATATTTTTGCGTGGCAAGTAACAGACTCTGACGGAGCAAATAGTATGAATACATTTTGGGCTACAGACAGATTCGGTGGAAGACCAGGTAATCCTGATATCTCTATCGAGGATGCATTTTTTGGAATATTTGATGATTTTAACGACTTGAGGGCAAGTTATTTTTACGTTGATTCTGAAACCGGATCTGGTATAGCTTCTTATAAATGGATTTTGGGAAATGCAAACATTCCTTTTATTAGGTTACCAGAGATGCATTTGATTCGTGCTGAGTCTAATTTCATTCTTGGCACTGCGATAGGAACAGATCCAATCAATGATGTCAATCTGGTAAGATTTAGATCAAATGCCTTTTTACTATCTGATCTAACCTATGTGGATATCATTCTGGAAAGGTTAAAAGAATTAGCTTTTGAAGGACACAAATTACACGATTTTAAACGATTAGAAGTCCCTATCGGAGCATTATCTTTCGATGATAGTCGATTGGTACTACCTATCCCACAAAGAGAAATAAACGTAAATCCAAACCTCTTACCACAGAACGACGGGTACTAAAAACATAACAGTATTGAATTAGCAATAAAAAGGATAGTATGATTTTAAATCACACTATCCTTTTTTAGTATACTATTAGACAACCTTAACTACCTCTTAAGAACCTAATTGAATCACATCTAATACTTTTGTGAAAAAGAAAAAGAAAAATGTTTTAATGGTCTAAATCTAAGGATATAACTGATCTTCAAAAACTACAAAAGCGGTACTGTAGATTAATGAAAAACGCTTATAATCTTGCTATCAAGGATAAGGCAAAGAGTGATCTTTTGCATGCGGAAGCAAATAAAATTTTAATCGAAATTAAAAACATAGAACATCAGGCATAATCAATATCAAATCGAATATTGATGTAAAAATGCCAGTGACTCTTCATTAAAAACCTCAGGCTGTTCTACGTTTACCACGTGCCCTGAATTCTTTACTACGAAAAGATTAGAAAATTCGTGGATAGAGACGACTTTTTTGATCGAGGGTAAAAACAAATAATCCTCTTCGCCCATAACATAAAGCGTAGGTATTTTGATATCCTTATCTCTAAAAAAACGAAGCAAAGGATTAATTTCTGAGGTTAGCCTAAACCACCTTACAAATTCTTTTTGATATAGTTTTTTAGCTTCATTGGCAAAAAGCAACCTGGATTGCTTATGATTTTTTTTAGGCATAATAATAAAAGCAAAGAACTTATATAAAAACATATAAGGAATTACCGACTTAAATACCACTCCCAATCTCATTAATACCTGTGACCTAAGGTTTAGTTTCATAATAGCGCCGCCCATAATCATACTATCTACCCGATCGGGATATTTTTCAGCTAGGTTTCTGATCAAAATAGTACCAAGAGAAATTCCTATAAAATGTGATGATTTTATTTGCTCTTTATCTATTACTTCTATAATATCGTCTGTAATCGAATCAAATGTATACTTAGAACTAAAAGCATCTTTAATGGCAGGTTTAGAATTACCATGCCCTCTCAAATCCAACAATAATACATTATAATGTTTTCGAAATTCTCTAACTTGTTTAAACCAAATAGAAGAACTACCACCTGCTCCGTGTACAAAGGTTACCCAATGAGTATTCTCTGAATGATTATATATAGTATAATTTAACATATGCTTTTCCTCTGTAAATATAGTCACTATTTATTCACCGTAACAACGATTAACAGTATTTAATGTATTGTTCAACACTTCTTAGTGCAGCGTTTTAAAATAAGTAAACGCTTTGGAAAGTCTTGATCCATACCACGAAAAAAACTCACCGTCAACCAAAATTACTTCGGCATCAGGTCTAAGTATCTTAATTTCATTTATATGATTTTCAGAAAAAGGGAATGGTTCTGATGATAATAAAATAAGATCAAGATCTTTCAAATTTTCTAATTCTTTTTCAGAAATTTCAGGGTATCTATTCATATGCCCGTATATATTTACAAAGCCATTCGTCGTTAACAAGTGATCGATAAAAGTTCCATTACCTGCTAGCATCCAAGGTTTACGCCAAATAAAATAGGCTACTTTTTTCCTGGGTTTATCTTTTGTAAACTCTAAAAAACTATGTAATTCTGATCTGATTTCGGATATTAATGCACGCGCCTGATTCACTTTTTCAAAAATTTCTCCATATTGACCGATTAATTCTAAAGATTCTTCTATAGTACTTATATCAGAAACATAGACAGGATAAGTCTTTTGTAATTCTTCAACAATTTCTTTGGTATTTTCTTCCTTGTTACATAGAATAATATCCGGTTGTAATTCTTTGATTTTATCTAGATGTACATTTTTAGTTCCTCCAACTACACTCCTCTCTTTTCTAATAGTATCAGGGTGTACACAAAACTTGGTCACTCCAACTATACGATCCGATAAACCCAAATCTACTAAGAGTTCTGTTTGTGAGGGAACTAAAGATATGATCCTTTTAGGCTGCTTGGTTAACCTGATTTCTCTTCCTAATTGATCTATATACAGCATACCTTTTTTCTAAGAGAATTTTTAAATCGATTCAGTTATCATAAATAATTCATAAACCCTTAATAATTAAACTTTTAAAATTAGGAATTCCTACAAAAACTTCTTATCTTGTAGGAAGTATTAATTTAAAATCTTGGGGCTATGGATTCAGTATTACTTAACATTGTTATTTATGGTTTAATGGCGTTTTTAGTGTTTTTTATCACTTATGGACTTGTTGGATATGCAAAACAAGTTTTTAAAGCCAATAGACGTTAATTTTTTAATCCCTCATCGAGGTTTATTTCTTCGATGTTGTTGATTGAAAGAAAAAGGAAATTGAATGTAAATTTGATTTCCTTTTTTATTTTTTAGCCTCTAGTATCTCTTGCATTTGTTGCTGAAGCTCTTTTGCTTTTTCTCCCGCAACTGTATCAAAATCTAATCCATCTGAAGCATATATAATTCCTCTTGATGAGTTGATTAATAATCCAATCTGGTCATTAATCCCATATTTGCAAACATCTTGCAGGTTTCCGCCTTGAGCGCCAACTCCAGGTACCAGTAAAAAACTATCAGGAATAATATTTCTGATATCAGCTAGAAATTCTGCTTTGGTAGCACCTACTACATACATCAGGTTTTCAGAATTCTGCCAACCTTTAGATGTCTCTAGTACTTGTTTATACAACTCTCTTCCTTCCACATTTTTAGTTTGAAAATCAAAAGCTCCTTGATTAGAAGTAAGTGCCAGCATAATGGTATGTTTTCCTTGGAACGCCAAAAATGGTTCTATAGAATCCTTACCCATGTAAGGAGCTACAGTAACCGAATCGAACTCGAGGTCTTCAAAAAACGCTTTGGCATACATCGCACTGGTATTACCAATATCGCCTCGTTTGGCATCTGCAATGGTAAATACTTCAGGGTAATTCGTATTTAAATACTCAATGGTCTTTTCCAGAGATTTCCATCCTTTTAGTCCATAAGCTTCATAAAAGGCTGTATTAGGTTTATACGCTACTGCCAGATGGTGAGTAGCGTCAATAATTTTTTTATTAAACTCAAAAATTGGATCTTCTGTATCTAATAGATATTTAGGAATTTTATTGAGGTCCACATCCAGGCCTACGCATAAAAAAGATTTCTTTTTCCATATTTGATCAACAAGCTCTTGAGTAGTCATTTTTTAATATAATTTGTGTTGTATAAAACTATTCCTTTCCGTCTACATACTCTTGTAAATAAGCGTATCTGGGTGTTAACTTACCATCTTGAGTCATTCTTGCTCGTTCTAAAACTCCATTTACATCATTATTAAAAAATGCAGGGATTACGTGTTCTAAAAACATGTCTCCAAAACCTTCACTGGCATCTTTAGGTAATTCGCAAGGTAAATTATCCACTGCCATCACTGCAACCGCTTCAGAATCTTTAAAATCCACCTCTTCTTCTCTATCCGGGTGATATCCATAAATAGGATCTGCAATAGTTGAAGGTCTTATAGTAGTAGCAACAGGACCATCAATATCACAAGAAACATCTGCTACTACACTGATATTGAAGTCTGCTGATTTTGCATCTTCACGCGTGTAAATAAAAGGAGCTCCATCTCCAAAAAAATGACCAGCGATATACAGATCACTAACTTTAGCAAATCTCATAAAATCACTAACATACTCCTCTGGGTTCTTATAGAAATCGTTTTTATCTAAAACCTTCCCATCTTTTCGTTTGTTATAGTCCAGCACATCGATTTGGGTATATACCGGTTCCTCAAAAGTAGTATTTAGATACTCATCCACAGAGACTTCTTTGATTTTCATAGCATCCAAAATTTCTTTAGCTCCACCTCCTACTTTACCTCTTCCGGTAAGTACAATCTTAATGTTTGGTAAATCGATCTTGGACAGTTCTAATTCTAATGCATTTTGATCAGGTAAGGTCTCTGCTTTAGGAAGCTGAAAACTGTTATTTTTTAGCCCAAAAGCTCTAAAACCGTTATATGCACCCACAATTCCGGCATATCGACCAAAACCAATAAGTCTAAAACCTTTTTGGTTTACAATAACTTCGTGATCGTATAATTCAATATTTTTATCAAGAATTGCTTTTAACAATTTTCGGTTATATGGTTGTTTTTTGATAGTATGTGAAAAGAAAAAATATTTCTTATTCGGAATTAATGCTTCGATCGGGACTTCTTTTACACCCAATAATACTTCACAATCAGAAAGATCTTCAGAAACCTCGAAGCCTGCAGCTTTATAATCTTCATCACTAAAAATCCGTATATCAGAGCTTTCTACTTTAAAAGAAGCCTCGGGAAACCGAGACACTGTGTCACTAAGGCCTTTTGGTGAGAAGACTACCCGACGATCTGGCGGGTTTTTACGCTCTTTGATAATTCCGAATGTTGTCATATAGTTTTGGTATATATTTTGTTTATGTAAAAGCGCGGCTAAGATATGACAAATATGATTATCTTTGCCCACCATAATTCTGAATACAGAATTATGAATTAAAACTCGGGGTCGACTGGTTTTGACAGCGAGATTAATAGAGTGGTAAGCACGTCGAGCGCTGGGATATAGCTCGTAAATATCATATTTCACCTTTTTTAAACGGCGAGAATAACTACGCCCTAGCTGCATAATCTGAATTTTAGTAAGATTACGCCTCGTCCGACTAGGTCGGAAAGCAGGATACCTCTCAACAGCCTTGGTTTGCGGCGATTGATTATGAGGTATCGTAAAAGTAAACCTAGAGACTATAGGATCTTGATATAGTTTCGAAATTTAATTGAGAATAAGCGATACGTTGGCGGTTTTTGGTCTTTCATATCGACGAAAATTAAACAAAAACTAAGCGTGTAGAAAGCTATTGTATTACTTGTTTGGACGAGGGTTCGAATCCCTCCGACTCCACTTCAATCCTGCCATAAGGCAGGATTTTGTGTTTTCGGGGGATTCGGCATACGCGCCAGCTGGCTCTTTCGCTGTAAATGTCCACAGGACATTTCCTGATCGCTTCAGCCCTCTCCGACTCCACTTCAATCCCGCCAAATGGCGGGTTTTTGCGTATCCGGGGGATTCGGCAACAGCATCAACCGAGCATTTTTCGCACCACAATTTTATGTCTTTCTTGATGATTATAAATTATGTACTAGAATCCTAATTACTATCTACAAAGCTACCTTTGATTTCATAAAACATATATAACCTAGAAAAAATACGAACCAAAATATACATTCACATTAACCAATAAACAAAAGCTGTCTGAAAACCCCAAATAAGTTAAAAACTTAGATCCAGTGTTCGGAATGTCATTTTTATCAATTTTCAAAGACAAGAATTGATTACAAATGTCGCGAAGAACAATAATCCCTCACAATAACACAAAATTATAACATATTCCTTACGAAATACTCAAATTTTGCATATAAATATCACTAATAACGCATACATCAATACTACAGCAATACGTTAAATTTTAGCGTAATTATTTAGTTTAATTTCATATAATAAACTGATATACAGCTTATTATAAATTAAAAGATTTTCAAGTTTGTTACATCATTCAAAACACAAGGTGTAGTAAGTAACTTAGCCTTAACAATTTAAAAATTCTTTGAGAACAAAACTTATTTAACACACAAAAAAATGAAAACTTACATCTTATTTTTTGCGATGTTCTTCTTTAATCTAGGAGTTTATTCGCAAACTTTGGAAAATTTTGAAAATGGTAACCAAACCTGGAACAATTTTAATGGTACTTTTGCCAACGTAGTAAACCCCAACCCATCCGGAGAAAATACTAGTGCCCGATCTGGTCGATTTATAAAAGAAAATGCTCCTTTTGCATTTCTAACTACAAGTATCCCAGGAGGTTTCTTGGACCTCAACACCTTTAACGAATTACAGATAAAGATCTTGCAACAAATTAACGGAGGCAATGATGCTTTTACCCGTATTGTAGCCAAACTCGAAAATTCTGCTACCGGACAAGCATTAGAACGTAGAGGTTTTATAAGCAATTCCGGAGTCTGGACGACCTATGCTTTTGATTTTAGTAATGCTCCTACCGGAGCTGGTTACGACACATTGGTGTTGTTTTTTGGTTTTAATGAAGCCGCTAATACCAATAGTTTCTTTTTTGATGACATCACATTTAACAGAGCGCGAGGGTATTCTGTTGACAACAATCGATCTTTGGGACAATTGGGTAGAAATTCTTATGAAGTTTTTCGCTCTTTACGCTTGAGCAATGGTACGTATCGAGATTCAAAACTGCTTAACAGTAACGATGATTATCATCCGGGCTCTACTGCTTCTGTAGGTATGGGACTGGTATCGCTTTGCATCGCACATAAAAATAATTATGACACTGATGCGATTGGTAAGCTCATCAAAACACTGGAAACTATGACAGGAAGAACTGCTGGTTTTACTTTGGATAGAGATGCAAGTGGTTTTGCCAGACATTTCTTCGATCTATCTACCGGAGCGCGTGCATGGGAATCTGAATATAGTACTATCGATACTGCCATATTAGTATCAGGTGCATTATTCGCAAAAAATTACTTCCTTGATCCTTCTATAGCCAACAGACCTTCTGCACAACAACGAGATTATATCGCCCAAATGGCAGATGAAATGGTAAATGGAGTAAATTGGGATAGATCTATTGCTAGTGCAGGTGCTGGAACAATTTATAGGGAAACGAACGCTTCCGGGTTCGGAATAGCCGGATCAGAAACCAGTACGTTTAACGAATATATGATTGTAGCAAATATTGCCAATCAGTTTGGTGGTCAAGTTTCTAAAGACTTATGGAATAATTTTTATACCAATACAAATAATCTGCCTACAGCAACAGCAGTGTATACAAACCCAAATAATGCCACATTTCAACACACCACCTTAACTGATAGTCCGGGTCGATTTCTTCCCAGTTTTATAGTACAGTTCAATTATTTCCTTATTAACGGATTTTCCACCAACACACCATTTATAAATGCTATGCGGGATGCTAAAAATGCTGATAAAAACTGGTGGCGATTTGTATCCGAAGATTTTTATGCTAATCCGATTCCCAGACTAAGTTATGAATGGGGTACAGGTGCCGGAGATGCTAATGATATTAATGGCTATCGCGCCAATAGTATCTATAATGATGATGAAGAAAACTGGACCAAAATTGTATCTCCACATATTATTTCAGGATATTTACCAATAGATGAAGGTAATGAGATAGGAAATGATCTTGTCAACCTATTCAGATCAGGAAGAGGTATATATCGACTTCCTAATAGTTCTGGAACGAGAATTTTATGGCGTTATAGTAAAGAGGACGTAAATTGGAGAGCAAATGCAGTTCAAGGAGTAGATTTTGCTACTATGCTCTTTGGGTTACAATACCGCTTAGATCCATCTTTCTTTACTAAATACAACGATTATGATACTGTTATTGGGGGTGGTAATCAAAATAATATTACCACAACAATCAGAGCCAGAACTATTAATCGTTATGTAAGCAGCGAGAATGGTGTAAATCCTATGATTGCCAACAGAACGGTGGTGGGAACCTGGGAGACTTTTGAATTTGTTCCCAGAGGTGGAAATACCTATGCCATAAGGGGGAATAACGGAAGATATGTAAGTATTCAAAATACCGAGAACCAGCTAACTTGTAATCGAACCAGCATTGGAAGTACAGAAGAATTTACATTGGTTTCGCTGGGAGGTGACTTATATGGAATCCAGGGAAGTAACGGTCGTTACGTAAGCCACGAAAGAGGTAATCGATCCATGAGATGCAATCGAACGGCTTTGAGAAGTTGGGAAGAATTTATTATTCCGGGTCTTGGAAGCAATAAAACCTCTGGAGTAACGCTGCTAAATTCTTTAAAAGTATTTCCTAATCCTGTATCAAGCGCTAACTTAGCCGATTTAAAGATGGAAATATCTTTAGAATCACCCTCTGAGTCATTTATTAAAATTTATGATCTCACAGGTAAAATCATTTTCAAAGAAGATTTGGGGATGATGGATTCTGGTAGGAACACAGTGTCTTTAAAAAATCTAGAAACCTCTCGTTTAAACAACGGATTGTATATTATAAGCTTTCAGACTCAAGATTACCAAAAAAACGAGAAGCTTATTGTTACTAAGTGATTATAGCTCATTGAACATTTAAGTTTTTAACACTGAAATAGTTATTTAACTACAAAGATATTTGGCCTAAATTATATATTTACAAGTATAATTTAGGCCATTTTGCATCAACTGCCAATACCTGAAATGCCTAATATTTTGCAAGAAAAACATTTGTGAGCTACAACGTCAAAATTAAATTTTGCTTCATATTCCTTTATACATTTTTCAGTTACAAACAAAAACTCTTCAATTTCGGGACATAAGAAATTAATTTTCTCATTAGCATAGTTGATCCCTGATTCTTGATCTATTTTGTACCTTTCGACCTTTAAGAATAGTTTACAAGTTTTTAATTGCTGAATTAATCTTATTTCTCTTGAAGTTAGGTTTTTATCCAGATTTAAAATATCGTCGCATAATAGTTGGATTTCCGCCCTAGCGTGGTCAAATCTATCCATCCAATTTTTATCTTCAGCACATACTCTTTATAAAGATATATTCTCACTAGGTTTTACAGTTGCTTCATTTTCCAAGAAATGATCCTTAAGATTTCTATCTTATCGATTTAGTCAATCTACCTTTCTGTTGTTTTGAGTTACCGTATAAAATACATCTCAAAAAAGTCTACTTTTCCCCATTTATCCATTGATTTTCAATAACAGTTTATAAAAACATCAAAGTTTTGAACGCCATAAAAAAACGCAGTAACTTCATAAGTACTGCGTTTTCTAACAAAAAACAATCTAAAATATTGAAAAGTTTAAGGTGCTACAAATCGAATATCATCCAAATAATACAGATCTGTTGTGGTTCCATCTGCTTGAGCAAAATTGAAGAAAAGTACCAGTGTAGTATTTCCATTTCCTGCTCCAGGAGATAAGTCAAAGGTATAAGTGGCCCACTCTCCTACCGTATCGATGGTTATCGGTGGTGTTTCGAAAGGCTGGGTGCCACCTTCGATTTTCGCTACGAGTGGCACAGCTCTCTCAGTCAATATTTTTAATTGTAACTGATTCTCTACACTCAAGTCTATCGCTGTCCCAAAATCGGTAATCAGAGCATCAAAAGCTTCAGTACCATTGGCAATATACTCACCTACATTTGGGCTTCGGTTTTCACAACTGATATTAGGGTTGGCAACTACGGGCACCGATTGTGCTGTTAAACCTATTTGCATATTTTGCTGACAATCAAAATCGTTAATAATGCTTAGGTCTGTCATGACGGTACTGCAATCTAATTGCTCTACCGGACATTCCTGCGAGGTAAAACGAAGGTCGTCAATATAATAAATATCTGTAGTTGTCCCATCTGCCTGACCTGCATTAAAAAATATAGTCAATTGTGTATTTCCATTACCAATTGCTCCTCCAAAATCAAAGGTATAATTTTTCCATTCGTTAATGACGTCGACCGTTGTGGAAAGCTCTACCGGAGTACCGCCTTCTAGTTTTGCAGTGAGTGGCATTTGTCTTTCGGAATACACTTTGATATTAAATACAGAATTGACTGAAAGATCGATAGGGTCTTCAAAATTGATGATGAGTGCATCAAAACGATCCGTACCATCATCTGTATACTGTCCAACAGAAACACTAGAATTTTGTGGATCCATTTCTGGATTATCCACCACGGGTGCAGCGTCTACCATCGGGTCCAGACCGAGCATCACGTTTTGCTGACATTCAAAATCGCTAATAATGGAAAGATCTGGTACTACACCCTCACAAGGATCAGGAATATTTATAAATTTTAAATCATCAATATAATATACATCTTCCGTAGTTCCGTTTGTAGCACCTGCGTTAAAAAACAGCACTAAGGTTGTATTACCAGCATTAAGAGCATCCGAAAAATCAAAAGTATGCTGTTGCCATTCTCTAACATTCTGTACCTGAACGGATCTTTCTATAGCTGTCCCTCCTTCTAACTTAGCAATAATATTACCTTGCATAGGTGCCCAAACCTGAATACTGAATTGTGGAGTTAATGATAAATCTATCGGCTGCCCAAATTCAATAATCAAGGCATCAAAAGGTTCCTGACCGTTATCAATATAAGAGCCCACAAATGTACTTGTATTACTACCTGATGGATCAGGATTTGGAATTTTTTCAACCACCGGTTCATCAGGAGTACCGAATTCATAATTTTCCTGACAGTCAAAATCATTGATCACTGAGGGATCTTCAGTGACGCCTTCACAAGGGTCTGGAGCAAAGACAGAAACATCAAAAACCAGATTATCCAAATAAAATAAATCAGTTCCGTCGCTGGTGATTCCTTCATTAAAGAAAATACGTACCATTGAATAATCGCCAGAATCCTCATTACTAAAATTAAATTCATAAACTGCCCACGTATTTTCGCCATTTAGTACAGTAATCGCTTCAATAGGATCAGAGCTCCCTCCAGAAAGTATTACTTTAACTTCTGCTGCTACCGAGGATTTAATAATCATTTTAAACACTCCATTGGTGGACAGATCGATTCCGGAAAAATTAAACGTTAACGCATCATCAGCCGCTATACCGTCAAGATATTTTCCTACAAATCTACTAGTATTGATACCAGTTTCCAGAGGATTACGGACAACCTCAATATTTTCGATGATTACATTCGACTGGCATTCAAAATCCGTTACTATATTTGGATCCGCTACCACATTAATATCATCGCAGGGAACATAATTTATGGTTGGAAAAGTCGGTATTTCTCTCTCGCAAGATAAATTCCATAATGCGATAATAATTAGAAAAAAAATAGGGTTTGATGCTTTCATGATATTTAATTTTTGATAGAACTTTTCTTGGAGAAAGTTACTCTTCCGTCTTATTGTATTAAGACTTTTAATTTCTCTTCAATACCTTCCATTTGAACTTTGGCAAAATAAATTCCAGGTGTCAAGTCAGAGACATCTAACCTAGTTTCTTTTTGGCGAGATACTGATTTTACAGCAGCCAATGCTCCGGTTAGTGTAAATAAAGAAATCTTATCAACTCCATCATCAGATTGAATTACCAATTCATCAGGCGAAGGACTATAAGCTATTAGTCTCGAGTTTTTAACAAATTCAGGTGTATCCAGTATGTTCTGACTTACCCATCCCAAATCGTCAAAATAGTATAGATCATTTTGAGTTCCGGTAGTAACTGTAGGATTGAAGAATAAAACAAGCGTAGTGTGTCCATCACCGGCAGATGCACTAAAATCAAATGTAAATTCTTCCCAGGTGTTCACCTGTGAAAAATCGGAATAAATTTCTACGGGATTCATTCCCCCTTCAATCTTTGCTAATACCTGAATAGAAGTGGGAGTATAGATTTTGAACTGAAGAACATTGTTCGTTGATAAATCTATGGGAGCACCATAATTTATGACTAATGCATCAAATCCTTGTGTTCCATCGTCCGTATACTGACCAATTGTAGGACTCGTATTGATCCCACCGCTAAAATTATTAGTAATAGCAACAACAGTTGCTGGCAATGCCTGAGACGGAGGGTCACACTCAAAATCTGTAATTAATGGAGCCACACATTGCGCAACTGCGTAATGAGCTATAAACACGATAAAAAATACTATTTTTTTCATAATTTCTGATTTTTAGATATTTTCTGTTTCAGTTTGGTCTTAAGAGATTTATTTCAATTGTAAGCTAAATGAATTAGTAAATTTATGATCAGAATTACCGGCGACAAACACATCATAATCTCCTTCTTCATTTACATATTTCAGATCATTGTTATAAAATTTGAGATCATCTGCAGTGATTGAAAAGGTAACGGTCTTGGTCTCTCCTTTTTTAATAAATACTTTCTGAAAACCTTTTAATTCTTTAACAGGACGAGTGATACTTCCAAAACGATCCTTTATATATAATTGTATAATCTCTTCTCCATCATAATTACCGGTATTTGTAACTTTAGTTGTAATTTTGAGACTATCGCTTGTATTCAATGTTTTAGCACTTAGCTCTGGCTTAGTGTACGCAAAAGATGTATAACTAAGTCCGTATCCAAAGGGAAATAAGGGTGAATTTTCTACATCAATATACTTAGAAACGTAGCGTTCATTTGCTCCCGGAATATCTGCGGGACGTCCAGTATTTTTCATATTATAGTGAATCGGTATCTGTCCTATATTTCTAGGAAAGGTCACGGTCAATTTTCCGGAAGGGTTATAATCACCAAATAAAACATCGACTACGCCAAATCCTCCACTTGTTCCCGGAAACCACGCTTCTATAATTCCTTGTACTTGCTCGTTTTCCCAGGATAAATCCAGAGGTCTTCCGTTATACAATACCAAAATGATGGGTTTTCCTGTTTTTTTGATAGCTTTGATTAACGCACGTTGCTGTCCAGGGAGTTGAATCGAAGTACGACTAGCAGCTTCTCCACTCATTCGTTCTGATTCACCCATAACCATCACTACTACATCAGAAGATTTTGCAATGGTTATTGCTTCAGAAAAATCCACTTCATTTCCGTCAATTTCACAACCTTTAGTATATGTAAAACTAATCCCCTTTTCCTCAAAGGCTTCTTTAACACTAACCGCTGTTCCTTCTCGATCTCCTTTGGCTGACCAGTTTCCAATAATGTGGAATTCATCAGCTGCTAAAGGACCAATCAAAGCAATTTTACTTTCTTTTTCTACGGGTAAAACCTGCTCTTTATTCTTCAATAATACCATAGATTTTCGGGCAGCTTCTCTTGCTAATTGTAAATGATCCGGATGAAGGATTATTTCTTTTTCTTTTTGTTCATCGCAATACTTATATGGGTCATCAAAAAGGCCCAGTTCAAACTTCATTCTCAGAATATATCGTACTGCTCTATCCAATTTTTGGATATCCACGTGTTTCTGATTAATTGAATTTTCTAAATGATTTTTATACACTCCACCTTGCAAGTCCATATCTACTCCTGCGTTCAAAGCCATTTCTCCTGCCTTTTCCAAATTCTCTGCATAACCATGGTGCACCATTTCATTGATAGAAGTATAATCTGTAACTACGAAGCCGTCAAAATTCCATTGATCTCTAAGGATATCTTGTAACAAATAAGAATTACCAGTGGCAGGTACTCCATTAAGTTCGTTAAATGATGTCATAAAAGTTGCCACTCCCGCATCTACAGATGATTTAAAAGGTGGTAAATAGACGTTATGTAAAGTGTTTAGAGAGATATCCACCGTATGATAATCTCTACCCGCCTGCGCTGCACCGTAGGCGGCAAAGTGCTTTGCACAGGCCATAATTGTGTGCCTTTCTCCTAGATTATCACCTTGAAAACCTTCTACTCTAGCCTTGGCTATCAAAGATCCAAGATAGGTATCTTCTCCTGCGCCTTCTGCTATTCTTCCCCATCGGGGATCCCTTGCTATATCTACCATTGGTGCAAAAGTCCAATGAAGTCCTTCTGCAGAAGCCTCTAATGCAGCCGTTCTGGCCGTTTTCTTCATAAGTTCCAAATCCCAGCTAGAAGATTCTGCCAGAGGAATTGGAAAAATTGTTTTGTGTCCGTGAATAACATCGTATCCGAAGATAAGGGGGATGCCTAGTCGTGTTTCTTCAACAGCTATTTCCTGGAGTTTTCTGGTAAAAGCAGATCCCATCGCATTAAAAATTGCACCTATCTGTCCATTTTTTAAATAGGTTTGATAATTCTTATCTAAGACAGGACCCGTAACATCCTCTGTGCTGGAATATAATACGGTTTGTCCTATTTTTTCTTGCAGCGTCATTAAATTCATTATTGAATCCACTTTTTTATCGATCAAGAGATTCTGATCGTTTTGTAAGGATTTCTCCTGATTTTTCTGACAACTCAGTAAAGTAAAGACTACTATGATTCCGAATGAGATCCTTGTCAAAACTATTTTTTTTGAATTTCTATTCATCTTTTTAAATCAAAAGGTAAATCCTAATTTGGTCAATCCTTCCTGCACATCAGAATCGCTCATAAACAAATTCCAGAGCAATTGCGTTCGATAATTTTCTATCATTGCTATAATGGGTCCTTGGTCAATTGCCAAATATCCATCAGAAACCCACTCGGCCGATTCATTAAACGCATCATAGAAACCATATTCTCCCCATAATTGGTCATTTTTCTTATAATAGAAATGCTCTAATGCCTGTCTGGATTGTTCTGGAGTGAATGGAAATGCAGACAACGCTGCGGTTGGAGTAATTGTTCCATTATCTTCTGTAGGACTATGTACCCCATAGCCGCCTGGTTCGTCACTGGCAGTTAGTCCCCAGCTATCTCTGCTATACCCTCTAAATCCCTGAGGGTTCTCTACACAATAATTGTAGTTGATTAAAGAATGTGCTCTGTTTTGACTAAAATAATCAGCATATTGGTCACGTAGATTTCTTGGATCCAAGCCAATAAAGGAGTAATGAGAGAAGAATAAAGGTCCTCCAAGGTCTTCGCCCAAAGGTAAAACCACCCCTAAAAAGGATTTATTATTAGTCATCTCACCATTTCGAGCCCAACCATTATCATAGGTTTCTTTTGTAATCGGGTGCGTAGGCGAGGCTGCTCCAAGGACATACACTATCAAGGCTTCATTCCACCCTTGGACTTGTAAATTAAGATCAAAACCAAAATTTTCTGACCAATGCCAGGTAATTACGTTTTGTCCTCTCTCGTGCCAATCCCATTCTACGTTTTCCCAAATAGCTCTAATTCTACTTCGAATATTCCCTTCATCTACTGTGTCTTCCGTGAAGAACTGTCTAGCAATCAAAAGCCCCTGTATCAAAAAAGCCGTTTCTACAATATCACCGCCATCATCTAAAGTACTAAACGGAATTGTCTGACCGCTATCTCCCGAATACCAATGTGAATAGACACCGTGATACGTCTCTGCATTCTCCAGAAACGTTAAAATCTTTTGCATACGTTGTATGGCTTCATCTCTGGTTATCCAACCTCGATTTACCGCAGCCGGGAAACACGCAATTCCAAATCCAGATCCTCCGATGGTTATCAATTTAGAATCCGGACCGTTCTGTGATCGCTCCCTTGCCAGACCACTATCTGGTTCCGCAAAATCCCAAAAATAGCTGAAGGTACGTTCTTGCACCAGATCTAATAATTGTTCAAAAGGAATCTCTGGCACCTGATTTTCTTCCTCTACAATTGGAGCAACATCAGGAGGTGGTGGCGAGGTATCCTCTACCGTACAATTTTGAAATAAAAGTAATCCCATCCCCATCATTATACCTATCCCGATCATATTTCTATATCTTTTCTGTAATTCATTCATAATATTATTCTTATGCAATTTTTTACAATTCGGTGTTTTGCTATAACACAATTTTTAATACCCGTTATTTTGGATTAATAATCCCCCGCTGATATTGATTTGCTGTTGCGGTATAGGAAATACTTCATGTTTTCCATCGATAAATGGTTTACCATGAGCTCTCATAACAGCTCCCGCTCGCCCTTGACGGACCAAATCAAAATAGCGGTCGTGTTCAAATGCCAACTCCAGACGTCTTTCTCTCCAAACTGCCATTTGATCTACTGAACTAAGACTAGAAAGCCCAGCTCGATTTCTAACCAAATTTAATGGCGTAAGCGCATCACCACCTATCTGAGTAGCTGCTTCAGCGTTCATTAACAGGACTTCTGCATATCGAAGGACTCGTATATTTTTATCGCTTTGAGAAACTGCTGTAAACCTGCTGGAATATGCCTTTTGATTATACCTTGGATTCACTACAGTATTTGGTACTTCTCTACCATCAAATAAAGTTTCTCCTCTAAAAATAATGGTGGCATCTCTTCTTAGATCACCTGGTTCATAGGCATTAGCAAGATCCTGAGTAGGTGTATTGAATCCCCAACCCCAACCGCCAAGACCTCTAGCACCTTGACTTACGCTATATTCTAATATACCAGCAGCCGGAAGTTCTCCTCTTCCTTGTATTTCAAAAATGGATTCTTGATTATTTTCCTCTTCTGCTTTCCAGATATCTTCATAATTTGGTGTGAGACCATATTCTCCTGAGCTAATAATTTCGTTGGTTAACGTAAGTACTGTTTGCCATTTATTCTGATACATACTCACTTTGGCCAAGAGGGCTTTTGCGGCACCTTTTGTCGCTCTGCCTAATTCTGAAATGTTGTATTGGCTCTTTTCGGGTAATAATTCTATTGCATTTAGAAGATCCTCTTCTATAAAGGCAAACGTTTCTTCTCTGGATGCTCTTTGTAACAATGTTGTTGGATCGGCATTAATGTCAGGTACATCTTGGATTAAGGGAACACCTCCAAAGGTCTTTACCAGTCTAAAATACATTAGAGCCCGAAGAAAGGTAGCTTCTCCTATCAGTCTATCTTTCAACGAATCTTCAATCTCAAAATCCTTCAATCGATTTAAAGCCTGATTGGCTCTTTGAATACCATCATAATGTGCTTCCCAGACTTCGTTAAAAGAAAGAGAGGTAGCATCAAATGTAAGTGCATCCAATAAATTCTTATCTGCTCCGGTGTCTCCTGGATCACTTCCTTTATCCGCATCATCCGATGTAATACTTGAAACACCATTCCAGGAAAAAGAACTCATCGAAAATTGAAGAAAAATGTTATACACTGCGTTTACCAGCTCGGTTGCTTTTTCCGGAGTAATCGCTTCTTCTGTTTCCTGATTAGAAGGAACATCAAGATAATCTTCACTACAACCTACGAAACTGATAAACAGTATGGTCGTGAGTAATGTTATAATAATTTCATTTTTTATAGTTGCATTCATAAACCTAGATTTAAAATGATACATTCAGACCTACATAAAAAGATCGTAAAGACGGATATGCGTTTAATTCGATTCCGGCAGTACCTAATGGATCTCCAACTAACTCAGGAGTAAATCCTGAAAATTTTTGAAAGATTATTGGGTTCCTGGCTGTTCCATATACTCTGATTTTAGAAAATGGACCTGAAGCGTCCTCTGGTATGGTATATCCTAAAGTAATATTATTGATTCTGAAGAAATCACCGGATTCGAGGAAATATGTTGAAGACAGAGGAACATCATTAGAAGCAATCGGATCTGTATTACTTGGTCTACCAGATGTCCATCTTCTATTAAAAACCTGTTGTTCTATGTTTTCATTTCCGAATCGCTGTGCTTTTTTACCATTGTACACTTCGTTACCAAGATTGGCGAGCGTCTCGATTGAAAAATCAAAATTCTTATAATCCACACTGAGACTTGATCCAATTACTATTTTAGGTATATAGGAACCAAAATATTTTCTATCTCCCTCATCTACAATACCGTTATTATTGACATCATCGTACACTAATTCTCCGCGATCGTCAATTCCGATAACATCATATAGAAAGAAACTTCCTAAAGGTCTCCCCACAGTAACTCGCTTGGTAAATTGACCATTATCAATACTTCCCCCATCCTGTTCATTAAAAAACGGATTGGTAACTTTTGTTAATTCGTTTTGGTTATAGGTAAAATTTGAACTTAATGTATATCGAAGTTCCCCAATAGCATCAGACCAATTGATAACAGCTTCAAACCCTTCATTAACTACCTCTCCAACGTGAGAATTAAAAGGATCAAATCCAAAAACGTCGGGAAGTTGAATTTGCAAAATTGCATTTGTATTTGTTCTTTTATAATAATCCATCTCTCCGGTTAAGCGACGGTTAAAAACCGAATATTCAACCCCAAAATCGATTTCATTAGTTGTTTCCCAGGTCAATTCCTCATCGATAGTTCCGGTAATGGTGATACCTTGTTGTAGTTCTCCGTCCGGACCAAAAGGATAAAACCCTCCATCGCCAGTGGTTACATTAAGAATATTCTGGGGTACATTTTGATTTCCGAGTTCTCCGTAACTCGCTCTAAATTTGAGCACATCGAAAATGCTATTCTCCATAAAACTTTCTTCGCTAACTACCCAACCGGCGCTTAGTGCGAAAAAATCTCCAAAACGTTTTCCTTTCGTAAAATTACTGGAGCCATCTCTTCGATAAGAACCATTTAGTAGGTACTTATCCTTATAGTCATAATTAATTCTAGCGATATAAGAGAATAATTTACCTAAACCATCGTTGAAAGAACCTCCTGAAGTTTGACGGTCGTCTGCATCCCCGGTATCTAAGTTAAATCGAAGATTACGATCGGAGGGTACATTTACTCGTGTACCAACCAGAAATTCGCGTTTACCTTCTTCGGCTGTGATACCCAAGGTTGCCTTGATTCCGTGAATTTCAGCAAAACGTTTTTCAAAAGTTATATAGTTATCCCAAAACCAGCGATAAATATTCGATTGTTCTACTCTTAAAATTGTTTGGGGTCGATCTTCATCTTCACGAAAGAAGTCCAATTCTGTCAATGTAGGGTCATCTGCAAGAAATAGTCCTAAAATATCAACAAATTGATAAAATCTGGCTTGTTCATTTTCAATAGAAAAACGAGAAGTAGCTGTTAAAGATTCTAAGATTTGGTAATCTAGCTTAAAGGTTCCTTGTATTTTAAAAAACTTTTGATCTTCATCCTGAAAAAATAAATCTTTAACCGGATTGGATACATTATTTAATCCTTTGGATGTGCCAAAATTTCCATTCTCATCTCTAACCGGAATAATTGGAGCTTGTTTGTACGCATTGGTAAATGCATTAAAACTCTTTGGCGTTGCATTTGCTAATTGAACGCTTACATTATTAGAGAACGTAAATGAATCACTGATCCTATAATCTGTGTTGGATCTAAGAGTCAAACGATCAAAGTCATTACCTAATAAAATTCCTTCTTCTTTGTTGAAACCCATACTAAAAAAAGATCGTATGTTATCCGTTCCGCCAGACAAAGAGAGATTATGGTTCGTAATTAACCCTTGTCTTATAATCTCATCCAGCCAGTTGGTATTATACTGTTGATTCGCTAAAAGAAATCCAGTAGTATCATTATCATTATTAGGGTCACCATCTCTACGCAGATCTCTTCTCCTTGCTTCATTACTAAAAGTTACAAATGAGGATGCATCTGCCATTTCTACTCTGGTTACTATGTCCCGAAAACCTGTAAACGAATCAAAGTTAATTTTCATTTTACCAGACCTCCCCTTTTTGGTAGTTACCATAATCACACCATTAGCACCTCTGTTACCGTAAATTGCCAGTGAAGCCGCATCCTTCAATACATCAATACGTTCGATGTCAGAAGAGTTTATGTTATTAATATTATTGGTAAGAATACCATCTACGACATACAACGGTTCTCTTCCTCCTTGAATGGTTCCTAATCCTCTAATAATAACATTAGGAGCTTGACCAGGAGCATCGGAAGAAGTAATCTGAACTCCTGCGGCATTTCCTTGAAGTGCTTGCAAAGGATTGAGTACAGGTTCTGCTGCCAGATCATCTCCATCCACAGAAGAAACGGAACTGGTCAAAATAGCTTTACGCTGTGTTCCATATCCCACAACAATTACCTGATCCAACTGATCAATCTCTTCATTGAGCTGAATGGTGTATTCATCTTCTTTAGTTACAGCGAAGTTTGCTGTTTCAAAACCGACATAGCTTATCTCGATAATTGCTCCTTCTTTGGCTTTGATTTCAAAAATTCCATCAAAATCGGTTAGTGTCCCTGTAGTTGTTCCTTGAATAAGTACTGAGGCTCCTGGTAAAGGAGTATCAGTTGGATCAGTTACGGTACCTTTAATCATTTTTTGTGCAAGTCCCTGATGAAGAATCCCAGTAAACAACAAAATAGTAAGAAATGATAGTTTCATATTATAGTTATGTTTTCCTTTTGTGAAATTACACCAATGAGAAGAAATGATATCTCGAGTAGTTATCAAAAAAATGCTTTTTTAACTAAATAACTGATAATCAAATAGAAAAAGTATTGCTAAAACTTAAATTTTAACAGTATGATGTAGTAGTGATGCAGTAAATTTTACGGTAAAAAAGTAATAATATGATTAAAAAAGAGTTAAAAAATTATGAAAATTATCATCTGTTGCCAATTCTAGCTTTTTTCTTAATCGATAGCGATGCAATTCTACACCACGAACTGTGATACCCATTAATGGGGCAATTTCTTTAGTAGTCAAACCGGTCTTGATGTAAGCGCAGAGTTTCAGATCTTTGGTCGTAAGTTTAGGATATGATTCTAATAATTTTTTAAAGAAATCTTTATGAAGATCATTGAAACTAGATTGAAAAATTTTCCAGTCATTGTCATCACCCAAGTAATTTTTTGAGACTGATAATAATCGTTTGGTCCTATACTGATTAGGTGAGAGCTCTTTTAATCGATTTAATTCATTTCTCAATTCAATAATCATCTCATTTTTTTTGATCACAGAAGCTGTAGAACTGGTAAGCTCTCTTTTTTTATCTAACACTTCTCGTTCCAGATTTTCTTTTTCTATTTTTGCAATTCGCTCTTGAGTTTGTTTGATATATGCTCTTTGCATTGCTATCTGTTGCTTTCTTATTTTAATCTTATTTCTTCTGTAAATTAAAAAGATGATAAGAAGAAAAATAAGCGTGTAAACTAGTTTGAGATATATGGACAAGTACCACGGTGGTGAAATATTAAACTGCACTGTTGTTGTAGCATTCTTATTTCTAAAATCTAATTGATAATCTCCGTAAGGTAAGTTTTGTAAAATGACTTTTCCGTTTTCAAGCACTCCTTCTTGTGCCAGTCTGCCCGAAAGCTTATAGGATATCTCTCTTTCTATTGAATAAGGAGCATACACTTCAAAAGTTATATTTCGAGAATCATTAAATGGTAATATAAAATTTTCTTGAAGCTCTTGGTAGCCTTTGGGAATAATTATTTTATCTACGATTGGAGGATAAACAATTTCTTTATCTAAACTTTTAGCTAATAGCCTCAAATTCATCAGTACCATTCCGTCATTAAGATTTAACACACGTAATGAATCATTAAGAACATTTACCTTTTCGTATCCGGAAACTAATCGGTTTTGTAATTCTGAAGTTTTTAACTGAAAAATCGTAGTGAAATCCGTGTCGGTAAATACAATTTTCTCACCCATATTTTTATCAATAAGCCAATAGTGCCCATTGTCTCGACCTACAAGGTCTTTTCCTAATAGTTTGGAATATCCCAAGTATTCACCTATGCTATCACCTTCTTTAAAATATGAAAACCACCTACCAGAATTTTGAAACAATACTTGATTCCCTATGTGAAAAGGCTCTGTTGTGTATTGTTTAAATTTTTCATGTGTCCCATAATCCTTTTTATCAATAGCCCTAGTATGATCTTTATTAAGTATTATTCTGTAGATACCCTTGTATGGATGTGAAGCCCAGATAATCCCATCAGACTCTTGTATAATTTTTTGTACTGGAAACATAATATTTTCAACCAGCTGGGTTTGCCATTCTCCATCTTTGTAACTTAATTTAAGGATTCCGGAATATGTTCCTAAAAGGTATTCTTCATTTCGACCATCTATCGGTGTAATCTCAAAGACTCCTCCATTACTAAGATCAATAGGAAAAATTGAATCATTCTCTATGCGATATATTCCATTGTTGTGACCTGCTAACAAATGATCTTTAACAGTAAATAAATCCCACACCTGTCCTTCAGAGCCTTTAATTAACTCTAGATTTCCTGCTTCTGAAAGTTTATAAACTCCCGTATTACTTGCCAAATAATAGAATCCTTTAAAAAAAACTACATCATAAACAGTTCCCAAAGTACCGGTGATATCTGTATAATATGATAGCGAATTTTCGAAATTGATATTAGTAATTCCATTATCTAATGACACCCATAAATGTCCTTGATCAAATTTTAGTCCAAGCACTGTATTATTATGTAACCCTGAAGATTTTTCGAGTGTGTATGCCTTTTGACTACTTAGATTATAAACAATAACCCCCTTTTTAATTGTTCCGAAAGCAATCTCATTTTCGTTTATAAATAATGCTTTATTTAAAATAGTCGCTTTTAGTAAGGAATTTATTTGCGGAGAAAGAGAAATAACTTTATTGTTTTTTAGGATAAAACCTCCTTCTCCTTCATCATAAAGAAATAACATTTCTTTTGTAGCAGCTAAACTTGTAATAATTTGTAGTCTAAGATTGCTTGTATCCGATTGAAATGGTTTTAAAACTCCTTCTTTAAGTTCATACAAACCTGAATTTCTAATAGATATCAAAATTTTATCCTGAAATATTTCAATATCCACAACTCCTTGACTACCATCAATAAACCGAATTTGCTCACCATCGTACTCATACACCCCTCCAAAAGATCTAAAGTATATAGAGTTATTGTGCTGAATGATTTCCCAAAAATCTTCATTTACTAACGTATGATCAGGGCTAAGCAGATTTATTAAGGAAGTGTACTGATATAAGCCTAAAGTATCCTTGCTCCAGTACCCAAACTCTTCATAAGAACCGGTATATATCCTATCATTATCACAATATACAGATCTTACAATGGTTTTATTAGGCAACGGATACAAGTCCCAAAGGTGTCCATTATAACGTAAAAGCCCTCTGTTATTAGCTACATAAACTACACCCTGCTCATCGACATCAATACCCCAATTTTGGTTATCTGCCTTGTAGTTTTCTATAGTGTAATTTTCGATTTCAGGATAGAAAATTTGACAATATGCACTGATATTTATACACGTAAAAAGTAACGATACTATATAATACTTCATAATTATCAAGTATTCTCTTAGGTCTAAAAGTAATAAAATTTTATTGACAGACTTTATCAAATAATGTTAGATAAGCCTATTACTGCATTTTATTCTAATTAAATATTTTATCAATAGACCATTCACCAATAAGTTTGGTATTGCTATTTAAAATTTGTGCATTAGAAGTTTGAAATCACTAATTGTTCGTTAAAACTGGGAACAACGTTCTAATGCTTCATCAAAAGTATCTTCATCCAAAGATTGAATATCATCCGAACAACTAAAGGCCAAGAATGTACCTCCGTCTAAGTAGTTAAACTCTCTGCACCCACAATCCTCATCGTCGTTGGAGCAAGCAGAAATAACTATAAACATTAGGACGAAGTATACTTTTTTCATTCTTAAGAAATTTAGCAGCAAATAAACATAATCATCATTAATTTTTACAATATACACTAAACGTAACTTTCAGGAGTTATCAAAATCATATGTATTTGGTAAGAAACTACATACTTGGGGTAAAATTATAATACATGCCCTCAAAAAAATTAAATAAGTTGCACCATAAAATCTACTTATCGTTAACACACAAACCTCAACACTATGAAAAAAAGATTTTTATTTCTAATTGTATTACTTCTTTCTATATCAGTCCATTCTCAAAAAAAAGAAGTTACCAGAAACATTCAAGAAATTTTATCTAATCCTTTTACCTCTAAAAAAGATGGAGGAAAAAGAACCTTTGATGATATCATAAAAGAAGCCGATACGTTTTTTAAAATTACCTGTCCCGGATTAACATTTGCAGAATTATCTCAGGGTGATTTCAGAGATGGTGATTTTGTAAAATACCAAAGATGGAAAAGTTTTTGGAAACATCACTTAAATGAAGATGGTACTCTAGGAGATTTTACTCAATCCAATATTTCGCAAAAACGTTCTTCTAGTGCCAATTGTCAAGATTCGGATTATAATGCAGAGTGGAGCGCTGTAAATTACAATGGTAATTTTGGTTATCAAATCGATATGGGTAGAGTAAGTAGTATTGGTTTTCATCCTACAAATCCGGATATTTTTTGGGTAGGTGCTGCTTTTGGAGGAATCTGGAAAACCGTAGACGGAGGCCAATCTTACACCAATTTAAATGATAATTTGCCTCATACAGCGGTTTCAGATATTATTGTAAACCCTACTAATCCAGATAGAATTATTATTGCATTGAGTGATATCGTTTGGTATGGTCCTGCCGGTATTGGTATTTACGAATCGAATGATGGAGGTGTAAGCTTTGCTCCTACAAACTTGACTTTTACCCTGCCACAGAATATTAGAATTTATGAAATAGATGTAAACCCTAATAATGCTAATGAATTTCTGGTGGCAACTTCTAATGGATTATACAGAACTACCGATTATTTTAATACCACTACCAGAATAATTAATGCAAACATCAGAGCAGTAAGATATAGCTTAAACTCTAATGATGTGTATGCAGGCGGTTCTAGCGGGCAGTTTTATGTAAGCACTAACAATGGTCAAAGTTTTACGCTAAGCAATGACTTTGGTAGTGGACAAGTAAGAATTGCTGTTTCAAATAAAACAAATTCCGGATATGTGGCGGTTACAAACGGTTCTACATTAAATGTATCACCAGACTTTGGGCAAAACTTTAGCCAAAAAACGCTACCAGAATCCAACTGTGTGATTTCGTTTGCCAATAATTCTGATTCTAATATCGTTGTCGGTAACTTTGAATGTTATGCTTCTAGTGACGGAGGAGATAATTTTCAGGCTACCACACAATGGTTAGGACGAGATGGTCTTCCATTTATTCATGTAGATCAACGAAATATATATACCAACCCGTTGCAACCTGACTTTATTTATTATTGTAATGATGGTGGTGTTTTTAGGTATTCTGTGTCAGACAGATCTTTTGCTAATTTGTCTTCAGATTTGTTTATCACACAATACTATGATATTGCTGTTTCTCAAACCGATGCTAATATATTGGGAGCCGGATCTCAAGACAACGGAAATGTGACGCGTAACACAAATGGCACTTGGCAAAGTTACGAACCTACTGCAGACGGAATGGGACAAGAAATAGATTTTAATAATCCGGCCAATCGTTACTATGCCATTCAAAATGGAGCTTTACGAAAATGGGTCAATGGAACCCGAACTTTTATTTCTCCTCCCGGAGAGGATGGAAATGGAGCTTGGGAAACTCCTTTCAAGTTAGATCCTAATAATTCTAACCGAATTATCATCGGATACAACAGCGTATATGCATCTGATAATCAAGGGTCTAATTGGACTGTTATTGGAGATAATATCAGCCCATCTCAGGACTTAGAACAAATTGCTATTGCTAAAACAAATTCTGATAAAATATATGCTTCGCGAAGTAATGTAGTGTACGCAAAGGACGCAGCTAGTCTGAATTGGACATCCAGTGCTACTCCGGTAAATCAATATATTTCTGATTTAGAAGTGCATCCTACAGATGAAAATACGGTTTTTATCTCTTATGGAGGATATACCAATAATGGGAAAGTTTATAAATCTGTTGATGGAGGAAATAGTTGGCAAAACATCTCCTATAATTTACCAAACATTCCTGTTTTATCATTGGAAACCTATAACACCTTAGCTGGTTCTATTTTTATTGGAACATACAATGGTGTTTTCTTTTTGGAAAACGGCACACAAGAGTGGAAAAAATATGGGTGTCTGCCAAATACTTCAGTTAATGATATTGAAATTCAGTATTTAAATGAAGGTAAAATATTTATTGGAACTCACGGAAGAGGAATTTTTGAAGCCTCATTATCACCTTTACAGTGTAATGAAACAGTTACTCCTTATGTAAACAATGGTACAGAATGGTTACAACAAAGTACACTGGATGTATGTCTTGGAGCAAATATTTATTTAGGAATGCAAAATGTTGGATCACAAAATGTTCAAATACAATATCCTGATGGAACCATTGATGATACTCCAGATGTATCTACAGCCTGGATCTTCAATGATGTTCAGCCATCAGATTCAGGGTCTTATGTAGTTTCTTATAATAATAGATCTTGTACTGCACAAACTACCATAGTATTAAATGTACAAGAACCACTTGCGTTGACACCATTTGTAAATGATGGAAGCAGTTGGTTTCAACAAGATCATCTGGAAATTTGTGAAGGCGCCAGTATTTATCTTGGAGTCCAGAATGCAGGTACTTCGAATTTTGAGATCGAATATCCTGATGGAACCATAGATGCCACACCAGATTTATCAACTGCGTGGCAACTAACCAATGTACAGCCTTCTAATTCTGGAACTTATATCGTAAGATATAAAAATCAAAATGCTTGTAATGAAGATAGTACACAAAACCTTACCTTAACCGTACATCCTTCAAATCCTGACTTGTCTGATGCTGTTCAGATGAATGTGGATGATGCAGGATACGTAAATGTGCAAAATGCCTCAGAAATAAATATTGAAACGGGCAGTGATATCAGCTTGCGACTGCCATCAGCACTCTATAGTGGTTCTCTTACTTGGACGGCTCCAAATAACACCTCTTTTACATCAGAAGAAATTTCGTTTGCTTCTGTTGCTGATAATGATACTAATGTAGAAGGAAATTGGATCGTGCAAGTAGATTTTACAAATGACTGTAATAGTACTTCTCAAACTATGCAGTTTACTATTGATATTGCGCCTGCTTTAAGTGTATCAGAATTTGATAAAAACACTATTACTATTTACCAGGATCCCTTTCTTAATCATGTCTATATTAATGGTATTCAGAGTAGTTTGGCGACCGATACCTCAGTTTTTGATATCAGCGGAAAGCTTATACAAAAAATATCAAACGAATCAATTGGTCAAACTTCTCAAGTAATCGATTTGTCTTCATACAAAAACGGAGTTTACATTTTAGTTTTTAAGCAAGGAACCTCAAAATTTGTAAAAACAATAATCAAGGGCTCCTAGTGTAAAACATAAGTAAACCAATCAATAATAAAAAAGCTTCTTATAACAAGAAGCTTTTTTGTTATTAATCATCACCTTCTTATACTTTATTATCCTTTAAAAGTAAACCAATTCCTAGTATACATACAACTGGTCCAGAAATAAGTAGATAATATTGTATGGGCCAATGCATTATCCTGAATAGTATTCCAAAGAAAAACACTATCACTCCAAGGGCTATTAAAACCAAAGAAAAAAATTTCATTTTAGTCATTTAGCACCTTCTTACCAATTTAAGTCAAATTACTAAACAAGTCTATATCATCTGATATCTACACCGTCTCTGCCCTTGTAGAATCGTTTTACTTCCATATGATTACCCACATGAACTTTAATTAAATATAAACCTTCCTCTAAAATGGTAAGGTCAATCTCACGATCCAGATGTAGTTTCTTTTGTATTCTGATAAAACCGGATTTATCAATAATCTTCACTAACATTGGTTCTTTTACATCAGACCGTATGGTTATAGCCTGTTCGGCTGCGGTAGCATCAAGTTCGAAAGAAAAAGGTTTATCATTAGAGAGAGTCAACAAGGTAGTACCCATATCATCGAAATTAGGATATACAGGAATCAAACCAACAAAAAACAATGTAATAAGTAGTACTTTTTTCATAATTATATTTTTACTTTAAATTACTGTTTTTCAAATAACTAGACCGTTAAATATTCCCCAAAAAAGCACTTAAAACATATCTTTTTAGAAAAGTTTATAAATTGTTCAAGGGAGTTATCATAGTGTATTCGGCAAATTAATTTCAGGTATACGTAGATTAGGATGTTATCATTGAAGTATACGCTTTTGAGAAAACTATATACTAAAACAAACTATTTTACCTAAAAAAGTTTGATTACAGGAATTTTAAAAAAAATAAATACAAGTACAAAGCAACAAAACCATACCATCTCCCCATATCTTGTAGATATTACACCAAACAAAATAGTAGTCTTTAACCTACAAATACTACGCTAGTAATTAAAAATTACCACCTCAACAAATCAATTGAAACACCAGACTAATCCATTCGGATTACTCATGAATCATAACCTTAACTTATTACTTAACAATCCTTTGTCTTTTTATTTTTAGCTAAAAAAGACTGCATTATATCGAAAAATGCAAATCACTCAAGAAGAGAAGAAAAATAAGATTTAATTTTATAAGGTTCACACATAAACTTAACACCAATGAAATCATCAAACCAAGCCCAGGACTTTTTGTTTACTTCTGTAATCCATATTTCCCTCCGAGAAAAATAGCTTCTACTTCAGCTTTCCGATTTTAGTCCATATTAAATTTACCAGCAATATTCAATATCAACCGAACCCAAATTATTGCTGAAATTTCTTGATAAATCCCTAAAACTATGCAAGAATACAATGTTATTGTCGCTTATGAAGATCCTTTAAAAAGATTAGGAATTAGAGCGATGCTAGAGGCCCCCAAAGACATGAAGTTCAACTTATATGAAGATATCAGCGATTTAGAAAAACTACGAAAAGTAATTGTTGACAGCCAACCTGATTTTATCGTAATCGACGCTACTTTAAACTCCAACGATTCTGGAATTGAATTAGCAAAATACACGAAACTACACGCTACCAGAACTAAGATTGTTATTATGGCTTTTACCCTAGAAGATTGGTTAATCAAAGAACTTAAGGATCTGGAAATTAAATGGATTCTTTATAAAGCGGATACGGTAGAAAATCTTACGAAATGTGCAGGTAGAGCTATCCAAAATAAGCCATATATCAGTAGAAGATTCAGAGAATCATGGTGGAAAGAAAAAGCAAATCCAGTTCTGAAGGTTTCAGATACATCATATGACCAATTATCAAAAACAGAGCTGAAAATACTAAACGAAGTCGCCTTAGGAAAAACCAATAAAGAAATAGCCGTTGACCTTTTTAAAAGTGAAAAAACCATAAAAAATCATCGACAAAACATTTGCAAAAAACTACAAATCACAGGTAGTAATGCACTATTTAAATACACTATGAAACTGAAAGATGTATATCATTGATATGAAAGAATAATATTAAAAATGATTACATGTGCCCATGTTTTTCATAGATAGAGTTTCTAATTTTCGAGTTGCAAACTTATAATTTTAATGAATTACTGAATTTGCTGGAATTACAAAAACTCACTACACAAACTCATCACTATGAAAAACATTACACTCAAAGTTTTTTTGGCTCTATTCCTATATGCTTCAGTATTAAATGCACAAGAGCTTATTCTTAGCAAGAATCAACAATTATATACTCAAGACATCAATAGCAAAGAGACTAAATTATTAGATCATAAAAAAAAGCTATTACCCGTTACTGTTCAAACTGATAATATAGTACTACAAGCAAAGCAAATCTCAAATCAAATAAAGACAACACCTGATTTTGATTTTTTTCAAGGTTTACAAAGTCCGTACGATCCCGATTTATGGATATACCTGGAAAGAGAGCAAATAGGAGGTGCTTTTAGCCTACAAAAAGTAGATCTAAAAAATAACCAACAAACTACTTTACAACATACAACTAATGAAGATCGAAAAGACATCGTATTAAAACCAATTGGCTGGACAAAAAATCCAAACAAAATTTTTGTTGAGGCTTTATATCTCGATGCTGCTGAAGAACATGAAGGAATTTTTGTCTATGATATAAATACCAAAGAACTTCAACAACTTACGCTTCCATTTCGATATACAGAAACTCCCTTACTTTCTCCAAATCGGGATCATTTTATATTTCTGGGATCTACACAAAAGAAAATAGACCCTTTACACGGTATCTCTGATATTATTTATTATTATAGTATCGAAACTAAAACAAATAAAATTGTTCTAAAAACTAAAGGAAATACTATTCAAATTTTAGGTTGGAAAACTGATTCTAAAAGCAATAAAGAACAATTATTTAGTCAAAAATCTGCTTTATCATATTATTTACCCTGGGATTTTGGTAAAGAAAATTGTGTGTCCAGACATGGAACTCCCGGTCCTAATGGCTCACACAGTCCCGTAGGACAATGTGGTTATTTTACACCGGGTGGTCATCACGGATATCACGCTATTGATTTTGCAACTTCTCTGTCCGGTGATGATAACGTGAGAGCATCAGCAGCAGGAACCGTTTCTTTTTCGGGGATTAGTGGTAGCTTATCTAGCGGTTATGGTAGATTGGTGATCATCAGGCACAGCGATGGAACACGCACCTATTATGCCCATAACAAAACATTACTAGTGAGTCAGGGACAATCGGTACAGAAAGGACAAGTCATCGCATTAGAAGGCACTACGGGAGGATCTACCGGGGATCATATACATTTTGAATGGAGAGCTGCTGGAGGAAATTCACCAACTCCGGGTTCTTTTGTAGATGCTGGACAACCCAGACAAAATTATATATATCGTTCTCAAAATTCTTTTGGATCTTCTGCCGATACACAAGCTCCAACAACTACAATCAGCGCTGCAGGAGGAAGTACTCAATCTGGTGATTTTACCGTTACATATTCCGATTCTGATAACGTTGGAGTTACTCGTAGGTTCTATCAGGCATTAGAAAAATATGGTAGTAATTGGTATGCAAATCGTGGTAACGGATTCTTTAATGATAATTTCAATATTTTTTATTCCGGATATACTAAAGGAGCTGGTAATTGGACCATCAATAACGGACACCTGCGGCAATCCAATACTTCATCCGATAATACGAAATTAAACACTTTTTTATCACAAAATTCCGGACTTCCCTATTTATATGAGTTCTCTGCAAAAACCGTATCAACCAGTGGTCCTAGAAAATTTGGTATTCACATTATGGCTGACTCCCCCGATCTTAGTCAAAGAGGAAATTCTTATCTGATATGGTTTAGCGGAGAAGATAACAAAGTAAGAGTTTATGAAACCGTAAATAACCAGCTAAACTTCAGAGCTATTGATGATGTTCCTTTGGATAATAAATGGGCAAATTATAAAATCACGTATAGTCCGGGATTTGGTGTAATCGAAGTTTTTAGAAATAATAAATCCATCCTAAAATGGACGGACCCATCTCCTATCAAAAATGGTAGTACTATTTCGTTAAGAACAAACAAAACTATCATGGAATTTGATGATCTAAAAGTCTATAAATTCAGAGCCAACAATTCTACATCAATCTCAGCAGGATCAGGTGTCACCAAAGACATCAGAAGAAGAAATGGTAAAATCAAGAGCTTAGTACGAGATGCTGCCGGTAATTGGTCTACTCCCGGTAATCTGGACGTAACCATTAGTTCGCTTACCCGTCAAAATACCGAAATCCCGGATGATACATTTTTAGAAAACGAAATTCAGGTATATCCAAATCCTACCCAAGGAACAACTATAACACTAAGTTATCAATCCACATCAAATGCTTACACTACGATATCTATTACGGATGTTACGGGACGAGTATTAAAATCTTTTCAGGAGTATTCTAAAGAATCAATACATCGATCCCTGGATCTCAGCAACTACTTTACTTCTTTTCAAAATGGCCAATATTTTATTAAGGTAAGTAGTAAAAATGGTTCGAAAGTAATACCTCTGATCAAAAATTAGTTTGAAATGTGTGTGTAAAAGGGTTCAATCAATTGGTTAACGATGATGATAAGTAAGCTTATCAGAACCCTTTTCCTTTTCAAACTTACTTCTGTAACATAAACTTAAAACACAAACACTTATATGAAAACTACGAAACAAATAGTATACGTTGTTCTATTCTTATTGATCAATCAGATATTATATGCTCAAGAAGTCAAATTTAAAGGAGAGGAAACATCTGAAAATATTATTGAACTAAATTCAAAAAAAGCAATTGTCAACCCATCAAATGTGACATTTAATAAAAAAGGGGTTCTTTTTTCAAAAGCGACTTTAACAGAAATCAAGATACATCCTGTAAACATTGGTCTTATAGAACCAGAACCTTTTGTAAGTAGTCATCTTCAATTAAAAGGTACAAATCTGGATCCTGAATTTATTTCAATTACATATAGAACTTCAGAAAAAGGAAAAAGTTGGTCTACCTGGAAAAAAGTATCTTTTGAAGGGCATGCTGATAAAATAAATGATGAACATCTAATATCCTCTCTTTTATATTTAGACAAATCAATATCTTTTATTCAATATGCATTGAATATCGAGGCTAAAGAAGAAATTGTTTTGGAGAAAATGGTTTTAAAACATTATAGTCCCGGAGCTACACCGCAAAAAACCATCGATGAAATTAATAGTATTAAGGTACAAAATCAAAGTAAAGCAGCTTGCACAAAGCCCGCAGTGGTATCACGGTCTCAATGGGGAGCAAGACCACCAAGTAGTTCGTTTTCTACTTCTCAGGTAACACACCTTATAGTTCATCACGAATTTGGATCAAACTCCAGCAGCGATTGGGCTGCAAGAGTAAGATCCGTACAAAACTTTCATATGAATTCTAACGGATGGTCTGATATTGGTTATAATTTTTTAATCGATCCAAATGGAATTATCTATGAAGGAAGAGCGGGTGGTGATAACACCATAGGAGCACACTTTTGTGGTAGAAATCGAAATACTATGGGGGTCTGTATGCTAGGAAATTATTCCTCAGCTACTCCTAAAACTGCAACTCAGAATTCACTTAAACAATTACTAGCCTGGAAAGCTTCTAAAGAAAATATTAATCCTGTTGGATCCGCCTATCATTATTCAATAAATGGTTCATTAAAAACAATCTCCGGACATAGAGATGGTGGTGGCTGTTCTGCCTGCCCCGGTGATGGTGGGTATGCTATTCTACCGAGTGTAAGAACAGGTGTGCAAAATCTCATTAATAATGGTTGTTCGGGAGGAGGAACAGATACTCAGGCGCCCACCACTACGATATCTGCATCAGGTGGAAATACACAATCCGGTAATTTTACAGCAAATTTTAATGATAATGATAATGTAGGGGTTACCCGCAGATTTTATCAGGCTTTAGAAAAGTACGGTAGTAATTGGTATGCAAATCGTAGCAATGGATTCTTTAATGACAACTTCAATATTTTTTATTCCGGATATACGAAAGGTGCTGGTAATTGGACCATTAACAATGGACATCTGCGCCAGTCCAACACTTCTTCTGATAACACAAAACTGAATACCTTTTTATCACAAAATTCAGGATTACCCTATTTATATGAATTCTCTGCTAAAACTATATCTACTAGCGGTCCAAGAAAATTTGGTATTCACATTATGGCGGACTCACCTGATGAAAGTCAAAGAGGAAATTCTTATCTGATATGGTTTAGTGGTGAAGATAACAAAGTAAGAGTTTATGAAACCGTAAACAATCAGTTAAACTTTAGAGCTATTGATGATGCGCCTTTGGATAATAAATGGGCGAATTATAAAATCACTTATAGTCCTGGATTTGGGGTGATTGAAGTTTTTAGAAATAACAAATCTATTTTGAAATGGACTGATCCATCACCCATCAAAAATGGTAGTACTATTTCGTTAAGAACCAACAAAACCATTGTAGAATTTGATGATCTCAAAGTGTATAAATTTAGAGTAAATCAGTCACAAACGATCACAGCAGGATCAGCTGCCACAAAAGATATCAGAAGACGTAATGGAAAGATCAAAAGTTTAGTTAGAGATGCTGCTGGTAATTGGTCTGCTCCTGGCAATCTGGATATCACTATTAGTTCACTTTCTCGACAGAACCCTAATCTTCAGGACGATACAAAACTGGACACGAATCCAATCATTTACCCGAATCCCACCACAGGAAAATCTCTTACTTTACGTTACAATGCAGTTTCAAATCAACAGACGGAAATCTCGATCTGGGATTTAACTGGTAAATTACTAAACAAAATACAGGAAAAATCTACACAAGAAGATCGTCAAAAGATTATGGACATCAGTTCTTTACTAGAAAACATAACATCTGGAAATTATATCATAACAGTAAAAAATGGTAAAAACATATTCTACTCCAGAATATTGAAACAATAGGCTTTTCAGAAAAGAGCATAAACAATAAAACCGACCATATGATGGTCGGTTTTATTGTTTATATAGTTGATATTTAAAAGCTTTTATAAAATTACTTTACCAACTCCTTTCCTTTATACTTCCATTCTGTAATCCCACCATCTAGGTCATAAATCTTAGTAAATCCAGCTTTTTTCATATAAGCAGAACATTTACCACTTCTTCCTCCACGACCACAATAGACTGCTACAGGTTTTGATTTATCCACTTCAGAAATAAGCGTTTCAAAATTCTCATCACTAAAGTTTATGTTAATCGATCCTTCAATATGACCTTCTGCATATTCCTTTGGAGTACGAACATCAATGAGTTGTACTCTTTCCATTTCCAACAAAGAATCCATTTCTTCTACTGTAATCAATTCTACAACAGCAGCATCTTTGTTATTAGCATCTTTACAATTCAATAATAAAATTGAAAAAAAGATTACGGTTAATATTGATTTAATTTTCATAAGTATGATTAGCTATTATTATTCGGCAACTTCGCCATCCCAATTCATGAAACCACCGATCAGATTGTACGTAGTTTCAAAACCCATCTGATTCATTAAAGCACAGGCTTGTGCGCTACGTGCTCCAGAACGACAATAAACATAGTAATTTTTGGATTTATCCAGCTTCTCGACTTCATCAAGAAATCCTTGTCCCATACGAATATCCAGATTAAGCATATCAGGTATAAAACCATCTTCTACTTCTTCCTCGGTTCTAACATCCAGGATTATTGCATTATCATCTTTAGCGATAAGATCTTCCCACTGATCTTGTGTAATATCTTCGGCCATTTTATATTTCCATTTTTAGATTGAACTTTTATCTATGATTTCCTTACAAATATAAGAGTCCTTAATGAATTGCACGAAGCCCTACATTCATTTATCTAAAAATATAACATTAAACTTATGCTTTTATGCTACAGCCAATAGCTTTTGTGGTTTCCACAGGAACTTTTTCTCCTTTAAGCAAAGCGTTTACTGCATCTTCCACATATTTTTTATCAGCTGATCCTGCATCTTTGTAATTATTGTCTATAGCGCCAATATAGCGAACGATATTACCTTGTGCAGTCTTTTCCAGAATGTATACATGAGGTGTCTTTGTCGCTCCATATTGTGGATAAATCTTTTGTCCATCATCGAATAAATAAGGGAATGTAAACCCTTTTTCTTTTGCTCTCACTTTCATATTATCAAAACTATCCGTTGGATATGCTTTTGGATTATTAGGATTAATCGCAATAACTGGATATCCTTTTGATTTAAAAGCTTGATCTAAAGCAATAATTCTATCTTCATATGCAACAGAATATGGACAATGATTGCACGTAAAGATGACAATAAAACCCTTAGCATCCTTATAATCAGCTAATGATACCATGGTATCATCAATATTCTTAAGTTTAAAATCAGTGGCCGAATCACCTACTGTATATCCTGCATCACTATCTGACACATTAACTTTATCAATCGCAAATGCGCTTACCGCAATTACTAAAACAACCGCTACTAAAATCTTTAAAGTTTTCATTTGTTTGTTTTATTAAAGGTTCTTATCAAAAAGATTAGAAATCGTATGATATTATAATATTTTTTTTAATTCTCTCTCTAGTTCATCATAGGTAAAAGAACGTTCGTAGAAATTCGAAGTATTATCTTTATATATGATGGTGGCCGGGATAGATCCTGACCAGTTTTCATTTACCTTAGGAATCCAACTATTCGCATCCGCGTCATCTAATAATACCACTTTACTTTGTATTCGTTGCTTTCTAAGAAAGGGGATCAGTTTAGATTCTACCTGATTAGGAAGGTCTAAACTTACTAGAATTACCTCAACTTCATTATCAGGATATCTACTATTTATTAATTCAAAATATGGTAATTCTGCTACACAAGGTTTACACCAAGTAGCCCAGAAGTTAATAATTCTGGTTTTACCATCATTAATACTAAGTAAATGCTCAAAATTTTTAAAATCATACACAGGCACCTCCACCCCTTTGCCAGAAAATACATTAGAAGCTTCTATGGCAACTTTCTGCTCTCCTTTACAACTCACCATTAATATGGTCAATCCTATATATATGATCAATTTCTGCATCGTACTAAAGTATTAAAACGCTTTATTACCAAAAAGGAAATTAACAAGGTTTAAGTAGTTCATAAAGACAATTTTAGGATTTTAATCCGTATTTAACCAAACAATGATAATATTAAAGAATAGTAATTATTAGAATTTTAACAAAGAATTAGTATCTATTCATAATCCTCTAAACAGTAAATTATATTACATTTGTATATACAAATATTGTACATACAAATGAATATTGAAGATATTATCAAAACTAAAACCAAACTTCCTCTTTCCAGAAAAGCGATTGTAAATCTTTTGTACACCGAAAACTGGATAAGTGATCAGATAAACTCTGAATTGAAGGTATATGATATATCTATTCAACAATTTAATGTTCTTAGAATTCTTAAAGGTCAAAAAGGTAAACCTGCCAATTTATCTACCATACAAGAAAGAATGGTGAGCAAAATGAGTAACACCACTAGATTAGTGGACAAACTTATTAAAAAGAATTTGGTACAACGGGTACTCTGCGAAACCAATAGAAGAAAGGTAGAAATTACTATAACCCAACAAGGCAACAAATTTCTGGAACAAGTCAGTCCGGCAATGAATAGTTTCGAAAAAAAGATCACCTCTTCACTTTCTGAAGAAGAATTAATCACCTTAAACAATTTGTTAAATAAACTAAGAAGTTAATTAAGTAAACACTTTTATATAATTTTAAATTTTAAAAATCATGAAAACCAAACTTAAATCATTAATTCTAGCAATAACTTTAGTAGCAACAGCTTCCATCTACGCTCAACAAAAAGAAATCAACACCTCTGAAAGTTCCATCAATTGGACAGGTAAAAAAGTAACCGGCCAACACACCGGAACACTAAATTTTTCTAGTGGATTTCTAACATTTGAAAACAATACATTAAGTGGAGGAGAATTTGTAGTTGATATGACCTCTTTAGCAGTTACGGACCTAGAAGCGGGTAAAGGAAAAGAAAAATTAGAAGGGCATCTTACTTCTGATGATTTCTTTGGAGTGAAAAACCACAAAAATGCAAAGCTCGTAATCAAGAAAGCTTCAAAAATGGATGGAGGCTATAAGGTGACAGGTGATCTTACGATCAAAGGAAAAACCAATCCAATTACCTTTGACCTAGTCGTAAATAGAGCTACTGCTTCAACTACATTAAGTGTTGATAGAACAAAATATGATATCAAATACGGATCAGGAAGTTTCTTCGATAATTTAGGTGATAAAACAATCTATGACGAATTTGAATTAGCAGTAAATTTAAAAATGTAATTTTTTATTTTTTGAATTACAATTAATTTATATATTTGACTCAAGAAATTAAAAAATGAATTTAATCTTAACTAATACATGGTGGTGGTCATCTTATAACGAAAACGTCGTGAGATAGATCCTGTCATATAGTTAAGTAAACATATCAAAGGCTTGTCAAATCACGACAAGCCTTTTTTTTGTTCCATGAATAAAGGGGTTTTATAAATTATAAATATCAAAATGTAACATGAGTTATACATTAATGACACATTTCAAACAAATTCTCGCAGATACTATCACTCCGGTAAGTGTATATCTAAAAATTAGAGATCGTTTTCCTAATAGTTTGTTATTAGAAAATAATGATTACAGAGGTAGTGAGAACAGCTTTTCGTATATCTGTTGTAACCCTATTGCTACAATTAAAATTGAAAATGAGATTATTTACGAATCTTTTCCTGATAAAACCAACAAAGAAACTCCGATAACTAAGGACACTAATATCCCCTATATTATTGAGCAATTTGGACAGCAATTTAAAACGTCCAAAAGTGACTTTAAATTTATAAACAATGGACTGTTCGGATATATTTCTTACGATGCCGTTCGATATTTTGAAGATATTTCGATTTCAAAAAAAGAAGGAGGTTTAGAAATTCCAGACATGCAATACACTGTTTATCAAAATATTATTGCAATCAGCAACTTTACAAACGAAGCTTGTATTTTTGCACATTGTTATGAGTCAGATAGTAATATTGATGAAATAGAATCTTTATTAAAAGTTAAAAACTTTGCTTCTTACAACTTCACTACGGTAGATGAAACCACCTCTAACTTGGATGATGAACAATATAAGGAACACGTAGCTTTAGCTAAGAAACATTGTCAACGTGGAGATGTCTTTCAACTAGTTTTATCCAAGCGTTTTTCACAGAAGTTCAAAGGTGATGAATTCAATGTATATAGAGCATTAAGAAGTATAAACCCATCTCCTTACCTATTTTATTTTGATTATGGAGATTTTAAAATATTTGGCAGTTCACCAGAAGCGCAATTAGTAGTCAAGGATGAAATAGCTGAAATCCATCCAATCGCAGGAACTTTTAAACGAACCGGAAATGATGAGCAAGATGCAGAACTAGCTAAAAAATTATCCGCAGACGAAAAAGAGAATGCAGAACACGTGATGCTGGTAGATTTAGCGCGAAATGATTTAAGCCGCAACGGAAGTGAAGTTACCGTTGACACCTACAGAGAAGTACAATTTTACTCACACGTGATTCACCTGGTAAGTAAAGTAACCGGTAAAAAACACAAAGACACCACTACGATGCAAGTGGTTGCGGATACATTTCCTGCAGGAACGCTAAGCGGTGCACCTAAGCACATGGCAATGCAGCTGATAGAAAAATACGAAACCGTAAATCGTGATTTCTATGGTGGTGCCATTGGTTTTATGGATTTCTCCGGAAATTTTAATCACGCCATTATGATTAGAACATTTTTAAGTAAAAATCATCAATTGCATTGGCAAGCAGGAGCTGGATTAGTTAACGAATCAAACGAAGAAAACGAACTACAAGAAGTATACAATAAACTAGGAGCATTAACCAAAGCATTAAAACTAGCTGAAGAAATATAAGGAGCTGATAAACTCCTGAACAATGAGATGAAAAAAGTATTAGTAATTGACAACTACGATTCATTTGTTTATAATCTGGTTCATTATTTAGAAGATCTAGGTTGCGAAGTAGTCGTAAAACGTAATGACCAACTTAGATTAGAAGAGGTAGCACCTTTTCATAAAATATTACTTTCACCAGGACCAGGAATCCCGGATGAAGCCGGATTATTAAAAGAGATTATCAAAACCTATGCTGATTCCAAAAGTATCTTTGGAGTATGCCTTGGCCAACAAGCAATTGGCGAAGTATTTGGTGGAAGCCTTCTTAATCTGGATGAAGTCTATCACGGTGTCGCTACCGAAGTAAAACTCTCGGTATCAGACGAGCTTCTTTTTGATGGGCTTAAAAACACTTTTGACGTAGGTAGATATCATTCTTGGGTAGTGGCGGATACAGATTTACCTTCTTGTCTGGAAGCAACCTCTTTTGATGAAAATGGACAAATTATGTCCCTAAGACATAAAGAACTGGATGTTAGAGGTGTTCAATTTCATCCTGAATCTGTACTTACTCCCGACGGAAAAAAAATGTTAGAAAACTGGATAAATAACTAGTATAAAGTAATTAGTGTTGAGTAGTTAGCACGGATCAAAACTTACTGCTAACCGCAAAAAACAAAATAAATAAAATGACTATTAATTTAAATAACAACTCTGTAATGCTCCCTCTATCCTTTGGGGAGAGGACTGGGGTGAAGGGCCTATGAAACAATTACTCAATAGATTAATAAATCACGAGACCATTTCTAAAGAAGAAGCTAAACAAGTTTTGGTAAACATTTCTAAAGGTGAATACAACCAAAGCCAGATCGCCTCTTTTCTAACAGTCTATATGATGCGAAGTATTACCGTAGAAGAACTAGAAGGTTTTAGGGATGCGTTATTAGAACTTTGTGTTGCTATAAATCTTAGCGAATACAATCCAATCGATCTTTGTGGAACAGGTGGTGATGGAAAAGATACATTTAACATCTCTACGCTTTCATCTTTTGTGTCCGCAGGAGCAGGAATAAAAGTAACCAAGCACGGTAATTATGGAGTTTCTTCTAAATGCGGAAGTTCTAATGTGATGGAACATTTAGGAATCAAATTCAGTAATGATAAAGATTTTCTAAAACGAAGTATTGACGAAGCAGGGATATGTGTGTTACACGCACCTTTATTCCACCCGGCTATGAAAAATGTAGCTCCGATACGAAGAGAATTAGGAGTAAAAACATTCTTCAACATGTTAGGACCTATGGTAAATCCAGCATTTCCAAAAAACCAAATCGTTGGTGTTTTCAACCTAGAATTAGCTAGAATGTATGGGTATTTATATCAAAATACAGATAAAAATTTTACCATCATTCACGCTTTAGACGGATATGATGAAATATCATTGACCGGTAGTACCAAAACCATATCGAACAACACAGAAGGAATGCTAACTCCGCAAGATTTTGGAGTACATACCCTAAAAATGGAAGAAATTGTTGGAGGAGATTCAATAGAAGAATCTGCAGCTATTTTTATGAATATCCTAAACGGTAAAGGAACGGAAGCTCAGAACAATGTGGTATGTGCAAATGCCGGGATGGCTATCGCAACTGTAGAAGGATTAGAACCCATACAAGGATTCGAAAGAGCAAAAGAATCATTGCTCTCTGGGAAAGGATTAAAAGCATTGAAGAAAGTGCAGGAATTGAGTAAGAATTAGTTGATAGTGTCATTCCGGCGGAGGCCGGAATCCATAATAGAAACAAGTAATAATGAGATCCTGAAACAAGTTCAGGATGACAAGTAAAAAAATGAACATACTAGATAAAATAGTAGCAGACAAATATAAAGAGGTTGAACTTAGAAAAAGTTTAATACCTATCCATCAATTAGAAAATTCGGTGTTATTCAACCGTCAAACTAATTCATTAGCCTCAGCTTTGCGTAATAGTGAAACAGGAATTATTGCAGAACACAAACGTAGATCACCTTCTAAATCAGTAATCAATCAAAAGGTAAGCGTACAAGACGTAGCTACGGGATATCAGGAAGCTGGAGTTTGTGGAATGTCTGTTTTAACCGATGGTAAATATTTTGGAGGATCTTTGGACGATCTATTATTGGCAAGAGCTTCTGTAAATATGCCATTGTTACGTAAAGAATTTATCATCGACGAATACCAATTACTGGAAACCAAAGCGTATGGAGCAGACGTAATTTTATTAATAGCAGCCGTATTGTCTAGAGATGAAATAAAATCATTATCGGAGTTTGCTAAAAAATTATCGCTAGATGTGTTATTAGAAGTCCATAATCTACAAGAACTAGAGAAATCAATAATGCCTTCATTAGACATGCTAGGAGTTAATAACCGCAATCTTAAGACTTTCGAAGTAAGTACCGATGTGAGTAAAGAACTAAGCAAACATATCCCGGATGATTTTGTAAAGGTTTCAGAAAGTGGCATTAGTAGTATTGAAGCCATAAAGGATTTACAACAATATGATTACAAAGGTTTTTTGATAGGAGAAAATTTTATGAAAACCGAAAACCCAGGAGCTAGTGCTATAGAATTTATACAAAAACTAAAATAGAAAACAATGAATACAATATTAGTAACAGGAGTTACAGGAAATATAGGTTCGCACGTACTGTTTGAACTGTTATTTGATTTGTATTCTAAAAAGGAAAAAGCGCAAATTTATGTTTTAATTAGAAAACAAAGAGACATTTCTGCCAGACAACGCCTATGGGATGAAGTTTTCACTGAACAACTTATCCCTAAAAAAATAGCCCCTTTTTATAAAGAATATGTAACAGAATATATAAAAATAATAGAAGGAGAAATAAATAATTTCACTATTCCCGAAGAAGCAGGAAATAGCCTGATAGTTTATCATTTAGCAGCCTCGGTAAATCTAAGCAATACAGAAAAGGCTAGAAATGAAATCGCACATGTAAATTATAATAATACACAAGCTTTTTTTGAAGCTATTAAAAGTAGAACCAAAAAATTAGTTTTTGTAAGTACTGCCTTCTCCAGGGGAGAAATCGCTGGTAAAATTACGGATGACTATCATTCTGTTGTCAATTTTGATTTTAGAAACTTTTACGAAGCTTATAAAATGAAAGTTGAAAAACTAATATTAAAAATTGCAAAGGAAAACGATTTCAGTTGTACCATTGCCAGACCTAGCGTAGTATCCGGAAGACTTATTGATATGCCAAAATACGTAAGCAGTAGGTATATTGTTTTTTATTCTATTGGTGAATTCTTTAAAAAAATGAAGAAAACCTATCCAGAAATGGGGAAAATTAGAATGGCTTTAAATATGGAAGGTGGACTTAACATCGTTCCTGTGGATTATGTAGCCAAAGGAATAATTAGAGCAAGTGATAGTAAGGAAGAACAACTTAATATTACGTTAACTAAAAACGTTCCAATACGATATATCATCTATAGCATATTAAGTAAATGTGACGTAGAGATGGAATTAGTCCCTGATGAACCAAAGAACAAGACAACTATGGAAAAAATATTTTATAAAACTATTGGATCTCAGTTACTAAAATATTCGACTTCAAAAAAACATTATTTTGAATCTAAGTTAATTCGAAAATTACTTAGCGACATCGAAGAACCTGATATGGAAGAGCATTTTAAAAAAGTATATGATTTTGCGCACGATATCAATTTTAACAATGCTAATATTACATTAGAACCAAATCTTTAGCATTAAAAAGATAAAAACATGAAACTGAAGGTCTGTGGAATGAAATATCAAGAAAACATTGAAGCCGTAGCTGGATTACAACCAGACTACCTTGGATTTATTTTCTATGAAAAATCTCCCAGAAATTTTGATCAAGATATTCTTGAGTTACCAGAAACTATTAAGAAAACCGGAGTTTTTGTAGATGCGTCTATTGATTTTATTTTAGAAAAAGTAAAAAAACACAATTTCAAAGCTATTCAATTACACGGAAACGAATCTGCAGAATATTGTAAAGCATTATCACAAAAATTAAAAGAGGTCTCGACTCTGCTCGACCAGACAGCGTTGACTGTCATATCGAGCGGAGTCGAGATATTCAAAGTTTTTTCTATCAAAGATGAATTTGATTTTGAGATACTCAAACCCTACGAAGGCATTGTTGATTACTTTCTTTTTGACACCAAAGGAAAAGCAAAAGGAGGAAATGGATATACCTTTGACTGGAATGTTTTAAAAAACTATAATTCTACTACCCCATTTATTTTAAGCGGTGGAATTGGATTAGAAGAAGTTGCCAAAATAAAAGCGATCCTAAAAACAGATTTGCCTATATATGCAGTTGATGTCAATAGCAAATTTGAAATTGAACCAGGATTAAAAAACATAAACGATTTAGAAAAATTTAAAAAATTGCTATCCGTTGATCTCAAATAGTTTTTCAATACCCAAAAACTATTAAACATCAACTAAAAACTATAAACTAAGATGAGTTATCAAGTAAATGAAAAAGGATATTATGGAGACTTCGGTGGAGCCTATATTCCTGAAATGTTATATCCTAATGTAGAAGAATTACGATCTACCTATCTGGATATTATGAACGAACCTTCTTTTAAAGAAGAATTCAATCAATTATTAAAAGATTATGTAGGACGTCCATCTCCATTGTATTATGCAAAACGCCTTTCGGAAAAACACAACACCAAAGTATATCTAAAACGTGAAGACTTAAATCATACCGGTGCACACAAAGTAAACAACACAATTGGTCAGATTCTCGTGGCTAAGAAACTTGGTAAAAATAGAATCATTGCAGAAACAGGAGCCGGACAACACGGTGTGGCGACCGCAACAGTTTGTGCGTTAATGGGCATTGAGTGTATTGTATATATGGGAGAAATTGACATCAAACGTCAAGCTCCTAATGTTGCTCGTATGAAAATGCTAGGCGCAGAAGTACGACCTGCAAAATCCGGGAGTAAAACGTTAAAAGATGCTACTAACGAAGCCATCAGAGACTGGATCAATAACCCTGTGGACACGCATTACATCATAGGATCTGCTATTGGACCTCATCCATATCCGGATATGGTGACTAGATTTCAATCGATCATTTCTGAAGAAATCAAATGGCAGTTAAAAGAAAAGGAAGGACAGGAAAACCCAGATTATGTAGTAGCCTGTATCGGTGGAGGAAGCAACGCCGCGGGAACTTATTATCATTTTCTTGATGAGCCAAGTGTAGGAATCATTGCTGTAGAAGCAGCTGGAAAAGGCGTGAATAGTGGAGAAAGCGCAGCCACCTCTCAGTTAGGTAAAGAAGGAATCATTCACGGATGTAAAACCTTGTTAATGCAAACACCTGATGGACAAATTACAGAACCGTATTCGATTTCTGCCGGATTGGATTATCCAGGTGTAGGACCTTTACATTCGCATTTGTATAAAACCGGTAGAGGTGAGTTCTTTTCTGTAACCGATGAAGATGCCATGACAGCAGGACTGGAACTATCACAATTAGAAGGCATTATCCCAGCAATAGAGACATCGCACGCCTTGGCTATATTTAATGACAAACAGTTTAAACCTGATGATATTGTGGTCATAAGCCTATCCGGTCGTGGAGACAAGGACCTTAATACATATATAGAGTATTTTAAATTATAATAATTTGTAGTGAGTACAAAGTACTTAGTATTAAGAAATTTATTTATACTAACTACTGACTACTGACTACTCTGTACTAATAAAAAAATGAACAGAATTAATAAAGCTTTAGCACAAAATAAAAAACTACTATCTATCTATTTTACGGCTGGATATCCATCATTACACGATACTAAAAAAATTATTCAGGATCTTGAAGAAAACGGTGTTGATATGATAGAAATTGGACTGCCTTTTAGTGATCCACTAGCTGATGGTCCAACTATACAAGAAAGTTCTACGGCTGCTCTAAAAAACGGAATGACCACCAAATTATTATTTGAACAACTTGCAGATATTCGTCAGTCGGTAAGTATTCCTCTAATTATTATGGGATACTTTAATCCAATGATGCAATATGGCGTGGAAGCTTTTTGTGCAAAATGTAAGGAAATTGGTATCGACGGATTAATTATTCCTGATTTACCGGTGGCAGAATATCACGAACAGTATCAGGAGACTTTTGAAAAATATGGATTGATTAATGTGTTTTTGATAACACCACAAACCTCTGAAGAACGAATTAGATTCATAGACAGTGTGTCTAATGGATTTATCTATATGGTTAGTTCTGCAAGTGTTACCGGATCTACATCTGGATTTGGAAACACTCAAGAAGCGTATTTTGAACGGATTGCAAATATGAATCTAAAAGCTTCGCAGATTGTTGGCTTTGGTATCAGCAACAATGAAACCTTTACTCAAGCGACCAAAACCGCTAAAGGTGCTATCATCGGTTCTGCTTTCATCAAACACCTTACTCAAAATGGAGTTGATAGTATCCCTGATTTTGTAAAGGAAATACGATAGTAGGTAAAAATTGAAAATAAACTATATTTGGTCCTTTATAAATGAAGGTTCTATCTAATATCATTTACCACTTGAATTTACCGGAAAAGAAAATTCAAATGGTAAATGGTATAATTTTCTAAGTATTATCGTTTATTCATGAGTTTTATATCCATTCCCTTACTAATTGCTATCCTCATCATTTTATTGTTTATCAAATGGTTGAAACCCGACTTTTTGCAATTCAAAAAGAGTCTAACGGAAAAACCTGAAGGTTTGCTTGATGTAGATGATCGTTATAATGTAACAAAAGTGGAAAAAGAGAAGGAACTAAACCGATTGTTGGAAAAGATAAATAAAGAAGGAATCAATAACCTTAGTGCATCAGAAAAAGAGAAACTAAAAGAATTATCTAAATAAAACTTATTCTTTCGAAAAGAAATTATCAATAAATTTTTCTAGTTTTTCTTTTTTTAACTGCTGGATATTGAGTTTTAGTTTAGTGATAAAACCGAAAGAATCACCTTCGATCCCCATGGATCCTGAGATGTATAATTCATTTTTTGAATCTAAACGTATTTTATTAAAATCAAGAATTGGATATTTTAACAAAACAGATGCCACTCCTTCATTACCGTAATCTGTGTCGATTTCACCATTAGGTAATAGTTTTTTTATTAGTATTTCGAATTCACTGTCCAGGCTCTTAGAAATTACAAAAACTTCTCCTATTTCTGTCACTACAAAATCAGTATTGTAAATATCTGCACTAAATCCCATTTCTCCAGAATCGAAAAAAGTAGGATTCAGATTTCCGTTTGCGCCGTATTTACGTATACGATATATACCTTCAGACTCATTTTCGATTTGAGAAGTATATAGTTCTGTATTAGAAAGCACTATATGATCAAATGACTGATAATCGTCTTCTATGGTCAAACAGTACAAATTATTAGATGCCATTTGATTACTATCAAATCCTGCTAAATATGTAGATTGTTCCTCCCCGTCATCTATCGACTCAGAATATGCGAGTAATAGATAGTCGTTTTCCATGGCAGAGCAGTTTAAGGTAAAGTGATGATCATCATACAAACTGGATGATAAAGTCTCTCCAATATCCGATAGTTTAAGAATAGCAATTTTTTCTTGCTTTTTTGAAGTTTCTAAACCTTTTATCTTGGCAATAACAATGATTTCATCATTAGAGGAAGCATAAATATACTGCCCATAATTATCATCCAGATTATCTAATATATTCTTTTTATATACTCCACTGCTACCAAACCCATCATTAATAGTTCCATCTTCATAAAACCCATTAACAGAAATCATCCAGCTATATCCGTTCCAAAAGTTAGATAGCACCAAAACAGTGCCGTCGGATTTAGCACTCATGCCAACAGGTATAGTATTTTGATTATTTAAATTACTTGATGTTATATTAAATTGAATATCCTTTTTACCATTTTTATGAAGTCTTACCAAATTTTTCTTATCATTAGACTCATAAAGTACGTTAATTTTATTTTCTTCAACAACATCAAAATCAATAACGTGAGAAGAAAACACACCTAACTCCTTAAACAAAAGCAGTCCTTTTCTGGCAAAATCAATATCAATTTGCTGAGCGTAGCCACTTGTTAACAGACAATAAAAAAATATGATTAAGCGGTAAATTCTCATAACGAAATAGTAGCAACTTTATTTAGTCACCTTCGCTAAGGAGGTAAGATCAAAAAAAATAGAAGATTAGGGGTGTCAAATAAACCTTTACAACTAATTTTAAGTAACTAGTTTATTTTTAATCAGCATCAAAAAAAAGAATTAATCTATTATAATGCAAGATTTTTCTTAATAATAAAAAATTAATTTTGTTAACGTACTCAAAATATAACCATATGAACAAGCGAATCATATTTTTACTTTTCCTTCTAGTTTCTTTCTCTCTTTTTGCTCAGGAAGACTTCTATCATCGATTGTCTGACGCAAGCTTATCATTGACTGAACAAGATGTAACCTACGATCCTGCCTATTTCTCTATTGAGTATCCTAATGGCGATGTTCCCAGTGATAAAGGTGTATGCACAGATGTTGTGATACGAGCTTATCGAAAACTAGGGATTGATCTACAAAAAGAAGTACACGAAGACATGAGGACTAATTTTGGTGTATATCCAAAAAACTGGGGATTATCAAAAACCGATAAAAACATTGATCACAGAAGAGTTCCTAATCTAATGACATTCTTTTCTCGATTTGGCAAAGTAAAATCTATTGCTAAGAATGCAGAAGATTACCTACCAGGAGATATCGTTTGTTGGAATCTGGGTGGTGGACTCACACATATTGGATTAGTTGTGGACAAAAAATCCGAAGATCAACAACGGCATTTAATCGTTCATAATATTGGCGGTGGACAAGTGTTAGCTGATTGTCTTTTTGATTATAGAATTATTGGGCATTATCGTTATAACAAGTAGAATTATTTACAACAAAATTATTTCTTGCACTTCTCTTCATAAGCCCTTAACTGTTCTGCAAAGGCAGGAAAAATACTATTGTAATTCGTATAATAACATTCTCTAATCAGGTGACTATCTTTTTTAGGCTTCCAATATCCTTCTTCTGTCAGTATTGGAGAGAACACCTCATGTGATGGAACGGAACCTGGATCAATAAACCAGGCAATATTGATTAAATCCCAGATATTCCAGATTTGCCCAAAAAGATTGTTTTTATCTTTTCCATACCAAGTAAACAAAGGATTGTTAATATAACGATCATAGAGTACTTTACCTATGGGACCTGAGTCTTTGAACCAAGCTTCCATATCTGCCTGAGATAAGGTTAATTGTTGCCCCACATAAAACCCTGGAATATAAACCAAAGGAACACCGCTACTAAATAATATCTGAGAAGCTTCTATATCCTGCGATAAATTAAAAGAAGTATTTTGTAGATCGGTGACATTCGTTGGGTACCCTGCTGTCCAGGTATACACCACCTTATCGATAATATCCGGCGCTATCATTATAGCTGATGCCAAATTGGTAGCACAGGCAATACCCATAATATAAATCGGATCATCGATAGAAGCGCTACGCGCCAATGCTATAAAATGATCAACCGCTTCACTTCGCACCGGACAACCATCTTCTAAATAATGTGTAGCTCCCTTTAAAACCGGAATCTCTGGCTTATCAAAAAGCTTCATGAATTCGAGTAATTTATCATAACTACTCTCCATTCCTTCTTCAGGTGTCATCGCCACATGACTTCCTTTATCCAAAAGACTTTCGGGAGTAATCCCAAGTTTTTCTATAGCCTCTATTTGTACTTTGTATTTATTTACCAAAGCCTGTTCATCTTCTGTCAGATTATCTGGAGCAGCTTTGATAAGATCATTCGCTCTTAGTAAAGCTTTTAACCGCTCTAAAAATGAAAAAGGTGCTGCATAAATCCCTTCAACCTTAATATTTTCGTGAGGTAACAATAGCCAGGTTAACGCAAAGAAATCATCTATCTCATTGTCAAAATCAGTATCAACAACTACTCTTAATGGTTTATTTCTTTTGTTAGGTAACTGCAACAGATTTTTCATCTGTTCTTCTGATAATTTTTGGTGTGCACTCATATAGTAAGTTCGTTTAGTTTCGACTGGTTAGCATAATGACCAATCTGGATTTAACGTTTCGTCTTCTCCTGCTTTTTTAGTTCTATATTTTATCGAATTAGGAATGTCAGTTTTAGGAATGTGAACATGTACAATAAAATTATCGTTAGGATATTTATCAATTTGTTGCAGTGCTATATCCAGATCATTTTCTGTTTTGACTTCAAGTCCAATACCTCCAAAAGCATCTGTAAGTTTAGCATATTTCCAATTATTTAAATCATTGTATGGATACACTTTATTAAGATCTTCTTGAGGATAATCTATTTTATCTTTTCCTCTAAAAGGATTTGGATTTACCAACATTTGTTCGATACCATATATTTTATTGTCAAGTACAAAAACAACGGTATTATGTTTTAGATGATGTTGCGTAGAAACCGCTTGACAAGTTTCCTGAAATGCACCATCGCCTACAAACACCAGTACTCTCTGATTTGGGTCAGCACATTTAACGCCTATCGCAGCAGGAACTGAATACCCTATAGACAACCAATTGGCTTGTGCTATAAATGTATTCGGTTTACCTCTATGTAATCCTTGGGCTCCCAATAAAGGAAATCCTGCATCAACTACCACAGTATTAGAAGCTGTGATAAAACTATTCATTTTTGTAAAGAATTGATCATAGGTTAACTCATCGGAAGTTTGAACTTGTATTGATTTTTTTAGACCATTGCTAATGGCTGCATCCATAGAAAACTTTTTAAACTTCTCTTTTCGTTTCATCAACTCTTCTCTTAGTGCATCAACAAAGGCTCCTAATGACATATTCGCATAAAATTTTGCACCAACTCTGATTCCGGAGTGATTGGATAAAACCGTATTATCATCCCATATATTAAATCCTCCAAGATTTTTACCTGTGGTCCACGCACCGATACCTATTTTAGATCCGGCTTTTGTAAATCGTTCATAAACATCACCTGGAGAAGCATTTCCATTAAAAACTCCTTTAAACAATGGGTGATCCTCAGAAACAATAGATTTTCCCATAATAGAGGTTGTAAATTCAATACCTGTATCTTCTACCAGTTGTAAAAATTTCTTTTGAAGTCCTTTACGCTGAATTTCTACTCCTGCCCAAAAAATAGGCTTGTCTTTTGCTTCGATCAAATCGGCCGCAGCCACAGCAGCACTTTTCGCTATTGATACACATTGATCACTATGTTTTCGGGTAATTGGACGATCAGGAGCATCACATTCTGATCGCCAAACATCTTCAAAAACCTCTAAGTAGACAGGTCTACCATAACTAACCATAGCGTTTAAGACCGCATCTATTTTATAAGGCGCTTCTCCACCTCCTGTGACTTGTTCTGCTGCAACTGTTACATTACGAAAAACATTGATATTACTATACATATCACCCGTCATATGAGAAGCCATTAAACCTTCTCCCAAGTTTTTTGATTGCTCTGCGTTTGTGGGAGCTCCATTAATTACTAGTACGGGATTATGTTCTACATAAGAACCCGCTACCGGATTTAAAACACTAAATGCACCTACTCCATAGGTAACTCCCACTGCTCCAATGCCTTTTAATCGAGCATACGCATCTACACAATGTCCTGCATTTATTTCATTGGTATTTCCTATGATCTTAATTTTAGCTTTTGGATCCTCAATAATCGTATTTAGAAAGGGCGCTGAATAGTTTCCTGCAACACCAAAAACTGTGTCTAACCCAAGTTCCTCCAAACGAAGCTGTAGATATTTTGCTACTGTTATTTTGCTCATGATACTGGATTTTTAAAATTTTACAGGTGTTTCATTTACTTCCAATGCCGCTCGAATACCAGATTCGATAGCTCCTTCTATCCACGCATGCTTTAGCGATGTATGTTCTCCTGCAAAATGTGCTTTCCCATCCCATTCTGGTTTTTCTATTGATCCCTGCAGTAAGTTTAATTGCCCTGGTGTAAAAATAGCTGCCTCTCCAAAAGCATATGGATTCTGCATCCAAGATACGGTTGCTGCTCCTTTTATACCATCTACATACTCTGGATCTTCTGGTGCATCTGGATTGAAAACAGATAAAGATTTAATTCTTCTTTGTTCATCCAAATCGTCTGGCGCGTGTGCTACCGCAATGTTATCTAATGCATATATGTAACGGTCTTTATGACTCATAGAATCCCATTTTCTGGCATCATCTGCCCAACAATAACAGGCTAACATTAATCCATTTCCTTCTCTGTTTATATGCTGACTTGGATAGTAAATAAAACGGTTCGATAAATCAGTGATGGTTCCACCACCCACAATATTGTAGGGATCCTTTTCCCACCAACGTTCTTTAAATTCAACCAGAACTTTTGTAGCAGAGTCATAGTGAAGTTCCCTGATCGCTTTTCTTTTATCCTGAGAGAATTTTGGCCAGACATGTACCATCCTAAATGCAGAAAATGGTATAGTTACGATCACCTCATCAAACTCCATCTCGCTTACGGGTACTTCTTGTTTTTTATATCCTATTTTTTGGTAATAAGACGGATCTCGTTTAATCTCTATTTCTGTAGAGATTCTTACTTTCCCATCTCTTAGATAAAGATCCGTCATTTTTGTATCCAGATAGGTTATTTCTGCTAATTCATGTTTTTTATAAAAAGACTCTGTAATTATATCTGTTCCTCCAACAACCTGCCAAAAAACAGTATCATTTTTAATGATATTAGCTTCAATAAAACTCTGTAGAAAATCATAGGACATACGTGACTCCAAATTTTGAATCACAGCGATCATTTCTATGGCATTCTCTGAGTAATTGGTAAACTCTTTTAGAAAACGTCTCATAGAATATTCTCCTAATTTTTCAATTAGTTTAGGCCAATTCTCGACAGGATTAATAGCGATAAAATCCTTCAGAGGTTGTAATGCATTATGAAGTAAAATATTAGCCGCCTGATTTTCATCCGAAACGTTCGGATCTTTATTAGTTTGCACATTGTAGTGTAGTAACTTATTGATATCAGCATCTTTTTTATAATACTCTTTTTGAACCACTTGCTGATAATTTACATATAAAAAGGAATTGAAGGTTTTCTTTGGAAATGTAGCACTCTCCTTCTCATAATTCACGTAACCTTCTTCTTTGTTCTTTAACGCTTCCTTTTTGTCTACTGAAACATAATAAAAAGGTTCTAATGAAACATCGAGCTGCTTACAATACTCTAGTACCATATTATGAAAATTAGGTAATCGCATCGCTCCTGCCTCGGCATATAATGAGTCGTCCTCCCAATATTTCTTACCTTCCGCATTTCTGAAAGTTTTAACTCTTCCACCTATCCGCGTATTCGCTTCTACGATGGTAACGTTATGTCCTGATTCTCTTAAAACAGCTGCCGCAACCATTCCTGCCATTCCTGCTCCAACAACAAGTACATCTTTTTTCTTCCCTTTGGGTTTAGGAAATCCTGTTTTAATGTATTCTAAATATTTTTGAACAACCGGGTCATTATCCTCATCCAATAAGCTATGTAAATACGTTTTCATGTAAAGTGATTTTAGTGCGGTGAGAAACCACAGAAATTAGTATGATTTATGATATGATTAAACATATCCGAAAATACTTTATATCATCATGAAATGAAATAGGGGTTTATACGGGAAATGATAGGGAAAATGTGGTCAAAAGAATTTGCTGTACTGTATCACTCTAAAATCTATTGTATTGAATGCAGGATTTTGGTTTTTTAAGTCTTTATAAGATTGCAAACTTCCAATTGATCGATTAGCAGCCCCGGATGGTGCTGTTAAGGAAACTGTTTTTATAGTTCTATTTGAATTTTCTCTCGACTCCGCTCGAGATGACAGTTTTGAGGGAAGTATGAATTGATGTATTCTGGGAATATCATTCGATACTAATTCTAATTGTAACTGGTAGTTTTTAAGATGTTTTCTAAAGAAATATTCAGGCCCATTTTTGCTATTTCCACCAGTAAACAGTAAAGTATCTATCTTAGGATATTGATGTAGATAAGATATCAAATCCCTCAATTGGATATGTTGCATTCCCAGATCTGATGCATCTATTTTTTCTCGTTGACAACTATGTACAATGTCACAAACTCCTATTCCGCGAGAGGCTAAAAAATTCTTGCGTTGATTAATAGCTTCTTGCGTTGTTTCGAATTTTAGGTTTAAATCAAAAATACGATCTAAAACCGGCCAAAGCAATCCGCTGATACTTCCGTAACAAAAATCGACATCACCTTCTTTTAATTCTCCCGAGGTAAAACGTGGCGGTGGCAGGGTACCGACTATTAGTTTTGTGGCTCCCTCAGGAAAAAAAGGTTCGTATGGATGAATATGTTGAAACAATATGGAATTACGATTTACGAAGGTAGAAAGATTTTTAAGATAGTAGTGAGTATTAAGTAGTGAGTACATAGTAGTAAGAAGTTAAGGAGTAAAGAAGCGTTGAGGACTGAGGCTCCTCCTGAGGCGGACAAGTCTCGAAGTTCGAAGTTCGAAGACCAATGATTAAGTGTAAAGTAATGAGTACAAAGTGTTAGGTAGGAGTAGTCAACGAGTAAAGCAGGACTTTTTAAAATGGGTGATAAATCTTTACCCGCTGTACAAAAGGTAAAAGGATATGCAGAAACCAATCCGGGGTTTAAGAATTATTACATCGACAAAGTAATGTCGGGTAAATGTCGTGTATAAGACGTAACAGAATTTTTGGAATAAATACGCTAATGATAATCTTGTATGAAATTTCAATTAAATCACTTGTCCATGACCATAATTTATATATTTATTTCTTTAATAATCGTGCTCTTATTATTATTAAACAAAAATGACTATTTTCAAGATAATTGGGTAGTAACTTTAAGCGTACAAAGGGAGATTCTTATTTGCTTAGTTTTGATTGGATTATCCTATACATCTTTTGAACTTCAAAAAATAAAAGCAGACAATTTTACTGGATTTGAAATTGGAAGTTTAAACCAAACAAAAATTGATCAAATAAATGCTCTTGACAGAGGTATTACCGGGAGATGGGATATTCAGGCAAAAGACAATGGAAAGGTGTTCAAAAATATAGCTACCTATTTAATACCATTTTCTTTATTCCTTTTTGCTGGTAGTCTAAAAAGAAGACTTGTTTTATTTTTTATTTTTTCACAAGGTTATGTCCTAACTGAAAGTCTAACTGGTTTAACAAAAGGTCTAGTTAATAGATATAGACCGTTTGCATATATAACAATTGATAAAATTGAAACATTAAATCCTAGGGCAAAAGAAAAATTTTTAGAAGATATTGTTGATTATGATATTCTAAATTCTTTTTTTTCCGGTGACGCAAGTATTATTGCATTTGGTTTTGTCTTTTTTGCATATGCGTATAGCTTGTTTTATAAAGAACGAACGTATAAAAATGTAGTATGGATTATAGCTCTTATTGGCGTATTTTTAGGTTCTTATTATAGAACTTCATCAGGAAAACATTTTCCAACAGATGTTATGACTGGAGCTATAGTTGGATTTCTTGTAGCATTTGGAATTTTAATAATTCATAAAAAAGTTTTTAAATATGATCGCAGTGAAGTTTAACTGTTGCCAACAACATAATTCATAACTTCATTGGAACTGGTTTTAAATTAATTTCTAAAAAATAATCTTTTCAATTAAGAAAATCCGGTAACATAACCAGAACGACTCACTCGTAAATCTTTCTGGTTTTTTTATGATTATGTAGCACTTAAAGTTGAGTATAAAACATTCAAAATTGAATATAAATCACTAGATGTTGAACCAAAAACATTCAAAATTGAGTATAAAACACTCGATGTTGAGTATAAATGATTCAAATTTGAGTAGAAAAGACACGGTCTTATTTTGTCAAACCATCAACTAATTATCAGCTTTTATACTCAGATAACATCTGGATACATCCACCAGAGGCGGACATTCGATGTCACGTATTAGTCAAATAGTAAAGAAGTTAATGAGAGTTGAACGAAGTCGAAACCCGACACCTAATAGCAACACGTTTCTTAAAACTGAAAGTAAATAAACGGTTGAAAATCGGCAGCATAGGTTTGATAACAGATTATAGCCACAATCGTTGCTATTAATCCCTTAATGATCATATTACTTTTAATAAACTGATCTAACAACCAATCTTTGGTTTTATAAGGCAACCAATGGGTAATATATCCTATCAGCATTACAATAAAAACCACTCTATACTCCCAGAGCACTGCTAACGCATTAGTCCAGTCCATATTGGTCATAACAGATTGATAGAAACGATCGATATGATCCATACTATTACCTCTAAAATAAATACGGGTAAAGGTGATAAACACAAAAGTCAATGCAATACGCCATAATAAAGCATACCAGGCGTTAGAATTTTCGTAGGGACTTATTTTTCGCCAGTATTTATAAGTCACAATACCTAATCCATTTAAACCTCCCCAAATCACAAATTTCCAGGATGCTCCATGCCATAAACCTCCTACCAGCATTGTGATCATAATATTCACATTTCTATTAAAATGCCAAGCTAGTTTAGAGGAGAATAAAGTCACTATGAGTAACAATCCTATTCCGGCGGTAGAAATGATGGCGATACCAAAATCTGCATATGCAAATGCTCCTAAAAAGGTAAAAACAATAATGAATACATATGAAAATATGCTTCCATTGCGGTTTCCTCCTATTGGAATGTATAAATAGTCTTTTAACCAACTGGATAGTGAGATGTGCCATCGTTTCCAGAAATCTCCACAATGTATCGCTTTATAAGGCGAATTAAAATTAACGGGTAATTTGTATCCCATCAGCAATGCCAATCCAATAGCAATATCTGTATATCCCGAAAAATCACCATAAATCTGCAACGAATATCCAAACATTGCCATAATATTTGTAAACCCTGAAAACATCTCTGGAACATCAAATACACGATCCATAAAATTCATAGCAATGAAATCTGCGAAAAGCATCTTCTTGATCAAGCCTTTAAGAATCATAAAAGTTGCGTTACCAAAATCTTCTTTGGTAATATTAATCTCTTTTCTAATCTGAGGAACAAAATCCGCAGCACGAACAATAGGACCGGCAACCAATTGAGGAAAGAAACTTACGAAGAAACCAAAATCAATAATAGAATTCAACGGCTTGATTTGTTTTCTATAAATATCTACACTATAACTTATGGTTTGAAAGGTGTAAAAAGAAATCCCGACAGGTAAAATAATGGTATCCACTGTAAAATAATCCGCATTTGCCCAGGTATTGGCAAACTGTGCAAGGTAGTTGATTACCTGGTAGTCGGTATTAAACAAGGTGTTGTATGATTCTGTAAAGAAATAAGCATACTTAAAATAACAAAGCGTTCCTAAATTTATGATTACACTAAAAGCAACCAGAAATTTCTTTACTATAATGGATTTGCTATGATATATTGCCTTACCTAAAAAGAAATCATTGACCGTACTGAAAAGTAAAATCCCAATAAACAAGCCACTAGTCTTGTAATAAAACAGCAAGCTGATCGCAAAAAGATACGCACTACGGATACTCTTTTTACGATATACTATTGCATACAAAAAGTAGATCGCTGCAAAGAAAATCCAGAAATCCGCTTGTGTAAATATCAAAGGAAAATCCTCTGAAAAAGAAAAAATATCTTTTAATCTATTCATTAATAATTTGATTCAAAACAGAATTTGGCTCCAACTGTAGTTCTTTTTCCCACGAACTTGTCAACGCCTGTAATAGTAAATCTGCTTTAATTCTATATCCCAATTGTGTAAAATGTATTCTATCTCTTGGCATCAATTTATTTTGATACCAATCTTTGGAAGAATTAAAACCTCCCATAATTTCGTAAAAATCCCAAACGGCCATCTTATGCTTTTTTGCCAATTCATAAATAATCTTCTGCATTACTCTCGTTCTGGGGTTTGGGTATTTCTTTTTATAGTAAGAATCATTAGGTACGGTTAGTAAAACTGCACAATCAGGATTGGCTTTTTGGGCAGTCAGAATAAGACTTTCATAATACTTCCTATATGCTGACGGGTCAAAATCCGGGTGATATCCATCATTCGTACCTACCGAGACAATAAATAAATCAGGCCGATACAGCATTAATTGATCATTAAAATACTTACATCTATTATAGTAATTGAAACTTGCCCCATTAACTCCTATCGTCGTATACTGCACACCTCGATTATCATTCATTAACTCCATACCCATCATCAGAAATTCTGCCTGCTCCGGAGCACCGATTCTGCGGACACAAAACTCTAATTCTTCAACAATTTGTGTGAGTACAAACTCGATAAAATGGGCTTCTTTGTTTATTTTAGTATCCGCAATTAGCCCTGATTCTTTAAAATTGATTTCATAATCATCGGTCCAATTGTCATAAAAGATTCTGATTCTATTAAAGTCATATTGTTGTGCATCATATCCTCTATGATTAGCTTTTATCTTGATGTTAGCCAAAGAATCTTTAAATATGGCCGTTACACCGGCCATTCCCCAGGCAACACTATCTTTTTTAATAGAACAGCGATATCCTATCCAATCTCCATCATATTCAACATTGTAATTACTAGGATTATTTGTGCCTGCGATTTTGTATGGATAGATAAATCCTCGCTGCCCCTTTGCAGTAGGACTCATATGTTGCAAATACGTTCTCAATCGATTCGAATAAATATCCGCTTGTATATGAGATCCACCTATATGGAAAATATGAACATCCTCTTCTTTGCCTTTGGCAATTGTATCTAGCTTACGAAATAGTTTTGCAAAAGAAGGAGCTTCTTCTACAAACTTAATTTGGTTTGCTTTCCAGTTTACAAAAGGATATTTATTCTGAATAGTATCCAAAACATAATCCTGAGCCATCATTGAATAACTCACTAAGAATAGGAAAAAAGAGAATATCTTATGTTTCGTCATTCGGTTCTTCTTTTAGGTCAAGGTATAGGGCTGTAAAAAATAATTCTGAAATAATTTTAGTTCCTTTCCAGGTAAAATGCATATAATCATTAGCGGTAAGCTTTTCTTCTACCCAAAAAGGCATAGATCCTTTTCCTCCCATGGCATCATACATACTCCAATAGGCTACATTGTTCTTAGAGCAGGTTTCCATTAATTTGGTATTAAGATACGGTAGCAAGGGATAGGTCTCCATTTTTCCATTTACAGGAAGACACATATCCGTAGGTCCAATAAATATGATACTCACATTTTTTGTTCGGCGTCTCAACCAGTTTATCTGATTGACTATAGATTTGGCATAATTATCCACCTTTGTCGAATCTTTAAGGTATGGCATTGTATTTCCTCCATACTGCATAATGATGATCTTAGGTTTTAAATTTCTTGTCATCTGCCCATAGATAGAGGCATTGGTACTAGAAAAAATAGTCCCCGAAGAACCACGCATAGCCACGTTGTCCACTTGCACTCTTGATCCACCATCTAAGGTTAATCCATAAAAATCTGCACTTACTTTTCCTTCTAATTCAATTTTTAGATTACTAGGCGTGGTATTAGTTTTAATACGATATTTATGATATTTCCCATCGGGAATCAAACTGTCTTGTTGGATGAGTTTTCCATCATTATATACCGAAATTTTAATAGGGAAGTTACAATTACCGTAATGTAGCCCAATGTTTGTAAATCTCCTGAATTTAGCATATGCTTTTTTAGATTTACCAATAGTTACAGAAGCTTTCACTAACGGTAATGAGTCTAAACTAGTACTATCCGGAAGTGTTTTTTTATGTTCTGTAAATCGAGAAACAGACATATATGCTCCATATTTTCTATGCTTAAATTTCTCTTGAGTAGGATCGAATCTGGCATATCTAAACCAATTCTCACTGGGCTCTACCATTGCAGCAATTTGCTTATAAACAGGTTTTACAGGTATAAATCCAGGACCACTACCACCATACATACCTTGTAATCTATTTCTGATATACCCTGTAATTCTATCTCCTTCAATCTGAGAATCACCATAATGTATTATTCTACAGGATCTAGATGATAATTTAGCTTGTAACTCTTTAGCAAAATCAGGGTTATCAGCCGGATATGTAATTCTCTCAATTCTGGTAGTGTCTATTTTAGAAAAATCGGGTCTCTGAAGACTGTCTTTTTTGGCTAAGGCATCAGCAGTAAGGATTTCGGGTTCTATATCCGATTCATCCGCTACAGGCACAACAACTTCGGTAACTTGAAGAATATCTTGTTTCTTTATAAGTGATGAATCTTTTTCTAAGGCCAAAAAGGTTTTATACGTAGGATACTTAAGAGAAATCCCTTGGTAAGAGAAACCGTCTTCTTGTATTTGTTCTTTTTGGATTCCACCTTTTTCACTTAAAAACATAAGACCAAATAACCCACCCAATACGAGTATCAAAAACAAGGATATTTGAATAGGTTTGATTTTCAAGGTTATCGGGGGACTTTTGATTTTTGTAAAAATAGAAAGTTTTTGCGAAATGCAAAGCAATTATCAGTGGTTTACAGACAAATACCTTATCTATTAAGGTCAGATCATACCTTTTTAGAATTTAATCGACCAAAATCGAACACGAAACTTGACTAATATACTAAATTGATGCCATTAGTTTTTTAACATTATTAACCACTCCTCTATATTTATTGCGATTAGGTTTGGACATATGCTGAGATTCCAAAATGATCTCTTCCAAAATCTCTCTGGATTCAGCTATTTTACCTTTTTCGATAAGAAATTGTGCTAAGATATAACGTTCTTCATAATTAGAATATCGTTGATCGATAGGTCTTAGATTTTCTTCAGCTTCTTCGGATCTTCCGGACTTCTCTAATGCCAAACCATACAAAAATTGACTTCTGGAACCCTTGAAATCTGCTTTTTGATGTATTTGCTCTGCACAAAAAATAACTTTATCAAACTGACTTGTCTGATAATATCCTTCCAGTAATTTTTTAACAACTCCTGAGTCAGACTTGTAATTACCATTTAGAGCTATTTCATATTCACCGATACCTGCATTATAGTCTCCTATTTCATACAACGCATCCCCAAGATGTATTCGATTCTGGAACGTATCTGCAAATTCAACCTGTTTTTTAAGGTCATTTACTTTCTTAGTAGGATTGATAACACTTACGATCTCATTTTGAACAACATCCAAATCTTTTTTGTTAAATACCTGAGTTACCAGATAGATGACACTTCCGATAACAGGTAAAAATAAAATTAGGAAGTACCAGTAGTACTCGTTTCTGTTTTTAATAGCGTGATATATACAATACGCTTGTAAGGCAATAATTAAAAAATATGGCATCCGGCAAAAATAGTAAAACTCAATTATTTTACACTAACATTACCAGAAGCCTTGATGTTATAGATATAAAAAGTGGAACTGATTATCTAATATTGATTTTTAACCTTCTTTTATTGACCGAATTAACCTACAAGGTAAATGTATTTTATCGTTAAAGTTATTAACAAAAAATAATTATATATCTTTACGCCGTAAACATTTAATAACCTTAGAGTCATAATAGTAGACATCCTTATATAAATAAGCCCCCGATCTACATTGTTAATAACTTTTAAACAAAGTGTTGACAACTCAAAAAGGTGTATTTAAAAACACTTAGAAAGTGAAAAAAATTATACTTGTAATTGCAATATTCTTTATTGCACATACTAGCAATGGTCAATGTTCCACAGAAAATATTGATGAAACTCTTGTTGGCGTAACTAATGGTGCAGTTGATGGTTCATCTGGCCAAAGTTTTACACCTACTTGTAACGGAATTTTAAACACTATTGGCGTTCCAGCACTAAACAATAGTGCAAATGCAACAGTCACTATACGTAGTGGTGAAGGTTATGGCGGATCTGTTTTGGGAACTTTACTTAATCAAACTACATTTCCTTCAACAGATTTTGCAAACGACTATTCCGTATTTGATTTTTCTTCATTAAATATAGTCCTAATAGCTGGACAGCAATACACATTCGATATATCGAGTACCGCACTTATCGTGTTCGATAATGAGGCTGATCCTGATTATCCAAATGGACAACGCTATTCTGCGGGAATTGCTCAACCCGGAACTGATTTATTATTCTCATTGGATCTTACTGCTATTCCATGTACTGATCCAGATGTACCGATGGTAACTTTTGCTCCATCAACAATTTGTGACGGCAATAATGCCACACTTACTATTTCTGGAAACCTTAACGATGCAACAGCTTGGCATATATACACAGGATCTTGTGGTGGTACTGAAATTGGATCTACCACATCTAATTCATTTGTAGTATCACCATCTGTGCCAAGTACTACCTATTTTGTTAGAGGAGAAGGTGGTTTGTGTGTAATTCCTGGTTCCTGCGGAACCGTCAATGTCAATGTTACTGCAAATGATATTGTTACCTATACAGCTCCATCAGATCTATGTTTAGATGCAGGTGTACAAAACGGATTAGGTGGAGGAACCCCAACTGGAGGAATATATTCAGGTCCTGGTGTCACGGATGATGGTAACGGAATGACCTATTCTTTTGATCCTGCGATTGCAGGTCTAGGTACTCATATAATCAACTATACAAGTGCTGGCACTTGTAGTGACAGTGCTAATGACACCATAGAAGTATTTGATGTGCCAACAGTAACTTTTACTGCTCCGGCAGATCTCTGTATTGATGCAGGTGTACAAAACGGATTAGGTGATGGAACCCCAACTGGTGGAGTTTATTCAGGAACTGGAGTAACCGATGATGGTAACGGAATGACCTATTCTTTTGATCCGACTACAGCTGGTGCAGGTGTTCACACCATAACCTATAGCTTTACCAATGCCAACGGATGTATCAATACAGCATCCGATGATATAGAAGTATTTGATCTACCAACAGTGACATTGACAGCTCCGGTAGATTTATGTATTGATGCAGGTGTACAAAACGGATTGGGTGGAGGAACCCCAACTGGTGGAGTTTATTCAGGAACCGGAGTAACCGATGATGGTAACGGAATGACCTATTCTTTTGATCCGACTACAGCTGGTGCAGGTGTTCATACTATCACCTATAGTTTTACAAATGCTAATGGATGTACAAATACAGCATCAGATGATATAGAAGTATTTGATTTACCAACAGTGACATTTACCGCTCCAGTAGATCTCTGTATTGATGCAGGTATACAAAACGGATTGGGTGGAGGAACCCCAACTGGTGGAGTCTATTCAGGAACCGGAGTAACCGATGATGGTAACGGAATGACCTATTCTTTTGATCCGACTACAGCTGGTGCAGGTGTTCATACTATCACCTATAGTTTTACAAATGCTAATGGATGTACCAATACAGCATCTGATGACATAGAAGTATTTGATCTACCAACGGTAACCTTTACTGCTCTGGCTGACCTCTGTATTGATGCAGGTATACAAAACGGATTAGGTGGTGCAACTCCAACGGGTGGAACGTATTCTGGAAACGGAGTTACCGATGACGGTAATGGATTGACCTATTCTTTTGATCCGACTACAGCTGGTGCAGGTGTTCATACTATCACCTATAGTTTTACAAATGCTAATGGATGTGCCAATACTGCTTCGGATACTATTGAAGTATTTGATCTACCAACAGTGACATTGACAGCTCCGGTAGATTTATGTATTGATGCAGGTGTACAAAACGGATTGGGTGGAGGAACCCCAACTGGTGGAGTTTATTCAGGAACCGGAGTAACCGATGATGGTAACGGAATGACCTATTCTTTTGATCCGACTACAGCCGGTGTGGGTGTGCATACCATAAGTTACAGCTTTACCAATGCCAATGGATGTGCCAATACAGCATCAGATGACATAGAAGTATTTGATCTACCAACGGTAACCTTTACTGCTTTGGCTGATCTCTGTATTGATGCAGGTGTACAAAATGGATTAGGTGGCGGAACCCCAACTGGTGGAGTCTATTCAGGAACCGGAGTAACCGATGATGGTAACGGAATGACCTATTCTTTTGATCCGACTACAGCTGGTACAGGTGTTCACACCATAACCTATAGCTTTACCAATGCCAACGGATGTATCAATATAGCATCTGATGACATAGAAGTATTTGATCTACCAACGGTAACCTTTACTGCTCTGGCTGACCTCTGTATTGATGCAGGTATACAAAACGGATTGGGTGGAGGATCCCCAACTGGTGGAGTCTATTCAGGAACCGGAGTAACCGATGATGGTAACGGAATGACCTATTCTTTTGATCCGACTACAGCTGGTGCAGGTGTTCACACCATAACCTATAGCTTTACCAATGCCAACGGATGTACCAATACAGCATCAGATGATATAGAAGTATTTGATTTACCAACAGTGACATTTACCGCTCCGGCAAATCTCTGTATTGATGCAGGTGTACAAAACGGATTAGGTGGAGGAACCCCAACTGGTGGAGTCTATTCAGGAACCGGAGTAACCGATGATGGTAACGGAATGACCTATTCTTTTGATCCGACTACAGCTGGTGCAGGTGTTCACACCATAACCTATAGCTTTAACAATGCCAATGGATGTACCGATACAGCATCAGATGATATAGAAGTATTTGATTTACCAACAGTGACATTTACCGCTCCGGTAGATCTCTGTATTGATGCAGGTATACAAAACGGATTGGGTGGGGGAACCCCAACTGGTGGAGTCTATTCAGGAACCGGAATAACCGATGATGGTAACGGAATGACTTATTCTTTTGATCCGACTACAGCTGGTGCAGGTGTTCACATCATAACCTATAGCTTTACCAATACCAACGGATGCGCAAATACAGCTTCTGATACTATAGAAGTATTTGATCTACCAACGGTAACCTTTACTGCTTTGGCTGATCTCTGCATTGATGCAGGTATACAAAACGGATTGGGTGGGGGAACCCCAACTGGTGGAGTCTATTCAGGAACCGGAGTTACCGATGATGGTAACGGAATGACCTATTCTTTTGATCCGACTACATCTGGTGCAGGTGTTCATACCATAACCTATAGCTTTACCAATGCCAACGGATGCGCAAATACAGCTTCTGATACTTTGGAAGTATTTGATTTACCAACAGTAACTTTTACTACTCCGGCTGATCTCTGTATTGATGCAGGTGTACAAAACGGATTAGGTGGAGCTACTCCAACTGGTGGAGTTTATTCAGGAACTGGAGTAACCGATGATGGTAACGGAATGACCTATTCTTTTGATCCGACTACAGCTGGTGCAGGTGTTCACACTATCACCTATAGCTTTACCAATGCTAATGGATGTACCGATACCGCATCAGATGACATAGAAGTATTTGATCTACCAGATGCTTCAGTAGATGATTCTCTTATGCCTATTTTTACGGCTAATACAGCAGGAGCATCCTATCAATGGATTGATTGTGATACCGATACACCTTTATCAGGAGAAGTAAATCAGTCATTTACGGCAACTGAAAATGGTAATTATGCAGTAGAAATCACAGTAAATGGCTGTACTCAAAGATCTTCCTGCTTTTTGGTAGAAACTTTTAGTGTTGATGAACAAGAGCTTCTGAATAATAAATTACGCATATACCCTGTTCCAACTACAGGTATGGTCAATATATCCATTCCGATAAAAAAAGCAACAATCTATAATGTAATAGGCAAGAAAGTGTTCGAAACAAATACTAGCTCTTTTGATATTTCCCAATTAAATTCCGGAGTATATTTTATAAATATTGAAGGAGAAAAAGGAAACGCCATAAGACGAATCATTAAAGAATAAAGAATAGTAAATACACTATAAAATAGAAAAGTCTCTCAGTTTCCTGAGAGACTTTTCTATTTTATGATTATTAAGTTTTATTTTAAAGTAATCACTAAATCATCAGCTTCAACCATTGTTCCGGATTTCAATACAATTTTCTTGATGATAGCATCTTCATTGGCTGTTATGGTAGTTTCCATTTTCATCGCTTCTATGATAAATAATGGATCATTCTTCTTCACTTCCTGACCATTTTTTACTAATACCGAAGATAAAGACCCTTGTAACGGCGCTCCTATCTGTTTAGCATCAGTCTTATCAACTTTAGCATGTATAACTTTATCTACCTTGATGGAGTTATCCTTAATCTCTACATTTCTAGTTTGTCCATTCACTTTAAAGAATACAGTTACCATTCCGTCATCGTGAGGCTCTCCAATTGATATTAACTCAATCAATAAAATCTTTCCTTTATCTAGTTCTATGATGATTTCTTCTCCAGGAGTCATTCCATAAAAGAAGTTTTTAGTAGGAATGTTCATTACATTGCCATACTTAACGTGGTGGTTATAGGCTCCTGTAAATACTTTTGGGTATAGTTTATAAGAAAGAAAATCTGTTATATCCAGTTCTCTCCCCATTCCTTTCTTAAAAACTTTTACGAAGTCTTTGAACTCTGTTTCAAAATCCACAGGTTCCAAATGGGCATTGGGTCTATTGGTAAAAGGTTTCTGATCTTTTAATATTGATTTTTGAAGATCTTTAGGAAATCCTCCTTCAGGTTGCCCTAATTCTCCCTTGAATAAGCTAACTACAGATTGAGGAAAAGAAATAGTCTCGCCTCTTTCCTTGACATCTTCGATGGTTAGATTATTACTCACTAGATATTGAGCCATATCACCTACTACTTTAGAACTTGGTGTTACTTTTACAATATCACCAAAAAGGGTATTTACTTCTCCATACATTTTGGTAATCTCGTGAAAACGATCTGCCAATCCCAATCCTTGAGCTTGCGGTTTTAGATTAGAATATTGTCCTCCCGGAATTTCATGTTGATATACCTCACCGGTTCCGGCTTTCAGACCGGATTCGAACACATAATAATATTCGCGAACGGCTTCCCAATAATTAGAATATTCATTTAATTTTGTTGTATCCATAGGGTTTTCGCGATCGTGGAACTTCAACATTTCCATAATTGCGTTAAAATTAGGTTGTGCAGTTAATCCAGAAAGTCCTCCTAAAGCTACATCTACTACATCTACTCCTGCTTCAATCGCCTTTAGATAAGTAGCTGATTGTACAGAAGAGGTATCATGCGTATGTAAATGAATCGGAATATTGATTTCAGACTTCAATGCAGAAACCAACTCGTACGCTGCATACGGCTTCAATAAACCAGCCATGTCCTTTATTCCAAGAATATGTGCTCCGGCATTCTCAATATCTTTTGCTAGCTGAACATAGTATTCTAAAGTATATTTAGTTCGTTTAGGATCTAAAATATCTCCTGTATAGCATAAAGAACCTTCAGCCAGGCCCTGTGTGCGAGTTCTTACATGTTCGATACAAGGTGCAATCGATTTCATCCAGTTTAGCGAATCAAAGATTCTGAAGACATCTACTCCATTCTCCCACGATTGTTCTACAAACTTACCGATTAGGTTATCAGGATACGCTGTATATCCAACACCGTTTGATCCACGAATTAACATCTGTAACAATAAGTTAGGCATGGCTTCTCTCAAAGCACGAAGGCGCTCCCAAGGATTTTCTCTTAAAAATCGAAGACATACATCAAACGTGGCTCCTCCCCAAACCTCCATACTAAAGACTTCTGGATGGTTTTTTGCAAACCCTTCGGCCACTTTTTGCATATCATAGGTACGCATTCTGGTTGCCAATAAACTCTGATGTGCATCCCGCATAGTGGTATCCGTAAAGTGAACTTTCTTTTCATTTTTTAACCAGGCAGCAAATTTTTCAGGACCTAACTCTGTTAATAAATCTTTCGTTCCTTTTTTATATCCATTAGATCGATCGAATTCCGGAACTTTAGGCAAAACGAAAGTCTTTGTTGGATCCATGGTTTTTACATCAGGATTACCGTTCACAATAATGTCTCCTAAAAAATTCGCCAATTTGGTTGCCCGATTTCGAGATTCTTTAATTGTGAATAATGCTTTTGTATCTCTTATAAAATTAACCGTGACTGCTCCTTTTCTAAAAGTTTCGTGCTGAAGGATATTATCCAAAAATGGCATATTGGTTTTTACACCTCGAATTCTAAATTCTGAAAGCGCTCTACGCATCTTTCTACAGGCCCCATCCAAAGTTCTACTATTAGCAGAAACCTTTACCAGCATAGAATCAAAAAATGGAGAAATCGTAACTCCTTGATATACACTTCCTGCATCTAATCGAATACCAAATCCTGAGGCGCTTCTATACGTAGTAATGGTTCCGTAGTCTGGTTTAAAATCATTCTCGGGATCTTCGGTGGTGATTCTACATTGCACAGCATATCCGTTTATTTTAAGACTCTCCTGACTTTCTATCTTGATCTGTTTATCTGATAGTTTATAACCACCTGCGATAAAGATTTGTGCTTTGATTAAATCAATACCTGTTACTATTTCGGTAACTGTATGCTCAACCTGTACTCGAGGATTTACTTCTATGAAATAAATACTTCCATCATCATCTACTAAAAACTCTACAGTACCTATATTATTATAATCAACCGCTTTACAGATTGTTAAAGCATACTGATATAAATTATCAAGAATTTTCTGTTCTACACCAAAAGAGGGAGCATACTCAATCACTTTTTGATAACGTCTTTGTACAGAGCAGTCTCGCTCAAAAAGATGCACCATATTACCATGATGATCAGCTACGATCTGTATCTCTATGTGTTTAGGGTTCTCAACAAACTTCTCAAGAAAAACGGTGTCATCGCCAAATGCGTTTAGGGCCTCTCTTTGAGATTCTGGATATGCTTTTTCTAACTCCTCTACACTTCTGATCACTCGCATTCCTCTACCTCCTCCTCCAGAAGCCGCTTTTAGCATCACAGGAAAACCAATTCGTTTAGCTTCCTTGATAGCAATTTTTACATTAGTCAGATCTTCTTTATTACTTTGAATAATTGGAATATCATTAGCAATCGCTACTTCTTTTGCCATTATCTTATCTCCTAAGGAACGAAGTACAGATACTTTGGGCCCTATAAAGATGATATCGTTTTCCTGACATCTTTGCGCAAAATCTGCATTTTCAGAAAGAAAACCATATCCGGGATGTATAGCATCTACATTGTTACTTTTTGCAACCTTAATGATTGCATCAATATTTAAATAAGGTTTTAAAGGTTCATTATCTGCTCCGATTTGATATGCTTCATCTGCTTTATATCGATGTAATGAATATCTATCTTCATAGGTATAAACTCCTACGGTTTGTAAGCCAATTTCTGTACAAGCTCTAAAAATTCTGATAGCTATTTCCCCTCGATTGGCAACTAAAACCTTTTTGATTTGCATGGTAATGATTTTGTGTTTAAATAATATTTAGCGAACATTCGCTGCGAAGATATGGATTAGATAAATTCTTTGCAACGTAATTATTATCAAGTTATAAATAATTTTTATCCGAATTAATTACTCGAATGAAACAATAGATAACTAATTTTCAATAAGATATAAACTCTTCAATAATTAATAAAACATATAAGGCTATAAATATCATTATGATCAATAAATATTTTAATTGAGTTAAGATGTATTGCTTATTACAGAGATATTGCTGTACAATAAAATAATAACATAAAACTCAATATTATGAACACTGATCAGTTAGAAGGTAAATGGAAACAAGTAAAAGGAAAGTTCAAACAAAAATATGGAAAAGTCACTGATAATGACACTACATATTCTGAGGGTAAATTTGATGAAATGTTAGGCAAACTTCAGGAAAAAACAGGAAAAACAAAGGAAGAACTGAAAGAAGAAATTGATAAAATGTAAAAATAGATCATTTCAAATTTCATTGTTAACTCACTTAAAAAAATACAATTCTGACTATTGGAATTGTATTTTTTTGTTTTACTTCGTACAAATCTTCGAGTCAAATGCTAGATATACTAACAAACGCAGATGCTTGGGTAGCATTATTAACCCTGACCTTTTTAGAAATCATCTTAGGTATTGATAATATTGTTTTCATCTCTATTGCAGCAAGTAAACTACCAGCTCACCAACAAAAAACAGCTACCAATTGGGGTTTAATTCTTGCCATGGTTCAAAGAATTATTTTACTGTTAGGTGTTTCCTATCTTGTAGCATTAAAAGAACCTTTTTACACTATTGACAACTCTTGGCTAAGTATTGGTATTAGTTGGCAAAGCTTAATTTTATTTTTTGGAGGTATCTTTTTGTTATATAAAAGCACATCCGAAATTCATGACAAAGTTGATATACCTCAAAAGGAAGAAAATGAATTAAAAAACAAAAAAATTACTTCATTAAAAAAGGCACTCGTTCAAATTCTAATCATTGATTTTATCTTCTCTATAGATTCAATACTTACCGCTATTGGTATGACTAACGGAATTGGAGAAAAACCACAGGACGCCTTGGTATTAATGATTATTGCAGTGGTAATTTCTATATTAATTATGATGATTTTTGCTAATGGTATCAGAAAATTCATCAACAAACATCCATCTATGCAGTTGCTAGCACTATCATTTTTGATTTTAATTGGTTTTATGCTGATTACAGAAGCTGCGCATTTATCACACGCTGTTATTTTTGATCAAGAAATTGGAGCAATCCCTAAAGGGTATTTGTACTTTGCAATTGCTTTCTCTTTACTAGTTGAGTTTTTAAATATGCGACTAAAAAAGAAAATGGAATTAGTTGAAACTACCGAAGACTAGTCTTTGATAGTTTCATTTGGCTTATCTGTAATTGGTCTAAATCATTGATTGCATATTATTTCTGAATCTTATTGTAGTAGGCTTTTTCAGTAATTTCAGACCATTTGGAGATTCTTTTCTGAAAGCTGGAGTAACTCTCATACACTTCTTTTGATAGCGCGTCGTCTCCTATCATCTCTTGTAAAGCTTCATCAGTAAAGCCTCTTAATGCGTCCAGCGTTTCTTTAGAAAATTCTCTGATTTCCACACCTTCCTCATTTACCAACTTATCTAAATAAATTCCATTCTGTTTATCAAACTCTGACAATACCCAAACTTGTGCGCGTTTAGATGCGGCTTGTAATACAGCTTGTAAATGTGGAGGTAAACCATCATGAAGATTTTTATTAATAAAAAACTCTAACTGAGAGCCGGTTTCGTGCCATCCTGGAGTGTAATAATATTTTGAGATTTTATGAAACCCCATTTTATAGTCGTGATAAGGACCAATCCACTCTGTAGCGTCAATAACACCACGTTCTAAACTTGTATAAATTTCACTTCCGGCAACCAGCACTGCGGCGCCTCCTGCTTTCTCCAATACCTTTCCGCCAATTCCGGGTAGACGCATTTTCAACCCTTTGAAATCTTCTATAGAATTAATCTCTCGATTAAACCATCCTCCCATTTGGACTCCCGTATTTCCTCCCATAAAAGGAACTAAATTAAATTGCGCATAGGTTTTTTTCCAAAGCTCGTAACCTCCTCCTACTTCTAACCAAGAAGTTATTTGCTGGCTATTCATTCCAAAAGGCACTGCAGCAAAGAATTGTGCTGCCGGAGTTTTTCCTGCCCAGTAATACGCTGCTCCACACCCCATCTCAATAGTTCCTTGAGAAACTGCATCAAAAGCTTCCAGAGGAGGTACTAACTCTCCTCCTCCATACACTTTGATTTTTATTTGACCGTTAGAAAGTTCATCTACCCATTCCGCATATTTCTCAGCTACTTCTCCAACTACCGGAAAGTTTGGTGGCCAAGTAGTCGTCATCTTCCAATGAAATACTTTATTAGGTTTCGTCACATCGTAAGATGAAGGATTATTCATATTGGAAGGAGGTTCTCCTAAACAGGATAAGAAAAAAGTTGCTAATATGCTATTTAAGAACCATCCTGAAATATGCCGCATTTTTGCTTTGTAAAAACTCATAACTATTTTTTATACGATATCATAAGAGAAATAAACCCTTTTATAAATTAAGAATGTATTACTTAGAATTAAAAATAATCTCCGGAAAAAATATGACTAAACTTACTATGATTAATTGAATTATAATAAAAGGAATAATCCCACTATATATTTGGCTAGTTTTGACCGTTTCCGGGGCGACGCCTTTTAGATAAAACAATGCAAATCCAAAAGGTGGAGTAAGAAAGGAAGTTTGTAGATTCAATGCCATCAAAATTCCTACCCAAAGCATGTTCATATCAAAAGCATTAAAGATGGGTGTTACCACGGGTACTATTATAAAAACGATCTCAATAAAGTCAATAAAAAATCCTGCTATAAAAATCACAACCATTACTAATAATAAAAACATCAAAGGAGTTAGTTGAGAAGACATAATTAATTCCTGAAGATATCGATCTCCTCCTAATGTTCTAAAAACCAGTGTAAATGTAGTTGCTCCTAGTAATATAAAAAACACCATTGATGTCAATCTAGTGGTCTCTTGTGCAACTTCTTTCAATATCTTAAACGAAAACTTTTTTTGAATAATGGTTAACATAGTTGCTCCTAATGCTCCAATAGCAGAAGCTTCGGTAGGAGAAGCAATTCCTGTAAAAATTGACCCTAACACAATAACTATCAGAAGAACAGGAAGTAATAGCACTTTAAGTATTTTAGGAATAAAATTATCACCTCTAAAAACTGCTATTTCTTCTGCAGGAATACTTGGGGCATCTTCTTTATGGATAAATGATTTTATTAAAATATAAACAATATAAAGTCCAACCAATATGAGTCCGGGAAGTAACGCCGCAGAAAACAATGTCCCTACATCCACTGATGCAGCTCCTCTCGATGAACTATTTATTGTATCTGCTAAAAGCACCAATACAATAGAAGGGGGAATAATCTGACCCAAAGTTCCTGAAGAAGCAATAACTCCTACTGCAAGCTCGGTTTTGTATCCTCTTTTTAGCATCGTAGGTAAACTAATCAATCCCATTGTCACCACGGTTGCTCCTACTATTCCGGTGGATGCTGCCAATAAAGCCCCAACAATGACTACAGAAATTGCCAATCCTCCACGTACTCTTCCAAACATCATTGCCATCGTTTCCAGTAAACTTTGAGCTAATCCTGATTTCTCTAACATTATCCCCATAAAAATGAACAATGGAACTGCCATTAGAACATAGTTATTTACTACTCCCATAATTCTGGAAGGCAGTAAGTAAAATGTAGACATACTAAAATAGTCGGGGGCAAAAATCGATACACCAAAGGCAAAAGCAACAGAAATACCTCCTAAGGTAAATGCTACCGGATATCCTTTAAGAATTAAAATAAAGATAATAACGAATAATACAATTGCTAAAAACTCCATTAATTATCTTTATTAATAATGATCTGTATTGATTTTAGCATCTCAGAAATACCTTGAAGCAACAAAAAGACGAAACCCAAAGTGATACAAAACTTAAGCACATACAAAGCAGGTAATCCTCCAGGCTGTGCAGACCCTTCATTCATCATAAAAGAAGATAACCCATAATACCAGGAAGAGACAATTACCACATAACACCAGGGAATTAATAAACAAGCGCCTCCTAGCAAATCAATCCAGGCCTTACCTTTTTTAGACATTTTGGTATAAAAAACATCTACTCTCACATGCTTTCCATACTTGAAAGTATATCCTGATCCAACCAAAAACAAAATCCCAAATAAATAGATTTCTGTTTCGATCATCCAAATAAATGTAAACTGAAAAACATATCGAATAATTACATCTAATCCAATAATAATTGCCAAAAGCACAGCAACCCAACTCACTAGAGTTCCTGTTTTTTCGCCAATCCAATCAAGGAAGTGTATGATTTTTTGCATCTAATGATTTATGATATCTATCTAAGGGTTGAAGATACTAAAATTAGATGCATTTATAAATGGAATGTATTATTAGTGAAAATGACAAATCGAACTAAATGTTATCTCACAAAAACCAACTCATTGGGTTTAGTAGTTTGCTCTGGGCTAAAACCGTAGCCGTCATAATTAAAACCTTTTAAATCCTCTATAGTTTCTGCTCCGGTATCGATTATATATCGTACCATCATACCACGAGCTTTTTTAGCAAAGAAACTAATCATCTTTAATTTATCACCTTTCCAGTCCTTAAATTGTGGTGTAATTATCGGGACTTTTAATGCTTTTCTATCAATAACACTGAAATACTCATTACTTGCCAGATTTACAAATAATTCGTCATCTTCCAACTCTGCATTGAGCTGTTCTGTAACCTGCTTTTTCCAAAACTCATATAGATTGTTTTTGCGCCCCACTTTGAGCTTAGTCCCCATTTCTAATCTGTAGGGCTGCATCAAGTCCAGCGGTTTTAAAATTCCATATAAACCAGAGAGAATTCTTAGTTTATCCTGCAGTACATCCAACTTTTCTTCCGGTATGGTATAACTATCTAATCCTATGTATACATCACCCTTAAAAGCATATACAGCAGGTCTTGCATTTTCTTTGGTGAAAGGAAGACTAAAGTCTTGATTTCGTTGCCAATTTAGTTGAGCCAAATTATCGCTGATACTCATCAAATCAGATAATTTTTTTGGTGTTTTTTTCTGAAGTATTGTATTTAATTTTTCTGCCTCTGTTAAAAAAGATGGCTCTGTATATTTATCTGTTGGTAATGTGGTTTCAAAATCTAAAGACTTTGCCGGAGATACTACAATTTTCATTCGGGTAACTTTTGTTTTCTCAAAAATACAACAGTGCGATGACAAATAAAATCAGTCGAGGTAATTCTTGTCTATTCAAGTATTGAAATGTTTTATGTATACATCCCCTCAGAAAACAAAAAAAGCCTATCTAAATAGACAGGCTTGTGTTTTAAAAAAGTCAAAATGTATATATTATAATACTTTCACGTTTACCGCGTTCATTCCTTTTTTACCTTCTTTAAGTTCAAACTCTACTTCGTCACCTTCACGAACTTCGTCGATTAAGCCTGAAATGTGTACAAAATGGTCTTTGTTTGATCCTTCTTCTGTAATGAATCCAAATCCTTTGGAGTCATTAAAAAATTTTACTGTTCCTTTGTTCATTATAAATAATTAAAGCGCGAAGATACTATTAATTCGTGAGCAATCCCTATTTATTTCAAAATAAAGTTTTTAGTAACGTTTATTTAATATAGAAAAAAACTCTTTAAAAAAGAAGAAGAATACTGCTCTACCTAGGTCAATTGATTCTTGGCATAACTCCTCCAGCGCTCTGCACATTGCTGCATATCATCTGGTACAGAAGTTTCAAAATGCATTTTCTCACCAGATACGGGATGTATGAATCCCAGAGTCCTGGCATGTAAAGCTTGTCTTGGTAAAACTTTAAAACAATTCTCTACAAACTGTTTATACTTAGTAAAAGTGGTTCCTTTAAGAATCTTTTCTCCTCCATAGCGTTCATCATTAAATAATGTATGACCTATATGCTTCATATGTACGCGAATCTGATGGGTCCTTCCTGTCTCTAATCGACAAGAAACCAAAGTAACATATCCTAAACGTTCTATGACTTTATAATGAGTAACTGCTGGCTTTCCTTTATCAGCTTCATCTCCTTCAAAAACAGTGTTCTGCAATCTGTTCTTAGGGTGACGACCTATACTTCCTTCTATAGTCCCTTCATCCTCGGTCATATTGCCCCATACAATTGCTACATACTCTCGCTCGGATGTTTTGTCAAAAAACTGCTTAGCCAAGTGCGTCATGGCTTCTTCAGTTTTAGCGATCACCAATAAACCACTAGTATCCTTATCGATACGATGCACTAATCCGGGACGATCACTACTATTATTAGGTAGGTTGTCAAAATGATAAATCAAAGCATTGATTAACGTTCCTGAGTAATTTCCATGACCTGGATGCACGACCATTCCGGCGGGTTTATTAACAACCAACAACACATCATCTTCATATACAATATCCAGAGGAATATTCTCCGGGGTTAATAAATTCTCATAAGGAGGGTGTGAAAACAAAACCCGAACAACATCATTAGGTTTAACCTTATGGTTGGATTTTACCGCAACATCATTCACAAAAACACTTCCTTCTTTTGCTGCTTGCTGAATTTTATTACGTGTTGCGTTTTCGACAAAATTCATCAAAAACTTATCTACCCGCAGTGGTACCTGTCCTGCCCCGGCTACAAAACGATGATGTTCATAAAGATCATCTTCGTTAGGGCCTAAATCTTCAATATCTAGATTTTCTTCCAAAAGTACGTTGTTTCTAAATTTCTTATTATTGAGACAGTCGCAAGTTTCCACTCTCATCACCGACCACAAGGTCAATGGTCGAAGTCTTCATTATTTTATCACCAGGTTTCAGTGCTTTACCTTTATATCTAAGCTCAAGTACCTGATCAGATGGATCCGGTTTATACGTTATCGAACCAATTTTAAATCCTAATGCTACTAACCTTGGTTCTACTTGTCTTCTGGTTTTACGAATTACATCAGGAACCTCAATCTTTCGGTACCCTGAAGGATTTAGCGTTACATAGATTTTTCTATTTTCCTTTACCATATTGCCCGCTGCAGGGTTTTGCTCTATAACAGAATATCTTGGGAAATCAGGATTAAAATTAGCCGAATCCTGCACTTCAAATCTCAAGTCTTTGGCTTCTAAAAGCGTTTTTACCTCATCTAAAGTTTTTTTGCTTAAGCTTGGTACTACGATTTGCTGATCGTGATTGGTAGAGCTTTCTAACCACTGTAATGCTACGAAACAAAGAATCACAATCATTGTAATCGCAATTACAAGTTGGATAAGAAATGTTTTACTCCAAATAAACCTTAAAAGTCCTTTAAAAAAATCCATGTATCAATTGATAGTTTCGGCAAAGATATAAAAACGGAAACTTTTTAGCTTTTGTTGTTAGATAAATGATATTTTTGTTTGTAAACAGTATTAAATGAAGAAAAATATTGCCATCCTGATGGGAGGATATTCCAGTGAATTTGATATTTCTATACAAAGTGGAAATGTCGTGTATAAGCATTTAGATAAAAATCTGTACAATGCTTTTCGTGTTCATATTACAAAGGACTCTTGGTTTTATGTGGATGATGATCATCAAAAAACCACCATTGATAAAAATGATTTCTCTTTACATCTTGATGGTTCCAAAATTACTTTTGATGCTGCATTTAATATTGTACATGGTACACCTGGCGAGGACGGTTTGTTACAAGCATATTTTGAGTTAATCGGAATTCCACAAACTGCTTGCGACTTTTATCAAGCTGCCCTTACTTTTAATAAAAGAGATTGTATCAGCGTATTAAAACCTTATGGAATCCCAACTGCCAAAAACTATTTTCTAAACAAAGGAGATTTCATAAATACAAAAAACATCATAAATACCGTAGGATTGCCTTGTTTTGTAAAAGCTAATAAAGCCGGAAGCAGTTATGGTGTTTCTAAAGTTAAAACCGAAGAAGAACTACTTCCAGCAATTGATATTGCCTACAAAGAAGATGACGAGATTATTATAGAATCTTTCCTCAGCGGAACAGAAGTTTCGGTAGGAGTGATAACCTACAAAGGAAAAGACACCGTATTACCAATTACTGAAATTGTTTCTGAAAATGAATTCTTTGATTATGAAGCAAAATATCTTGGTAAATCTCAAGAAATAACGCCCGCAAGACTTAATAAAGAAGACGAAAAGAAGGTAAAAGAGCTGGCATTAAAAGTTTATCAAATACTTAAAATGAAAGGTTTTTCCAGAAGTGAGTATATTTTCCATAATGGAGAACCTCACTTTATAGAAATGAATACCAATCCCGGATTTAGCGAAGCCAGTATTCTACCTCAACAGGCAATTGCTGCTGGTATTAGTTTACAGGACTTATTGAACAATACAATTGAAGAAGCAATAAAAGCAGGCACACAACAAACATCCGAAATTAAATAACCTACTAATAGTAAACTTCGTACCTTTACTTATCTTTAAATAAATAATCACAAATCACTTATGAGAAGAGCTGTTTTTCCTGGTTCATTTGACCCTATCACTTTAGGACATTATGATATTATTGAAAGAGGATTAACCCTTTTTGATGAAATTATACTGGCCATCGGTGTAAATGCCGAAAAGAAATATATGTTCTCTTTAGAAGAACGAAAGCATTTTATTGAAGAAGCATTTAAAAATGAGCCTAAGATTAAGGTAATGACTTATAAAGGACTTACGGTAGATTTTTGTAAACAGCAAAACGCAGAATTTATCTTAAGAGGCTTACGAAATCCTGGGGATTTTGAATTTGAAAAAGCAATCGCACATACCAATCGAAAAATGACCGAGATCGAAACCGTTTTTCTCCTTACCTCATCAGGTAAAAGTTACATCTCTTCATCCATTGTTCGTGATGTGATTCGTAATGGTGGTGATTATACGGGCCTCGTACCAGATACCGTAATTGTGAAAAAAAAGTAGAATTCCTTAAACCCCAAAAAAATCTATATGAAAACTACATCTAATATTAGTAATCTACTAATAATTTCTATTATCACACTGTTTTTAGCTTGTAGTACAGATAATGAATCTGATGACAATACTATTAGTCCTATAACCTGTCAGAATCCCGATAGTGCTGTTTATGAAGAAAAAGACGGATTAGTTGTTGTAGAATTTGAAAGTATTCAAAACCATAATGATTGGGTAAAAGAAAACTCAACTACCGGATTTCTAGGGACACATTATCTAGTTTGGAAAGGAAATCAATTTCTAAACGCTCCCGGCAATGGCCTTCTTACTTATAAAATAAAAATCACAAATCCCGGAACCTACAGATTTATCTGGAGATCTAGAGTGACCAATGGCACATCAGGATCAGAACACAATGATTCGTGGTTACGATTTGCAGATGCATCTGGTTTTTATGGAAAGAAAGGAGAAAGCATTGTGTATCCTGCAGACACGGGCCAATCTCCTACTCCAAATGGTTCTAGTAAAGATGGTTGGTTTAAAATCTATAAAAGTGGCCCAGCCGATCAATGGAAATGGCAATCCTCTACAAGTGATAATGATGGACATGATATTTTCGTAGAATTTGATACACCTGGAACATATACGATGGAGGTTTCTGCCAGATCTTCCTTTCATGCACTTGATAGATTTGTTATTTTCTCTGAAAATATTACACAGAATGATGCCATTGATGAAACCATTGTCTTAAGTGAAACCATCTGTGATTAATGGTAAAAAGAAATATTGGAGCGATAACCTTAGTCGTTAAAAACTATGACGAAGCTATTCATTATTATGTAGCAAAGCTTAACTTCAAACTTATTGAAGACACTAAACTAAGTGATAAAAAACGTTGGGTTACCATTGCTCCTGAAAATAATTCTGAGACTACAATTCTACTGGCAGAAGCTGCTACTCCAGAACAAGAAAAATCAATTGGAAATCAAACAGGAGGAAGAGTTTTCTTGTTTCTTCATACTGATAATTTTTGGAGGGATTACAGTGACATGAAATCCAAAGGAGTGTCTTTTCTTGAAGAACCTAGAAAGGAAGTTTATGGAACCGTTGTAGTTTTTGAAGATCTTTATGGCAACAAATGGGATCTTATTCAGCATAAAAGTTAGGACTATTCATTAAACCTTCAACCCTAATCACAGTCTTATTATACAAAACCTGTGATTATGAGTACTTCTTTATCGGATAAACAGATACAGCATCTTTATTGGAGAACCGGTTTCGGAATTACCTCTTCAGAATTGAAATCTGTTAGAAAGCTATCTAAAAAAGAAATCATAAACCGTTTATTCTCTGAAAGCAAGGAAACAAAAGAACTTTCACTTGATTTTGGGGATTTACTTAAAGATCCAAGAAACTTATCCAGAGAAGAACGTAAGGAACTAAGAAAGCTTCGCAATCAAAAAATGCTGGAACTCAATGCGCTTTGGTTAAAACAGCTTACAGAAACAAAACAAGTTCTTAGAGAGAAAATGACACTATTTTTCCATGATCATTTTGCTGTTCGATTAAGAACTCCAAGAGCCTGTCTCCACCTTAATAACATAATTAGGAAACACGCACTAGGAAACTTTGGAGAAATGCTTATGGAAGTTTCAAAATCTCCGGCGATGTTATTATTCCTTAATAACCGACAAAATCGAAAAAATAATCCAAACGAAAATTTTGCTAGAGAAGTCATGGAGCTTTTCACATTAGGAAGAGACAATGGATATACGGAAAAAGATATTAAAGAAGCTGCAAGAGCCTTTACCGGATGGAACTTTTCTAAAAATGGTTCTTTTGTCTTTAGAAAAAATCAACACGACTTCGGATCTAAAACGGTTTTAAAAAAAACCGGAAATCTTACCGGAGAAGACGTTATTAAAATTCTTCTAGATCAAAAACAAACTGCCAGATATATCACAGAAAAAATCTATCGATATTTTGTAAACGAAAAACTAAATCCAAAACATATTGAAGACTTAGCAACTAATTTTTACGAGTCTAATTATAATCTGGAAGCACTAATGGAAAAGATTTTTATGAGCGATTGGTTCTATGATTCTCAAAATATTGGGATCAAAATAAAATCTCCTGTAGAATTAATTGTGGGACTTAGTAAACCTTTTAAGGTAGCATATAAAGATCCTAAAGTCCTATTGTATCTTCAGCGCAAGTTAAATCAAACCCTATTTCTTCCACCTAATGTAGCAGGTTGGCCAGGTGGAAGATCATGGATCGACAATTCTACATTAATGTTAAGATTGAAATTAGCTTCGGTAACCTTAAACAATGGAGTGATTGAATGGCATAATGAAACAGATGAAGAAGCCACAACGATGATGAGACAACAATTTTATAAAAAGATGAAATCACAAATTCAGAAAAAAGTAAAAGCTACACCAAATTGGAATAACTTCCTATCGTCTTTAGAACAAAAGAGCAAACAAGAACTAGTAGATTTTGTCATACAACCTAAATTATCAGCTGGTGCTAATGCAGTAATTGGTAAACTTGATGCAACAGACACTAAAAACTTCATCATAGAACTAATGAGCTTACCAGAATACCAACTTTGCTAACATCTAAAGAATCATGGACAGAAGAAATTTTTTAAAAAAGTCAATTTTTGCATCAGGAACTGCATTAGTCCCTTCTTTTCTAAAAGGAATGGAATTTCTGACACCCGATCAATTATCTGGATATAAAAATGTGATTATCATTCAACTTTCTGGTGGGAATGATGGACTTAATAGTATTATCCCAATTAATAACGATATCTATTATAGTCTTAGGCCCAATATTGCAAAAAAAGAAGCGCAAACCATTAAAATCAATGATAATCTAGCATTTAATGATAATCTAAAAGAAATTGCAAAATTATACGATCAGGGAGAAGTATCGATCATTAATAATGTAGGATATCCTAATCCTAATAGATCTCATTTTAGAAGTACGGACATCTGGCAAACGGCTAGTGATACTAACCAGTATTTATCTACAGGTTGGGTAGGCAGATATCTCGATGCCAATTGCCAGCATCCGTATCAGGCGATAGAAGTAGATAATTCGCTATCTCTTGCCCTGAAGGGAAATCAGATGAACGGTATAGCTGTTTCTGATCCTAATCAGTTATACCGTACCACCAGAGAACCTTTTTTTAATAAGCTTGTAGATAATACTCATGAAGACATGTTAGCTGAAGATAATCAGGGATACTTATACAAAACAATGCTAGAAACTTATTCATCTGCATCTTACATCTATGAAACTTCCAAAATATATAAAACCAATACCGAATACCCACAGTCACCATTTGCAAAAAATCTAAAAACAATAGCTGATTTTATTGTGTCTGGATTAAAAACAAGAGTATACTATAGTTCGCTTGGTGGTTTTGACAGTCACGTAAATCAACTCAATAGTCAGGACAGATTGCTTAAAACATACTCTGAAGCTATTGGAGCTTTGGTGAAAGATCTTAAAAAGAACAGCAGGTTTCAAGATACATTGATACTAACATTTTCTGAGTTTGGTCGTAGAGTAAAACAAAATGGAAGTCGCGGAACGGATCACGGTGCAGCTAATAATGTACTTGCTATCGGTGGTTCTCTAAAAAAGGCAGGCATTTATAATGAATTACCCAACCTATCCAATCTGGATACCAACGGAGATATTAAATACAGTGTAGACTTCAGGAGTGTTTATGCTTCTATTTTGAATAATTGGTTAGAGGTACGAGATAAGGATGTTTTGAATAAGGGATTCAAAAAACTAACATTCATATAGACTATACGAATCATTTATGAAACCGATATATTGTTTAATGTAATCCATTAATTACAAAGTATAAATTACATATAACGAAGTGTTACCCCGATTTTATTGAAAATAAGTAAATTATTATGATGAAATGATCATTTTCAATCACCAAAATAATCTAAATCTGATTTTAACTGCTAAAAATATTAGATACAAAATACGGTTAAACCGTAAAAATTGTGTTGTTTATCGATTTAAATTATCGCTTCATCTAAAAGATTCTAAAACATTTTTTTGCATAACTATTTGATTGTAAATTTGGTACAAACAAAGAAGTAAATTCATTAAGCCCCAAAATATGAAAACTATCATTCTTACCATCATCATCTTATTTTCTTTTTCTAATGTAAATGCTCAGGAAACTGTAGCTATAGAGTCTTTAAAGATAGAAGCTACTGATGTTAAGAATACCAAAGTAGATTTTTACGAAACATTAATCGCAGTTAATAATTTTGATATCAAAATTAAAAAAACTAAAACGGCTACTACTGAAACTAAAACTGATTTCTACAAGGCTTTAATGATCAAAAATGGTTTTACTGTTGACGATAAAAAAAGTACTCGATTAGCAAGTAATGACAAAAAAGAAAAAGATACCATTATAACAGATACCACACAAATTACGGGATTATTGCCATAATTTTTTTGAATATATCAAACTCAGCACACCGCTACTTCTTTGCTTGAAAGTAGCGGTGTTTTTTTTATAATTAAATTTAAATGACTTACATTTAATTATGCAAATTCACGAAACTGCCTTTATCATTTCTACATACCGCTCTTATCATGAGGACATAAGTAAAGATACGTATGCTAAGCTCTGGAATAATGCAAGAACCGAAGCTCTAATTCCTGGTATTCTAAATAACATATCTAAAGAAGAATCTATTTTACATAGTATCAGAAATAGATTCTTTTATGAAAGAATGAAATCCTTTTTTGAAAAGAATAATGGAGGAACATTGATCAATTTTGGAGCAGGTTTCAGCATGTATCAGTTCCTTTTGGACGACACAGTTTCTACCATCGAAATTGATAAAAAGGATATTATCGATTATAAAAAACAAAAGGTGCATCTTTGGACTAAAGAAGGAAAGCTACCTAAACGAAATATACACTACACAAGTTTGGATTTTAATTTGGATTCTGAAAAAGAAATGATCATTTCTCTAAAGAAACTAATTGCAGAAAAACCTACGTTTATACTGCTAGAAGGAGTTTTATTCTTTTTAAATCGAAAAATCACCAATAAACTTTTCAGAGTTTTCAAGCAACTTCAGAATCCTGGAGATATAGTAGGTTCTGTTTCTTATCTACCTGAAATAGAAAAAACAGAGGTCTATAAAAGGTTATTAAATTATTTTGATAGCAATAATGACACTAATGACACATTTTCTCACCAGACAATACCCAATTCGTATTATAATCAAGTAGAAGGATACACCCTAAAAGAGCAGGCCGATGAATATAATTTATCAAAAATGTATGCTCCAGAATTCGACATCAAGAACAAAGACCAAATTCTTAATGAACATCTATATTTATTAGAAAGAAACTAACTTTGAGCTATTATAGCCCCGCAAATCCCTAATCCAACTACAAGATAAACTCCTGCAAGAATAAAAAACACTTTTCCTGCCGTTCTGTTTTTGGTTCTAAAAAGAATCAAACCAATTAGTGCCAGAAATATGGGTGGACCTAATAAAATCAATAAGATCAGATATACTAATCCATCAAGATTTCCTACCTCTAATAAAATTGAATTTGTGATCATACGGTTTCTTTTCTTAATTCTTCTAAATACTCTTGTTTATCATCTCTGTAAAATAGATTCATGGTTTCAAAAGGGATAATTTTATAATCCTTATTCACTATATGCACACAGGATTTTTTAACAGCTCTTACATCAAAATTATAAGCATCAATGAATTGCATAATAATAATTCTAAATAGATTATCGTATCCCAGATCCGGTGCATCAATCTCTGGCAAACAACACATAATAGATTTCAAATTCTCTGAAGCTACATCTACAGAGTTTCCGGTACTAAACAATTCCAGCATTTTACCGTGCAATTCGGTGTCCTGTTCATAAACTATAGTATTTTTACCGTTATCTAATAAATCAGCTGGATTAATATATCGTGTTAAAGGAATAATTCCATCTTTATCCTTCAACGCATAACCCATTACCAAAGCATCCGGATTACATGGTACAGGAATTAAATCATCTGATTCAAAAACAGGAAACTGCTCTAATATTTTTCTACGAACCTCTGTCAAAGTAATTCGATTTTCCTGTGTATTAAAATCTTCCAATCGACCGGCAATTTGAGTAGGCTGCAGTGTTACTCCTCTCACACATTTCTGTTGGGTAGCAAAAGATATGATATCACCTATTTCTGAATCATTTAATCCTTTTTCTAAGGTAACTACTAAAGTTGTAGAAAGATTAAATTGATTTAAATTATTAATTGCCTGTTTCCTAATTTTAGTTAGATCTTCTCCTCTCAGTTTTTGTAAAACCTCAGCTTTTAGAGAATCAAACTGTAAATAAATTTCAAAATCAGGCATATATTCGGCCAGTCGTTCTGCAAAACCAATATCCTTTGCAATTCTGACTCCATTAGTATTTACCATTAAGTGTCGAATAGGTAATTGTTTGGCGTAATCAAGGATCTCAAAAAATTGAGGATGTATGGTCGGCTCACCTCCACTAATCTGTACAACATCGGGTTCTTTTTCATTTTCGACAATAGTATCCAACATTTTTTTTATTTCATCCAGCGTTCTATGTCTTCCGTAATGCGGTGATGAGGATGCATAACAGGTTGGACACGTTAAATTACATCTATCTGTAACCTCAATGATTGATAAACAAGAATGTTGCTCATGATCAGGACATAATCCACAATCGTATGGACATCCATAATCAGTTGCTGTATTAAATTTATAAGGAAACTCCGAGGGTTTATTATAATTTCTGATATTCTTATAATACTCAATATCATCCGCTATCAATACTTTTGATCGTCCATGTTCTGGACATCGTTTTAGCATAAAAACCTTTTCTTCTTCAAAAACAATTTTGGCATCAATTCTCTTAAGGCAGGTTGGACATAAACTTAATGTAAAATCGTAGTACGTATAATTTCTAGTTGGCATAAAAGAATTTTCGGATCGTTTTATGATAATATATCAAGCATAAGATACATAAATACTGAATACTACTAAGTCCTAATATTAAAAAAGTGTTCGGTTTTAAAAACTCTATTAAAAAACGAAACAGAAAATAAGAAATCATGAAATATTTAAAAAGCATCCCTGATTCTGAATTGAGTTTGTTTTGAAATCGCTTAAGAACAATCCATAACAATATCAGAAAGATTACTTCAAAAAGTGCAATAGGATATCTTAGCAAACCATCTCCTAAATCCATTCCTAAAAAAGAAGTTGTTTCTTTTCCGTAGGTAAATTCGTTAGTCCCTGCTAGAAAACATCCAACTCTTCCTATAATTATCCCAAGAATAATCGGAAACGTAAATAGGTCTCCCGAGGATTTTTTCTCACCTATTATTTTCTTGGCTAGTTCAACTCCAAGCAAGCCTCCAAAAAGACCGCCCATAATAGTTTTAGCACTTAACAACTGAACTAGATACTCCAGGCTAAACGACAAAAAAGAAGGATTTTCTAAAAAACCAATGATTCTAGATCCTAAAAATGCTCCAAAAACAGCACCTATAATTATTGACAACCTATTCGAAGAAGATATTGGATCTCTTGTATCTTTTTTTAGAATTAGATAGTACCGAAATCCAATAAAAAAAGCAGCGTATTCTAAAACCAAATGGATATTCACTTTAATACCAAAAACTACCGGTTCAAAAGGAATATCCATTTAATACTTATTTCGATTTAATGATCGAAATATACATTTTATTTATTGTTTAGCTTTAGCCATCACGTGGTATCTTGGATCATCAATGTCGTGTTCTATGACATTGGCCAATCTGGGAGAAGCTTTAATCATCAATGCCTGACATTCTTCGCTCAAATGCTTTACACGAACTTTCTTACCTGCTTCTTCATATTTACCAACTAGATTAAAAATAGCTTCTAGTGCAGAGTGATCACTTACACGTGATTCTATAAAATCAATCTCTACATTCTCCGGATCATTAGCTACATCGAACTTAGAGTTAAAGGCCTGTATGCTTCCAAAGAACAATGGGCCCCATATTTCATATACTTTAGTACCATCTTCTTTGATGTGTTTTCTTGCACGGATTTTTTTAGCATTTTCCCAAGCAAAAGCCAATGCAGACATAATAACCCCAGCAATTACCGCCACTGCTAAATCAAAAAAGACTGTTAGTAAGGAAACCGAAATCAACACAATAGCATCGGTTAATGGTATTTTAGTCAATATTCTAAAACTAGACCAGGCAAACGTACCAATCACTACCATAAACATCACACCTACTAATGCTGCAATAGGAACCTGCTCAATCAATCCCGAGGCAAACAATATAAACATCAATAAAGTAACCGCTGCAACGATTCCGGATAAACGAGTTCGCCCACCACCTTTAATATTAATAATAGATTGACCAATCATGGCACAACCTCCCATTCCACCAAAAAGACCAGTTACAATATTTGCGCCACCTTGAGCAAGACATTCCCTATTAGAATTTCCTCTTGTCTCTGTTAATTCATCTATTAGATTCAATGTCATTAATGACTCTATCAAACCAATGGCTGCGAGAATCAATGCATAAGGAGCTATAAACTTAAATGTTTCCCAAGTCATTGGCACTTTATTAAAAATATCAAACTGAAACTGTGGCAATCCTCCTTTAAGACCTTCTCCACCACCATCTCTGATAAAACTACCTACAGTAGCAACATCTAGCTTTCCTAAAATAACAATAGCAGAAACGACTAAAATTGCAATCAAAGCTTCGGGTAATTTAGCCGTTGCTTTAATTTTAGGTAATCCCCACATAATAGCCATTGTTAATAATACAAATCCGAGCATTAAGAATAAATTTGATCCTTGCATCCAAACTTTTTCCCCTTCTACATACTCCTTAAACATCCCCAACTGAGAAAGAAAAATTACAATTGCTAAACCATTCACAAATCCCATCATTACCGGATGCGGAATCAAACGCACAAATTTACCAAGCTTTAAAACACCTGCTAACATCTGGATAACCCCCATTAATATTACGGTAGCAAAAAGATAATACAATCCGAGTTGCTCTCCTTCAGCACCCATTGCATTTCCTTCGGCTACCAAACTCACCATCACCACAGCAAGTGCACCAGTAGCTCCTGATATCATTCCCGGACGTCCACCAAAAATAGACGTGATCAATCCAATCATAAAGGCTGCATATAATCCCACTAAAGGATCTACTCCTGCTACAAAAGCAAAAGCAACCGCTTCAGGAACTAAAGCTAACGCCACTGTTAAACCGGATAGAATATCATTTTTGGCATTTGCTACTCTTTTTCTTACAAACTCAGTCATAATCAGTCTATTTTGAGGGTGCAAAAATACAGTTATTTTATATCCTGACAAGCAAAATCAATTGCTATTCTACCCTTCATGCTTAACTAAAACGTTGTAGAAGATTCAAAAATCGCAAAACTTAGTATATTTATCCCTTACACATATCATCTATGCGAATTACACTACTCACTATCAGCTTACTAACATTTATCTCTTGTAATACTTCAGAAAAGAAAACTGCAGAAAACACTAATTTTACCACAGTTTTCGAAAAAAGTGGTGGTACTGAAACACCAACCTACCCGGAAGTGATTTCTTATTATCAAAATCTTGCTGAAACGTATCAAGAAATCGACATTCAAGAAATAGGAATGACTGATAGCGGTAATCCTTTGCATATAGTAACTCTCAATCCTGATAAAGTATTTGACTTTAAAAAAATTAGAAAAACCAAACGTATCCTATTAATTAATAACGGAATTCATCCTGGAGAAAGTGATGGTATTGATGCTACGATGCTACTTTTTAGGGATATTGCCAAAGGAACTTTTGAAGCGCCAAAAAATACTGTCTTAACAACTATTCCTATCTATAACATTGGTGGTGCGTTAAATCGCAACACCGGAACTCGTACCAATCAAAACGGACCTAAAACATATGGGTTTAGAGGAAATGCAAGGAATTATGACCTAAATAGAGATTTTATAAAAAACGACACAAAAAACGCACAAACCTTTGCTAAGATTTTTCATTTAGTGCAACCTGATGTTTTCATCGACAATCACGTAAGTAACGGAGCAGATTATCAATACACGTTAACCCATTTATTCACCCAACACAACAAATTGAATGGAGCTCTTGGTGATTATTTACATAATGAAATGCATCCACAGTTAGAAGCATCATTAAGAACTAAAAACTGGGATATTACACCTTATGTAAATGTTTGGGGAACGACTCCAGACAAAGGCTGGACACAGTTTATGGATTCTCCACGATATTCTACTGGATATACTACCTTATGGAATACGCTTGGTGTGATGGTAGAAACCCATATGCTTAAACCTTACAAGCCAAGAGTAGAAGGCACATATGAATTGATGAAATCTATGATTAACATCACCGAAAAAGATGGAGAAAAAATCAGATCACTTCGCGAGCAGGCTTTTGCAGATTTACCAAAACAAAACACATATCCAGTAAATTGGACCGTAGATACCACCAAAATATCAACATTTAGTTTTAAAGGATATGAAGGAGCGTACATTAACAGTAAAATTACGGGTGCCAAGCGATTAAAATACGACCAAAACAAACCCTATTCTAAAGAAGTGAGATACCAAAACTATTTCAAGCCTACTACTGAAATAGAAGTACCAACCGCTTACATAATTCCCAAAGGATGGTGGAGTGTGATTGATAAATTAGACCTCAACCAAATATCATACAAAACATTAGAAAAAGATTCTACTATATCGGTAGAGCTATATCATATCAAAGAATACAAAAGTCGAAAAATGCCTTATGAAGGTCATTATTTACATTATTCAACCACTGTTGAAAAAGGCACAGAAACAATTACGTTTAAAAAAGGAGATATTATCATTCCTACAGATCAAAAAGGGTTTAGATATCTCATAGATACATTAGAACCCGAAGCACCGGATTCTTTCTTTAACTGGAATTTCTTCGACACTATTTTACAGCAGAAAGAAGGCTTCTCTCCATATGTTTGGGAAGACAAAGCATTAGAACTATTGAAGCATGATGAAAAGTTAAAACAAAAGTTCGAAGAAAAGAAAAAAGATACTGCTTTTGCCAAAAATTGGTTTGCCCAACTAGATTGGATTCATAAACAATCTGATAACTATGAGAAAGCCCATATGAGATATCCTGTATATCGTGTTTTAAAATAGAAATTATTATAAATTCAACTTATCTATTTTAATCCCAATACCAGAGGCTTGCATCTCTTTTTCAATAATTCCAAATTCGGATTTATCGGCGCTTTTTACAATACTACCATTTTTTAAATAATGCAAATAATCACAAGTTTCATACAACGTAGAAAAAATATGCGATGATAAAACCACAATCTTATTAAGCTCTTTTAGCTTAAATAAGACTTGATTGATAATGGTATTACTATGGATATCAACTCCGTTAAATGGTTCGTCTAAAATAAAAATATCATTCTTTTGCAATAGAATCCCCGTCAATGCCAACTTCTTTTTCATTCCGGTAGAATATGTTTCAGCATATTGCTGCAGTGGCAAATCAAAAATATTTTTTTCTTTAAAATCAGTAATTTCAATATTTCTGGCATTACACAATAATTGTAAATATTCTTTTCCGGTTATCTTTGAAAGAAAATATGGATCCGTAGGTAAAAAACCCATTGAATTCTTTATGTTACCTCCTGTGTAATCTATAGTTCCCTTATAATTTTCCATTCCGGAAATTGATCTAAACAAAGTAGTTTTACCAGCTCCATTTTCACCAACAACACCGTGAACTTCTCCAGGATTAAATACTAGATTAATATCTTTAAGTACCTGTTTATTGCCGTAATATTTATGTAAAGATTTAATGTATATCATTTTAACAAAAGATCTAGATTATTTTTAGCCTTGTTATAGAAATAAGGTATTGCAATGATCATAATTGGAGGAAACAAAAGGCACAACACACCTATGACTCCTTGTAACATTTCTAACCCCTGATTCTGAAACGCATATCTTACTAATATATACATCATCAAGTACAGCCACCCCATACCCACAAAAAACAAGGTTATATGTATTTGATCGATATAAAAAAATGACAATATCAAAAAAACAGGAAATGATAATAGTAAACTATACCTAAAAGCTATAAAGATTTTATGTTTTAGAAATTCTTTAGAACTCATAGCATGAACCCAAATATAAAAACTAGAATCCGGTTTCATGTAATAACTGGAGCAAACAAAGAAAATCGAAACTAATGCAAATACCCCTAAATTAAAGTTGTCCTTAAACACAGCTACGATAGTTAGACCATAGATCAAAAAGAATACCCAAAATGTCTTTCTAAACCCTACAATAAACTCAGGAGGCTTTTTGCCAAAAGGCGTAGGTACTATTACAGAAGTTTTACTTCGTTTTTTTATAAATGAAATAAGAAACGCCAAAAACCAAACTAATAGCGCTTCTAAAAAAAACATTTTATACAATAAAAAAACTGCAAACGGAGTAATCTTTAGTACATTATTAAACACTATAATTCTGCGATAGCTAGCAGTAGAAAAGTGCTGTTTCATAAATTCATTATGTTCTGAATTGCCTACTACATAAACAAAAACAGAACTTATTAGAACATATATATAATTTGGGTATACCACGTTTTCAAAAATACTTGAGGAAATCAAGTAGAACAAAACAACGATTATCGGGTATCCTATAAAAGGTTCTGTACCGAAATCCTTAAAACTTCTATGAATGCGTTTATATTGTAATTGGTAATAATACCTCAAAGGTTATGAATTAAAAAAATGAAACAATATATATCATATGTCTCATTCTAATTGCAAAAGTTACAAGACCTTATTTAACAGACTTCTTCAACAAAGTATTAAACGTTTATCACGACATATAGTCGTGTGAAAAAAGTTTTTTTATATTCGCATAAGAGTTAGTTAATGCTTTTTTTGCTTTTTTCCTGTTTTTCCATTTTACTTTGGTAATACCTTCATTTTTTTGAGGCACTAGTTCACCATCAAAATCAGTTTTCATTTCGAACCAATAAGTAACTTTTAATCGAAATTCTCCACTTCTTTTAAACACATGGTAAGTTTTGTATAAAAATTTAGTGATTTCTAATCCGGTAACTCCTGTCTCCTCTTCTACCTCTCTGATTGCTGCAGTTTCTAAATGCTCTTTTTTCTCAACTTTTCCTTTTGGTAAATCCCATTTTCCATTACGACGTATAAATAAGATTTCATTATTTGAGTTATAAACCTTTCCTCCTCCTGCAATCACAACTGGCAATTTAGCGTATAAATGCTCCAACAGTTTATCTTCAGTTTTATGATAAAAATGATACTTAGCTTCTTGGCCAGCATCCTCTTTTTTTAAAATATCTCTTATTATTTTAGGAAATTCTACATCTTTGATATGAATTGTTTCATAATCCTCAATTCCTTTTTTTGAAGACAGAATAATGGGAGTATTATTCACAAAAACTTTATACATTTGCAACTATGATTTTCGATAAAAATACAGCAAAAAAAACTGCCGAACTATTATTGCAAATTAACGCAATTAAATTACAACCACAAGAACCATTTACATGGGCCTCCGGATGGAAATCTCCTATTTACTGTGATAATCGTGTTACCCTTTCATATCCGGTTATTCGCAACTTTTTAAGAGAGCACCTTGCTAAGTTTATTGAAGAAAAATATGGTAAACCTGATGTAATAGCCGGCGTAGCTACCGGTGCCATAGGTATCGGAATGTTAGTTGCCGAGCAATTAAACCTACCTTTTATTTATGTAAGACCCGAAGCAAAAAAGCATGGAAGAAAAAACCAAATAGAAGGAATTGTACCTTCTGGGAAAAATGTAGTGGTAGTAGAAGATCTGATCAGTACCGGAAAAAGTAGTCTTAATGCAGTAAAAGCCCTGAATGAGGCGAATGCCAATGTAAAAGGAATGGTTGCAATATTCAATTATGGTTTTGATATTGCTTCTGAAAACTTTAAAGAAGCGGCATTATCTTTGCACACGCTAAGTAATTATGAAAATCTTCTGGAACAAGCATTAGATACTAATTATATCACAGAAGAACAACAAAAAACGCTACAAAGCTGGAGAACGAATCCAGCAGAGTGGAATCAATAAATTTTTAATCTCAATGAATTTAGAAAGCCCTACAGTTACTGTAGAAAAAACTCAACAAGAAGTATTTGATTTTTTAACCAAAGTTGAAAACTTCGAACAGCTAATGCCGGAAAGCAAACAAAAATTTGAAAAATTAAGTGACTCAAGATTTCTTTTCCAATTAAAAGGAATGCCCGAAATAGTTTTGGAACAGAAAGGGAGTACAGAACACACGACTGTTGTTCTTGGAGCAGCTAGTGATAAATTACCATTTACGTTAACTGCTGATATCATAGATGCCGGAGATGGAAAAAGCACTACTCAACTTCTTTTTGAAGGACAATTTAATGCGATGATGGGTATGATGATCAAAAATCCTATCCAGAATTTTATCAATACATTAAGTGAAAATATTAGTAAGATCTAATTCTATAAGGATAAATTAGTATAGTAATCTTACCTCTTTCAGATCAAAACTTTTGATTATTTCATCTTCTAAAAGTATTTGAAGTTTTCCTGATGAAGTAATGTTCTGAATAATACCGACAAAAGAATCACCCTTTGCATCCAAAAATGTAGAGGGTTTATTTTTTCTAAAAAGCAGTGATTCGTATTCCTTTTGAAGATTATTAAAAATAGAGCGGCGAAGCACAAAAAATCGTTGCTCCAGCTTTGTCAATAGTACCGATAATATTTCTTCTAAATCGAAATTTTTACCTAAAAGCTGTTTTAAAGATCCTGCACGTGGAAGATTATCAAAACTAAGCTGATTTACATTTATACCAATCCCAATAATTGCACCTCGTAATCTGCCATTATTAACAATATTCTCTATCAATATACCACATATTTTAAATCGGTCTGACAGAATGTCGTTTGGCCATTTTATAGATAATTTTGGCAATAAAAGTGCATCTAAAACATCACAAACAGCCAAAGAAACTGTCATAGAAATATAAAACTGATCCATCACATCAATTCCTTTAACAGGCATGAACACGCTACAAGTAAGGTTTTCTCCAGGATTACTCTGCCAGGTTGTACCCATTTGCCCCTTACCTCTTAGCTGCTCTTTTGTAACCACACAAACAGGTTTTTCTAAATATTTCTCACGATTCATATCCCGTAGAAAACTATTTGTAGAGTCAATGGCATCAACTTTGATTATATCCATAAATAACGATGTGAAAGTTTTTACAAATGTCTGCAAATACAAACATTAAAACCATAAAAAGTAATAACTTTACACAAATTAAAAAAATGCATGACTAAAAAAGAAATCGGTACTGATCAGTTAATAACTCAAATTATTAAAGGTATTGAAGAAGTAAAGGGTAATGACATTAGTATCTTAGATCTAAGAGAAATAGAAAATACAGTTTGTAATTATTTTGTAATCTGTAATGGAACCTCTAATACTCAAGTAAATGCCATTGTTAATTCCATCCAAAAGACAGTAAGTAAATCACTTAAAGATAAACCGTGGCATGTAGAGGGAAGCGAGAATGCAGAATGGGTATTAATTGATTACGTAAACGTAGTTGTACATGTTTTCCAAAAACACATCAGAGAATTTTATGACATTGAAGGATTATGGGGAGACGCGAAAACAACAACTATTGAAACAAACTATTAAAAAAAGCATAAATGGCTAAAGAAAATAAAAAAATAGAACCTAATAAAAAACCAAAATTTAGTGCATATTGGATTTATGCAGTTATAATTGTTGGATTTTTAGCATTGAATTTTTTAGGAGGAGGTAATATGGGGACAGCTCCTGAAACTACTCCTTCTGATTTTAATAACTTTTTAAGTAATGGCGAAGTAGAACGTGTATTGATCATCAATAGACGTAAGGCTAAAGTTTTTCTTACCCAAGAAGCAAAAGGTCAGGAAAAACATTCTAAAAATAAAAAGAACACCATCCTACCTCAAAGCCCGAATGATCCTGATTATGAATTTGAATTTGGAGACTTACAAAATTTTGAGAATGACATCGCCAGAATAAAAAATGAAAATGGACTATCCACTGAGGTCAGTTATGACACTGAAAGCAACATGTGGGGAGATATTTTTATTACACTGCTTCCTTTTGCACTAATTATTGGAGTGTGGATCTTTATTATGAGACGAATGAGTGGCGGTGCAGGCGGAGGTGCTGGTGGTCAGATATTCAATATTGGTAAATCAAAAGCAAAACTTTTTGATCAAAATACGGATGTAAAAGTTTCTTTCGAGAATGTAGCAGGTTTAGAAGGCGCAAAAGAAGAAGTACAGGAAATTGTAGATTTCCTTAAAAACCCTGAAAAATACACCTCTTTAGGAGGAAAAATACCAAAAGGAGCTTTGTTAGTAGGCCCTCCGGGAACAGGAAAAACATTATTAGCAAAAGCAGTTGCAGGAGAAGCTAAAGTACCCTTCTTTTCATTATCCGGGTCGGATTTTGTAGAAATGTTTGTGGGTGTAGGTGCATCGAGAGTACGTGATTTATTTAAGCAGGCTAAAGAGAAGTCTCCAGCTATTATTTTTATAGATGAAATTGATGCTATAGGTAGGGCCAGAGGTAAAAATAATTTCTCAGGATCTAATGACGAAAGAGAAAATACTCTAAACCAGCTTTTAACAGAAATGGATGGTTTTGGAACAAATACAAACGTAATTGTAATAGCTGCAACCAACCGTGCTGATGTTTTAGACAAAGCCTTAATGAGAGCAGGTCGTTTTGACAGACAAATCTATGTAGATCTTCCGGATGTTAGAGAACGTAAAGAGATCTTTGAAGTACATCTTAAGCCCCTAAAAAAAGAAGAAGGACTAGATACTGATTTCTTATCAAAACAAACACCTGGATTCTCTGGTGCAGATATAGCCAATGTTTGTAACGAAGCAGCTCTTATTGCAGCTCGTAAAGGAAATAAAGCCGTTGGAAAACAAGATTTTCTAGATGCAGTAGATAGAATTGTTGGTGGATTAGAAAAGAAAAATAAAATCGTTACTCCCGAAGAAAAACGTGCAATTGCATTCCACGAGGCCGGTCACGCCACTGTAAGTTGGATGTTAGAACACGCAGCACCTTTAGTTAAGGTAACTATTGTTCCTAGAGGGCAATCCCTAGGTGCAGCCTGGTACCTGCCTGAAGAAAGACTCATTGTTCGTCCTAATCAAATGCTAGACGAAATGTGTGCTACATTGGGTGGCCGTGCAGCAGAAAAGGTAATCTTTAACGAAATTTCTACTGGCGCTTTAAGCGATTTAGAAAAAGTTACTAAACAAGCTCGTGCGATGGTTACCGTCTATGGCCTAAATGATAAAATAGGAAACTTAACGTATTATGATTCTTCTGGTCAAAGTGAATATGGTTTTACCAAACCTTATAGCGAACAGACCAGCGAGCTTATTGATAAAGAGATTTCTAATATTATAGAAGAACAATATCAGCGAGCTATTAAATTATTAGAAAATAACAAGGATAAGTTAACCGAACTTGCCGAAGTATTGTTGGAGAAAGAAGTCATTTTTAAAGATAATCTGGAGAAAATTTTTGGTGAACGTCCTTTCGACAAAAAAGAAGAAACAATAATAGAGCCTTCATAAGCAACTATTGAGTTTTTTACTAGTAAATTAAAAAAATCTTAATCTAATAAGAATATTGGGTTAAGATTTTTTTATCTTTGAAGGTATTGTTAACCCGTAATCCCCGATCGAATCTAAAAAATGAGTCTATTTAGAAGAATATTTTCCTCAAAATCTAAATCAGACCAAAAGAGTAAGGAACGTTTAGCTGAAGATCGCAGTAAATATATGCCCGAAATCAATCTTCCGGTTGATGAAAGCTTTATGATTAATTTCAAAAGAAATGGAGGCAAATTTTTATATTGCGATAGTGAAGATGAAGTACTTGACTCTTTTGATAAGATTCTTCTAGAGAACGATTGGTATGAAAAAGATGTATGTTGTTTCGATATGGGACTTGAGCACAAGTTTTCAGGATTCAATCTTAATTATGTAAAAAAATCTCCAGCTTCTTTCTTCTTCGCTACCTGCGAATATCTTATAGCTGATAGTGGTGCGATACTCATTTCCTCTAACCAATTAAGAGAGAAAAAACTAACCGAGTTGCCGGATGATTTTGTGATATTAGCATCTACCAGCCAATTAGTTAGTAGTATAGGTGAAGGCTTAAAAGGAATCAAAGAAAAAAATAAAAACTCAATTCCTTCCAATATCACCACCATTAAAAACTTCGAGCCACAAAAAGAAAAAGACTTCTTAAGCTACGGAAGTAGCTCAAAAAATCTATATTTGCTGCTGCTGGAAGATTTATAATATGAAGGAACTGCTCACAAGGTCTTTATCGGGTTTTTTTTATATCTCGATATTATTAATTTCTATATTCATTTCTAAATATACCTTCATTGGAATATTCTTAATATTTGGCATCATTTGCATATATGAGTTTCAGAAATTAATTCATCTAAAAAAGACTTGGCTTTACTTAGTATTTATTGGGTTTCTTCTTTTGTTTCATACTCCAAATTTTCAAGTCCCACCGTATATTACTTATACAGTTTTAGGGCTAACCATCATTACTCAGCTATTTTTAGTAAGAGATCTTATCACCATAAGAATCATTCCAATGTTTGAGAAAAGAAAATACTTTACTAGCATCTTTTTTCTTATTACCTCTATCCTATTTTTAACACTTATTCCAAGCTATAATGATGAATATAAACCCATTATGGTTGCTGGACCCTTATTGATGATTTGGACGAACGATACTTTTGCTTATTTGGTTGGTAAAAATTTTGGAAAACATAAGTTATTAGAACGGATATCTCCAAAAAAAACTATCGAAGGATTTGTAGGAGGTTTTCTTTTTACTTTATTAGCCGGATATCTAATTGCTGTCTTTTCTAATACTTTATCGGTTATGATTTGGTTGATTATAAGTATAATTATGAGTATTTTTGGTACTCTGGGTGATCTTATACAATCTAAATTTAAAAGGCAAGCAGGAGTAAAAGACAGTGGATCAATAATGCCTGGACATGGTGGGATTTTTGATCGTTTAGATAGTATTATATTTGCCAGTCCATTTTTATATGCATTTTTACAAATATTAAAGCATGTTTCATAAAGAAGGTTATAAAATCATTTCAGTAGCAATAGTACTTTTTCTTGGTATTAATGCAGCAGCGTATGTTTCGATTCAGATAGATGAGTGGATCATCGCTATATTTTCTGTAACATTGGTATTTTTGATACTGATATTACAATTTTTCAGAAACCCAAAAAGATATACTGATGTAAGCGACAATACGGTTGTGGCTCCTGTAGATGGAAAAGTAGTAGTGATAGAGGAAGTATTCGAAAAAGAATATTTTAAAGAAAACAGACTACAAGTTTCTATTTTCATGTCTCCAATTAATGTCCACGTAACGAGACATCCAATTAATGGAGAAGTAAAATTTAGCAAATACCATCCTGGTAAATATCTTGTTGCCTGGCATCCTAAAGCATCTGAAGAAAACGAAAGAACAACCGTAGTAGTAAAAAACAATTTTGTTGAGATTCTTTATCGACAAATTGCCGGAGCATTAGCAAAAAGAATTGTAAATTATGCCGAAGAAGGCGAAAAAGTAACTCAAGGTTCTGATAGCGGTTTCATTAAATTTGGATCCAGAGTAGATGTATATTTACCGTTAGGAACTGAGATCAATGTATCTTTAAATCAAAAAGTTAAAGGAGGAGAAAGTATCATCGCTAATGTTTAGTTATGACTAATGAGGAGTTAAATATCGCTTTCGAGAAGGCTTTTGAAAAAGCTTGCAATACTAAAATTGAATTGCCTCCTGATGTTATGCTACATTTTTATGCACACTACAAACAAGCGACACACACAGAAGGTTTCTACACACCATCTGGAGATAGCGAGCTTAGAAATGCATTTAAACTCAATGCTCTTTTTCAGGTAAAAAACCTTACCGCAGAAGAAGCTAAATTAAGATACATAGAGCTTGTAAACAAATACATTACTGACGTATAAAAAAGCTCTTTAATCAATGATTAAAGAGCTTTTTTTATACGGTTTCTTCAACAAAGTCTATTGCAGACCAGACAAACTAGATTTTAAAGTAGCTATCTTTGCTTCTGCATCTGCCTGTTTCTTACGCTCATTAGCAATTACCTGTTCCGGTGCATTATTTACAAAGCGTTCGTTTTGAAGTTTTTTCTGAACAGATTTTAAAAAGCCTTCGGTATAAGTTAATTCCTCTGTAAGTTTTTTAATCTCATCTTCAACATTAACAGTTCCAGAAATAGGAATGAAATATTCATTAGATTTCACTCTAAAAGAAAGTGCCCCGTCCACTTTATCAGTTACATACGCTAAAGAAGAAATATTACCCAACTTGGATACTATAGTATCAAAAGTAGCAGGAATATTTTCATTATTCACAATAGACAATTCAATGGTATCCTTAAACGATATGTTTTTTTCTTTACGGATGGTTCTAATTCCCGAAATTACATCTGCAGCAATCTCAAACTCTTTAATTAAACTTTCATCGATAGAATCAGCTTTTGGCCAACTTGATATTATCAAAGCATCCTCTGGAGTACGATCTGCAATTTGCTGCCATATCTCTTCAGATATAAAAGGAACAAAAGGATGTAGTATTTTTAAATTATCTTCCAAAATTGAGATTACATCCTGATATGTTTTAGCATCTATTGGAGCTTGATAAGCAGGTTTGATCATTTCTAATAACCAACTACAGAAGTCATCCCAAACTAGTTTATACGTTATCATTAACGCATCACTAATTCGATATTTAGTATACGCATCTTCTAATTCTACCAAAGCTTTCTGAAACTTAGATCGATACCATTCTATAGCTACTTTAGAAGCTTCTGGTTGCTGGATTTCAGCATTAACCTCCCATCCTTTAATTAATCTAAAGGCATTCCATATTTTGTTTACAAAGGAACTTCCTTGCTTACAAAGTTCTTCATCAAACATGAGATCATTACCAGCCGGAGAACTTAATAGCATCCCTACTCTAATTCCATCTGCTCCATATTGAGCAATTAAATCTAATGGATCCGGAGAATTACCAAGAGACTTAGACATTTTACGCCTCTGCTTATCTCTTACTATACCAGTAAGGTATACATTGGTAAAAGGTTTCTCTTGTCTATATTCATATCCGGCAATGATCATTCTTGCCACCCAGAAAAATAAAATCTCTGGCGCCGTCACCAAATCATTGGTAGGATAATAATAATTAATTTCTTTATTATCAGGCTCTAAAATACCGTTAAACACACTCATTGGCCATAACCAGGAAGAAAACCAGGTATCAAGAGCATCAGGATCTTGTTTTAGGTCTGCACTAGTTAAAGAAGCATTGCCGGTTTTTTCTTTTGCTAAAACCAATGCTGCTGCTCCACTTTCTGCTACAACAAAATCTTCTTTACCATCTCCATAGAAATAAGCAGGAATCTGATGTCCCCACCACAATTGGCGAGAGATATTCCAATCCCTTACATTTTCCATCCAATGGCGATATGTATTAATAAATTTCTCAGGAACCAGATTCACATCTTTTTCTAAGACAGCATCCAACGCAGGTTTAGCTAAACCTTCCATTTTTAGAAACCATTGATCACTTAACTTTGGTTCTATCACCGCTTTGGTGCGTTCGCTTGTTCCTACTTTGTTAAGATGCGTTTCCGTTTTTTCAAGAACACCTAGACCTTCTAATTCTTTTACAATCTCTTTTCTAACTACAAACCGGTCTTTTCCTTCATAATGTAATCCGAAAGAATTAAGAGTAGCATCATCATTAAAGATATCAATTACTTCTAATTTATGTTTATCTCCTAACACCTTATCATTCTGATCATGTGCAGGAGTTACTTTAAGACAACCTGTACCAAATTCCATATCTACATATTCGTCTTCGATAATCGGAATGCTTCTATTAGCAATAGGTATAATTGCTTTTTTGCCTTTCAGATGTGTAAAACGTTCATCATTTGGATTAATACAAATAGCGGTATCTCCCATAATCGTTTCCGGGCGGGTTGTCGCTATAGTTAGTGTATCTTCACTTCCTTCAATCTTATACTTCAAATAATAAAGATTCCCTTGCTTTTCTTCATAAATCACCTCTTCATCAGACAAGGTTGTCTTAGCTTCAGGATCCCAGTTTACCATCCTGTATCCCCTATAGATAAGACCTTTATTATATAAATCAACAAAAACTTTGATCACAGATGCCGACAAGTTGTCATCCATGGTGAACGCAGTACGCTCCCAATCACAAGAAGCACCTAGTTTTTTAAGCTGTTCGAGGATAATTCCACCATGTTTATGCGTCCATTCCCAGGCATGTTCCAAAAATTCTGCTCTTGTCAGGTCATTTTTATCAATTCCTTCCTCTTTTAGTTTTGCTACCACCTTAGCTTCTGTAGCAATAGAAGCATGATCTGTACCGGGAACCCAACAAGCGTTATACCCTTTAAGGCGAGCTCTTCTAATCAATACATCTTGTATGGTATTATTAAGCATATGTCCCATATGCAAGACTCCCGTTACATTAGGCGGAGGAATCACGATGGTATATGCCTCTCTTTCATCAACTTCAGAATGGAAATAATTATTTTCCATCCAGTAATTATACCACTTATCTTCTATTGATTTTGCATCATATTTTCCTGCTAAAGCCATAGTTTGGTCCGATTTTTGGAATTTAGAGTGCAAAAGTAATTATTATATACGACAACGTGAAAGTCTTTTGCAATTTTGAAGTTGGATAAAAAGTAACTACTTTTACACATTATAAAAACCTACGTTATGAGAAATGTAATGATGATTTTATTTATTGGTTTTCTGGGAATTACCCTAAACGCTCAGGATGCCAAAGCGAAAATCGAATTTAAAACAGATGTGATCGATTATGGTGAAATTACTAAGGGTAGTGATGGTGTTCGCCAGTTTGAGTTCACAAATACAGGAAATGCTCCTTTGATCATTTCCAGAGTATATTCCAGTTGTGGATGTACCATACCTAAAAAACCTGAAGATCCAATTGCTCCAGGAGCAACGGGAATTATTGAGGTTAAATATGACACAAAAAGAGTTGGACCTATTCGTAAAACGATCACAGTATATTCTAATGCCGAAGAATCTACTAAGGCTATCAAAATAAAAGGTACTGTGCTTGATGATACAAAAAGTGTTCTAGAGAAAAAGAACTAAGGTTGCAGTAAGATATACCAAAAAAGGTTTTACAAATATTTGTAAAACCTTTTTTTATATAACTTTTTTTAGAAAAAATGTAAATTTCATTTCCACACCCAAACGCTCTACTTTGATGGTGATTTTCTTTCCTTCTTCAGAATAAAACAAATCATTTAAATCAGAAAGCTTATACAAATGAGACTTTCTGCCATTAACCTCTAAAACCTTATCTCCTTTTAACAACCCTACTATCGCTGCAGGCGAATCAGGTCTTACTTCTGTTATTTTATATTCGGGTTGTAAGGAATATATGAACGTACTTGCATTTGCTCTAAAAACATTAATTGAGATTTTACCGTTATCTTTAGTTACAAAATCCAATGATGGCCTGGAAGCTCCTTGATAAAAATTATAATCTTTTGAAACTCTTACTCCACTATGCTGAATCGTAAGACCACTCATATTATAGTGAAATGGTTTACTAAAGAAACTATTTTTCTTAAATGTTATTTTTTTATTGGGATAGTCTACAATTAAGTTAAATCTTCTTAATACACTACCACCAACAGATCCCTGACGATCCTTTAATGAAATACCTTGTATATAAAGAGAATCAGGAAAAGATGCTGTAACCTCTTTAACCTTATAATCCCCAATACGCAAACCTTTAACCTTTGTTTTTTGACCATATATATCTCCGTTGAATCCTTTTCCTAAAAAATCTTCAAAAGAATCCTTAGGAACCGTAAGATCAATCTCAGGATTTTCGAACAACCATAAGGCAGAACTAGACCCTGAATCGAGCAAAAGATTGACATCAATCAACCCTGTATCTGTTTCATATTTAGCTTTAATTAAAGGTCTCCGTCTTCCATTATTTAGGTCTAAATCTGTTACATAACATTTTTTACATTTTTTATATCTATATAATTTAGGGTCGAAAATTTTTATAACTTCTTTAGAATAATTAATATTTAAAATAAATTTTCTAAAAAAATCATAACCAATAATCCCATGAACTGGAAATCCCATTAAGGGTGAAAAGTTCATTGACTCATCAAAAATCATATAAACGGTATGATTATTACTATAAGTATCTCCTATTTTTAATAAATTACCTGTGGATTTTATAGCTTCTGCCGGTGCTTCATTACCTAAACCTCTAAGAAAAATTTTAGTAGCATTTTTTAATTCTAAGGATTCTCTTTTATCAATACTAAAAAGAATAGTAGAACCTACTCCTGTATCTAAAATGAAAGACAATTGAACCCCGTTAAGCTCTACAGGTATAATGATAAGGTTATTAGCTAATTCAAAATTAATTTTGTCACCACGCACACCTTCAGGTAATTTAAAACCTTCCTGGGCACTACAAGTAAAAGAAACAATAAAAAATAGAATTAGGGCTTTCTCTTTAAGAAAATGATAAAAATCCAGGTACAAAATCTCCATTCCTCTAAATATAGAAAAATACTTGAAAATTCATGATAATAATTAACTTAAATCCTAAATAATTTAAGAAATTTACCGCTATTTTACTTTATAAATACAAAAAGAATGCCTGTAATATCAAGTAAAGGAAAAGCAATGCCCGAATCACCGATTCGTAAATTAGCTCCTTTTGCAGAAAAAGCCGTAAAAGATGGGAAACATATATTTCATCTTAATATAGGCCAACCGGACATCAAGACTCCAATAGAAGCTCTTGATGCTGTGAGAAACCATAAACTGGATGTTCTTGCTTATAGTCATTCTGCAGGTTTTGAAAGTTTTAGAAAAAAATTAGCTGGTTACTACGCCAAGCACGATATTACCATATCCTCTGATGATATCTTAGTCACTACAGGAGGAAGCGAAGCATTAATTTTTACGATGGGTAGCATTACTGATCCGGGTGATGAAATTATTGTTCCGGAGCCATTTTATGCTAATTATTACAGTTTTTCTACACAATCTACAGTAACCGTCGTACCAGTTATTTCTAAGATTGAGAACGGATTTGCCTTACCTTCGATTAAAGAATTCGAAAAACTCATTACACCAAAAACAAAGGCCATTCTTATATGTAATCCGGGTAACCCTACAGGCTACCTTTACAGCAAACAAGAAATACAACAACTTGCCGAACTAGCAGTAAAATATGATTTGTTTCTTATATCTGATGAAGTATATAGAGAATTCGTCTACGGAGATTCAGAACACTATTCTATATTGCAAGAAAGAACTTTGGATGATCACGCTATTGTAGTCGATTCCGTTTCCAAACGATACAGTATGTGCGGTGCTAGAATTGGTTGTATCGTAAGTAAAAACAAAAGTGTGATGGAAACCGCTATGAAGTTTGCACAGGCCAGATTAAGCCCTCCAACTTTTGCACAGATTGCTAGTGAAGCCGCTTTAGAGGCTCCGGAATCCTATTATAAGGAGACAGTAGCAAAATATAAAATAAGAAGAGACACCCTTGTAGAAGGTTTAAGACAAATTCCAGGTGTTAAGGTAGCTACTCCAAACGGCGCTTTTTATTGCATCGCAGAATTACCAATAAACGATGCAGATCATTTTGCAAAATGGCTTTTGGATGAATTTCACGTGAATAATGAAACTGTCATGGTTGCACCCGCTTCTGGATTTTACTCTAGTCCTAATGAGGGTCTCAATCAAGTAAGAATAGCATATGTCTTAAATAGAAGAGATCTTAAAAAAGCAGTTAATATCCTCAAATTAGCTTTAGAAGTGTATCCCAATCAGAAAACTTTTGTGGTTTCAGAAGAAAATGTTAGTTTGTAAAACTATAAATAACCATATCTTTCCGGTGTAAAACCAAAGGAAAATAGTACTTAATATAAACCATATCTTTTTTGAAAATAGAACGCAATAAATCTCTAAAAAAACATAATACGTTTGGTATTCATGTGAAAGCATCAGAATTTATAAAAATCAATTCTGAAAAAGAGCTAATAGAGACCCTTTCTGTTTATAAAGAAAAGAATATTTTCATTCTTAGTGGTGGCAGTAATATGTTACTCACAAAAGATTTGAATGCTTTAGTGCTGCATATAGCAATTAAAGGTATCACAACCGAACTACAATCTAATAATTCAGTATTGGTCTCTGCCAACGCAGGAGAAAACTGGCATGATTTTGTTCAATTTTGCATAGATAATAATTTTGGTGGCCTGGAAAACCTATCGTTAATACCTGGATATGTAGGCAGTGCTCCCATTCAAAATATTGGTGCTTACGGTGTAGAGCTAAAGGATAGTTTTGTTAGTTGTGAAGCACTTCATATCCATACCGGAGAAAAAAAAATATTCTCGAAAGAGGATTGTAATTTTGGGTATAGAAACTCTATTTTTAAAAATGAATTAAAAGGAGAATACATAATAACTAAAGTTACTTTTAGGTTAACAACTAAAGATCATGTTTTAAATACAAGCTACGGAGCAATTGAAAATGCTTTGAAAGAAAAAAACACTACGAATCCTACTATTAAGGATGTTTCTGAAGCGGTTATTGCCATTAGAAGAAGTAAATTACCGGATCCTAACGAAATTGGTAACAGCGGAAGTTTTTTCAAAAACCCTGTAATCTCTCAAGAAAACTTTTTCAAATTACAAAAGTCACATCCCGATATTCCGTTTTACAAAGTAGATGAAGAAAACATCAAAGTTCCGGCGGGATGGCTTATCGAACAAAGTGGTTTTAAAGGAAAACGTTGGGGTGACGCCGGTGTACACGCAAAACAAGCTTTGGTATTAGTAAACTATGATAATGCTTCCGGACAAGAAATATTAGAGCTTTCAAAAAAAATACAGCAAACCATAAAAGAAAAGTTTGACATTACGTTAGAAACCGAAGTCAATATTATTTAAGAAGGTTCATTTTTCCGATTTGTGTATATCTAATTTTCTATAAATCATAATTTCAGCTATTTTTCTTTGTATCTTTGCAAACTAATTTTGATAGTACAAAACATGAAACTTTTATTGCTTACTGTTGGTCTTTTATTGTTAGCATTTGCTGGAATTGCCATTAAATTATGGGCAAAAAAAGATGGAAAATTTGCGGGCACCTGTGCAAGTCAAAGCCCGTTTCTAAACAAGGAAGGTGAATCTTGCTCTCTTTGTGGTAAGACCCCTGATCAATACGCAAACTGCAATGAAACAGAGCACTCTAAATAATTGACTAAAGATTTCTATTCAAAAGTATTTCATTGGAAAAAGAGCTCTTAACCCTTTCAGAACATATAAAAAAAGCCAAAGAAGGTAAGCAAGGATCTTTTAATTATCTCCTTGATACTTTTTGGAATGATGTTTTTAATTTTCAACTTAAGAGAACACAAAACGAATATGAGGCTGAAGATATATCTATTCAAAGTTTTTCTAGAGCATTTGATAAAATAGACACGTTTAAAGAAGAATATAATTTTAAAACCTGGTTGATTCAGATTTCTAAAAATATTCATATTGACTTATTACGAAAAAAAAATGCTTCTATCCGTTCTAAAACAACTACAGAAGTCGATGACGCGGTGTATAAGATCATAGATGACACTCCCACACCAGAGGACAAACTAATTACTGAGCAGAACCTTGCCCAATTACTTAGATATATCAAACAACTTAAACCACATTATCAAGAAGTTATAAACCTGAGATATTTTCAGGAATTAAGTTATAAGGAAATTTCTGAAGTGCTAGATGAACCTATGAATAATGTGAAGGTTAAACTACTTAGAGCCAGAAAACTTCTTGCAGAAATTATTACTAATAAAAAAGAGAGCTAATTAAATTTCGAAATCTAATTAACTCTCTTTTTTTGTTCTCAATAAATCACTTCAATCTATCTAAGGCTAAAAGTGGCTATTCTTTTTAAGACCTCGTGTAATGGATTGATCCATTTATCATTTATTTTCTTATCGTATTTAATAAATTTTTGTACGAGTCCTTTAGGAGCAGATATTTCTTTTTCAATACCGGTTATATTAATAAACTTTTGATTACTAATTAACCATTTTTCTACTCGTTTTCTGTTTTTTTGTAACTGTTTCTGTTGTTCTAAATCTTCTTTTGACATTTGTGTTTGGTTTTTTAACTTTTTTTTAATAAATAAAAAATGGGGTTAAGCTAATTTTAACCATGATTTAAAGTATTTCTACTCAAAATTATGTATGTCAAAAATATGAAAAGAAATTATATTATGCACAAAAACCGCAATAAATTTACGGTTTTACCATAATTCTTATTTCCGTTAATTAAGAAAATATCCCTGAAAGCATCATAAATGTTTAATACAAAATGACCATAATTAACTGAAAATCAATTTAAAACATTTTAGTATTCCTTAAAAATATTCAACAGCCGTTAATCTCATAATTCTCATTTTTTTTATCTAAAAATTCCCTTTACGATATGTTTTATAAGGTTAATACTTCCAAAATAGGGTCGTTAGAAAATAAAAACTCATTGATAATACATTGTAGTATACAATATTCTGTTCAATATAATCGAATACTTGAGAACCAAATCAAAAAACATAAGAAAATCTAAAACAATATTCTAATCTAAGCTTTCTTTGTATTTTTGTGCAAAATAATGCTGAGTATGAACAATGATGTTACTACCGTAGCTCCTCCAAAGGGAAAACCAAAATGGCTTCGAGTAAAACTACCAACAGGAAAAAAATATACCGAACTTCGTGGTCTAGTCGATAAATATAACTTACATACGATATGCACTTCAGGAAGTTGTCCTAATATGGGTGAATGCTGGAGTGAAGGCACGGCTACTTTCATGATTCTTGGTAACATCTGTACCAGATCCTGTGGTTTCTGTGGTGTTAAAACAGGTAGGCCAGAAACAGTAGATTGGGAAGAACCCGAAAAAGTTGCTCGCTCTATTAAAATTATGAATATTAAACATGCAGTAATAACCTCAGTCGATCGAGATGATTTAGCAGATGGAGGGTCTATTATATGGGCAGAAACTATTCAAGCAATTCGTAGAATGAATCCTGAAACTACTTTAGAGACTCTCATACCCGATTTCCAAGGAAAAACTAAAAACATAGACAGGATTATTGCAGTAAAACCAGAAGTCGTTTCGCATAATATGGAGACTGTAAAAAGACTTACCAGAGAAGTTCGAATACAAGCAAAATATGAACAAAGTCTCCAAGTGTTGAAATACCTTAAAGACAGTGGTATTCCTCGTACAAAAAGTGGAATTATGTTGGGGCTTGGTGAAACAGAAGAAGAAGTAATACAAGTCCTAAAAGACCTAAGAGCTGTAAATTTGGATATTGTCACAATCGGACAATACCTACAACCTAGCAAAAGGCATTTGCCTGTAAAAGAATTTATTACACCTGATCAATTTAAAAAATATGAAGAAATCGGCCTGGAAATGGGGTTCAGACACGTAGAAAGCGGCGCATTAGTGCGTTCTTCCTATAAAGCTCAAAAACACCTGACCTAATATTTTTTATAAGTAATGATCTAATGAATATACCTATAAGAGTAGCAATTAATGGATTTGGTAGAATCGGCCGTAATCTGTTTAGACTATTAATCAATCATCCACATATTGAAGTTGTAGCAATCAATGATCTCGCCGATGCCAAAACATTAAGCCACCTTCTTAAATATGACAGTATTCATGGAGTACTAACTCACGAAGTTTCTTATATAGAAAACCACATTACTGTAAACAAGGCATCAATTCCTTTATTAAATCAGATCAATCCTATTGATTGTAATTGGAAAAAATATGATGTTGATATCGTTGTTGAAGCTACAGGAAAGTTTAAAACCGTAGAAGCTGCTCAGGCACATATTACAGCAGGTGCTAAAAAAGTAATTCTTTCTGCCCCTCCTTTGGATGAATCTATAAAAACGATTGTATTAGGAGTTAATGATCATATTCTTGATGGTAACGAAACAATAATATCCAATGCTTCTTGTACAACCAATAATGCTGCTCCGATGATCAAAGTAATCGATGAACTTTGTGGTATCGAACAAGCCTATATTACAACGGTTCATAGTTATACCACGGATCAAAGTTTACACGATCAACCTCATCGTGACCTAAGACGTGCACGAGCTGCAAGTCAATCCATTGTTCCGACCACAACTGGAGCTGCAAAGGCACTAACCAAAATTTTTCCGGAACTTAGCAGTGTTATCGGAGGATGCGGAATTAGAGTTCCTGTTCCAGACGGGTCACTCACAGACATAACATTTAATGTAAAAAAGGAAACCTCTATAGAAGAGATTAATAATGCTTTCAAAAATGCTGCAGCCTCTCATCTAAAAGGTATATTAGCCTACACAGAAGATCCAATCGTATCAGTAGATATTATTGGAAATCCACACTCTTGTATATTTGACTCTTTGATGACTTCTGTTATTGGAAAGATGGTAAAAATTATTGGTTGGTATGACAATGAAATTGGATATAGTAACAGAATAATGGATTTAATTATCAACATTTGTAAGAAATAACTATATTAGTTGAGTTATTTCGAGGAAAAATGCCAACCCAAATCAAATATTTTATACTAGCCATCTTAATCAACTGTAGTTTTCTGGCTTCTTCACAGACTGAAGAAACCCAAGAAAACAATCGAGTTAAAGATTCTATTGAAAACTACTTAACCAAAGCATCTCATGCTATTAATACCGCTCAATTAGCGACCGCTCTAGAAAATATCACCCTGGCAAAAGAGCTAGCTGTAGAAAATCAAAATAAGACTTATAAAGCAAAAACTAATAGTGTTTTAGCCGAATTATACCTAGAACTAGGTGATCTTAAAAGTGCAAAAGAACAAATTGAAAATGCAATAAAAATTCAAATCGAAGAGAAAGATGAAATTGCATTGGCTAATTCTTATAATATTTGTGGATCCATCAGCATTAAACTTAGAGATTTTGAAAATGCGAAAAAACACCTGGAACTTGCCTATTCCTTAATTGAAAAAAACAATCTTGAAAGACTAGAAGGTCCTGTAAAAATAAACATAGGCTTGCTTGCACTAGAGATGAACGAACTAGACCACGCCATAAAACATTTTAATAGTGCACTTCCTAAAATAGAAGCCCTGGAACAGTCTTATTACAAAGCTAAACTATATACTAATAAAGCAAGAGCTCAAATGGCAATGGGATTGTTGGATGATGCAATAGCAACTAACGCGTTGGCTATGCAGATAGGTTCAGAAATGAAATATCTCGAAATACAGTCCGAAAGTTTTGAATTATATAGCCAGATTTATGAAAAGAAAGAAGAATTTAATACGTCACTTCTTAATCTAAAATCTCATCAACAGTTTAAAGATTCTTTGTTTAATATCAATAAAGAAATCATCGCCCAAGACGCCAGAGCAAAATTGAACATGGAAGATGATAAAGTTAAAATAGAGGAGTTGGAAGAAGAAAATAAGCAGCAGCAAAAGTCTCTAAAACTGGGACGTCTCACAACCATACTAAGTATTGCCTTAATAACAATTCTATCACTTCTTACTCTTTCATTATATAAAAACAATAATCTTCGGGCAAGAGCCAATGAACTACTGCAAAATAAAAATACAGAACTTATTCTGGCAAAAGAAAATGCAGAACGCGCCAGTGAAGCAAAGGTTCAGTTTTTATCAACTATAACACACGAACTCAGAACTCCTCTGTACGCTGTTACAGGTTTAACTCATTTGCTATTAGAAGAAAGCCCTACTCCTAATCAAAAAGAGCATCTTAATTCTCTGAAATTTTCAGGAGAATATTTACTATCCTTGATTAATAATATTTTAGATTTAAACAAATTAGAAGCAAACAAAGTAGAGATAGAGAATACCTCGTTTAATTTACAAAAGAGAATTAATGATGTATTAATTGCTTTAGGGAAATCTGCAAAAGATCGCAACAACAAACTCCATTATGAATTCGATAAATCGATTCCTATCAAACTCAAGGGAGATCCCTTAAAAATTTCTCAAATCCTTATTAATCTTATTGGTAACTCGATTAAATTTACTCAAAATGGTGATATCTGGATTAAAGTAAAGATGATTAATCGTATCGAGAATAAAGTTTTCCTTAATTTCGAAATTAAAGATAATGGAGTCGGTATATCTGATAAAAAACAACAAAGCATTTTTGAAAACTTTACTCAAGGATCCGTCCAGATTAATAGAAAGTTTGGGGGTACCGGTTTAGGATTATCCATTGTAAAAAACTTGCTTTCATTAATGGATAGCGAAATTAAATTAGAAAGCGAGCTTGGACAAGGGTCCAGATTTCATTTTGACCTTAAATTTGAAGTTTTTGAAGACATTGTTTCGAATTATCAGGAAGAAGCTAAGAAAATTGATTATGGTGTTATGGTTGACAAAAGAGTTCTGGTTGTCGAAGACAATAAAATCAATCAACTCATCACCAGAAAGATTTTAGAGAAGAACAAAATGATTTGTGATGTAGCTGATAATGGAGATATTGCTGTCAATAAAGCAAAAAACAATGAATTCGACCTGATCCTAATGGATATTCACATGCCTGGAATCAGCGGAATCGAAGCTACCAAACTTATTAGAGAATTTGACACAGAAATACCAATTGTAGCATTAACTGCTGTAACGTTGGACGATAATTTGGACGAATTCTACAATAATGGTTTTAATGATATCATCCCTAAACCTTATAAAACGGAAGAGTTTTTTACCAAATTACACAAAGCATTATCAAAAAAGCAGACTACCTCTTAATAGTTTGGCACATCTATTGATAAATATCTAACTCAACATAAAGAATTATTTTTTCTTTGTTTGAGTTAGCCAAAACACATAAATGAGATCTTTTTCAAGGTCTCATTTTTTTATGTAATCGAGAATTACATTATCAAAAACTTCTGCATCTTCAATAAATTTCATCTCAATAGGCTGATACCACAACACATCTTCAGAAAAACCGCCTACTAACCTTACATAATCTTTTTCTGTAGTGAGTATACAGGTATATTTTTTTAACTGTTCGATTTCAGTTTTTGTAAAGTTATGATGATCTGGATATTTTATATGTGTAAAATCTAATCCTAAAGATTGATAATAATCAACCAAGGGTTGTGGATTCGCTATTCCTGTAACCAACGCAAATGGAATATTTTTCAACGACTGTACTGATCTTTCTCCAGATACACTTATAATATCATCTCCATAATCAATAGTAGCAAATAACAACGTTTGGGTTGTTTTTATCTTTAATTTCTTTGTTATCATCTCCCGAGCTTCATCTCCTAAATCATTTGGACATTTAGTAACCACAATAATATCAGCCCGATCAGCACCTTTACTAGGTTCTCTTAAATTTCCGGTGGGCAATACTATATCATCACAATACAAATCATAATAAGGAGTGAGAAGAATATAAAAACCTGCTTTTACTTTACGATGTTGATAAGCATCATCTAACAGAATAACCTCTGGTTTAGGATTCAATTGTATCAAACTTGATATCCCGTTGCGTCTATCTGCGTCCACAGCCACAGCAACATTGGTAAATTTAGTTTTAAACTGCAATGGCTCATCTCCTACTTCTTTAGCCGTAGAACCAATCTGTACCAATTGAAACCCTTTAGTCTCTCTTTTATAACCCCTACTTAAGGTTGCTAAGGTTACCTTATCTTTTAATAAACGAATAAGATATTCTACCATAGGTGATTTACCGGTACCACCTACACTTAAATTGCCAACCGCAATCACTGGAAAATTATAGGAAACTGATTTTTTGATTCCTAAATCATACAATTTATTGCGCAACCAAGTCACCAAATAGTAAAAAGGAACAATGGGTAAAAGTATTTTTCTTAATAAATCCAAACGTATAAACTTGCAGTTTCTAATCTTCTGTGACAAATGTATAAAACGAAACGAGCCATAACAAAATTTTGAAACATATTACGACAAATATCTGGAGAGCTCCATATGACCTTTAATAAGGATATTATAAACATTTGAAACGTTGATTATTGTCAAAAGTTTTTTTACATTCCATTAATATTTAAAAACAGTCGCAAATGCAAATTAAAGAGGTAATACAACACCTTGAAACTTTAGCTCCCACAAACTATGCTGAAGATTTTGATAATGTAGGGTTATTGGTTGGAGACAAAAACACAATAGTTACCGGAATTTTGGTCACCTTAGATACTTTAGAAGTAATAGTTGATGAAGCCATCGAAAAAAACTGTAACCTTATCGTAAGTTTTCACCCGATCGTATTCAAAGGCATTAAAAAATTTAATGGTACCAATTATGTGGAACGCGTGGTTATGAAAGCCATCAAAAACGATATTGCCATTTTTGCTATTCATACGGCACTTGATAATGCTTTGCACGGAGTAAACGATATGATGTGTGAGCAATTAGGGTTGTTAAATCGAAAAATTCTTATTCCGCAAAGCGGAAACATAAAAAAATTAGTCACTTTTGCTCCCGAAAAAGAAGCAGATTCTCTACGATCTAAATTATTCGAAGCCGGCGCCGGAACCATTGGCAATTATGATCATTGTAGTTTTTCTTCAGAAGGAACAGGAACTTTTAGAGCTTCTGAAAAAGCGAATCCCTCTATAGGAGAAGTTGGCAAAACGCATCACGAAAAAGAAACTCAAATACAAATTACGTATCCTAAACATCAGGAAAGCAAAATTTTAAAAGCCTTGTTCGATAATCATTCTTATGAAGAAGTAGCGTACGAAATCACAACCTTAGAAAATAAAAACCAACATATTGGTATGGGAATGATTGGTGAGTTACCTGAAGAAATGAATGAAATTACGTTTTTAAAATATATTAAAGAGGTTTTCAAAACAGGTTGCGTGAGACATTCGGCATTGTTGGGCAAACCCATTAAAAAAGTTGCTGTCTTAGGAGGAAGCGGTAGTTTCGCTATTAAAAATGCACAAGCAGCCGGAGCAGATGTATTTATTACTGCAGATTTGAAATATCATCAGTTTTATGAAGCAGAAAATAAGCTTATTCTTGCAGATATTGGACATTATGAAAGTGAGCAGTACACAAAAAACTTAATTGTTAGCTATCTTAGAAAAAAAATCAGTAATTTTGCAATCATTTTATCGGATAAAAACACCAATCCCATTCAATACATATAAAATATGGCAAAGAAAGAAGTTACTGTTGAGCAAAAATTAAGAGCACTATACGATTTGCAATTAATTGACTCTAGAGTTGATGAGATCAGAAATGTACGTGGAGAGCTTCCATTAGAAGTAGAAGATCTTGAAGATGAAGTAGCCGGATTAAACAAAAGATTAGAAAAACTAAACTCAGATCTTGAAACTATTGATGAAAGCATCAAGACGAAGAAAAACCTAATCGAAGAAGCAAAATCCTTAATCAAAAAATACGGAGAACAACAGAAAAATGTACGTAACAATCGTGAGTACAACTCTCTAAGCAAAGAAATTGAGTTCCAGGAGCTAGAAATCCAGTTATCTGAAAAACACATTAAAGAGTTCAAGGTTCAGATCGTTCAGAAAAATGAGATCATAGACCAGACTAAAGAACGTCTTGCAGAAAGAAATAAACACCTTACACATAAGAAAGGTGAGCTTGATGCTATTCTTGCAGAAACTGAAAAAGAAGAGCAGGCTTTAATCGCTAAATCTGAAGATTTCCAAAATAATATCGAAGAAAGATTGGTAGCTGCATACAAAAGGATAAGAAATAATGTAAAGAACGGATTAGCAGTTGTACCTATTGAGCGTGGAGCTTCAGGAGGTTCTTTCTTTACCATCCCTCCACAGGTTCAGATGGAAATTGCTTCTCGCAAAAAAATTATTACCGATGAGCATAGTGGCCGTATCTTAGTTGACGAGGCTTTAGCACAAGAAGAGAAAGAAAAAATGGAAACTATGTTCTCTAAGTTATCATAAAAACTATTTTTTTTAATAATATTATGGCCTCAGAAATTTCTGAGGCTTTTTTATTTCCTATAAAGACTAACAAATGATTCAAGTTCTCATCATAGGCAGCGTATGGCCAGAGCCAAATTCATCGGCAGCAGGAACCCGAATGCTCCAATTAATAGAACTATTATTATCAAAAGACTGCAAAATCACCTTTGCAAGTGCGGCTGCAGAAAGCGATCATATGTGGGACATAGAAAGTCTTGGCGTTACCAAAACCAATATTTTAATCAATGACACTAGTTTTGATGCTTTCATAAACAAATTACATCCAAGCATTATCATATTTGACAGATTTATGACCGAAGAACAATTTGGATGGAGAGTTGCAAAACATCTTCCAGAGGCGCTCAGAATTTTAAACACAGAAGATTTGCATAGTCTCCGAAGAACCAGACAAGAAGCATTTAAGACAAAAATTCCATTTAGTTATTCAGATTTAAAGAAAAGTGATGTCACAAAGAGAGAAATAGCAAGTATCTATCGCTCTGATCTCACTTTGATAATATCTGATATCGAAATAAACATCTTAAAAGAACAATTTAACATCCCTAATAATCTTATATATTATTTACCTTTTCTGTTAGACCCAATAACTGAAGAAACCAAAAACAACTGGCCGAAATTTGCAGAAAGAAGACATTTTATAACTATCGGTAATTTTCGTCACGAACCAAATTGGAACAGTGTGTTACACCTCAAAGAAACCATATGGCCCTTAATTAGAAAGCAGTTACCCGAAGTAGAATTACATATATATGGTGCTTATCCTCCTCCGAAAGCCACTCAACTACATAACCCTCAGCAAGGGTTTCATATTAAGGGTTGGGCAAAAAATGCAAAGGAGATTGTCACACAAGCTCGTGTATGCTTAGCTCCATTGCGGTTTGGAGCAGGAATCAAAGGTAAATTAGCAGAAGCTATGGTATGCGGTACTCCAAGTGTAACAACAACTATTGGAGCAGAAGGAATGCTTGGAGAGGATTCTGATTGGAATGGTTTTATTAAAGACAAACCCGAAGAATTCGCAAATGCAGCTGTGAGATTATACAATAATGAAAATATCTGGTATCAAGCACAACAAAACGGAATAGAAATTATCAACACACTATTTCAGAAAGAAAAATATAGTAACCAGTTTATTCAACACATAATTAAACTACAGAATAACATAGAAAACCATCGTTCTCAAAACTTCATTGGTTCAATGCTACAACATCATACAATGAGAAGTACAGAATTTATGTCTCGATGGATTGAAGAGAAGAATAAATAGAATGAAATAATTTATTTTTTCAAAACAAAAAAAGCCTCTTCACAAAAGTGAAGAAGCTTATATATCGTTAAAACTCTTTCTAATTAAAGAGCGCCTACGTGCTTCGCTAATTTAGATTTAAGGTTAGCTGCTTTATTATCATGGATAATATTACGCTTTGCCAATCTATCAATCATAGAAACTACAGAAGGAAACAAAGTCTCAGCTTCTTTCTTATCAGCTTCACGTAATTTTTTAATAGCATTACGTGTAGTTTTATGCTGGTACTTGTTTCTAAGACGCTTAGTCTCACTGTTTCTAATTCTCTTTAATGCTGACTTATGATTTGCCATCTTTTCTTTGTTAAATTTCTTTACTATAAAATTCGTAGCCCGTAGGGGAATCGAACCCCTCTTACCAGGATGAAAACCTGGCGTCCTAGCCGATAGACGAACGGGCCTTTTTCCTTTTTCAAGGATTGCAAATTTATAGCTTTCACTCTAAACTTGCAATTTTTTTTTAATTCGTAGCCCGTAGGGGAATCGAACCCCTCTTACCAGGATGAAAACCTGGCGTCCTAGCCGATAGACGAACGGGCCATAGTTGTTTGTCTAATTGCGGATGCAAAAATACAACTATTTTTTAATGGCGCAAGTGTTATTTTATTTTTTTCTAAAATTAATATGCTTTAGCAAATAACACTCTTTCTTTAGAAGGTTTTCCACTATACACACAGCTACCATTTTCCTCTTTTGCATCAAAAGGAATACATCGTATCGTTGCTTTAGTTAGTTCCTTTATCTTCTGCTCAGTTTCTACAGTACCATCCCAGTGAGCTGATATAAATCCACCTTTACTCTCTAGAACCTCTTTAAATTCATCAAACGAAGAAACCTCTGTAATATGATCATCTCTAAACTGAGTAGCTTTTTCGTGAAGACTTTTTTGAATCTCCTCCAGTAAAGACCCTATCGTATCAACAACCTCATCTTTATTTACGAATTGTTTAGACAATGTATCACGACGTGCTAGTTCTACAGTACCTTTTTCTAAATCTTTAGGACCAATCGCTATTCTTAAGGGAACTCCTTGCAATTCATACTGAGCAAACTTTGCTCCAGGCCTATGCGTATCTCTATTATCAAACTTTACAGAAATACCTTTACCTCTTAACTCATTTACCAATTCATCTGCTACTTCTGAAATTTGGTTCAATTGTTCCTCTCCCTTGTATATCGGAACAATAACAACTTGTATTGGGGCTAAATTAGGAGGTAATACCAATCCATTATCATCACTATGCGTCATAATTAGTGCTCCCATCAATCTGGTAGAAACACCCCAAGAAGTCGCCCATACATAATCGAGTTTCCCCTCTTTAGAAGTGAATTTTACATCAAATGCTTTTGCAAAATTTTGTCCTAAGAAATGCGATGTTCCCGCTTGTAAGGCTTTACCATCCTGCATCAAAGCCTCAATACAATAGGTGTCTTCAGCTCCCGCAAAACGTTCACTTTCGGTTTTTCTTCCTTTGATAACAGGAATAGCCATGAAATTCTCCGCAAAATCTGCATACACATTATTCATTTGCTCTGTTTCTGCAATTGCCTCTTGTCGGGTTTCGTGTGCTGTATGACCTTCCTGCCATAAAAACTCAGCTGTTCTAAGAAATAAACGTGTTCTCATCTCCCAACGAACTACATTTGCCCATTGATTAATTAAAATAGGCAAATCTCTATACGACTGAACCCAACCTTTATACGTATTCCAGATAATAGCTTCAGAAGTTGGACGAACAATAAGCTCCTCTTCTAATTTGGCTTTTGGATCAACAATTAACTTTGAAGCATCTTCTGGGTCTGTTTTTAATCTATAATGAGTCACCACTGCACATTCTTTTGCAAATCCTTCAGCGTTTTTTTCTTCTGCTTCAAATAGACTTTTTGGAACAAATAGAGGAAAATATGCATTTTGATGTCCTGTTTCTTTAAACTTTCGATCTAATTCTGCTTGCATTTTCTCCCAAATCGCATACCCATAGGGCTTAATTACCATACACCCTCTTACCGCTGAATTTTCAGCTAAATCAGCCTTTACGACCAGTTCGTTATACCATTTAGAATAATCTTCACTACGTTTCGTTAGATTTTTGCTCATAACCTGCTATTTGGCACAAATGTTGTGACTTTGTTAAATAAAAAATAGTTAGCGCAAAACTAACTAAATTTGTATTGTTCAACAATAAAATAAGGAGATATGCGACTTAAAAATTATTTTCAAAAAAACGGAGCTGTCGGGATGATTCTTGCAGCCTCTGTACTTATGTTGACATCTTGTGGTTCGTATGAGTATGCATCTTATGATGATGGTATTTATGGTGAAGCAAGAAGCCAAGGTAATTATGAACCTCAACCGACCACAACAGAAACTGAGACATCATCTAATTATTATTCTAATTATTTCTCAGAAAAATCTGCTCAGATTGATAATGTAATAGAGCAAGATGCCATTTTTACGGATATAGATTCATATTCTAGTGAAAATTACAATCCATCCGATACTACGGATGTTGCTCTAAACTATGAAGCCGGACAACCGGCATGGGGTAGCGATTATGATGAAGTATCTGTGAATATTATCAATACAGGATGGAACAACTGGGGATGGAACGCCTGGGGTCCTGGAATTGGCTGGGGTTGGAACAATTGGGGATGGAATACCTGGGGATGGAATGCCGGATGGGGTCCCGGATTTGGATGGGGCTGGAATGCCGGATGGGGCTGGAATGCCGGATTTGGATGGGGTAATCCATATTGGTATGGTGGTGGATTTTGGTGCCCGCCTTACTACAATAATGGATTTGGATTTTATGGAAGAAACCGAATTGCCTACAACAGAGGTTTTAGAAATAGAGGTTTTAGAAATGCATATGCAAGTAATTACAACTCCCGATCAAGAGCTTACACCAATAATAGATCCAGAAGTCGTGCATATAATAACCGAAGCACATACAACAACCGAAGAAGAATTTCTGCCGATAACAACAGAAGAACAAGAACTTCTACATATTCTAACGGAACAAGATCTTCTAATAATACGTATTCCAGATCTCGATCTAGCTCACCTAATAGAAGTAGCACAAGGACATACCGAGGAAGTTCCAGAAACAACTCAGGCACTAGAAGTTATTCCGGTTCCAGAAGTGGCAGTAGCAGAAGCTCTGGCTCATATAGAGGTAGTAGTAGATCCAGCCGAAGTAGCGGATCTCGCTCTGGAGGAAGCCGTGGTGGAAGAAGTCGCGGAGGAAGAAGATAAACTTTTATCAATTAAAGGAACATAATCATTAACATATGAAAAAGATATTTTTATTCATAGGTGTTTTATCTATGTCTTTTTTGAACGCACAAGACATTACCGATGCTGTAAGATATTCTCAGCAAGATATTCTAGGAACCGCTAGGTTTAGAGGAATGAGCGGTGCCTTTGGTGCCTTGGGAGGAGATATGTCTGCTCTACAGATTAACCCAGCAGGATCTGCAGTTTTTCTGGGCTCTGCAGGCTCCATCACTTTATCTACCTCAAATATTCAGAATGATGCCAGTTATTTAAATGGTTTTAGCACAGCTTCTTCTTCCAACTTTAATTTCAATCAAATTGGAGCTGTTTTTGTGTATAATAACAGAAATGAATCTTCAGTCTTGAATAAGTTATCCTTAAGTATCGCGTACGATCAGACTACAGATTTTGCGGATGAGCTTTTTGTATTTGGCAGCAGCAGTAATTCTATAGCTGAATACTTTTTGGGAGAAGCACAAGGGATACCATTAGACCTTATAACTGTTAGACCTGGAGAAAATATCGATGGTGTTTACAGTTTTTTAGGCGAAACGGAAGGGTATAGTGCTCAACAAGCATTTCTGGGACATGAGTCATTTATAATTGAAGCAAACGATCTTAATGACCCTAACAATACTTCTTATTTTTCTGGTGTAGTAAGCGATATTAACAATCCTGTTCTACAAGATTATTATTACGAAAGCACTGGGTTAAATGGAAAGTTTACCATTAACGGAGGTGCTCAAATACACGATAACTTTTATATCGGAGTCAACTTGAATTCTCACTTTATTAATTATGATAGAGTTACAAGATTTGATGAATTTAACAACAATACAGGAAGTGCAGTTAATGAAATTGCATTTACCAATAGGTTATCCACAATAGGAGCTGGTTTTTCTGCTCAAATAGGTGGGATTTTAAAAGTATCCAATATGTTGAGACTCGGTGCATCTTTAGAATCTCCTACGTGGTATTATATGGAAGAAGAAACAACACAAAGATTGTTAACTGATGGAGTAAACGGAAGAGTAAATCTAGATCCAAATGTAATTAATATTTTCCCTGAATATCAGTTACGCACTCCTGCAAGAGCTACAGGTAGTGTAGCGGTATTATTCGGTAAACGAGGTTTAATTAGCTTAGATTATTCTTATAAGGATTATGGATCCACTGAATTTGATTCTGATAGGTTTGATGATTTCTCAGATTTAAATAGAGAAATAGAAAACACATTGCAAGGAGCTTCGACACTAAGAATAGGAGGAGAACTAAGAAATGGTAATTGGAGTTTTAGAGGTGGTTATGTATATGAAGAAAGTCCTTATAAAAATGAAATAACTCTTGGTGACAGAGAAGGACTATCCCTTGGAATTGGGTATAATTTTGGAAAGGTAAAATTTGATGTTGCCTATGATTATTCTGAACAAGAACGCAATCAGCAATTTTATTCTAATTCTGCTTTTACAAATTTTGCCACTATAAATAGCTACAGAGATAATCTTACGTTTACGTTAAGTTTAAATTTATAATTATTACAATCGCATTCTCAATAAAAAAGGAGTTGGATTTTTACCAACTCCTTTTTTATTTGACCTACCTTATCAATGAAAAACTAGCATTAAATTCTTTGAAAACTCCATTCTCAGTGTATCTAACCTTAAACCAGTATTCACTAGATGGTAGTAAATTTCCGTTATACGTTCCATCCCACTCCCCTAACGCTCCTAGATCTTTAAGCAATTTTCCGGATCGATTAAAAATCATAATTCCATTAATTTGCACATTATCATTTCCTGTAATTCTCCAAGTCTCGTGAAAACCATCCCCATTAGGTGTAAAATATTTCGGATAATCAACAATAAACTCAACAGGTAATTCAATTTCTGAGCACATATTTACATCTCTAACATATATTACATGTTCTCCTCTAGAAACTCTTGTAAATATCGAAGAAGTCTGCCAATCACCATTATCAAATCTATATTCGTACTCTCCTATTGCATTTGAACTAACTATCACCTGAACGGTAGCATTGTCAGAAAAAGCTCCTGAAAGCAACTCTACCATAAAATCTTCCGGTTGTGGAGGATATGATTCTACCACCGTTGTTGATGATGATGAAACACAAGTAGTCTGAATATTAGTAACTAAAACAGAATATTGACCAGAAGCAACTGGATTATAGGTCGAACTTATCTCCCCGGGAATTTCATTCCCAGCTGTGGTAGTAGCACCAACATACCATTGAAACATATACACAGCATCATCTAAACCTGTATCGATAACATCTGTTGGTGTTAAATTAATGATCGTTCCATCATTTTCTAGGCAAAGCACGTACTCCTCTTCTAATATAAAATCAGGCAATTCATTTACTTCTAATTGAACAGCTATCACTCTAAAACAATCATTACCGTTTTCTAGAGGATCCAAACGAACATAAACAGTTTGACTAAACGCCTGTAAATTCTGGTAAGAAGAAGGAGATGTTATGGTATTGGCATTACCTAGTTCAGCATCCTGTACTATCTCATAATAAGAAACATCATAATCAGAAATATTTAAATCATTTGATATATCTGTGTCGTTCAAATTAAGAATATCTTGCAAAACAGCAGTAATATCAAATATTCCAACACCCTGTTCATTCAACTCACAGGTTTCCAATGGATTTGGAGTCAGATTAAAATCATCATACAATATGGTCTCTAGCTGAAGTGTAACGTTTGAAAAACACCCATTGTTGTTATCCCTACCAACTGCAATTATATCTCTAATCAGGATTGTACTAGTATAGGATGTAGGATCAAGAATAGGATTATCTATATCCAGGTCATTCTGAGATTCATAGTAAGTCAAAGTAATATTTGTGCTATTACCAATAATCTGACCTTCTCGTAGAGTTAAGTCATACACAGTATTTATCTGGTCGTTACATAATGTAATCGGATCCGGACTTGTTAATTCGGGATTTTGAAGCACCTTTAACTCAAAAGAAATAGTAGCCCTGAAGCATTCGTCAGCATCCCCTACACCATCATTATTATCATCAAACTGAGCACGAACCCATATGGTTTGTGGATTAACTTCATTTACAAACGGCCCTACTATAGCTCCTGTATTACTAATCGCCTCCTGCGCTGTTCTATGGTAACTGATTAATAATGCCTCTGTTTGAGCACCGGTAACCTCGGCATCTTTCTCTGTCAAATCAAAAGTGGCTTGATTAGGATCATCGCTACATAAAACAAAATCACTCACCGGATTATTTAAAGGCAATTGATCCACCACTAGTTGTATATGTTCACCTAAACCTAAACATTCATTATCCGTACCATCATCAACTCTTATATATAGATTTTGAACAAATGGAGAAGTATCATTTCTATAATTTGAAGGATCAGTAATTGCATTCTGTTCAGCCAGTGCATCTGCTAAATTTTCATAAAATGTAACTACTAAATTTTGTCCAGGAGGATACAAAGCTATGACCTGATTTGTTGCATCACTAAAATCAAAAGTTGTAATCCCATTAGTATCGTCGCCATCAATATCTGTATTATCACAAGCGTTATATGTAAGTCCAAAATTTACTGGAATCTGAGTTGCAGACACTACTAAATCAATCTGCGAAGTTCTAAAACAGCCCTCATTTGTTTCTATTCTGGAATAAACTGTACTATTAATAGGAATTGGATTAGGATACGTAGTAAAATCTACGATTTGATTTCCCGGATCTGCACTTATAGCTGCAGACTCTGTAAGATAATATGTAAAAACCTCATTTACAGAATTTGTAGAAATCAGTGTATTTGCTTCTGATAAATTAAATAAAGAAATTCCATCTGTATCGTCATCACATTGCAACAATGAGACCACTGATGATACTACAGGAAGTGGATTAACTATTAGCTGAAAATCGGTAATTTCATAACAACTTTGTTCTAATGCATTCTCTATCCTCACATATATAGTTTGAGGATTGCTCGTATTTGAATAATTAACTGGCAACTCTGTTCCTAGAACTCCCGCATCTGCCTCGGCTTGTGACTCGTATAAAGAAACAACAAAATCGGTAGGATTCTGTGTACCTAAGACTTCTATAATCACATTAGAAAGATCAAATTCTACGATGCCGTTGGCATCATTACCATCAAGATCATTATCGCATAATTCTATATCCGCAGGTTCATTTGCCGTAGGATTTTGATATACCCTTAACACAAAAGTTGCTATCTCGAAACATATTTGATTGGCTCCGCCAATCCTAGCCCATATGGTTTGATCTGTTGTGGTATTAACAAAGGTCTCTGGGATTTCAATAACATTATCACCCATAGCACCCGTATAATTCTGAGCATCTTCCTCAGTAACGTGATAGGTAATTGTAAACTCTGCAGAATCTTGAATTCCTAGAATAAGTGGTGAGTTTTGAGTAATATCAAATGTTTCCAGACTATTACCATCATCATCACACGCCATTAAATCCACTGGAGAATTTGCTATAATTGGCGGAGTATAAAAAGTAATTACTACCTCGTCTACCTCGGTATTACCATCTTCATCCTCTATCAATAACTGATAACGCCCTGTAACCGTTACGGTGTATGTTGGACTTGTTTCTCCTGAGATAACATCAAACACCTCGGTTGTTTCATTAAAAACTGACCATTCATAACGCACAGCTCCGTCTGATGTTCCATCCAAGATTACAGGATCTGAGCCACAGATATCCTGATTAGGCCCTAGCGCTGCTTCTAATATAGAACAGTCGGTAGAACCTGCACCACCATTTTGTTGAAAACTAATAAAACCTGGTTGTTCAGAAAAATTAGTGATCAAAACTAAGTAAAACTCACCTGCCGTTGCAGCAGGAATACTCATGGTCTCCACCGCATCTGCCGAATAACTACAATCCACAATATTAGCTGCTGTCAATTGCGCCGTACATGGAGAAACCGGATCAGGAAAAGGCCCATAACATATAAAATCTACATCCAATTGGTTACCCGTTCCATCTTCATTAGCCGATTGAGAAATACGAAAAGTCAAAGCTCCGGTATCTTCTATCTGCAAATAATACCATGCGGGAAAAGGTTGCGTTGCTAAACACCCATAGTTTGGTCCAACTTCAGAGCTACTTACACAACTAGCATTAGTATTATTACAATTAGGAAAAACTATTCCAGTAAAACTACAAAATGGATCTGCACCATCATCACCTACATTATCAGCACAGACAGAACCCTGAGCTAGACTGAAATTTGTACACATAAAAAAACATAAAAACAATATTAACCCAGGTATATTCTTAATCATTACTAATTTTTAATTCAAAGATGGAACCGTTTTATTTCTTCAACTCGAAATGCTTTCCTATATAAAACAAATATATAGCAAGAAACCCTAAGAAAGTTTGTTATTAAATTGAAATAATTTAAAAATGAAAATTATCACCTACTAACACATAAAACTAAGGAAGGAATCTTTGAATTATAGAAACCAAAAAAACAATAGGGTTTTAAGAAATTAACGAATCAGAGAAAAACTACCAGCAAAGACTCTTCTGCCTCTATTCGGATCTCGATCAGCTTGCTCATTAAACTCTACCCTAAACCAATATTGAGAAGATGGCATTAGGTTTCCATTATAAGTTCCATCCCATCCGGCTCCAGCTGGATTAAGCTGTTTTAGTAATTTACCATGTCTATCAAAAATATAGACTAAAGCTGGGGTAGGTTGATCCTCTGGATTAATTAAGTTCCACGTTTCGTGAAATCCATCACCATTAGGCGTAAAATATTTAGGATACCCAAGAATCATGATATCCACTGATGTTATCTCACTATCTGGACAATTAGCATATCTGGCGATAATTCTATAATCACCGGGAGGAACACCCTCAAAAACTGGTGAAGATTGATAAGCTCTATACTCCACAAAATTACCATTCATATCTATATCTCGATCTAAGCGATATTCGAAATCAGTGAATCCTCCTGCCTCTGCCTCCGGAGTTGATGTAACTTGAGCAGTTAGCGTATAAAACCCCGAGAAAGATTCTTCAGTTATACTATAGTCCACACTTACAACAGAAGAAGAAATATCAAGGACTACTACTTCATCTCTACCCACCTCATTACCCCCAACAAAATCACTATATCCTCTCAATTGATATGTTCCACTTGTCGGTACAGAATAAAACGGTGTTTGCACACCAGTGGAATCAAAATTTCCTGTTGTAGTATTTAATACAAACCATTCAAATGCCACCGCAGCAGGAATTTCAGGTGGACCTTCCACGCGAGGAAACCTTCCTTCTACAATAACTGGAAATTCTCCAGCTCCACATACAGCGATCCTATCCTGAGGAATCCCTGGTTCCAATACACTACAATCTGTAGTTCCTGCACCATCTTCTCCCAGATTTGTTTGCTCTAGTTGTATCACACCGGCTTCATCCGCAAAATTGGTTATCAATACAATGTAAAACTCACCAGTTTGTGCATTTGGTATGGTAAAGGTTTCGATAAAATTATCATCAGATGTTCTTGCATAACTACAATCTACGATATTGGTATTATCTTGACCTAAAGGAAGATTAGTAGTATAAAAATCGGGGTCATCTACATTATTCACACATTCTGCTGGTCGCACATTATCATCTGGTTCGACATCACAACCACGAGCTAGCTGATCTTCACAATCTAAAATAAAAGAAGTTTGAAATGGCCCCCACGCAATAAAATCGACATCCAATTGTCGCTCATTGCGATCCAGGCGATTATCCCCATCTGCATCCACCCATTGTCTAATATCAAAAACCAACTCTCCTGATTCATCAATAAGTAAAAAATACCAAGAAGGATTAGGCGTTGTGTTCAAACATCCCACTTCTCCCAACCCATCAATATCACCAATAGTATTAGGAAAAGTTAACTCCAATGAAGCATCCGAACAAAAGGGCTGAGAATTTTGACAGGCCGTATCAAAATCCTGTGCGTTTATAAAAGTGCTATTAAAACAAAATAGCACAAACAATAATAAGATTTGAGGTAGTAATTTTGTCATGTATATTATAACGTAGGTTCGTTCATTTTCTTATGTAGGAATTAAATTTACAAATTTTAAAATATAGTACTTCAATACTAATCATATTATTTATAATTGTTAACATAGCTTTTACTAAGTAAAAAGACAAAATCGTATCTTTGCAAACCATTTTACGGTTGATATTATAGAAATTCAGCATAACCCCTGAATTTATTAATAATTTTTAACCGGTATATTTTGGAAAATTTAAAGAAAGAATGAATTGAAGTGATATTATTTTAGTAGGCATCATTTCAATTTTAATAAGGAAAACGCATCATTAAAAGATTTTTTAAAACAAATATTTCGTAAGTGTGTTTTTATAATTCTTTTACATTTTATAATAATAAAATTTTGAACTTGTGAAGATAGACAAGGCCCTTGAAGCTATTGAAGCGCTAGGTGATAATCATGTAGCTACTAGCGCAACCACTCCTCTGAGAGAAGATGCATTTAAACTAAGTGACAAAGAAAAGATTGCTTTGATCAAAGATGATGTCAAACATATTATGGAAACTTTGGGACTAGATCTTAACGATGATAGTCTTAAAGGAACGCCACAAAGAGTTGCAAAAATGTTTGTGAATGAAATTTTCTCAGGATTACATCCTCAAAGAAAACCAGATGCTTCTACCTTTGACAATCACTACAAGTATGGTGAAATGTTAGTTGAAAAAAACATCACAGTGTATTCTACTTGCGAGCATCATCTTTTACCTATAGTGGGTCGTGCTCATGTAGCGTACATTTCTAATGGGACAGTTGTTGGGTTATCCAAAATGAATCGTATCGTTGATTATTATGCAAAAAGACCTCAGGTTCAGGAGCGTTTAACGATGCAAATTGTTCAGGATCTTCAGCTAGTTTTAAACACCAAAGATGTTGCTTGTGTCATAGATGCAAAGCATTTATGCGTAAATTCCCGAGGAATCAGAGATATAGAGAGTAGTACGGTAACCAGCGAATTTGGTGGTAAATTTAAAGATGAAGCTGTACGCAGAGAATTTTTGGACTATATCAAACTAGATACTACTTTTTAATTTTATCTTTACCAATAATCACAAGCATTTATTAAAATCATGGCAGTAGCTCCGTTGTACAAAACTCAGGAACTAAAGATTTATAATTCCATTTCAGGTCAGAAAGAAGTATTCACTCCAATTACCGAAGGTAATATTGGAATGTATGTTTGCGGACCTACAGTATATAGTAATGTACATTTAGGAAATTGCCGAACGTTTATTTCCTTTGATCTAGTGTATAGATACCTAAAGCATTTAGGATATAAAGTACGTTATGTACGAAATATAACAGATGCCGGGCATTTAGAAAATGATTCGGACGAAGGTGAAGACAAGGTTTCTAAAAAAGCAAGATTGGAGCAACTAGAACCTATGGAAATTGTACAGCGTTACACCTTAGACTTCCATAATATCTTAGCTAAGTTCAACAATATTCCTCCAAGTATAGAACCTACTGCTACCGGTCATATCGTAGAACAGATCGAAATTATCAAAACTATTATTGATAATGGTTTTGCTTATGTAGCAAATGGCTCTGTATATTTTGATGTAAAGAAATTTAATGAAACCAATACCTACGGAAAATTAAGCGGTCGTAATCTTGAAGATATGATTGCTAACACCAGAGAATTAACTGCACAAAGTGACAAAAAGAATCCACAGGATTTCGCATTATGGAAAAAAGCAGAACCAGAGCATATTATGCGCTGGCCATCTCCTTGGAGTGATGGTTTCCCCGGTTGGCATTTGGAGTGTACTGTAATGAGTACAAAATATCTTGGTGAACAATTTGACATTCACGGAGGAGGAATGGATCTTAAATTTCCTCATCATGAATGTGAGATTGCGCAAGGAGAAGCAGCTTGTGGTGTTACACCGGTAAATTATTGGATGCATGCAAATATGCTTACACTGGATGGTAAAAAAATGTCAAAATCCACTGGAAACATATTGTCTCCAGCTGAAATATTCAATGGTGAAAGTGATAAATTAAATAAAGCTTTTGCTCCTACCGTTGCAAGATTCTTTATGCTTCAAGCGCACTACCGAAGTATTTTAGATTTTTCGAATGATGCATTAGAAGCTTCAGAAAAAGGCTTTTATAGACTGATGGAATCCATTGAAACATTAGCGCATTTAAAAACAAGCAAAACCACAGAAGGTTTTGACATCCAGAATTGGGTTAACGAATGTTATGAAGCGATGGATGATGACTTCAACAGTCCAATTTTAATCGCAAAATTATTTGAAGCCGTTAAGTTTATTAATTCTGTTAAAGAAGATAAAGCCACGATATCAGAAGTTGATTATAAGCTGCTTCAAGAAACAATGAACGCATTTGTTTTTGATGTTTTAGGATTGGTAAACATTAATGAAGCTTCTTCGGACATTAGTGATAAGCTTTCTGGAACTGTTGAACTACTAATTCAGCTAAGAGCTGAAGCAAGAGCTAATAAAGATTTTGCTACCAGTGATAAAATCAGAGATGAGCTGCAAGCTATGGGTATTCAGCTCAAAGATGGGCGCGAAGGCACGAGCTTTACTCTTAATTGATACTATACTTTGGCTTCAAAATTAACATTAAAAAAGATTTTGATTGCGCCGTTTGTGGGATTAGTGAAATTGTACCAAAACTTAATTTCACCGTTAACCCCAGCTACGTGTCGCTACCAGCCAACTTGTTCTCATTACACTGTAGAAGCACTACAAAAACACGGATTGTTTAAAGGAGGAAGACTTGCTATAAAGCGCATTTTTAGTTGTCATCCCTGGGGTGGTAGCGGATATGACCCAGTTCCAGAACCTGACAAAAAAAAAGAAGGTTAACTCATTCAACTACCGCTTTACCTCATTATTATTCTAATTATAATTTCGAGTTCAATTAAATACCTATATTTACCCTTGAAAAATAAATTTCCATATGATATTCTCTAAAATAGTTTGGAATCCCATTGAAGGATTCGATCTAGGTTTTTTTGTTATTCGTTTTTACAGCTTAATGTTTGTAGTAGCATTCTCCTTAGGATGGTACTTGATGAAAAAAATTTATATCCGAGAAAAAATCTCTATGGAGAAACTGGATTCTGTATTTATATATGCAGTAATCGGCACACTATTAGGTGCCAGATTAGGGCATGTCTTCTTTTATGACTGGGATTATTACAGAAATAATTTACTGGAAATCATATTACCTTTTAAGTTCAATCCTGAGTTTGAGTTTATTGGTTTCAGAGGCTTAGCAAGCCACGGAGCTGCCATAGCATTTATTATTGCTATGTACTATTATTCTAAAAATGTACTGAAGAAGCATCCTTTATGGATTATGGACAGAGTTACCATTCCTGCGGCTGTTGGAGGGATTTTTGTAAGATTAGGAAACTTTTTTAACTCAGAGATTATTGGTGAACCTTCTGGCGATTCAGCTTTTGGAGTAAAGTTTATCAGAGATGGTTTAAGCAAAGGCGAAGTAATTAGAGAAACCGGAATTAAGAACGTTAATGAAGCTTATTCTGCAGTAGTAAACAACCCTCAATTCTCTAATCTATTAGAAGCAATACCATATCGCCACCCCGCTCAACTCTACGAAGCATTTGGGTATATATTTGTATCATTAATACTTTGGCTACTATACTGGAAAACTGACAAAAGAAATAATAGAGGATTCTTATTCGGAATGTATATGATGCTCATATTTATTGTTCGCTTTATTGTTGAAAACGTTAAAAAGAGTCAGGGTGGTTTTGAAGATGCTTTGGGTGATGCCTTGTCCACAGGTCAATGGCTAAGTATACCATTTATTTTGGTGGGACTCTATTTTGTAGTGAGAGCTAAAAAGGTTGAAGAAGATCCTAAATCCTATACATTAAAATAACAAACTCTGTTAGAGTTAAAAAAAGAGGATACATTCTAGAATGTATCCTCTTTTTTCGCTAGATATATTATATCTATCTAAAAAACCTCATTAGATTCTTTTAACTTTTCTGTATTTTCTGCTAACTGAAGTTCATCAATGATTTTTTGAATATCTCCATTAATAATATTACTTAAATCATACAAAGTAAGCCCAATACGGTGATCAGTTACACGGCCTTGTGGATAGTTATAGGTTCTAATCTTTGCAGATCGATCTCCAGAAGAAACCATACTTTTACGCTTTTCAGAATCAGCTGCCTGTTTTTTAGCTAGTTCTATATCATATAAACGAGAGCGTAGTACTTTTAATGCTTTTTCCAGGTTTTTATGAGATGATTTCTGATCCTGGCAACTCACAATCATACCCGTAGGTTCGTGATGCAACTTAATTGCAGAATAGGTTGTATTTACTGACTGCCCTCCAGGACCTGTAGACGTAGTTCTTTCTATTCGCACTTCTGTCATATCAAGCTCTACATCAAATTCTTCAGCTTCAGGTAATACCATTACAGTTGCCGCACTGGTATGCACTCGACCTTGCGTTTCTGTTTGCGGAACGCGTTGTACACGATGCACTCCTGCTTCGAATTTCATGGTTCCGTATGCATCTTCGCCATTAACTTCGAAAATAATTTCTTTATAACCACCACTGGTACCTTCACTAAGGTCCACAACACTTGTACTCCATCCTTTACCTTCGCAATATTTAGTATACATCCTAAATAAATCTCCTGCAAAAATACTGGCTTCATCTCCACCTGTTCCGGCACGAATCTCAACCACACAGTTTTTAGCATCTTCCGGATCTTTAGGCACCAACATATATCGTATCTTCTCTTCTAATGCAGGCAACTCTTCTTTAGCTTCATCTAATTGCATCTTAGCCATTTCTACCATTTCTGGATCACTACCATCAGCAATGATTTCTTCTGCCTCTTTTTTATTATCTGTGAGCTCAATATAACGATCCCTTTCGTCCATCAATGCCTTAAGATCTTTATACTCTTTATTGAGTTTTATATACCTCTTTTGATCAGCAATAATATCTGGTTGAATGATTAAATCATTCACCTCATCAAATCGTTGCTTTACAATATTTAATTTATCAATCATAGTTCTATCTATCCTCTGCGTGGAATTCACAAAAGTACGCTTTTTTGTGAAAAGGTCATATTCACTTTTAATATTCTATAACAGAATTACATATTTTAAAAAGTTGTATTTTTATACCTGAAAATGCCAAACAATACTAAGACATATAATAACAAACTGATTGCAAGTTGGTTCATCACACTCCTACTTTTCTTAGGTATTGGTGGTTATACGAACTACACCCAACCAGTTTCTTACCAGGAAAGTATTGAACTAGTTGTTTCTGAGGCTAGAAGCAAGACCAAAACCTTATCATTCGCAGAAGCAAAATATCCAAAACAACGTTTTGATCATTCTATAAATCTTAAGCTACTATCAAAACACCATAGCAGCATTTCTTTAATTAAGAATAGAGAGTTAGAAAAACCCTTCTCTTTAAAGATTATTACACATAAGACATTCCTTTTAAGAAGTAATACCTACACTACCGAAGAAGATCCATTTCATTTAGGATAACATTTTTATTTCAGGCTTTCTAGCCAATTCTAAAAAACAAATTCTAATACTGCTATTTCGATCTATAGCAGTTTTATACTATTTCCAAAATGAAAAGATTTAAAAAAATTATAAGACGTATTGTCTTACTCATGTTTATAGTTATGGTTGCAATGATTCCTGTACCCATTTTTTTTCAGAAAAAAGAAGGAAAATTTAATGATGACAACACCATAGAACTTGTAGAAACTAAAGAAGAAAACACCGAAACGAAAACTGTTCAGTTCAATGACGAACTAGGATCATAATAACATCTTTATTACAGATTAATTATCAAAGTATCGAAAATCTGAAAAACTTCTAAAAGAGATTTTTCAGGTTTTCGAAATAATCCATAAGGATTCATTATAATTTACGACATTTATACATTATGAGTACTATACGAATAGGTCTGGGCGGAGGATGCCATTGGTGTACTGAGGCAGTGTTTCAATCTCTAAAAGGAGTAATCAACGTAGAGCAAGGTTATATCTCAAGTATTGAGAAAAACAATACTTTTTCGGAAGCAGTCATTGTCACTTATACTCCTGAAAAAATAGATTTAAAAGATCTTATTGAGATTCATTTATATACTCACAAAAGTACTTCAGAACATAGTTTTAGAGAAAAATACCGAAGTGCTATCTACTATTTTGACATTCATCAGAAATCTGCCAGTGAAAACCACCTAAAGGATTTAAATAAAAATTTTGAAAATAAATTAATTACAAAAGTTTTGGAATTTAACAAATTCAAATCATCCAGAAAAGAACTTTTAGATTACTATAAAACAAATCCCGAAAAACCCTTTTGTAAACGATACATACATCCCAAACTTGATTTGCTTAGAGAAAAATATAGTGAAAAAATGAATTTAAAATAACCTTTCTATACTAATTAGCCCGCATCTTAGTTATACGTATAGGTTCCAAATTCACTATTGATAGTAAGTTTCTTTTCGTCAGCATTTTCGACATGGCCAACAATTCTAGCATCCACGTCAAAACTTTTTGAAATAGAAATAATCTCCTCTGCAATCTCTGGAGAGACATACAATTCCATACGATGTCCCATATTAAAAACCTGATACATCTCTTTCCAATCTGTACCGGAGTTTTCCTGAATCAATTGAAATAAAGGAGGTACCTCAAATAAATTATCCTTAATAATATGCAGATTATCCACAAAGTGCAAAATCTTCGTTTGTGCTCCACCACTGCAATGCACCATTCCGTGGATAGTCTCACTATCAAACTTAGATAATATTTTTTTTATAATCGGTGCATACGTTCTTGTTGGCGATAACACCAATTTTCCGGCATCAATGGGAGAATTCTTAACCTTATCGGTAAGATTTGTTTTTCCGGAATATACCAGATCAGAAGGTACCGCAGCATCAAAACTTTCCGGATATTTTTCTGCTAGTATTTTATGAAATACATCGTGACGTGCAGAAGTAAGACCGTTACTTCCCATACCACCGTTATACTCTTTTTCGTAAGAAGCCTGACCAAAAGAAGCCAAACCTACAATAACATCTCCAGCTTTTATATTGGCATTATCAATAACATCGCTACGTTTCATACGTGCAGTTACCGTAGAATCTACAATAATGGTTCTTACCAAATCCCCAACATCTGCGGTTTCACCACCCGTAGAATGAATGGTAACTCCAAAACTTTTTAATTCTTCTAATAACTCTTCTGTACCATTGATAATAGCAGAAATCACTTCCCCAGAAATCAGGTTTTTATTCCTCCCTATGGTAGAAGACAACATAATATTATCGGTTGCACCAACACATAACAAATCATCGATGTTCATTATTAGTGCATCCTGGGCTATCCCTTTCCATACAGAAACATCTCCTGTTTCTTTCCAATACATATAAGCCAGAGAAGATTTGGTACCGGCTCCATCAGCGTGCATTATTAAACAATAATCCTCATCACCCGTAAGATGATCCGGAACTATTTTACAAAATGCTTTTGGAAAAAGACCTTTATCTATATTCTTGATAGCGCTGTGAACATCTTCTTTTGATGCCGAAACTCCACGCTGAGCATAGCGTTTGCTAACTTCTTGACTCATCATTATTGAATTATACCGATAGTAAACCACAAAGATAGTTCAATTTCAGAATTTAGAATTCAGAATTCAGAATTATCTTATTCCCAATCTGCCATAAAGGCATCTTCTATCAGATCAGCTCTATCGGCTATCTCTATAATAGGCATAGTCTGTATATTTTTTTGTGATATCCCGTCATTAGAAGTATTCACAAAAACAACAGCAGCTTCATTAGGAGAAAAGCGTGCGTCTATATCATTCGTCCCAGCAGGCTTTTCTAAAGAGATATCTAAACTAGAGCTATCACTAAAGTTATATACAAACAAATGAGAATCTAATTGCCTATAATCGCTACTTTCGAAACCAGAAACATCCTGACAATATAAAAGTTTAGTTCCATCCACAGAAAGATTTACACTTCCTGCTGCTCCAGAAACACCCGACAGTACTGTTTCAAGCACTGTTCCTGACGTATTAATCGTAAAAATTTCTACTTCGTATCCGTCAAGATTATTTGTTTTTAGCACAATAATATTATTGTTATCATTTTTATCTACTTCTGAAATTAGGTTCCCATTAGCAGTCTGATATACCAGAGAAAGTCCGCTTCCATCCACATTGATACTATACAACTTATCTTGATTAGGAAATAACAATTTGGATCCATTGTCTGACCAGGAAAAATCGATTTCACCCAAGTTAAAACCGGCTACCGAAACCTGAGTAGTAACCTGGTTCATTTGAGAACCGTCCTCATTCATTGTAAACAAATGTGTTTGCGATCCCACGGATTGTAAAAAAGCTATTTTACCAGTCCCCACGTTACGTCTAGGCCTGAAACTATTTTTGGTATCCGAAGTAAGCTGAATTTCAGTGTCTCCTTGTTCATTCGCAGAATAAATAACACCATTACCATTTACAGATCTTGTGTAAACAATTCTATTGTTTGGAGGACTCATAGTTTCGAAGGCAAAAATACTACTGTTTACAGAATCATTAATCCCATCACTGCTACTCACCTGCCAGAAATATTTCACTTTATAAGAAAGATTAGTCAACGTATAGGTCGTATCCGTAATATTTTCAAAAATCTCTACATCAGAGTTCTCATCATTGCGCAAAGTAACTGTATATGTAAGTGTATCATCATCGGGATCAGATCCTGTCCAAACCAATGTTACCTCTAATGGCTGATCTACCGAATTATCCGCCGGCGAATCCAAAACAGCGGCATCAGGAGGCCTGTTACCTGCAGTTTCTATATCCATTTCAAAAACAATTTCCAACTCTCTATCAGCAATTACTGATATCGCCTCAAACTGGGCCAACAATCCTTCTCGCTGAGCAGAAAGTGAATAATCTCCCGAAGGTATGTTCTCAATCAAATACTCTCCATTTGCATCTGTAAATACGGTACTGGATGAAGGATTCGTAGATATTTTTACGTTTTCTAAAGGTTCGTTAGTTCCTACAGCTACTACTCGACCTTTCACAGCTCCTAAACCTTCTAAGTCAATAGTATCCTCACTACAAGAAGAAATCATTAACAGGGTAAAAATTGCTATTGTTTTTATGATATATTTTTTCATTTTCATTAGGGTTTTATTCTTTAGGAACATCACCATTTTCAATTACTTTACGATTCCTTTTTTTTAACTTTCTAAGCTCTCTATCTTCTCTTCGCTTTTGTTTGCGGAGTTCTTTATCCATCTTCAACGGATTTTTAAAATACCAGTTTAAACCTAAAGAAAAATTAAAGTACTGATCATCACGTTTACCTTGCGTAACATTATCCAGCTTATCCCCTAAAACAAGATTATGTGTTGCGTTTAATGAAACTCCTATATGATCAGCGACTAAATACTCAATTCCACCTCCGTACTGAAACTTAAAAAAAGTTCTATTAAAATCATCGCTATTAACTGTTCCCATTCCTCCAAAAAAGAAGGGAGTCAGCTTTTCAAAAGGCAACAGTGTTAATTCTGCATTTACATCTATAGCATTAAATCCTTCAGAAAAAGCACCTTCATTTCTCAACTGAAACTTGCTAAGACTTGCATTCGCATTTAGATATGGATTAAAAAACCATTTTCCTCCTACTCTGGTGGAATATGATAAATCTGCATTATTATAATCACCACTTATCAATGCTAAACCACCATTTACAAAAGCTGCTTTTTTTCCTCGTCTTTCTTTGAAATACCGCTCGTAAATTCCCGTGTTTTGCGCCTCATTTTTCTCTGCATTATAATCAGCAACAAGTTCATTTATTTGTTCGGGCGCTGCTTTAGAACCCCACAACTTATCCTCTATACCTTCTATTATCAGAGCTTCTACAGCCTTTTCTATCGCTTCGGAAACCGCTATTTGTCCAGGTTCATTTTTAGTAAAACCAGTTTCGGCTTCTAACAATCTACTAAACTTAACATATCTAAAGAAACTTGCATCTAGTGCCTGTGATAGTATCGTTTTGGAAACATATACGGTTTTCAGAATCTTACCGCTAGATGTAGATACTGCCCTCAAATAAACCGTAATTCTGTCTTGTCGATATTGTGTAGAACCACCAATTCCAAAATATCTTGCACCCAATCCACCGGTAATGATATTCGAATCATAGGATACAATACCTCCTTCCAGAATGATCCCTGCATATAGTAATGGAGGTAGCTGCGGTTCGTTTGAATTTTTATTTTTTCTATATTCTTTTCTAGTAGAGCGAATGATATTTCGCTCATTTAAGAGATTACTTAGATTTTCTCTTTCTATAGGCACAAACCATTTAGAATCTTCAAGAGCTTTTACCAAAATAGTTGTAGCCCCTTGGGTTACTGCAGTACTAAAAGTACTACCAGCTTCTGTAGGCTTGTATTGACCAGTTTGATCTCTAAACTTATAAACCCCAACTACTACTGGTTCTGTTGGTAAAGGAAAATCTCTTAGTGTCTTTGTAAATCGTGTATCCTCACCTATTCGTGCTTGTTCTATGGAGATAGGCTGATTAAAATAAGTACCACATCCAGACAACAACAATGTACAAGAAATTACTAGAATTACTTGATAAAATTTGTTACGCATTAAAAATTAATTAGGAATTATTACTTGAGATTGATCGCCGGTACTGGTGTCTAAGATATTGATTACCAATCCTTCTCCAGATGGAAAAATCTCTATAAACAATGTTCCAAAACTAAAGGTACCTTCTGTAAGACCTTCCTGTCCGAATTGTTCGTTAAATAAAGTTCTGGATATCTGACTTAACAATTGATTATTAAGACTTTCTGTAAATCTTTCCAGTTCTGACCTGTCATCCGCATTCGGATCATTATCATCCGTAAAGGTATTTTGGGATTCTGCAGAACTTAACAACCATTGATAATTAAAAGTATCACCGCCGAATGCTGGGTTTTTTGGCCTATACACTAGATCTTGCCCAAAACCATATTGGTATGCTGACAAAGCAAGTATAATAGTGATTATGATTGACTTCATTTGTTTTTGAATAAGTAATTAATACTGAAAAATATCTTTCTTTTGTTTCTTTAGGTCTTTAAAATATTTATAAACCCTACGTATTGAAATTTTAGACATCTGTTCTAAATATTCTATATCGGGTTTACCAAGGAATTCATGAATGACTTTATCTTCTATTTTCACCTGAATGATAGTACTTCTACCAAAACTCAGTGTTTCATACACCCCAACTATTTTAGAACCATTTATTCTATTCAAGGTATATGAATTATAAAAGAACTCGTAAAAATCTTTTCCTGGTTTTGTTTTGGTTTCTTCAACCACAATTCCTTTCAGTTCAATACCATCATCCTCAACGCGTTCTTCTTCTTCTTCTTCTTTTTTCTTAGTAACCTCGTTAAAGGTTATTCTATCTTTACCAACAATCGTTTCTTCTTCATAAATCAGCAAAAGAATTATAATTTTATCACTTTCATCAATACCTACAGTTGTGGTAGCTAGGCTTTTTTGTTCATTAGCTTCTAAGGTAAATCTACCTTCCTGATTGTTTTTAGAGATGTTGTTCTTAGTATCTGATCTAAAAACAGAAAACACATATCTTAGACTTTTATAAACTTCTGTAGCGTTTGTTGCTTCAGCACTTACAGAAACTATATCATCTATTCTTTCTGTTTTAATTTTAGCTATTACTTCGGTATTGGTGAACTGACCATTTGAATATTGAAATATCGATAAGAACAATATGATCAGCCTATAATTCATACAATAAATAATCTAGTTCTTTAAAAACTTCTAACGATAATTGTACGATTGTTTCCGGTCATTTTAAACTTTAGGTTCTTAGATAACTCATTACTGCCAAACCTCTCAAAAGAAAGATTATCTCCTTCCTGAATAAGCTCTAAACTTGTTGACATATTAGGATTAAAAGAGAAATCGGTCACTATGTTATTGTTACCATTTTGAGTAATAAACTTTTCTATTTCTTTAGATGTTTCATCTATCTCGATCAGATTTTGTTCTCCGTTCTGACTTAAACGAATATCTGATGATTGCGCTGTGATATTAGAAAACACTTGATTACCGGTACCTATTTGCTGAATAAATACTGAACTGTTAGCAGTCATATTTTCTCTAGCAACCTGCACACTAGTATTATTTTGTAATTGATTTAGTGTAATGAATCGTTCTTGACTTTCAACCAATGATTCATCCTGATTCTCGCTGTTTTGAGCATAAGAATTTCCACAAAGAAATAGACTAAATGCAACAAGACATAATGTGAAATACTTTTTCATTGGTACAAGGTATTAAAAGTAGTAAAAGAGTTACACCAACTTTGCAGTTAGCGTAACTCCTTCAAATATATTAAAATTATTTCTTAAAGCTCTCCTCCAGAACCACTCTGAGTAACTACAGCAGCATTTGCTGTTCCACTTTGAAGGATAACACTACTGTGAGATTCTCCTATTTGAGTTACAAAAGTTGTGTTTCCAGTTCCAAACTGAGTATCCTGTGCAAAGTTAGAATCACCTAACTGGAAGATATCACTTATATTACTAGCTCCATTCTGAGAAGAAACTGCAATATTTTCATCTCCGATTTGCGCTTGAATAGTTAAGTTACCTTCTCCAAAAAGACCGAAGTCCCCTTCCTGAGATGTAGTAGCAAAGTTTCCGTTACCAGACTGAAACTGATCTGCAACATTTTCTCCACCAAAGAATGCTAAGTTTTGAGTTGCAGAAACAACGTTACCGTCTCCAAACTGAGTTTGTACGATAACATTATTATCTTCTTCATGCTGAGCATACGCTTCATTCTCGTCTCCAATTTGTAACTGATCTACAACTCCTCCTCTAGAGTCAAAGAAACTACTACCTTGAAGAGAAGTAGCCACGTTACCACCACCATCTTGTACTTGGATCAAAAGGTTATTAGTTCCCCATTGCTCACCAGTACCTAAGTTAGCTTCACCTGTTTGTCTTTGGTCTGCTAAATTAGCATCTCCTACTTGCGCCATAGAAGCTGTGTTAAAAGAACCATCCTGAATGATTAAACTGAAGTTTTCTTCACCACCTTGAGAAGTAGTTGCAGTATTAGCATCTCCAAACTGACCTTGACCAGCATAATTTAAAGATCCAAATCCAAAGAAACCAGCTCCTTCTTGAGAAATAGTAGCAGTATTACCGTTACCTTCTTGAAGTTGTTCAGAAAGGTTGTCACCACCAAAGTTTAACAAGTTCTGAGTTGAAGAAGCAGAATTCCCATTTCCTACTTGTACTTGATACACTTCATTTCGATCTTCCTCGTGCTGAGCAAAGGCTTCATTTTTATCCCCTGTTTGCATTTGAGTAACAATTCCGTTTCTAGAAGCAAATGCATCGCTACCTTGAATAGCAACTGCGTTATTTCCTGTACCTAATTGTGTAGTTGTATTAGTATTTGCTAAACCTACCTGTGTGATATTGGCTCCATTCATATCACCAGATTGATCAACGCTACTAACGTTTGACTGTGCAACCATCACTGACGCGCTTAATAAAGTTGCTAGACTAAAAATTACTTTTTTCATACGTAAAATATATTAAATTTGATTAATAATTCAATTCAGTTTTAAATATTTTGGGGCGTACAAAGGAGTGCTAGACATCTTATCTAACGCTCTCTTTACAAAAAAATCTGGGGAAGATATTATGCAAAAAACAATATGCTTTTTGTTAACGAAGCAAATTTATGAAAACATTAAGGGTATTTTTAAATATTCTGTAAGATTTCGACAAAATGCATTACGGAAAACCCATAAAAAAAGCAATTTCCTATGGGTTTGTCAAGGGTTTAACAGATATTAATTTTTTGTTAAAAATAAAACAAAAAACAAGCTTAGTCAGTGAATTCTTACCTATCTGGTGAATAAAAGCTCTCTATACTTAGTCAAAGGCCATAATTCATCATCTACTAGTAGCTCTAATTTATCACAACTATATCGGATTTGATCAAATAATGGTTTTACCTTATTACAATAATCAGCTGCTTTCTTTTCCAAATCATTCAGCTTATTAGCTTTTCTTCGTTCTGCAGTCATTTCATTTACTTTTGTATTTATTTTACCAATATGCTCCGAAATTTCTTCTATAATCTCCATTTGCTCCTTCGCATATTTCTTAAAATCTTTTTCATATAGATTTTTTAATCCAGAAACATTACTAATCAACATATTTTGGTATTTGATAGCAGTAGGTATAATATGATTCCTTGCAATATCACCCAACACTCGCCCCTCAATCTGGATGCGCATTACATATTCTTCAATTTCTATTTCATATCGTGCTTCAGCTTCAATCTTATTCATCACACCCATTTCTTCAAAAAGATCCAATGTTTTTTTAGAAATCTTTGCTTTTAATGCTTCGGGTGTTGTTTTATTATTACTTAAACCACGTTTTTTCGCTTCTTTTTCCCAAGCTTCTCCATAACCATTGCCTTCAAAAAGAATATCCTTGGACTTTTTAATATATTCTCTTAATACATTAAAAATTGCCTCATCCTTCTTTAAATTCTTCTTATCTATAAGCTTATCAACTTCTTTCTTAAATTCTACAAGTTGTTTAGCCACGATTGTATTTAATATTGTCATTGGATTAGCGCAATTGGCTTTAGAACCAACCGCTCTAAACTCGAATTTGTTACCCGTAAATGCAAAAGGTGATGTTCTGTTGCGATCCGTATTATCTAAAAGAATTTCAGGAATTTTACCTACTACGTTAAGTTTAAGGTCTGTTTTTTCTTTTGGAGACAACTTTCCATCGGTTACACCTTCAAGCTCTTTAAGCACAGAAGTAAGTTGTTCTCCAATGAATACAGACATAATTGCAGGAGGCGCTTCATTAGCACCAAGACGATGATCATTGCTAGCAGATGCAATTCCGGCTCTCATTAATTCTTCGTGTTCATTAATCGCTTTAATCGTATTAATAAAAAAGGTTAAAAACTGAAGACTGCTCATGGGCGTTTTTCCCGGACTCAATAAATTTACACCTGTATTTGTGCTTAATGACCAATTATTATGTTTACCAGACCCATTTACTCCTGCAAATGGCTTTTCGTGCAATAATACTTTCAGATTATGCCTGGACGCCACCTTTTCCATGACATCCATAAGCAGAGAATTATGATCTACTGCAAGATTTGTTTCTTCATAGATAGGCGCAAGCTCAAATTGATTCGGAGCTACTTCATTATGACGTGTTTTTACAGGTATTCCTAACAACATACATTCTACTTCTAAATCTCTCATGAAAGCTAAAGCTCTGGCAGGAATACTTCCAAAATAATGATCATCCAGTTGTTGACCTTTTGCCGAAGAATGCCCTAACAGTGTTCTGCCTGTCATCACTAAATCCGGTCTGGATTCAACAAGCGCCCTGTCAATCAAAAAATATTCTTGCTCCCACCCAAGTGATGCATTTACCTTTTTAACATTTTTATCAAAATATTTAGCAATCGCTGTTGCAGCGGTATCAACCGCCTGTAGGGCTCGCAATAAAGGAGTTTTATAGTCTAAAGCTTCTCCAGTATAGGCCACAAAAACTGTAGGAATACATAATGTTGTTCCATAAATAAATGCAGGGGAAGTTGGATCCCACGCCGTATATCCTCTTGCTTCAAATGTATTACGAATACCGCCATGTGGAAAAGAAGAAGCATCCGGTTCTTGCTGTACCAATTGCCCTCCTTCGAACTTCTCTATTCCCTGACCATTACCTATGGTTTCAAAAAATGCGTCGTGCTTTTCTGCAGTTGCACCAGTAAGTGGCTGAAACCAATGCGTATAGTGTGTCACCCCTTTAGACAAAGACCAATCCTTCATAGCGGATGCAATTTGATCAGCAATTTGTCTATCGATCTTTGCACCGTGATCTATTGCATCCATCACACTATTATATGCGTCTTTTGTTAAATATTGGAGCATGGTAGCCTGATTGAATACATTCTCACCAAATAAAACAGATCTGCGTTCTTTTTCAGTAACTACCACAGAACTACGATGTAAGGTTTCTTTTAATGCTTGAAATCTAAGTGTCGACATAATTGAGTAATTTTTCACAAATATAAAGTAAGTTTTTATTGTTGATATTAAAAAAATGCTCTTATAAAATTAAAATAAAATCAAAATACCCTACAAAAAAGTAGGGTGTTGATAAAAATTAATAAAAAAACCATATTTGACCCCCTATTTTTTTTCGGTTATCACAAAATAAAACTAATTTTGAGACCTTTAAGAGTTCAATTTATAAAGTGTTAATTATGAGTAAAGCTAAATTAGAATACATTTGGTTAGATGGTTATAAACCAACTGCTAATCTAAGAAGTAAAACAAAAGTTGAAGACGATTTTAGCGGAAAGCTTGAGGATTGTCCGGTATGGTCTTTTGACGGTAGTTCTACAAAACAAGCAGAAGGAGGATCTTCTGATTGCTTATTAAAGCCCGTTGCTATTTATCCAGATCCAACAAGAAGAAACGGATACTTGGTAATGACTGAGGTTCTTAATGCAGATGGAACCCCACATGAATCTAATGCTAGAGCTACAATCGATGATGATGGTGATTTCTGGTTTGGTTTCGAGCAAGAATACTTTATTATGGACAAAGCCACTCAATTACCTTTAGGTTTTCCTGTAGGTGGATATCCTGGTCCTCAAGGAATGTACTACTGTTCAGTAGGAGGAAAAAACACTCATGGTAGAGATTTTGTAGAAGAGCATGCTGACCTATGTATAGATGCCGGACTTAATTTCGAAGGTATTAACCAAGAAGTTGCTAGTGGACAATGGGAGTTTCAATTGTTTTCTAAAGGTGCTAAAAAAGCAGGTGACGAAATATGGATAGCAAGATACCTTTTGGATCGTCTTACAGAAAAATATGGATACTATATTGAGTACCACCCTAAACCAGTAAAAGGTGACTGGAATGGTTCTGGTATGCACGCAAACTTCTCTAACGAAGTACTAAGAACTTGTGGATCGAAAGAAGTTTATGAAGCTATTTGCGAAGCATTTAGACCAGTAACTAAAGAACATATCGCCGTTTATGGTGAGTTTAATGATCAAAGATTAACAGGAGAGCACGAAACTCAATCTATCAATGAATTCTCTTATGGAGTATCTGACAGAGGAGCTTCAATCAGAATCCCAATTATCACTGTAGAAAACGGATGGAAAGGTTGGTTAGAAGATCGTCGTCCTGCTTCTAATGGTGATCCTTATAAAATTGCTGCAAGAATTGTTAAAACTGTTAAAACCGCTGATATTTCTGCAGTTACAGCATAATGATTCGAATCAAGTAAGTAACTAACTAAATTACTTGTTAAACGCAAAAAAAGCCTTCTGATATTTTCAGAAGGCTTTTTTCTTATGGCTATCCCATCCCGTCCTTAAATAAATGGACAGTAATACCATAAAAACTATCTTGATTTCTGATTACTAATCAAACACGTGTCAACTAAAAGAAAAGCTTTTACTATTCTGCATTATACCAATTGAAATTTACTATCACCCCTGATAAAACAAGAAACTTAAACTACGAACAAAAGTTGATCAGTTTTTATATAAAACGGTAAAATAGTTTTTTGTTCTTATATCAGGTTAGGCACTTACTTTATAAATACTAGAGCAATAAAAACACAATACCCGGCAAAAATCAAAAAACCCTTTGGTCTGCTCAAAATCATTTTTTTAGGAATAAAAGCCAATGGTAATAAAATCATTGCAAATCCGAGCATCCAAAAGATATCGATATTCATAAGACGGGTATCACTTACCACGATGGGTTGAATTAAAGAAGTAACCCCAAGAACAGAAGCTATATTAAAAATATTGGAACCAATTAAATTTCCTAGAGAGATTGCTTTTTCTTGTTTTAATGCAGCAATTACAGAAGCTGCTAATTCTGGCACACTTGTACCTACAGCTACCATAGTAAGCCCAATAACTGCCTCACTAACCCCCATTCTTGTGGCAATATCTTTTGCTCCTTCTACCAGTAACTCTGAGCCAAAATATAAAGCCAGACCTCCTATCAGTAACCAAAGTATCATCTTAAAATTAGAAACCTTTTCTAAAGCACCATCCACTTCTTCTACCATTTTATCCGCATGCTTTCGTGCTCTTTTAATCAACACAAACATATATACGAATAAAGAAAGTAAAAGTACACCACCTTCCATTCTTGTAAGCACTCCATCATTATCCAAGAAAAAATACAATGCAAACGATAGCAGCATCATTACCGGCCAATTGAACTTATAAAAATCTTTATCGATTGCCAAAGGCCCTATCAATGCAGTTATACCCAAAACCAATCCTATATTGGCTACATTAGAACCTATAATATTACTCAGAGAAAGATCTGCAGAACCACTTAGAGCTGCTTGTAAACTAACCAATAACTCCGGTGCAGAGGTTGCAAAAGAAACCACAGTAAGACCAATCACCATTTTGGACAATTTTAGTCTAAAGGATAATGCTACCGATGAACGTACTAAATACTCACCTCCAACAACAAGAAGTACAAACCCTATAATTACAAAAATTATACTCTGAATCATATGCCATTAATTTGTTTGCGAATATAGAACAAGTATGTCATATGTCACCGATGTTACTATATTTTTTGGGTTTTATCACTTATAATTTTCGTATTGAAAACTAAAAAAATAGTTAAATAACTACAAAAATAGTTGTAAAACTATAATTCTAGTTATATATTTGAAAATCACAAAGAACCTAAGGATGGAAAAATTAACAAATAAGGAAGAAGAAATTATGCAAGCGTTATGGAAACTAGGGAAAGCGTTTGCAAAAGAAGTTCAAGCCGAACTTAATAACACAGTACACTATAATACAGTTTCAACCATCATCAGAAATCTGGAAGAAAAAGGATACATAAGTCATAAAGCTTATGGCAAAACCCATCAATACTACCCTATTATCACTAAAGAAGCTTACAGAAGTAATTTTGTTAGCAAAGCAATGACACAATACTTCAATGATTCTTATAAAAATATGGTTTCATTTTTTGCTAAAGAAGAAAAAATAACAGCCGAAGAATTGCGAGAGATTTTAGACGTAATCGAACAAAAAAAGTAAACCCATGGAAACGTTTTTACTATATTTACTTAAGTCCAGTATTACACTATCCTTATTTTACCTAGTCTATATCCTTTTTTTAAGAAAAGAAACCTTCTTTACGCTAAACAGACATTTTCTTTTAGCAGGAATTATTAGCTCGTTGCTACTTCCCTTTCTAGAGTTTACTACCGTAGAATATATAGAAAAACCTGTTTTCCATTCAATAGAGTTTACTGCAATAACTTCTTCTCACCCAGAGAATGAATCATTATCTATAAATTGGTGGCTAATGGCCTTTATCTTATACATCCTTGCTGCCATATTATTATTCGGTCGTTTTATTTTTCAACTTATTTCCCTGAAAAGGATTTTTGCAAAAAGTCAAAACAAACAAAAAGAAGGATTTTCTATTTTAAAAACCCAAGAAGACATTGCTCCATTTTCTTTCTTCAGATACATCATATTCAACCCATTACTTCATAATAACGAAGAATTAAGAATGATCCTAAAACATGAAAAAATACACGCAAAACAGTATCACACCATAGATATATTAATCACGAACCTTTTCGTAATATTTCAATGGATAAATCCTGTATCATGGCTGTACAAAAAAAGTTTACAGCAAAACTTAGAGTTCATTGCAGATCAAGAAGCTATCCGAGATCTTCCTTCGAAAAAAGAATATCAATTAACATTAGTAAAAGTCTCGTCGAATAATTTTTCATCAATCACCAATAATTTTTATCAATCATTAATCAAAAAACGAATCGTTATGTTAAACAAAAAAAAATCAAATCATTACCATCTCTGGAAAGTAACAATCATAGTACCTTTGCTAAGTTTATTTTTATGGGGATTTAATACTAAAACAGAAATACAATATCTCCAGAATGAAACACCGGAACTATCCGTTTCATCTAACAAAAAGGAACAAAAAGAAGTAGTTCAGGATTCTCAAGAAATAACATTTCCTACCAAAGAAGGGAATCCCGTTATCCAAAGCACCCCTTTGTTTCCTAAAAAAAACGAATCGCTTAAAAAAAGTAATCCAAAAATTATCACTACCCAAAAAACGGTTTTAAAGAACCAGATAGAAAATGCACCTTCTAAAAAAGAGACACCTCTTACAAAACCAAAGATTGTGCAAACTAAAAAAAACACTGTTAAGTTTATAATCAACAAAAATTCTACAAAAGAAGATTTAGAAAGAATTAAACGAGTTTTTAAAAATGAATATGATGTAGAAGTTACCTTTAGTGATATCAATAGAAATGATAACGATGAGATTACCAGCATTGGTGTTGTATTATCATCTAAAAAGAGTAATGCCAATTTTTCTATTGCAAACGAAACCCCAATAAATCCATTTGTAATATCCTATGATAGTAAAAAAGAAAAAATAAATATCGGACAATCCAATAGCGGACAAAACAATGTATGGATCAGTAAAAGTACTAGTGGGGAAAATGATGGAGCACAAATTCTCGAACTGAAGTCTGATGATAACGGAAAAAGCATATTCATCGTAGAAAGCGATAAAAAACACAAAAGAAAATTATTCAAAACAAAAGGTGGCAAGAACAAGTTCGTCATAAGAAGTAGTGATGATGAACACGATAATCAGATTTTCATAAACTCTAATGACCACGAGACAATTTTTGATTTTGACGGCAATTCAGGAAAAGATCCTTTGTTCTTTATTGATGGCAAAAAAGCCAGTAAAAAAGAAGTGAAAAAATTAAAATCTTCAGACATAGAAAGTATTGATGTATCCAAAGGCAAAGCCGGTATTAAGAAATACGGAAAAAAAGCAAAAGACGGTGTCATCAATATTACCACGAAAAAGAATATTAAAAAGGGAACTGGATTTTCTTTTAAAAACGACCCTAAAAGTTATTCAATCGTTAATTCAAATAATGACAAAAAAGTAAAAATTAAAGTCTCTGATGGAATGAATTTTACCTCAGGAACAAGCAAGTCTAAACCTTTAGTATATATCGATGGAAAAAAAGCCGATTACAATGAACTACAAAAAATCGAAAGTGATCAGATAGCGTCAGTAAATATTTATAAGGATTTAAAAGCTCTGACAAGATTTGGCTCGGAGGCAAAAAATGGAGTTATAGAGGTTATTTTAAAGAACTAACCACATAATATTCAAAACAAGTAATTAAAAACTCATCGCCATGCGACGAGTTTTTTCTATTTTAGAAGCATGGAAAAACAGCTTTTTATCTTTCTCGCAAAACTAAACAAACTACTACTTCCAAGCTTTACCAAAAAACGCCTGGATCTAACCAAAGCCTCCAAACTACAAATGCTAATTTTTGGCTGGAGATTGTATGTAACCAAAAGAGCCTTAAGTTAATTTAAAAAACTCTTCTTTAAATATAGATTAGCTTGCAACATCAGAATCCTTTTTTCGTATTTATAACTGAATTCATTTCAATTAAAAATCGAAAACCAAAAAATAATATTTAGTATGAAAAAATGGATCATTATGGGAATGGGTATACTAGGTATATTCTCCTTAACAGCATTTACATCAGAATCACATCCAGAACAGATTCAGGACATTTCTGAGTTTAATGAAATCATCGCTACCATAAATAAAAACACAACTGAAAAAGAGCTAGAGGACCTCAAAACATTCTTTTCAGAAAATGGTATCGAATTAATTATCGAAAAAATAGAGTTTAACGATCAAAATGAGATTACCAGTTTAAGTGTTATTCTTAAAAAAGGAAACGCCAAAAGCAAATATTCCTCATCATCTACAGAACCTATATCCGATGTAGAACTTGGATATAAAAATGGAAATTTATACATAACCAATTCGGGAATGTTTGATATCAATTCCTGGAGGAATCAGATTGGTTTTAATACTAGAAATTTTGACATGGACAGTATTTTAAAAAATAAGAATTTCAGGTTTGATTTTGATTTTGACCAAGAAGGAGATTCTATATTTTTTAATGGAAAACACTTTGATATGGGTAAGTTAAAAGATCAGATTATGAATTCTTTTGATTTTGAAGAAGATGAAAACGGAAACTTCATTTTTAATGGGCAACAGTTTCCTTCTCATTTTAGTAAAACCAAGAAGTATAGTTTTGTAGACGACCCGGATATCGACAAATTAATTATTATCGATGGAAAAGAATCTGATTTTAAAACATTGGATCAATTAGCCAAATCAGATAAATTAGAAGAAGTTGATTTCCTTAAATCAACAACAGCTATCAGTATTTATGGTGACAAAGCAAAAGATGGAGCCATCATTGCAACTACCAAAAAATAATTCTGCACTAAATTTTATACAAAAAAGAGTCTTTAGTATTTTGAAGACTCTTTTCTTTTTCTATCAATCAATAACTTAATAAAGAAGCCACCGTTGTCTTCAACTTCTCTCTTCCGTTTAAAAAATCTAATTCCATAATAAAATTACATTGAACAACCGTTCCTCCTAATTCTTCTACAAGTTCGCACACTGCTTGCGCCGTACCTCCCGTTGCCAATACATCATCATGGATCAAAATATGTTCTCCTGCTTTAATCGCATCCATATGAATTTCTAAAATATCTTCTCCATACTCTAATCCATAACTTTTAGAATTCACTTTGGATGGTAATTTTCCTTTTTTACGAACAGGAATAAAACCTGCACCCAATCGTTGAGCAATCATACCTCCCAGAATAAAACCTCTGGCTTCAATACCGATCACTTTATCAATCTTTATATCTGTTGGACACAATCCTGCCAATCGATCCGCACAGTGCACTAATGCTTCAGAATTTGCCAAAAGTGGTGTAATATCTTTAAAAATAATTCCCGGCTTCGGAAAGTCAGGTATGTCTCGTACTAATTCTTGTATGTTCATGCCTGCAAAATAATCAAAATCAAAAAAAAGGGCTAAAAAATTATGAAAACTGCCTTGAATTTTAAATCCAGTTTCAAAAACAGCCTTGAATTATTATAGTTTTTAAATATAATTGTAATATATACTTACAATTTATAACAATAATAAAGACAATAAACTTTCATATTAAAACTTAAATCATCTTTAGGCTTATAAAAAATATTCACTTTTGCAGATTTTAGCATAAATATTTTTCTATTTATTTCTCTCCATATATATTGAATGGAAACGAAATAATTAAAATAATTCTTAACCTTATAATACGCATAGAAATCATGTAATCAATAGCATTTCTTCATTGACTAAAAAACTAATTAATAAATTTTAATATGCTATTACTATGCTAACATATCTAGGAATTATAATGGTGCTCATCGGAATCACCATTTTTATTATCAAGCCATTTTTTAAAGAATCCAAAACACTACATAAATTCACTCGACAAAGAAATATTTCAATGATCATCATTGGACTTGTGATGAGTGTTATCTCAGGAATGTTCTTTTATGCAGAGCCAGGTACGGCTTACGCAGTGCAGTATCCTTGGGGAAGTCAGAAAGCAGTTGTTCATCAAGGAATCCATACCAAAATGTGGGGACGACTTATACCTATACAATTCGAATTACCTATTAAATATGTGATTCCAAATAAAAAGAATGAATTAGGTGAGCAAAGTAAATATGCAAATGTTGATAAAGCCAAATACTGGGCGTTTAGCGATGCGGTAAAAGCAAGAATCGCAACCTCTGTGGTAATCAGCATTAATACAGCAGATCAAGACCAATTTTTGTCCGTTGCGGATCGTAATAAAACGGAGAAAAACTTAATTCGTTCCAGAATCATTCCTAATATTGATCAGTCTATAAAAAATACCTGTAAGCTTATGGATGCTCAGGATTATATATCCGGCCAAGCTTCTGATTTTGATAGATATTTTAAAGATCAATTAGAAAACGGAATGTATGTTCTCGAAGAGTTTATTGCCAATGAAAACAGAGAAACCATTGGTGATAGTGCTACAGTAAGAACTATAGTAAACAAAGAGTCTAAACAAAAACGTTTTAGAATAAAGTATGAAGACGGAGAGCCTGTTAGGGAAAAAGGAAATTCACTAGGAGGATATGGTTTAACAGTCGTACAAGCTGTTGTTACCGAGATTGATTGGGAGCCGGAGTTTGACAAACGACTTCAATTACAAAAAGAAGAAGTGGCACAAACCCAATTAGAGAAGCAACAAGCTGAACGTGAATTCTACCGAGCTCAGAAAGAAACTGCAAGAGGTGAAGCTGAAAAAGCTGCAGAAAGAGCACGATTAGAAAAAGAACAAATTCAAAAAACTATTGAAGCTGAAACGAAAGCCAAAGTAGCAGAATTTAATCTTATTGAAGAGCGTAAGAACTATGAAGTTGCACAGTTTAAAGCAAAAACTCAGAAGACTATGGCAGATGCACAATCGTATGAGAATGCCAAATTAGTAACGGCAGGGCTTACACCTCAAGAGCGCGCAGAATGGGAATATAAAACTTCTGTAAATGTTGCCAAGCAACTCAAAGATTTGAAACTACCTGAAATTTATATTCAGGATGGTGGTAAACAAAGTTCTGATAACAATTTGTTACAGTCTTTGATCGGCGCAGATCTTGCTAAAAAAATGATGTCTCAAAAAACATCAAAAGAGTAAACCAAAAAAGCGGAATGCTTCTTATGCATTCCGCTTAAATCAAAATATTTATTAAAATTTAAATTATGAACAAGTACATTAAAATATATACAGGCACATCAATTCTGGCTAATCGGTTAGCCTTTTTGCTAGACGAAATACATATTCCTTCTATGATTAAGGATCATAGAGAATCCGGAAGATTAGCTGGATTTGGCACTATTGAAGATTCAACGGAATTATTTATTTTAGATAATGATGTAAAAAAAGCCGATGAAATCATTAAAAATTTTAAAAAAGAAACTTTAAAATAGTTTTATAATTTACAAAATACTCATATATTTGCACCCGCAAAAAAGGCCTCGTAGCATAACTGAATAGTGCACTTGATTACGGCTCAAGAGGTTGCAGGTTTGAATCCTGCCGAGGTCACGAATGAATCAACAAAAAGTTGAAAACAAAGCAAGCTCAAAATAAAAGAGCTTGCTTTTTTATTTTGAGTAAAGCGTAGGTTTCTTTTGTTGATTCTCAAAGCGGAGCTTTGTCAGGGGAGACTTTAGCCAATCCTGCCGAGGTCACTTAAGAATGAAAAGTCTGCAGAATTGCAGACTTTTTTGTTTGGATGAGATTTGAACTAGTTCAAGAATCGAAATACAAACAAAAAAGTACAAATCTATGATTTGTGACTTTTTATTTAGACTACGGAGTTTAAAGGAACACCTAAAGGTAATCCTGCTACTTGCAAGCAGGCCTGCCGAGGTCACAAAATCTGTTAATATTCACCAAACAGAGATAATTTTGTTTCATTGTATTACTTCACGTGGTTAAAATAACAATCCTAAAAACTATGAGACCAAAGTCAAATCTTGGAAAATAATGTCAAAAAAACTACGTGTTTGTTACCTTCAAAGTATATTTTCTTATTTTAACATTTAAGTTGTGTAACTTTTTTAAATAGTGAGACACAAATATTAAAAAGTTATATATGCTTCAGATTATAAAAAAATATCTTCCTTTATTAGTATTACTAGTTTTTCTAGCTGCTTTGGGTATATTTTCTAATTACACCGACGGCAAAACCTATTTTTTTCCTATTACTCCTGATGCAAGTACTTATGGAACACCATTTGGGAATGGTTATAAAAAGAGTTATTCTATTGACACAAGAGACTACGATCCTCATACTACAAAGAAATTAGACTACGGAACACCTTATGGGAATAGCTATACAAAGCATTGTTCTATTGATACTGGAGAACATAATCCCCATACCCCAAAGAAATCAGACAGTAGATTTAATTATACTCCTTACATTTTTATATTGTTAGTTAGTGGATTTATGTTTTTATTGTGGTTAACGGTTAATTTTATAAAAAAAATCTAGATAGTTTATCACAAGTTACAGTATTGCTGATTTTAAAAAGAAGATTGTATAAATTCTATAAATACAACATTATAACAAACTAAATAACTAACTATTATTTTAGAGGAATCAAATAGAATTAAGTCATATACAATTACAATTCAAATATTAAATAAAGCTTAGTTCATTTTCCGTATTTTTCTTTTCAGTATAAATAGCAACCAGACTTGATTCTCTTTTAAGTACTCAAAAATTTCTTCTTAATTTTTGAATTTTGCTTGCTTGGAGTCACTACCAGCAAGAAACCACGTCCAAAAGACGTGGTTCTTTATTTTGTGGAAAAACCAAACGTAGTTTGAAGTTTTGGAATGAAATAAAGAACCAGAGCGATAGCTCGTGGTTTATTACCTGCCGGCCGGCCTGCAGGTTTGCAAAAGAGAGCTTATTGAGGATCAGCAGAGCTAATCCTAAAACCGACAGCCAATCCTGCCGAGGCCACTCGATAATCGAATCATTACAGAAATAAATCCCTATAACTCTCTTTTATTTACATAAAATTTGCATTTTTTTAAATTTCAACCATCTTCATTTCTATTCTTAAGGATTGTTTAGGGATCGAAACACTAATACAAGTTTCACCTAATAACAAATGGTACTATTTAATTACGTCATTGATTTTTCGTTGAAAAAATAATCCATTTCTCTGTGCAATACTGATTTATATTATTTGAATAATTATTATTTGCCATTGCAGTATACTTAAAATACCATTTGAGTCATTATTAAGATCATATGCGTTAATAAAATCTATAGAATTTTGTTTTATTAAATCTATATATAAATTACCTATACTTTCGTCTCATTTTAAACAAAAGGGTAAGGTGTAAAAAATAGAAATGAAAAAACTGGTTACATTAACAGTTACGGCAATATTATTAATAGGTATCACTATTTTTACATTGCAAAATTCTCAAATAGTTGCTATAAAACTATTTTTTTGGGAAGCCGAAGCGTCCTTGTCAATGATTCTGTTTACTACGTTTTCAACAGCTATATTAATCACGGTAGTAGCCATTATACCTACCATCTACCATTTAAAAAAGCTTAAAGACAAATCTCAGAAAGAAGTGAAATCACTTGTTAAAGAGAATGAGACATTATCAGAACCTGAAGCGAAAAGAATATTATCTGAAGGACAGGTAGAAAAATAATCTAAAATCATAAAATTAGTATGTCAGAAACGATGAAAAAACAAAAGTCTTATAAGAAATTAGGATTCACTTATTTGGAAACTGCAGAAATTGTGGTATCACTAAATCAACTATTATCAAATTATATAGTGCATTATCATAAATTGAGGATGTTTCATTGGAATGTAGAAGGAGGAGACTTTTTTGAGTTACACGAACAATTTGAAATTGAGTATAACGAAGTAAAGTCACAAATAGATATTCTCGCCGAACGTATAAGAGTATTTGGTTTGAAACCAAAAAACACCTTAAAACAGCATATAGCTTTATCCCAAATAGAAGAAGTAGAAAGGGAACTGATTCCAACCGCAATGGTACAAGAAATCTTAAAAGATTTTAATATAATACATAACTCACTACTAGACCTTATCGACGCCTCCTTAAAAACAGGAGATGCTGCTACAGAAGAATTAGCAACAGAATTTATGCGGAGATTAGAAAAGAGACACTGGATGTTTACCGCTTGGTCTAAGTCGTCATAAAATTATTTTTTTGAATATAAAGTAGATTTGTAAAGACAAGAATAACACAACAAAAAAAACAAGTTTTTGAACCTTATAAAACAGTCTCTATTTTATGCAGAACCTTCTCTATTTATCTTACCTTCGCTTACCCAAAGTATACTAAATTCAATCATTAATTATTTATATTTTAGATGAAAAACAAAGATAATATTCAAAGGCCAGGTTTGCGTAGAAAGAAATTTGGAAGCAAAGCGCATTTAAGAAATGTTAAGAAGAAAATCAGTAAGATTACCAAACCAAAGAAAGACGTTACACCATAGATGATAGCCGGAATAACAAAAATGTTGGTTCATCATATTTTTATTAATATCGCTATGACCTTTTCTGCTCTTGGCGTAAATATCAAAAATGAATTCTATTTATTTTTTCAAGTAAAATCACTTATACTGTATAAGAGTTAAGGACTAATTGTTTTGAGTTAAAATCATTCTTCAGTTCAGAGTATCTTTAAATAAAAAAGATACAATGAAAGAAACAATCCAAAAAGACACAAAATTTGACATACTGCCAATTTTAAGTGAACGATACAGTCCAAGAGTATTTTCGGAACTTCCAATTAGCGAAACTGAGCTCAGATCACTTTTTGAAGCCGGACGCTGGGCTCCTAGTTCTTATAATCGACAACCCTGGAGAGTTATTTGGGGGATTAGAGGTAGTAAAACCTATCAAAGAATCTTGAATTGCTTAAGCGAATTCAATCGATCCTGGGCAAGCAATGCTCCTGCACTATTATTAAATGCATATAAAACAACCACCGAGGACGGTAAAGAAAATTTCCATGCATTACACGATTTAGGTCTATTTATGGGAAATGTTTCCGCTCAGGCGCAACATCTCGGTATTGCTTTACATCAAATGGCAGGTGTGGATCATGAAAGCGCAAAGAAAGAATTTCAATTTCCAGAAGAATATCACGTTGCCACTGCGGTTGCTGTAGGCTACTATGGCGGGAATGTAAACGATTTACCAGAAGATCTTAGGGAAGAAGAAAATCCAGAAACCCGAACAAGAATGTTACAACGAGAGTTTACGTTTAATGGAAATTTCCAGAACGAACCAGGATTGAACTCTTCAAATCAAGAATCCATTACAACCTAAAAAGAAACTTATCTGCTAACTACATCAAAGAAATACTAACCTTTAGAACTGTAATAATGAAAAATATTCTTAAAATTTTTATACTCTTTTTGAGTACAATGGCAATAGCACAAAATCCGCTAACACAAAACATGGAAGATCCTCAGCTAGAAGAAGAAGCGAAAGAACTGACTCAAAAGTATGACGATCAATTAGGCTTAACAGAAAAGCAAATACTTCTTTTTGAAAACAAAGTTGAAGAATATTTGATCAATGCCAAAAAAATCAGAAACAGCAACCTTAAAACAAAAAAAAAGATTGCAGAACTTAAATTAAATTATGCGAAAGAGAGTAAAGACATGGGAGATATCTTAACCAACCCTCAACTTGATCTCTATAACGACTTGAAACCAAAATTTCAACCGATCAATCCGGTTGTGGTGAAAAAGGCGTCTAATTAAAATAAAAAAATATGAAAACAGTATTTGAATACACGAATGTATCCGCAAGCGATCGATTAGAATCTTTTGTGGAAGAAAAATTAAGCAACCTATCTAATAAGTATCCTTTTATAATACGTGGAGACATATTCTTTAAAAAAGAGAATAGAGACGACGACACGGGGCATATATGTGGTATTCGTTTAAGTGCTCCCGGACCAAGATTATATGCATCCTCTGACGAAACTAGTTTTGAGAACGCTATCTCAGAGACCATTCGAGACTTGAACGATCAATTGGGAAAAAGAAAAGACAAAATGAAAACTTATTAAAAATATAAAAATGAAAATTTTATTTGTATTAACATCACACGATAAACTTGGTGACACAGGAGAAAAAACAGGGTTCTGGATTGAAGAATTTGCTGCTCCCTATTATTATCTAGCAGACAAGGGCGTAGAAATCACATTAGCATCTCCAAAAGGTGGCCAGCCTCCTATTGATCCTAGCAGTGACAAACCAGAAAACCAAACAGAAGCTACCAAACGTTTTCACAATGACAAAGATTTAAAAGAAAAACTGAGCAAAACCTTCAAACTTTCTGATGTCAAAGAAAAAGATTTTGACGCTATCTTTTATCCGGGCGGTCACGGGCCTTTATGGGATCTTTCTAATGATCAAGATTCCATTCATTTAATTCAGTCATTTTATGAAAATAATAAACCGACCGGACTTGTTTGTCACGCTCCTGCTGCTTTAAAAAATGTAAAAACCACGGACGGTGCATATTTAGTAAAAGGAAAAAAGGTAACTGGTTTCACTAATAGCGAAGAAGAAGCTGTAGAACTGACCAATGTGGTACCCTTTTTAGTAGAAGATATGTTAAAAGAAAATGGAGGAGTTTATAGTAAGGCGAATGATTGGCAATCGTATTCTGTACAAGATGGAAATTTAATTACAGGACAAAACCCTGCATCTTCTGAAGAAGTAGCCGAAAAGCTTTTTAATTTGTTGAAAAATTAAGTATTGCTCAATACCTAATATCAAACGATTCAAAATATTTTTAAAAATGCGGGAATAAAAACCCCGCTTTTTTAATACACTTAAAGTTAGAATTGATTATTATCCAATATCTCAAAACATTATGAACTCGATAACAATTATCACTTTTTTCTCGGCTTTTTCTTTTCTTTTTTATGGTTTTAATTGTCTATTTACAGAGCATATGAAAAACGAGTTTATTCGTTATGGCCTAGAAGAAAAAAGAAGTCTTACAGGAATATTACAAATATTAGGAGGATTGGGATTAATTATTGGTTACTTCTACATGCCTATCCTTCTTATAATATCTGCTGGCGGCCTTGCCTTACTCATGATTCTCGGTTTTGGAGTACGAATAAAAATTAAAGACCCAATTTTACCGTCCATACCATCTTTTCTTTATGCAATTCTTAATTTGTATTTATGCGTAAAATATGCAACTCAAATTTAAAACTGACTTAAAAATAAAGTTTAATATGACTGCTCGCTGCTATAAGCGTACACATTACAAAAAACAAGAAGGCAGGGAATGATTTATACAAAGGGTCTTTGATCTTGAAATGCATAGCTATTGACCCTAATAAAAGCAAAGCCAATCCCAAAGCCGCAAACTCCTTAATCGCAGGATACCAAATCGAGGCTATTAATAGAATTGCCAATATAACTTTTAAACTTCCTATAAAATAACACGACCATTTTGGAAGTCCATAAGCTTCAAACTCTTCAATAATCGTACTAGCTGTACCACCTCTCCATTTGGTTGCCTTTTTATTCTGTATAAGCCACACATTTAAAATACTTAATCCAACGATAATTTGCATCGCAATAATTACATAATTCATAATTCGATTTTTAATTGTTTCTTAATGCTTTTATGAGTTCTTCTTTATCCATTTTAGATCGATCTTCGATACCAACTTTTTTCGCTTGATCGTATAATTCCTTTTTGGTTCGATCTTCATACTTCGTGGCGCTACCACCTTTCTCGCCACTATCAGCAGTATTTGCAATACGCGCAGCTTTTTCTTTACTATAGCCCTTATCTCTTAGGGCTTCATACTGATCTTCATTTTCTATACTTGGTCTATTGCTTTCCATCATTTTCTTCTTTAGTATTTATATCAACAGTCGTTTTGTCAGCTCCAAAAGCTGATTTCTTAGTGTTTTGACCATCTTTATTATAGACGTGCACTTCTCTTTGAGGAAAGGGTAAAGAAATACCTTTATCTTCTAATCTTTTCTTAGATTCTTCTACAGTATAGAAATGAATACGCCAATAATCATCTAGTGACGCCCAATATCTAAGTGATAAAGTAACTGCGCTGTCACCAAGTTTTGAAACCACCACTTCTGGTGCCGGATCTTGAATAACACCTTCTTGATTATTAATTAGGTCAAGAAGGATACTTTTAGCCTCCTTAATATTACTAGTGTATGAAATTCCTATTTCTAAATTATTACGGCGTGTTGATTCTGCAGAGTAATTGATGATGTTTTCATTAGATAGTTTTCCATTAGGAATTATTGCTAATTGATTTCCAAACGTATTTAATTTAGTTTTAAATATCGATATTTCCTTGACAGTTCCTGAAACTCCCTGCGCTTCTATAAAATCACCTATTTTAAATGGTTTAAAAAACAGGATCAATACGCCACCGGCAAAATTAGATAACGATCCCTGCAATGCCAGTCCGACAGCTAAACCAGCAGCACCCAGAATAGCTACTAATGAAGAAGATTGCACTCCTAATTGTGTAATAACTAAGATTATTAATAAGATTTTTAGCCCTATATTAATTAGATCATATAAAAAACTCTCTAATGTTTCATCGTAATCCTTCTTTTGGAAGAATTTCCGTAACCCTTTACTAAACATATTAATAATCCAAATACCTACAAAGAATATAAGAATTGCAGATACTACTCCTGGCACAAAATCCCAAACCCATTCTAAAAATTGTTGCCAGTTTTCTTCTGTAAGTCCTAATTTTTCCATTTCTAATCCTAATTTTATTTATTGTTATTAACTTGTTTACTTTTAGATTGTATCAATTCACATTTTACTAATCAAAATATGCTTCAATTTCTTGTTTGATATTTTCCCATTGTTCCTTTTCTCCATTAAAGGCTCGAAATATCTCTTTTACTTTGGATATTCCAAAACCTTTTGCTTCTTCAAATCCTATTTTGGGCGGAAGCGATAACTCTGCGTTGGTTACCACTGCATCAATTATAAACGGTTTTGTGGATTTCTTAGCTTTCTGTATCGCTGCAATGATATCTTTTGCGTGCTCTACTTTTACACCGTCACCTCCACATAATTTAGCATATTCAGCGAAGTTAAAGTTATTTACTCTTAAAGCATCAAAGTTGGGCGCTAATCCGGCTTCTTCCATCTCTATCTTTACAAACCCTAGTTGTGAGTTGTTGAAAACTATAATTTTGATAGGCAGTTGGTTTTTCACTGCGGTAGAGAAGTCCTGTAATGACATATTAAAAGCTCCATCACCTATCAATCCCCAAACTTCTCTATTTGGAAATTGAAGCTGTGCCCCTATAGCTGCAGGTAGACCTACCGCCATGGAACCGTGATTAAAAGATCCGATGATTCGTCGATCAGAATGGAAATTCATAAAGTTTGAAGCCCAAATAGCTGCTGTTCCTGTATCGATGGCAAAGATTGCATCATCTGAAGCCATGTCACTGACACCCTTTGCAAAAATATGAGGATGTAGTGGTTCCATATCCCGAGACGGATCTGCTTTTTGATCATTGGAAATTTTCCAATCATCAAATTTTTCAATCAATCTCTTTAAAAAATCATTATCCTTTTTTTCTATACATAAGCCTAAAAGCGATACGATTGTACTTTTAATATCCCCATGGAGTCCAAGTGTTACCGATGTACGATTACCAATATTCTCTGGCCTTACGTCTATCTGTATCGTTTTAGTTTTCTCTGGAAGAAAATCCGTGTATGGGAAATCGGTTCCAAGCATTAATAGTAGATCGCAATTCATCACTGCTTCATAACCGGAAGGATTACCTATTAAACCTGTTAATCCCACAACATTATTCGTCGAATGATCAAATACATCCGAAGCTCTCAATGTATGAGTAATAGGTGCTTTAAGTAAATCTGAAAATCGAATAACTTCTTCTCTTGCTGCTCTGCATCCTGCCCCTGCCAGAATCCCAACTTTTTTGGATTCATTGATCAGCTTAGCAGCTGCTTGCAGTTCCTGATCACTAGGTAAGATAGCACTGTTTGATCTAAAGACTTTGTGAACATAATTAATATTTTCTGCTTTCATTTGCGCTATGTCTGCCGGTAATTCGATTCTACATACACAATTATGGTTAACAGCTATGCGGATAGCTCTTAAAATTACCCTAGGCGCTTCTTCTGGTGATCTAATAATTGCTTGATATTCGCAAACATCATCATAAATTTTTTTGAGATCTGCTTCCTGATGATAATTTGTTCCTAAGTGTTCGATCGGAATTTGTCCTGTTATTGCGATTACAGGAGATCGTTCTTTTTTTGCATTATACAATCCATTAATTAGATGTAAAGCACCTGGTCCAACCGTGCTCGCACACACACCAAAGTTGCCATTTAACTCTCCTTGAGCAAATGCGGCGTATGAAGCATTTCCTTCGTGATTTACGCCTATCCATTCTATCATATCCTGCTTTCCTATGGCATCTACAAGAGGATTGAGCGCATCCCCTGCCACTCCAAAAATATGTTTTACTCCTTCTGCCTGTAATATTTTAAGTAATTGTTCTGATACGTTCATCTTTTTTGCTTTTAATTATACTATTCATCACCATTCACACTATTATTCGTCTATTTATCAAAACACTAACTGTGACTCAAAGGCTTCTGACCACTTTGATGCGCGGTATACAGCAGGAATTAATGTGGCAAACACTTTAAATTGCCTTGTGTAAACAGAGGTGTTATCCTGAAGTTTTCCTAGCTTCACGGTCATCGGTATTTTAATTGTAACATCCTTTTTATTCACCTCGCTGCATCTAATCAATCGGCTCTCTTTACATAAAAAATCATCCTTTCGATCATTTCTAACTACTCCGGATATCTCGGTGTCATCCCAATTGGCAATTAACACAAGAACATCATTAATCCCATGAATATCATACACAAAAACGTGAAGTATATACTCCATGTTTCCCGAAATATCTATCGGATGAAATTCAATATCAGTGTTTACTGTAATTGAATTTTTTTTTGCGTTATCAACCTCTAAATATTCGGGTACTCTATCAAGCTTTACTTGCTTTATCTTTGCCATGATCTTATTTTATTAATTCTTTATTGAAATGAAAATTTTTATTGCTTAGATGAATTGAAACAATATGTACTACTAAAAATATTCAAGAAACAAACCAGAAACAACTACGCCCACGACCAATAATGCCAACACTATTAGAACGAATTTTGCTCCTATTTTGGTTTTACTATTTTTTTGAAATATATAATCTCTTCTTTTTTCGTCTTCCTCTTTTATGAATTTCATTTGTTAGATTTCTATTTATTTAATTAAACTTTAATTATTTTATGTATACTGTTTTTTTGTTTACAAACTCCATGATACCTTCTTTAGAAAGTTCTCTTCCATAACCTGATAGTTTGGTTCCTCCAAAAGGTAATCTAGGGTCTGACTTGACTAGCTCGTTGACAAAAAATGCACCATCTTCAATACTACTTATTAGCTTTCTGGCTTCTTCTCTATCCTCTGTGAAAATCATTGTACCCAAACCAAACTTGGACTTAGATGCTAATTCAACAGCGTGATTTGTGCTTTTAGCTTTGACCACAGCGGCAACTGGTCCAAATACCTCTTCATCAAAAACCGGCATACCAGGTTCTACATTGATTAAGATTGTAGGTTCAAAGTAAGCCTTGTCTCTTTTATTTCCGACGATAACTTTTGCTCCTTTCTCCACAGATTCTGTTACTTGACGCTCCACCTCTTCTGCCAAATCAACTCTAGCCATAGTAGCAATATCAGTTTTTGGATCAAGGGGTTCACCAAACATTAAGGCAGCTACTCCCTCTTTGAACTTTTCTAAAAACCTATCATAAATTTCTTCTACAACTATAAACCGCTTGGCAGCTATACAACTTTGTCCTGTATTTTGCATTCTTGCTTTTACGATAGTCTCCATATATTTATCGAGATCTGCATCTTTAAGAATGATACAAGCATTATTTCCTCCTAACTCCAATACTGTCTTTTTCAAATTATGACCCGCAATTTTTGCAATGGCTCTGCCCGCTTTTTCGCTTCCTGTTAAACTAACAGCTTTCACAATCTCATTATTTATAACTTGTTCTATTTGATTGTGTGATGCTAACAATGTTTGAAAAACACCTTTAGGAAAACCAGCCGATTCAAAAATATCTTGAATTGCCAATGCACAACCTGTAACGTTATTGGCGTGTTTTAACAATGCCGTATTACCTGCCGTCAATGTTGGAACCGCAAAACGAAAAACCTGCCAAAATGGATAGTTCCAAGGCATAATTGCCAATATAGTTCCCAAAGGATCGTAGCTTATAAAACTTTCTTGGGCATCTGTTTGTATGAGTTCATCCGATAAAAAGTCTTCAGCGTTTTTCTCATAAAAATTAATCAACCAAATGCATTTATCAATTTCAGCAATACTCTCTTTATAGGGTTTACCCATTTCTTGAGTAATCAAATTTGCATACATCTCCTTTTCATTTTCCAAAACATTTGCTAATTCCTCTAATAAAGATTTTCGTTCCTTCATTGAGGTCTTTCTCCATTCTAAAAATGTATCATTTGCCTTGATCAAAATATTATCAACTTCTTTATCGGTATATAAACTATATTCTTTGATAGTTTCACCGGTAAAAGGATATTTAGTCGTAACTTTATTAGACATAATAATTGAAATTGATTAACAATTCAAAGTTATACTCATATTAACAACCAACTGAACGCATTTGAGATAAATATTAATTCTTTTACTAAAATTCATTTACGTTAATATCACTATGATTTGAGTTAATCTGTATTCTTTTATATTGAGAACTTTGTTATAATAATTACTAAAACAAACTAAAATGAGTAAAAGTAGCAGCACACTTCTTGGCATCTTGGCTGGAACTGCCTTGGGAGCAACGTTAGGAATTTTATTTGCACCTGATAAAGGTTCAAATACGAGAAAAAAATTAGTAGAAGAGGCACAAGCCACTAAAGATCATCTGGCCAGGGAAGCTTCAAACTTACAGCATCAAATAGCAGACACGGTAAGCTCTAAGAAAGATTCTCTAGACACTAAAGTGGAATCATTAATGTCGGATGCAAGTTATAAAGCAGAAGATTTAATAACAACCTTAGAGAAAAAATTAAGCGAATTAAAAGCTAAGAACAAAAAACTACAAAAGTCGTAATGGGTGTTTTTGACGCATTAAACGAAACCTCTAATAAAGCTCAAGACTCTGGGGAATCTTATTTAAAAGCATCTCAAGAATATTACAAGCTTAAAGTTTTTCAGCAGTTAACTAAGGCATTGTCCTTTTTTAGCAAGTTGGCGATTATTGGAGGATTACTTTTTATGAGTGCCGTTTTTCTAACGGTGTCCGGGACGATTTGGCTCGGAAAACTAATCGGTAATACCTCTTTAGCGTGTTTACTGATGGCTGGAATTCTTCTATTATTCACCGGACTGGCTTATGGATTTCGTAAACAAATAGACAGAAAAATCATTAAAAAAATGTCGAAAGACTTTTTTAATTAATAGACAACCTATGGCAAAAACATACAGTTCCTTTGAGGAAATAGAACACGATTTAAAAAAATATGATCTACAACGACAAATAAGTTTAGAAGAGATTAAGCTGCTTAAAACTGAACTTAAAGAAGATTTACAACCCTACCAATGGGTTTCTACTATCTTTAGTGCTGTTAAAAAATATGGCATTTATTATTTGATAAAGAGAATTTTCAAATAGACTTACTCATTAAACCGCTACCAACTCTTCTATCCTATATTCTGTTCGATTTTTAAACTCGTTGGGACTGATATTATATTTCTCTTTAAAAATCTTTGAAAAATAGCTACGGCTACTAAATCCAATAGAATATACAATCTCGGATATATTCATTTCGGTTGTTCTTATAAGGTCCCTAGCTGCTTCTAATCGAACATGACGAATATATTCTGTAACCGTTCTTGCATATAGCAACTTAAATCCTTCCTGCAATTTGGCCTGCGTTAATCCTGTTTCTTCAGATAATTGATCTAAACAATAATCTTTTGATACATCCTTAATAATTTTTTTAGCTAAATTTCTAATGATTTTCAATTCCCTTTTCAGTAAGGTAGTTGGTAAAACTTCTTCTTTCATTGCTCTATCGTGCTGCTGTATATGCATTGACAAAATTTGATAAATCATGCCTTCTATTTGCAAGATGCGTATCATACCTTTCTGCTTAACAGAACGTAATGCTCCTATCTGGTCTGCTAATCTAAGATTATATGTCCCAAAATATGCGAAAGTTCTTTCGTGATCTTCATCCATAAAAACTTGATAAAGCTTTTCATTAAGTTGTGAAACATTATTAAGTCGTTTCTTTAAATACTCTTGCCTGGATATTTGTATAACGTTGATCTCTAATTTTTCATCCTTCGGAAAATAACCATAATTATAGCCACCGTCTGTACTAGTTATAATTACTGACTGAAATTGTTCTAACGTGTGAATTTCGTTTTGATATCCAAAACGATGTCCACAATGCCCTTTGAGACAATAAGCAAAATGTATTGGATTATATTGGGAAGCATCCATAATCAATACCACTTCTTTGTGGAATGTGATATCGTACTCTAATAGACTCACTCCCCAATCAAAAGTAATAAACCTTATAGAACCGTGAGCATTAAGATTATTTACAGTAAGAGTAAACTCTCCCCAACGCTCTTCAATATCTCCTCCTATAACTTCTTGAATTTGCCTAACAGTTCCTTCTGTATCTTTTGCAGTAATATTAATTTCTAAAGCTGTGGTTGATAACGTATACATGACATAGGAGGTTTAAGTGAGTTACATTGATTTGTTTAACTTATTTTCAAATATAATAAACAAAATGAAGTGGGACTTGTAAAAGTTTGTTAAAAGGCTCTCTAGAATCCCCTCAGATAGGAGCGTGAAAACTAAGCAAAAAAAAACTTCCGATAACGGAAGTTTTTTTAGATATTAATTTTAGGGTCTTTTGCTTAGATAGAATCAAATTCGTCTACAAAAAAGAAGTCTCGATCTGCATTATTTACAAAGTATAATCCCTCTCCAAAAATATATTCTACATTTCTTTTATTTACTATAACTTTAAAACCTCTATCCGTTGGTTTTAATTCAAAACTGTCATTAGCATCCTTGTTGTATCGAAGCACGATATACTTGTCATAATCACTCCACATATCATTATCAACGTAAATCAATTTCGTTACTTGAGCAGGAACGATTTTTCTATCCTGATTTAATTGTCCTTTTTCTTCTTTCTGCAATTTTAATGGCGTCTTACTTGTTTTGAATACAGTTACGCGATAAGGTACAGATTTGCCGTCTTTTTTAAATTCAAAGGATTTGGTAGTTCTCGTTTTCATCATCTGAGAATTACTTTGAGCAACCGCTCCCGTTAATGTAAAGGTGATGAGTAATGTTGTTATTATTTTTAAAATTTTCATTGTATATAATTTTGATGGTTATTATTGAATTTACTTTTTCCTAAGATTGATTAATTAGACTTGTATCCAAATGGTCAGATGTACTTTTTGACCAAGCATTTAACATCCAACTGGATTTTTCTAATTCTCTAATGTAAGCTCCTATCAGATCTATAGTTCCTTCATCTCCCGCTTCGTCTGCGTGTCTCAAAATCGTTTTCATCTGCTTTAATATTTTCTTGTGGTCCCCTAAAAGTTCTTCGATCATTTCGGTGTCTTTCATTAAAGGAGCTATTTCTTCTACTGAAGCTAATTTGATATATTCTCTAAATTGACTAGCAGGGTGGTGCTGCAAGGTTAGAATACGTTCTGCAATTTCATCTATTTTGACTTTTGCTTCATTGTATAGCTCTTCGAATTTCACGTGAAGATCAAAAAAGTTCTTCCCCAAAACGTTCCAGTGAAACCCTCTTAATTTTTGATAATATAAGTTGTAATCTGCTAATAAAACGTTCAATTCTAAAACAACAGGTACTAATTTTTTTTCTTCTATATCTAAATAATTCATAGCAATTTTTTAAGATTAATAATTCATTTATACTGAACATTCAGAAAACAATTCTTTATGTTCATTACAAAGATAAACTGAGAAGAAAGCTATCCTTTGCTCATATAATATTAATCTTAACGCTATCGTTAAGAAGACTTTTTTTTGAATACGTTTTTCGTTTTCTGAGTAGAAAACCCCGAGAAATCTAGGATAAGAGAGGCTTTAAATTAATATAGCTATAATTGATCTCGCCTATATGTTTATATTCTGTTTCGTGATCGTGTAATTCGCCCCACCCAAAATTACGTTCAATAACATGATCCTTGTATTCGGATAGTAAATCTTCTGATAGAAGAATATATTCATCAATTGGAATACTATTTTTTAGCAACCTGTGAGCCACGATCACATCTTCTCCCATTAGTTTAATATTTTTTCCAATAGGCACTGCACTTATTTGCTTACCATAGTGTAATACAATTTTTAATCCAAGCATTTCCGGAATATGGTCTCTCTCTTCGTTGCCCTTATGTTTCTTATGTAAAAGATCTAGTTGAGCATAGAACTCTTCATAGAATCTCCTGCACTGGTCCACAAGTTCTTTGAAAGGCGGAAGATCACCGGATTTATAAAACAAAACGGCATCGCCCTCAATCTCTGAAACTTTTAAACCAATCTGATTAGCATAAATTACTTTATTAAGTAAGGCCGGAATTACTTCTGCACTCAACTCTATATTCGTTGAACTCATAAACTTGGTAAAACCACTGATATCTGGTATACATATTAATATTGATTCGGAACCCATTTTCTTAATCTTATTTTTCTAACAACTCCAAGATACGTTTTAGATCTTGATTATTTGTAATATTAGCTTTTAAATCCTGAATCAATGAGTTAATCTCACTTTGTATAGCTTCTACATAATCTGGAACAATTTCACTACTATTCTTTAGAAAAACTAAAGCATCTAATAATTCATAAGAAACAGAACTGTCGGCTTTTGCATATCCTCTAATCGGTTCTATTATAATCCGCACCATTTCAGAAGCAGAAATTTTATTGTGGACTACTATAATTTCGCAATTGGGTTCACAAATAACCGTTTTTGGTTTGATTCGTAATGCTTTATGCATTAACTGCCCTAATTTTGAAATCGCATTGATTGCTGTACCCGGATCATTAATACCTGGCGATAAGGCTTTAACCGCTACCTCTGTCAATTTAATCATTCCTCCTACACCGCTATCATCCTCGTGTCTATTAGACAAAATATATAAACAGATATGTAAAGACTCTAGTTCTTCTTTTGATATAGGATTTTTTATTCTAAGGATAGGATCTCCTTCCCAAATATGTTGGTCAGAATAGGGTATTATTTCTATGACATTTTTCTGTTTTTTCAAAGAGTCATTTAAGAGAAATTGATCAAAAGATCTATAATATCCAGTTTTTTTACTACGAATGGTTTTCCAGAATTGATTACCATCTAAATCAACTTTTATATCAGATTTTTGTTGCTCCTCAATTTTGTTTTCTATCAAGTTACAACTGGAAATGTAAATCTTATCTATAATATTATGAATCTGTATTGCCTGAGAAATACTATGAATAAAATAAACAAATAAACCTATACAAAATGCGCCTAATACTGCTGCCACCATCACAGAGAAACCCACTGCGTTGGTGGATGAGCCATACGCGCCTAAAGACATTAATACAATAATTGTGTACAATATGGTTCCTATATAAAAACCAAGTATTATTTGATGCTTCTTATTAGAAATCAAACCAGGAAGAAGTCTTGGAGAAAAATTAGAAGATGCCTGATTCAAAACCACCATCACCATTGTAAAACTAAATACTGTTAGAGATAATATCCCCCCGAATAAAGTAGACAAAATTGTTCTTGCTGTCTCATTATCTTGTACCAATAGATAAGGCACTTTTTTTTTGAAAGAATTGATTACTTCCAGATTCTCTATAAATAATAGCATAATCGCTAGAAAAAAGAATCCCGCACTAATCAATACCGGATAAAAAGCGATACTATGAAATACAGCATGTTTTAATCTTTTAAGAAACTTAAGTGTAGATTTCATAAGTAAAGAATAAAATGATCAACAGGTGCTTGTGGTTATCTATATTCAGGGTTTTCAAAATTCCAACGGGTTCCATCATCCCAAGCAGATCTTGAATTACCATAGGAAGGAAAGCCATCTTGTTTATGAAGCATATTTGCCAAATGCAAAAGGTTGTAGGTCATAAAAGTGGTATTCCTGTTGGTAAATTGGTTATTCTTAGCATTGGACTCTTCATCAAGATAGCTAGGTCCCGGTCCAGCCTCACCTATCCAACCACAATCTGCTTGCGGTGGAATAGAATATCCCAGATGTTGCATTGCATATAAGATACCCATGGCGCAGTGTTTTATACCATCTTCATTACCAGTAATGACACAACCACCTACTTTTCCATAATATATGTATTGCCCTTTTTCGTTGGTTTTTCCGCTCATCCCATACAGTCTTTCTATTAGTTTTGTTGCTATAGATGATTTTTCCCCTAACCAAATAGGTGTTCCCAGAACTAGTATATCTGCATCCATAATTCTCTCATAAATCTCAGGCCAATCATCCTTATCTTTCCCTTCTTCTTTCATATCCGGCATTAAACCATAGGCTATATCATAATCTACCAATCGCAGATAGTCAACAGAGACCTTTTCTGACTTCATTATATTCATAGACACTTTCATCAAACCCTCTGTATGACTTTTCTGAGAAGAATCCTTTAAGGTACAATTAATGTAAATTGCTTTTATGTTGGAAAAATCAAAATCTGCTGTTGCACCCATAATAAACGGTTTTAAAATTTTACTTAAGTCTTCTAATTTGCAAAATTGATTTTTAGCGATGGTGCGCAATTACCATTATTATTGACTCAAACGAAAACTATACTAAGCTTGCCTTATTGTAGCAGTCATATTGAAACAGTCAATTAAAAGTTTATATGCGCACAATTTTTCAACCTTTGAAAATTACCTTTGACCAGCATAAAAAATAAATTAAGGGCTACTAAAAATCAAAATTTAAAATATCATTAGGGCAAATGTGATGTGTTAATAAAAGTAGCCCTTATTCATGTAAACTCAAAACTCTTTAATTATGAAAAAACTTTCAGGAATATTTATGATCATTCTTTTAGTAACTAGTTGTGATGTTCAACAAAAAAAGGAAGCAAAGCTACCCGAAGTTGATGTAGAAGTGGATACAGAAGCTGGACAATTACCAACTTTCGATATCGATTGGGCTGACGTTAACATTGGAACCAAAACAAAAATGGTAAAAATCCCTAAAGTTGTTGTCGTTATGGAAGAAGTAGAGGTAGAAGTTCCTTATGTTGATGTAGATATGCCCAATAGTGGTGAAAAGGAAGAACTTACTCTAACCGTAGAGGCCGAAGTAAGCGATAAAGAGCATACAATAGAAATACAGGAAATTCTTGCATCTAATAACAAACTGTATGTGATTTCAGAATTAAAAGAAACTGATCAGACACTGGGAGATAAAAAGTTACGTATATCTGATCGAGTAATTTTAAATGCTCCTGATCTAAATGTTAAACATATTATTGTTGGCGAAAAACCAGATCGTGTTTTTAATGACCAATATAAATATGTTAAAGACATAAGCGCGTTTAAGTCTAACTTGAAAAATACCAAAGTAATTTATACTCGATAATATTGACGATAGATTTGGTTGATTTTTAACCGAAAATGGTCTCTTTGCTTTAAGTAAATGAGATCATTTTCATTTAAATAAAGAATTATGAATATTTTTGAAGCCTTACGAAAAGATCACGAAATACAGCGATCTTTACTTGAAAAAATAGTAAACACTTCAGGTGATAGCGAAGAAAGAAACGAGATCTTTAAATCACTTAAAAAAGAACTATCTATGCACGCTGATGGTGAAGAACGTCATTTTTATGTACCTTTAATAGATAGTGATAAAACGCAGGAAAAATCAAGACATAGTATCGCAGAACATCACGAGATAGATGAACTAGTAGAAGAACTGGAAAAAACTGAATACTCGTCTTCTGCGTGGTTAAAAATTGCTAAGGAGCTTAAAGAAAAAGTAGAGCATCACTTGGACGAAGAAGAACACGAAGTATTCCAAATGGCTGGAAAAGTTTTAACGGATGAACAAAAACAAACATTAGCTAATGAATACCTTTCACATATGCAAAAAAATAGATAATTCCGATATAACCTTATAAAACTAACGATTACCTCGGTGACAAATCCAAAATTCATAAAACAGATTATCAAGACTCCTGAGAAGGTTATTGATCAACTAGATCTCGTGTATGTTAATGATGATAAATTGACTATTTATAGAAAAAAAAATAAGAAAGGTTTTTTTTATCAATTAAATGGAAAAGAGTTGTCTACTAAAAAACATGTAGAAAGAATTAAAAGTCTAGTGATACCACCAGCCTGGAATAACGTTAGAATCGCGACCATCGATAATGGTCATTTACAAGCGGTAGGTCGAGATCTTAAGAACAGAAAACAATATCGCTATCACCCACTCTGGAAAACAATTAGAAATCAGACTAAATTTTATAAAATGGCTGATTTTGGCAAACAACTTACTAAAATTAGAAAGAAAGTTGATAATGATCTTGAAAAACCAGGTTGGCCAAAAGATAAAGTTTTAGCTCTTATCATCAGACTTATGGAAGAAACACACATTCGAATCGGTAATGAGCAATATGCTAAACGAAATAAAACGTATGGTTTATCAACCATGAGAACTCGACACGTAAATATTGAAAAAGACAATATAAAATTTGAGTTTGTTGGTAAAAAAGGTAAAAAGCATTCGGTTACTTTACGCAATAAAAAATTGATGCGCTTGGTAAACAGATGTGAAGAAATTCCAGGTTGGGAATTGTTCCAATATTATGATAAAAAAGGAGTTAAACACTCAATAGATAGTAGTATGGTTAACAATTATTTGCACGAAATTGCTGGAGAACTTTTTACTGCAAAAGATTTCAGAACTTGGGCCGCTACCAACATTGTATTTGAGAAACTGATGGATTTAGGATTGACAAGTGACGAAAAACAGCTACACAAGAATATTCTTGCAGCGTATGATACTGCATCAAAAAGTTTAGGCAACACAAGAAATGTGTGTAGGAAATACTATGTACATCCAGCTGTGATTTCACGCTATACCGACGGATCTATAAAACAATATTTCGATAAGGTAGACAAGGGTTATAGTAGTGAGGAATACTTTTCTAATACAGAACAGGTAATACTAGAATTATTGAACAACTATACACCCGAATTTTTAAAACAAAAATAACACGAATCAAAATAGAAATATCATGTATGATCAATTAGTAGAGGCTTGGAATAAAATGCTCGCAAAACTAGAGTCCTGGCTAGATGCCGTTATAGTCAACCTACCTAACCTTATAATTGCAATTGTAGTTTTTATCATCGCTTTGATAGCTTCCAAATATGTTAGTAAGCTAGTGCTGAAACTTTTGGATAGAAGCAACCTTCAGCGGTCCATGAAAAAAGTGATTGCAAAACTAGTTTCAATCGTAGTTATACTTTTGGGGCTATTTTTAATTCTGGGGATTCTAAATCTGGGCAAAGCTTTAAATACCATACTAGCTGGTGCAGGAGTTGCCGGTTTAGCCGTTGGTCTGGCATTGCAAGGCGCTTTAGCAAATACCTATTCCGGTATCATTTTATCGTATATCAAAAATCTAAAATATGGCGATTGGATAGAAACCAATGATTACGAAGGAGAGGTAATAGACATAGACCTTAGGGCAGTAACTATTAAACAGGTTGACAATAATCTAGTTTACATTCCTAATAAATTGGTAGTTGAGAACCCAATAAAAAACTACTCTACCACTTCTCAATCCAGAGTTATTTTGGAGTGTGGTGTTGGATATGAGTCTGATCTAAGAATGGTTAAAAAGCTTACTGTAGACACTGTCGTAAATCACTTTAAAGCTGTTGAAAAAAAAGATGATGTTTTGTTTCTATGGAAAGGATTTGGAGATAGTTCTATTAATTACGAATTACGTTTTTGGATTAATTCAACCTCTGCCTTAGAGGTGGCAAAAGCCAAAAGTGAAACTATGATGCTAATTAAGGATGTTTATGACAAAAACGACATTAATATTCCATTCCCAATACGTACATTAGATTTTCCTAAAGAGTTTAACTTTGCTAATAATTCAGGTGAATCCTAAAATAAATTATAATTTAATTCTTCATTTCATTGATACAAAACCCAGATGAAAAATATTAGTCCAAATATCATAAGACAGATATTTACATTATTACTTATTATTCTCATTGGCGGACTGATATTTAAAGAAGTCTTACCCTACCTTTCTGGAATACTGGGAGCCATTACAATTTATGTGATTCTTCGCAAATTAATGGTAAGATTAGTACGTAAAGGCTGGCATCCCGATCTAGCAGCTTCTGTTCTTTTGGCTGGTTCCTTTATCGGTATTTTGGTACCCGTAATTGGCCTTATACTCCTGCTAAGCAATAAGATCGGTAATGCAACAGAAAATTCTAAAAAGTTTGTAGTTGCAATAAAGAACCGTTTAGATACGTGGGAGTCTCAAATCGGATATGATATCAGTTCCAGAATTGATCCTGAGGCCATTTCATCGTGGATTGCCGAAAACTTACAGAATTTAGCAGGTGGTACATTCAATGTATTTATATCTATCGGAATTATGTACTTTTTGTTGTATTATATGCTTACAAATCGTAAAAAATTAAGAGAATCACTTTTTGAATATATCCCAATCAATGAAGAGAACTTAAAAATAATTGGTGATGAAAGCCAAAAAATGGTGCGTTCTAATGCAGTGGGGATTCCTCTAGTAGCTATCATTCAAGGAGTAGTTGCGTTAATAGGTTTTCTGATTTTTGGTATTGAAGATCCTCTTTTTTGGTTTGTTATTGTAACTATCGGATCGATGATCCCATTTATTGGAACTTTGATAGCTTTTCTTCCAATTTTTATTATTACACTTTCAGTCGGCCATACATTCCAGGCTTGGGGTATATTAATTTATGGGCTGGTGATTGTAGGTTCTTCAGATAATATAGTGAGGCTTTATGTTTTAAAAAGGTTAGATAATGTACATCCTATCATTACATTGATAGGAGTTATTGTTGGTGTTCCTTTGTTTGGCTTTATTGGACTTATTTTTGGTCCATTACTCATAAGCTTATTTTTAATAGTAGTACAGATTTACAAAGCCGAATATGGCAAACCCGATAATACAGGACAGGAAAGATTATAAATAGTTCAGATATTCTCTTTGCTAGACAAGGTATTCTTAAAATGAATTGATTTTTACTGTATCGGTTGGCAGTGAGAATTGATTATTGGTTGACAACAAATGCATGAATAACACCTGGAATCCATCCAATGAGAGTCAATAACAAGCTAATCAAAAAAGTGGTTCCTAAACCGTGTTTTAAAAAGACCGCAAGAGGCGGCAAGAAAATGTTCAGAATAATGGTTAATAATGACATATAAATGATTTTAATTATTATTTCTTGTTAATCTTTATTGATTTGGTCCAACAAAATTGACCTCGAAATTATTTTGAAGGAGGTGTGATCCATCAGAAGTTTTTACCTATAATGACATAAAGACGTCGCTTTATCCAACCAACGGATTTTCTTTTACTTTTTTTGTTATTCTATAAACATAGGTCTCTTCTACTACTCCAGACAAAGTAGCTTTATCTTGATTCCTTTGAACCTTTACTCCTTTCTTTATTATCAGGTTTGGTTCTACGTAAATAACATACTTATGAATCTATTCTTGTGACCTCGCTTTCACTTTTAAGCACATAATCACCATCTTTTTGTTTGATGTATAGTGCTTTATTTCCTTCCTCCCCATTCCTAGTTATTTCTGTTCCTTTTATTGTTTTAGTGACTTTTGACGTAAAACTTTCGACCACTTCACCTTTAGCAGTTCCTTCTCCCCAATTCCATTCTACTTTTGTTCCTTTTCGTATCATATCTTTTTTATTGCAATTTCATTTTTAATAACCATATTAATTAATTCAATCAAAATTTTTATTAGCTCAAATCATTGACCTCATCGTATTTAGCTAAACAAAAGTTAAAATTCAAATGAGTTAATTTTTCACTTTTTTGAACAATTTTTTTGACAGTCGATACCCTAGTTTTATGTCAACAGAAATTGCTTACGTATGGAATTAGAAATACTTCTCGTTTTCGTTTGTGGATTTGCCCTTGGAGTAATTGCTGTCATCTCCAAGAACTTATTTAAAACGAAAATCAACTTTAGACAACTATTCTCCAAAGATTAAAAGGAAACAACAAGATGTGAAGCAGTAAACATCTCTAAAGAACTTACTGTAAAACTTAAAACTCAAAAATTATGGCAACTTATTCTGAACAAGTTGGAAACAAATTAAATGATCTACTGGAAAAAACGTATGATGCAGAAAAAGGATTTAAAAAAGCTGCAGAAAATGTAAAACATTCTTCACTTAAAAATTATTTTAATCAGAAGGCTCAAGAGCGTTATGATTTTGGCCATGAACTAAAAAATGAAATTAAAGCATTTGGACAAGATGTTGACAAAGGGGGCAGTATGACAGGTAGCGCGCACAGAGCTTGGATGGATGTGAAATCATTTTTATCTAGTGATAATGAAGAATCCATGCTAGAAGAAGCTATCAGAGGAGAAAAAGCCTCCGTAGAAGAGTATAATGACGTTCTTTCTGAAACTTCTTTACCAACAAGCACACAATCTATTTTGGCAAAGCAGAAACAAACAATAGAAAATGGATTATCTACTATTAAACGATTAGAAGACTTAAATTAGAAAGGTAAAGTATTTATTTTTCCTTAGGAAAGATCACTCTAAGAAGCTTTTCATCCCATTTAGGCTTTTTAAGAGTGATTTTTTATGGGTTAATACGTTTGAATAAGGCTTATAAAAAACACTATAGTTTTAGAATGATCATATTTTTTTTAGTTTGTATTCTTTTGGACTGCATAAATGTTTTCTCTTGAAAATTTTACAAAAATAACTTCTGCTGGTAAGTCCAATAGAATAAACAATCTCAGAAATAGTCAAATCTGTAGTTCTGATTAATTTTTCTGCTTTTTCTAAGCGTACATTTCTTACAAAATCAGAAACTGTTCTCTCGAACATAAACTTAAAACCTTCCTGCAATTTAGCCGGAGAAAGCCCAGAATGCAAGCATAAAGTTTTTATGCTGTGTTGTATCTCTGGATTCTCCTTAATATATTCACTTATCTGTGATATCGCTTTTAATTCATCTTTTAATAAACCGCTGGTGTTCGAATTATTTTCAATTTCGGCGTGAAACTGTTCAATGTGCTTAGCCAAAATCAAATAATACCGTCCTTTCTGAGACAATAGTTCAGAAACCTCGTTACTATATTCTACACCAAATAATAGTTTTAATTGTTCGGCTATTTTGAGATTATAATTGCCTAAATGAAAATGCTTGGATTTACTTTCAATATTAACCAGTAGACTCTGAATCTTTTTACTGAATTGATTGTCCTGCGCACCAAACTTATCAAAATACTGCTTTTTATCAATACAAATCATATTCAGCACCAATTTGTGATCCTTTTTGATAATAATACTACTTGATAAACCACTATCACTGTGTACAACAGCAGTTTGAAATTGTTCTATTTTTGCTACCTCTTCAAATGTCTCAAATTGATGATAACAATGACCATCTAAACAATAAATAAATTGTAAAGAGTCTGAAGTAATAGAACATACCGGTATCTCTAAATCTTCATTTAGTTTAAGATTAAAATCATAGGTTTGTAAACCATTTTGTAAACTGGTATAACGTACTTGCCCTGATCCATACGAAGACGCTACAGTGAGCGTATGAATATCAAAATTAACTTCGATAGTACCTGGAAGATGTTTATGAAGAACATTTAACTCAGATGGAACCTTTTGATACTCATTCATTACATTTTCCATAATGTTCTTATTGAAGGTAAATTATTTGATTTTTAAATAGTTACAGTGATTATTTTTACAAAAATAACCCTTACTCTTACCTTTTATTATCGTTTTTAAATTTTTGATTAACTCTATTGCAGAAGAAAATGAAACAATTGTTAAGATTTCACATTCTACCTTTTAAATGCGTCATTATTTGAATGATACGAGATAACTTTTAGAACTATTTTTTGCTTACTTGCACAAGTAAGTTGGAAGAATGTATAAAAAAATTTCGAACATAGCAGAAAGAGAATTGATAGAGAAGGAAGTTGGAGTTCGGTATAGATTTCCAAAACTTCATACGCCTACACCCGTTTTAGATGGATCAGAAGAGTGTACTATATCTATCATTACTATGGATAATCCTCACTATATATCCTATGGTATCTGGGGTATATTACCAAGTGATTATAAAGAAGAATGGTCCGACTTTCAGAAAGTATATAATACATTACACCTACCTAAAGAAAGTCTAAACTCTAATGGCATATTTCAAGAACCCTACCAACAAAGGCGTTGCATCATTATAGTTACCGGTTTTTTTGTTTATCACTTGTACCAGGGTTCTTTTTATCCTTATTATGTGTATTTAAAAAACAAAAAGCCTTTTTACATTGCCGGAATATACAACGTACTTGATGATGGTTTTATAACCTGTTCCATGTTAATGACAAGAGCAACGGGCATTGTAGAAACTATTCAAAATCTGAATACTTCAATGCCAATAATCATCTCTAAAAATTCTTTAAATACTTGGTTAAATGAAGAAACTTCTACAGAAGAACTAAATCATATTCTAGACAACTCTAACACATCAGAGTTGTGCGCACATCCAATAGCAAAAGAGTTTTTTAAAAACGAAATCTCTTATGACTCCATGTTATCACCTGTGTTTTATAAGGGTATTCCTAATCCCTGACGTGGGAACTACTAAAATCACCCCCAATAATTTCTCCTTCTACACTACCTATATCAATTTTTAAAGTCATTGGTATTATACCATACCTAGGCCCTAAACCTTCTGTCATAAATTTACCTAGATATTGATGCGCCAATTCAATATTTTCAAAAATAAAAGTGCCGCCTACAATTTTGGTCTCATCATTAGTATAACAGAATAGAGAAATTAAACCTTTTGTCTTTTTTAGAATTTCTTTCCTCTCCCTAGAAACTTTGTTAATATCCTCAATTGATAAATTCGATTTAAACTTTAAATTCACTATTGCCTTCTTCTTATTCATTAGGTTTATTCGTTTTGATTTGGGATTATCCTTTTTGTATTCAATGGACAGTCACTGCCAATTATCCTTTGATACAGGCAGCAACAGTGATCCTTTGGAGAATTATCTCCACCGTTAAAAAAGTAATTTTTTTACAATAATGCTTTTACCTGGATTTATTCTTTTTTCTGTATTCTGCGGGTAAGATACCGTACCGCTCAAAAAAGATCTTAGAAAAATAACTTCTGCTTTTGAAGCCAATTTTATATACTATTTCAGAAATAGAATCATTAGTGTTTTTTATGTAGTCTCTTGAGATTTCTAATTTTAATTGACGGATATATTCATTTACTGATTTAGAATATAAAACCCTAAACCCAAGCTGCAGTTTTTTTGGACTTATACCTGCTCGGGTTGCTATAGAATTTACAGAAAGAGGTTCTGAAATATTATCAATAATATATCCTGACAGTTTATGAATCTTCTTAATATCCTCTTTACAAAGCGATTCTGGTAACCCTAGATCGTTTTCGTGATTATAGTGCTCTAGCATTTGCATCGCCATAATCAAATTAAGCTGTCCCTCTATAGAAAGTGTTCTAACAATACCACTATTATGACTTTCTTGTAGTTGTTTAATCAGATCCGCTATTTTAAGATTGTAATTTCCCAGATGCTTATATAATGAAGAATCAGATTCTCCATTGAAGACAGAAAACAAGCTTTTACCTAAGTGAGAAATATTATTGTTTTTTTTCTTCATATACTCATTAGGTAGTACATAAATAAAATTAACCTTGACCGCAGCGTTTTTTGGAAAAACGTAAGTTTCTTTTGATAATTTTTTAGTAGATATAATAATGTTTTGATAGCGATTAAACGAGAATAATTCTTCTTCCTCACTATTCTTATATTCTAGTTTACCTTCAGAAATGAATATAAATTCTATAGGATTTGCATCTTTGATATTGAACAATATTTTGGTGTCCTTTAAAAAATGAACATCATAATCGACCAACGTCACACCCCAATCAAAAGCAATGCTTCTTATAATTCCATTTCCCAATTCATTATTAAACTGAAGAATATGTTCACCCCATTGTTCGACTAGTTCTCCTTTCAAATAATTATTTAATTGCTCCAAAATCTGCACACCATCTACACCATGAATCTCAAATTTCTGCATACTACTACTCAATCTAACTTGTATTTTGTGTTTTGTACAAAGAAATTAGATTTGTATTAAACAGATTAACAATTTTGAAACTTATACTAACACTATTGGTCAGTTTTGAGCCATCTTTTTTACTCTATTGGCTCGAGAATTTAATCAAAAAAATCTACTGTTTTGATTTAAAAAGCTTTAAGCAGATTGAGAATCTCCTTTAGTATTTCTTACCTGATCCAAATACATTTTTGGAGTAACTCCATATTTTTTCTTGAAGAGTTTAGAGAAGTAACTTCTCGAATTGATCCCAACCTTGTAGGTGATTTCAGTAATATTGAGACTAGTTGATTCCAATAAATCTTTAGCAGTCTCAATTCTGTAGTTTTTTATGTATTCGTTTACTGATGTTTTGTATAACTGTTTAAATCCGGTTTGAAGTGTATTCTGGTTCAGTCCAACACGTTTAGCTAAGTTTACCACATTACCTATACTTTCTAATTCTTCTCGTATGATAGACACAGCTTGTTCAATACTTTCTACTGTAGTTTGTCTAAGTATTAATCGCTTATCTGGTTGATTAAGATCATCAAGATACTGTTGTAGTTGATGCGTTAAAATTTCATAAGTTTTACCCTCTAGGAAAACCTGTCGCATGAAACCTTCGAGTTCACATTCGGTAAATTCTGAAATAAACTTCGAAATCTCGAGACTATAATAATTTTTATAATAAAATTTATTAATCCCATTGACATCTCTGAAAAGCCCAATCAAATCATCATTCATATCCGGAAGAAAAGACTCTATTTTTTCCTCAAACTTTTTTCTATTAATCTGAAGAGTAAAAATACAAATGGGTGTGTTTGCAGGAATTTTAAAAAGATGCTTATTTTTTGGAGTACTAGAAAGCATAGCATTCTCGAGTCTTCTTATTTCTCTAAACTCCTGATCGTCCTCGAATTTATGATAAAAACTTGACTCTCTGTTAAACATTATTTTCAAAGGATGAACAATTCCTTTTTCCATTTCAAAATGGAAATCCTTTTTTAACAGATAATCTGTTTCCACTACTCCAATTCCAAAATCAAATTGAAAAGAACGTATATAACCAGAACCAAATTCTTCCGGTAATCGTACACAGCATTCGTGATATGATTCTTCATACTCTGCTCCCAAACTGCTCGCTAAATCAATGATAATGTCTTTTACGTTCTCATCTTTTATCTGAATTTTTTTCTTCATTTACGTTGGTTATTGGATGGTATTGTATAAAGATACTTTTAATTTATAAGATTTTGATTAAAACGATCCCTTAATAGTAATGGAGTCAATATTGCCAGCGATAAGGTCAAGAATTTCCCTCTTATTTAAAGAACTTTAACCCATTAAAGATTTGAAAATCAAATCACTCTCAAAAGAGAGTTCATAACAACTAATTAAACCATAATCATATGTTACGTTGGACAGTAATTTTTATCATCCTAGCAATAGTTGCAGGAATATTCGGATTTGGCGGTATTGCTGCCGGAGCAGCAAGCATTGCTAAAATATTATTTTTCATTTTTATTATTCTATTTATAGTGTCTCTCATATTCGGTAAAAAATTTAAAGCATAATTAATTTTAAAATTAAAGAACAATGAAAAAAACAATCATATCAATTGCAGCGATGTGTTTCATTATGGCAACCACACTAAGCTGTAGAGAGAAAAAAACTACAGGAGAAAAAGTTGAAGATGCTGTTGAAGAAGTAGGAGACGCTGTAGAAGATGGTGCAGAAGATGTAAAAGATGCAGTAGAAGATGCAACTGACGATAATTAACTAAAAGCAGATTACAACTGCGTGTTGGAAGCAGGTGATTCTGGTAAGCATTTGCCTGTTTCCATGTATAAAGCATATACACTACTAAGTCAAAAACTAGTTAGAAATCAGCTATGAATAATTTTCAATTAAAAAAAATAGTACGATTGACTATTCATTTTTTTGTGACTCTATTTATTATTATGTGTATATACTTGGCAAATATTCTACTATAAACAAGACACAAATAGCATTATTGATTTAAAATTTATGGGAAATTTTTAAAAGAAAAGAATAAGTGACCTCAACTAGACAAAAGCAACATATGTGAGAAAGCAAACGAACAGGAACCTATTAATTATAACTCGAATCCAACAAAGGATTGGAAATACCAATTAGTTTTCTTCCGCTGGATTTCTTGATATGCCTGCACTATCTGGTTCTATAAATTTTACAAAGTCAGAAGGGTTTTGTATTTGATGATATTCTTCTCCTATTATTACAATCGGATATCTTACAACTTCCGGATGTGTATCTAAAATCTTAAGCCAACCATTAGTCTCTAATTGTATATTAGAATTATAAAGTTCATTGAATTTTGGATGTTTTTTATCTATCAGATCAGAAATATCGATATCCAAATAATTACTAATTTCCAACCATTGGGTATCAGTGATATTAGTTTTAGCAGTATCAATAGATAAAATATCTTTTTTAGAAGAGTTTACATAGCCCAAAGTTTGCTTACCCAAAGAATTGTTTGAGTTATATATCAAAGTAATTTTATTTTTATCGGTCGAAATGATTCCCATAACATTTAAATTTTTAATTTTAATAAAATTATGCTATTACCTTAAATTACAGTATTCCATTACAGATAAATAGTAACTCATTTAAATTATTTAAAAACCTAACCCTTTAAAAGAATATCCGATATGATTATTACTATTGGTCTCTACGGAGTTCTTACTTTACTTGCTATAATACATATTATTCTTTATGGTTCAAGACCAACCAAATCATTAAGTTGGCTTCTTATAGTTTTGATTTTCCCATTTGTTGGTATTTTTTTATATGTAGTTTTTGGCATCAACAGGAGAAGATTTAAATTCTTCAAATTGAAACAAACGGTAAGAAGACGATTATACGAAGAAAATTTCCAAGATCGTCTGGTGAAAGAAAGACAGGTCGATTTTGAAAATAAAAAGAGTAAAAAATTATCCAAATTACTACGGAATAGTTCGAAATTTGCTGCTCAGCCAAACAACAAAGTTTCTGTATTGCAAAATGGAACGAAAACCTTCGATATTATTTTTGAAGAGTTGCAAAAAGCAGAAAAGTTTATTCATCTCCAATACTACATATTTGAAGAAGGAGAACTACTTGACAAACTTTATACGTTATTAAAAGAAAAACTTGAAAACAACGTAGAAGTTAGGATTCTTTACGATGCTATTGGCAGTTATTCTTTGCGAAAAAAAGCTATTAAAAAATTTAAGGATATTGGGGCAAAAGTATATCCAATTATGCCTTTGCACTACGGAAGCTTTTTATTTACACTAAACTACCGAAATCATAGAAAAATAATCATCATCGATGGAAAAGTCGGTTTTACAGGCGGTGTTAATATTTCTGACAAATACATTAAATCCAATTCAGAATTAGGTATATGGGACGATACCCATTTATATCTTAAAGGCCCTGCTGTTGACAATCTACACCGAGTATTTATAAAGGATTACTATTTTGCCAGTGATCAAGAACTTTTACTAAGAGATGAATACCTGCCCGAAATTGAAGAGCAGGGCAATGTAGCAGTCCAGATAATTGCCGGTGGTCCGGATTCTGATCATCCGTCCATTATGCAACAATATATATCGATGATTAATCTCGCCGAAGAGTATATTTACATCTCTAATCCTTATTTCATACCTAATAGTGCTATGCTGGAAGCACTCAGAATTGCAGCCTTAAGCGATGTGAATATAAAATTATTAGTACCAAAAAAATCAGATTCCTGGCTAGCTAAACATAGCATGCTTTCCTTTTTTGAAGAATTACTATTTCTTGGGATCGAAATATATCAGCAAAAAGATGATTTTCTGCATAGTAAAGTAATCGTGATGGATGGAGAAATAGCCTCTGTAGGATCAGGTAATTTTGATCATAGGAGTTTTGAACATAACTTTGAAACAAATGCCTTGATTTACGATAAAACTGTTACCGAAAGTATTTGTAAAGATTTTATCGCAGATTGTGAAGAAAGCTTATTGCTTGAATATGATACCTACAAAAAAAGATCTCTAAAACGGAAACTATCAGAAGGAGTTGCCAGATTCTTTAGCCCGTTGTTATAATAGTTTAAATTTTAAGCTTCAATCCTCCGCGAACGTAAAAACTATTTTGATCATTGATCGTTAATACATTTTCTTGATCATTATTACGAAGTCTTATATCATTGATCACCGTAAAACCGGTATAAGTGTAGAAAACAAGATGATCTGTTATGTATCTTTCATATCCGATTCCTGCCAATACTATTGTCATAGATATATTGTTAGCAATCCGTTCTTCAGAAGTTGTAAGATCTGTGAAACTTCTATTGTTTTGAATATTAGCAAAAAACCCATCCAAAGTCACAAATGCCTGAAGTGCATTCCTCCGTTTAAAACGAAATTTAATATTAGATTTTGGTACTCCGAGTACGAATGACCAATAAGGGCGAAATTCTCGATAATAGTTTACAAAAGGTAACGGAAAAGGTCTTCCAGCCGTTGTAGAATATCGTATTCCCAGAATTAATCGCCAGGGTTTGGGTAAAGCTTCTTTAGTTTTGTCCTTCACGAAGTAAATAGACCCTGTAAACAAAATATCATCTGTATCAATACCCTCTCCTTCAAAATTGGATGCTATGATGCCTCCGGCCTGAGCCGCAAAACGCCAGTTATTTTTCATTTTAAAAGTATAGGCAAGACTTGCTTCAAATGAACTGAAACGTTCCAGATCGTTGGTATCAAAATCGGTCTCATCACGATAAATGAAATTTACGTTTCTATATTCTATGCCTGGAACCAAGTAACTACCTTTATCATTCAGTTTTATAGGGTACTTGGCAAATACACGTAATCTCCTAAAAGAATTATCACTTTCTCTCTGCGGAAAAAAGGTATATTCTATTCTTGCCAGATCTGACACCTGAGATTGAAGTGGCGATACAAAAACAAAGACTAAAAAGAATAGAACATATTTTATCATAAACTCATTTTAAAATTTGAAAGCAAAAGAAAATGAAAATCTAGCTCCATCTTCTCCGGTAAATAAATTAAAGGTTGCGCTCAAGGCATCTGCACTATTAATCCATAATCCTCCTCCAAGACTACTATGCCACTTATCGGATTGATCATTATCAGAAATCCAAACTCTCCCGGTATCTGCTCCTGTAAAAATCCCAATTTGCAATGGTAAAACACTAGTCTTAAATTGTTTAAAACTATACCTGATATCTGCACTACCTGCTAACGAAGATTGTCCTGTAAAACGTTCTGTTCTATATGCTCTTAATAAATTATCGGCTCCTAATTGCGCACCTTGATAAAACTCAAAATTTTCTCCAATGTTAAATTGACCCTGAGCAGCTGTTTTCAATACAAGTTTTCTGTTTCTACTCAAAGCATTATAAAACCCCAAGTGTGGTTTTATGTATGCAAAGGTTCTATCTACATCGTCAATATTCATTCTTCCTCCAACATTAATCTCAAATTTCATTCCTCTTGTGGGATTTACAGTCACATCATAACTTTCATATCCATATGTCCCATCTATACCAGCAAACCATTTTCGTTCAAAAGCTTCAGGGTTAGGTAGACCTGCTTCTTGGGTTATGAATCGTTCATTTGTATCATCTACTTTTATTCCTTCTATAGATCCTTTATATTCAAAAAAACTACCCAATCGGCCGTTTTTAATCACTCCCAGTGAAGCACTATAGGTGCTTAATTTTACCCGATTATAATCAAAATCTAATTCATCCTGATTATTTTCCGTTTCATTTCCAAATCCAAAAAAATTCGCTGCAAAGCTAGGGCTTGTATATCTTAGATCTACTAACAAATTATAATCACCAAATATACCCGCAAACTCTCCTGAATATCCTAAATCGAACCCCTGAGTAGCAAAATAATATCCTCCAGAAAACGTGTGTTTGCTTGAAAAAGGATTACGATGGAAACCATTAATTGTAAAAATTGCCATGGGACCTATTCGGATTCCGTCATCAGGATTAAAACCAATCACCGGTAATACAGAGGATGTGGTTAACACATCTTCATTTTTATCGAAACTATTTATTTGATAATTATCCGTTAATCGAACTCTTGCATTATTTTTTTCATCTACGGTGTTTGGTTTACTTTTATGATCGTACACCTTAATTTTTCTACCCTTTTCCAACCTATAAACATCATTATTTTGTCCTCCAATAATGTTTATTCGTATGGGATTATTTACTTTCCCTTTTGATTCGAAAACATCATCGTCATCTAAGCCATAGATCCATATTTCTTTAGTATCTTTTTTATCAAAGGTTTTATCGCTTACTATTTTTCCCTTTTTACCATCCTTAATTCTATAAACAGTAACTCTTGTTTTTCCATTATCTAGTCGTTCTATATCAAAAAAATCATCTTTATCGGTACCCATTATTATCGAAAGACGGGTTAGACAATCGTAATATCGATTCGCTATATCAACGATATTCTGACGCCTTCCTTTTAGATTTTTTATGATATTATCTAAATCTTCTCCTTTAGCTTCGGAAGGAATATTTTTGAATGCATTCTCGATCGCAGTATCGGTTAAATTTTCTTGTATGTATTTTGCTTGTTTTAGCCATTCATCTCTTCCACTGTTTCGGATTAAAGTTCTATCCAATCGGGTTGCAGATGAATTTATCCACTTTACATCTTTTAATTCTTCGTCATAGACTTGAAATTGATTAGCAAATCCCATCAAACCTCTCAAGGTCCCTAGAAATCCACCATCAAAATTAGAAAAGGCCTGATCTCTATCTCTTGGTATAGGCTTAAAAACATGGTCTCCGTTCTCTAACTCATATTCTGCCCATCTCCACTGATCTTGATGACGATCCCAATCTCCAATCAACATATCAAAGATTCGAGCCCTAATGTATGAAGGTTCATCAATTTTATACTTTTCGTCTCTTCGTAAACGTTCATACACATCGGCGGTACTCTCTATATCATCAGGTTTGCCAAAAGTGGCTAAATCCTTATGGTTTTCTTCCGGTCTTTCTTCTATCATATATAATTCGTTACCAAAAGCTTCATTATATTTTCCAAGTGATTTCTGTTTTGGAATATAATATAGTTTAGGATTCGTGTGAAAAACTCCTACTGCATCAGATAACTCGGGTATTACTGTAAAAATGTATGGATGTCCAGCGGTGTAGAAATCAAGTAAAATATCTTCGGAAACAGTATTCTCTAAAGATTCTTCGATATAATTATTCCTAAAAACTGTAGACTGCAAGAATTTAATTCCACTTTTTTTCAAAGCTCTCATATTATATTGCTTGCCATTTTTATCCTGTAATCTGATAGAACGGGTTTGATGTCCTCCTCCTTTTCGAACTACCTCTAATCCACCGTAAAGAGTATCCAAAATAGCTACTTTAGCATTTATTTTTGTTCCATATAGTTCTCTATAATGATCGCCCCAAATACTTTCATAAAACTCAGTCCGATCTGTTCCTTCTGTTTCGTACACCGAGGCTTTAATCGTATTTTCTGTAACCTTGGGAATTGAAGAAAGATCATAAGTAGGTATTTTTGAGTAGATTTCTTTTCGAAACAATAGTTTTGGTTCATTGTTTTCACTTCCAAAATAAGAAGCCCAGGATGATCCATCTTTATGAATATCTAATCTAACAAAGCCTTGGCCTCCGTAGGCAAAAAGTCCATCATTACTTAAGGCAGCAAAAGAGTTTTTTGCACCTGCTCCAGAAACAATCTGTTTAATTCCTTGGTGCTCTATGTATTGCAATGAATGCTCATGTCCTGAGGCAAAAATAATACGATTAGCTCCTTTAGCTAGTGTCTCTAAGCGTTGTACAAGAGATTTATATTGTTTATTTTGGTTATCCTGGGTAGAAATTGCTCCACTAGTTCGAATCTGCATTGCCAAAGAGCCTAGAACAGGTAGTGGTATCTTTTTTTGTGAAGGATAAATATGTTTAATAGGTGCGTATTTTCCACCGTGAATCCCGTTAGTATATAAAGGGTGATGTAGTGCAAACAAAATTGTTTTGTCTTGATTTTTCTTAAACTCGCTTTCCACTTCCAAAAACATGGCTTCACGAGTTTTAATCTCCGGACAATTGTCATTTATCGTTGGGTGTTTATCCCAATCTTCCAGATACCATTGAGAATCCAAGATAATCAATTGTATATTGTCTGTTATTTCTATACTTTCCAAGGCACAACCTTTGGAGGGCCTAAATACTTTCTTGTCTTTTAACTTCTTCTCAAAATATTTTTCTTCTCTTTCCAAACCTTTTAAACCTTCATTATACCAGTCGTGATTACCAGGTATAAAATAGATTTGTCCATCAAAATTTTTAACAGCATCAATTTGCACATCCAATCGATGCTCTGCAATTTTTCTATCTTTTTTATCCTTTTTAGGCATTCCATCGGGATAAATATTATCACCTAAAAAAATAGCATAGTTTCCTTTTTGCTTATGACCTTCTAGATACTTCTCTAAAGCCAATAAAGCAGGAGTGCTTTGCCCAGGTTTCGCGTAACCTGCATCTCCTACCAGATAAAAAGTTTTCTCTATATTGTCTTGTTTGGGTTGTATAGAATCATCATAAGGTTCTCGATATTTTGGTTCATACAAAGCACAACCTGATATTAAGAGACTTAACACGATAATGATGGTATATTTATTACTCATAATTATTGATTTTGAGTTGTGGTGTTTTCAGAAATAAAAGCTTCCCATTCTGCAAACTTTTCCTCAGACATAACACGTTCCATTTTTACTTGCCCGCCTTTTTTCTTTTGCGCTCCACTCCATTCAGAAAATACTAGTGGAGGAACTGTTGTTACCTTAACTCCCTTCAGAGCTTTACTTCGAGCTACCCTATAGTTCTTATTTGCATTTTTTAAAACTTCATCTAGGGTCTCAGCGAGTGTTGTATTATCTACAGCAGTTTCTGTCCCTAAGTACCAATGGTGATGAAATTGGTTATTTATTCTGGTAGCTGCTAAAGTAAACTCAGGTATTTCTATATCAAATTTTTCTTCAATTTCGCGTAGTGCTGTATTCATTTTATTGACTGATAACTGTGATCCAACTACGTTTAGAAAAAATTTAGTTCTTCCGGTAATTCTAATCTCTGCTCTTTCTACATTGGTAAATTCTATAGTATCGCCAATGATGTATCTCCAGGCTCCAGATACTGTGCTCATCAATAATACATAATCCTGATCCACCTCCACTTCTGCAAGAGTGATGGATGGAGCATCTTGTTTTAAAGATCCATCCTGATTAATATATTCTGGATGAAAAGGAACAAATTCGAAATAAATCCCGTTATCAGTAATTAATTTCATAGCATCCGTTTCAGGGCGTTCTTGATATGCAATAAATCCTTCTGAAGCCAAGTAGGTATCAATAACGGTTATAGGATGTTTCAATAAGCTGTTAAAACTTTTTTCATAAGGCGCAAAAGCCACGCCACCAGAAGTATATACCTGTAAGTTAGGCCAGATGTCGTGAATATCTTCAACCTTGTGATGATCTATTACTTTTTGTAACATTAATTCCATCCAAGATGGAATTCCGCTCAACGCACCTATATCCCATTCTTTAGCTTTTTCTGCGATTCTTTGCACCCGTTTATCCCAATCATCAATCTTGGCTATGTCTCTTCCAGGTTTATAGAACCCCTCGAACCAGAAAGGAATATTACTTGCACTTATTCCACTAATTTCTCCTTCGAGATGCCCATCTCTTTCTTGTAAATCAGTAGAACTCCCCAACATCATTATTTCTTTTTCAAAAAATGAAGCAGGTAGATTAAAATTAGATAATGCTTCTACTTGCTTAATTCCTGCATTACGGATGGCTTCTATCATTTCATTGGTCACTGGAATACGTTTACTTTTTTTTCCGGTCGTTCCTGAACTTAGTGCAAAGTAATCGGGATTTCCAGGCCAAGTCACATTTTCTTCACCTTCTATTACTCTATGCCACCATTTTTCTAATAACTGATGATAATCAAAATATGGTACCTTGTTAGCGAATTCATTCTGTATGTTGCCTGAACTCACGATTCTCTCGAAATCATACTCTATACCAAAAGCTGTTTTCGAAGCTGTTTTCAACAACTTCTCAAGAACGTTTTGTTGTGCCTCTATATGATTAGGTTCTGAAGTGAGCGCTCCCTTTAAATTTATAGCTCCTTTTATAATACTTCCTATAATTTCCATGAATGTTTTTATTTTGAAATGATTGGTTCTGCAACCTTTTCGGCTAATTCTACGTTCGCAAATGCAAAAATAAATGCGATAACCGAAAGTATAATTCCCAGGGTAAATACAATGTATGTGATTTTTAAAAGCTTATATTTTCTTTGCAATACTATACCCAGCAAATAGAGATCTTTGGTTAACATTTTATATACATATTCTTTATCATTAATTACCTCATCAATAGCATCTTGATATTTTTCGTAAGGCATTTTGAAAAAATTTCCAAAAAACAATAAATTTACTTTACGTTTTCTTACCTGATCCTTAGTAAATTCTCCTCCAGTTACATTAGGTTGTGTAGACATAATAGAAAGAATGATAGATGCTACACTAAACAATACTAATATCAAACTAGGTATCATTAAATGTCTGTTTGATGGAGCGTCTAGTTTCGGAATTAAGTTGGCTAATGCTAATGATATAATGATAGCATTGACTGATAATAAAATATTAGCTTTTGTATCAGCAATGTCACTCAATTTAATATGATTACGCAAGGTTACCCGAAATAGTGTTTGAACTCCTCTTTCCGGACTTTCGTTTTTATACTTCGCTTTTAGCTTTGCTTTAAGATTTTCTTTTTGCCTCTTTTTCTTTCTTTTTTTTCCTTTTTTAATAATTGTTAAAAGGTTTTTGTTTTTCAGTGGCTCCCAGTTTTCGATGGCATATCTAGTGTAAAATTTATGCCCTTCTGTAAAAAGTTTTAAATTTTCCTCTCTCCACTCAATAGAAGAATACTCTCCTATTCCCTGCAAGCTAAACTCTTGTCTTAGCAGCTCACTGACTTCATCGTAATATTCTTTTGCCAAATGAGAATTATCAGCATCTTTTAAGATTTCTTCTAACTCGCTAGTGGGTTCTTTATCTAATTTAGTTGCTCTAATACAACCTATTGCTTTCTCTTTTTTGGTCTCGTCAAAAGATTCGTTATCAAGAAATTCTTTCAAAATCTCAACACCTTCCTCTTCGTGATTTTCTATTCCTTTTACATAACCAACATCGTGAAACCATGCGGATAATAGCAGTACCTCTTTTTCTTCCTCAGATACATCAGAGTTTTCGCAGATTTCTTCGACACTCTCTACGACTCTTTGCGTATGTAAAAAATTATGGTACAAAAATGTTTTCGGTAATTCATTTTTGAAAAGATTAAACACGTAATTCTCCGCTTTTTCGAGTATGGTTTCCATTTTCATTATGTTAATTAGTTTCATCTAAGGTAAGAACAAAACAAATTATTTTCCTTCTTGTTCTTTAACTAATAAAAGTATCTCATCCGGGGATAAATACAACTCTTTGATTCTAGCCTTATATCTTTCTGATAATGAACTATGATTAAGAATAAACTTTTTTGTTTCCAAGATATAGTCCTTCATCGAATGTGTAACAGCGTAGGTATCGGCTACCCGTTCTGCTTCCCTAATATAGTTTTTAGATAACCAATATCTGAGTCCAAAAAACACCAAATTTATGCTACTCCTATGATGATAATCCAAGATATGACCCAACTCGTGACCAATCCAACCAACTAAAACCTTGGAAGGAACATCTTCAATACTCAATTCTAACCCATCTATTTTGAACTTTCTACTCATTAAAATAACATACTTTCTTTTACTTTTAGAATTTAGAAGTGAAGAGAATTTTGGTTGCGCCTTCATAAATGATTTATTCAAAGAAGACTTAAATTTAAAATCAATATGAACTTCTTCTAATTCCGGATAATGAGATAAAGCTGTAGATACTTCTTTCGAAATACTTTTCGGGATAATTTTGTTTTTAGTAGATGTATCAGAATGTTGAGAAAAGGTCATAAATATGTTTAGAACCACAAGTATGTGGCTATTAATTATCATTTTGAAAAATAACGAGTCTTGCATATTACACTTTGCAATATACTTTGGAAGTAAAATAGTCCTTAATGCATATGAAAGAAAGGATAACTCTTTTGGTTAAAACACAAACAACCTAAAAATATAGTCAAATTGATGGGTGCTATTATAGCTTTGCGAAATGTTTGTCCAAAAAAACCAATCTCTCGGACAACCACGACTCTAAATATTCTAAATGTTCTGGCATCGTAATATCTGCCGGCCAAACTTGTATCTCCCTTTCGTAAACTTTATTTTCATCGAAGTACTGATAACTTTCTTTAAGATTGCTAAATAACTTTTCATTGCTAAATGCATCTTCTCGAAGACTAAACCAACGATCTTTCAAACGCTGGCGATAATTATTTGGATTTACTTTTAACAAACGATCAAACAAACCGTTACTTAAAATATCGTCTGTAGTTGGAATTCTTTTACCATCTTGTATGGTTCCCAAAACTCCATCTAGATCCCAAGGCACATTGAAATAAGGTTCATTCTTATCATATTTGGCTACATAAAAATTCTTTCCCAAATTATCAGTTGCGCGTATCAAATTAATAAACAGAAAATAATCCATGGCATTATCCAGATCAAATTTCTGCCCAATTTTTTTCTTAAAAACTTGATCTTTGGATTTAACAACAAACTTGGTGAATTTATAAATATTCTTCCAGTGGGATTTATAATTTATAAAAGGATATTCCATCTCGTAACCTGCCCAATGTGGAAATATGTTTTCATATTTTGGAGCACTTCTATAAGCAGGAGCTCCTTTGTAGCTTGCAGCTTTAAAAAGCTCTCCGCGTACAACACCTTTTTTGTATTTCTTTAGTTTCAGTAGTTTTCTATCTACCTGTTCTGTTAGTGCATGGATACCTGCATAAGAACTATCTATAAAAACCTCGGCGTACATTAAGTCAATACCACTTTTTGCATCCTTTTCCTTACCTCCATACCGAGGTTTATGAATGGACAACCACAATTTGTTACAGAAATACGAACGTAAACGAAGGGGTTCGTTATATAATCCATCGAGAATCCAATCATCATCTTTTCTTAGATTTCCAAACTGCATATCTTTTGAAGTTTGTTCATCGGGATCGTCCCAAAACTCTAAATCATAGGATTTTTTCGGAAACTTCAATGAAATATTTCCTCGATATTCAATACCAGTCAAAGCTTTTATCAAGGTGTCTTGGTTCGAGAAAGTTAATGTCGCCCTTGTTTTTGGATCATCTTTTATTTGTTGAGAAGATATAATTTGTATTAATGGAAGCTCGGTAAGGTAGAGTTTAAATACTTCATTTTGATAATCAACCTCATACCCTTTAGTATAGTTTATATCATTTATTTCTTCTGAAAATATAATATCATGATTGAAGACTACACTTATTTTATCAGAACCAGTGTTTTTATATTTAGAAATATCTGTATTCCAAACTATCATTTTATGTAGTTCATCTATAGCATAACTTTTTTGATTAGGAATAATCGTATCCACACTCTGAGACCTTAATTGAGCACATAGTAAAAGAGTTATCAAAAAAAAAATTAATTTCATTATATAAGTAGTATAAGTAAGTTTGATTCCTAATGAACGAATATTGAAATAAAAGAATAGAAAACTTAACACTATCACTATAAGTTTTATCTGTATCCGTATATTACTATCAAGTTAACTCCTTTTTGATTATTTTGAAGCTTCAAATGAATTTAATTTTATGTCTTATAAACTCTTCATATTATTTGTAGCGACATTTATGATTACAAATGCCCAACAAAAGACAGGTATAAGTCATAAAAAGGCAAAACCAAAACTTATAGTTGGTATTGTCGTTGATCAGATGCGATATGATTATCTCACAAGATTTTACAATCAATATGGCGAAGGTGGATTTAAAAAACTAATCAAAAAAGGATTTTCATTTAACAACCATCATTTTAATTATGTCCCCACCACTACTGCACCGGGACACGCTTCAATTTATACTGGTACCACTCCTCGTTTTCACGGTATTATTGGAAATAGTTGGTATGACAAAGTTCAAAAGCAAAAAGTGTATTGTGTAGCTGATATAGACATATCTCCAATTGGAACTGGCAGTTCTGACGGCAAAATGTCTCCATCAAAACTTAAAGTTACCACCATAGCGGATCAAAATAGACTTCATACTCAGATGAAAGGAAAATCAATAAGCATAGCCATAAAGGAAAGAGGTGCAGTCTTATCCGGCGGACATACTGCAAATGCAGCCTATTGGTTTAGAGGGAAAAATCAGGGCAGTTGGATTTCTTCATCCTATTATATGAATAAATTACCAAAATGGGTGATCAAATTTAATGAATCTAATATCATTGATAGTTATTATGAAAAATGGAATACACTTCAGGATATAAACTCTTACTTAGAAAGTGGGTCTGACAACACTGCTTTCGAAAGAGGTTTTAAAAGTAAAGATGAGGCTACATTTCCATACGATCTTAGCATCCTGAAAGAGTTTAATGGATTGTATGATATTATCAGACAAACTCCTTTCGGCAATAGCCTCACTGTGGATTTTGCCCTAGAAGCCATCAAAAAAGAAAAGCTGGGAAAAGATATATTCACGGATTTTTTAATGATTAGTTTTTCAAGTACCGATTATATCGGACATAATTTTGGAGTTAATTCTAAGGAAATTGAAGATACATATATACGACTGGATAAAGATCTAGAACGTCTGATCAATCATCTGGATAGCTTTATCGGAAAAAAAGAATATACGTTATTTTTGACTTCTGATCATGGAGCGAATCATGTTTCCGATTTCTTAACTTCGAATAAAATTCCCGCAGGTTATTTTAAAGAAGCGACCGTACATTTGGGTTTAAAACATCATATCAAAACTTTTTATAGTAAGGACAGTATCATTGAAAACATATCTAACAACCAAGTTTTTTTGAACCATACTATTATTAAAAATAACTCTTTAAATCCTGAAAAGATTGAGAAAGAAATAGCAAACTATCTTCTGAATACAAAAGGAATTCTGGAAGTTTATACACGTTCTCAACTGGAGCGTTCAAATTTTCAATCTGGAATGGGTTCAAAAATCAAAAATGGATTTCATCCAGAAAGAAGCGGAGATGTCTGTTACGTTTTGAATCCATCTTTAGTAGCTTATTCAAAAACAGGTTCTACTCACGGAAGCGGATATTCATATGATACACACGTTCCTTTGCTATTTTATGGTAAAGGAATCAAACTGGGTAAAACTTATAAAAAAACTGCTGTTTCGGATATAGCTCCTACAATTGCCACTTTATTAGGAATTGGTTTTCCAAGTGGTACTACTGGAACCACGCTGAAACAAGTTATTGACTAACTTTCAACAATACGCATGATGCAAATCATTAACAAAATAAAATCCTTTTACCAAACACTGATTATCACCTATAAGAACTGGAATGCTAATGAACCCTTTCAAATGAGTGCTGCGGTAAGTTACTATGCATTATTCTCTTTTCCAGCACTACTTATAATTATCATACAAACTACAGGCCTCTTTTATGAAAAACAAGAAGTAAAGGGGAAAATCATACGGGAAATAGCCGAGGTACTCGGATCAGACGCTGCAAAAACGGTAGAGGCCATGCTTAAAAATGCAATAGATCAAGAGCAATCTACTTTAGTAATCATCATTGGTATTATTACGCTTTTATATGGCGCGACCGGAATGTTTATTGCATTACAAAAATCTTTAAATACGATTTGGAAAGTAAAACCAAAACCTAAAAGTGAAATTCTGAAAATGATTAAAGATCGAATCTTTTCTTTAGGTCTTATACTTATGATAGGGTTTCTTTTATTAACTTCTTTAGTTTTAACAGCATTGATTACGGCGACTACAGAATGGATTGGTCAACATTTTCCTGATTTTATTGTACACGCTATTAAAGCGCTAAACTTTATATTTTCATTAATCCTAACGACCATACTATTCGCACTCATTTTCAAAATACTTCCGGACGTTAAAATTCAATGGAGAGATGTATGGTTGGGTGCTTTTGTTACCACTGTATTATTTAGTATTGGAAAATCTGCATTAGGCATCTACTTTGGTACAGTTAATCCAGGATCTGCATTTGGTGCTGCAGGATCAGTGATACTTATATTACTCTGGGTTTCCTACTCTAGTTTGATACTGTTTTTTGGCGCGGAATTCACGCGAGTACTAGCATCAAAATATGGTTCCGGAATACAACCAGCTACTTATGCGGAAAGAATTTCTTAATCAAATAAATTTTTATTACAGTCATTTTAGAATATACCTAGCACCTGGTCTTTTAAAAAGACTGGTGAGATCTGCTTCTTTTTTAAAAAGGTATAAAGAGTTATTAAAATGGAAGATTTTAATAACCTAAAAATGAATAAGAGAATATCGAGGCTTTTAGACTTCTGAGGTTTTGAAACCTCACACCCTCTATTTTCTTAAAGGCTCATCATTTCTTATAGGAATTAGTTTGAGTCCCACATATCCATAGATGGTGGGCACGGATAACTTCAAAAAATCAACAAGTTTTTTTTGAAAATTGCGAAATACCTCTTCCAAAGGCTCTCAAAAACCGAACTTTACTAAGATAGTCATCACCTGTTCTGACACCTCCTTCCTGAAGGTCATTGAATCTTTAAAACCATTCTTCTATTTATTAAATCACGAAAGAATAAAAAAATCAACTTCACGTTTTTTTATATATCCATAAAATAAATATCTTCGGAAAATATATGGAAGAGAAATCTGTTTGTGATGAAAAAAATTTTGAAGCAATCTTTAATGATTGCTCCGAGTCTCTGCGTAATCTCATTTACTATAAATGTAAGGATGTAGATCTAGCCGAGGATATTATACAAGATGCTTTCATTAAATTATGGCAAAATTGTAAAAAGGTGATTTTTTTCAAAGCAAAATCCTATCTATTCACAGTGGCTAATAACAATTTGTTAAATCATATTGCTCATAAAAAAGTAGTACTTAAATTTCAACAGAAACCACATTCAGATCTTAATAATCAAGATCCGCAGTTCCTAATCGAAGAAAAAGAGTTTATGTCCAAACTCCAAAATGCACTAGATGCACTTCCCGAAAAACAACGAGAAACATTTTTATTATCAAGGATTGACAAAAAATCTTATAAAGAAATTGCAGAAATCACCGGTGTTTCGGTTAAGGCAATTGAAAAAAGAATACATTATTCATTATTGACTTTAAGACAAAAATTAGGAGATATTTTATAATCATAATTAGGGTAATATAATACAAGCCTGTTATATAATAAAGAGGCATAATTGCAGAAAGAAAAAAACTAATGAAAAATCCATATTCAGACGAAACATTTTTGGCACGATGGCTTAATGGTGATCTGGACACTAATGAAAAAATAGAGTTTGAACAATCCAAGGATTATCAAAAATATCTAACTATTGTTAATAAAATAGACACATTAGAGTCTCCTGGCTACGACAAAGATAGAATCTTTAACACCATTAAAAATGATATTCATAAAAAGAATAAAACTGTACGTTTAATCCCTAGCTGGAGCTATGGGATTGCTGCTACCTTATTAGCATTAGTGGGACTGTTCTTTTTCTTTAATCGCGTTACCACATATGCAACTGATTATGGAGAACAAATCACTTTAGAGCTTTTGGATGGATCAGAAGTCATTCTTAATTCTAAATCCGAATTATCGTTTAAAAAGTCTGACTGGAAGGATACCAGAAAAGTAACCTTGACTGGAGAAGCTTTTTTTAAAGTTAAGAAAGGCTCTGATTTCATAGTTCAAACAGCTTCGGGAAGTGTAGAAGTTCTGGGAACTCAATTTAATGTAAACACCCAAAATGATTTTTTCGAAGTTATTTGTCACGAAGGAAAAGTTAAAGCTGTGCGCGATACTCACGAAGCAATCTTAGTTAAAGGAAATGCATTTAGAATAGCCAACAACCAAGTGGAAAAGTGGGAAACTAAAACAACAGAACCAAGTTGGATATCCGGAGAAACTTCTTTCACCAATACTCCGTTGAAACAAGTAATACATTCTCTGGAAAATCAGTTTAATATTTCTTTCGATAAAAAAAATATTGATCAAAATCAGCGTTTTACAGGTAGCTACAATCATAGTAATATTGAACTAGCTTTAAAAACAATCTTTGTTCCTATGGAAATTTCATATACTTTTAAAAACGAAAACAATATAGTTCTCGTTAAAGAATAAATGAAACCATTTTTTTTCTCTTTTTTTATTTTCATCAATATCAGTTGTTTTGCTCAGAAAACAGCAAAATTAGCGTATGAAAATACTGCGCTGGATACTATTCTAAAAGCCTTAGAACAATCTTACAACATCAAGTTTTCTTTCAATCCTGAGACCATTAAAGATGAAAAGATTACCATTTCCGAAAAAAAATCTTTAAAAAACACCTTACAAGCAATACAGTCACAAACCTCTGTTCTTTTTGAAAAGATTAATGAAAGATATTACATCATAAGAAAAAAAACTAAGGAAGGAAGAGTTTCTATATGTGGTTATTTGATTGATAAAGTTACCAAAACACCATTAATTGAAGCTTTTGTAAACAACGTTAGCCAATCTAAATCTGTCTTAACCGATGATAATGGTTATTTTCAGTTGTTCTTATCAAAACCTGATGATACTATTAATATTAGGTTTTTAGGATATAAAACCAGACAATTCATTGCTAAAGACCTTGAAAGTAAAGATTGTATTAAAATATATCTTTCTGAAGATGATTACCAATTAGGAGAAGTAGTAATTACAGAGTACGTAACTTCGGGCATATCAAGAGAAGGTGCAAGTAGTGCCATAAATATCGACCCAAGTAAACTGGGTATTCTACCAAGATTGGTAGAACCCGATGTATTACAAACTCTACAGTTTCTTCCGGGTGTACAAAGCCCAACAGAAACTGCTTCGGCCTTGCATATTAGAGGAGGAACCCCAGATCATAATTTGATTTTGTGGGATGGTATCAAAATGTATAGTACCGGACATTTTTTTGATCTTTTATCTATTTTCAATCCATATATCACTGAAAATATTAAGCTTTTTAGGAGTAGTACTGAAGCTAAATATGGAAATAGAATTTCTGGCGTAATTGACATAGAATCAAAGAATGAAATCCCTAAAGATTTTGGGTTTGGATTTGGTTTTAATATGACCAATGCAGATTTATATATTGAGGCACCTATAGACGAAGGTTTTGGAGTAGTGATTTCTGGTAGGAGAGCATTTACAGATTTTATCGAAACATCAACTTTCCGAAGTTATTCGGATAGGGCTTTTCAAAGTATTCGATTTTTTGTGGATAATCAAACATTTGATCAAGAGACTGTAGAAAATGAAAATGTATTTTATTTTACAGACTTAACAGTAAAAGCTATCCTGGATTTATCTGAAAATGATAAACTCATAATAAGCTCTATTTTCACTAATAACGATCTTGACTACACTCTTAATATTAAAAACATTCAGGGATTTAGCGAACCATTTGATGAAAATCAAAAAGACAACCTAGAGTTTATTAACCAAGGAGCTAATATAAAATGGGATAAAAAATGGAATGCCCATTTTTCTCATTCTGCAAATATTTATTTTTCGAACTATGATTTTAATTATACCGGACTTAGAGAATCCAGAGCGACTATAGATGGTTTTCTATTTTTTCAAAATAATATTGTAGAAAAAAATACGATTAGAGATGCGGGCACATCGATTCACACAGATTGGAAAATAAATACTAAACATAGTTTTGCCTCTGGCTATGATTTTTCTACCAATGATGTGATGTATAATGCTGACTACTCTGCACAAGGTATTTCTTTTGATGAAAGTGACAATAACATCACGCATGCAGTATTTGGAGAGTACAAATTCAATTCCAATGAAAAACTTAAAATCAGCGCCGGAATTAGAGGTAATTATTTCTCTGTTCTGGATAGAACCTACTGGGAACCCAGAATCAATCTAGAGATCAATTTATCTAAGGATGTTATCACCAAACTATCTGCAGAAAGAAAAAACCAGGTAATTAGTCAAGTATCCAACTATTTGCCAAATGATTTTAATCTGGATAACCAAGTGTGGTTATTAGCAGATTCAGAATTTGTCTCCATGCTGGCTAGTGACCAGTTTTCTGGTGGTTTTACTGTTAACAAAAATGATTGGTATATCGATATCGAAGGTTACTATAAATCTACTAACGGACTTACTTCGTTTGCCAACGGTTTTAATGCTGTATTAGACCTAGAAACAGGAGAAAGTGAAGTTTTTGGTATTGATTTATTAATCAAAAAAAGAATAAAAGATTATAGAACATGGATCGGATATTCATTTACGGATCAAAATTTCAAATTTGAAAATGTCAATGAAGGAAAATATTTCCCAGGTAATTTTGATATTAGCCATTATTTATCCTGGATTCATAGCTACCAATGGAATAATTTCGAATTCTCTTTAGGGTGGACTGTAAGAACCGGAAGACCTTTTACTCCTGCACAAGGTATCACCGAAACCAATGAATTTTTCCTTATTGATTATGGCGAAGTTAATAGTGAGCGCTTAGATACGTATCATCGATTGGATTTTTCTGCTTCCTATAAGTTTAATTTATCTAAAAGAGACACTTGGCGAAGTAAAATAGGTTTTTCTCTGTTTAACCTTTATGATAAGGAAAACATCTTAAACCGAACATACAACATTAAATTCGACAACAATAGTGCTTTATTACAGGAGGTGAATACTTTTTCTGCCGGAATCACTCCCAATGTGTCCTTTAGAGTCGATTTTTAAAAACATTACACCCTCTTGGATTAAAACCATATTGAATTAACTTTAAATGGATTTAACTTACTCAAGATGATCTTTTATAATAACCATATAAAAAACCATCCCGACACTACATCGGGATGGTTGCTAAAAAGTTCAAAGCTATTATATTTTATTGTCTATACTTAGTTTTAGTATAGGAATTCTAGAGCAACAACATCGAAGTTACTAAATTCTCCGTCTTCACTTCCGTCAAAACAAGAAATCATAAGAGAACCAGAATCTAATCCACTCTGACCCCAACGATTTGCTGTTGGAGTTCCTGGAATGTTGATCGCTCCAATACTACCTGCTGTACCTTCGTTAGAACCATCACATCTTCTACGTGCGTAGTCTGTGTGTCTGAAACCAACAGCATGTCCTATTTCGTGTCCAATCACGTGCTCATTTACGTTATTTACATTGCTTCCTCCAAATGAACCAGTTCCGGCATTAATCTGGATGAATTTCCCTGGTCTTCCACCACTTGGGAATTCTGCTTGTCCACCAGCACCGCCTTGACCGTTGTTATAAACAACCATATCGGCAGCCTCGAAGTTTGTTCCAAACGTTAATCTAAAATTAAGTCTTGTGCTAATTCTGTTATAGTTATTAACAGCCCACTGTAAACCAGTTTGCATAGTAGAAGTAAGCGCACAACAAGAACCCGTATAACCTAAGATATCGATAGTAGAATTGCTACTATTAATTAAGTTATTGGTTCGGTATTGTTTGTTACCATCTTCTAAATCACCAAGCTTATATTCGTTTTGCTCTAATTTCTCTAGAGGCAGAACAATATCTCCGGATTTTACATATTCCATGGATATTCCGTCCAAATTAGTAATAGTTTCTATGGAAGCATTTAGAGGATTAACACCTGCGTCTAATAATTTATCTTGTAAATCTTTGCTAAGTTCTAAAGAAACTGGTTGATCATTGGAGATTTCGTCTTTTTGGCAAGATGTGATTACACCAGCCGCGATAGCGCAAAGCGCTAATACTTTGATTTTTTTCATTTTTTAAAAAGTTGAGTTTGTGTAGTTACTATTAAACAAAATAAATCTACTACAGTATTTATTTTGATTGCAATTAATTTAGTAAAGCTTTGAACCTTTTTAAAATTTAAGCGGGTTGAAGATATAATAATTTTTTTAAAATATCAGTTAATTATTTGAACGATTCTTCAAATACCTCTGAAATACGTAGAATAAATTCAACAAATTCAACTAAACCTTAACAAAACCTTATCTTTAAATTACACGATAAAATCGATTAAATGCATGATACTAATTAAGTAAACCCCTTTCCTTTTAGCAAAAAAATATGATTAAATCAGGGCAGTTAAAGGAACCTAAAGAAATCCATTTTTTACACACTTATATAGTCTTTTTCTTACAAATCATAAATTTTTAACTAATGTATGTTAAAAATATACTAATTCAAGTTTTGCAGATTCATTTCGTTAAAAATCAATCGTGTAAGGTTCTAGATATCCTTAACTAAGCTTAAGTAAAAAGAGAAATATAAAAAAAGCCCAACCGAAGTTGAGCTTTTCTATTTTGATCTTTCGATATATTTTCAATACTAATCTTAGTAAAGATAGTTTAACGCAGTAACATCATTACCATTAAATTCTCCTGTAGCACTAGTACTGAAGCACGCTAACATAATAGATGTAGAATCATATCCTGTTGGTGTTCCCGGAATATGGATTGCTCCATCAGATCCAGCACTCTCACCTGATTGCCCACAACTTTGACGGCTAAACCAGTCCGTATGACGGAATCCAATTGAATGACCTATTTCGTGGGTAATAACGTGCTCATTGACGTTATTTGAATATCCTCCCAAACCGTAGATGGCGATTCCAAAATTAGGTCTTCCTTGCGCATCTGGAAATCCTGCAACTCCACCTTGTTCTCCGGCCGCTTCTTCGTTAGGGTCATGATACACCACCATATCTTTAGACTGATAATCGGTTCCAAAGGTTAACCTAAAAGTAATTGATAGGTTTAGTCTATTGTAGTTATTGACAGCCCACTGCAAACCTGTTCTTTCCTTACTATTTAAACCATTACTATTATTTCCTGTATAACCAATAATATCGATGGTTCGATTAGAGCCAGTAACTAGGTTGTTCGTTCTGTATTGTTTAGTATTAGCTTCTCCTGTTCCCAGAGCTGGAGTTTTCATTAAATTTTCTATCGTAGAAAAATAATCTCCAGACCGAACACCTGTAACCTGCGACCCATCTAAAAGTGTTCTAGTCTGAATTTTTGCACCATTAGGATTTACTCCTATTGCTTCTAATTGCAATTTTACTTCTTTAGAAACTTCTTTGTTTGCTGTTGGGATTTCTGTTGAAACTTCTTCTTTTTGGCAAGATGTAATAAAACCTGCTGCGATAGCACAAAGTGCTAAGAACTTAATTCTTTTCATTGTAAAAATGTGTTGAGTTTGTATAAATTATTTTGGGAAAGTACTTTCAAAACCAACGAATCGCGCTAGCTTAAAAATCAATAGGAAAGTTTTGGGGCGTACAATTTTTCCAATCCAAAGATATGATAATTTTTTACTAAAAAAAGTTAATCTATTGAATTATTCTTTGATAAATCGAAAAATTGTTAATTATTCATCAATAATATTGTTTTTTTTCGACAAATAACACAATCAAAAGAAATGCCTACAAATCTTACTGCCAATACGTTATAACCGTAATTTTAAATTTCTTGTAAAAAAAATCGCTCAATAAATAATTTTATTGAGCGATTATTCTTACAAATATTGTTTTGCTATACGATTTCGGCACTTAAACCCGCCTCTAATAACTTAGAACATCTAGGCACCAATTCTTCATAAACTCCTGTTTTTACAGTACACTTACCTTTATAATGTACTAACATCGCACATTGTTCTGCTTGCACCGGTGTATGCTCACAGGTATATATTAAAGTTTCGATAACGTGATCAAATGTATTAACATCATCGTTATACAAAACAATTTCATTATTATTCTTCTCGACAGTTTTTTCTAAAACTTTTTCTAAAACCTTTTCTTGAGTGCTCATCTCATCAATTTTATACAAATATACTATTTCGGATAGAAAAAATAATCTTCTATTAGATTATTTTAACTCGTAACCAGCTGCTATCCAATTATTTCGTTCAAAACACTCTACAAACTTTAGATTATTAGCAGCACATTCTTTATTAATTATCTCCAAATCTTCCTTGTAGAAACCACTTAAAAAAAGACTACCCCCTTTGCTTAACGTCTTGGCATAAACAGAAATATCTTCTAGTAAGATATTTCTGTTTATATTAGCTATAACAATGTCATACTGTTTATCAACTAACAGTGATGATTCTCCTTCATAGGCGGTTATATGTTTACAAGTATTACGTTCCACATTTTCGATTGTATTCAGATAACACCAATTATCAATATCAATTGCATCAACAGGTTTTGCTCCTTTCATTTCGGCTAAAATTGCCAAAACACCAGTTCCACAACCCATATCCAACACCTTTTTATCTTCTAAATCATTTTTGAGCAAATGCTGAATCATCATATGAGTCGTTTCGTGATGACCGGTACCAAAAGACATTTTAGGTTCTATTATGATATCATATGCTACATCAGGCTTTTCGTGAAACGGCGCTCTTACGCTGCAAATACCATCCACCAAAATGGGAGTAAAATTCTTTTCCCATTCTTTATTCCAGTTTACTTGTTCTATTTCCTTCTTGGTATAGGTTATTGAAAATTCATCAGAATTGAGAATATGAATATCATCCAGAATATTTTCATTCCATTCTGGTTTTTGAATAAAGGCTTCTACCCCGTTTTCAGTTTCTACAAAACTTTCGAAACCAGCATATCCTAATTCTGCAATCAAAATTTCTGATGCCGGTTGCAAAGGCTCAATGGTAAAATAATATCCAATATATATCGGTGTTGTCATGTTTATTTAAAATTAATGTGCAAAGTTAATCTTTTGACCAACAAAAAAGGTATTCGTCTGCACGAATACCTTTTCATAATTTTTAAAAATATTACTTAGAATGAACTTGCAATAGCCGCAAAACTTTCTGGATCCAAAGCCGCTCCTCCAATTAATCCTCCGTCAACATCAGGCTTAGCAAAAATCTCTTTTGCATTTGCTGGTTTTACACTTCCTCCATAAAGTATAGAAACATCCTCTGCAATTTTAGTATCAAATGCGTCAGCAATTGTTTTTCGAATAAATGCATGCATTTCTTGTGCCTGTTCTGGACTTGCAGTTTCTCCGGTTCCAATTGCCCAAACCGGTTCATATGCGAGAACAATATTTTTCCAGGCTTCATTATCTAATTTAAATAGTGCATTCTTTAACTGGCTTTCTACCACATTAAAATGATTATCACTCTTACGATCTTCTAATTCTTCTCCAAAACAGAATATAACGTTCATATCGTGCTTTAAAGCTGTCTTTACTTTTTCTTCTAACAATTCGTCAGTTTCGCCAAAATAAGCTCTACGCTCACTATGTCCAAGTATGACAGTTTCTACACCAATGCTCTTTAACATACTTGCCGAAATTTCTCCTGTAAATGCTCCGTTTTCTGCCTGATGCATATTTTGAGCAGCTACATCAATATCAAAACCCTTTAGTTCTTCAAAGGCATAATAAAGATTCGTAAATGTTGGCGCTACAATAATCTTAGCGTCTGGTGATTCTTTGAGTTTTGTTTTTAGTTCTGAAAGTAAAACTCCGGTCTCTGCCAGATTTTTATTCATTTTCCAGTTTCCTGCTACAATTTTTGCTCTCATTAATTTTAATTTATGTGTGTGGTTACTATATGGTTACATTTTAAAGTAAGACAATTACACCCGAATTCTAGGATCCAACCATCTATAAATAATATCTACAAATATATTGATTAGAATAAACACCGAAGAGATCACAATCACAGCTCCCATAATAATAGGAAGATCCGATGTATTCAATGCATCTACAATTTCTTTTCCTAGCCCATTCCATCCAAAAATATACTCTACAAACACTGCTCCTGCTAACATGGATGCAAACCATCCTGAAATCGCTGTTACCACCGGGTTTAGTGCGTTTTTTAACGCGTGTTTTCTAATCACTTGGAACAATGACAAGCCTTTTGCTTTGGCCGTTCTTATATAATCCTGGCTCATTACTTCTAACAAAGAGTTTCGCATTAATTGAGTAACCACCGCTAATGGCCGCACTCCTAAAACTATGGCTGGTAATATTAAATTTTTCCACTGGATATAGGCTCCTTCTCCAAAATCATCTACTTCATACAAACTACCTGTCATATTAAGATTTGTATATTCATGAAGTACATATCCAAACAACCAGGCAAAAATAATAGCACTAAAAAAAGAGGGAACACTCATTCCAATAGTACTCACTAATTGTATGAGTCGATCCGGCCATCGATCTTTAGTCAGTGCGCTAACAATCCCCATAGAAATGCCCAAAAATATAGCTATCAAAATTGCTGAAACTGCCAACACCGCTGTATTGGGCAATGTTTCTTTAATAACCTGACTTACTTTTTTACCGTTTTTCTGAAAAGATTCTCTTAAATAAGGATACTTGAAGACTGTTTTTGTAGTACCTATTGTAAATAATGAAATTCCGGAATATTTTTCAGCATCGAAATATGAAAAATCATCTTCCTTGGTGCTATGGAATGAAACTGGGGAAAGATCATTTAGATAATAACGATATTGGGTGCCTAATGGAAGATCAAAACCATACTTTTTATTAATAACATCCAGTTGTTCTTGATTTTCGTTCTGCCCCATCATCATCTGGGCAGGATCACCCGGAAGAATTGTAAATAATAAAAAAATCACAGTAATTACTCCTAATAAAGTAAGTAGTGCATACCCAAATTTATAGAAGTATTTACTCATTTCTAATTTGACTTTTCTTTCAGTTTCTCTACTTCTTCTAGCGTGTATGCTTTATATTCAAAAGTATCTCCATATAACATCTTACCATACTCTTCAATAGTAGTATCATATCCTGCTTCAGTACGTCGCTGATTAACATTTTCTGCATCTTTAATTGGCCAAATAATCTGTATTGGTTTATCTGTATTATAATTCAATGTTGTTCCCTGAGTACCATAAATTTGTTCTTCACCTATACGCATTAAATGACGATCTTCCATCATTGCAACAAGTCTAAAAGGGATTTCATCTTTTTTTCCGGCTTCTTTGATCATTGGAAGGTACTGATCAATTTTATCCGAATGCTGAATCACATACCAGGCAGCAGAATTGGTTGGCTCTCCCACAAGTGATTTCCCTGGATATCCGTACTTCTTAAACACTTTCTCTATAAAAACCGTGTTGGAAGAATCAATTGCGCTTTGCTGCCTCCATAAGTCTCCAACAGCTTCTTCTTTTGTTGCTCCAACAAGTTTAGCAATGCTATCTCTTTCCTCTGCAGTTTGTGCTTGCATTAATCTTCTGAACTTTTGATCTAACTTAGCTATACTATCCAATTGAGCTTTCAATGATTCGTTAATTTTAGGTTCTGGACGCTCTACTTTGTCTAAAATCAATTTATCTGCATCATTCCAATGTAGTTTTTCCGTGATGGTCCCTTTATTCAATTTTACGATTCCAGGATTAGAACGTAAAATTGTTTTAAGTGCTGTTTCATCTGTACTATAAAAATCAAAACTTAAGTTGTACTGTTCTTTTTTCTGAGAAATATCCTGAGGAGAAGATGCTGTAAGTCCTATTACATCATAACCCTGAGATAAAGCTTTATCAGTTAGCCCTTTCATGGCATTCATTCCTTCTCCTTCACTTTTAGAAAGATTATACATAATAATAAGGACAACATTTTCTTTTTCCAGAAACTCTGCGGTATAATCCTGACCATCTTTTTCTATTGCAAAATCATGAATAGGTGGAATATATCCTTCGTTAATCATTTTAGTTTCTACTCCTATATATTTACCTTCTACCTGTGGATATTCGCCACTGGTTTTGATAATTTCTTCTTTACCGTCAATATCAAATTTCCAAAAATATTCAAACTCAGCTTCCGGAGCTCCTTCGGGAACGGACATTCCTTCTTGTATGTTTGTCCCTATTTTGTAAGCTCTGAAATCAAACGTTGGTAAATGCATTAATACATGGTAAGCAAATCCTAAACAAGCGGTAAAGCACGCAAACACAATCCATTTATGAGAAGACTCAGCTAAGATTGGTGTTATATATTTTCTTCCGAAGAACAATATTAAAATAAAAACCAACAGAATAATATCCTTTGTAAAAGACTCCCAAGGTGTTAATGGTAAAGCATCTCCAAAACATCCACAATCTGTAACTTTATTAAAATAAGCTGAATAAAAGGTAAGAAAAGTAAAAAAGACAATCATACCCAATAAGGACCAGACCGTAAATTTTGGTAGATACCCCAGTAATAATGTCACTCCCACTATGATTTCAAAAATACATAAGAAAACAGCCATTAATAATGCAAACGGAATTAAAAACTCCATATTTAATACTCCTTCACTAAAGTATTCTTGCAGTTTATATGAGAATCCTAATGGATCATTAAGTTTAATAAATCCTGAAAACAAAAAAAGAGCAGCTACAAATATTCTGGAAAAACCAACGAGTATTTTCATTTTAAAAGGTAATTATAATTTATTTTGAACAAGATAATAGGTTTACATCTTGTTGCTTTTAGTTTAACAGTATTTTATAAAATCACAAACTATTCTGCTTCACCTAAGTGAATCATTGCAAAAACAGCATAATTAATCATATCCTGATAATTGGCATCGATACCTTCGCTTACCAATGTTTTACCTTTATTATCTTCAATTTGTTTAACACGAAGTAATTTCTGAATAATTAAATCTGTTAATGAACTAACTCGCATATCACGCCAAGCCTCACCATAATCATGATTTTTATTCATCATCAATGTTTTTGTGATTTCTATATGGGAATCATATAAATCCGTAGCTTCTTCTGTAGACAGATCAGGTTGTTCTGCAATTCCTTTTTCTAGCTGAATTAGTGCCATCAAACTATAATTTATGATACCGATAAACTCAGAAACTTCTCCTTCATCTACCTTTCTAACCTCATTTTCTTGTAGTCCTCTAATGCGTTGTGCTTTTATAAAAATCTGATCTGTAAGTGATGGTAATCTAAGGATTCTCCAGGCACTGCCATAATCTTTCATTTTCTTAATAAACAGATTACGACATTTGGTAATTACCGCGTCATATTGTGTTGACGTATCTTGCATATAACTGTTGAATTTTGCGTAAATTTCGCTTTAATATGGCAATTATACCAAATAAACATTAAAAAATAGCATAAACTCATATATGACCATTAACTGTAAAGGTTTCTTAATCGACCTATCCTCTCCTAAAGTAATGGGAATTCTCAATCTTACTCCAGATTCTTTTTATGATGGAGGAAAATATAAAAATGAAACACAAATCTTACAGCAGGTAGAAAGAATGCTTCTGGAAGGATCAACTTTTATAGATCTCGGAGCATATTCCTCAAGACCTGGTGCGGATCATATTTCCATTGAAGAAGAAAAGAAAAGAATTTTACCTGTAGTAACATTAATTCTCTCCAAGTTTCCAGATGCTATCTTATCGATAGATACCTTTAGAAGTGAAATTGCAAAACAATGTATTGATGCAGGAGCAGCAATTATTAATGATATTTCAGCCGGAAATCTGGATAAAAAAATGATCCAAACTGTTGGCCAGTTGAAAGTACCATATATCATGATGCACATGAAAGGTACTCCGCAAACTATGAAATCGCTAAATCAATATGAGGACTTAATAAAAGATATTCAGTTTTACTTTTCTCAAAAAGTAGCTGAAGCAAGAAGTGAGGGCATTAACGATATTATCATCGATCCTGGTTTTGGTTTTGCAAAAAACATAGATCAGAACTTTGAACTTCTAAGAAGTCTGGATTTATTGAAGTTTCAGGGATTACCAGTTTTAGCAGGGATATCTAGAAAATCAATGATTTATAAAACGTTAGACATTAACCCGTCTGAATCTCTTAATGGAACAACCTCATTAAACACCATAGCCCTACTAAAAGGAGCTTCGATCCTAAGAGTACACGATGTAAAAGAAGCAATGGAATGTATTGCTCTTACTAATAAGTATCGCGCACAATATTAACTAACTGATTTGAATGCTCTGCTCAAGGAGGATTTTCTAATCAGAGTAAACAATTTATTTTAATGGATCCCGTTCTTCAACGGGATTAGTTCAACTACTAATTAGAATGCTCCGTCTTGGGCGGATTTTCTAATCAGAGTTTCACTAATTTTCCTATTTTTACAAAAACTCCCAATATTTGGATTTAATCAACCTTAGAATATTAGATATCCTAGATATCGTACTTGTAGCACTGCTACTGTACTATATCTATAAGTTGGTTAAAGGAACTGCCGCCATCAATATTTTTATTGGTATTGTCATGATTTACCTAGTTTGGAAACTTACCCAGTTTCTTGCTATGGAGATGCTTAGTAGTGTACTTGGCGAATTTATTGGTGTAGGAATGTTTGCATTAATTGTCGTTTTCCAGCAGGAGATCAGAAAGTTTCTATTAATGATCGGATCTACCAATTTCGGAAGAAGACGTAAGTTCTTGCGACAACTAAAGTTTATAAGAGATACTCCAGAAGATAGTCTTACGGATGTAGCAGCAATTGTTAATGCTTGTCAAAAAATGGGCACCACTTTTACAGGAGCGTTAATTGTAATCAAAAGAAATACTTCTCTGGATTTTGTAAAAACTTCTGGTGATGAACTGGATATTTTGGTAAAAACCCCGATTATAGAAAGTATTTTTTATAAAAACAGTCCATTGCACGATGGAGCAATGATCATAGAAGATAACAGAATTGTAGCCACTAGAGTAATCTTACCGGTATCTAATGATCGAGATATACCGCTAAGATTTGGACTAAGACATCGCGCCGCGATTGGTATTACAGAGAAGACAGATGCACTAGCACTAATCGTTAGTGAAGAAAGCGGTCAGATGTCTTATATAAAGAATGGTGAGTTTGTTATTTTTAAAACTCCAGAAGAATTGATAGAAAAAATAAAAAGAGATCTTCAATAATGGATGATAATCTTACCGATCATGTAAGTTGTAAAAACTGTGGATTCCAAATAGATCATTACACTTTTTGTCCTAGTTGCGGAGCTAAAAAGATCACGAAACGTATTACCTTTAAAAACTTGACTCAAGAATTTAGTGATCGTTTTCTAAATCTAGATAATTCATTTATACGAACATTTATACATTTATTCACCAAACCAAGAACAGTAATTGATGGATATATTAATGGACTGAGAAAAAGGTACATAAACGTCTTTAGCTATTTTGCAATTTCTCTTACCATTGCCAGTTTATATATTTTCATCTTAGGGAAATACAAAGATGTGCTTTTCTCAAATGTTTTCACTGACGTTAATCAAATCGAAGCATCTAAAGCAGCTTCGGATATTTCTTTTGAGTATCAATCTCTGATCTCATTTTTGACCATTCCGGTTTTGGCCCTCATATCAAGACTTGTGTTCTTAAACTATAAAAAATATAATCTAACAGAACATTTTGTAATCCATTTATACGCATATTCGCACATTACAATGGTGATAAGTTTTATTACGTTACCGCTACTTTTAACTTTAAAAAATGCATTTCTAATTCTATGGATTCAATTTCCTATTTCGATAATCTACATCGCATATGTTCTTAAAAATCTCTACGAAATTAATCTTAAAAGAATAGTAATTAAAACCATACTATTCTTATTAATCATGAGCGTACTATTTGTGATTTTCTCAATTATTGTTGCAATTATTATGGTAAAAATGGGTTTGATACCTAATGGAGAAACTTCTTCTATTTAAGATTTTAAAAAAAATTCAAGATCAAAATATAATGACTAAAACTATTACAATTAACAATTGTAAAAATTGCGGAGACAACATAAAAGATGTAAACTTTTGTTCTAATTGCGGAGCAAAAAAAATAACTAAGCGTATTACATTTAAAAACCTTATCACTGAAGTAGGCGAAGTATATCTAAATGTTGACAACACTTTCTTCAAAACTATTAGAGATCTAACAATAAAACCTCATATAGTAATCGATGGCTATATTAATGGTGTAAGAAAGAAATATCTAAATGTACCTTCATATTTCTTACTATCTGTTACATTAGCTGCTATACTTTCATTCATAAAGGAACGGGGGTTTGATATACCTTCAGATTCAGAAAGGTTTGAAAAATCATCCAAGATAGTGCAGCTCTTCATAGAAGTAACAGAGAAATTCCCAACGTTAGGGTATTTTATTCTAATCCCCTTCTATGCTATCATATCACGCTTTATATTTAGAAAGTATAAAAAATACAATTTTACTGAGCATATTGTTATCAACTCTTACTTAACTTCTCATCTCACCATATTAACTTTTATCCCATATATCATAACATTTATTTTAGGAGACTATATAGAAGTAAGTAGTTTTATATTCTTACTAATTCAGTTAATGTATGCAACTTTTTTATTCAAAAATCTATACTTGATCAGTTATAAAAAAGTTATAATTAAAGGATTTGTTGGGTGGTTATTGATTGTATTAATTATTGCTGGAATTGCACTTATTGTTGGAATTTTTACTGGTATATTAAAAGAATATGGATTCATAAATTAAACCTAACTTACTTCGGCAAATTGCACATCATAAAGATTTTTATAATATCCATTTTCTACTTCTAGTAGGTCATTATGATTACCCTCTTCTACTATTTTACCATTATCCATCACGATAATCTTATCCGCATTTTTAATAGTAGCCAATCTGTGAGCAATTACTATAGAAGTTCTACCTTTAGTTATTTTGTCGGTAGCATCCTGAATGAGTTGCTCACTATGCGAATCAATAGAAGAAGTTGCTTCGTCTAAAACTAAAATCTCCGGATTCGTAACATATGCTCTCAGGAAAGAAATCAATTGCCTCTGGCCAGAAGAAAGCATCACACCTCTTTCTTTTACATTGTAATGATAACCGTTAGGAAGGCTCATTATGAAGTCGTGAATACCTATTTCTCTGGCTGCCTTCTGAACTTGTTCCTCCGTAATATCAGGATTATTAAGCGTTATATTATTCAGGATCGTATCAGCAAAAAGAAATACATCTTGTAATACCACTGCGATATGACTTCTCAAAGATTTTAGATCGATAGTATTTATTGGCTTTTTGTCAATTGAAATCGTTCCACTATGGATTTCATAGAACCTACTTAACAAATTAATAATAGTTGACTTACCAGCACCGGTAGCGCCAACAATAGCAACAGTCTCACCTGCATTTACAGATAAGGTAACTCCTTTTAACACTTCTTCTCCTTCTACATAACTGAATCTTACATTATCAAAATCAATATCTCCATTAATGGCCGGTAATTCTAACTGACCAAAATCATTAATTTTTGATTCAGTGTCCAAAATTGCAAATACCCTATTGGCAGCCACCATACCCATCTGCAGTGTGTTAAATTTATCTGCTATCTGACGTAAGGGTCTAAACAGCATTTGGGACAACTCGATAAACGCAATGACTACACCAAGTGTTATTACATCACCTTGTGCTGCTCTCAATCCACCGTACCAAACAATTAATCCAATAGTTATGGAGCTAGACATTTCTGCGATAGGAAAAAATATAGAGTTATACCAAACTGTTTTTACCCATCCCTTTTTATGCTTATCGTTAATTTCTTTAAAATTGGCATACTCTATTTCTTCTCTGGTAAAAAGCTGAACTATTTTCATTCCGGTAATCCGTTCCTGAACAAAAGAATTCAAATTCGAAACCTGCGTTCTCACTTCTTCAAAAGCGGTTTTCATTTTTCTTTGAAAAACCCTGGTAGCAAAAATTATAAAAGGTAATACTACCAAAACAATTAAAGTAAGTTGCCAGCTATAATAGATCATAAAACCGAGAATAACAATCATCTTTAGAAGATCACTAATGATCATAAAAAGACCTTGACTAAAAATACTGGCAATAGTTTCGATATCACTCACCGCTCGTGTAACCAAACGACCAACCGAAGACTTATCATAATACTGTTTTTTAAAACCAAGCATATGATCAAAAAGTTTTACTCTTAAATCCCTTATTACTTCTTGCCCTAACCAATTAGCAAAATAAATAAACAGGAATTGAAATACTACTTCTAATAACAACACTCCTAACATCAAACTGATATAAAACACTATCAGCTCTTCATCCTTTGGTATAAAACTTTTATCTATGGTTTTCTGTAATAAAAGAGGGCGTAATATTGCAAAAGCTGATAACAATATAGCAGACAAAGCCACAAAATAAAATGTGATCCGATATGGATTAGTAAAACTAATCAATCTTCTAAACAATTTAAAGTCAAATGCTTTACCGCTTTTTTCCGCCATTTTATATACTATATATAGTTTTTGGATATTGTACTTCTGTCAAATATAAGCCGTGAGCAGGGACAGAATATCCTGCTTTACTTCGGTTTTCGCTTTTTATAATATTTTTTAAGTCATCCAGATTAAGCTTATGCTCTCCAATTTCAATTAGGGTACCAACTATAGCTCTCACCATATTTCTTAGAAAACGATTTGCAGAAATTCTAAAAACCAATAGATCATCTTTCCTTTCCCAGACAGCATTGGTTATCTTACAATTATACGTTTTTACATCGGTTTTAGACTTACTAAAACATTTAAAATTAGTATAGTTTAACAGTAATTTAGCAGCTTCATTCATCAAATCTAAATCTAACTCTCGTTTCAAATAATACGCATTGTGTATCCTAAATGGATCTTTTGATAATGAAATAATATACTCATAAGATCTACTCACGGCATCAAATCTAGCGTGTGCATCTTCTTTTACCAAACTTACTGTATGTATAGCAATTTCTGGAGGAAGAATAGAATTGAGTTTATATTTCAACTGAACGGTATCTAACTCCATCAGACTATCAAAATGCGCCATTATTTGTTTAGCATGCACGCCTGTATCCGTTCTACCTGCACCTACCACATCTATTTTAGTTCTCAACACTGTCGACAATGAGTTTTCCAAAACCTCTTGTACAGAAATTGCATTAGGCTGGCGCTGCCATCCATGATATGGTGTACCATTATATGAAAGTTCTAAAAAATATCTCAAAGCTTTATTCTATTTTTGTTCAGAATATGATCGCAAATATACTTCATATTATAAAGATGATTCGTACAACTCGAACTCAGTTTATCCATAACATTATAAATTAATCTTATTCATCAATTTGAAAAAAATACTCCTACTTAGTGACACTCATAGTTATATAGACGACAGAATTCTTCATTATGTAAAAGAATCCGATGAAGTATGGCATGCCGGAGATATTGGAGATCTTAAGGTAACAGATGCAATTGAAGCTATAAAACCTATTCGAGCTGTTTACGGAAACATTGATGATGATAAGGCAAGAGCTACTTTTCCTTTACATCAAAGATTCTCCTGCGAGGATGTCTCCGTCTGGATCACCCATATAGGAGGATATCCACCAAAATACAATATTAATACTAGAGAAGAGATTAAGAACAACCCTCCAAAATTATTCATTTGTGGTCACTCGCATATCCTTAAAGTAATTCCTGATAAAAAAAATGGTGTATTACATATGAATCCCGGTGCGGCAGGAAAACACGGATTTCATAAAATTAGAACCATGCTAAGATTTACACTAGATAAAGGTAACATAGAAAACCTGGAAGTTATTGAATTAGGTAAAAAATAAGACCCGAAGTTGGCATACATCGGGTCTTAACGCACTAATACTACTAAGATTTTAGGTTTATCGTAATCGATCTACAGATTTTACGAGATTCTCATCCTTTTTGATAGCCTTGTTGGCCATTACTAATAAAACGATAGAAATAATAGGAATCAACATCCCAATACCTTTCTCCGAAACCATAGTTTCTCCAGATAAAGTTAGTGACCAATAAACAAATACTCCTAGTAAAATAAAGTTTAATAAGATATTGATACGCCCCAATACAAATTGAAGCTGTCTATTTTTAAACAAAAAAACACTTACCAAAGCTAATACGGCAGATCCGGTAAACATTCCTAAAACCAAAAAATTATTCTGAGACAATAATGCTTCTCCATTTTGATCCAACCCATATGGTAGTATTGTGGATATCCCGCCTGATAACACCACTACTAAAAACAAATAAATAGATTGAATTCTTTGTATCATTGCCCCCTTCTTCGTTTTGGAAAAGCAAAAATAAGAGTTTCTTTTTATAAATATGTGTAAAAAATCAAAAATAAAGTCGTATACTTGCAACACAAATTGTGTAACCCATTCTATTTAGGTTACTTACCTTCAAAATAAAATTTTCCTAGAATTCTTCTTTAGAAAATTTAATACCAGAACCTTAAATTATATAACAAATTTAAATGTTAGAGATTTCTGAATTAAAAGCGAAAAAGCTTCCTGAGCTACAGGAAATTGCGAAAAACTTAAAAGTACCTAAATTTCGCACCATGAAAAAATTAGATTTGGTATACCAAATCTTGGACTATCAAGCTGCAAACCCGAGCAAAGTAAAAGAAGTTATTACTGAAGAATCTTCTGGTAAAACTGAAAACGAAAAGCCAAAACAAGCTCCTCGTCAGAGAAGACCTCGTAAGGCTCCGAATTCTCAGAACCCTTCTGGTAAAAACCAAAACCCTCCTAATAAAAAGGAGACAAATACTGTTATAGAGAAAAGCCCAGCTCCTAAACCGGAACACAAAGAAACAGATAGCTCTAAATCCACAGAAGTTTCGGAAAGCAAAAAACCTCAACAAAAAAGAGAAGACAAAAAGGACGATAGAAAGGACGACAGGAAAGATAATCGTAATAGAAATAACGATAAATCCCAAAACAAAAACCGAAATACCAATAAAAAGGAAAATAACGGAAATAGAGATAGTGGTAATAGAGACAACAGAAATCGCTACAAGGAACCTGATTACGAATTTGATGCAATCATCCAGAGTGAAGGAGTATTAGACATCATGCAGGACGGATATGGTTTTTTAAGATCCAGTGACTACAACTACCTTTCTTCACCAGATGATATATATGTATCTCAATCACAAATAAGACTTTTTGGCCTTAAGACCGGTGACACGGTTCTAGGACAAGTAAGACCTCCAAAAGAAGGCGAAAAATATTTCCCATTAATTAAGGTAAATAAAATTAATGGTCTTGATCCACAAGTAGTAAGAGACAGAGTATCTTTTGAACATCTTACACCACTTTTCCCTCAGGAAAAATTCAAATTAGCAGAAAGACAGAGTACGATTTCTACCAGAATAATGGATTTGTTTTCTCCTATTGGAAAAGGACAACGTGGTATGATTGTATCTCAACCAAAAACAGGTAAAACAATGCTATTGAAGGATGTAGCAAATGCAATCGCTGCAAATCATCCTGAAGTATATCAAATGATACTACTAATCGATGAACGTCCTGAAGAAGTAACAGATATGCAGCGTAATGTGCGTGGAGAAGTGATCGCATCAACATTTGACAAAGAAGCCCACGAACATGTTAAAATTGCAAATATTGTATTAGAGAAAGCAAAACGACTGGTAGAATGTGGTCATGATGTAGTCATATTATTAGACTCTATAACACGTTTGGCAAGAGCATACAATACTGTACAACCTGCTTCCGGTAAGATTCTTAGTGGTGGTGTAGATGCTAATGCTTTACACAAACCCAAACGTTTCTTTGGTGCGGCTCGTAATATAGAAAACGGAGGATCACTTACTATTATAGCCACCGCTTTAACGGAGACTGGTTCTAAAATGGACGAGGTTATTTTTGAAGAATTTAAAGGAACGGGTAATATGGAATTACAGTTAGATCGTAAAATATCTAATCGTAGAATTTTCCCTGCCATTGACCTTACATCTTCAAGCACACGTCGCGATGATATTTTGCTGGATGAAAACACCATTCAGAGAATGTGGGTGATGCGAAAATATCTTGCAGATATGAACCCAGTCGAAGCTATGGAGTTTATCAATGAACGTTTCAAACAAACTCGGAACAATGATGAGTTCCTTATTTCTATGAATGGCTAAATTATAGAATACTATATATTAAGGTAACGGCTGTCTAAAATTAGACAGCCGTTTTTATTTAAAGTTTCTTTAAGACGATACCTATATTTATCTAATTAATTTTGCTCTTATAAATAAAAATGAAAGTTTTAGCAACAAATCCAGACTATTCATTATATAAAGACATTTATTATGAAGACCGTATTATATAGTGTAATTACTATTTCGTTAATTTTATCCAGCTGCCAAGGCAACAGCCAAACCCAGGATCAAAAAAGCACAGCATCACAAAACCAAAATACTACTCCAATCCAAACAGAGCCAATTAACGGATTGGAACGAGCATATTTTGCTAGTGGTTGCTTCTGGTGTGTAGAAGCAATCTACGAAAGCGTAAAAGGAGTAAGTGAAGTTATTTCTGGCTATTCAGGAGGACATACCCAAAACCCAACATACGAATCCAGCAACACAGGAAGAACTGGCCACGCAGAAGCAGTAGAAGTCATATACGATCCGAAAATTGTTTCATTTTCTACATTAGTAGATGTTTACTTTGGATCTCAAAACGTTACTCAGTTAAATGGACAAGGTCCGGATCGAGGATCTCAATACAGATCTATTATATTTTTTCAAAATGAAGATCAAAAGAATATTATCCAAAAGAAGAAGGATTTGTTAAGCAAAACTTTAAACCGTAAAATAGCTGCAGAAGTAACTCCTTTTCAAAAATTTTGGAAAGCAGAAGGATATCATCAGGATTATGAAAAAAGAAATCCTTACAATAGATATATACAGAATATCTCTATTCCTAGACTGAAGCGTTTTCAAAAAAAATTCCCTGAATTAATTAAGAATACCCATTGATCGATTTCTAACTAGACAATCACATATTCTTTTTTAAAAGAAACAAATTCTCACTATAATCGTACAGGTAAAAAACGGTCAGCAATTTCTGACGTAGTCATAATTCTCCAAAAAAAAACAGGGTGAAATCCCACATTTAAGGCAAATAAAAGAAATTCTGTTCGTTAATTTATACAGCATTTTTAACAGGTTACTAAAATTTGATGCATTTCGAAACTAACGAAAAAACGAAACCATAAACCCCTTAATATCAAATCCATACACTTTTCCTTCTAAAAATAAAGCGATTTAAAAATCAAATAATTACTATGCACGCATAGTAAAAAACGTTAAAGTATTGTGAAAAATAGTCATATTCATATCAAATAAATCTCGAGAAAAAAATAAAAAAAATGTCTTCGTAATTCAAATTATTCAATACCGACTTCAGCCCCCGTAAATACAGTATAAATCAGTTGTAATACACAAAATAATCGTTGAAAAACACAAATTGTTGAAAAAAAAAGTAGATTTTTATGCAAAAAAAAAGAAAACATGTTGTGTTTTTCATATTAATAACTTACTTTTGTTTATAGTTTAAGAGTTTTCAACTCAGTTAATTAATTAATAAGTTTAAACTGATACTAAAGAAAAACATGTTTAACTAATTGAAAAACAAGCTTTTAAACAAAATTAAGTTCTTTAAAAAAACGTGAATTTCAACACATTTAGAAATTTGTTAATTATTTAATAAATGCCGAAATAAATGTTTGGCATGTTTTTTGACAAGGCAATTTTAGATAAATATTAATAAGAATTTTAAAAATATATAAAGAAGAAAAAAGCGAAAAGATTAATAACCTTTTTAAGAAAGATCCCTAATCTGCTTTATTTTTGAATTTTAATTATGTAAACACAGAAAGATTATGAAATCAATTTTTACATTTATTTTGCTATTGGTGATGACATCCTCGACTTTTGCTCAAATAAAGTCTTTGGACAGATATTTAATGTCTACCGCCAAATTAGAATTAAGAACCGGACCAGGTGCTAACTTTGACATCATTGGTGAAATCCCACAAGGAACACAAGTATATGTGATCAGTTCTGGGTATGGAGACTGGAGTACTGTACAGTATAAAAACGGAAATGGTTTTGTACTTACGAAATTACTAGCTGAAGATAGTAGTATTGCAGAAGCAGAAAGAGCTGCTAAAGCTGCTGAAGCTAGAAAAAGAGCTGCTAGGCTTGCTGCTGAAGAAGCAATAAGAAAAGCAGAAGCTGCCAAAATTGCTGCTGCAGAAGCTGCAAGAAAAGCAATTGCTGAGGCTGAAAGATTACAAAGACAAGCTGAGGCTGAAGCTGCAGCTGCCGCCCAAGCTGCTCAAGCTGCCAATCAAAACAAAAGTGCTGCAGAAAGAAGAAGATTAGCGGAATTAGCTGATACACAGAAAGCACTAGAAGAAGCAAACAAAAGAACATTAGGTTCTACGGAAACTGCTTACAATCCTATAGAATCTAAAACTCCTTCAAATGGAAGTAATGCTAGTTCGTCAAGAGCTACTGCTGCTCCATCTAAAGTAACTAGAGAAGATAAGTTCGCTAGCTGGGAGAAAAAGACGTACAAATCAGGAGCTACTCCAAAATCATTTAACTTTAAAGGTAAGTTCGAATACAAGTTGGATAACTATCTTAAGGTAGAAGTTGGTAAAAATACTGACGTTGTTGTTAAGCTTGTGAAAATGGGTAAAACTGCAAAAGATGACGAAACTGTGAGAATTGTATACATTAACAGTAACCAAACACAGTTTATCAGAAACATTCCTGAAGGAGAGTACTATTGTGTAATTGCTTACGGTAAAGAATGGAAAGAATCTCCTAGTAAAAACGGAAAAAAGCAAGGAACATTTACAAAAAATCCTTTATATGAGAAAGGACAAGACATCCTAGACTTTAACACTATAAAGACTGATGACGGTATCAATGTACCTTCTTATAGCTTATCTTTAGATCTTATGCCAAATGGAACGTTATATAACAATGACGCAGAAGATCAAGACAATATTAATGCAACTGATTTTAATGCATTCTAAGAAAATGTTATAACAATAACATAAAATCAACATAATTATTTTTATTATCACCAATAATAAATGTAAAGTAAAAAGACACCATACAATGGTGTCTTTTTTATTTCTTAAGCATCTTGCAATTTTCTAATATTCTTGATTTATCTAATCAGGAAAGCAAGCCCAATAAACATTATAGAACAATTATGATCTAAGAAAATCATTAAAAAGATTGTCAAAACAGAAAGCCTCGGTGTTTATATTAAACTTCCGAGGCTTTCTATTTTGAAATAAAATTACTTTACAAATTTTTAAGCATTATTGCGGTGTCTTTCACGAGCTAATAATGTATTTTTCAGAAGCATTGCTATCGTCATCGGACCAACTCCTCCTGGTACAGGAGTAATAAATGACGCTTTTTTACTTACATTTTCATAATCTACATCACCCACAATTCTATACCCTCTTTCTCGTGTATCATCAGCAACTCTGGTAATACCCACATCTATGATAACAGCATCATCTTTTACCATTTCGGCTTTCAGAAAATTAGGAACTCCCAAAGCTGAAATAACGATATCCGCCTGTGAAATAATCTGTGTTATATTCTTCGTATGACTATGTGTTAAGGTTACCGTAGAGTTACCAGGCCATCCTTTTCTACCCATTAATATACTCATAGGTCGACCAACAATGTGACTTCTTCCAATAACCACAGTATGCTTCCCTTTTGTATCTACATTATATCGCTCTAAAAGTTCTAAGATACCAAAAGGAGTAGCAGGAATGAAAGTAGACATATCAAGGGCCATTTTGCCAAAATTCATTGGATGAAACCCATCTACATCTTTATCCGGATCCACAGCCAGTAATACTTTTTGTGTGTCAATTTGAGGAGGCAACGGCAACTGAACTATAAATCCATCAATATCCGAATTTTCATTCAGCTCTTTGATCTTGGCCAATAGCTCAATTTCACTAGTAGTACTAGGCATTTTAACTAAAGTAGATTCGAAACCTACTCTTTCGCATGCTTTTACTTTACTCCCTACGTATGTAAGACTCGCTCCATCATTACCTACCAAAACTGCAGCAAGGTGTGGAACTTTCTCGCCTCGGTCTTTTATTTTCTGAACTTCAGCAGCGATTTCATTTTTTATATCGTTACTTACTTTTTTTCCGTCTAAAACTTCCATATTAAGCCCCTACTCTATTTTTAAATTATATGTTGTGATATTGTACAAGTTATTTCATTTTACCCATCATCTGCATCATGCGTTTTCCACCACCACCTTGCATCATCTTCATCATTTTACTCATCTGATCAAACTGCTTAAGTAATTGATTTACTTGCTGTACAGAAGTACCTGAACCTTTACCTATACGCTTTTTTCTGCTAGCGTTTATAATTTGAGGTTTTGTGCGTTCGTCTGGCGTCATAGAATGAATAATAGCTTCTATATGTTTAAAAGCATCATCATCAATATCTACGTTTTTCATCATCTTACCAGCCCCAGGAATCATACCCACCAAGTCTTTCATGTTACCCATTTTCTTTACTTGCTGAATCTGTTTCAGGAAGTCATCAAACCCGAACTGATTTTTGGCAATTTTTTTCTGTAGTTTTCTTGCTTCCTCTTCATCAAATTGCTCTTGGGCTCTTTCTACCAGCGAAACAACGTCTCCCATTCCCAATATACGATCTGCCATACGAGAAGGATAGAAAACATCAATTGCTTCCATCTTCTCTCCTGTACCGATAAACTTTATTGGTTTATTGACAACCGATTTAATTGATATAGCGGCTCCACCTCTGGTATCACCATCTAATTTTGTAAGAATGACACCGTCAAAATTTAAAACATCATTAAATGCTTTAGCCGTATTCACCGCATCCTGACCTGTCATAGAATCTACAACAAATAATGTTTCATCTGGAGTAACAGCCTTGTGGATATTAGCAATCTCAGTCATCATTACCTCATCAACAGCCAGACGACCCGCTGTATCGATGATCACAACATTAAATCCATTTGCTTTTGCATGAGCAACACCTGCTTTTGCAATAGCAACAGGATCATTATTACCTCTATCGCTAAAAACTTCAACGTTTATTTGTTCTCCTACTACATGAAGCTGATCTATTGCTGCTGGCCTGTATACGTCACAAGCTACTAACAGAGGTTTTTTAGTTTTCTTATTCTTTAAGAAGTTTGCTAGTTTTCCGGAAAAAGTAGTCTTACCGGAACCTTGTAATCCCGACATTAATACTACAGATGGGTTTCCTGATAAATTTACACCTGCAACTTCTCCACCCATCAATTCGGTTAACTCATCCTTTACAAGTTTTACCATTAATTGACCAGGCTTCAGACTCTTCAGTACGTTCTGCCCTAGTGCTTTTTCTTTTACTGTCGCAGTAAAATCTTTTGCTATTTTATAGTTTACGTCGGCATCCACCAATGCTCTACGAACCTCCTTAAGTGTCTCAGCGACATTTACTTCGGTAATTTGACCATGGCCTTTTAGAATATGTAACGCCTTATCTAACTTATCACTTAAATTATCAAACATATGCTTTCTTCAGGTTTTTCAACATCCGCTTTTTTAGCAGATAGGTGCAAATTTAATGATTTGAAGTGTATTAATAAAGAATGCTTATGGTAGAATTCTAAATATAATTATAGAAATTTATGTTATAAAACATCACAGAGTTTACATCAAAACAAAAAAGCTATTAGAAAGATAAATTAAACTCTTTCTAATAGCTCTCCGAACATCATAAATCAGGCTAATTCAAAATGTATATTCTTATAAAGATGGAGGAATTAACACTCCACTGATTACGTGTACAATACCGTTTGATGCTTCTATATTTGCTATATCTACTCTTATATCCTCATTTAAGAATACTTGACCATTGATCATCTCAATAGTTACCTCATCTCCTTGCACTGTGGTCACTGTCTGACCGGCTAATAAATCATTGGCAGTGAACTTGCCTGCTGCCACATGATATAAAAGCACTTCGGTTAATGCTTCTCCCTGTGGAATCGCATCCAAAGCTGCAAATGCATCATTAGTTGGTGCAAAAACTGTAAAAGGACCATCGCCATTTAAAGTATCAACCAAGTCTGCCACTTGTAGCGCACCTACCAAAGTAGATAGTTCTGGTGTTCCAACCGCAATTTCTACGATAGATTGTAAACCTGCAGGTGGAATTAACACACCATCGATCACGTGTACGACACCGTTGGATGCTTCTATATCCTCCATAATCACCTTAATATTTCTGTTTAAAAAAACTTCACCATTAATCATCTCGATTGTAACCTCATCTCCTTGAACCGTTGTAACAGTCTGACCTGCTAGTAAATCTTCTGCAGTGAACTTACCAGCAGCTACGTGATATAAAAGCACTTCTGTTAATGCTTCTCCTTGCGGAATTGCGTCTAGAGCATCAAATGCATCATTAGTTGGAGCAAATACTGTAAAAGGACCATCACCATCTAAGGTATCCACTAAATCTGCGGCTTGTAACGCTCCTACCAAAGTAGAAAGTTCTGGGGTTGCTACTGCAATTTCTACAATGGATTGTAAATCAGCTGGTGGAATTAATACTCCGTCAATTACATGTACAATACCGTTGGATGCCTCAATATCCGCCATAATCACCTTAATATTTCTGTTTAAAAAAACTTCACCATTAATCATCTCGATTGTAACTTCATCGCCTTGAACCGTTGTAACAGTCTGACCTGCTAATAAATCTTCTGCAGTAAATTTACCAGCAGCTACGTGATATAAAAGCACTTCTGTTAATGCTTCTCCTTGCGGAATTGCATCTAGAGCGTCAAATGCATCATTAGTTGGAGCAAACACTGTAAAAGGACCATCGCCATTTAGTGTTTCTACCAAATCCGATGCTTGCAAGGCCCCTACCAAAGTAGAAAGCTCCGGAGTTGCAACTGCTATTTCTACAATAGATGGTAATGGCTGAAAAGAAGGTGGGATTAATACCGCATCGATAATTTGTATTACTCCATTAGATCCACCAATATTTGCTGAAAGAAGCTTTACAGTATCGTTAATTACAATTTCATTGTTTTCATTTAAGCTTACTTTTACATCTTCACCTTGCAATGTAGTTATCATTTCTTCTTGCAGTAACTCAGGCGTATTGAGTCTCCCACTAGCCACGTGATACAATAAAACTTGTTTTAAAACCTCTAATTCAGGAACTTCATTTAAAACAGCAAATGCTTCATCTGTAGGAGCAAAAACTGTAAACGGCCCTTCACCTGATAGAGGTGCTACTAAATCTGTTGCCTGTAATGCACCGACTAGTGAAGTAAATCTTCCGTCTTCAACAATCAGTTCTACTATTGTTTGATCAGGAAAAATAGTAGACGTTAATACTGCATTCCAATCTCCTCTTCCTATTCCATTACCAAAAATTCTAAATCCTCCCTCTAAATCACCGTTTTCATCTGCTCTTCCGATTCCGAAAATGAAATCTCTTCCAGGTGGATTAATTATTAAATAAACGATTCCGTCACTTACGATAGCACCTCGTGCTTTGGCTTTGGTTCCATCAGGCAACACCAGATTTCCACGTACAATGGTAAAACTAGCATGGTATAAAGTGAAGTTTAGCCTTAGCTCACCTTCGATAGTATTGCCAGCTCCTGCACCACTGTTAATTGTAGCGGAAAAATCATATGTCCTTCTTTCTCTGCTGATATCAATCCTAGAACTTTTATTACCTGAAAAAGCTTCTTCCTCATTTTCTGGTTCTAACAATTCTCCCTCAATAATATTTTGGGTCATTTCTTCGATTTCATCAAAACTTATAATCTTTGACTCTTCAAAATCGATTTGCTCCGGGTTTGTTTGATCTAATTCATTATTATCTGTCTGACAAGAGACCAAAAAAGTCATTACGAAAAGGCACAAGAAAGGTACCGTCAATCTTTTGATTAGCGTTTTCATTGGTTTTAATTTAAATTAGTTACTATTAAAATGAGTGTGTAAAAGGGCATTTAGAATTGAAAAAAGTGGGGGTTTCGATATCTAAATGCCCTTTCGGGGGAATATTTATTTTGAGGTAATAATTTTTATTACTTAGTTAGCAGCCGGCAATAATACTTGATCAATCGCGTGGATCACGCCGTTAGCAGCTTGAACATCAACTACAATAATGTTACTTGCACTAGTATTTCCAGCTCCGGTTACACTAGGTGCAGATGCATCGATCGTTACATCTCCATTTAATGTTGTAACAGCACCGTCGGTTAAATCTGTAGAACGTACATTTGCTCCTCCTACCACATGATAGTTTAAAATAGCAGCTATGTCATTTTCATCCGTTGGCACGGTAATCGCTGCAAAAGCATCATCTGTTGGAGCAAATACTGTAAAGGGTGCTGGATCAGTTCCTAAGGCAGTGCTCAAAATACCTGCAAAATCTGTTGATGGAGTCAACGTTGTCAAGGCAGCTACTAATGTTGAAAAAGTAGCATCTGCTATTGCGAAAGTAACTACTGTTGGTAGAGTGATTACTGCATCTACCTTATGAATCACTCCGTTAGATGCCACGATATCTGCTGTACTTACATTAGAAATTCCATTGAAAGAAACCCCGCCATCAGTATTTATATATATACTCAGGTTATTCATGGTGTCTCCGTATGTAGCTAATGTATTGCCATAACCTGTAGCAAGCCCTGTAGAAATGTTAATTCCACCTATCACGTGATTCAATAATATTTGCTCCAAATCTGCCGCCGAAAGTCCAGAAATATCTCCTAAAGCTGCAAAAGCATCATTATCAGGTGCTAATAAAGTTAAATTACTATCTGCTCCACTTAGCACTGCTGCAAAATCAGTGTCAAAACCTGAAGTTGTCGTAGCAGTTGTTGCTAAAGATGATAAATCACTATCAGCAGCAACAAAAGTTAACATTGTTGGTAATGGAATTACTTCATCTACAAAATGGATAATACCATTAGATGCCGCAACATCTGCTTGAACAACAGTTGAAACACCATTAATTACTACTCCGTTAGAAGTATTAATGTACATACTTAAATTTGCACTTGTAGAAGACTCGGTTGCTAAATTATTTACATATCCGGTAGTAAGCTGTCCAGAAGTCACTGTAGTTCCTAGAACGTGATTTAATAGAATCTGCTCTAATGTTGCTACCGGAACATCATTTAAAGGAGTACCATCTAAAAAATCAGCGAATGCATCGTTATCGGGAGCAAAAACTGTAAAAGTACCTGTACCGTTTAATGTCACGTCTAAATCAGTTCTTTCTAGAGCAGCTAATAAGGAACTATATTCTGCATTATCTGCCACTAAATCTGCAATAGTCGTAGTGGGAGGAATAAAGGTAGTATCGTCATCATCGCTACAAGCAGCTATCGAAATAATACATAATGCTAAAAAAGCTTTTTTGAATAAATTTTTCATGTTATTGGTTTTTATTTTGAAATTAATTGTTCAATGATGAAACAACTCATAAAACAAAAGTGCTACCCCGAAAAACGATTTTAATACTTTTTTAACTTTTTGTTTAACTTTATTGTTAAAATATTAAACAAATTAACCATCATTCTCTTCGCAAGATGTTTCAAAAGCAAGGATTCGGGATAGTAATTCTTCATTATGTCCTGCATCTAACAGCTCTCCTGTACTAATACGTAAAGCTATAGGATAATTTATAGAGACCACAGTATTCTCATCAAGATTTTCCATAAATCCAAATACCTGAGCATCATGAAGAACTTCTACCGTATTGATTACATTATTACTGGAATTAAACGTTGCAAATACTATAGGATACACAAAATCTACACACTCTATATCATCATCCTGAACCATACAGCTATCCGCTATTAATTGCAATTCTATATCATTATCAATAATTTCTTCTGCATGATTATCTCTCGTAATGGTTACAGGAAATTGAATTTGAATATCATCAGATTGATTTAACTGATTATAATCTTCTATTTGATTAATAATTATAACCTCTGTAGAATTTCGAGTAATAGTATATGGTAAATTTATACTGTAGCAATTCCCTCCATCCACTATATCATCATAAGATCCGTCATGTGTTACAATATTTCTCATTAATTCGGCTAGTTGCGAATCTTTTGCTATAGTGTTATCCAATGTAGGATCTATAAGCTCACGCTCTTCTTCCTGACAAGAAATCATTAAAAACATAACACTCATAATCACTCTAAACATATAAAATCTTATCTTTTCCATATTACTTTTTTTTCATCCTAATTACTATTATAACAATTTAAGAAATCAAATTCCCACTAGGTGAAGTTTTTTTTTAATTTTGAAAAAAAATTAAAATGCCTAAAGACCTTTTCGAAAATGTTTGTGAAGAAAGATTATTTTCAGAACTTTTTGCTAAACATTCCAAAAATCTTCACAACTTCATTTATTATAAATATGGAGAACATATAAACCCTAAAGATCAAGTCCAGGAGGCATTTATTAAACTTTGGGACAACTGTAATAAAGTTTCTTTGGATAAAGCTAAAAGCTTTTTATTTACTGTTGCCAATAACCTTTCATTAAATCAGATAAAGCACGATAAAATAAAACTAAAATATCAGCAAACAGAAATAAAAGGCAGCACTAATGAAAGTCCTCATTTTATCTTAGAAGAAAAAGAATACCTCCAAAAATATCAGACAGCTCTTGCAAATTTAACCGAGGCTCAGCGCGTAGCTTTTCTTATGAATAGAATTGAAGGCAAAAGGCATAAAGAAATAGCTGATTTATTGGGAATTTCCAGAAAAGCCGTGGAAAAAAGAATCTACGGAGCTTTAGAAAAATTAAGAAAAGACATTGAAGGAATTTAAAAAAATAAAAACAAGGGTAGGAATTTATCCTTATCGATTGTTATAATATCAAGAATCTTGTTATGAAAAAGGAAGATCTTATTACAAAGTGGTTGAATAACGAACAACTCACTAAGCATGAATCAGAGGCATTCGAGCAATTGAATGCCTATGATTCTTATATAAAGATATCTGAAACTGCTAAAAAATTTAGTGCTCCTGACTATGATGTAGAAAGTAATCAGGAAAAATTAAAAGAGCAGTTATCCAAACGAAAAAGCCCCGCTGCTAAAACATCGTTTCCCAAAATATTATTTCGCATTGCAGCAATATTTGTTATAGGAATAGGATTATATTTCTCATATTTTAAAGATTATGATACTACCATAAATACGATTGCTAGTGAGAAATCCACACATACATTACCTGATGAATCGAAGATTAGGCTCAATGCACTTTCTTCTATAACATACGATGATAAAAATTGGGATAGTGAGCGTAAAGTATTACTAAAAGGGGAAGCATATTTTAATGTAGCCAAAGGTAAAAAGTTTGATGTGCATACTTCCTTGGGTGTTGTAAGCGTTGTTGGAACTAGGTTTAATATTAAACAAAGAGAAGATATTTTTGAAGTGGTTTGTTATGAAGGGGTAGTAAGCGTCACTGTAGAAGGACAAACCAAATTTTTAAGAGCTGGAGATGCTTTAGAACTCATTTCGAATGAAATCATAGAGAAAAAAATTACAGACAAGGAACCTAAATGGTACTATAATAAAAGTTATTTCTACAAAACTCCTTTCGCTAGAGTGTTAAAAGAGTTCGAGTGGCAATATGGAGTCACAGTAAAAACAAAAAATATTGATCCCTCTATATTTTTTACGGGTAATTTTGTACATTCAGATATTCAAACGGCATTAAAGTCAATTACGATTCCGATGCGTTTGAAATATATGATTGATAACAAAACCGTAACCTTATATAAAGAGTGATTCAACCCAAAATCCTCGTTTCAATTTTTCTGATTTTTTTTGTTCTTTTTACGGCAAGTTCCCAAACCGAAAAAGAAACGTATTCTCTTATCTCTATTTTAAATGGGGTTCAGGATACATTTAGATATGACTTTTCTTATATTAATGAAGAGCTAGAAGGTCTTAAGATCGCTAAACCTTCTGATACTTTGAATTTTAAAGAAACCATTCAATATCTCGAAACAAATACCCCATTTAACTATACCATTTTAGCAAACAATACAGTAGCATTAAGTTTTAGATCCATAGAAATCTGTGGAACTCTAAAAGGTTTCGATAATATCATTATATCTGATGCTACTATCCAAGGGAAAAATAGTGCTGCCATTAGTGATTCTAAAGGTAAGTTCGCTTTAAAAATTGATGCCCCAAACGAAAAAATAACAATTAATTATCTTGGATATATTCCTATCGTGAAATCAGCTTTTGATTTTATTAATAACCCTTGCAGAGATGTAATTTTAACTCAAAAAGTTGAATATATTAATGAAATTATTCTCAATGATTATCTTATTAGGGGAATTGACAAACAAATAGATGGCTCTATACGCATAGATTATAACGATTTTGGTATCCTTCCCGGTCTTATCGAACCGGATCTATTGCAAACTATCCAAGCGCTTCCTGGAATTCTTAGTGTTAATGAAACAGTCTCGGATATCAACGTACGTGGAGGCACCAACGACCAAAACCTTATACTCTGGGATGGGATAAAAATGTATCAATCCAGTCATTTTTTTGGTCTTATCTCTGCATTCAACCCATACCTCACTAAAAACGTACAAGTTTTTAAGAATGGTTCGAGCGCCAGGTATGGAGATGGTGTATCTAGTGTAATTGCGATGAACACCGATAATAAAATTAATAATAAACTGGATGCTAGTATTGGTATCAACTTAATAAGTGTTGATGGTTATATAGATACTCCTATCAGTAAAAACTCTTCTATTCAATTAGGCTTAAGACATTCTCTAAATGAAGTTCTGGAAACTCCAACATATAACCAATATTTTGATAAAGCGTTCCAGAATTCTGAGGTTATCAGCAATAATAGTTCTGATGAGCGTTTCTCCTTTTATGATACAAACCTGAGATGGTTATATCAGATATCACCTAAGGATCTTATAAAAGTAAATGCGTTAGTTATGAAAAACGATCTTGTTTTTCAGGAAAATTCTAACAACAGTCAAATCGAAATTTCCAGGGAGAGTAGCGCCAAACAAAATAATATCGTAGGTGGTATATTATACCAACGAGATTGGAGCGATTTCTTTAGAAGCGAATTACTCCTTTATGGCACCAATTATAAATTAGAAACAGTTAACTCTGATATTCAAAATAACCAACGACTTTTACAAAAGAACGAAGTCCTTGAAAACGGTTTAAAACTTAATACCTTTCTTAAAACTATTTCGAATATAAATTTAAAATCCGGATATCAATTTAATGAAACAGGAATATCATACCTACGGGATCTGAATAACCCAACTTTCAGGGATTTTACAAAAGAAGTAATACGCACCCATAGCCTATTTTCTGAAGTAGAATACAAGTCAGACAGTAAATCTATGTATGCTAATGTAGGAGCGCGGATTAACTATTTAGAAAAGTTTGATACCTATATTTTTGAACCTCGTATCAATCTATATAAGAGGTTTACAAATCATTTTACACTAGAACTTCTCGGTGAAATAAAAAGCCAGTCAACTTCACAAATAATTGATCTTCAAAATGATTTTTTAGGTATCGAAAGTCGAAGATGGGTATTATCCAACGATCAAGATATTCCTATCCTGAAAAGTAAACAGGCCTCCATTGGCCTTAGCTATAATCACAATAACTGGTTAATCTCAACTGATATTTATTATAAGGACATTAATGGGATCATTACCCGAAGCCAAGGGTTCCAGAATCAATTTGAGTTCTTAAGGGATCACGGTAGTTATTCTGTTTTTGGAGTTGATTTTTTAATCAATAAAAGGTTTAAAAACTTTAGTACCTGGCTTAGTTATTCTTATGCGGATAACCAATATACATTTAACAATATAAGCCCTTCTAATTTCCCAAACAATATTGACATTCGCCATAACGTAAATTTTGCCATAGCATATAATAAAAACAATCTGAAAATCTCAGGAGGTATAAATTGGCATAGCGGAAAACCAACAACCTTACCCAATCCTGATAATTTGATTGAAAATGACACCATAAATTACTTGAGGCCTAATAGTACGCGTCTAAGTAATTACATCAGAGTAGATCTTTCTTCTACATATTCGTTTAAAATTACCAAAAAAATACAAGGACTTGCAGGAATTTCTATCTGGAATATTACGGATCAGGAAAACGTTTTCAATAATTATTATATTAGAAGAGATCAAGATGAGGTGGAAGAAATAAATGAATTCGGATTGCGTCTTACACCTAATGCGGTTTTACGCTTAAATTTCTAAAAATTCTTAACACCGCTATAACTGACTATTTCTTCACCACCAGATACTTTCTCGGCATTCTTAATAATTTTGAAGCCATTTTTCTCGAAAAAATCTTTTGTATTCAAATTAATTCTCGTGCTTAATGAATTTATACCAGCTTCTCTTGCAACTTCTTCTAAGGTTGAATATAACTTCTTTGCAATACCCCTTCCTTGATAATTCTGATGAACAAAAATATATTCTATCACTCCATCTTTACTTAACGAAAAAGAACCGATCACTTCGCCATTTAATTTTACATTATAGATATAATCTTCAATAAACTTTTGTGTCCAGTGATTTTTATCCAAAGCTAATCTGGAAAATATTTTCACTTCCTCTTTGGTAAAAATTTTAGATCCGTAAATGGTAACCGTCTGATAAAACAAACGCTGCATTAATGGTAAATCACTATCCGTAGCTCTGGAAATTTGATAATTCATTTAATTATAGTAGAAGAAAACTTCTTTTGTTATGGGGTAAAACAACTTTCTCCTAAAATAAGCAAAAAACAATCAGAAATAAAAATTTTTGTTAAAAAAAACATAAAATCAAATGAAAATATTGTAATTTATACCTGCCCTAAATAATATTTATGAAACAAATCCACCTTTATGTAACACTGGTGCTGCTATTTTTTAGTAGTATTTCTTTCTGTCAACAAAAAAAACTTGATAGCCTTATACAAGCTACTTATGCTACTTCGGATTCATTAAATATTGACGTGGCCGCCGATCTTGTTTATGAATTAAGTTTACAGGAAAAGTTTACCGAAGCCTTAATATATTGCGACACGCTCATACAGATATCCAAAAAAATAAAATATGACAAAGGCGTTGGACAATTGCACAATGAAAAAGCAGCAATCTATAATCAAACTGATAAACTATATGACGCCCTAACCTGTTTTGATCAAGCTGCTTTGTATTTTGGAAGGATAAAGTATAACAGAGGTCTTGCAATCATTCAGAACAACAAAGCGGTCATAGAACAGCGATTGGGGAACCCTGAAAAGAGTATAACGCATCTGCTAGAAGCCAATTTATACTATGAAAAACTAAAAGATAGTATAAGCCTGGCAACCACTATTAATAACATCGGTAATGTATATGGGGATTTAAATGATTTTGACGCAGCTAAAAAATACTATTATCAGTCTTTACAACTAAAAAGGAAAACCAATTCTAATACCGTAGGTGCCACTCTTAATAATTTAGCCTTAATCTATATCAAAGAAAAAAAACTAGACAGTGCTCTGGTACTCTTGGATGAATCTTTATTAGTAAACAAAAGAGATAATGATAGCCATGGAATCTCTGAAGCATATAGCGCATTAGGTCAAATTTCTTTTATCAAAAAGGACTACGAAAATGCTAAAAAATATTATGAGTCTGCGCTTTTTCTTGGCGGTAAAGTAGCATATAGGCAAAGACTTATCAGGGCTAAACTTTCCCTAGGTGAAATAGCTATTAAAACTAAAAAATTTAAAGAGGCAGAAAAATATATCTCTACAGCCAGAAAAGAATCTAAAAAACTTAACTCTACACCCTTATTACTACACAGTTATGACCTATCCTCTGTTTTGGATTCAGCGAGAGGTGACTATCTAAGCGCGTACAAATGGCAAAAAGAACATAAAAATTTATTTAATGAACATATTCTAAAAGAAACCAGCGATAAAATAGATCTTGTTAAAAAAAGGGTAGAAAATGAAAAAAAGCGACAAGCTCTTTTGGATGAGCAAAAAAGAGCCGAGCGTGAAGTTAAGGAAGAACTACTTATGCAAAAAATCTATACATATATTGCTATTGCTGCATTTGCAGTGGCCATTGTTTTTATCATTGGTATTGTAAAAAGCAGATTGCAAAGAGCAAAATATATTAAGGAATTAAATGAATCCAACCAGGTAAAGAATAAGCTATTTTCTATAGTCTCTCACGATTTAAAAAATGAAATTCATGGACTTGATAACACTCTTAACTTACTAAAGGATGACGTGATTTCTGAAAGTGAATTTAGGGAAATTATTCCTCTGCTCTCCACGAGTGCACACCAGACTTCCCTGTTGCTAACCAATCTTTTAAATTGGTCCAAATCTCAAATGAATGAACTCAAAGCCAACCCCAAAACTTTTGATTTCTCTCGAATAGTAAAAGATAAGTTTGTGTTTTTCGCGCCTAAAGCTTCTAACAAAGGAATTGAGCTTATTAACAACATGACCGAAAATATAACGGTATATGCTGATGAAGATATGTGTACAATTGTAACTCAAAATTTAATAGCCAATGCTATTAAATTTTGTAACTCAGGTGATACAATTACTATTTACAATAAAAAGATAGAAAATAACATCAAAATTTACTTTGAAGACACTGGAATAGGAATTTCTGAAGAAAATTTAACCAAACTCTTTTCTGAAGAACATCTAACGACTAAAGGTACCAACAACGAAACCGGCACCGGGTTAGGGCTAAAAATCTGTAAAGAATTAATCTCCCTTAACCAAGGAAATCTAGAAGTAAAAAGTACTTATGGTCAAGGAAGTACTTTTTGCATTACACTACCTAAAACATCAGTTGGATAATTTTTTACATTCGCTCAGGAACCTGAACTCCTAATAGTGCAAAAGCAGATTTTATAGTGGTCCCGACTATATCTGAAAGTTGAACTCTAAAAATCTTTTCAGCTTCAGAATCTGCCCCAAATATTGATACATTCTGAAAAAAAGAATTATATGCTTTCACTAAATCATAAGTGTAATTGGCTATAATTGCCGGACTTAAATCCTTTGCTGCATTCTGTATCATCTCAGGATAGATTTCTAATAGTTTTATAAGTTCTTTCTCTCTATTATCAAGAGTAATATTTTTTACAGTATCGTTCCAATCAAATTCTGCTTTACGCAAAATTGCTTGAATCCTGGCATAGGTATATTGAATAAAAGGTCCTGTATTTCCTTGAAAATCTACCGACTCTGCCGGGTCAAATAATATTCTTTTTTTGGGATCTACTTTTAGAATAAAATATTTCAATGCACCAAGGCCAATAGTTTTATAGACTATGCTTTTTTCTTCTTCAGAATACCCATCCAATTTCCCTAACTCTTTAGAAATTTCTCCTGCAGTTTCTGCCATTTCCTTAATAAGATCATCTGCATCAACTACAGTGCCTTCTCTACTTTTCATTTTACCACTTGGTAAGTCTACCATTCCGTAGCTTAAATGATGTAGATTTTCAGACCAATCATATCCTAATTTTTTAAGAATTAGAAAAAGTACTTTAAAATGATAATCCTGTTCATTACCAACCGTATAAATCATTCCACCAATATCAGGATTATCTTTTACACGCTGAATTGCTGTTCCGATATCCTGGGTCATATACACAGCAGTACCATCACTACGTAATACTAGTTTTTCATCCAGACCTTCATCTGTAAGATCACACCAGACAGATCCATCTTCTTTCTTAAAGAATACTCCATTAGCAAGACCTTCTTCTATATTATCTTTACCTAGAAGATATGTATTACTTTCATAATAATAACTATCAAAATCAACTCCTAATGTCTTGTATGTCTGATCAAAACCTTCATACACCCAATTATTCATAGTTTTCCAAAGCTTCACCACTTCATCATCTCCAGCTTCCCATTTTCTTAACATTTCTTGGGCTTCAACTAATATTGGAGCTTCTTTTTTTGCTTCGTCTTCTGTTTTTCCGGAAGCAATTAAATCTGATATTTGGCTTTTATATTCCTGATCAAATTTTACATAGTAATTCCCAACCAATTTATCCCCTTTTAATCCGGTAGATTCTGGTGTTTGTCCTTCACCGTATTTTTGCCAGGCAACCATACTTTTACAGATATGAATACCTCGATCGTTAATAATCTGGGTTTTATATACCTTTTTACCACTAGCTTTGATAATCTCTGCAACGGCATATCCTAACAAGTTATTCCTTATATGCCCCAAATGTAAGGGCTTATTAGTATTTGGAGAAGAATACTCTACCATCACAGCTTTATCTCCGTCTTTTGGAGTCACAAAACCATAATTTTCAGTGCCTTTAATAAGGTTGAAAAAATCAATATAATACGTATCTGAAATTACCAGATTAAGAAATCCTTTTACTACGTTATAACCAGTTATCTCTTCTACATTTTCTACCAAATACGCACCCACAGCTTCTCCTATTTGCACAGGATTGCCTTTTACCACACGCAACATAGGAAAAACTACCACTGTAATATCCCCTTCAAACTCCTTGCGAGTTCCTTGTAACTCTACAGATTCTAAGTTTGCGCCATAAAGTTCTTTTATAGCTGCTTTTACCTGTCCAGAAATAGTTTCGTGTAATGTCATTTTTAAATTGTATTTGATACAAAAATCAGGCAGCAAAGATAATAGAAATATAATCTTCTACCACTTCTATTTGTATCAATTCGTATCTTGTAACAAAAGAAAAATGCTAGTCAATAATACCTATAGAGATCCAGAACTTAAAAAGATTCTTGCTGAACAAGTTGGTAAGCCTTTTACCATTATGGAGCGAATAAAATTAGGAGGAGTTGGTTCTCCAAAACTTAGGATCGCAGCATCTAGCATAGAAATCAATAATTTATTGATGATGGACACTAGTTTAAAAACTTGTAATATAGAACTTAGACCCAAAGGTATTTTGGTAGGTTTTGGAGTACGATTACAAACATATCTTCTAGTTATCCCATTTTACAAATTAACTATCTATAAGGGAAAAGCCGAAGAATACAGCATCTACAGAGACAATTATTTTATTAAGTTTAGCGCAAAGAAAACAGACATTGCTATTCATACATTCATCAAAAAAATATTAAATTATAAGGCAGATAATGGTCCAACCAATATTGAGGATTTATAATTTAACCATATTAAACTTAGTCCTTCTTGCATAAACTTGTCGTTTAAAAACACAACTAAACAGTTTATTTATTTGTATCTTTTACCTAAAAAGATGCGAATACTACTTACAGGTGCTAATGGTTATATTGGTATGCGTTTATTACCTCTGTTATTAGACTCTGGTCACGATGTGATTTGTGCAGTTAGAGATAAAGATCGTTTTTCTATCGATGGGGAAATGGCAAAAAAGGTTTCCATTGTTGAAATAGATTTTTTAGACGATCCCGATCCAAATATCTTACCTAAGGATATTGACGCGGCGTATTATCTTATCCATTCGATGAGTTCCTCAACTTCTGATTTTGATAAAAAGGAAGAGATTTCTGCTCAAAACTTTAATAAATATGTAGCACAAACAAATATTAAACAGGTAATTTACTTAAGTGGTATTGTAAACGAGAAGAATTTATCAAAGCATTTATGGTCACGTAAAAATGTTGAAGAAACCCTGTATGAGGGAGACTTTAATCTAACTGTTTTACGATCTGGAATAATCGTTGGATCTGGTAGTTCATCATTTGAAATCATAAGAGATCTTTGTGAAAAATTACCGATTATGATTACTCCAAAATGGGTGAACACAAAAACGCATCCAATTGCAGTAAGAGATGTCTTAAGCTTTATGACCGGCGTCTTAGGCAACTCCCAATGTTACAATCAATCCTTTGATATTAGCGGACCTAATGTCATCACTTATAAACAGATGCTACTGTTGTATGCCAAAGTAAGAGGTATAAAACTTTTTATTTTCACATTACCTGTGATGACACCCAGGCTTTCTTCTTACTGGTTATATTTTGTGACATCAACGTCCTATAAACTAGCATTGAATCTGGTGGATAGTATGAGTGTTCCTGTAGTAGCAAATGATAATAGGCTACAAAACATATTGGGTATAGAGCCCATGACTTATACTAAAGCTCTGGAACTTGCCTTTATCAAAATAGAACAAAATCAGGTGGTATCCAGTTGGAAAGACTCTATGGTCAGTGGACGTTTCGATCAAGATATTCAAAAATACGTTACAGTACCTAAGAAAGGATGCCTTAGAGATAAGAAGAAAATCAAAGTCACAGACCCTAATCAAGTAGTTGAAAAAATATGGGCCATAGGTGGAGAAACCGGTTGGTACTATGGAGATTGGATGTGGAAAATAAGAGGATATATAGACAAGTTTTTTGGAGGAGTTGGATTGAGAAGAGGACGAACAAATCCAGATAAAATTTACTCGGGAGATGCCCTGGATTTTTGGAGAGTTTTGGTTGCAGATAAAGACAAAAAACGCTTATTACTTTTTGCCGAAATGAAGGTTCCCGGAGAAGCTTGGTTAGAGTTTGATATTGACGAAAATAATGTATTACATCAAACTGCAACATTTAGACCAAAAGGAATATGGGGTAGGCTGTATTGGTATCTAATGGTTCCCTTTCACTACTTCATATTTGGAGGAATGATTCGGAATATCACATCTGAAAAAACAAAATAAATACAGACAAAAAGCTTATTTTTATCGACAATTGACGCTTTTTTTGCAAAAATATTAGTATTTTTATAAAAAAGAATATGTTGAGATCATTACTATTTTTATCCTTATTGTTTGTTACAATAAGTTGTAACACTAAAATAGAACATGATTCTCCTATAAGCGATTTTACCAAAAATTTAATAGGGAAATTTTCTTCAAAAAATCAAGCCAATAAGGATTCTGGATATGCTTCAGTACATCTTGTAAATATCCCCATCTGGGAAGACAGACAAGGTCATTGGTTTTATCAGGAGTTATATGATGAAAAAGACAATTCTTCCATTTATAATCAAAGGATATTGAATGTTCAGAAACTTGATAGTTTAACCATTAGTAGTACGAGTTATGTAATTCCGAATCAGGAAAAATATGTAAACGCATGGAGGGACATTTCTATTTTTAATCATTTAACCCCTGACAGCCTGAAGATTAGAGATGGATGCGATGTATATTTCAAAAAGAAAACCTCCACTATCTACCACGGAAAAACAAAAAACGGAACGTGTTCCAGTACCTTTAGTAAAAAAATATCGTATACGACAAGTAATGTGGTGATTAGTAAAAACAAAATTACTTCTTGGGATAGGGGTTACGACATCAATGGTAAACAAGTCTGGGGTAAAATTCAGGGACCCTATAAATTTATTAGACTTGATGAGGATTAATCCATAAAATCTTCCAGAGTTTTATTTTCAAGAACTTTTAAAGTATTATCTCTAACCTCAATCATAAGTTCGTGAACTGCACAAGCATCTTCGTCCGGACAATCATCACACTTCTCATAAAAATTCAAACTTACGCAAGGTAACATTGCTATTGGTCCTTCTAGAACCCGTATAACCGATGCCATTGAAATTTCTTTGGGCTCTTTAATCAGATAGTATCCTCCTCCTTTTCCTTTCTTAGAACCCAGAAAACCATTCTTACGTAGTGTAAGTAATATACTTTCTAAAAATTTCTGAGAAATGTTTTCACTCTTGGCAATCTCGGATATTAAAACAGGATGTTCGCACCTTTTTCTCGCGATATAGGTTAGTGCTTTTATTCCGTATTTTGTTTTCTTTGAAAGCATCGTCTTACTTATTACATCAAAAATAATTAAAAGATATTACTTCCTGTTTTAAAGAAATATCTTTTCACTGTCTTTAGACCCTTATTCAGCTTCTGGAAGAAAAACTTCGGCCATCATACAACGAGCACTACCTCCGCCTAATTTTTCGATGGTTTCAAGATTACTATGAAGAATAGCGCAATGTTTTTCTATTTTTAATATTTGATCTTTTGACAAACTTTGGTATGCTGCAGAAGACATTACTAGATATCGTTTTTCATCTGCTCCCACAACCTGTAACATATTTCCTGCAAAATTATTCACCTGATTCTCTGTGATTGAAATAATCTCCTTCCCGTCATTTTTTAAATGACTTAACAGATTTTTTCGTTCTTTTTTATCGTCTATACAATCCAAGCATACCACTGCAAAAGTTTCTCCAATTCCCATCATTACGTTGGTATGATAGATAGCCAGACGCTCATCATTAACGGTTTGGTATGCGGTAAAAATTACCGGAGTGTATTCAAAATCTTCACAAAACTCGATAAGTAATTCTTCATCCGCCCTAGGAGAAAGAGCGCAATATGCTTTTCTATTCACTCTATCTAAAACAAGACTTCCTGTTCCTTCAAGAAACACATCGGTATCCTCAGCTTCTGTGTAGTCAATGATATTTTTTATTTCGAAACCAGCATTTTCGATGATGTCCAACACTTCAGGTCTACGCTCTCTTCTTCTATTTACCGCAAACATAGGATACAAGCCTACATCACCGTTCTCATGAAAGGATACCCAGTTATTCGGAAATATAGAATCGGGTGTGTCATTCTCAGCTTTGTCATCAATAACAATCACATTAACACCTACTAATCTTAGTTTTTCTATAAAACCATCAAACTCCTTTTGCGCTTTCGTGTTTGTATCCTCTGCGCTACTGTCTGATGTATTCTGATAGTAGTTATTTACTGCTGTTTGCTCATTCATCCTGAATCTAACCGGACGAATCATTACGATTGTATTTGTAACCTGTTTCATTATTTAATCTCTTATCAATGGCATAGTAGAACAACGTAAAAGCCCTTCTTGTTTTGCAATTTCAGAATATGGAACTTCTTCTACGATGATGTTTAAGCTACGAAGCCAAGTATTTAATCTTGTAAAATTTTTCTCAGAAATTACAACATCTTCTGATATAGAAAATATATTAGAATTCATATAATACATCTCATCTTTATCAATATGAAATAAATTTTCAATTCCGAAGAAGTCTACTAAATATCTGTAATCATCTAAATTCCTGAATCCTTCTTTATGAATTATAGCTTTGTTTTTGCCAACCGGTTGAAAACAACAATCCAAATGTAACGCGTTATCTCTGGGGTTATCCATCGACTTGTTTAGATCAAATTCCTTTACTATTTTATTTGGAAAAAGTGATCTAATATACTCCACGCCTTTCATATTAGTTCTCGCCACAATACAATCGCTATAATCATCTCCTTTATACGTCCCTATAAATATATGATCATTATGAATAATAATATCTCCACCCTCAAAATGTATATCTTCGGATGGGGCTTTATATACTTTTTTAGAATCAATTTCATCAATTACATATTGAATAGCTTTGATCTCCTTTTCTCTATCAGGAAGTATATTTGATTTTATAAATTTATCTTCTATGACCAATGCAATATCTCTTGCAAAAATCTGGTTGTAATTCTCAATTATTTGGGGTCTAAAAACCTTTACATCATATTTCTCAAAAACTTTGGCAACAGCTTCCATCTCTGCAACCATATCTGCTTCTTTAGGGTATGAACCTGCTTTGATGTGCTCTATAGATTTTGGATCATAGGCTTCTTCAATTTTTGGTATCGGACCATTACTTAAAGCAGTTCCCAAAACTACGGCTCTAAGTCTTGAGGTTTCATTTGTAATATTTAGTTTCATGTGTTTATAATATCGATTTAGAGGTCACATGGAACTCGCCCAAAATCATATTCTCTTGTGTTAAACTCTTTGTCAGGGCTCGTTTCAATCATTTAGTTTTTAGGCAAAAAGTATCATTGTTAACCAACATTGATGATCGAACAAATATAGGAATAGGGAGTAGGTAGATGCTAATTTTATTCAAAAAAAATATCAACTTTTTATCAAATTCTAAAATTTGACGATTGGAATTAAAATATATTGAAAATTTCATAAAAAAAGGGTACTAAAAAAATTCAGTACCCTTATTAAAATTATGGCATCCTTTTTAACGTTCAGAAACTGATTTAAAAGGTCTGTATGTTTCTCCAATATATATTTGTCTTGGTCTTCCGATTGGTTCTTTACGCAAGCGCATTTCTCTCCATTGTGCGATCCAACCAGGCAATCTTCCTAACGCAAACATCACAGTAAACATCTCGGTTGGAATACCTAATGCTCGATATATGATTCCTGAATAGAAATCTACATTAGGATATAATTTTCTTTTTACAAAATATTCATCTTCCAGAGCAACTTTGGCCAGACCTTTAGCAATATCAAGCACAGGGTCTTCAATTCCAAGATCTCCCAGAACTTCTTCTGCAGACGCCTTTATGATCTTCGCTCTAGGATCAAAATTTTTGTATACTCTATGTCCAAATCCCATTAAACGGAAAGAATCTTCTTTATCCTTCGCTTTAGCGATGTATTTTGCAGTATCACCTCCATCTTCTTTAATCGCTTCGAGCATTTCAATTACCGCTTGATTCGCTCCTCCGTGTAACGGACCCCATAAAGCTGAAATTCCTGCTGATAAAGAAGCGAACAATCCAGCGTGAGATGATCCTACAATTCTAACAGTAGAAGTAGAACAATTTTGCTCGTGATCTGCGTGTAGAATTAATAATTTATCCAAAGCATCATTAACGATCTTATTTGCTTCATATGTTTTATTAGGCCTAGAGAACATCATTTTATGTAAATTCTCAACATATCCCAAAGCGTTGTCTCCATAATCCAATGGTAAACTTTTTCTTTTTCTCATTGTCCATGCGGCAAGCACAGGAAACTTCGCCATTATTTTTACTATAGCGTTATACATAGCTTCTTCAGAATCTACATCTACAGAACCGGGATTAAAAGCTATTAAGGCGCTAGTTAATGATGAAAGAACCCCCATAGGATGAGCGCTTTTAGGAAATCCATCAAGAATTCTCTTCATATCCTCATCTACATGAGATTCCTCTTTAATATCTTTATCAAACTTATCAAGTTGTTCCGCAGTTGGTAATTCTCCAAAAATCAATAAGTAAGCTACTTCTAAAAAATCAGCTTTTTCAGCCAATTCTTCTATAGAATATCCACGGTATCTTAAAATTCCTTTTTCTCCATCCAGAAAAGTAATTCCACTCTCACAACTTCCTGTGTTTTTATATCCAGGATCAATCGTAGTGATACCACCTGTGGCGGATCTAAGAGTTTTGATATCAATTCCTAATTCTTTTTCAGTTCCTTCTATTATGGGGAACTCATATTTATTACCGTCGATTTCTAACGTAGCTTTTTTTGACATTGTGATTATTTAGAATTTTGCTGTTATAATAAGGGCTGCTAAATTACGAAATATAGTGTTAATATATTATTAATCCGACCATCAATTTTGGAATATAAATACAGCTTCGAGGTTCATTTCAAAACTTCATCATACGCCCAACAATTTTCATTGCAAACTTTAGTATAATAAAAAAGCTCACTAAAAAGTGAGCTTTTTTAAATTCGTTATTTATTTCTTAACCTTGAAGGCCTTTTCCTGCGGATAATAAGCGACTGTACCTAATTCTTCTTCTATACGTAATAGTTGATTGTACTTTGCCATTCTATCACTACGTGATGCTGAACCAGTTTTAATCTGACCTGTATTCAAAGCTACCGCTAAATCTGCTATGGTGTTATCTTCGGTTTCACCAGAACGGTGAGACATCACAGAAGTATATCCTGCGTTATGCGCCATATTTACCGCGGCTATTGTTTCGGTCAGGGTTCCGATTTGATTTACTTTAATTAGAATTGAATTAGCAATACCATTTTCAATTCCTCTTGACAATCTTTCTACATTGGTAACGAATAAATCATCACCTACTAGTTGTACTTTATCTCCTACTTTCTCTGTTAGATACTTCCAACCTTCCCAGTCATTTTCATCCATTCCATCTTCAATAGATATAATAGGGTATTTAGAAGCAAGTTCAGCAAGATAGTCTGCTTGCTCCTCACTTGTTCTTACGACACCTGTTTTTCCTTCAAATTTGGTGTAATCATATTTGCCGTCTACAAAAAATTCTGCAGCAGCGCAGTCTAAAGCTACCATGACTTCATCGCCAAACTTATATCCGGCTTTCTCCACAGCCAATGCGATAGAATCCAGCGCATCTTCTGTTCCATCTAATGTTGGTGCAAAACCTCCTTCATCACCAACAGCAGTACTTAATCCTCTATCGTGAAGTACTTTCTTTAAATTATGAAAAATCTCTGTACCCATTTGCATGGCATGAGTAAAATCATTTGCTTTTACAGGCATTACCATAAATTCTTGAAATGCGATTGGTGCGTCACTATGAGATCCTCCGTTAATGATATTCATCATTGGAACCGGAAGTGTATTAGCACTAACACCTCCTACATAACGATATAATGGCATATTTAACTCATTTGCCGCGGCCTTTGCAGCTGCCAAAGAAACTCCAAGAATTGCATTAGCACCTAATTTAGATTTATTAGGAGTTCCATCTAATTCAATCATAGTTTGATCCAGTAAATTTTGATCAAACACAGAATATCCTAATAATTCTTCAGCAATTATTGTATTTACATTTTCTACAGCTTTTTTTACTCCTTTACCCATATAATCACTACCACCATCTCTAAGCTCTACTGCTTCATGTTCTCCTGTTGAAGCTCCAGAAGGAACTGCAGCTCTTCCTAAAACACCATTTTCGGTAATCACGTCTACTTCTACTGTAGGGTTACCACGTGAATCTAAAATTTGTCTGGCGTGAATATTAATAATTACACTCATTTTTGATTTGTTTTTGTTGGATAATTTTAATTCTTCGCAATATACGAAACCGGTAAATTTAAATACCTCAGAAAACCTCTTAATTTATTGCTTAAACCCCAGTAAACATAACAAGTTATCAACTATAACGTTATAGATCAATTCATTATACAAACCACAATCTATTCACAATAAATGAACAAGTTTATGCTTCTACTTTTGCGTTTTTGATATTATTTATAAACTGATCGAATAAATAGATTGAATCATTTGGACCCGGACTTGCTTCCGGATGATATTGCACTGAAAAACAATTTTTGTTCTTCATTTTAATTCCCGCAACTGTATGATCGTTTAAATGTACGTGTGTTATCTCTATATCAGGATTCTTTTCAGTTTCTTCTCTGTTGATAGCAAAACCGTGATTCTGGGAGGTGATTTCTCCTTTACCTGTTGTTAGATTTTTTACCGGATGATTTATTCCTCTGTGACCGTGATGCATTTTATAAGTACTAATACCGTTGGCAAGTGCTATTACTTGATGACCCAAACAAATTCCGAATAAAGGTAAATCTCTTTTAATAATTTCTTTTGCCGTTGCTATTGCTTGTGATAACGGTTCTGGATCACCGGGACCATTAGAAAGGAAATAACCATCAGGTCCCCACTCACTCATTTCTTCAAAAGTCGTATCATAAGGAAAAACCTTTATGTAAGCGTCTCTTTGGGCCAGATTACGAAGTATATTCTTTTTAATTCCAATATCTAATGCCGAAATTTTATATGTAGCATCAGGATTTCCAAAAAAGTAAGGTTTCTTTGTAGAGACCTTAGAAGCCAATTCAAGACCATTCATATCGGGTACTTCGGCCAACCGTTTTTTTAAGGAATCAATATCATCTATCTCGGTAGAGATTAAGGCATTCATTGCTCCGTTATCTCTTATATAACTTACCAAGGCACGAGTATCCACATCTGATATCGCCAATAAATCATTTTTTTCTAAAAACTCTTGTAAAGACTCATCAGCTAAGTCACGAGAGAATTCATAACTAAAGTTCTTAACAATTAGACCTGCGATTTTTATAGAATCTGACTCTACCTCTTCATTATTGGCACCATAATTACCAATATGAGCATTCGTAGCCACCATTAGCTGCCCAAAATAAGAAGGGTCTGTAAAAATCTCTTGATATCCCGTCATTCCGGTATTAAAACAGACTTCCCCAAAAGCGGTGCCTTCTTTTCCAACAGCTTTTCCATAAAAAATAGTACCATCTGCTAATAATACAATTGCTTTTTTTCGAGATTGATATTTCATTCTAATATACTTTTTGATAGTAAACATCCTATTGAAGGATCTAAAATTTTATTTTAAAAATATTCAAAAAAAAAGGATAAACGATGAACGTTTATCCTTTATCCTTATGTGTAAATCACATTTTTCATTTATTCTTCTTCAGAACTAGTTGTTTCAACTACTGGAGCAGCTTCAGTTTTCTTTGTTCTACCTCTTCGAGTAGATTTCTTTTTAGCTGGCTTACCTGCGTTATACAACTCATTGTAATCCACTAGCTCGATCATTGCCATATCAGCATTATCACCAAGACGATTACCTAATTTGATAATTCTGGTATATCCTCCTGGTCTATCACCAACCTTTGCAGCAACATCTCTAAATAATTCTGCTACAGCATACTTGTTACGTAACTTACTAAATACAATACGACGATTATGTGTAGTATCTTCTTTAGACTTGGTTACTAGTGGCTCTACAAACTGCTTAAGCGCTTTTGCCTTTGCTACTGTAGTGTTTATTCTCTTATGCTCTATAAGAGAACAAGCCATATTAGCAAGCATAGCTTTTCTATGTGCAGTTTTTCTACCTAGGTGGTTTACTTTTTTTCCGTGTCTCATGACATTAAAAATTTAAGCATCATCTTGCTCAATCTGCCTCGTGCAGAGAGCAAAATATGATGTGTTAGTCTTTATCTAATTTGTACTTAGAAAGATCCATACCGAAATTAAGACCTTTAACATTTACTAGTTCTTCTAGCTCTGTTAAAGACTTCTTACCAAAGTTACGGAACTTCATTAAGTCATTTTTGTTATATGATACTAAATCTCCTAATGTATCTACTTCTGCAGCTTTTAAACAATTTAATGCTCTTACAGAAAGATCCATATCGATCAATTTAGTCTTCAATAATTGTCTCATATGTAATGATTCTTCATCATATGTTTCAGTCTGAGCAATTTCATCAGCTTCTAGAGTGATACGCTCATCAGAGAATAACATAAAATGGTGAATCAAAATTTTTGCAGCTTCAGTTAAAGCATCTTTTGGATGTATTGAACCATCTGTAACAATTTCGAAAACTAGTTTTTCGTAATCTGTTTTTTGTTCAACACGATAATTCTCGATGCTATACTTAACATTTTTAATAGGTGTATAAATCGAATCCGTAAAGATTGTTCCTATTGGAGCATTTGCTTTTTTATTTTCTTCTGCAGGAACATAACCTCTTCCTTTTTCTATAGTTATCTCTAGGTTTAGAGCCACTTTTTTATCCATATTACAGATCACTAAGTCCGGATTAAGAACTTGGAAACCTGAAATGAATTTTTGAAAATCTCCAGCAGTTAACTGCTCTTGACCAGAAATCGAAATTGTAACCGATTCGTTGTCTACATCTTCAATCTGACGCTTAAAACGAACTTGCTTAAGGTTAAGAATAATTTCAGTCACATCTTCTACAACTCCAGAAATCGTAGAAAACTCGTGATCTACTCCTTCAATTCTTAATGAAGTTATAGCGAATCCCTCTAAAGAAGATAGCAAAACTCTTCGCAAAGCGTTACCAACTGTCAATCCGTACCCAGGTTCTAATGGTCTAAATTCAAATTTACCATCAAACTCACTAGAGTCGATCATGATAACTTTATCGGGCTTCTGAAAATTTAATATTGCCATATTATTGTTTCTTCTAAGAGTTATTACTTCGAATATAATTCGACGATGAATTGTTCGTTGATGTTTTCCGGTATTTGAATTCTTCCCGGAACAGATACGAAAGTACCTTCTTTTGTATCATTATTAAAAGTAATCCACTCGTAAACTTTACTATTATTAGCAAGAGAGTTTTGGATAACTTCTAATGATTTTGATTTTTCTCTTACTCCCACAACATCTCCAGGTCTTAATTGGTAAGATGGAATATTTACTAATTCTCCATTTACAGTAATATGTCTGTGAGAAACTAATTGTCTAGCTCCTCTACGAGAATTTGCTAATCCCATTCTAAAAGCTACATTATCCAAACGAGACTCACATAACTGAAGTAATACTTCACCAGTAATCCCTTGAGATCTTGTTGCTTTTTCGAACATATTTCTGAACTGACGCTCTAATATTCCGTAAGTATATTTAGCTTTTTGCTTTTCCATTAACTGGATTGCATATTCACTTTTCTTTCCTCTTCGTCTGTTATTTCCGTGTTGACCAGGAGGATAATTTCTTTTTTCGAATGACTTATCGTCTCCGAATATCGCTTCACCAAATTTACGAGCGATTTTAGTTTTTGGACCAGTATATCTTGCCATTTTATTATTAATTTAATTTTAGAGGAGGTTATGAATTAAGGTCTCTTTCCTTCGATAATCCTTTATTCCCCTTTTAGACTTACTTTAATTACTATTTATAAGGTATAAAAGATCCCGAATTTTTTTCGGGATACAATTATTATACTCTACGTCTTTTTGGAGGACGGCATCCGTTATGTGGCATTGGAGTTACATCAATAATTTCTGAAACTTCAATTCCTGAATTATGTATCGAACGTATTGCTGATTCTCTACCGTTCCCAGGGCCTTTAACATATACCTTTACTTTCTTAAGTCCAGCTTCGATTGCCACTTTAGCAGCATCTTCTGCAGCTAACTGTGCAGCATATGGAGTGTTCTTTTTTGAACCTCTGAATCCCATTTTTCCAGCTGAAGACCAAGAAATAACGTCTCCTTTTTTATTAGTTAACGAAACAATAATGTTGTTAAAAGAAGCTGTTACATGTGCCTCTCCTACAGATTCAACAATTACTTTACGTTTTTTTGAAGTTGACTTTGCCATATTTTCTAGTTTTTAGTTGTTAGCTTTTAGTTGTTAGAATCCTAAACATTGCTATTTCAAACAGATTCATCTAACTTCTATTTACTAATGACTAATGTCTAATTTTTAATTATTATTTAGTTGCCTTTTTCTTGTTAGCAACTGTTTTTCTTCTTCCTTTACGTGTTCTAGAGTTGTTCTTAGTACGTTGTCCTCTAAGTGGTAAACCAGCTCTGTGACGAATACCTCTGTAACATCCTATATCCATAAGACGTTTGATATTTAATTGTACCTCAGAACGTAATTCTCCTTCTATAGTAAAGGTTCCTACAGCTTCACGAATACGACCAATTTGATCATCATCCCAGTCAGAAACTTTTATACTCTCATCTACTTTGGCAGTTGCTAAAATTTCTTTAGCTCTACTTCTACCAATTCCGAAGATATAGGTTAATGCTATAACTCCTCGCTTTTGTTTAGGTATATCTACCCCTGCAATTCTTGCCATAATTACCCTTGTCTTTGTTTAAATCTAGGATTCTTTTTATTAATTACGTAAAGACGGCCTTTTCTACGCACAATCTTGCACTCGGCACTTCTCTTTTTTATTGATGCTCTAACTTTCATCTCTTTGTGTTTAAATCCTGAAAATACATATTAAGCATTTCAGAAGGTCTCGTTAACAAGATTTTCAGCCTGCAAAAGTACATAAAAAATCTTAATTAACTAATATTCTTAAAATTATTAGTATCTATATGTGATACGAGCCTTTGATAAATCATAAGGACTCATTTCTAACTTCACCTTATCTCCTGGTAATAATTTTATATAATGCATTCGCATTTTACCTGAGATATGAGCTGTCACTACGTGACCGTTTTCTAGTTCTACTCGGAACATTGCATTAGACAATGCTTCGATTATACTTCCATCTTGTTCTATTGCTGGTTGCTTTGCCATTATGCTACTGCTTTACGGTTTTTACCAGTTTTCATTAATCCATCGTAATGTCTATTCAACAAGTATGAATTAACCTGCTGCATCGTATCTATTGCAACCCCAACCATAATTAGTAAAGAGGTTCCTCCAAAAAACAATGCCCATCCTTGCTGAACACCAAGGAGCTTAACAGCTACTGCCGGAAAAACAGCAATTAACGCTAAGAATATAGATCCTGGCAAGGTTATTTGTGACATTATTTTGTCTAAATACTCGGCTGTTTCACTTCCAGGTCTAATACCAGGAATAAAACCACCACTTCTCTTTAAGTCATCAGCCATTTTATTCGTTGGAACGGTAATAGCCGTATAGAAGTATGTGAATATTATAATCAACAATGCAAATAACAGATTATACCATAATCCGAAAATATCACTAAAAGCAGCGGCTATTCCTTGTGAAGTTTCAGACTGAGAAAGCCCTGCTACTGCAGCCGGAATAAACATAATCGCTTGTGCAAATATAATTGGCATTACACCAGATGCATTTAACTTTAACGGTATATACTGACGTGATCCAAAAACATTCTTTTCATATCCACCACTGGCAGTTCTTCTTGCATATTGTACAGGAATCTGACGAACAGCCATTACCAGTAGCACAGATGCTAATATGATCACAAACCAAATTACCAATTCAATCAGTACCATTATAATATCTCCTCCTTCTCCTGAAGTTCTTGAGATAAAATTCTGAACAAACGATTGTGGTAATGTAGCGATGATACCAACCATAATTAACAACGAAATACCATTACCTATACCTTTATCAGTAATTTTTTCACCTAGCCACATAGCAAAAATACAACCTGTGGTTAAGATGATCACCGATGATACAACGAAAACAGTTTGACTGATCTCTGTACTAAAAGCTGCAGGAGGAAGGGTAGCAAACAAGTTGTAAATATAACCAGGCCCTTGAACTAATGTAATTGCAATAGTTAACCAACGAGTTATCTGATTAATTTTCTTTCTTCCACTTTCTCCTTCTTTTTGTAATTTTTGAAGATAAGGAATTGCTATCCCCATTAACTGCACAACAATGGATGCAGATATATATGGCATGATTCCTAAAGCAAACACCGAAGCGTTTGCAAACGCTCCACCTGTGAAAGCATTAAGCAATCCAAGAAGACCGTCTTGAGTCTGTGTACCCAAGTTGGCCAACTCTGCCGCATCTACTCCCGGTAGTACAACCTGTGCTCCAAATCGATATACTAAAAGCAATCCTAAAGTGATTAAGATTCTATTCTTTAGTTCTTCGATTTTCCAAATGTTTTTTATTGTATCAATAAATTTCATGAAATATCTTTTATAAGGTTACTGCTTCACCACCTGCCGCTTCAATAGCTGCTTTTGCAGTGGCTGTAAATTTATGAGCTGAGACTTTTAACTTAGCCTTCAATTCACCTCTACCCAGTATCTTAACTAAATCATTCTTTCCTGCAAGACGTGTATCTAATATCACATCAAGATCAACGGTGTCAGTTATTTTACCAGCATCAACTAATTTCTGTAAGGTATCTAAGTTGATTCCTTGATATTCTTTTCTATTGATATTGGTGAAACCAAACTTTGGCACACGTCTTTGAAGTGGCATCTGCCCTCCTTCAAAACCAATCTTTCTAGAATATCCAGAACGTGACTTTGCTCCCTTATGACCACGAGCAGCTGTTCCACCTTTTCCGGAACCCTGACCACGACCTAATCGCTTGCTGTTATTTTTTACTGAACCTGCAGCAGGTTTTAAGTTACTTAAATCCATGTGCTTATATTATTTTGTTTCTACAGAAACTAAATGTTTAACTTTATTTACCATCCCAAGGATATTAGGAGTGTCATCATGCTCAACAACCTGACCGATCTTTTTAAGACCTAAAGCCTCCAGAGTTCTTTTTTGTCTCTGAGTACGGTTAATCGCGCTTTTTACTTTAGTAATTTTAATCTTTGCCATCGTTCCTAATATATTTATCCTTTAAACACTTTTTCAAGTGAAACACCACGCTGTTTTGCCACTTGCTCTGCACTACGCATTTGCAATAAAGCATCAAACGTTGCTTTCACCACATTGTGTGGGTTAGACGATCCTTGATTTTTAGAAAGTACATCGTGAACACCTACAGATTCTAATACTGCACGGATCGCTCCACCAGCAATTACTCCGGTACCGGTAGCAGCAGGCATCAATAATACTCTTGCTCCACCATATTTACCTTTTTGTTCGTGAGGTAAAGTTCCTTTAGTCAATGGTATACGAACTAAATTTTTCTTAGCATCTTCTACTGCTTTTGCAATAGCTTCAGCAACTTCTTTAGACTTACCTAAACCGTGACCTACAACACCATTTTCATCTCCTACAACTACGATAGCAGAGAATCCGAATGCTCTACCACCCTTAGTTACTTTAGTAACACGTTGTACTCCAACTAAACGGTCTTTTAATTCAAGTCCACTTGGTTTTACTAATTCTGCGTTTTTATATTTTTGATACATAATTTCTTAGAATTTAAGTCCTGCTTCTCTAGCTCCTTCAGCTAATGATTTTACTCTACCGTGATATAAATATCCTCCTCTATCAAATGATACAGTATCTATACCAGCTTTCTTAGCTTTTTCAGCAAGGGCTTTACCTACCAAGCTTGCCTTTTCTGCTTTATTTCCTGATGCAGCAGCAATATCTTTATCTCTTGAAGAAGCAGCACCGATTGTCTTACCGGTTACATCATCTATGATCTGAGCATAGATTTCTTTATTACTTCTAAAAACAGATAATCTAGGACGTTGTTCTGTTCCGCTTACTTTACCGCGGATTCGCTTTCTGATTTTTAATCTTCTTAAATCTTTTGAGAATGCCATAACTTCGTTATTATGCAGATTTACCTGCTTTTCTTCTTAATTGTTCTCCTACGAATTTAACTCCTTTACCTTTGTAAGGCTCTGGCTTACGGAAGCTTCTAATTTTAGCTGCCACCTGTCCCACTAATTGTTTATCATGAGAAGTTAATTTTACGATCGGGTTTTTACCTTTTTCTGATATAGTCTCTATCTTCACCTCTGGAGCAACATCTAATACGATATTGTGAGAGAAACCTAAAGCTAAATCTAGTTTTTGTCCTTGATTAGAAGCTCTATAACCTACTCCAACCAATTCTAACTCTTTGGTAAAACCTTCAGATACACCTTGCACCATATTGTTGATCAAAGCTCTGTATAAACCGTGCTTTGCTTTATGATCCTTAGCTTCAGTAGGTCTTTCTAGAACAACCTGACCTTCTTCTACTTTCACATTGATAGCATCTATCTCTTGTGTAAGCTCTCCTAATTTTCCTTTAACAGTAACAACATTACCTGTCACTTCTACCGTGACACCAGACGGAATAGTTACTGGATTTTTTCCTATTCTTGACATTTCTTTTGTCTTTTTTACTGTTAATATACGTAACAAAGTACTTCACCACCTACGTTCTCTTGCTTTGCCTGCTTACCAGTCATAACACCGTGAGAAGTAGAAACGATTGCAATACCTAATCCATTAAGAATTCTTGGTATTTCACTTGATCCTGCATATTTACGTAAACCAGGCTTACTGATTCTTTGTAATTCTTTTATTACAGGTTCTTTGGTTAATTTATCGTATTTAAGAGCTATCTTAATACTACCTTGTGTTGTATTATCTTCAAATTTATAACTTAAAATATATCCTTGATCGAATAATATTTTAGTGATCTCTTTTTTAACCTTCGATGCAGGAATCTCAACAACTCTATGTTGAGCACTATTTGCATTTCGTATTCTGGTTAAATAATCTGCTATAGGATCTGTATTCATTGTATATAATTTATGATCTTGGTTTTCCACTAGTTTAGCCGAACCTTAGACCAATTAATTTTTTATTATTACCAACTAGCTTTAGTTACTCCCGGAATTAATCCTTGATTAGCCATCTCTCTAAATGTAACACGAGAAATTCCAAATTGACGCATATATCCTTTTGGTCTTCCGGTTAATTTACAACGATTATGCATACGGATTGGAGATGCATTTTTTGGCAGCTTCTGTAATGCTTCATAATCTCCAGCTTCTTTTAAAGCCTTACGTTTTTCAGCATATTTAGCAACTGTTTTAGCTCTCTTCACCTCACGGGCTTTCATTGATTCTTTAGCCATAATTAATTCTTTTTAAAAGGTAACCCTAGTTCTGTTAACAATGATTTTGCTTCTTTATCAGTATTTGCCGAAGTTTCGAAAGTAATATTCATTCCTGAAATCTTATTTACTTTATCGATATCTATCTCCGGAAAAATAATCTGTTCAGTAATTCCTAATGAGTAATTACCTCTACCATCAAAACCAGTAGCATTAATTCCGTTAAAATCTCTTACACGAGGTAAAGCCGAAGTAATTAAACGATCTAAAAATTCGTACATTCTTTCTCCTCTTAACGTAACCTTAGCCCCAATTGGCATTCCTTTACGTAATTTGAAAGTTGCAACATCCTTTTTAGAAATTGTAGCAATCGCTTTTTGTCCTGTGATCATTGTTAATTCGTCTACTGCGTAGTCAATTAACTTCTTATCTGCTACAGCTGCACCAACTCCTCTACTTAAAACAATCTTCTTAAGTTTTGGAACTTCCATTACATTACTATAACTGAATTCTTCTGTAAGAGCTGACATTACTCTGTCTTTGTACTCTTGTTTTAGTCTTGGGATATAAGCCATAACTATATTACTTCATTAGATTTTTTAGAAAATCTCACTTTCTTATCTCCTTCTACTCTATATCCAACTCTTGTTGCATCACCATTAGATGTTAACAACGATAAGTTAGAAATATGAATAGCTGCTTCTTGCTTCACTATACCACCTTGTGGATTAGCAGCACTAGGCTTCTGGTGTTTAGACACGAGGTTAACACCTTCTACAATTGCCTTGTTCTTATCTTTCAATACCTTTTGTACTGTTCCCTGTTGACCTTTATTGTCTCCAGCGATTACTTTTACAGTATCTCCTGATTTAATTTTTAGCTTTGTCATCTTTGCTATACTATTAAAGCACTTCTGGCGCTAGTGAAACAATCTTCATGAACTGTTTGTCACGAAGTTCTCTTGCAACAGGACCAAAAACACGTGTTCCTCTCATTTCTCCTGCAGGGTTCAAAAGAACACAAGCATTGTCGTCGAAACGAATATAAGAACCATCCGGTCTGCGCACTTCTTTTTTGGTACGAACTACAACTGCAGTAGAAACGGCTCCTTTTTTAATGTTTCCATTAGGAGTTGCTTCTTTAACACTGACAACGATCTTGTCTCCTACAGAGGCGTATCTTCTTTTTGTACCACCTAAAACACGGATAACTAAAACTTCTTTACCACCTGTGTTGTCTGCTACTTTTAATCTAGACTCTTGTTGTACCATAATTACTTCGCTCTTTCAATTACTTCTACTAATCTCCAGCATTTGGTTCTACTCATAGGTCTTGTTTCCATGATCTTTACAGTATCACCAATATTGCAGTCATTTTTCTCATCGTGCGCAACATATTTCTTTGTTTTTAACACGAACTTTCCGTACATCGGGTGTTTTACTTTTTTTACTTCGGCAACAACGATTGATTTCTGCATCTTGTTACTAGTAACTACACCTATACGCTCTTTTCTTAAGTTTCTTTTTTCCATCTTTCAGCAGAATTAACCGTTTAATTCTCTTTTAGTTAACTCAGTCGCCATTCTTGCAATAGACCTTCTCACTTTACGTAATTGTAAAGGGTTTTCTAATGGAGACATAGCGTGAGCCATTTTTAAATCTGAATACTCTTTACGAGATTTACCAAGTTCTTCTTGCAATTCAGCTGTAGACGATTCTTTTACTTGTGATTGTTTCATAGTCTCTTTTGAATTTTAACCTTGATAGGTTCTTGACACAATAAACTTAGTTTTTACTGGTAGCTTTTGTGCAGCTAAGCGCAATGCTTCTTTTGCTACATCATACGACACACCACTGATCTCAAATAAGATTCTTCCTGGTTTTACAACTGCCGCCCAATATTCTACAGCTCCTTTTCCTTTACCCATACGTACTTCAAGAGGCTTCTTTGTAATAGGCTTGTCTGGGAAAATCTTGATCCACAGAGAACCTTCTCTTTTCATATAACGAGTAGCAGAAATACGTGCTGCTTCTATTTGTCTAGCAGTAACAAAACTTGAATCTAATGATTTGATTCCGAAGGTTCCGTTAGAAAGTGTATGTCCTCTATGAGAAAGACCTTTCATACGTCCTTTTTGTTGTTTACGGAATTTTGTTCTTTTAGGCTGTAACATTGTTAATTTACTTTAAAAAATTACTTTCTACGACGTGATTTATTATTTCCACCTCGTCCGGCTCCTCTATCGCCTCCTTTTCCTTGTTTCTTAGAAAGACCAACTAAAGGAGAAAGTTCTCTCTTACCATATACTTCGCCTTTCATAATCCATACTTTAACACCAAGTCTACCATAGGTAGTGTGTGCCTCAACCAAAGCATAATCTATGTCAGCTCTAAATGTTGATAAAGGAATACGACCATCTTTATACGACTCTGAACGTGCCATCTCAGCACCGTTCAAACGTCCTGAAATCTGAATTTTGATACCTTCTGCATTCATTCTCATTGCAGCCGCAATAGCCATCTTGATCGCACGACGGTAAGAGATACGACTCTCAATCTGTCTTGCAACACTAGATCCTACTAAAAATGCATCAAGTTCTGGTCTTTTGATTTCAAAAATATTGATCTGAACTTCTTTATCAGTAATTTTCTTAAGCTCTTCTTTTAACTTGTCTACCTCTTGACCACCTTTTCCGATAATAATACCAGGTCTAGCAGTAGTGATAGTAACGGTTACAAGTTTAAGCGTACGCTCAATAATTACCCTAGATACACTAGCTTTAGATAAACGTGCGTGTACGTACTTTCTAATCTTATCGTCTTCGGCAAGTTTATCACCGTAGTCATTACCTCCGTACCAGTTGGATTCCCATCCTCTAATGATACCTAGGCGATTTCCGATTGGATTTGTCTTCTGTCCCATACTATTTATATTAGCTTTGTGTATTATTTTTTGCTGCAACCACGATTGTTACGTGATTAGAGCGTTTTCTTATTCTGTGTGCACGACCTTGTGGAGCTGGACGTAGTCTTTTTAACATACTACCTCCATCTACACGGATCTCTTTTACAAAAAGATCTGCATCTTCGATGCTAGCGTCTTCATTTTTCGCTTGCCAGTTTGCTATTGCAGAAAGCAATAATTTCTCTAAACGACGCGATGCTTCTTTAGGGTTAAATCTAAGAATATGAAGCGCTCTTTCAACTTTTTCACCACGAACTAAATCTGCTACTAAGCGCATTTTGCGAGGTGAAGTTGGACAGTTATTAAGTTTAGCGAAAGCAATTTGCTTTTTCTCTTCCTTAATTCTTTCTGCCATTTCTCTTTTACGAACTCCCATAGCTTAAATTATTTTTTACCTTTATTTTTAGCACCAGCGTGCCCTCTAAAAGAACGTGTTGGCGAAAATTCTCCTAATTTATGACCCACCATGTTTTCTGTAATATATACAGGAACAAATTGGCGACCATTATGTACTGCAATTGTTTGACCAACAAAATCCGGAGATATCATTGATGCTCTTGACCAAGTCTTTATCACAGTCTTTTTGTTAGCCTCTACATTCGCAGCTACTTTCTTCTCTAGTTTATAGTGAATGTAAGGTCCTTTTTTTAATGAACGTGCCATATCTTATTATTTCTTTCTACGTTCTACAATATACTTATTACTCGCTTTCGTCTTAGAACGGGTTCTGTATCCTTTTGCAGGAAGACCTTTTCTAGAACGTGGGTGACCTCCAGAAGAACGTCCTTCTCCACCACCCATTGGGTGATCAACCGGGTTCATTGCTACTGGTCTAGTACGTGGACGACGACCAAGCCATCTTCCTCTACCTGCCTTACCTCCTACAACTAACTGATGATCACTATTAGAAACAGCTCCAATAGTTGCCATACAGTTTACTAAGACTAATCTTACTTCTCCAGAAGGCAACTTTACCGTAGCAAACTTACCATCTCTAGCCATAAGCTGAGCAAACGAACCAGCACTACGCGCCATAACAGCACCTTGACCGGGACGTAATTCTATACAAGAAATGATTGTACCTAAAGGGATATCACTAAGTGGCATCGCGTTTCCAATTTCTGGAGCAACATTACTTCCAGAAACAACGTTTTGACCTACTTGTAGACCATTCTGAGCTATAACATAACGCTTCTCACCATCCTGGTAGTTTAAAAGCGCTATAAAAGCAGTTCTGTTTGGATCATATTCTATTGTTGCAACGGTAGCAGGAATTCCTTGCTTATCACGTTTAAAATCAATAATACGATACCTTTTTTTATGACCACCACCTTTGTAGCGCATAGTCATTTTTCCTTGATTGTTTCTACCTCCAGATCTTTTTTTCGGAGCTAATAAACTCTTCTCCGGCTTATCAGTAGTAATGGCATCAAACCCATTAACTACTCTAAAACGCTGACCTGGGGTAATTGGTTTCAATTTTCTTACTGACATTTTTTAGTCTTAAAGATTACTATATAAATCAATTACATCACCTTCCGCCACCTGTACAATAGCTTTTTTAATAGCTTTTGTTTTACCAGTGACCACACCCGTTTTTGTATAACGAGTTTTACGATCCGGACGGACATTAATCGTACGAACTTTAGTAACAGATACTCCATAAGCAGCTTCTACTGCTTTTTTGATCTCCACCTTATTCGCTTTTTTATCTACTACAAAACCATAGCGGTTATACACCTCACTATCAGCAGTAGCCTTTTCCGTAATAATAGGTTTTATTAAGATACTCATGGCTTCTATTTACTTAAATTCGTTTCAATTCCTTTCAAAGAACCTTCTAAAAGCACAACATTCTTTGCGTTAAGTATTTTGTAAGTACTTAATTCTGAGGATGTTATAACTTCAGAGCTTTTTAAATTGCGTGACGACAAATATACATTTTTATTTGACTCTCCCAACACAAATAAAGATTTTTTATCCTCTAGTCCTAAAGACTTTAAAACTGTGGTAAAATTCTTTGTTTTAATTGTATCAAAAGTAAAGTCCTCAACAACTGTAATCGCTTTGTCGTTAGCTTTAATACTTAGTGCAGATTTACGTGCTAATCTTTTTAAATTCTTATTCAATTTAAAAGAATAGTTACGTGGTCTTGGACCAAAAATTCTACCCCCACCTTTGAAGATAGGTGATTTTATACTACCCGCTCTGGCTGTACCAGTTCCTTTTTGTTTCTTTATCTTTCTTGTACTACCTACAATCTCAGCACGCTCCTTAGCTTTGTGAGTTCCTTGACGTTGATTTGCCAAATACTGCTTCACATCTAAGTACACAGCATGATCGTTTGGTTCTATACCAAAAACAGCATCAGAAAGGTCTACCTTTCTTCCTGTTTCTTTTCCGTTAATATCAATTACTGCTACCTTCATTACTTCTGAATCGTTACATAAGCGTTTTTATGTCCAGGAACACATCCTTTCACAACAAGTAGGTTCTTTTCAGCAACTACTTTTAACACTCTTAAGTTTTGAATTTTTACTTGATCTCCACCCATTCTTCCGGCCATTCGCATTCCTTTGAATACTCTAGCAGGGTAAGATGCTGCACCTATCGAACCTGGAGCTCTTAAACGGTTGTGCTGACCGTGAGTTGCTTGTCCAACACCACCAAAGCCGTGCCTTTTAACAACTCCTTGAAAACCTTTTCCTTTAGAAGTTGCTGAAACATCAACAAACTCTCCTTCTGCAAAATGCTCTACAGTTACTGTATCTCCTAATTTGTACTCCTCCTCAAAACCTTGAAATTCGACAACTTTACGTTTAGCAACAGTTCCTGCCTTCTTAAAGTGACCTAAAGCCGCCTTAGTAGCATTTTTGTCTGCTTTGTCATCGAAACCTAGCTGAATAGCTTTATAACCATCAACTTCCTCAGTTCTGACTTGGGTAACCACACATGGTCCAGCTTCTATTACCGTACATGGAATATTCTTTCCATTTTCGTCGAAGATGCTAGTCATGCCGATCTTTTTTCCTATTAACCCAGACATATTTATTAATTATTAATTAGTATTCTACTTATTATTTTGCAAAAAAACAGGGTCAAAATACTTCAACCCTGAATGTATTTTTTTGCCGTTTTTCCCTTGCACGCAGCTTGGGACATTTATCGTAAGATTTTCTTACTTCGTAGTTTTATCAAACTTTGATCTCAACTTCTACTCCACTTGGTAATTCCAGCTTCATCAACGCATCAATCGTTTTTGAAGACGAGCTATATATATCCAAAAGTCTTTTGTAAGAACTTAATTGGAATTGCTCTCTAGATTTCTTATTAACGTGCGGAGAACGTAATACTGTAAAAATCTTCTTATGTGTTGGTAATGGAATCGGGCCTGTAACCACAGCTCCAGTACTCTTAACGGTCTTAACAATCTTCTCTGCAGACTTGTCTACCAAGTTATGATCGTAAGATTTTAGTTTTATTCTAATTTTTTGACTCATTTCTGTAAAATTAAGCGTTAACTCCTTTTGCTGCTGCAATTACTTCTTCTGAAATATTAGAAGGAGTTTCAGCATAGTGAGAAAATTCCATAGTAGATGTTGCTCTACCAGACGACAACGTTCTTAATGTTGTAACATATCCAAACATTTCTGAAAGTGGCACAGTAGCTTTTACAGTTTTTGCTCCAGCTCTATCACCCATATCACTAACTTGTCCTCTACGCCTGTTAAGATCACCTACGATATCACCCATATTCTCTTCTGGAGTAATAACTTCTAATTTCATAATAGGCTCCATTATTACTGCTTTTGCAGCTTTTGCAGAGTTTTTAAAACCTAACTTAGCAGCCAACTCAAAAGACAACTGATCCGAATCCACATCGTGATAAGAACCATCTTTTAATGTCACCTTCATAGCATCAACTTCGTACCCAGCTAATGGCCCATTAACCATAGCCATTTTAAATCCTTTCTCAATAGAAGGTATAAATTCTTTAGGAACGTTACCACCTTTAATTATAGATTCAAACTGGAGACCAACTTGACCTTCATCCGCAGGCTCAATAGTAAATACAATATCTGCAAATTTACCACGACCACCAGACTGCTTTTTATAAACCTCTCTGTGATCTGCAGCTGCAGTAATAGCCTCTTTGTACTCAACCTGAGGCTGACCTTGATTCACTTCAACCTTAAACTCACGCTTCAAACGGTCTACAATAATATCTAAGTGAAGCTCTCCCATTCCAGAAATAATAGTCTGCCCTGAAGCTTCATCAGTTCTTACTGTAAATGTTGGATCTTCTTCAGCTAACTTAGCTAAAGCCATACCCAATTTATCAACATCTGCTTTAGTTTTCGGCTCTACAGCGATACCAATTACCGGATCAGGGAAATCCATTGATTCTAGAACAATAGGATGCTTTTCATCCGACATTGTATCCCCGGTCTTGATATCTTTAAAACCTACTGCTGCTCCAATATCACCTGCTTCGATAAAATCAATAGCATTCTGCTTATTAGAGTGCATCTGATAGATACGTGAAATACGTTCTTTTTTACCGGAACGGTTATTCAATATATAAGAACCTGCATCTAAACGACCTGAATATGCACGGAAGAATGCTAAACGCCCTACAAAAGGATCTGTAGCAATCTTAAATGCTAAAGCAGCAAACGGCTCCTTTACATCAGGCTTACGTAATTCTTCTTGATCTGTATTTGGATTAACCCCTACAATACCCTCTTTATCCGTTGGAGAAGGTAAGTAACGACATACTGCATCTAAAAGGAATTGCACTCCTTTATTTTTAAATGCTGATCCACAAATCATAGGAATGATAGACATATCCATTACAGCAGCTCTAAGTGCAGCGTGCACTTCTTCTTCTGTAATAGAATCCTCATCCTCCATATATTTCTCTAGAAGATTTTCATCATAAGCAGCAACCTCTTCAATAAGTTTACCTCTTAATTCAGCCGCTTCTTCTTTTAATTCTTCAGGAATATCAATAACGTCAAAAGTAGATCCTTGTGTTTCATCATGCCAAATAATAGCACGGTTCTTTACCAAATCTACGATTCCTTTAAAATCCGCTTCATCACCAATATTCATAACGATTGGCACAGCATTGGATCCTAACATATCCTTAACCTGCTGGCAAACAGCCATAAAGTTAGACCCTTGACGGTCCATTTTGTTTACAAATCCAATACGTGGCACTTTGTAGTTATCAGCAAGTCTCCAGTTAGTTTCTGATTGTGGCTCAACACCATCCACAGCACTAAATAAGAAAACCAACCCATCAAGTACACGTAAAGAACGGTTTACTTCTACCGTAAAATCAACGTGACCCGGAGTATCAATAATGTTAAAGTGATATCCTTTTGTATCATCTATTGCTTGACCATTTTCTGTTGGAAATTTCCACTCACAAGTTGTTGCAGCAGAAGTAATAGTAATACCTCTTTCCTGCTCTTGCTCCATCCAGTCCATTGTAGCAGCACCATCATGCACCTCACCAATCTTGTGACTAACTCCCGTATAGTATAAAATACGCTCAGTTGTCGTAGTTTTTCCTGCGTCGATATGCGCAGCAATACCTATGTTTCTTGTATATTTTAAATCTCTAGCCATTTCTGTTCGTGATTAAAATCTAAAGTGTGAGAATGCTTTATTTGCTTCAGCCATCTTGTGAGTATCAACTCTTTTCTTAACAGCAGCTCCTTCTTCTTTTTCCGCAGCAATAATCTCTGCAGCAAGTTTTTGAGCCATAGACTTTTCATTTCTCTTACGAGAAAACTGAATCAACCACTTCATAGCAGTAGATATCTTTCTATCCGGTCTAATTGGGTTAGGAATCTGGAAGGTAGCACCTCCAACACGACGGCTTCTTACTTCTACGTGTGGCATTACGTTAGACAACGCATCTTTCCACATTTCCAAAGCAGTTTTTTCTTCGTTTTGTTTTTTCTCTTCTACGATATCTATCGCATCATAGAAAATTTTGAAAGCTACCGATTTTTTTCCGTCCCACATCATCATGTTTACAAAACGAGTCACTAATTGATCGTTAAAACGTGGATCCGGCAAAATAGGTCTTTTTTTAGCCTTTCTTTTTCTCATGTCTTCTTCTTAAAGTTTTTTAATTACTTCTTAGGGCGTTTTGCACCATACTTAGATCTACGTTGCGTTCTTCCTTCAACACCTGCGGTGTCTAAAGCTCCACGAACAATGTGATACCTAACTCCTGGTAAATCTTTTACCCTTCCACCTCTAACTAATACTATCGAGTGCTCCTGTAGATTGTGACCCTCACCTCCGATGTATGCGTTTACTTCTTTACCATTTGTTAATCTAACACGAGCTACTTTTCGCATAGCCGAATTAGGTTTCTTTGGTGTAGTAGTATAAACACGCGTACAAACACCGCGACGTTGCGGGCACGAATCCAAAGCAGCCGATTTACTCTTCTTAGTTATTTTGGCTCTACCTTTTCTTACTAATTGTGAAATTGTTGGCATAATTTGCTTTACACTATTATTAAAATATTTTTAAATACCTCTTTTATGAGGGCTGCAAAGGTAGAAATATTTTTGAGCAATTCAAATCCTAACGCATTAATTTTCAAATAGATTTAAAATCATATTATTTAACCGTAACAAATCCCTCTATTTTCCGTTATTTTAGCACTATTAAAAAATAAATTGAAAACATCTTTATTCTATATTCTTCTCCTTATTATATGTATACATTCATTTTGTAATGCACAAAATACTATTCTAAAACTCTCTATCAAAGGAAAAGACTCCATTGAATCCTCAAAAATCGATAGTATTGGCTACACTACAAATTTTAAAAATTTTCTAGACCTAAAAACCGAAATCGACATTACTCAAGAAAAACTTCTAAAATCCGGATACCTTGATGTTAGATTACTAGAACTAAAGAAAACATCTGACTCTTTGCTCACAGGTATTTTAGAATTAAACAAAAAATACAACCAACTAACTATTTATTACAACAAAGAATTAATCCCAAAAGAAATTCTAAACCAAATATCATCCAAGGTCACAGAAAGCCAATTTTCAATTCCCTTTGAAAAAACAGAACAAACCCTTCAATTTCTGACAGACCAACTCGTCAACCAAGGAAACACTTTTAGCAACTTATCACTCACCAAAATAAAAAAAGACAAAAATAACGTATTCGCAAAGTTAATAAGCTCAAAGAGCAAAACCAGAACAATAGACGATATCACAATCAAAGGATACAGCAAATTCCCTTATTCTTATTTAAAATACAACACAAGGATACGAACAGGAAACATCTTTAACAAAGGCAATATTATCGAAAAATCTAAAAAAATTGACAACCTTGGTTTTGCCAAAAACATCAAAGCTCCTGAGGTTTTATTTGAGAAAGATTCTACCAAAGTATATCTTTATTTAGAGAAAAGATCTGCCAACTCCTTCGACGGCTTTTTGGGATTCTCTTCAGACACCGAATCAGGGAACTTAGAATTGAACGGATATTTAAACCTAAACCTAATTAACAATCTGAATTTCGGAGAACAGCTTAATTTGATTTACAAAAGCGACGGAAATGAACAACAAAGATTTCAAGCCAATATCTCATTACCTTACTTACTTAAAACTCCCATTGGCATTGAAGCAGGTTTAGACATATTTAAAAAAGATTCAACTTTTTTAATCACGGAGCAAAAAGTAAACCTAAACTACCTTGTCAATGACAAAAACAGTTTATTTATAGGCTATAAAACAATTTCTTCAGACAACCTTCTTGACACTCCTCAACCGGCATTAAACATCTACGACTATACTTCATCATTTTACGGAATAGGCTTCAATCACACCAAAAGACAAAACAGCAACTTATTCCCTATCAAAAACAAATATGCCATAACAACCGAATTTGGCAGCAGAAAAACTGAAACAGAAAACACAAGTCAAATAAGAGGGAGTCTAAATATTAGCTACATATTTAAGCTAAACCAAAGAAATTCTATTTTCCTATCAAACACTGCCGCAGCCATTGTATCAGACGATTTATTCCTTAACGAATTATTCAGATTTGGCGGGATTAATTCGATCCGAGGTTTTGAAGAAAACAGTATAAACGCCTCATTATATAACGTAATAAATACTGAATACCAATACATATTATCCCAAAACTTATACATACACTCGATTATCGATTATTCTTATTTCGAGGACGAAAGTATTGAACTATCCAAAAACCTTACTAGCCTTGGTTTTGGACTAGGACTTAACACAAAGACGGGACTATTCAGGATTATTTTTGCAAACGGAAAAAGCAGCGAATCCAACTTCAAATTCTCTAATACAAAGGTCCACATTAGCTTAAATGCAACATTTTAAAGCCTTAAAAAGCATATATATCTTATAAAACAAACCAGCCCAAAAACACAATATACCGGTTTATTTGACTATAAGCAAAACTAGAGCCAAAATAACAAAACATTTACCAAAACCCTTTCTCCATAAACGATTATCTAAAACAAACAACGTTATAACAATCTCAAAACAAAACATTTACGATTAAATACAAAAAATTATTATAATCACTCGTAAAGATCAATTGTCTCCAACAAGAATATCCAAAAGCCAACCCAAAAAGGCCAAAACTTAGTACTATAACGTTATAGTAGGATTTCACATTATATTAACCTGACCTGAACAATAATTTAATTTTTAACTAAATAAAAGTTGTTTAATTAAGATATTATTATGATTTTTGGCATTGGCTAATTCAAATAAATTATAAAATGAGAACAAAGTTTAGAGGAATTCTAACGCTATTGCTGGCGTTTGTAGTGCAACTAACGTTTGCACAAGAAAAAACGATCTCAGGTAATGTGACCGACAATAGTGGGTTACCGTTACCAGGGGTGAATATCGTTGTAAAAGGTACTAGTAAGGGTACGCAATCTGATTTTGATGGTAATTATACTATTCAAGTAAATAGAGGAGCTGTACTTTCATTTAGTTATCTTGGTTTTACAACAAAAGAAGTTGTAGTTGGAGATGGTGACAGTATCAACGTTCAACTAGCAGAAGATGCAGCAACACTTGAGGAAGTTGTTGTTACTGCACAAGGTATCCGAAGAGAAAGAAAGTCATTAGGATATGCAATATCTACAGTGGCTTCCGATGATATTGAGGAACAATCCAGTGCGGATCTTGGTAGAATTCTATCGGGTGAGGCAGCAGGTTTAAACATTACAGCAACTAATGGTACTGCTGGATCAGGAACAAACATTGTTATTCGTGGTCTATCCACAGTATCAGGAAGCAACCAGCCATTATTTATAGTTGATGGAGTTCCTTTTGCTAATAACACAAACAATCAAACGTCTGTTTTTGATTCTTTAACGGAATCAAGTAGATTTTTGGATCTTGATCCAAACAATATAGAAAGCGTAAACGTTCTTAAAGGACTTAGTGCTTCTGTACTTTACGGTCAAGAAGGTAGAAATGGGGTTATTCTTATTACTACCAAAACAGGTTCTGCAAAAGCTTCTAACAAGAAATTTGAAGTTACTTTTTCTCAATCATTGTTTGCAGAAGAAGCTATCTTACCTGATTACCAGGATGAGTATGGTGGTGGTTTCCACCAGAACTTTGGATTTTTCTTTAGTAACTGGGGACCTAGTTTTAACAGAGACATAAGTGGTAACTCTTTATATAGAAGTGGTGCTCCTGGAAACTCTTTTGTTGCAAATCCGCTATCACAACTTTCTGATCAATCACTTGTTGTTGGATTTGAAGATATAGCAGCATCAGAATATGCATATAGACCATATGACAGTGTGGATAGATTCTTTAAAACAGGATTTATTTCTAACACATCTATCGGTTTGTCTGGTGGTAACGAAAATGCGTCGTTCAGCGCAAACTATAGTTATTTTGATCAAGATAGTTTTACACCTGGAAACCAATTAACAAGAAACAATATTGGTTTTGGTGGTAAAGCAAAACTAAGCAATAAAATTACTTTTCAGGGAACAGCGAACTACACAAACTCCCGTTTAAAAACTCCACCAATTTCTGCATCCCTTGGTAGTGGAACTATCGGTGGAGGTAGCTCTGTGTTTGGTGATATTTTATACACACCAAGAAGTGTTGACTTATTCGGTCTTCCTTTCCAATCACAAGATGGTAGAAGTGTATATTATAGATCTGGTAATGATATCCAGAATCCATTATGGACGATTGCAAATGCGAAAGTTACTCAAGAAACTGATAACATTTTTGGATCTGCAAGTCTTACTTATGGTTTTAACGATAATTACTCTTTAACTTATAGAGCAGGTTTAAATACATTTACCGAATTTAACACCAACGGACAAAACAGAGGTGGTGTTGATGGAGATGTTACTGGTTTTTATAGAACAATACAAGTAAGAAATACTATCTTTGATAACAGTTTAATATTAAACGGTTATGAGCAATTAAATGAAAACTTAGGTTTAACATTTATCGCTGGTTTGAATACGAGAAGAAACGCGTACATTCAGGAAGGAACACTTAGTACACAGCAGTTAGCTTTCGGAGTATTAAGACATTACAATTTTGTTAATCAGTCTACAGTTGATTTAAATTTAACAAATATTGATTTTCAAACAGAAGATAACACTATTGGTGTATATGCGGATGTAAGTTTAGATTACAAGAACTATTTATTTTTTAATGGTGTTATTAGAAATGACTGGTTCTCTACATTGGAGCAGGAAAACAATTCAATCTTTTATCCTGGAGCAAGTGTTTCTTTAATAGCAACAGATGCTATCCCAGGATTACAATCGGATGCATTTAACTACTTGAAAGCAAGAGTTGCTTATGGAGAGTCTGCTGGTGCTCCTACTGCATTTAGTACTAGAAATGGATTAAACTTAAACTCTAGAGCTACGGTTGATGCGCAAGGAAACGTTATCTCTAGTAACTCAGTTTCTAACAGATTAGGAAACGCAGATCTTAAGCCTGAGAGATTCCAAGAAGTTGAAGTTGGTATCGAAACTCGTTTTATAAACAATAGAGTTGGACTTAATGTAAGTTTATTTAAGAGAAACACTGAAGATTTGATCACAGATCAAGCTTTAGACCCTGCTTCTGGTTTTACAGTTAAAAGAGTGAATGCGGGTAAATCTGAGAATGAAGGTATCGAGGTTGATTTTGATATCACTCCTTGGAAAACAGAAAACTTCAAGTGGTTAATCAACGGTAATTTCTACGCTGATGAAAACGTAGTTACTGAGTTACCAACTGATCAAATCGCTCTTACTACTACAGTAGCCGGAAGACCTGCTAACTATGCAATTGCTGGAGAAGCTTTTGGTATTATCCAAGGTACTGCTATCCAAAGAGATGCAGATGGAAATGCGATTGTTGGTAGTGACGGTTTATACTTAGCAACCACAGATATAGAAATCATCGGGGATCCAAATCCAGATTGGACAGGAACAATAAAGAATACTTTCTCTTATAAAGGTCTTAAGTTTTCTTTTGATTTCCAATATAGACACGGTGGTGACATATTCTCTCAAACTGCATCTACTCTAGTAGGTAGAGGTGTTGTAGACTCTGACAACCCACTTGATCGTAGAGGTGCATATATTTTGCCTGGAGTATTACAGGACGGAACTCCTAACAACATTCCAATCACTGCAACAAATGTATTCTTTGGTAACTTCGGATTTGGACCAAACGAATCTCAAATCTATGATGGTACTACTTTAAGATTGAACGAAGTTAGTCTTAGCTATGATTTCAAGAAGGAATTCTTAAACAAAACACCTTTTGGATCATTATCAATCACATTACTTGGATCTAACTTATGGTATAAGGCATTTAACTTTCCTGATGATGTTAATTTTGACACTAACACTCTTAGTACAGGAGTTGGAAATGGACAAGGTATTGACTTTATAACTGGTCCTAGTTCTAGAAGATATGGTCTTAGTTTTAGAGCTACGTTCTAATTTTATTTAAACAAAAATGATAAATATGAAAAATAATATAAAAAGAATTTTATTCCTTCTAGTTCTAGCTTTGGGATTAAATTCTTGCGAAACAACGGAACTTGAGATTCTGGAAAGTCCAAATGTACTTAATCCAAATCAGGCTGATATAGATTTTTTCTTAAACAGTATGCAAATTACTACTGCTACTTTTTTTGAAAACATAACTGAAGAAGGAATGGAAGTAACTCGTATACTTCACCAGTTTGGTCCAACTTATGATAATGGCTATGGTCCTGGGCAATTAAACAATGCTTATACAAATGCATACGCAGGTATCATAGCTGATAATAGAGCAATGGTTCCACTTGCAGAAGAAAAAGGATTATTTACTCATATTGCAATTGGGCAAATTCTTGAAGCTTATGTAATGGCTACATTAGTGGACTATTTAGGAGATATTCCTTATAGTGAAGCTATTTTAGGTTTAGAAAATGAAAATCCAAATGTTGATGGTGGTCAAGCGATCTATGACGAAATGTTTATTTTGTTAGATAATGCCATTGCTAATCTTAATCTAACAGCTAGTGCAGAACCAGCTGTAGATGTTTATTACAATGGTGACAAAAACAAGTGGATCAGCTTTGCTAATACATTAAAGTTAAAGTTATACTTGCAGACACGTTTAGTTAACAGTGCTGCTGCGACCACTGGAATTAATAATATCCTAGCTAGTGGAAATTATATCCAAACCGCTGACCAAGACTTTCAATTTAATTACTCAACTGTAGATGCAAATCCTGACAGTAGACATCCGATATTTGGAAGAAACTTTGATAATGGTGTAACTGATTACCAGTCTAATTCATATATGGATTTGTTATTAAATGATAAATCACTAATCGATCCTAGAATTAGATATTACTTTTACAGAAATAGAAGTAACGCTTCTTCAGATCCTAATGCTCTGCCTTGTATTGTAGAAAATGCACCAGCTCACTACCCCGCTGGAGAAGTATTCTGTGTAGCTGGACAAGGATATAATGGTAGAGATCATCATGACAACGATGGTATTCCTCCAGATGAAAACGACAGAACAGACTGGGGTCTATACCCAATCGGAGCTCAATTTGATGATGATAGCTTCGAAGGTACAAACGATAGAACAGTTGGAGCACAAGGAGCTGGTATCTCACCAATTATGTTAAGTTCGTATGTAGATTTCATGTTGGCCGAAGCCTCATTAGAATTAGGTACAACCGGAGACGCTAGATCATACCTTAGATCTGGTATTGAAAAATCCTTTGATAAAGTAGTTAACTTCAGACCTGATTTAGTTGATTCAAATTTCACGCAAACATCTACAGTTAATGATAATGACACACCAGATGACCCTAGTGATGACTTCTTAGATTTCTCATTGGATATTCAGGATTATATTGACGAGGTTCTAACTAATTACGATAATGCAGCTAGCAACGATGAAAGATTAGAAATTGTAGTTACTGAATACTTTATTGCTTTATTTGGAAATGGTATAGAAGCATACAACACGTATAGAAGAACTGGAAAACCAGAAAACTTACAACCATCATTGTTAGCTAATCCTGGTGTATTTATTAGATCTTTCTTATACCCAAGTAACTTGGTAGATAGAAACTCTAGCGTAGATCAAAAACCTAATCAGGCAATTCCTGTATTTTGGGACACTAGAGCAGAAGGGTTTGTTGACTAATAAAAACATTTAAAATTTTTATAAAATGAAAAAATTATTTAAAATATTTCTAGTCGTGATGACAGCGACGGTATTTTTCTCTTGTGAAGATGATGAGAAAAATCAGATAACTGATACGGTTAATGCACCTTGGGCATATTTTACAGAAATATCCTCACCTGTTATTAATGTATTAGACCTTGAAGGCTCTGCTTATGAAGGAAGGATAGTTGATGGGTTTGGTACTATCGCTTCTTACGAAATGAGAGTGAATCGAAATGGCGGAGCATTTGTTCCATTTCGAACAATAACTGAGTTTCCTTTTGACCTAAGAGTGACTGCTACTGATTTAGCAGATGCATTAGGACTAACTCTTGCTGATCTTGGTCCCGGTGATAAGTTTGACTTTTTAGTTACTATTACCGACACAAATGGTTTGGTATTTGACGGAGAAGATGAACTACAATTTTTAGGTGATATTTCTAATCCTGGATTAGCACAAGCTTTGAGGTATACTACTTTTATTTCTTGTCCTTTTGTTTCTTCAGAAATTGGTGGTATTTACGAAATACAACCCGGAGGTACCGCAGGGTTATTTGCCGCTGGTTCTCAGTTCGAAGTTATTGCTGGACCAGGAGACAACCAATATTCCATAGTAGATTTTGGGGACCCTGCCTTCAATTCTAATCTTGTAATTAATGTAGACCCTGCCACAGGAATTTCGATCCCTTCTGGAGATCAATTATATGATTTCGGCTTTAGCTTGAATCCAGCAGAAAGTAATGCCGGTTTCACCTTTTCCTGTTCCGGGAATATTGTATTGACAGCATTCTCCTATACTTGTTGCGGTAACTTCCCACTTGTGATGAGTAAAATTTAAGTTCAATTAACAGAATTAGATTTTATAAACTATCATCCCGATGCCTAGGCATCGGGATGATTTTTTAATATATATTTGTCTTTATGAAAAATGAATCTCAAATCTTTGGTATCAGGGCAGTCATCGAAGCAATTAACTCTGGAAAAACAATAGATAAACTATTTATTCAAAAAGGGTTAACCGGTGAATTATCTAAGGAATTGATGGACCTCCTTAAAAAAGGAAATATTAGCTTTTCATATGTTCCCATTGAAAAGCTGAATAGGTTAACTCGTAAAAACCATCAAGGAGTTGTTGCACATATTGCTCCCATCGCATTTCACAATTTGGAAAACCTAACTCTTAAAGTTATTGAATCTGGAGAAACTCCCCTATTTCTAATTTTGGATCAATTGTCTGACGTTCGCAATTTTGGCGCAATTATCAGAACCGCTGAATGTACTGGTGTTCACGGTATTATCATTCAGAAAAAAGGTGGAGCACCGGTAAGTGCAGATACCGTAAAAACTTCCGCTGGAGCTATTTTTAAAATTCCAATATGCAAAGTTGATCATATAAAAGATGCAATGTTTTATTTACAAGCTTCAGGTATACAAATAGTAGCAGCTACAGAAAAAGCATCCTGCCCTATTTATGATATAGATCTTACTCCACCTACGGCAATTGTTATGGGAAGTGAAGGTAAAGGAATATCAAATTCAGTATTGAAAATTACGGACCACATGGCCAAATTACCGATGTACGGAGAAATAGCTTCACTCAATGTTTCCGTTGCTTGTGGTGTGTTTTTATATGAATCAATCCGACAAAGGCTATAAAACTCAGAATTTTACTTCTAATCATCTTTTTCTAGACTATCTTTAGTCTTAAGCTCATAAATTATCTCGATATCGTTTTTCCACTCTTCCTCCGGTAATCTTTCTATAAAATTACCGTTTTCATCAAAGTGTTTCAAAAATTCATCATCCTCTGGATTATAATCAGGAGATTCCCAATAATATGTTTTTGGTTTCGCGACTCCTTTTTTAATTAAAAAAGCCAATAAAATACCTACCAAAAGCCCTGACAAATGTCCTTCCCAAGATATTTTTGGGTCAACAGGAAGTGTATACCAAATCATACTTCCGTAAATAAAAACGACAACAAATGATAACGCTATTAACCTAAAATGCCTTGCTAATATCCCTTTAAAAAAGAGAAAACCAAAAAGCATATAAATTATACCACTAGCCCCAATATGATTTGCAGGCCGACCTAATGACCAAGTTAGAACACCAGTAAGTAATGTTCCTAAAAACAACACGTTCCAAGAATTTTTAGGGTAAAAAAAGAAAAGCGACATACATAGAATTAATAAAGGTAGCGTATTATGCCATAAATGAGACAAATCACCGTGTATAAAAGGAGAAAACAGCACCCCTCTTAATCCTATTAAGGTTCTAGGGTATATTCCAAAATTATTAAAATCAAAACCAAACCTTATTTCGAACCAAAAAACGATCCATATAGCCAATACAAATAATAATGGATACCCTATGACTCCTGTACTAAATCTAAACTGATTACTTTTTTCCATAAGCATTTTTTATAGATCAAAAAGCCAACCAAATACGAAACCCAGCTAAATTGTCAGCAATTCAACATAAAGTTCAAAATAACATTTTTCAATATTAATAAAGTTAATAATTATAATATCTCTAATAAACTCTGTTTAGTACCTTTGTAAATATGAACAAACCACTGGCAGAAAGAATTCGTCCTAAATCTTTAGAAGAGTACTTAAGTCAAGAACATTTAATAGGTGATGATGGCTCTTTAACCAAACAAATAAAAAGAGGCATTATTCCTTCTCTAATACTTTGGGGACCACCTGGTGTTGGTAAAACTACATTAGCCAACATTATAGCAAATCAGTCTGAAAGACCCTTCTATATACTCAGTGCTATCAATAGTGGCGTAAAAGAAGTTCGTGAGGTAATTGACAAAGCAAAGCAAAGTGGCGGATTGTTTACAGCAAAGAATCCAATTCTATTTATTGATGAGATTCACCGTTTTAGCAAATCCCAACAAGATTCTTTACTTGGAGCTGTAGAAAAAGGCTGGATTACCCTAATTGGCGCTACTACAGAGAATCCAAGTTTTGAGGTGATACCGGCATTGCTATCGCGCTGTCAGGTATATGTTCTTAACCCTTTTGGTAAAAAAGAGCTAGAAGCATTGCTTGATAGGGCAATGAAGCAGGATGAATATTTACTCTCGAAAAACATTCAACTTAAGGAAACAGAAGCCTTACTAAGATTGAGTGGCGGAGATGCCAGAAAATTATTAAACATTTTTGAATTAATCGTTTCCAGTCAGGATCAAGATACAGTAACAATTACAAACGATCTGGTTTTGAAACTTGTTCAACAGAATACAGTACGATACGACAAGACAGGAGAGCAACATTATGACATTATTTCAGCATTTATTAAATCTGTTCGAGGGAGTGACCCGAATGCTGCAGTATATTGGTTAGCTAGAATGATTGAAGGAGGAGAAGATTTAAAATTCTTAGCTCGTAGAATGATCATTTTAGCTTCTGAAGATATTGGCAACGCTAATCCAACGGCATTAATCATGGCCAACAATACTTTTCAGGCGGTTACGACTGTGGGATATCCTGAGGCTAGGATTATCTTAAGTCAGTGTGCGGTGTATCTAGCCACTTCTCCAAAAAGTAACGCTTCCTATATGGCTATCAATAAAGCACAACAATTGGTAAAACAAACGGGAGACTTATCTGTACCATTACATATTAGAAATGCTCCAACCAAGCTTATGAAAGAATTAGGTTATGGTGAAGATTATAAATATGCTCACGACCATAATAAAAACTTTGTGAAACAGGAATTTCTTCCTGAATCTTTAGAAAACACGAAGCTTTACGAGCCAGGGAACAACCAGCGTGAAAATTCGCTAAGAGCCTTTCTTAAATCACGTTGGGGTGATAAATATAACTATTGAAATTATTGACGAGCAAAGGTATCTGTTATCAACTTATCTGTTGCCGGATTAACTCTATCCAGAATAAAGTTTCCATAAGAATCAAAATAACCGCTTCCGCTTAAATCACCTGCTTGAATAATATAATTATTCTTTCTGCTAGACTTAAATACTTTTCCGATAGAAACGGATGTAACTTCCTTCTTTTGTTTTAATTCAAAACCGTACGGTTTACTTTCAAAAAAATACACCTCTTCTTTAAATAAAAAAGATATAGTCTTTTTCTCTGATGCCTTATTCACGATCTGCTTCTCATTATTCGCATTATTCGAAACCGGAGCGTCTTTTGTAGTTACAGATGGAGTCGTATATACCGGATCGGGGATTGCTTCAGCCTCTTTTTTGACAATACCTTCATTCTTACCATTGTATTTATAATTAAGGGCTTGAATATCTTTAAAAGCATTTCTAAGGGCCTCATGGTAGGATTTTTTAAATTCTTTCTCCCTACTGGTACCTTCTCTGGAACTAAAAATAGTTGTTCCATTACAATCGACTAAATTCACAACAAGTTTTGTCTTCAGTAATCCCGAGTTTTTTTTCACATCAGCTCTCAATCCTTTACAACCATTTATTTTAAGATCTTCTGGTAGTTTTTCTCCTTGAATAAATGCCCTAAACCCATATTTATTGAACAAAAACTTTGTCAAAGAGTTTAACTGATAATCATCATTCTCTCTCAAAAAAACATACCCCTCTGGCACTATGATATATTTATAATCATTCACACTATTCTGTGCAGAAATATTAGTTACAAACAAAAAAGCAAGCCCTAAAAATAAAATACGTGTTATATTCATTACATTATTACGTTAAATCCTAATTGAATAGATGCACCTCTGGCATCTGCAAGATTAGAATATTCTAAAAGATTATTTGCCGAAATATAGAAATTAATTTTGTCAATATGTGTAGATAATAACAAACCAATATTTTTAAATGAATAATCATCCACAGTATAAGTTACTTTACCTCTTAAAAAATTCGACAACCGCTTGTAATAAAAGAGCGATGCTGCATATTGGGGTCGTTTAGGTCTAAACTGAGTAAAAACCTGCAAACCAAAAGCATCCTGATAAGGAGGATCTGCGCAATTACAGCTACCATCATCGTATCGATTAAAGGAATACTTAATTGAACTATTAAGCTTAAGCGGGCGCAAAGCCGCGTAACTGGTATTTAAGGTATCAATAGGTATTGCCTCTTCTAACTCATCCAGAATATCCTGTCCATTATCATCAGTGATAGGAGTTTCCAATCCTTCGAAAGCAAAATTTCCTCTTGCTCTATACGTTTCCACATCTTTAGTATAAAAAATCATACCCAAGTCAGTCATACTACCGGTAAGCGTCCATTGCTCATCTATTTTATAACTAAATCCCATATCAACTCCAATTCCCAAATTACCACCAAGAAATGCTCTACCAAGAAACTTATTAAGCACCTGACTAGCTCCGTCAGAATTATCTTCGGATTCAATTTCGCGCAAAGAAGCGTACCCTGCAGTTTGCACACTAACATCTGCATCGCTAATCACATGTTGATATATGTTATTGCCTTGTGGGGTCTCTATGGTTGTAAAAGTCCCTCTGTTTTTTGTACTTCGGAAATTAAAAATACTGGAATATAATTTCGCTCTAGCTCCAAAAGTAAGTTTCTTATTTACTTTTTTATTATAACCAAAATGAAAGACCGTTAGTAATTCTCCTGTAGCACTAATATTAGAAAATCGAAACGGCACATTAATAAAATCTTGATTCCCCTGATATGCTAAGACAGCAAAGTCTTTTGGAAAATAGACAATTAAATCCAACTCCTGGTACAGTCCTGCCGAGTAATATAAATTAGGATCTTTTTTACTTCTCCATCCAAAATTTATGAGATCTAATTGTTGGGTAAGCGTAAAATAATCCTGACTTCCTAATCTATTTATGGTATTTTCAATTTTATCATTTATATCTCTACCGTCATCAGCAAAAACATCATAAACAGAAGCTCCTCTAAACCCAACATTAAAATGTATTTGAGATAAAAATGGTACTCCTGCGTGATACTTAAAATTAACTTCTGCTCCAGGATTAAGCATTAGCGATTGAGGCAAATCTGTAAAATCGTATAAGGTTTCTTTATTTTGAGAATATAACGAGCATCCCCATAAACCTAAACAAAGGCATAATAGGATTCTCATAATTGATAGTTTACGTAATAACTGGCTTTTGATCTTAGCTCTAGCTTCCCTCTTAAATCCGTATTTAACGCAGGTGGAGGAATAACAATTTCCGTAGCAATTTTTTGGGCAGAAGCTAATTCATTTAAATCACCAGCATCAAGTACAATTAAATTATCAGGATCTCCAGGTTGGGGAGAAACTACTGGCTCAGTACCTTCTCCTAATCCCGCCTGAACCTGAATCGTATATGTTTGGTTGTTTATCGGCTGCCCGGCTTGTGTTAAAAATTGAAACTGAAGCACGAATGATCTTTGTATTGTATTCCTAACCTCTATTGTCAGCTCTACACTATCTAAATTATCGATAGCAAAATCGGTACCCACTAAATCATAGTTGATCGTGTCTCGTAAAACTTCCGGTGGAATTGTGAATTCTGTGTTTGGAGGAGCGCCTGCGGGAATAAATTCCTCTACGTCAAACTCTGAATAAATAAAATCTGCCTCGAAGACAGGTGTTAGAACGGCATCTTCAAGTTGTTCAAAATCCAGCTCTTTCACACAAGAGGCTGTCATCAAAATTGCAGCAATAATCAGCAGCAATACATAGGTCTTTTTTGTTTTCATCTGGGGGGAGTTGTTTAACAATAACGAAAATATACAAATATTTATTACTAAATGTAACTTTTTATCTGATTTAATGCTGAAACCTGAATAGCTTCTCCCGGTAATTCTTCTTGATGATAGTTAAAACATATTGCCCTGATACCTAAAGCTTCAGCTCCAATAATATCTGCTTCATAATTATCTCCTATCATCAAACTTTTATCAATATCAGCCCCCGAAACTTTTAGTGCGTGCTCAAAAATGATAGGATTTGGTTTTTTAACCCCAACCTCTTCACTGTTAGTAACCGTTTTGAAATAATGATTGATTTTAGCATTAGAAAGTTTTGTATGCTGTACTTCTTTAAAACCATTAGTAATAATATGCATTTGATATTTTGGCATCAAATACTCTAATAACTCTATTGCCCCATTAATCAAGTAATTATTAAGTGGTAAAAAATTGATATAATCATCTGATAAGGCATCTATAATTTCTAAAGGCAATCGTTTGCCAAAAACAGCAAAAGCCTCTATAAGTCTTCCTCGCCGGAGTTCTGTCTTTGTTACTTGCTCTTCTCGATATAATTTCCAATATCGCAAATTTATCGGCTGATACACCGACAAAAACTGATCAATAGAAATCTGAATGTTGAATTTATCAAACATCAATTCAAAGGCTAAAGCCGAATTTCTATCAAAATCCCAAAGCGTATGATCTAAATCAAAAAATATATGGTCAATTTTTTCTATTTTCATCTTTGTTCCAAATAAACTCTAATATTGATTTCCAATAGGTTTGCTCACTAAGTTCACTAAATAAACCATTACTAAAAACCGGGATAAACGAACCGTTAACATTTTTTATTTTTTCTACGTAAGCGTTGAGCTCTTGCTTTACTGCATATTCGTTTTCTGCATTTTCAAAACTTTTGGGAGTACAGCAGAAAGAATGTATTACTAAAGGTGTTTGCACCTCATAATCAAGATCATAAAACATAAAGGGAGTACACGTTCCTGCTCTAAAACCTGAATGCCCGGGATATCCCATAGAAAAGTCTTCTTTGATTTCTAATTCAATAAAATTCCTGTAAGCCTCGGGTAGCTTTATTTTATAAAAAGCACATAAAGAATATCGTAGTTGTCTATTGACAATATTTTCTATTCTTGTTTTTTCTTCTTTTAGTATTGCAAGATCAGATATAGCTTCATAAGACACCTTTAGGCCAACATCTACATAATCCGAAACATGTTTAATTATTTCTTTGTGCTCCGGGTTATTATGGTTAATATTTTTTTCATAGTTGGTATAATCTCCTAACCCAAAAAACGTAATACAGTTTCTAATCTTGTTTTTTTGTAAATCAATGATAAAATCAAAAGTATTGTAAGGATCTTTTTTTATTCCGAGTATTACTTTTATTCTATCTGTAAACTCATTAATTTTTAGTTGCCATAGATCCCGAATAGCACCACCCAAAGATCTTACTATTCCCTTTTGCCAATATGCAAAGGTTTGATTTACGTATAACACAGGAAGCACATTAAATGTTCTTTCCTGAAATATGATATCAGGATATTTTTCTTTTAAAACATTCTTGAATTTAAGTGCCCAAATATCAACAACCGGTTCTTGTAAAAATCCGTTCTGATACGCTATACTTTCGGTAGCGATAAACCTTCCCAATTCATCTTTTACGTGTGGTAAATATTCTTCATACCTGGTTAACAAATAAAAGGTAGCGGCAAAAACATCAAACGGTAAAGCAGCATCGGGATGCTTCACCTGGAAAAAGCATTGAGTGTTTTCCCAAGGAAACACTTGTATATCTACTTCATTAAATCCATGTTCAAAAAGCAGATCAACACTTTGAAAATAAAGTTCTTTTCCCAATGGTTGTTTTCCATAAGATAATTTAGGACCATCGTGAGCAATAAAAGATTCTATTTTAGAAGTAAAGTCAACCTCCAATCCCAAGATTCTCTTGCAGATGTGCTTAAACGTATAAGATACTCTAGGAGTTATTTTTTGAACATAAACTAATAACATATTTATAATTATAGTATTGCTTCGTCTGCAAAGCTAAAATACTCCTTTTCTGTTATTATTAAGTGATCTAGTAGCTTAATATCTAAACTTACTCCGGCATGTTTTAATTTTTGGGTTAAGGCTTTATCCGATTGACTGGGAACCAAACTACCGCTAGGATGATTATGAGCCAAAATAATAGAAGTTGCACTAAACTCTAACGCAAATCTATAAACAATTCTTGGATCTACTAATGTCCCTGTCTTACCTCCTACGCTTATTTGCTTTTTTTGTAATATTCTATTAGAGTTATTAAGATATAATATCCAAAACTCTTCATGTTCCAGATCACCGATTAGCGGGTTTAAAACATCAAACACATCTTTACTACTTGTGATTTTACGTATAGCAGGAGCTTCTTCTTCCTTCCTCCTTCTCCCTAATTCCAGACCCGCAACAATTGAAATTGCCTTAGCTTCTCCGATACCTTTAAAATTCATTAATTGCTTCACCGATAGTCTTCCTAAGGAATTGATCTGATTATCTACACTTGCTAAAATACGTTTACTTAATGCAACGGCACTCTCATCCCGATTTCCAGAACCTATCAAAATCGCAATCAACTCAGAATCACTTAATGCATTCTTCCCTTTAACCAACAATTTCTCTCTTGGACGATCATTTTCATTCCATTCCCTGATAGAAAATGAAGAATTTGTCTTACTCATATAATTTTTTTATACAGTTTTATTCCCTCAACTTTTCAATATATAAGTATAAACTATTTATCTCAAACACAACATTTTATTACTTAAAATATTCTAACAATAATGGGATTTCGTGTTGATCTTGATACATAAATCATATTTATATTTGTTTGAAAATGAAAGTTTTACTATATTTGACCACCCATAATCTAAAAACAAAGAATTTAACAACTTCAAATTAACCTATTTATGAAGAACATTTTTACTTTCGTATTATTATTGGCTACTATTAGTTTCTACGGACAAGATAGAAAAAGAATCAGCTTTTTAAACCTAGTAGGAAACCACATACAAGTACCTAGAGGATGCCAGGCACAATCTGAGTTTGAGCTTCAAGCGTGTAATGGAACATCCATAAAATGGGATTATTACAGTGATGATATGTTAACCGCTGTTTTTGATGCTACTATCGATGCGTTTGCAGCCGGTAATACTTCTAAAACCGCAGTAACTTTTACTTCATTTGGATCACAACTAAAAGGTTTTAAATTTAAATCCGGAACTACATTTCAGTATTTCTTAATGGGAAAGATTAAGGATCAGCCTTTGATGATCAATTTAGGAACACCTTCGGATATTTCTGCCAACGGTGATTTAGAAGGTATTCTTAAACTTGTTTTCGAAAAAGTAGGTTAGAATTTATTTAACTTTTAGCAATCATTAAAAGAGTTATTTAGTAATAGCTTAGCATTTCTATGCTCCTTTTTTAAAATAATTCTATTATTTTTGAGTGTTAGTTGCTAAATCCTACTGTACATGAAATCTCTCTTTGACGAATCTGCTAAAAAAGAAATAGAAGATCGTATTCATAAATTATCGAATACCAGTGCTCCCTCGTGGGGTAAGATGGATATTTCTCAAATGTTTTATCATTGTCAATTCCCTCTAAAAATAGCACTAAAGAAGGAGTATCCGCCAATGAAGCCCAGTTTATTAGCCAAACTATTCTTCAAGAAAGCAATGTACAATGATAAACCGTGGAAGCGAAGCTTACCTACGCATCCAAAACTAAAGGTAGTGGATACAAAGGTTTTTGAAGAAGAAAAACAACAATTATTAGAACTTGTAAACGAATTCTCTGAAAAAAGAACTGTTTCTGAATGGGATCCACATCCTATGTTCGGAACATTTACTAAGGATCAATGGGGTAAAATGCAATACAAACATTTAGATCATCATCTACAACAATTTAACGTATAGTCTCTTCTGTGTATCCACCAAAACATCATCAAGACTATAACGAGGAAAATATTAAAAGTGTAGCAACTGCATATCCTTTTGCCACTTTAGTATCTGCTCAGAACACAATACCTTTTATCACTCATGCACCGCTTATTTTTCATGGTGATAAACTGGTAGGACATATCGATGCCAATAATCCGCACGTAGAATTATTAAAAGATAACTACCCTATCACTGTGGTTTTTCAGGGACCACAAACCTATATTTCACCTTCTATTTATACTACGAATCAACTACCAACCTGGAACTATATTATTGCACACGCCAGAGGAATCGTAAAAGAAATCAAAGAGCCGGAAATTGTAAAAAAATCTATGGTCGTAATGACAGAATTTCTGGAAACTCCAAATCACAATTTTAAACTATCCATAGAAGATCCCAGAATGGATCGTCTGGTTCCTTATATACATTGTTTTGAGATTGAAGTACAACAATGGGAAGGAAAATTTAAACTAAGTCAGGATAAAGTACCTGCTGATATTGAAAATGCCAGACAAGAGTTAATTAAAAACAATCAAAAAGATGTTGCTGATTTTGTTAATGGATTATTTGAGAAACATTTTTAAACCTTAAATCATCTCTTTAACCTCATCAAAGTCTAGACCACCGTAATTACCACTACTCATCAATAACAAGGTTGAATTTGCAAAATCTTTTTGTTTCAAATACGCTTGAAACTCTTCTGGATTCGTATAAACAATAAGATCATTTCTTTTAAAAGCCCCTGCTATCTGATCCTCAGAAACCTCTTCTAACTGTTTTATTTTTACAGCGTGGGGAGAATAAAAAACTACTGCTTCATCTGCAGCATCCAGCGCACCTTCATATTCTTTTAGAAAATCAGCGTTGAGGCTACTATAAGTATGAAGTTCAAGACAGGCAACCAAATGTCTATCTTCGTATTGCTCTTTTACCGCATTCGTCGTGGCACTTACTTTAGAGGGACTATGTGCAAAATCTTTATAAGCAACAGCAGTATTGCTTTCTGCTATTTTTTCTAGTCTTTTAGACGCTCCTTTAAACGATGCGATTGCTTCATAAAATTCTTCCTCATCAATACCCATATGTTGACAAATCCATTTGGCTCCAGCCAGATTACTTAAATTATGTGCTCCAAAAACTTCAATTGGCATTTCGCCTTCTGGAGTTTGCAATAATGTTTCGCCGTCTTCCACTCTATATTCAGGAGTATTATATGGTATTTTTCGAATTTGATCTTCTGAGTTTTCAACTACTTTAACTACTTCAGGATCTTCAGCATTATAATTTATACTTCCTCCCCGAACAATACTATCAACAAAAATCTGAAACTGTTCGACATAATTTTCAAACGTCGGAAACACATTAATGTGATCCCAGGCAATACCGCTCAACAATGCTATATTAGGTTGATACAAATGAAATTTTGGCCTTCGATCTATAGGTGAAGAAAGGTACTCATCTCCTTCCAACACCATAAAATCATTGTTTTCTGTTAGGTGAACCATCGTGTCGAAACCTTCTAATTGAGCACCAACCATATAATCAACTTCTTTCTCGTGATAATGTAAAACGTGTAAAATCATAGAAGTAATCGTGGTTTTACCGTGAGAACCGCCAATAACTACACGGGTTTTATTTTTGGATTGTTCATATAGAAACTCCGGATAAGAATATATTTTCAATCCTAATTCCTGAGCTTTATGTAACTCCGGATTATCTTCTTTGGCGTGCATTCCTAGAATAATTGCATCTATATCAGCAGTGATTTTTTTGGGAAACCAACCAAAAGTCTCAGGTAATAACCCATAACGATCTAATCTCGATTTTGAAGGTTCAAAAATTACATCATCACTACCAGTTACTTTGTCTCCTTTTTGATGCAATGCCATAGCCAGATTGTGCATCGCACTACCTCCTATTGCAATAAAATGTACACGCATAATTAAATTCTTGTTTCAAAAGAGTAAAGATAAAATTAATTACGAAGTTTGAATTACGATTTAGGATAAAACAAAACTCACTTACTCACCTACTCATTTGCTTAAAATACTCACTCACTTAAATCCTTCACTAAACAAAACAAGCTTTTCCCTAATTTATCGTTGCAATTATGTAGCTTTATATAGTTATTTACCTTCGTCAAGTTTTTAACCCCAAATGTGGTACGAGACTTGTTATCGTTTTAACAAACACAAAAAATCAAACAGATGAAAAAATATATCATTCTTGTTTTCATACTCTTTATTACAAACCTACATTATATGGCAGCGCAAGACAACCTTAACTATCAAGACGATTGGAAAAAAGTAGAAGATTTTGACCAGCAAGGGTTACCAAAATCTGCGCTGGAAATAGTAGAAACTATATATAACAAGGCCAAGAAATCAAACAACATCAATCAGATCACAAAAACCTTAATCTATAAAGCTAAATACAACCTGGTTTTAGAAGAAAATGCACAATTAAATATCATCCAGGAGTTTAAAACTGAAATTGCTAAAAGTAAATTTCCAAGTAAAAATATCCTGGAAAGTATTTTAGCCAATCTGTATTGGCAATATTTTCAGGAGCACCGATGGCAATTTTACAACAGAACCAAAACTTCAGAAAAAGTAGATAAAGAAGACTTTAGAACCTGGGATTTAGAAACCTTATTCGAAGAGATCCATTTGTATTACCAGAAATCACTAGAGAATGGTTTGTTAGCTCAGCAAACGGATTTAATGAAATTTAATGACATCCTTACGCAATCCAACGATTCAAAAATTTATAGACCAACGCTTTATGATTTTTTATCTCATAATGCCTTAGCGTTTTACAAAACTTCAGAGACCAGTATTACCAAACCTGCATATGTCTTTGAGATAGATTCACCGGATTATTTAAAAGATCACGCACAATTTTCCACAATTACCCTTAACACACAGGATTCATTATCGTTACAATTTCACGCCTTAAAGATTTATCAAAACCTTATCAATTTTCATAAAAGAGATAAGCAACCGGATGCATTGATTGAAGTAAATATAGAACGTTTAAAATTTATACACGACAATGCTATTTTTAATGACAAACAAGAACTTTTACTAGCGACATTACAATCTGAAAAGAAGAAACACCAAAACAGTCCTTCTTCCACGCTATATGATTACGAAATTGCAAACCTTTATAAGACACAAGCTGCCAGCTATATCCCTAATGAAAACGAAACACATCGATGGACGCTTCAGAAAGCAATAAAAGTATGTGATGAAGCTATGGCCAGCTATCCTAAATCCAGAGGTGCTAAAAATTGTGAATATTTAAAAGAACAGATACTAGATAAACAGGTTAATTCCATCAAAGTAGAAAGCTATATTCCTATCAACAAACCTTCACGACTTTTAGTGAACTATAAAAACCTGGACCTACTCTATTTCAAGGCTTTAAAGATTTCACAAAATCAATTAAAATCATTTCAGAAAATTTATGAAAGAGAAAAACAAATCGCTTTTCTGAATAAATTATCAGTAGTGAACTCGTGGGATGCCAAACTTCTTGACGAAAAAGACTATCAAAACCACAATATAGAAATTGCAATTCCTGAGTTAGCACAAGGAATCTATATGATTGTAGGATCGACAACTAAAGATCTTAGTGAAAAACATTTATTTTCTTTTGGTAATCTACAGGTGACTAATCTTACCCTAGTAGAAAACAAAACAGCGAGCGAAACAAAATTTCAGGTAATAGATAGAAATAACGGTGCACCGATTACAAATGCCAGTATAAAACTCGTATCAGATAGCAGAAGAAACAGTCTAAACCAAACCTTGACCACAAATGAAAAAGGTGAAGCTTCTTTTAATACAGAAGGTTATTATTACAATGTAACAGCCACTGTTAGCAAAGGATCTGATAAAGCATACTTTGGAGGATTGTATCTCAATCAATATGCTGCTAACGATACACCTGACAACAGTACCAGACATACCTCTTTTTTGTTTACAGACCGAAGTATTTACAGACCGGGACAGACCGTTTATTTTAAAGGAATTATGATGGCGGCAACAGGAAAAGAAGATCCTAAAGTAGTAGCCAACAGACCAACTTTTGTAAAACTTATCGATGTAAATGGCCAAGAAGTTAAAATGCTAAACTTTAGAACCAATGAATACGGATCCTTTGCAGGTGAGTTCATCCTACCATCCTCTGGATTAACCGGTAATTATATCATTCAAACGGATAATTACAATAGTACTTCATTCTCTGTAGAAGAGTATAAAAGACCCAAATTCGAAACAAAATTCAATCCGGTTACCGAAACGTATAAGGTTAACGACAGTATCAAACTAACAGGGACCGCCACTGCCTATGCAGGAAGTAATATTACGGATGCTAAAGTAGTATATCGAGTATATAGACAAGTGCAATATCCGCGCTGGTGTTATTGGTTTCCAAGAAACACCGAAGAACAGGAAATCACACACGGAGAAACTAAAACTAATGATACCGGTGAATACAACATTACATTTGCAGCAGTACCTGATAAAAGTGTATCAAAAGAAAATCAGCCCATTTTTACCTACAAAGTAATTGCAGATGTTACAGATATCAATGGAGAAACCAGAAGTACGACAACCTATGTAAACGTAGGATATCACGCGCTAACAGCATACATCAGCATACCTTCAGAAATTGACAAAACCAAAAAAGATCACACGCTTAGTGTAAGTACTCAAAATCTCAATAATGAATTTGTGGCCAATAACGGTACCATCAAAATCCATAAGCTAAAGGCCCCAGAATGCCCTTTGCGTGCTCGTCCCTGGAAAGCGCCTGATTATAACATTCTAACAAAAGAAGAGTTTAAGAGGTTGTTTCCTCATGATGCTTATCAAAATGAGGATGACTTTAGAAACTGGGAAAAAGGAAATCTGGTTTTTGATAAAACCTATAACACCATAGCAACCAAAGATAATGAGAAAGGCACACAGGAGTTATCGCTGGGAAATATCAAAAAGTGGGAAACCGGTAAATATGTAATCGAACTTGATACCAAGGACAAATTCGGGCAGGAAGTGAAAGATATCAGATACTTTAGTGTTTTTGATCAATCAAACAACACCATTCCGGATAATAAATTGTTTGAAATTACCTCAAATAAAAATACCTACAAAATTGGTGATGAAGTAATACTAAAACTTAGTTCTGCTTCAGAAGATATATATGTAACAATAGATATCGAAAAAAACCATAAGGTTATCGAAACTCAAATCATAAAACTATCCAACAGTAGCAAAACCATTAAAATACCGGTAAAAAAAGAAGATCTGGGTGGATTTGCTATTGCATATAGCTTTGCAAACTATAATGGATTCCAAAGTGGTACGCTACCGATAGCCGTTCCTTATGAACCTACAGAACTTACGATCGAGACCAAAACCTTTAGAGATAAGTTACAACCGGGACAACAAGAAACCTGGAGTTTTACAATCAAAGGTCCAAAAGGAGACAAAGTAATTGCAGAACTGTTGGCAAGCATGTATGATGCTTCATTAGATCAATTTAGACCACATCAGTGGTATTTTAATCCTATTAACAGACCTATTTATTACTCCTATTCTCAGCGAAAAGCCAACAGAAGTTTTGCACAAGAGAATTTTAATATCTACGACGGATACAGCTGGAAAATTGGTTTCCAATATCAAGGTTATGATCAACTGAATTGGTTTGGACTGTATTTTGGTAGTTCTTATTATGGAAACGATCTTTTAGGAGGCGTAAGAGGTAAGAAAATGAGAAGAATGGCTAATGAAAGTTCTCCCGCTCCAATGGCAATGGAAATGGCTACGGATGATTTAGAAATGGAAGAAGTTGCTGTAACTGGTAATGCAGTCAAAGAAGAAAGTGAAGCAGATTCTTTAGGTCAAGTTGAAAATAAAAGCAACAAAAAAGAAGACCAGAAAGATCCTTCTCTAGAAGCTGTCAAAATCCGTAAAAACCTGCAGGAAACTGCTTTTTTCTTTCCACAGTTAACCACGGATCCTGAGGGCAATGTAAGTTTTAACTTTACAGCTCCGGAAGCTTTGACCAAATGGAAATTACAGTTGCTGGCTCATACCAAAGAATTGAATGCCGGCACACAAGTATTAGAGACGGTTACTCAAAAAGAATTAATGATCTTGCCAAATCCACCAAGATTCTTACGAGAAGGAGATCAAATTATTCTAAGTTCTAAGGTATCTAACATTTCTACCAAAGACCTTACAGGGATTATCGAACTACAATTAACAGACGCATTAACCGGAAAGTCTATTGACACTGATTTACAGAATACTAATATTCGTCAGGATTTTTCTGTAAAAGCTGCAGGAAATACAAATGTATCCTGGGAACTCAAAATTCCGGACAATGTACAAACGGTTCAATATAAGATTGTAGCAAAAGCCGGGGATTTCTCTGATGGTGAGCAGAATGTATTACCTGTGTTATCTAACAGAATGTTGGTAACAGAAACATTGCCAATGTGGATACGCTCTGATCAGACCAAAACATTTACATTAGATAAGTTAAAAGATAATACATCTACTACCCTAAAAAACCACAAGCTTACGTTAGAAATGACTTCTAACCCGGCGTGGTATGCGGTGCAGGCACTACCATACTTGATGGAGTATCCATATGAATGTGCAGAACAAACATTCTCCAGGTATTATGCCAATTCATTGGCAAGCCATATTGCAAATTCTAATCCTCGTATCCAGGAAGTGTTTGATCAATGGAAAAATACAGACGCTTTATTGAGCAATCTGGAAAAAAATCAGGAATTAAAATCGTTGATTATACAAGAAACGCCCTGGTTAAGAGATGCCTTAAGCGAAACCGAACAAAAGAAACGCATCGCTTTACTTTTTGATTTGAACAAAATGAATAATGAACTGCAAAGCGCATTAAACAAATTACAACAAGTGCAGTTTGGTTCCGGAGCTTTCCCGTGGTTTAAAGGTGGAAGAGAAAATCGTTATATCACACAACATATTGCCGCTGGTTTTGGGCATTTAAAAAAACTGGGGGTAACCAAATTTGATAGCAAGACCCAAAACATGGTCCAAAAAGCAGTTCGCTATCTGGATCAGGAATTCGTAAAAGAATACGAAGAGCTTAAAAGATACTGTAAACGTAATAAAATAGACATCAATAAAGATCATCTAAGCTATACACAACTTCATTATTTATACATGCGTAGTTTCTTTTCGGATGTCAACAGAGCTAATAGTACCAATGAAGCCTGGGAATATTATATGGGACAATCTAAGAAATATTGGTTGGACAGAAGTTTATATTCACAAGGAATGCTGGCGTTGATACTACATAGAAATAATGAACCTGCTACGGCTACTAAAATCATTAGATCACTAGATGAAAAAAGTATTACCAGTGAGGAACTGGGTATGTACTGGAAATCTAATAGGGCAAGTTGGTACTGGTATCAGGCTCCTATAGAAACGCAGGCATTGATGATCGAAGCTTTTGCAGAGATCGAGCAAGAACCTAAAAAGACGGAGATTGTAGATAACCTGAAAGTTTGGCTATTAAAAAACAAGCAAACTAACCGTTGGAAAACTACCAAAGCGACTACAGAAGCGGTCTATGCATTGTTATTACAAGGCAGTGATTGGTTATCGGTAACCGATATGGTGGAAATTGTATTGGGTGATCAAAAAATTGATCCAAGCCAGATGGAAGATGTAAAAGTGGAAGCTGGAACAGGATATTTTAAAACTTCCTGGAACGGAAATGAAATACAGAAAGATATGGCTACTGCCAAAATCACGAAAAAAGGAAAAGGAATTGCCTGGGGAGCATTGTACTGGCAGTATTTTGAAAACCTGGACAAGATTACCTCTGCAGAAACTCCGTTAAAACTGAAGAAAAAACTGTTCCTAAAAAAGAATACGGATAAGGGAGAAGAAATCACAGAGATCACTGACGACACTCAATTGCAATTAGGAGATTTGGTGAGAGTACGTATAGAATTACGATCAGACCGTACGATGGAATTTGTGCATATGAAAGATATGCGAGCTTCTGGATTAGAACCTATCAATGTGCTCTCTCAATACAAATATCAAGATGGATTAGGATATTATGAAAGCACCAAAGATGCTTCTACTAATTTCTTTTTTGATTATTTACCAAAAGGAGTATATGTTTTTGAATATGACTTGCGGGTTAATAACAAAGGGGATTTCTCTAACGGAATTACTACAATCCAAAGTATGTACGCCCCGGAATTTAGCAGTCATTCTGAAGGAGTAAGAGTAAAGGTGGAGTAACAGTAATCAATACCAGTCAGTTGGCCAAAACGAACTGACTCGTATGATTACAAGAATGGATTAGTAGCTTTGTTTTCTGGGGAATTTTATGTTTCTTTCAGAATATAAAATAAAAATTAACCGTAGAATTAAACGTTTAATTCTACGGTTGTAAACAGTTGTTATAATAAAAATAAATACAATTGCTGTTATACAGTAGTTAGGCAAAATAGAAACAATAAATTGATCAAAAATAATTATGAATATTCAATATTTCTTAGATCACGATGAAGATGGTAATCCAATTCTAAAAAACATTGATATTGACATCACTGAAAATAAGTCAATTGAAGAGCTTATTATTAAATTACATGAAGCTATAGAAGTTCCGCTACATAAAGAGCTGAAATATGATGGAGAAATTATCAAGGTATCTTGTAGTCACTTCATTCAATCTGATCCAAGCGGAGGATTTTATAGTGGAATTGAAGATTTAAGTAAAAAAATAAGTGAATTCCCTAAATATGGGGTGAATGGAGAACTAAGCTTGTTTATAGAAAGAAATGAAGGACTGGTTAATTAAATATGATTTTGAAGAAAAAATTGATCCGAAAGAAATAATTAGTAAGTTAAATTATGGAACACATATAGTTCAAATTAAAAACTTCCCTAAAAAAGACTTAGCTTATGAAAATTTTATTACCAAATTAGGTAATCCAATAATCGAAAGAAGAAATAATCAAGGACGATCTGTTTTTGATGTAAAAATATCTCTTCAAAATAATCTCTTTAAGTCATTAGCGAATTCTAACTTACGTTTTCCTTTACATACAGATTGTTCTGATTTTGAAAAAATTCCTAATTGTATCGGAATGCTTTGTATAAAACCAGCATCCAAAGAACAAGGAGTAAATAGTTTTGCATTCTTAGATAATATATTAGATAAACTGAGTGATAGGGATAGATTATATTTAATAAATAAGAAATGGTTATTTAGAAATCAGAACCGTTCAATTCTAAATAAAGACAAACATCATTACAGAATATGTTATGATAGAGTTATGATAGAATCTTTTTCAAAAACAGATCACCAAGAACTGGAAAAATTAGATCAATTAGATAGAATTTTCGAAAGCTGTAAATTTAATCTTAAGATGAAAGAAGGTGACCTAATTATTTTTAGAAATGATATAATTCTTCACGGACGCGAAGGTTTTGACAAGAACTCTGATAGGCTTATTAAAAGGATCAGATTCAATGTTTTGAAATAAAAAAAACTTTGCCTAACAAATTGTATATTGCATATGCACCCTTCGGGAAGCAAACGCAACATACAAGGAACGTTATGTGTAATAAAAACTCTGAAACAAAAAATGAAAACTACTTCTGAAGATTACATAAAGTTGTTTGAAAACATTTTAGAATTAATACACAAAGCTCATTTATCAAGTTTGTTTTCCTATGAAGTTTTTGATTCTTTCCCAAATAATATAAGCGATAGCCTTAAATCAGACTTTAATAATGAAATATCTTATTCTTTGAAGGAAAGACAACTTTTCATTGAGGGAAAAAATAAAGAAGAAATTAAAGCGATTTTAGGAGAAAGAACGAAAAGTATAATAAACGGCTCTTCCTTCTCGTATCCATTTTATAAAATCCAAAAAATCGCCCATAAAAACTCAAATACACCTAAGGTAATTGCAGGTATAGGAAACAACAATTTATTAATATCCGAGATTGATTTCCATTCTATTATTTCAGAGAAACAGCTTGTATATATTGTTGGCGTAATTGAAGGGTTTATTTTAGACTCAGTCCGAGTTATTTATTACACTAATGAGGAATATATAGAACAGCATAATGTTAAGCCTGATTTTTCGACTTTAAAAAATTTAGAGAATTTTGAAAAACTTAAAACCGAAAGGATAATTCATATAACTCATAGAAAATGGGGGAAAGGAAGTTTCTCAACCAGAATGAAGAGAATTAAAAGCAAATTTAGGCTTGATTTCGACTTTGATAAACGCCTAGTGGAAATCTTAGATGAAGCAAACTTACTGAGGAATTGTATTCTGCATAATGGCGCAAAAGTTTCTATAGAGTATTTTGATTTTATTAAAGGCAAAAAAGAAACTAATATTGGTGATGACATTATGATTGATAGATACTTCACTGAGTGTTTGTATTACTTATCTCTCGATTTTGTTACAAAACTGTTTTACTTAGTCGAACCCATTACATTTAAAACAGGAATCGGAGAACTAGTTTATGACCATAGTTATTTTAAGGACGTTATGCTTAAAGAAGATAATTGGATTTATAAAAGGCTTACTGAAAATAAAATATACTAAACACAACAACGGTTAAGAAAACATAGGCAGACAAGGCTTTTAGAATGGTTCGTATATCTAGCCAACCTTGTTTTCGGTGGACAAGCAACCACTTCGAAAGCGCTATGTTTCTTAGCCGAGCCGTTACCATACATTATGAAAAACACATTTCTGATATTAATTTTCTTTATCACTTATTCTGGATTTGCTCAAAAAACTATTCGGAATAAAAAGAAAATGTGTGAAATGCTCACCGAAATGCGAAATGAAGACCAATTGCATAGAGGGACATTATCGGAATACATAAACAACAAAGAAAAATATTCCCAAAAAGCAATCGATTCGGTTTGGGCTTTACAGCTTGAAATAGACGTCCGAAATACTAAAAAACTAATTGAACTGACTAAAAAATATGGTTGGATTAGTGACGAGAGAATTGATTGCCCAAAACTGAATATCTGGCTAATTTTTAGACACGCTCAAGAAGAATATTTTGAGGAAATATCGGAATTAATCGAAAAAGAATATAAAGCGGAAAGATTAAAGACCTCGCATTATCGATATATAAAAAATCATTTGGAAGGAAGACCAAGAATGAATAACTGAAAAGTATAGTTTACTCAATCCGAATTTTAAAATAGAGCAGACTGAATTAGCTTCGTATAAACGAATGAAACAATGAGAAAATTACTCTTACTATTAATATTTATTTTACCATTATCAATCTTCAGTCAGGATATCTATTTAGCCAATCTTTCCATTAGTGGAGGAGTTTCGGAAATAGGTGTATCACCTTCAGAGAGGATTTGGATTGCTACGAAACCGGGAAACACATATTATACAGATAAAATTGGTGAACTGTGGCATATGGGACCTTTTGGTTCTCTTAATCCTAACAATCTTAGTTTTGGAAAAACCTTTGAAAGAGTAAACTTTTTCGATGAAAATACCCTAATGATTTCAGGGTTTATACAAGAAGGTGGAAAACAAAACTTTGTTTTTCGTTCAACTGATAAAGGAATAACTTGGAATAAAGTAAAATTCGGCAAAAGTAGTTGGATTGATGCTGCCTACATTAACGAAAATGGAAAGGCTTGGATGAGTGGAAATTCTCAACTTATTTATTATACTGAAAATAAAGGGAAAACTTGGAAAAGCTTTGATAAAGCAGGAAATGAAAACGCATTACGATTTGCTACAATTCATTTTGCTAAAAATGAAAAAACAGGTTTATTTGGTTCTTTTTGGAACATTCTGTATAAAACGACTGACAATTGTATAAGTTGGGAGAGATTACCAACACCCTTAGACCAAAAAAAATATGAAAGGCTTTCTAAAGAACATAGACCTGATATAAGAAAAATAAGAATTTTCGGTGATTATTATATTATTAATCAACAAGGAAATATCTTCTATACAAAAAGTGATAATATAGACTGGATAGAACTACCAAATATATCTGACTTTGAAACTACGTCAGATGAGTCTATTTATTTAATTGGCAAAGATTTGAAAACAGAATTAAGGGATTCAAATTTCGTATCTATTTGGCAATCCAACGAACGATTAAGTAGTATTCCAACGGCTATCAATACTAAAAACAATAGCCTTTTCGCTTTCACTTACGGAGAAATTTATAAAATCAACAAAAACGATTTTTTGGTATCAAAGCTTAAAACTAATGACATACCAATTAGAGAGCCTTACTTAAAAGTAAATTACGATGGGGAAGAAATTGGATTTGATGGAACTACTGTTTTAAGATTTGATAAAAATAGAACGGAATGGTATCGATATATGGAATTACCTATTAACGTTTCAAACGCAGTTATTTTTGAAAACCAAATTGTAATTGCAGACAATTATTTAGACAAAAGATTTGTTGTAAATATTGATGAACAAAAAATCTCTGAATACAAACTTCCAAAATCTCTGTTTAGTCTATCAAAAAATAATATTGATAAATTTTCAATTGAAATAGGCAGTCAAGGTTGTTTTCATAGCGATAGGCAATTCAGAGAGTATAGAGTAAAAAACAATTCATTTAAACTATATAAAAAAGGCAAACGTTTTTTATCCAAGATGAATAAAGAAATAAATCCTCAATTATTAAATAACATAGTTAACGAAATTGATAATTCTCGTTTTAAAAAACTAACAGTAAATGATTTAGAAATTTCGGAAAAAGACTTAGATAACTTTAAAGATTTCATAGATAAGGAAGAACAGAAAATAAAGAAAAAAGGTTACGACCGCCTTGACTATTATAATTATTACACTTTTCCAGGTGAGAACACAGATTTTAGTTTTTATAAAAATGTGGCTGACAGATTTGATTCGATTCCAGATGTTGTAATTAACCAAGTATTTAATACTGGATATGGAAATTGGAGTACCACAACCGTTTAGAGAAAAATAACAATTGATTTTAAAAATGGAGAAACCTTGACCATTGAAAATTCGGACGATAAACCAAATTATTTATATACACCTTGGATTATAAATTTTAACGGATTAATACTTAAAAGTAATTCTTTAAAATTAGGTAAGTTAATTAACGAACTAACTAATGGAGATTTATATTCAGATGTTTCCAAAGAAAAAAATTATGCTATCTACAAAGTATCTGATTTTCTTTACAAACAGTCACTGAATAAAAAATAACTGTAGGCAACAATTTGTATATTGCGTATGCCGCCTTAGGCAGGCAAACGCAATATACAAGGACCGTTGTACGTAAGTTGATCAATGAAACGCAAAAAGAAAATAATACTCGGAATTGGAATCTTTTTTATCGGAATTTTATTCTGGCAATTCGGATTTTTTAACCGATTCAATTATTTGACGGCAAAAATTGACGGTTGGAGAGATTCTGCTCGTATTGTATCAACCGAACCACCAATGCACGCTTGTGGAGTTCCTTGTATTGGACTAAAAGAAAAGTATGGTTTCCACGAACATTATACAAGCTGTGTTCAAACTGGGTCAACTATGCGAGGAATTAAAGCATATAATGCAGAAATTGAAAAATATCTCAATAGCAGAAACGGAAACGATTGGCGAGCTAAATACCAAGTAGAAATAAACCTATTAATAGAAAACAATTGGTTGGAATGAGTAAAACCTTAAAAATAATTCTTGGAGTTTTGGTAACAGCTTTAGTCACAATATTTGGAATAATAATGTTTGGACTTAATCTTATGGACGAAGAAGATAGATATGGAGATTTAGTTTATTTCAATCAAAAGGTAGAGGATGGAGATATTATTTTTCGCTGTAAACATTCCGGAGAATTAGGACAAACGACTGAATTTAATGAATACGGGTTAATAGAAAAATCTTTGAATAAGGTTTATGTTTGGGATAATCAAAATACAATTAAACAGGAACTTTACGATTGGGCTGGAAAAGGAAATGGTGAACGAGTAAAAGTATTTAGAATAAAAAAATCTGACTTTGATATAAACCAAGCGAAATTAAAAAACGGAACATATAACTATCTTATGAATTCTAACAAGATGGAATTCGTGACAGAAAATTATTAATAAAAAACCTACGTACAATTTGTATATTGCGTATGCCGCCTTTGGCAGGCAAACGCAATATACAAGGACCGTTGTAGATAATTCAATAAATTAAATGGAAAATTTAATCGGAGCTTTTGTCTTTTTGACGGTCGGAGGAAGTTTTTTATATGCAGGTTATTATATACGAAGTTCTAATCGCAGAATGCAAGCGAATGGAATTAAAACTAAAGCTAAAATTATTGACTTTGTTGAAGAACGTTCAAAAGATAGCGATGGATATTCTCAAACATACCACTTCCCTGTTGTACGTTTTACTGATCGAAACGGAATTCAAACCTCTCAAAAATTAAATTCAAGTGCAAATCCAAAAAGGATTAATGAACAGATTGATATTATTTACTTGAAAAAAAACGAGGAATACGAAATTATGATTAATAGTGAGTTTTGGAAAATATACTTCCCAATGATTTTTATAATCGGAGGATATTTATTTTCTGGAATTGGAATTATATGGTTGATAAATATACTTTGAACAAAAACTATCTACAACACTATATTTATGATCATAACGGCTAAATGATGAATCGAATAGTTATTGTATTTTTGGCAAGACGCAATGCTTCCAAAAGGTAAAAGTTAGCAACCAATGCGCGGATAAAGTCTACAGTTAGGTAATATTTTACTCTGCTGTGATACATATATTAAACCTTGGCTTTAATGCCCAAACTGAATTCTTAAATTAATTGCAATGGATAAAGTAATATTTTCTGAACTCACTGATGAAGAACTTATAATTGAAAAAAAGAAACTAAAAAAAAGAAAAGTAATCAATGCCCTATTGATTGGGTTTTTAGCAGGAATTGTTGCGGTTGGAATTGTATCTTGGAGTTTAGGTTCTAAAAAGAATCTTATAGCTTTTCTTCTTCCAATGCTTTTTCCAATTTACTTTATATATCTAATAATCAAAAAATCAAAAAAAGATAAAGATTTGGAAATAGTATTAAAGGAACGGAATTTAAAATAAAAACGGAATTTTAACGATTCAAAAGTATTGGTTATTCACAGATTAGTAATTGACCCAAAATATCAAGCAAAAGCCTATGCAAGAAAATTAATGGATTTTGCCGAGAAATTTGCAAACGAAAACAACTATTCTTCGATAAGATTAGATACATACAGCCAAAACAAAAGAGTTATTGATTTTTATGAGAAACGAAAATATTTTATTCGTGGAAATGTCAATTTCCCTGAAAGAAAATATATATTTCACTGTATAGAAAAAGAAATAATAACTTCCTACAGCAAAGTGTATAATTAATTGCTTTGTCACTGCCAACTTAAGAATATTCCTGCAAAATTTCCTCTGGTTCGTTTCATTTTTGCTAAATTAGTTATTTAACCACGTAAATAACCACACAAAAAACCTTTATGAGTAACTAAAAATTCAAAAAAATAAAAGACTTACCCAAAAATACTGACATGAAAAAATTAATATTTTTACTATCTTTTGTTTCTCTATTATCTTGTAGTTCTTCAGATGACACAGAGAATACTGTAATACCATTAGAAATCTCAAACTTACAAATTAGGATATCTAATATAAGTACCGAGTCGGTAAACATAACTCTTGAATACTCTGCTTCAGGAACGACAACGGATTTGACTGAAAAAGTCTTTTTAAAAAAAAATGAAGAACAAGATTTCATTGAAATTTCGCCAGGAAATATTTCTAATTTAGAACGTGGTGCTCGATATAGAGTATTTGCGCGAGTAACGAACAATGAAGTTTCTTTCGACTCAACAGAACGAACTTTCATAACGAAAGGGTTTCAAAATAGCAATGATCTTAGCGGATTTGTTAAAGAGGTAAATCAAATATATACTGTATTTAATAATTTTTCAAATTCCGATTTTGATGCTGCTGCCGAACTAAGTGCGTATATAAAAGTAGGAACAGATAGTATTGCTGTTGAAAAAATTACGATAATAGACAATCAAAATTTAGAATTAGAAATTGTCGACAATACATTATTACAACAATTTTTTAATATGAATGCTTCTAGTTATGAATCTGCAAAAGAATTTACCGTTGGACTTTTTAGCGGCGAATATTATCAAGAAATTATAGAAAGTTCGCAAAAAACATATGAGGACGTTACTTATAAAGGGTTTAGCTTCTTCAATCTTGTTCCAAATTTTGAAGAGTTTGTTATTCCTGCTACTGGTTGTGCAAACACAAACAATGAGGATAACTTTATTGTTTTTAAAGGAGACTTTTGGGGAAGAGTTCTAAATGGTAATGACACTGAAATTAATATTCCTGATGAAGTAATTATACAAATTACTAATACAAATGATAGCACAATACAGAGTGAATATACCCTAGCGAATATATATGAAGTTAGTGGACCTACTTTAGGTGTAACATGTGTACAAGATAGATTCCAATTTCTCAGAGAACTTATAGGGAATGCTATTCCGGGTTTTCATTGGGCAAATCAAATATATTTACGTTATGACAACAATATCCTAATACCTGGTAACTACGAAATTAGCATAGAAGTGGCGAAAGGTTTAAATCGTTATAAGTCTGATAAATTTTCATTCACACTTTAATGAGATTTTTATAAATTAAACAGGAAATAAAAATGCGCAAATAAGTCGATTAGCTCAGGTATACTTGCCTTGCTCCGATTCATATATTTGGCGTTACCACTAATTGAAAATAAACAGATAAAAACAAAATTATGAATTCAAAAAAATTACTTCTCCATTTTACATTAATTTTATTTTCCTTTATTGTATTATCCTGTGATTCAGACAACACAGATACACCTGATAATCAAACAACAACCTTTATGACCGCAGAGATTAACGGTGTAAGTTATGATAATATGAAACCTTTTGGTTATCCTAGTTTACAATCTGCAACCGAAGTTTATACTTTAATTGGACAACCTGGAAAATTTTTAAGGCTTGAAGGAAATCAAACCATTAATAACAATAATGTAACTATTGAATTGTTTATTGAAGAACAAAACTGGAATGTTGGAACATATGATTTAATAGCAGGAAGAAATGTAAATATTGATGGATCTAATAGTGTAACTATAACTATTAGTGATGGCTCAAATGTGCTTTATTCTGCTAATGATAATGGTGGAATAATGAAAATTGATGATTTTGATTTAGTAAACAAACGGATAAAAGGAACTTTCTCATTTCCCTATAATTCAGAGCCAACCAATGGAACTCCTGAAAATTTTGAAGTAACAAACGGCTATTTTGATTTTCCGTTAGACGATCCAGAATTTTGATAATAATTTGTTCTGTTGAATATACAAACAACTTATTTAATCATTGAGTCATAATAGATTATTATGAAAAACAAAATGGTAAAACCATATCAAATTAATTGCTGGTACAAGTCTACTTACAAAATTCTTTTCGGTTTTTTTATCTAACTTTTATTTATTGAATAGGTGTTCAACCAACGCAATAAGATCGATATAAATACGTCTTCAACAAGCTTAAAAAATATGAAAAATAAAACTAGTGATTTATTAATTCAAATAATTTCAGTTACTATTGGTGTTTTCCTTGGTTTCGCCATTTCAAATTGGTCCGAAAACAAGAAAGAAACTAAAAAATTTAATTCACTCATAGAAAACCTAACATCCGAAATTCAATCAAATATGAATAAAATAGAACAAGTTATTGACTACCATAAAACGGTAAGAGATAGTTCGCGTTTTTATCTCAGTCAAAAAAAATTGAATAACTTTAAACCCACCTTTTTTAAAGGAGTCAATACGTTATCATTTGACAATAGTGTTTATCAAACAGCGATACAAACGGGGCTTTTTAATAAATTGAAAATCGAAAAGTCTCAAGCAATCAATAATATTTACACAAAACAAAGAGCGTATGAAGAGTTTTCAAATCTACTATTATCTGGATTGATTACTATGGACTTTGAGCAGAATGAGAAATCCTATCGACGAATAGCAACCTATCTGTCGATTTCGATGACCGACATTGTTATTAAAGAGACTCAATTATTAGAAAATATGGAGGCAACGCTAAAATTAATAAATTAACAGAATAGAAAGTTGCCAACAATCTATACCCGTAATTATTAAAATCTGTGCTTACTAAATCAACTTATATCAACCCAAAATAGACTATTACAAAACAGGTTAATTTTAACGATATGACGAAAATACAGAATTCAATCAGATGACCATAAAACTAAACATATTTACGTTTTTTAGCGCTTTGGTTTTATTGACATCTTGTAATGGTCAGACCTCTAATAAGGAAGAAAACACCGACCAGTTTAAAGAACGATTGGTAAAGGGTGACACCGTAAGAGAACTTGATAGCAGTATAATGGTTACTTATCAGGACAAAAAGAATATTTATTGGTTTGGCAGTTGGAAAAAAGGGGTGTATAGATTTGACGGAAATACATTGATTAATTTTACCACCAAGCATGGTTTACCAAACAATAGAATCGATGAAATAAAAGAAGATAAATCTGGCAACCTATACTTCACCAGTTGTCACCCAAATTCCACGATATCTAAGTTTGACGGAAATACATTTACAACATTGTCAGCAATCCCCAGTAATGATTGGAAACTTGAATCCACAGATCTGTGGTTTAAACATTCTTATCAAAATGAGAAAGTATATCGGTATGACGGTATTACTTTATATGAATTGAAACTACCTAAACCAACAAACCTCTCCAATCCTTTTGAAATCTACAGCATCTATAAGGACAAGAAAGGAAATATTTGGTTTGGCACAAACCCTGTTGGAGTTTGCCGATTCGATGGAAAATCTTTTGCTTGGATTACAGAAGAAGACGTGACAGAGTTTCGCAATGAAGGTGCAAATGGAGTGCGTTCCATTACCGAAGACAAAAATGGAGACTTTTGGTTCAATACCGAATATCGTTATAGTGTTTATGATAGTACAACCTTACAAAGCACTAAATTTTACACAAGACACGAAAGCATACGCGGTTTAGATGGGAAAAAAGATAGCGATTTGGACGAGTATTTATCAACAGTAAGAGACAACAACAATAATTTGTGGTTTGTAACCTATCGCAACGGCGTTTGGAAATATGATGGAATAAAAATTACTCAATATGTAGTTAAAGACAATTCAAAAGACATTACGCTATTCAGCATTTACAAAGACAACGATGGCGAACTATGGCTTGGTACCCACCAAAACGGAGCATATAAATTCAATGGTAATACATTTGAAAAATTTAAACCGTGACTGAAGTAAAACAGGAGCCGCTAACAATGCTAAAACGGAAATAATCCCTATGCGGACTTACTGTACTTACACGAGACCATTAGCAAACATGTAAACGAAATGCAAAAAACTTATCTAATTCTTTTTTTGATTTTAACTTTTAGCTGTACCAAAACAAAAAAGACACAAGCTGAACAAACAAACATTTCTTCTCTTACCAAAAAGGAGCGAATGACTGCCGTTTCAGAGGGAAATAAAAGTCCAAATGCCAAAATAAAAACTGTTGACAACTCAATAGTTGAAATTGAGTCCTTCAAAGGTAAATTATTGATAATTGATTTCTGGGCTACATGGTGTGTTCCTTGCCTAAAGGAAGCTCCATTATTTAAAGACATAGCTAATAAATACAAAAACTCAAATGCCGAATTTATCTCTATTTCGGTTGATGAAGATTTTTTGGATTGGAAAAATTATGTGCAGGAAAAAAAATGGAATGAAAAACATTATTGGTTCGGAATGCAAGAGCATCAACCTTTTTTCTCTTTACTTTACTCTAAACACACAATGGAAAATAAAGAAATGATATTAATGGGAATTCCAAAATATGTAATAATTTCTCCAACTGGTGAAATTTTGAGTAATACTGATTTAAGACCTAGCAAACCTGAGTTTGAAATAGAAATAAAAAAGTATTTGAAACAATAAGATTGTATAAAACTATATATGCAATCAAACAAACTAAAAAATTAAGGTAACATTTTACCTCGCTTCGACACATATATTAAATTTTATGTTGTATTATGAAAAAACTAATAAATTTTATTGCTCTTACATTAATAGTATCTTCATGTAATCAATCTAACCCTAGAATAGGTATTGTTGAAGAAAAAGATCTTACTCAAATCCAAATAGATTCAATTTTAAATGAGTATAATTTTGTTTATGATGACTTGACTTTTATAGATAGTACTAGTCAGGTGCTATTCCCAATAACTACTCAAAAAAGTTATAATAGAAAAAGATACAGCAGTTCTGAATATGAGGCTGAAGATTATCCTCGGTATTGGAATATCCTATTCTACAACAACATTAATGGTGAAACAAGCCTATTAACAAATTCTAAAGTTCGAATTTCAGATTTCAGATGTAATATTAAAAATTCAGGTCCAATTTTAAAAGACCGAATTTTATACAGAATTGGGGATACAGACTACAACAAAGATAAGAGATTCAATTTCGAAGACCCTATTCACCTATTTGTTTCGAATATTGACGGAAGTGAGCTAACTAGACTTTCTCCACTAAATGAAGATTTAGAAACCTATCAAATAATACCAAATACTGATAAAATAATTTTTAGAACGACTAGGGATGTTGATTCTGATTTAGATTTTGATAATGAAGATGAACTGATATGGTACCAAATTGATTTATCGAAGGAAAATTCTCTTAAAGAAATTGTTAAAACTTCTGATAGAAAATTGATTGAAAAACTATATTTTGAACAATGGCTGGTTAAAGAGTAACAAAAGCATAACAAAGGGTTTTGTCCATTTCTACTAAATTTATTATGCAACATCTGACTGTTAGCAAATATTAAGAAACTAGATAAAAACCTTGTGTAGACATATATCTAAAATTCATTTTACTTGTTTTAATTGTAGAAAAACATCTAAAAAATGACATTCAAGGATTTATTACAAAAAAGAATGTTTTTACTTGTCGTTATTATTTTAATGATAGTTATTTATTTTGGAGGAATTCCAACCAGTTATAATAGGACTCTTGGCTGGCAGTGGGATACAAATTACTGGATATTCATTGCATACCCAATAATTTGGCTAATTCTATTAATCGGTTATGGGATTTTAGCATTAATGAAAACCGAGACTAATTATATATACTCCACAATACAATTGTCATTAATATTGATGCTTTTTTTATTAAAAAATGCTTTTTATTCTAATTATTTACTAATTCTATTGTTCTGCCTTTTCTCATTATTGATTTTCTTAATCAATTTTATTGCGTCTATCAAAAATAGAAAAAATCAATAGATAAAAAGCGCAGTTTACTAATGCATTAAAATTGGCATTATCACCAGTTTTTAGAAAGAAGCCAGTATCATTTTACTAGCACCTATCTTTTCTTCCATATTTCCTCCCTAACCAAAAAGAACACTTTACATATCTAAAAGAAGTGTTCCCTAATTCTACGTTTCATAAAAAGTATTGTACACGTAGGTTTGAAGTATAAACTAAAAACATACTACTATGAAAAAACAATTTAGCTTAAATGTCAAAACACCATGTACTGAGAATTTTACTAACTTCTCTCCAACAGAAAAAGGTGGATTTTGCAATTCTTGTACAAAAGAAGTAATTGATTTCTCCAGAATGGACACTACAGAAATCATTCATTACTTTGAAACACATTCGACAAAAAACACCTGCGGGAGGTTTAATAGCAATCAATTAACAACATATACAAATACCGATTCAAAAAGAAAGAACATTAGTCTTTTGACTGGTTTGGCATTTGCATGTATTACATTGTTCTCTTTTACCAAAACGCAAGCACAGAACATTAAAAATCAAACAACAACTACAAACAACAACCCTTCAAAATTTCAGAAAGTCATTAATGAAAATGACATTACGGTAAAAGGTATCGTTTCAGAAAACGGAATTCCGTTACCTGGTGCCAATATAGTTTTAGAAGGCACTACCACAGGAACCTCCACTGATTTTGATGGTAATTTTGAGTTTCCGGTACAACTAAAAAAGGGCGATGTTTTAGTATTTAGCTATATCGGTTTTACTTCTAAAAAAGTAGTTATCGAAGATAAAAATTCTGCCAATGATATCGCATTAAAGGTAAACCTAAAAGAATCTGGTTGTATCCTAATGGGAAAAGTAGCAGTGAAGAAAGTATATAGTTCTAAGAAAAACTAATCAGCCAGCATTGCTATGAGAACCAGCCTGTACATTTTTTTGTTTGCTCTTTTTACCAATTGCCTGTATGCTCAAGTATCTGATTTTGCATCTACAGACTTTACCAGAGCGGATAAAGTTGCCCAATTACATAGAGGAGCTTCTTTAGAGAACCTCCCTGTATTAGCGCATCAACTCACAAGCACTTTATCTACTGATGTAGAAAAGTTTAGAGCTATCTATATATGGGTTTGTCAAAATATCAAAGGTGACAATACACAGTTTACGAAAGTAAATAAGAAACGAAAAAAGTTACAATACGATTCCATTTCGTTTATGAGATGGAATCAAGAGTACAAGAAAACGGTTTTTAAAAAGTTGCTAAAACGCAAAAAAACCATGTGTACCGGTTATGCTTACTTGATTAAAGAATTATGCTATCTGGCAAACATCCCATGTGAAATTGTTGATGGATACGGAAGATCTGTAGCTTCGAATATCAAGGAACTGGAAATGGCTAATCATTCCTGGAATGCCATACAATTGAACAACAAATGGTACTTATGTGATGCCACCTGGTCAAGTGGCTATCTCAATGAATATAATTCTTTTGTAACCGCTTATAACGATGGTTATTTCTTAACAGATCCGTTTTTATTTGGAAAGAACCACTTCCCTTTAGAACAAAAGTGGTTGCTTAATGCGCAGGTAACAGCTACCGGGTTTGTAGAGGCTCCGTTGGTTTATGGAGAAACTTTTGAAAACAATATCACTCCTATCCATCCCAAAAACATGGATATTTCGATTAATAAGAATGACGAAATTACATTTAGCTTTAAATCTGCCAACAATGTTTTGAATAAAAATATTGCATTGGTACACTATGTTGGTAGTGAAGAAAAAACATTAAAGATTGACAATACCAAAAAAGTGGATAACATCATATCTTTTAAACATACCTTTAAAAATAGAGGAATTTATGATACTCACTTAAAAGTCAATGGTGATATTGTAGCTACCTATATAATTAACGTTAAAAAAAGTGATAGCAAATCCAATATAGCCTTCCATCAAAATTAAGTATCTTTTATTTCCAAATACGAGCTAATGAGTAAGACCTATAATCAGAATGAACATATTGCAAACACGACATTTGCATCAGTATATCTGCTTTATGTTAATAAAGTAAAAAAGAAAGATCTGACCAAAGAAGAACTTCTGGATTTTTCGTAACTAGCAATATGCGATTCATAAAAAGAATATTAAAATACTTGGGAGTTATACTCCTAATTCCCGCTACGTATTTTACCGTCGCCTTACTTTGTTCTTATATTCCGGTAACTCCAAAAACCAGTAATGTCGAAAAAAACAAAAGTGTGTATCTAGCTACCAACGGTATTCATCTGGAAATTATAATCCCCAAAACGGATATGGATGCTTCGCTATTAGATGGACTAAAACATACAAAAAAAACACAATTCTTATCCTTTGGTTGGGGAGATAAAACCTATTATACCAAAGCAGCTACTTCATTAGCTTTTACGAATATGAATAGGTTTCAGGCAGCATTGCTCAATACTCCTAGTTTAATGCACGTGACTAGACATACCAACATTCGGGATCATTGGGTAGAAATAGAAATAACAGCAGTTCAGTTTAAAAAACTACAAACTTATATCAACGAATCATTCAAAACTGACACTCATCATCATAAAACGGTCATTCCTGAAATTAGTTATGGTTCTACAGATAATTTTTATGAGGCTAACGGAAGTTACAATTGTCTAAACACTTGTAATACCTGGGTAAATACAGCTTTTAAGCAAAGTGAGCTAAAAGCTTGTCTCTGGACTCCATTTGATTTTGGGTTATTACGGATGCATAAAAAGTAAAATATTAATTATATTAAAAACGTTTCCTGAAAAAAGCGCTCAACTTACTGGTCCAGTCAAATTAAGTTGAGTGACCTCTCGACTCCGCTCGAGGTGACAGAAGCATAATTACTTTTAATAAACGTACATCTATTAGACAGAAATTACGTTAAAAAACAAAAAAGATTCTTGTGATTACGAAAATCCAGTTACTGATCCAGACCTTACAAAAGAATCCCAAACAACTTTTTCTTATTGACGGATTGGGTGCACTGCTCACTATATTTTTTCTGGCTGTAGTACTAACCACCTTTCAGGAGTATATAGGGATGCCCAAAACAGCCCTTTGTTTTTTATCTATGATCGCGATGATCTATGCAATTTATTCCTTCTCTTGCTATTTACTAAATCCTGCTAAATGGCAAATTTTACTTAAAATTATAGCTTTTGCTAATCTTACCTATTGCCTTATTACTATAGCGTATATGTATCATTTTTATAATAGTTTAACGGTTATAGGACTACTCTACTTTATCATAGAAATTTTTATCATAGTTGCCTTAGTATCTATAGAGTTCGTTATTGTTAGGTCAAAACAATAGAACTACAAAAAATTAGAATCCTGTTACCTCATTTAAACTAAGTGTTCCCTAATTCTAGATGGTATAGTCCTTCATGTTTTCAGAATTTTATAGTATATAAAACTAACAAGAAAAACATGAGAGATGGTCTGATACTTAAGTCGGAATAATATTTGTGACTTATCTCTGGTAAATCTGTATTTCTGCAAAAAGACATTACTATGAAAACAAAAGTGTTACTTCTCTTGATTGTATATATCGGATGCATCCAAAATATTCTGGCAACTAACTATCCTATTACACCACGACCTCTTCGAAAATTAATCGAAGAATCTAAGTACATTGTAATTGCCAATGTCATAAAAACCGTAGATGTAGACAATGAGCAAACCTGGAGCAATTCGAGAGCTGTGCTCGAAATTAGGGAAGTACTGCAAGGAAAAATAAAAACTGATACTATTTATGTATACTACTATCCCGGAATGATATGTCCTGCTCCAGCAAATTATCAAAAAGGTACAACGGTGCTAGCTTTTCTAGATAAAAATAAAAAGAATGAAGGATTTAGCACGCATGCACTGTCTTATGGTTCTAAAACTCTAGAACAAAAAGGCATTAAATTGTACAAAAGCAGAATACAGGAGATGCAAGCAATACAGAAAATCAGAAATAAAGAAGAAAAACTTACTAAAACTCTGGATTGGTTAATAAGATGTGCCAGTCATCAGGAAACAAGATGGGAAGGTACTTATGAACTGTCACCTGAAAGTGATTTTATGTCTTTTTATGATCGTGATAAAGAAACATTTATCAAAAAATATGAGCTATCTGATATCCAAAAAACAACATTAAGAAAAGTTTTGTTTAGCGATCCGGAAATAGAATATTCGGATCTAGGATTGGTGGATCTGGTGGCTAAACCAAAGGATACCGAAGTTGCCGACTTATTAATAAAATCTCTGAAGAATACTGAAGAAAGTATTTGGTATGCTAGTTTTTTAATGGTTAGGATTTCTCATATTATGGAAAGAAATGATCTTTTATGGATCACCGAAGAAGTCGAAAAATCGAATGGTTATGACCAAAAAAGTCAAGAAAAAAGAAAACAGTTGATTAAAGAATTTATTGAACGTATTTAGGGTAACTTTGTAGCCGAAATTATGAATATGTCAACATCCATTGAACATAAAAAAAACCTCACAACTCTATCTATTGTGAGGTTTTCCGGTTTTAAACAAACACATTAAATTATGTTTTCTTATTTTCTAGGTAACATTACGGTTTCCAGTGTATGGATCATTCCGTTAGTCGCTTCAATATCTGTTGTCATCAAACGACCAGAATTACCATTCTTGTCGATTAAATAGATTTTACCCCTTTTTCTACTCGCTATTAATCTAGTGCCGCCCAAAGTTCTTAGTTTTACACTTCCTCCTCCTTCGTTAATAGCTTTGATAATATCTTGCTCATTGATAGTTCCCGGAATTATATGACAGTTCATAATTGCCGTCATATCATCTTTATTTTCTGAGGACATCAATTTCTCAATGGTATCTTTCGATAATTTCTTAAATGCGCCATTTAAAGGAGCAAATACAGTATATGATTTTTGACCACTAAACTTTTCAGCGTATTCTGAAGATTGAACGATTTTATTTAACTCTGTAAACGCTATATCATATGATATTAACTCATTTATAGTAGAAACATTTGTAGGGATATCAGCTTGAGCAATGAGCTTATCGTTATCTAAAGATTTAGATTCTTTCTTCACAACCAAATCCTGACAAGACACAAAGGTGATAATGATGATAAACACTAAAAAGTTAAATGGGGTTTTACTCTTCATTTTTAATATTGGTTTTATTAATTATTCTCTGTTTTGATAACATTTTTATAATCAATGTATTACTTGACCACAGGTTAAAACTATTGTAATTAACGTTAAGAAATGTTAACAAATGAGTATTCGTAAGAATTGATTTAGTAATCGTTTTCATACGCATGCGGTTGTACCGTAAAAGTGATCATTAGCAGAACTACTTTTCTAGAAATTTAATTTTTTAGAAGAATGCTGTAAAATGTTAGTGTCAACATAAAAAACATTATTTTTAACGTAATCATCGTAATCAAACTCAAAAAAAACCGGGCTATTATGAAATCAAATAACTTTATATGCTTACTGCTTTGTTCTATGTTGATCATTCCAATCTATGGTCAAAAAAAATTATCCGATAACAAACAAGCGATTATAAAATCCATAGAAAAACATCAAAAAGCACTCATCGATATCAGTGATCAAATCTGGGCATTAGCAGAAACCGCTTTCGAAGAAAACCAATCTTCAAAACTATTAGCAGATTATGCAGAGAAGCAAGGGTTTACTGTAGCGCGTGGAGTGGCGGGAATGCCAACAGCTTTTGTAGCAACCTACGGATCAGGAAAACCAGTGATCAGTGTTTTAGGAGAATTTGACGCATTACCAGGAATCTCTCAAAAAGCTCAACCTACCAAATCTCCACTTAATGAAGGCGCAGGAGGACACGGCTGCGGACATAATCTTTTTGGGGCAGGAAGTTTAGGAGCCGCGATTGCAGTAAAAGAATTGATTGAAAGTGGTAAAATCAAAGGAACCATAAAGTTTTTTGGCACTCCAAGTGAAGAAAAATATTTTGGTAAAATTTGGATGGTGAGAGAAGGATTGTGGAATGATGTAGATGCTAATATTAGCTGGCATCCATCAGCATCCACAAAAGCAGATGTACAAAGTTCATTGGCGCTAGTAGATTTTAAGGTGGAGTTCTTCGGACAAGCCGCACACGCATCTGCAGATCCTTGGAATGGCAGAAGTGCCTCTGATGCCTTAGAATTATACACCACCGGAATCAATTATTATCGTGAGCATGTAAAACCAACCGTTCGCATGCATTATCATATTCAGGATGGCGGACAGGTAGTGAATGTAGTTCCTGATTACTCACGATTATGGATGCGAGTACGTGACACAAAAAGATCCGGTATGATGCCTGTTTATGAGCGGGTACAGAAAATGGCAGAAGGAGCAGCTATTATGGCCAATGTAGATTACAAAATCTCATTAATTTCAGGTATTTATGAAGTATTGGTAAACCGTGAAGGAGGGAAACTGATGCAAAACAACCTAGAACTTCTTGGTCCCATTACCTATACCGATGAGGAAATTGCATTTGGTAAAAAAATCCAGGAAGTCACCAAAAAAGAACAAGTAGGTATGGATAGCGCTATCAATCCCTTGGAAGAGACCAAAGAACATCCAGGCGGTGGATCTACAGATGTAGGAGATGTGAGTTGGAATGTACCCAATATTAATCTAGGTGTTACCACAGCACCAAAAGATACGCCCTGGCATTCCTGGGCTGTAGTAGCCTGTGGCGGAATGAGTATCGGTCATAAAGGAATGTTATACGCCTCTAAAGCGATGGCAATGACAATGACGGATCTGTATGAAAATCCGGAAGCCTTAGAAAAAGTAAAAGCCGAATATAAAGAGCGTAAAGGAGATGAAGTATATGAAGCAATCGTCCCAGACGGGCCTCCACCAATCCCAAGCAATACTAAGAAATAATAAGAAAGTCTATTTATGAAACGTATTATAAAAAGAATTGCGTGGGTTCTTTTAGTAGTAATCGTTGCTTTTATTATTCACACTTTGGTGTCTACCGGTTATTTTAGGACTGTTGAAAATAAATTTGAAGGAATAATTGCTAAGAAAATACCAATCCCCGGTGCTGAGGATATCACCATAAGTGCCACCGATAATTTTGCTTTAATCTCTTCCACAAAAAGAGAAATCTATCCACCTGTCAAAGAAGAGAAAGGAGGATTATATTTGATGGATTTGAAAAATGAGAATTTTGATCTTGTTCATCTAACAGATTCATTTAATCAATCATTTGCTCCTCACGGAATTTCGATGATCAAAAAAGATAGCCTCTATAAAGTGATGGCGATTAACCACACTCCTCAAGGACATTCGATTGAAGTTTTTTCCTTGCAGGATAAAAATCTGATTCACCATAAAACACTGAAACATTCTTTACTTGTTAGCCCAAATGACATTGTACTTATTGATGAACATCGTTTTTATGTTACTAATGATCACGGATATCCAAAAGGATTTGGTAAAGTATTAGAAGAATATCTGGGACTTTCTATATCTAATGTATTGTATTATGACGGGAAAAATTATACGGAAGTGGCAGACGGAATTGCTTACGCAAATGGAATTAATTATGATCCTAAACGGAATTTATTATTTGTAGCATCTCCCAGAAGTTTTTTAGTCAAAGTATATTCCGCAAATTCCGATGGTTCTTTAGATTTTATAGAAGATATAGATTGTGATACAGGTGTAGATAATATTGAAATCGATACACAAGGAAATCTTTGGATAGGAGCGCATCCTAATCTTTTACATTTTGGATCTTACGCTAAAGGAAAAAAAGAAACTTCTCCTTCAGAAATTATTAAGGTTACGTATCGAGGGAAAAATGATTATGATATAGAGCAAGTATATACAAATGATGGAACAATAATGTCGGGGTCCACGGTAGCAGCTCCTTTTAAAGACCTCATCATAACTGGAAATGTAATGGATGATCATTTCTTAATTCTGAAAAGAAAAAATAAATAGGTTTGTATCAACCTATCAATTAGATTTTTATTTGTCTATTTTCAGAATTATAAATTATAGACACCTTGCTTTTTCTTAATATCCCTTTTAACCATTCGTTAAGTGATTAGCAGTTATTTATATCATAATTTTGAAATATAACTTTAAAAACTGATTATGGAAAAGAATGACTGGTCACAACTGGAATTGATAAATAATACAGATCGTCCTAAAAAGAGATTCGAACTTCACGTTGAAAATGAAATCATATTTATCGAATACATACTTACCAACGACAATTCCGTATACCTTACCCATACTGAAGTTCCAGTTACTATGGAAGGAAAAGGATTGGGAAGCACGATTGTAAAAAAAACACTTAACTACATTCAGGAAAAAGGATATAAAATGATACCACTATGTCCTTTTGTGGCAGCTTATCTAAAAAAACATCCAGAAGCAGCAGATGGAATATTAAAAGAAGGGTACTCGGTTAAAGGTTGATATACCATTACATTTTGTTACTGTGCATATGTAAGAGTTAAAATCAATTACCGAATATTGCATCATTTTTTTTAAAAGTACTTTCGTTCTCAAGTCTATTAACCTAACACCTTGCAAATTTTAAGTAGATTTTCGTAGAATCTTTATACTAAATTGACAAAGAGTTTGTTTTACATCTAAATTTGATCCCTAACCAAACGCTAAAGACACTCAAAATAATAGTACTAAAAAAATCCTTTTGGGTAATTAGACTATTATGTTACAAACTCTTAACCACATGAAAAATCACTTACTTTGTTCTCTGCTTTTATTGATAACCGTAACGACTGCAAAAGCACAGATTTCCGGAACCGTTAAAAATCAATCAGGAAACCCAATCGAAAATGCATTGGTCTGTGATGCAAATAATGTGACCAATTATACCAAAACAGATGAAAATGGAATTTTCGATTTAACAACCGGCGATAATAGTACTCAATTAAGGATTGGTGCGTTAACATACGAAACTATAAAATCCACATCACAGAGAAATATTGTTCTTGCTCCAGATCCATTTTTAGAAAATGATGAATACCATATTAGCTTTGATCATATAAGAGTTGGTGACACCTATACAGAAGATGAGCTTAAAAAAGATTTTCCTACTTCTAACGGAATTGGATTTTATGACGGACAAACTGTAAATGGCCAAAAAGATGATACCCAGGATAGAGCTTCTATAGATTATGAAAATAGTATAGACCCTGGTGGAGTTTCCTTAAAGGTAAAATATCCTAAAGGATTGCTTAAAACTAATAGTTCTGGTATTGATACCAGGATACCTTTAATGAATACCTTTAAAGATAACTACTACGAATCTTCAGATTTATATCTATCGTATTGGATAAAGTTTAGTGACGATTTCGACTTTAGTTTATGTGGTGGTAAACTACCAAGTCTTGGTGGATCTGATCCTAATACTCCTAATGGAGAGAGAGACCGCAATCGATGGAAAGGTCGGATCATGTTCAGAAAAGGTGGAGCCATTCAATTCTATATGGAATTGCCTGGAGAACAAGAGCCAGCCGATGACGCTGCTAACGGGGATGAAAATGAACTTCGATTTTGGGGAGATCGCGTAGTAGATGGTTCTAACATTTGCTCTTTTGAATATGAGAATTATCTTAGAGCGCAAGGATGGCATAATATTGAACTACATTATGTACTGGAAAGCACTCCAAACGGTAGTGATGGGCTTTTTGAAGGATGGGTAGACGGGGTCAATTATGATTTTGTCGGATCTGATTATTTTAATTACTACAGAAATCCGTCAGAAAATAGAGAAAACATAACTATCAATCATATATTGATTTCTACTTTTCTGGGTGGGTCTAATGTAGATGATTACGCTCCAAAAGATAAAGATTACTATGTTTGGTTTGATGAGTTTAGAGTTTCTGAGCAAAGAATTAACGAGTGGGATTTTTACACGAATCCATTATCGGTAGAAGAGCATAATGACATATACAATATCAAAATTTTTCCTAATCCCAGCTCAGGATTCTATAACCTTCCAAAAAAGACAAGTTGGATTGTTTATGACATTTCTGGGAAAGAAATAATCAATGGCAATAACAAAACTGTTGATCTTACCGGACATCCAAAAGGAGTATACTTTTTAAAAATGGAAATCTCTGATGTTACTGTAAAGCTAGTGCTAAAGTAAAGTGCTAAAAAAATCAATAAGAACACAATGATTTTATTAATCTAATTATTTAGCATTTGCCAAAGCTTATCCTTGAGCTCTTGTAAACCTTGCTGAGCCACCGAAGAAACAAACAAATATGGTATATTTAATTGTGTATCCAACTCCGTTTTAAGCTCTGCTTTTAGCTCATCATCTAACATATCACATTTAGAAATCGCGATAAGTCGTTCTTTGTCTAACAAATCCGGATTATACCTACGTAATTCATCTAATAAGATTTCATACTGTTCCTTAATATCAGGAGCATCAGCAGGAACTAAAAATAGCAACGTAGAGTTACGTTCTATATGTCTTAGAAAACGATGACCAATACCTTTTCCTTCTGCAGCTCCCTCAATAATTCCGGGAATATCGGCCATGACGAACGTCTGAAAATCTCTGTACTCTACAATTCCTAAATTAGGCTTTAGTGTTGTAAACTCATAATCCGCGATTTTTGGTTTCGCAGAAGTAATAACAGACAATAAAGTGGATTTTCCTGCATTTGGGAAACCTACTAATCCTACATCTGCTAATATTTTTAATTCTAAAGTGATATCATATTGCTGCCCTTCTACACCAGGTTGTGCATATCGCGGTGTTTGATTCACAGAATTTTTGAAATGCCAGTTTCCACGACCTCCCATTCCTCCTTCGGCGATAATAATTTCCTGTCCTTCTTCTGTCAATTCATGAAGAATATTCTGAGTTTCTGTATCTCGAATCACGGTTCCTAGAGGGACATCAACATACACATCGCCTCCATCGGCACCACTACTCCTGTTCTTACTTCCGTGACCTCCGTGTTCAGCCCTAAAATGACGCTTAAACTTAAGGTGGTACAAGGTCCACATATTTGGATTAGCTCTAATAATTACGTGACCTCCTCGACCACCGTCACCACCATCCGGACCTCCTTTGGTAATATATTTTTCTCTATGTAAATGCACAGATCCCTTACCTCCATTTCCGGAAGTAACATGTAATTTTACATAATCTACAAAATTCCCTTCAGTCATAATTCTCTATACTATTTCTGTATACTCGTCATTCAAAAAACAAAATCCTAAATTTATTTCTTATTCATTGCTTTCATTACCTCCAAATTCAATTCATCAATAATAGAAATCCATTCAGTTTCACCTTTTGGCTTACCAAATATTTTATAATCCGCTACGGCTTTTTTTGAATTGAGATCAACATGTAATTCCATCAATTCATAAGTATCGCTAACGATATCTAACTTATATTTAAATCTTTTAACTTTCGCTTTTAACTGATTTACTTTATATAATCTACCTAATGCTATTTCAGAAACTTCATTTTCATATATATAACAAACCAAAAACTGTTTTCCTGTATTCAAATGAAGGTATGCTTTTACAGATGCACGAAGTCTAAATTTTTCAAGATCTTCTGGGTTATCACAAAAATTTAGAATAAGATTAGCAGCACCTTCGGCGCTATTTTTTAGATCATCTGAAAGTTCTTCAATCGGAATTTCACGATACTTTTTTGTACAAGCCAAAAAACTAACTGTTACCAGAACAAATATTAATTTCTTGACCATTGATTTAAATTTACAAATTATCTATCACACTGCTAAGACGTTCCGTGATCTCACTGATACCTCCTACTCCATCAACTCCAAAATACTTATCCTGTTTTTGATAGTAATTTTTAAGAATAGCAGTTTCATCATAATATACTTTGATACGATTACGAATTACACCTTCATCCGCATCATCCGGACGTCCGGATGTTTTCCCTCTTTCTAATAAACGTTGTACCAGTACTTCATCATCTACTTCTAATGCGACCATAGCGCTTACTTCTGATCCTTTAGAAGACAACAATTCTCCTAAGGATTCAGCCTGTGCTTCAGTCCTAGGGAAACCATCAAAAATAAATCCTTTAGCTTCCGGATTTTTATCTACTTCGGCATTTAACATATCAATTGTGACCTCATCTGGTACCAATTGACCCTTATCGATATAGGATTTTGCTAATGTCCCTAGTTCGGTAGCATTTTTTATATTATATCTAAACACATCTCCTGTAGAAATATGCACCAGATCGTATTTTTCTTTTAAAACTTCTGCTTGTGTTCCTTTTCCCGCTCCCGGAGGTCCGAATAACACTAAATTTGTCATGTTGTTTTGTTTTAATTGGTAAACATCTGTAAGATTTCGACCTAAACCATCATAGTCCAGTCCGTACCCTACAATAAATCTATTTGGGATCTTAACCCCAATATAATCTATGATTATTTCTTTGGTATATGCTTCTGGTTTAAAAAATAACGCTGCAATTTTAACTTCTTTGCATCCTTTATCTCTAAACATTTTTGTCAATTCTACAATCGTATTTCCGGTGTCTACAATATCTTCTAAAATGACTACTGTTCTTCCGGCAATATCTTCTTTTAATCCTATAAGCTCCTGAACACTGGAAGTTGTCTCAATACCATCATAAGAAGCTAACTTTACAAAACTCACTTCGCAGTCATGATTAAATCGCTTCAACACTTCAGATACAAACATAAAAGCACCGTTTAACACTCCTATAAAAAGAGGTTTTTTATCTGATAAATCTTCGTTAAGTTTATCAGATAATTTGTCTATTGCTTTGTTAATTTTCTCTTCAGCAATAAAGGGTACAAACTCTAAATCATGTAATGTAATCATTCTATAATGAGATTATCACAGTATCCATTTCGTTTTTAAAGCGGCAAAGATAGTGATTACAAACAAGATTTAAGATAGATATCAACTGCATTTACTCGCTAATATTGCGGTTTTTACTTATTAAAAATTTATTTTTGTTGCCTAAGGTAAATTAGATACTCCAAAAAATGACAAACTATTTTTCGTCAGACTTTAAGTTAGGTATTCTGGGTGGTGGTCAATTAGGTAAAATGATGCTCTACGAAACCCGAAAATATGATATCCAAACCTATGTTCTAGATCCCAATCCCGATGCTCCCTGTAGAATAGCCTGCGATCACTTTCAGCAAGGTGATCTTATGGATTATGAAACCGTATACAACTTTGGTAAAAAAGTAGATGTACTTACTTTCGAAATCGAAAGTGTTAATGTAAAGGCATTGGCAAGACTCGAACGTGAAGGGAAAAAAGTATATCCTGATTCCAAAACGTTAGAAAAGATTCAGAATAAAGGAAGACAAAAGCTTTTTTATAAAGAACAAGGAATACCTACCGCAGATTTTATGCAGTTTTCTAATAAAGCGCATCTGGCAGAAGGTATTACCAGTGGTAAAGTCAAATTACCTTTTGTTTGGAAAAGTACACAAGGTGGATATGATGGAAAAGGAGTTGCTATTATACGAACCGGAGCAGATATTGCGAAACTTCCGGATACAGAATGTATCGCAGAAACCTTAGTCGATTTCAAAAATGAACTCGCAGTAATCGTAGTTCGAAACCCCCAAAACGATATCAAAACATATCCTGTAGTAGAAATGGAATTTCATCCGGAAGCTAACCAGGTAGAATATGTAATTTGTCCAGCTAGAATTGACAAAAAGATTGCAGAAAAGGCAAGAAAGATCGCTCAAAAAGTATCAGAAGCCTTCTCTCACGTAGGTATATTAGCAGTAGAGATGTTTCAAACAAAAGATGATGATATTCTGGTAAATGAAGTTGCTCCAAGACCTCATAACAGTGGCCATTATAGTATTGAAGCTAGTTATACGAATCAATTCGAACAACATATAAGAGCCATATTAGATCTACCTCTTGGTGCAACTGAGAGTAAAGTGGCCGGAATTATGGTGAATCTTGTAGGAGCCGAAGGACATACAGGAAATGTCGTTTATGAAAATATCGAAACCATTATGAAACTGAAAGGTGTGACCCCGCACATCTATGGAAAAAAACAAACCCGCCCTTTTAGAAAAATGGGACACGTAACTATTGTCAATGAAGATATCGCTGAAGCAAGAAAAATTGCCGAAAAAGTGAAGAAGACTATCAAAGTAGTTACCGGTTAATAACTAACGGAAATAAAGTATTACAATATCTAGGATCAAAATATAAAACTAGCTTTTAACAATAAGAAATAGCACACAAATGAGTAAAGTAGGAATTATCATGGGTAGTACAAGCGATATGCCCGTTATGGAAAAAGCAATTGAAGTACTAAAAGGCTTTGATATAGAAGTTGAAGTTGATATTGTATCCGCACATCGTACCCCGGAAAAACTATTTGATTATGGAAAAAATGCTCATACCAGAGGAATATCAGTAGTCATTGCCGGCGCAGGTGGAGCTGCACATCTTCCCGGAATGGTGGCTTCTTTATCTCCTTTGCCGGTTATAGGAGTTCCTGTTAAATCAAGAAACTCTATTGATGGTTGGGATTCTGTTCTTTCTATATTACAAATGCCGGGCGGTGTTCCCGTGGCAACCGTAGCACTGGATGGTGCGTTGAATGCCGGAATCCTTGCTGCCCAGATTATTGGAGCATCAGACAAATGTGTATTGGATAAAATTCTCATCTATAAAGAAGGGCTAAAACAAAAAGTGATCGAAGGGGCTAAACAGATAAAAAAATAAACACTGAAATTACCCTATAAAAAAAAGAGTCGCTCCTCAGCGACTCTTTCCAATATCAGGTCTTACAATAGAATATAACAATATTTATTAACCAACTTAAATATATTACACAAAAAATTCATCGTAAGACCATACTCTTAAAACCTGACACAAAGGTAATCCCTTACTTTAATTACGCAATAATTATCTGTCAAAACTTATTAACATTTTCGACAAAACACGTTTTTTACCGATAAATAGCGGTAAAATTGTTTTTATTTCATTTTATTCCGATAGAAAAACATACATTTTGTGTATTTCTCAATTAAAACAATAAGTTTTTAATCAAATAGAAAAGAAAAGAGCTACAATAATTGTAGCTCTTTCAATATATTTGACCTATGCAAAGATTACTTCTTGTTGCCATACCCCTACAGCAATATTGTAATTAGGTTCTTTGTTTAGATCATTACTAATAAACCTAGACAAAGGTATGCGCATCATTTGTGGTTTCATCAAAATAGAATATTACAAAAACAGCGTTCATCGACAAAAAGCACACTTTTTCGACAAGCGAACATATAATATATAAAGAAAATATCATTAACTAATGAAAAACCCATTATTAGAATTATTTGACCTTGCTCCTTTTTCCCAAATACAATCGGAGCACTTTTTACCGGCAATCAAAAACGCAATTACGATTGCGAAACAAGAAGTAGATGCAATTGTAACGAATACAGAAAAACCTTCTTTTTCAAATACTATTGAAAAACTAGAATATAGTGGAGAATTGCTCGATAGAGTAACCAGTATCTTTTTTAATCTGAATAGTGCAGAAACCAACGAAGAAATCCAGAAGATTGCGCAGGAAGCATCTCCATTACTTTCTGAATTTAGAAATGACATTGCTTTAAACACGGATCTGTTTAAAAGAATCGAAGCTGTATATCTTGAAAAAGATGAATTAAATCTTTCTCCAGAACAATCTACTTTATTAGAAAAAAGATACAAATCATTTTCCAGAAATGGAGCAAACCTTCCAGATGACAAAAAGGAAGAACTAAGAGAAATCGATAAAGAACTTGCGCAATTAAGTCTAAAATTTGGAGAAAATGTTTTAGCGGAAACCAACAAGTTCGAAATGCTACTAACGGATGAAGCTGATCTTGCTGGTCTGCCTGATGGAGCTAAAGAAGCTGCCAAAGCACTTGCTGAATCTAAAGGAAAAAAGGGATGGATGATTACCTTAGACTATCCTAGTTATATCCCTTTTATGACTTATGCAGATAATAGAGAATTACGTAAAAAATTATCACTAGCTTTTGGATCCAAAGGCTTTCATAACAATGAACTGGACAATCAAGATATTGTCCTTAAAATTGCTAAGCTACGTCATGAGCGTTCTAAAGTTTTAGGCTATGCCTCTCACGCTAATTACGTACTAGAGGAACGTATGGCAGAAACTCCTGAAAAAGTATTTTCCTTTCTGAATGAAATTCTGGAAAAAGCAAAACCTGCTGCAGAAAGAGAATTTAACCAATTAGAAAACTTTGCCAAAGAATTAGACGGAATCGATCAACTGCAAAAATGGGATGGAGCGTACTATTCAGAAAAATTAAAGCAAAAACTTTTTGATCTGGATGATGAAAAATTGAAACCCTATTTTAAACTAGAGAATGTTATTGATGGGGTTTTTCAGGTCGCAACTAACTTATTTGGATTACAGTTTGAAGAAACAGATCAAGTAGACAAATATCACGAAGAGGTAAAAACGTACAATGTTACGGATTCTCAGGGTAATTTTATTTCCGTTTTTTATGCTGATTTTCATCCAAGACCGGGAAAACGAAACGGTGCTTGGATGACATCATATAAACCCCAGATGAGAAAGGGTGACAAAAATATCAGACCACATATCTCTATTGTATGTAACTTCACTAAACCTACACCCAGTAAGCCTTCGCTTTTAACTTTTAACGAAGTAACCACCTTATTTCACGAGTTCGGGCACGCGCTACACGGTATGTTAGCCGATACTACCTATCCTGGATTATCAGGAACCAGTGTATATTGGGATTTTGTAGAACTGCCAAGTCAGGTATTGGAAAATTGGTGTTATGAAAAAGAAGCATTGGAACTGTTCGCCAAACATTATGAAACCGGTGAAGTGATTCCGATGGAACTCGTGCAAAAGATAAAAGAATCATCCACTTTTATGGAAGGAATGGCCACGATGCGTCAGTTAAGTTTCGGATTACTGGATATGTCTTGGCACGCAAAGGATCCTAGTGACATAAAAGATGTAAAAACACACGAGAAAAAAGCTTTTGAAGGAACTTCTCTTTATCCCGATGTGGCAGAAAATTGTATGAGTACTTCTTTTTCTCATATTTTTCAAGGAGGCTATTCTGCCGGATACTATTCTTATAAATGGGCAGAAGTATTAGATGCAGATGCTTTTGAGTATTTTAAAGAAAATGGAATCTTTAATAAAGAAGTAGCTACTAAGTTTAAAGACAATGTACTATCTCAAGGAGGAACAGAAAATCCTATGACATTATACAAACGTTTTAGAGGTCAGGAACCAAAACCAGAGGCTTTATTAAAGCGCGCTGGATTGATTAAGTAACTAACTTTCTATAAATAACAGAAAAAAAGGTGCTTCAAAACTGAAGCACCTTTTTAGATTACGGTTTTAAGTCAATATTTCGATTTATTTTGGGATTATTGAATTACTAGTTTTCGCACGGCTAATTTTTCTCCTCCACTTTCTATCCTAATCAAGTATATTCCTGATCCCAACGATAGATTACTGGCAGAAATAGTATTCACTCCTGGATTTAATTGAATGCTGGCTGCCTTTTTTCCTAAAATAGTAAATACAGTTGCTGACATACTTTTACTGTTTGTTCCACTCACATTTAAGACAAAACTATCCTTCGTAGGATTAGGAGCAATGGTTATGATAGACGAATCCAACTCATCCTCATTACCTAATATTGGAGTTTGTGTTCCAAAATCTACAACCGTTGTTGAGGATCTTACACAAGAGCCCTCATAGATTTTTACGTTAGAAATAATAGAATTATTACCATTTCCTGCATCATTATCATTTATAAACACCAATCGGTCCATCGCACCTGTGTAAAAATCTCCAACAGGAATTACATAGGTCGCAGTGCCACCAGCATAATTATCATAGTTAGTTACTCCATAGTTTTGCGTACCATGAACCTTAAAATATCTGCTGGATGTTAAACTATTATCATTTTCGAAGCCAACTCCGTGAATCTCTCCTTGAGAAGAACTACTAAAATCAAATGCTAACACTGTAGATGCAGTTACATTATAATTTAAAGAAATATATTTCCAGGTATTATTTTGCATGGATAATCCGGCTCCCGCACTCACTACGGAGTAATCGCCTGCAGAATCCTGATTAGAAAACCCTGAGATTGTAAAATCATTAAAGTTCAATGCTACGCACGGATCTGGATCTGGATCCGGATCTACTGTAGATTCTTTAACCTCAATATTATCAATAGCAATATCACCTTGCCAGCTACTTCCTGTAACGGCTCTAAATCTCAACCATACTGTTGTTCCTATATATGAAGAAAGGTCTATATTGGCTGTATTCCAATTACTTCCCTGAGATCCTGACCTGCTGAATACGTTAGCATAATTTACTCTATCTTCTGTTACCTCTACGGTAAAACTTCCTACATTATCGCCTTGCATATGATATTGAAAACTTAACATAGCAGAAGACAAACCATCTAATTGTAGGCAAGGTGAAAATAAGTTTGCTCTTTTATTCGGATATCCAGAACCATTTCCTGAAGCTTCTACATACATATAATAAGAACCTTCTGCAGCACTACCCGGTCCTGTACCATTAGATGGAGTACCATTAGCATCTTTTAGCCAATCCATATCATCATCTACATCTTGCAACCAACCATTTAATGAACCTTCGAATCCTTCTTGATACGGATAATTAAAAACGGTATCCGCACAGGCATCTCCTCCCCCATCATTTACTCCATTACCTATTTCTATCAAATACTCAAGAGCCAGTTTACAAAATTTGGCTGCGTGTGTTGCATTTGGTGTCGGAGATCTATCAAAAGTATCTCGTGTGGTATGGATATTAGGGTTACTTTGGTTAAAAGTTGCTTCAAAAGGAAATGCAACATTATATCCTTCTTGTGCCCAGCTATAATGATCAGAACATCCATAGTTACATCTGGAAGTTCCATACGTAAGTGCGTGTGGTCCCGATGCGTTATAATAATTCATTAACTCTATTAAAAAGTCATTTAAAGTATCGTCATTATATGAATCCGTAGAAACATACACATCGTTAGTTGATCCTTTATAATTAGTCATATCCAGTTGCATATAACTAATTACATTTACGTTTCTGTTACGATAGTCTTCTGCTATTTCTCTGGATCCTCTGAGTCCAACTTCTTCTGCCGCAAAAGCCATAAACTCCATTGTTCTTTTTGGTTGAAAATTCATATCAAACAGCACTCTCGCTGCCTCGGTAATGGTTGCGATCCCTGATGCGTTATCATCGGCTCCGGGTGCATCATTATTAGTCCCGCCCGAAGTAGAATCTATGTGTCCGCCAATGATTACAAACTCATCTGGTTTTTCGGTTCCTGTGATCGTCATCACCAAGGAAGGCATGTTTGTGCTTGTGTGATTGACAATGCGTACCGACACATCACTTCTACTGCCTGCAAGGTTCTCCCATTTTGTTTTGAGGTCTAAAACCGCCTGTGTCGCACTACTCTTTGTGTGATAACGAGTACCGTAATTTTCTAATTCCTGAATTTGATTTGCAATATTAAGATTGTTTACCAAGTCTAAACTTTGAAGGACTAATTGATCCTGAGTGATAGAAAATCCTCCTGCAAGCTTTTGAGATAGTCTTCTTTGCTGTATAGAAGACAATGCTTTTTTCTTAGAACTTTGATAAATAAAACCAGGACCGTGAACTAAAACTTTATCGTGTAATTCATGGGCAGCTTCATCACTTAACATCACGGCACTATAGCCGTTATTGGATTCGATAATTTTGATGTCCTCCGGGTGATTTTTTTGAAGTGCAAAAGCATCTTTTGTTTCCATCGTAGCATAAAACATGTCTGATGGTTGTTGTGCGTAGCCATTATTTAAGAATAAGCACAGTACTACTGTTAAAATAATTAAGTTGAATTTTTTCATTTTTAATGAATTTGTGTTAGACCTTTAACTTACACAAAATCAAACTATTACCAAAGCGGTGAATCCGTAAAAAAATAACTGTACTAACATCTGTTAGTTTATGGTTTTAACATAATTAACAAATTAAACTTTCAATAATTTTTGAAAGTTTTAAATTTATTGTATATTTGTTCTATGAATTACACAGAAGCAAAAGATAAATTTATATCCACTTGGGGAGCGCTAGGAACCTTATGGGGCATTAACAAAGCCATGGCACAGATTCATGCATTGTTATGGATCTCACCAGAGCCACTTTCAATGGAGGATATTATGGAAGAATTACAGATCTCCAGAGGAAATACTAGTATGAACCTTCGTCAGCTAATGGATTGGGGGATTGTTTTTAAGGAAAGTAAACCAGGAGAACGAAAAGAGTATTTTGTTTCTGAAAAAGATGTACAGGAGCTTGCCAGGCAAGTAGCCAAAGAACGAAGCCGAAGAGAAATTAAACCTGTTATTAAAGTATTACGAGAAGTATCTGGGATCGAAGACGATGGGACAAAAAAAACAGAAGAATTGATCAAACAGACTAAGGCTTTATATGAATTAGCGGATAGTGCGGATACGATGATGAATAAAGTGGTGAATCAAGAGTCTAATTGGATTACAAAAACCTTGATGAAACTAATCAAATAAAACCTACAAACATAATTATAAGATACAAGGAAGAAATTCCTTTTCTTTTTCAAATTATGTTTCAAAAATTATTGAAACTTTTAAATTATTAGAATTATGAAAACAATACACAACATCAACAAATGGAGTTTTATCATAACCTTATTACTTTATATGACTGTAATTTTGGGGTTATTATCTCAGATTCTCTTAGGCTTCATTCAGGTAATTATTGCAATAATTATTTTTTCAAAATGGAAACAACACACATATAGAATTAGAAAATACCTAATTATCTATTTTAGTATAGTCGCTCTATATGGAGTTTTTTGGTTATTAGGAATCGCAGAAACATTCAATACAAATTCAATGGTTATGGATCCTAGCATATTATATCTGTGCATTATACCAATGTCTATCGCCGCATATTTTGTTTACGTCACTTACCAAATCAAAAAAAGTACTCATGAACTTAAACTTGATTACATATAGTATATACATATTGATAACTGTCTATATCATTATAAAAGTAGGATTGATTTGTTATCAAAATGGAAATGTATTTGTGACGCACCTTGTTCCTAATGACAAAGATTTCTGTTTACGAATAAACAATATGCTCTTGATAGGATATTATCTCATCAATATCGGATACACAGTAATAACATTATCCGGATGGACGACAATCAATTCCATTTCGCAAATGGTCGAAAGCCTATCTAAACATACAGCAATTATAATCTGTATACTGGCAATTTTACATTATTTCAATCTGTTCTGGATTACAAAATTTATTAAAAACATTAAATAATTATAAATACAAACTTTATGGAAACTTCTAAAATTTTTATAGGATATATTATCTACTTACCCATAGCAATTGCACTTACCTATTTTGTGTCTAAAACGCTTTTCAAGAATGGAAAAACTTTTATGATCGATATTTTTAAAGGCAAAGATGACATTGCAATCGCAACAAATCGTCTATTCGAAGTAGGTTTTTACTTACTAAATATTGGTTGGGCATTATTAATCCTAAAGATTGATAACTATCACTTTAATGATACCTATCAAAATTTAATAGAAATATTAAGCTTTAAAATTGGTGGATTTTCAATGTATTTAGGGTTAATGCTATTCCTTAACATGTATCTATTTTTTAGAGGAAGAAAAAAATCTAAACAAAGACCGCCAGTTGTTACTCAAACCATAAGACCAAAAGGACCACAGGTTCAATAAATATATTATGTTTTTTAATCATCAATAAAAGCATCCAGTTATGAATACTACACTCCCACTCTTACATAAAATCAGATTTCAAAAATCTAATAGAGAAAATCTTATCGAACTCTATGATGAAGCTACAGAAGACTATGAATTCTGGAGCAAGGATTTCAATATGCATTTTGGGTATTATATTCCTTTTAAAACAACGCTTTTTAAAAGAGATACCATGCTTAACGAAATGAACAATCAAGTGTTTAATCGATTACATTTCAACAAAAAGAATGGACTGATTGCAGATTTAGGTTGTGGAATTGGTGGTACGATGAGATATGGTTTACGCAAATATCCACGTCTTAGTGTTATCGGGGTTACACTTTCTCGTTTTCAGGTTCAGGAAGGCAATAAAAGATTTCACAATATGAACGGGTTGATTCTGGAAGAAAACTATTGTAACACTTCTTTTGCCGACGGCAGTTTTGATAGTGCATACGCAATTGAAAGTTTATGTCATTCTGGTCATAGTAAAGAAGCATTGGGTGAAGCCTATAGAATCCTAAAACCAGGAGCAAAATTTGTCATCGCGGATGCTTTTCTAAAAAAAGATGAAGAGCAATTATGTCCGGGAAGTCATTACTGTTATGATCAACTTTGCAAAGGATGGAGTCTGGAAGGATTGGGCAGTATACAGCGAGTTAAAAAATCTTTAAAGGAAGTTGGTTTCAAAAACATAATCGTAGAAGATATTTCTTTTAGAGTAGCACCTTCTGTATTGCATGTGCCCTTTGCGATAACCGGTTTTATTTTTAAAAAGCTATTCAAGAAAGAAACGCTAAAACCCCAAAGTTGGAAAAACCTAAAAGGATCTCTGTTTGCGCTACTATCAGGTTTGCATATGAAAAGCTTTGGCTATTATATCATAACAGCAGAAAAATAGGTAATGAATATCGGTTTCAGAACATATCAATGGATGTACATCATCATCGCTACCGTAATATCGACAGTCGTATTGTTTTATTATGCAAAAGCAATTCCGGAATTGATTCCGAATGATAATCTAACTAAGGAAATGATCATGTGTTCCGGTCAACTTTTGTGGCAGGGAAGTATCATACTCATTTTTATAAAGAGAAAGATTCACACCTATTTATCTCATATGATTACGGTTTCTCTGTTAGGTTCGTTAGCCTTAATTCCGTTGATATTTTTGTTTCAAAAAGAACCAATATCAATAGAGACCCGAATTCTTTTATTCCTACTAGTGGTTTTAGCAATGATTATAGAGCACGCAAGAAGAGTAAAAAAACTAGCATTACCATCTTATTTAACCATTACCTGGATAACATACAGAATCCTGTGGTTACCCATATTATTATTTTAATTTTAAAGAATATGAAAAAACTAATTATAGCAGCAGGAACAGGTTTCTTAGGAAACGTTTTGGTCGAGTACTTTAAAAATAAAGCAGAAACTATTGTGATCTTTACTCGTGGAAAAAATAAATCCATCGAAAACATCAAATATGTGCATTGGGATGCTAAAACTCTTGGAGTATGGAAACAAGAGCTTGAGGGTGCAGATGTTCTTATCAACATGACAGGAAAATCTGTTGATTGCCGATATCATCAAAAGAACAAAGATCTTATTCTTTCTTCCAGAATAGATTCCACGGCGATTTTAGGCAAAGCTATTCTTACATGTAAAAAACCTCCTAAAGTTTGGCTCAACTCATCTACAGCTACTATCTATAGACATTCTTTGGATAAAGAAATGGATGAAATCGATGGTGAGATCGGAACTGGTTTTTCTGTAAACGTAGCTACTAATTGGGAAAACACTTTCTTTTCTCAACCGACACCAACAACAAGAAAAGTAGCGTTACGAACTTCTATAGTTTTAGGAAAAAACGGTGGTGCATTACAACCCATACTCAATTTAGTAAAAATAGGTTTTGGCGGAAAACAAGGAAAAGGAAACCAAAAATTTAGTTGGATTCACGAAACAGATTTTGCCAGAAGTCTGGAATTTATTATTGAAAATCCAGTAATCGAAGGTTCTGTTAATATTGTTGCTCCTAAGCCAAGTGATAATAACAACTTGATGAAAACCTTGCGAACTGTTAAAAAAATTCCATTTGGTATACCTCTCCCCAAACCATTGTTGGAAATTGGCGCTATACTGATTAAAACCGAAACCGAATTGATTTTAAAAAGCAGAAATGTTATTCCAAAAAAGCTTCAGGATCACGGATTTCAATTTCGGTATCCCAACCTTACCAACGCTATCACCAACTTAACATAGGACTCATGACTAAAATTCAATTGATCACGAATATTGAAGCACCCATAGAAATTGTTTTTAATGCTGCCAGAAGCATTGATCTTCATATGGATTCTGCAACGCATACAAAAGAGAAAGCTATTGCCGGAAAAACTTCTGGTTTGATTAATCTATATGAAACTGTCACTTGGAGAGGAAAACATTTTGGTATTACCTTAAAACATCAAAGCAAAATAACATCCTTAAGATTTCCGACCTACTTTATAGACGAAATGGTTCGTGGTCATTTTAAGAGTTTTAAACATCAACACGTTTTTAAAGAAACAAAAAACGGAACGGAAATGATTGATCTTTTGGAATACAAAACTCCTTATGGTTTTTTAGGAAGATTTTTTGACCGATTGTTTTTAAAGGACCATTTAACTCAATTCCTTTCTACAAGAAACCAATTTATAAAAATGAAAACCGAGGAAACAACATAGTATAATCAAGAGTTTACCTGAAAAGTAGTATTATCAACTTTCTGAACTTACCTTCGTGGGCAATTCCGGCGGAGCCCTATTTATGAACGTCATTTCTCATTAATAGTATCTAGCTCATTCAGTGAGTAACCTATCAAATAAACTTTCCAGGCAAACAACTCCCAATTAAAATCTTCCCAGATTTTTATGCCACCTTACTCATCAATCCCAAAACAATAAATACGCACTTCTCCCGATGTACCCATAATATTATTTGCTTCTACACCTTTATAGATCGGCTGGAAAGCGTATTCACCAGGCAGTAAAGAAGGCATAATTATCTCATAAAGATTCCCTTCTATTTTTTTAAGTTCCGGAATAATAAGGTGTTGACTGATATCTTTACTTCCTCCTCCCATAGAATTTCCTTTTTGTATGAAGCGTCTGTATTTTTTCCTTTTCTTAACCACATCAGCTTTAGAAATCACAACGATATCAAACGGATCGATTCCTTCATCCAGCGATATAATAAATTTTGGTAACTGATTAGGTTTAAACCTAACATTGGAATATTTACTATTAAAAACCGTTAAGTATTGATTTACTCCACCATACCCAAAACCAATAGCTTTGGCTTCAATTTTTGCTCCTTTACGCTCAAATAATGTTACATTTCCATCTTTCATATAATATGGAACAAAGTTTTTTTCAACTTCTTGCGCTTGCATTGCGGATACCAATAGCAGTTGAATTGCGATAAGCAATGTAATTTTTCTCATGACTTTATTTTTAAAAAATGATTTACACAAACATAAAGTCATATTCATATCCAAAAAATACCCAATTACCGGTATTTTGTAAGATCTCTTTAACAAATTCTTCTACAATTCAATGGTTTAAACCTATTTGAGATTCAACTTTTTATCCTATTTTTGAGGAAAAGAGCTAATAAACTATGCCTACACACACGATAGACCCTAATACGTGGATAGATAAATACAGTGACTACTTATTTAATTATACCATAGTTAGAGTTGACGACAGAGAAATTGCACAAGATTTAGTGCAAGAGACCTTTTTTGCTGGTCTTAAATCCATGAAGAACTTTAAAGGAGAAGCTAGTGAGCGCACCTGGCTTATATCAATCCTAAAAAGGAAAATCATTGATCATTACAGAAAAATAAATAGTAACAAGGGTAAAGCAGAAGTGCGCATTAATTACACCAATGATGGTGAGACTGAAGGAGATTGGCTGGAAGAAAGAGTAGCAGATCCCTTCGACAAGAACGCCGAAGGTGAGATTGAAAATACAGAACTAGGAGTTGCCATTCATAATTGTATTGGTAAATTACCAGAAAAGCAAGCTCGTATTTTCTCTATGAAAACGATACAAGGATTCGATACAGAAGCAATCTGTAATGAATTCGATATTACTGCGTCTAACCTATGGGTAATCATCCATCGTGCACGTACCGCGATGGCAGAATGCCTGGAAAAAAACTGGTTTTAAATACACATGAGTACAGGAAACAAAATATTTGTAAGTTGTGAAAATGCTAATCACATCTGCGATAAAAGTCAATACAACGAATCTTCCTTTTGGGAAAAAGTAAAATTAAATATTCATTTAATTTATTGTAAGGCTTGTAGAAAATACACGTCTAAGAACATAAAACTAACGAAACTATTCAAAGATCCTAAGGTGGTAAGCATTAATCAATCGGCTAAGGATGCAATGAAAGAACAATTAAAGAAAAAAATGTCTGAACAAGATTAAAAACTAAAAAAAAGCCCCTAATAATTTTTTAAAATTGTAATGAAAACAAGTAATAGTTTATTAGTTTCCTGCGAGCAGGCAAAATTGATCTGTGATAAAAATCAATATGGTGAAGCTTCCTTGATGGAAATCATCAAATTGAACATAAGATTGCTGTATTGCAAGGTAACCAGAGTGTATTCTAAAAGAAATACCAAGCTCACCAAAACCATAAAAAAATCAAATCTTCAAGTGATTGAAGTTGCTAGAAAAGAAGAAATGAAGGAGCAATTACAAAAGGAATTAGCCAAGTAGGCTTTGCATCAAAATCAATATAAACAACCACATAATTGGAATACTTTCGACCCAAAAGGAGCAAAAGTATTCCGATTGTTTTTTATCAGTTCCCCACAAAAACAATAAGCTAATAATAGTAATAGCAACGGTGCTTATGATTTCGGTAGAATAGAGATCATCCTTAAAGGCGGTTAGTAACAAAAAGATCACCAGCAAAATACTTCCAAAAACCTTAGTTCTAGTAATACCTATTTTCTGAGGAATCGTCTCTAGTTCTTTTCCATCATATTGTAGATCTCTTATCTCAAATGGTAACATAATTACCACAATAAAAATAAAACGTTGAATGATTTCGATAATCATATCAATGCCAAAACTTCCTTCCGCATATATAATAGGTATAAAAGCCGTAACTCCCGCCCAAGTAGCTCCTATGATAAAAATTTTAATCCCTGAAACACTTCGCAGGTTCTTTTTATTTGGAAAAACAGGCGCAGCGTACAGGATTGTTAGTAGAATAAACGGAAACACGTAAATCCAGGTATCTAGTGATACTTGATACCCAAAATATGCAAATAACAAAGCGCAAACACTTGTAATTATTTTGATCCCGGTCATGGATTTAGTCAATCGTCGGTGGTATAATTTCGAAATATTTGCATACTTCACAAAGTTATATGCCACAATGGCTCCAACAAAACTGAAATATATGTAGGTATTACCTCCCAAAATTTCGAATTTTAAAAAAGTTAGTTTTACTAAAGCAGCAATCGCTAATGCAACGTGAATACTACTGTTTATATAAAAACTAAATATACTTTTTAGGGTTTTCACACTTCAAAATTAGGGGGATCTGTTAATAACAGCCTAAGTTGGTTAAAAACTTGATAGTGTTAGGTTAATTTATTGTGAAAATTTTAGGGATTAAATATGTACTTTTGCGCTTTCAATCTCAACTGTTTTTTGCTATGAAAACTGACTCATTTAAACTGCGTCATATTGGTCCTTCAGAAAAGGACCTTACTACTATGTTGAATACGATCAAGGCTGATTCTATGGATCAACTCATCCACGAAACTATCCCTGATGATATTTTACTAAAAGCCCCGCTAAAACTTGACGAGGCTATGAGCGAGCTAGAGTATTCTGCTCATATACAAAAATTAGCTGCTAAGAATAAGGTATTTAAAACCTTTATAGGTTTAGGCTATCACGAAGCAAGTTTACCGGCAGTAATACAACGTAACATCCTAGAAAATCCGGGTTGGTATACAGCGTACACACCATATCAGGCAGAAATTGCTCAAGGTAGATTAGAAGCATTGCTAAATTATCAAACCATGGTTTGTGATCTTACCGGAATGGAATTAGCGAATGCCTCATTACTAGATGAAAGTACTGCTGCTGCGGAAGCAATGACTATGTTATTTGCTGTAAGATCCAGGACTCAGAAAAAAGAAAATATTCATAAGTTCTTTGTTTCTGAAGAAATACTTCCGCAAACACTTTCATTATTAAAAACCAGAGCAATTCCTTTAGGGATTGAGTTAGTAGTTGGCGATCATGCAAAATTCGATTTTTCAACGGATTTTTATGGAGCTATTTTACAGTATCCCGGAGTATCCGGACAAGTATTTGACTACGCAGCATTTGTAGAAAAGGCACATCAGTCAGAGATAAAAGTAGCAGTAGCTGCTGATATTCTTAGTCTTGTGGCGCTTAAATCTCCAGGTAGTTTTGATGCTGATGTAGTCGTAGGTACTACACAACGTTTTGGAATTCCGTTAGGATACGGGGGGCCGCACGCAGCTTATTTTGCGACCAGAGAAGAATATAAAAGAAATATCCCGGGCAGAATCATTGGTGTTACCCAGGATATGAATGGAAACCGTGCCTTACGTATGGCACTACAAACAAGAGAGCAACATATCAAACGTGATAAAGCAACCTCTAATATCTGTACTGCACAAGTATTACTTGCTGTTATGGCAGGAATGTATGCTGTATATCACGGAAAAGACGGTTTACAATATATCGCGAATAAAGTAAACGCCTCAACCAATCTTTTAGCCAATGCTATTGAAAAATTAGGTTATCAACAACTGAATACAGTATTTTTTGATACTATTCGAATTAAAGCGAATGCAACAACTATCAAAGATATTGCTGAAGCACAAGAAGTAAACTTCTATTATCCGGATGCAGAAACAGTATCAATCTCTTTAAACGAGGCCACTACTATTGCAGATCTAAATACGATCGTTTCTATTTTCGCACAAGCTGCCGGAAAAGAAGGTACAGAAATAAGTTTTAGTGATACATCTGTAAACATTCCTTATGCTGTAAAGCGAAACACAGAATTCTTAACCAACGAAGTATTTAATACCTATCATTCTGAAACAGAACTGATGCGTTACATTAAAAAACTGGAGCGTAAGGACCTTTCTTTAAATCATTCTATGATTCCGTTAGGTTCTTGTACTATGAAATTGAATGCTGCATCAGAAATGCTTCCGTTAAGTAATCCACAATGGGGTAATATCCATCCAATGGTACCTGTGGAGCAAGCACAAGGATATCAGGAAGTACTAAAAAAATTAGAAGATCAACTGACAGAAATTACTGGTTTTTCAGGAACTTCTCTACAACCTAACTCAGGTGCTCAAGGAGAATTTGCAGGTTTGATGGTCATTCGTGCATATCACGAATCTAGAGGAGATCATCACCGAAATATCTGTCTGATACCTTCTTCTGCACACGGAACCAACCCTGCGTCTGCAGTGATGGCCGGAATGAAAGTAGTAGTAACCAAAGCAACTGAAGAAGGAAATATAGATGTAGAAGATTTAAGAGAAAAAGCCGAAAAGTATAAAGACAATCTTTCTGCCTTGATGGTAACCTATCCTTCTACTCATGGAGTATACGAATCCGCAATCAAGGAGATTACTAAAATTATCCACGATAATGGCGGACAAGTATATATGGATGGTGCCAATATGAATGCTCAAGTAGGATTAACACATCCCGGAGCTATTGGCGCAGATGTATGTCACCTAAACCTACATAAAACATTTGCGATTCCACATGGAGGTGGAGGACCAGGAGTAGGACCAATCTGTGTTGCAAAACAATTGGTGCCATTTTTACCAGGTAACCCGGTGATTACTACCGGAGGAGATCAGGCAATTACTGCTATTTCTGCAGCACCTTGGGGATCAGCTTTGGCATGTTTGATATCATATGGATACATTACGATGTTAGGCGAAGAAGGTCTTAGAGAATCTACAGAATATGCTATCCTTAATGCTAATTATATCAAAGAGCGACTAGATGGACATTACAGTACTTTATATTCTGGAGAACGTGGTCGTGCCGCTCACGAGATGATCATAGATTGCCGCCCATTTAAAACACACGGAATTGAAGTAACAGATATTGCCAAGAGATTGATGGACTATGGATTTCACGCACCAACAGTTTCATTTCCTGTTGCCGGAACTATTATGATAGAACCAACAGAGAGTGAGAGTAAAGCAGAATTGGATCGTTTTTGTGATGCAATGATCAGTATCCGTCAGGAAATTGCAGAAGCCAGCGCAGACAATCCTAATAATGTGATGAAGAATGCACCTCATACCATGGCTATGTTAACAGCGGATACCTGGGATTTTCCATATACCAGAGAGCAAGCTGCATACCCTTTATCTTATGTTGCTGACAACAAGTTCTGGCCAACAGTAAGGCGTGTAGACGATGCTTATGGAGATAGAAACCTTATTTGTACTTGTGCACCAATAGAAGAGTACATGGAGGAAGTCTAAAATCCAAATTGATATTAAAAAATAAGGTCAGTAATGATGAATTACTGACCTTATTTTTATGAGAGCTTTAACCAGGATGTGTCCGATTGACAGTTCCCGTAGTATTTCTAAATTGGTATTGGTCGCTATATAGCATTTTGCTATATAATTGTTCATTTACCTCTACCGGAGTTTCTAAATAGGGAAACTTTATTTGATATCTATCATTATTCTTCCCTACAAGTTGAACTTTGACAGGTTGTTTCTTCATAATCTAAAATTTTAAAATAATAAACCATAAAAAATTCATAAGAACTATTTCAAATTTTATTCCATAATCTAAGTACCTGTTATAACCATCTTAACATTTAGATTTTAAACATAAAATGATGACATTTTTTCGTTATAAGAACGTCATTTTGACATTTCGTTCATATAAATATTTTCAATAATACCAGTAGCCATAGAGAGCAAGTTATTATTAGATAATTATATTGTGTTCAAAAATCCTTTGACCGCTTTCCAATAGCTTTTATGGTCAGAAAAAGTTTCCCAAAGTACTCTTGATCCGTGATTACCTTTTGTTTCCGGAAGAAAGAATTGTTTTTTATCCGATGGAATCGCATCATAGATTCCTGACCAACTCTTTTTTTCATTCTTAGCCGAAGTAATAAACACAGGAACTTTAATATTAGCAGCACTGGCAGTAATAAAGTTCTTCTTCCCAAAGTATTCTCCCGGAGAAAATGATACTACCGCATTAATATCGTCTGGATGATCTCCGGCATATTTTAATACGAGTGCTGAAGAATAAGAACTTCCCCAAATAATAATTTTTTCAGGTTTATAGGTCTTTTTTACATAATCTACAGCAGCTTCTATATCCTGAAAGGCATCTACAAATTCTGTTTGCTTTCCTTCTTTTTTAGCCAAGGCTTTCGTTTTGTTTTTAACCTCATTTACTGCTCCTCCAGATCGTTGGTCCACTGCTAAACAATGATACCCCAACACTGTAAGTTTTGGAGCAATCTCCAGGTATTCTCCACGACTCCAACCAGCTTGATGAAAAAGAATGATAAATTGACTACTCTCTTTCGCCTCATAAACATCGGCCGTTATCGTTAGTCCATCTTTAGAAGGGAAATCAATGGTTTTTTGACCATATAAAGATATTGTCAGGAATACGATTACTGTAGTAAGAATACTTTTCATAGATAATAAATGATTAATACAAATAAGAATAAGTTTCTCAAAGTACTAATTTACATTATAGATGTATACTATTATTCTGTATAATTTTTAAAAGGATCATAAGAAAACCTATATTGGAACGATGTTTCTGTCCCCGTTTTTACGTAAGTAGCTTTTAATTATTTTGGTGGTATGATACGTATGTTTCTGTAGATTTAAAAAATTATCGAAATCTTCTACATTTACAATTTGCTCATCTTCCTGAATGTATCCAAATCCTTTATAAACACCATCCTGAATCATTACTAAACTTTGCTCATTAAACGTTCTGCCTTTTTCTTTAATGAAATAGCTTTTTTGATCTCTTCTCAAAGAAGCCAGTGCTTTTTGTACTCGCATATTGTATAAGGCAACAGATTCTTCGCCGACACAAATACCCTTGCAGTTTTTAATTTTGTAATGAGAACAGCGTTCTGTAGTACTCTGTAAACTACAATATCGTGGACATAACTGGTACGTTTCACAAAGCTGTTCTAGCTTTTCTACTGCCTCTGCTCTGCTATAGAATATTTCTACCGAATGATCTATAGAATGTGATCTATCTATTGCCAATTGGACAACTCCTTTTCTATTTGTATAAAACATAATACAATAAGGAGCTACAGGTTTCTTTTGCGCTCTATTAAATTTAGGATAATGTTTCTGAATTTTCTCTGATTCTAGTAACAAAGCTACTAATTCATTACCGGTTACTTCATAGTCTATAGCGTGAGTCTCCTGACCCAATGCATATTCTTTATTTTTTTTGTCATAAAAATGACTAATCACGCGTTGTTTGATATTTTTTGCTTTACCAGCATATATAACCTTACCTTTTTGATCTTTAAACAGGTAAATACCTGTTTCTTCGGGTAGTGTTTCGATATTTTCGGCTTTGAGATGTGGTGGAAGGGTTGCTTCTTTAGAACGAACATTTAGAAATTTATTGATCACAGTAAACTCAGGATCCAAACTTAGAATTCGCTGAAAAAGAATGACCGTTGCATCCGTATCGCCTTCTGCCCTGTGCCGATCTTCTAATGGTATATTAAGCGAAGAACAGAGTTTTCCTAAACTATAAGAAAACATCCCCGGAATCAACTTTCTGGATAAACGAACCGTACATAATTTTTTCCTTACAAACGAATAGCCCAACTTCTTAAATTCGCCCTTAATCACATTGTAATCGAAGTTTACATTGTGTGCTACAAAAATAGCTCCTGTGGTCATTTCTACAATTCGCTCGGCAATTTCATGAAATCTTGGTGCATTGCGCACCATATCGTTATCAATACCTGTAAGACCGGTTATAAAAGGTGGAATATTACATTCTGGATTGACAAGTGAAGTAAATTTATCTATGATGGTATCTCCTTGTAGTAATACAATGCAGATTTCTGTAATTCGATTACCGTGGATACCTTTGCCCGTGGTTTCAACATCGATAACAGCGTATAATTTTTCTGACATTACATTTCTTTTGAAATACAAATCTAAAAGAAATATTTGATATTTGGAATTTTTCCAATACATAAGGAAAAATTCCTATTGATCAAGATAATTATCTCAATACATACGCGGCCAGTCGAGTTGCATTTTCCTGGTATGCATTATCAAACGCTACCGGAAGCTTATTCTTTTTATAATAGGCTGTCAAGGTCTGTTTGGAGACAAAACTTACTGTTGTTTTCTGATAACATTGGATCAATGCTTCTAATTTAAAAGAAACTGCAGCTGCTGCAAATTTGCCTTTGGTTTGTCTGCTGATAATTGCTATTTGGTCTGGTTGCACGGTATCAAACAGTTCGTGAATTTCTTTCAGAAAATTCTGTATCTCCTGATTATTTTGATCATCCTTGATTTCAACATATTTGGTTTTACCCGTATGATTGGTGTAGGTATCCTGATCATCTTTGGACACTACTACACAAATGGCTCTTTTTTTATCTATTTCGATTCCGATTACTTTCATTTCATGGATGTGCTTTTAAAGATCAATTTTTATAATCCTCAGGTTGTAGTTTTTCTCCGTCCCAAGTAAGATTTCGTTGTTGGGATGTAGTCACATACCAATCGGTTTCTTCATCTTTCATTTCTCCATTTTCCTGCTTGTAGATAATCATATCAGGCACTCCTCCTGGATCTGACGGAAATATAAATTCGGATTGATAATGATATATCCCTCCATCTCCTATTTCTGAAGTATTTGCCATATGAATTAATTGATTACCATCATAAACTACATAAGATTTTCCTCCATCAATTCCACAAGCTTCACTATAATTATCAATAATAATGATGTCTTGTATTTGATCTATCCCTTTATTAGTCGAGTGTATAATCCCAAACGAACCATTACCAAAAAGTCGGAACTTTTTTTCACTGTTTACAGCTTTATTTTTAACAGATCGAATCATTACATAAACCGATCCCTCTGCATCTTTTTCTAACCCATATACAAAATAGTTATCTCCACTTATGGAACCGTTATGTTTTGTTAACGAAAGTAATCCTCCTACAACATATCCTTCTTGATTAGCATAAGACACCTGATACCAAGGCCCACTAACCCCCTTATATTCATATTGATCATCTTCAACTTTTAATACCGTTACTTTAGTACCTATAGACAGCAATCCTATAGTCTTTGAATCTGTATTTGGTGCCTCTCTCAATTTCACATTATCACCAAATAAATACACCTCATCACCTACCGAAAACTTGTATTGTTCATCATAGCCCTGCGCAACACTAATTTGAATTGCCAGTAAACCAATTAATAAAGTAAGACGTTTCAAATTTATCATGGATTAAATTTTACGCTAAAATACAGATTATTAAGATCCGATAGTATTCTTTTCATGCGTTAACAGCCATTGCTTTCGTTCGATACCACCACCATAACCAGTCATACTTCCATCTTTTCCGATGACTCTGTGACACGGAATGATGATCGAAATTCTATTACAACCATTCGCAGCAGCTACTGCTCTAATCGCTTTGGGGTTTTTGATTTTTTCTGCTTGTGATTGATAGGTAGTCACCTGTCCGTATTTGATTTCTTGTAAACTATGCCAAACGGCATTCTGAAAATCCGTTCCCGGTGTTTCTAAGGCAACCTCAAAGGTTTTTCTTTTTCCTTCAAAATATTCGGTGATTTCTTTTTTAGCTTGTTTCATATGTTCATTTTCTCCCGCTATGATCTGCGCTTGTAATCGCTTTTGCAAATCCTGAAACTCCGTTTCCAGCATGCGCCTGTCTACAAATTCTAACAAACATACTCCCTTTTCTGTAGCGCATACAAACATAGGGCCCAAAGGCGTTGTCAATCGACTAATTAAAATAAGGGTCTTATCTGTGATTTTTTGAGGAGATTTTCCGATTACTTTTTTAAACGTATACCCAAAACCACTCAAGGATTCATATCCCGAATCAAAAGCAGTATGTGTCGTATTTTTTCCTTTTTTTAACTCCTGAAAAGCATTGTTAATCCGATACATCCGCTGATACGCCTGAAACGTCATTCCGTAATTTTTCTTAAACCATCGTCTCACCACTTCTGGACTAATGGCTAATTTTCGTAACTGATCATCCGTGATTTTCTCCTTTGGGTTTTGCTTCACCAGCGTAATCGCTTTTTCTACGGGTTCCGGTGCTTCATTCGCGTTTTCGGTAGGCTTGCAAATTTTGCAAGGTCGGTATCCATGATCCAATGCTTCTTTAAACGAGGTATAGAATTCTACATTTTCTAATTTCGGTTTTCTGGCTCTGCAAGTAGCTATACAAAAAACAGAAGTCGTTTTTACACCCACAAAAAAGATACCCACAAAACTCTCTTTTCGTTCTAGCAACGCTTTATAATATGTTTCTATCGTTTTGTTTTCTGTAATCAACATCTTAAAAAATGGATTGAAATGACTGTTGGTTTACGACCTCTTTGGTGGTACTTTCTAACTGACTGTACATCCTGTCAAATAGAAAATTACCCATACTAATTCGTTGTACGCCTAGGTTCGCTAAGGTTTCAAAATCTGGAAGATTCGGCATACACATCACATTAATTGGTAATGGTGTACAAGTTACAATTTCTCTGATATCCGATTCATTTTCTGCACCAGGAGTAAAAATTCCATCGGCGCCTGCGTTTTCATATAATTCGATTCGTTTTTTTGTTGCTGCCACTATATTCGGATGCTTTAGTAAAAACGTATCTGTACGTACGTTTAAGAAGATATCAATATTTTCTTTTGACAGCAAGTTGTTTACTGCTATGAGTGTATCGGCAAATTCAGTTGCATCTAATAGTACTCTTTTATCGGTAACAATACTATCTTCTATATTGATTCCTACCACACCCAAACCTGCAAGTTCTTTAATATGTTTTGCAATGATCTTTGGATCTCGACTATAACCGGATTCCAGATCTACAGATAGTGGAAGATCGGTATTTGCTGTGATTCGTTTTACAAAATACAGGAGTTCAGAAAAATCCATTTCCTCGCCATCTTTGTATCCTAAAAGGCTAGCAATGGCAGCACTTGAAGTTCCTATGGCTTGAAATCCTAATTTCTCGGCTATTTTGGCACTGGGCACATCCCAAACATTTCCTAATAGCAAGGGTGTTTTTTGATGATGTAAGTCTTTAAAATTCATTGTTCTTTGTTTTTACACAAAGTACCAATGATCATATCTAGCCTGCAACCGAAAACTGGACGTGTATTTTTTTTATCTTGTATAAAAAAGAGTACGTAAAGAGACTGTCTTAAACGACAGTCTCATTGGTATTTTTTATTACTGTTATTTTAAGGTGTCACATCTTTACCGCCACGAGTCCGGAGCTGAGGAATTTTTCAGCTTGCGCCTAACCATATCGTATAAGGTTAGTTGTGTGTAGTCTTTTTTATTTTTGTCAACATGTGTGATAGTATTAAAAATAAGAACGCTATTCCGAAGCCTAAAACTCCAATATTAATTCCTACTATAGTCTTTTCACTTCCATCTAAATATTTCATAGAACCCCCATATCCATCTTTCAGGAAAAATGCTAATAAAAAACCTCCCGTAACTATGAGACTTAATATAGTGCTTAATTGAACTTCTTTTTTATACCAAACCAACCATAAGCATACTACTCCAATACTTGAGTTGGTAATCAATTGCCAAACCTCATGTATTCGAGCATGAGGCGTCCAATCTGGATTCCAAACATGCGTTTCATTGATATCCAGAAAAGGGACGACAATTGCATATAGAATTACACTAAATGTTATTGCTATTTTTTTTATCATTATTATTTATTTTAGATTACTCACAACTCATGTTATATGGCGTATTTCATTTCGAGCATTCTCAAGTTTTAGAAAACCTTTTTAATCAAGAGCGTTGCTATTAGATGTTTTATGAATTTCATGTCTAAATTCTTGATAATATGACAAAACACCGCTTGGATCCTCAATTTGTGGCCAATGTCCAATGTCTTGCCCCAGTAGCTTTACTTTAGGATCGGGAATCAGTTCTTTATATCGATTAGCCATATGAATACCAGAATTAGGATCGAATGGCCCATTTATAAAACACATTGGGATCTTTGTGTTTTGCATGGCGCTTATCCATCTTTCTTGATGGTTTAATTTATCAAAAACCAGCCTCCCAATCAAATATGCGATTGACTTGCCGTCATTATAATTTAAAATATCCCAGAATTGATTTATGAGTAGGTTCGTGGGTTGGGTGTTGGGGCCAAAAACTGATTTGATCGATTTTTCCAATTTCTTTTTAGTGAGAAGCTTGCTCAACAACTTTCCAATAGGTTTGGGAGATTGTGAAAGCAATCGTTGTATCATTCTAGGTTTGTAACTATCCATAAACAAACCACCGTTCATAAATACCACCGATTGTATTTTAAAGCAGTTCTGTGAAGCTAAGTCCCTAGCTAATAATTCTTGCACAATACTAACTCCTAGATCATGTGACAAGATATGGGTTTGTTCAATACCCCAAAACTCGATTAGAAAATTGACTATTTCGCAATGTTCATGAAAGCTATAGTCATGATCATTGGGCTTATCTGAAAATCCCATACCCAAATAATCAAATGTAAAAACGGTGTACTCTTTTACTAGATTTTCCCAAACAGATTTCCACTCGAAGGTATTGAAAGGATACCCGTGAAGTATTAAAAGGTTGGGGCCATTACCTTCTTTTATGTAAAATACTTGATGACCGTTTACGTCTATTGTTCGACCTTTGTTTTTCCAAGCAACCACTTCTTTGTCCATTCCTAGCTTGTTATAGTTAGTTATATCACAAAGTTACTTATTGGGGATGATAGAAATTTGTAAAAATCGGTCGTTTTCGTTATTTGACAGGGCTTTTGGAGTGTGGTTGGTATACTTTTTTATTTCTTTATTAAAATGAGATCTGTCGTAATAATTTTGGTTAGACAATAAATCTCCTTTTTTGATGTCTTTGAATGATGCCGAGCACCGTACGATATTACAGTAACTTTTTAGTGAAAGTCCAAACATTTTATTAAAATATCTGTTGATTTGCCTACGAGACCAAAATACTTTATCGGCAAAATAGTTCACGCTTTGATTACCTCTAGTTTGACTCAATAAGCTGAATAGACGAATTTTTCGATTGTCTGGATTATCTTCTTTATTGATTTTTTGGCTTATTATTAAACTTAACCTATCAATCGTATCTAAGTTTTCTGAAAAGTCAAATGAATTTAGATTCCAAAAAGCATTGGGCATTTTTTTTTCGGAGTTTAACAACGGAGCAATACTTTCACAGAATATATATTCCGCAGCTGGTAGTTTGAATTGTATTCCGAAAAGTTGATGATTTGGGGGAATTACTACTTCAACCTCTTTTGTATATAATCCCGTTAGTACAGTACTTTGGTATTTGTAATTCTCAAAGCGAACGATAACATCAAAAAAACCATCAGGTAAAATCGTGTAATCAAGATTTTTTGATGAATCGTTGTCTAACCACCAAAAACATCTGATGTACTCTTTCAAAACCTCATTAGATGCTTGTTGATAATAGGTCATGCTTTATACTTCAAGTGTATGTTAATGTATGTCATTTACCAGAGTGCTACAAACAATTCTTTGTTTTTTAATAGATTTTGCTATTTCAGGGATACCTATTATTGTCTTAATTAAAACTTTCGTTTAACTTTTTAACTACAGTTTCTTTTTTAATCTTTTTGGCTACAAAAAGACCAATAACCAAAAGAGGTAATGTTAAAATTATAGGAGCAATTGAGTTTCCCGTTTCTTCTAAAGGCACGATATTTTCAATATCCTTTATACCGGGTAGCAGCAAAATAGAAAAGAAAAAATTTATGAGCCCGTGGGTGAATGCTACGGGTATTATTTTATTCGTTTTTAAGACTAAAACACCGAAAAAGAATCCAATAAACGTTGCAAATACAACTTGAGTTAATACGGCACTTACATTATCATTTTTTGTCAAATTGATTAGGTGAAATAATCCAAAAACTATAGCTGGGAGTACTATACTTATAAGAATTCCATTCTTACTATGGACATATTTTTTTAAAAATACGGATTGCAATACTCCTCTAAATAAAAATTCTTCTGCGAACCCAACTGTCAAACAAGCAAAAAGTAGGAGTACTACGTTTCCTATATGGATTTCGGTTACATCTGTAGCTATAATGCCCGAAACTCCAATTATAATAAGATAAACAGGGATCATATTCAAATACTTAAATTTCCAATCATATGCTGAAGAGAGGCCAGTTATAGGTTCAATTTTCATTTTTTTTATAAAACCATAACTTATGATTAGAATGGATGCCATTTTAATCGCTAAACCAATGTATTCTGAGTGAAAATCTGAAAGTGACATTTTTAAAAGAATCGTATCAATTGGCAATAGTACTATGCTACTAATAACTACTAGTGTTATAATTGCAAATATTCCTGGAGAGATATTCTGGATGTTTTTCATACTATAAAATTGATGTACTTAGAAAATTAGTATAAAGAAAAGGTTTTAATATATTTGTGACAAGTACATACAATAAAGTGCACTACATACTAAAAGTATAGTATTACTGATTATCAGTTATTTAAATTTAAATAAAAATGAATAAAAAAAATGTAATAGCCTATTGTCCTGTAGATTATGCTTTCAAAAGAATAGGAGGAAAATATAAAGGACGTATACTTTGGGTTCTTAGAGACAGCTGTATGCGGTATGGAGAGTTAAAAAGAGCAATTATTGGAATTACACCTAAAATGCTTACACAAACATTGAGAGAATTAGAAGCTGATGAATTAGTTTCAAGAAAGGTATATTTAGAAGTTCCTCCAAAAGTTGAATATTCACTTACATCAACAGGAGAGGAATTGATTCCATTAATTAAACAATTGAGAAGTTGGGGTGAAAAACAAATGTCTAGAAATTAGATGTAAGTTGTAAAGCTATTTTAGGATTAATGTAAAATATGTAAACTTTTTTTAGGACGAGACACTCTTACGGCATGAGCGACACACTCGCACTAGTGCGGCCATTGCTTCGAATTAAAAGCAAAAGAATGTCAAAAAAATATAAGGCAACAAATTGAATTTGCTGCCTCTATACTATTTATAATTTACCTCTTATTATCTTAATACAAGATATTCAAGGCATCTCTATCTGACTGAGTAAACTCGCCATCTTCTCCGGTACCAAAGCAACCTAACATAATAGAATCTGCATACGGAGACCAAGGTGTTCCGGGAATCCAGATCGCAGCCGGGCTTACTGATGGTTCTGCAGGAAGTGGCCCTGTATAATTACAGCTCCAACGATTGTACCAATCCTGATGTCTAAATCCAACACTATGTCCAATTTCATGACCTATTACGTGCTCCACTACATTGTAACTCCAAGTGTTGCTGTCCAATCCGGAGTTAATACGCACATATCGATTAGGTCTACCCGCTGATGTTGGGAATCCGGCGGATCCTCCTGCACCTCCATTTACTCTATATACCACCATGTCTACTTGTGATTGATCATTACCATAAGTCAGTATAAAATTTAGTGTATTAGGTAACGCATTATAGTTTGCCACTGCCCAGGATAATGCGGTCTGCATTTTTGGAGTCAGGTCATAAATCGAACCTGTACCTGTCCAACCCAAAATCCTAATGTTTCTGAATTGCGGCGCCACGATATAATCAGATCGGTATTGTTTACTATCCCCGTTCTCAGATACCATATCCGGGTATTCCTTGAGATCATTGATAGGAATTGTAATATCCCCAGAAACCAGATATCGCTCCTTGGATCCGTCTGGTAACGGTATATCCTCTATAGTTACCTTTTCTGTATTCACCCCCATTCTAGACAGTTTATCCAGCTGTGCTTTGGTGGGTTGTTCTGCTGCCTCTTCTACAGCAGTATCAGAGATGTCTTCTTTTTGACAGGATACTAAACATCCGGCCACAATTGCGCAAAGCGCCAATAATTTTAGATTTTTCATTTGGTTGTGGTTTTAATAGTACAACATTCAGTTAGTAATATCCAATGATTGTATTGCATCAATTTCTATCAATGAAATAACATCTTATGCTATTTCTGCCCCGTTAAGATGGGTGGTCTCTAGGATGCAATACACGTTTGGGATATCATACCTTTTGCAAGTAATCTTATTGTGTTTATCATCAGGCTAACACCGCGGTTTGTATGACTGATGTAGGATAGGCTCAAATATACCCTGAAAATCAATTATTAAAAACAGACTTATCGTACACAAAAGTTTAAATTGAATTCAAGATGTTGAAAATCAGTTATTTATGATTAGTTATAAGGGAAATCAATCCTTCATAAACAGTTAAAAGACCTTTTGGTGCATAGGGAGAACACCTCGATTATTTTTAGTTGTTTCACCCAGAGAACACCCATTGTTACGGATGCAGATGTGTTACACGGAAAGGTTTTTGTTGTCATCTACCCTTTGATGCTACGAAGTTGCAAGCTTCGTAGATCGGGTTTTATAGGATTAATTTAAGGTGTAGGTGTATTACTTGGTATCGTTACGCCAAACCAAAGTAAATACAAGTTAAAGCTATGGTATTAAAAAAACCGTGTACGGCAATAATAAACCATAAATCGTATTTACGCAAGTAGAATATCAGGGCTAAGAGCGCTCCGACAATCCAAGTAACCAGTTGTCCGGTAATCCCTTGATAACTATGCATAAAGCCAAAAAAACCAGTGATTAGGATAATGTTAAGCACAATACTGACTTTGCTTTCTCCAAAGAATTTTACAAACTGTCGCATAAAATAACCGCGAAAGATTATTTCTTCTCCAAATCCTGCAGTAGCCCACACTAATAGTAAAAAAGTTAAAAAATAAGGCAGATTTCCTTTTAATTGATCAAAACCAGAATAATCTATGGGAACTCCTGTGAGTTTTGTAATTCCAGGAACCAATACAAAGACATAAAAAGCAAAAAGTCCTAGTGCAACTAATGGAGCCAATACGAAAATGTTTTTGAATGTGAATTTTTCACGTCGAAATCCAAGTGCTGAAAATGGTTTCCCTTTATATTCTATATAATTAGCTATAATGATTACTATAGAAATAATAATATTTTCTATGGTTATACGGAATGGTCCAAACCATAAAAAGCAGATGATTGCAATGGTAATTAATGGAATTAATATTTGTCGTAAGGTGATTTTGTTCATTGTTTTTTGATTTTAAATTCTAAACGAAATAATGAACAAAATCTCTGAAAACCCCTTTAAATCCTTATATTTTTACTGAATGGTCGTAATTTATAACTGAATAGTCGGTAGTTTTTGGCATCTTTTATCGAAACCAATCCATAAATGCTTTTCGCTTGTAACGACTGATATTGATTTCAGTAATCGCATCGTTTTTAATGAAAGCTTTTAACCGAATACGCAACTTGCCATTTTCAATCTTTTCAATTAAGTCTACAGTATCTTTGTGAATAATAATTTGTCGATTGGCTCTAAAAAACAATTGATCATTTATCTTTTCTTCGAGCTCATTTAATGTAAAATCGGTGTTAATCGTTGTGCCATCATTTTGAACAGTATACACAATTTTGTTTTCGCTATAAAAGCACGCAATATTTTCATAGGTAAGCTTTGTCATTTTCGTGCCGCTGTCAATAGTAATTTCAGCATCTCTTATAGATAACTTATATAAATTGTATATGTCTTGAGCATATAATAAACCTATGAGAATAAAACATATTAATAAAGTAATTAGTAAACCAATTAATATATAATAGAATTCTATTCGTCCACCTGCAATTGTTTCAACAATAATATTTATAGGAATATATATGAGTATAATATATCCCAACGTAGAGGCCATAAACCTTACGATAGTGGTAATTTCTACTTTTTTAGAGAAATGTTTTTTCTTGTAAAATTTAAAATTAAGATGCGCTATGATTCCAACGAAAGTGGAAAAAATAATCGTAAAAAGAAAACCTTCTATGGGGAATCTATACGGTTCACTATCCAGAAAATTATAACTCGCTGCTAAATGATTGACTACCAAAGAGAAAATTATCAATATAATCGCTTTCTGAAACCAAAGCCATGTAGTACTACTGATACATATATGCCATACTGTTTTTACAATATTCTTGGTTGGTTGTGTAATACTCATAAATTAGAAACTCTTTTGTGTCAAATCAAAAGTAAAAAATAATTTCTCTGCAGAAATTTTACTAAGAATATTGTTCGTCATTTTTTAAACTTATTTTGAGTGTTTTTCTTTTATTAAATCAGCGTATGCTATGAAGTTCCGAAGCAAGCTTCGAGGTATTAGATCTACCCAGATCGGCTTATGATGTATCACCATTACTATCCCATTTTAAGACTATTTTCTCCCTTTCCTATTTTGTTGATTTTTAAAGTTGTAAAAATGATGTAAATACCGCATTTTTGCACTCAATTTAATAATAATGTACCCAAAATGAAAAAACTATTTACCTTCTTATGTATTTCCTGTATGCTCATTTCTTGTAGTGAGAGTGATATTTTCAGTGATATAAATGACAATGAAAATCAGAATGCGATTTATGATGCTCCCTATGTGCGGTCTTATACAACCTACACGTCTCAAACCTCTGTAACACTTAATGGTTTTATCAATCACGAAAATGTTGTTTTTCAAGAACCAGACACGTATGCCGTAGGTTTTATATTTAGAACCGGAGATGCTCAGGACTCCAGCAATGATCAGGTAATCGAATTCGAAGAAGAGGTAGCGTATTACAATGGTTTTTATAAATTTAATCGTACTATCACCAATTTAGACCCAAATACTACCTATTACTACACGGCATTTACCAAAAACGGACCTACAGAAGAAACCGATTGGGAATCCTTTACAACCTCTGCTATTGCCTGTACGTATGACCGAGATAATTATTATAATATTTCGGGAACCTGGAGAGATGCTAATGTAGAAATTACAAACCCTAGTTGCTGTGGCGACGGTAATGTTGGTTTTAGATTTGGGATATGGCCTGATATTTTTCAAATTAATTTTAATGAAATAAGCGTTGAATATCCAAAAACAGGCCAATATTTTGGTGTGGATTATGAGTTTGTGGGCACGCATATAGAAAGAGATCTCGTAAAATCTACCAATCAGGTATTGATCGACAATACAGACTCTACTCCCGAAACGGAATTGTTTGTAGAAAACGATGGCCAAAGAATTACCTTAATTTTTTGTGATACGAAGCTTCGAAATGGTGATATCCTAAACGGAAAGGTTTCTGTTGCCATTCCTGCAAATTAAATTCGAAGAAATAAGAGCATCAATAATCAAAAGGCAGCAAATTGGATTTGCTGCCTTTTGATTTATGGTATTTTTTGTAATGGTTGTTTTGGATGAGACAGGATTTGCATTATTCCTCAAAGTCAGGAGACTTTGCGGAGCCCGGTTATTTTGGAAGTTAAACCATAACACCACCAGTCACAACGATCCTCCATAGATGGGAACACTTTCATTTTTAATTATTCTGCGACAATAATTTTCACACGATCATTTGTTTCGTTTGAAAATGCGTCTACAGTGCTAAATATCACCTCAAATTCGCCAACCTCATCAGGATGCATTGTTAAAATCATGGTAGACGAATCAAAACTGGCCCACTTCACGTTTTCATTATTGAAGCTTATCTCTAACTGTTCCTGATCAATATCCTTAAAATAATCTGTCGGAATTGATACTGTTGTTTCCTTACCAACTTTAATAGTCTGTGTAGTGATTGGATTAAAAACAAATGGTTTAAAAACCTTCTTTGTATGTACCCAATAAATATCTGACTCTGCCAACCCTTTTTCATCCATTTGCAATCGAGTAAAAAATAAAAAATTATGGTCTGCACTTACAAAGGGCCTTCTTTCCCAATCCGAGGTATTGATAGTAGCATCTAAACTTCTGGGTTGGGTCCATTTTTTTGTAGCATCTTGATAACTGATCCATAAATCGGGTGCATTTTCATTGGTTGCATATCGGCTAAAAATAATATAATCCTCATCTGGAGCGACAAAGATACTTTCTTCATCGCGCTCAGAAGAAATTACATCTATTCGTTTGGCATTCGTATAGGTACCATTTTCTAGTGAAGAAACATATAAATCTGCTGTTCCGCTGCTATTACTATCCCTGTTCGACGAAAAATAGATCGTTTTATCCAAAGACATACAGGCTGAAGCTTCTCTTTCTAAAGAACTAATAGGGTGACCCTCTTTTTTAGGATCACTCCAGGTACCCTTATTTTTTTGTAATCTCCATATATCGGTAACGTACTTATTTGTATCCGATACACTTTTGGCGAACAACATAGATTGTCCGTCGGGTGAAAAATAAGGAAGATACACGCTTTGACCCTTTAGAGGTTCAAAAATTGCAGGTCTTGTCCATCCTTCAGACTCTTTTTTAGCGTACCATATATCACCACTAAAATCTTCTTTGTCTAGCACACCAAATGCCACTTCTTGCGTATCCGGTGTAAATGAAATTCCGTGATCTAATCTCCCTTTTACAGACACAATATCCGGTGCAAAAATCAGAGGAATCATATCAGGATAAGATTGCCCCAAATAATCAATGGATTTAGTAGATGATGTACAACTGATCAGTCCAAAAATAAGCCCCAGCGATATCCATAGTTTACTCATAAAGTTCTATTCTGTAATGTCTCTGTTTAAGTTCGTTAAGATACATAGTTTAGACAAAGTAACATTAAATGTTTACTGTGAATCCCATGTTGGTTGCTATTTGCACATGAATTGAGTGGTTTTGTTTTTCCATTGAATCCAATATTCTTGCAATCCTTCTGGTGTGGTAATAAGCTCACTAATAGCCAGTTTATGATTAGGCATCAATGCATTTTGAAGCTGTTTTTTTCTAGCTTCCAATGCCGGTGCATGATTCCATCCACCTACATGATCGAACGAAGTATATGCATCACAAGGTTGATCAACCCGTTTAAACGGAATTTTTAAATAGTAGACCACCTGACCGCTCCCCATTCCTTTGGTAGTCATAACAATATTATCGAAGTCTACTTTAGCATACTCACCTTTTTTGAAAAGTTCTTTGAGTTTGTCTCCCACAGCTGCAGACATTTTATTAGAGAACTGGTGCGCCACATCGGATCCCTTTACAAATTCCGGCCCTTCATACTGACCACTACAATCTGCACTGGTACAATGGATCACTGGCTCTTTATCTATCATACTACAAAAACACACTATTGAAAACAGTGCGATGATAAAGAATCTGAGGTTTTTGATCATAATGGTATAGATTAATAGTCTACTGTTTGTGCTACCGGTCGGAGTTTATGATTTGTTATCCAGCGTTAATGCTTTTATTTTTTTAATTTTTTTCTCAATTTCCAAAACTCTTTTATTCCAGTATACTTGAGCATTTTGAGCATCATAAAAGGGTTCCTTTTTTGATCCCGTTTTCATTTCTTCCGGAATGCTATAAATAAACCTTGCATTGTGGTGCTTGTCTTTGGCTATCTCACTTTGGGTATCAGGATCTTTTTTTCTTTGTGCCCAAAAGTGTTGATGCTCCAGATATCGTTCTTTAATCTCTTCGAAATAACTAATTAAAGCTTTTGAGTCATTGGGTATATATCCTGGTCCGCTACAGCCACAAGAATGAAACGTAATACCAACTTCATACAAGGTAGCCATATGAGCCCAGGCTTTTGTATCGGTTTTCTTAGGAGATTCAAAATCCAATCCCATATTTGCCATAAGATTATTGCATTCGGGGCATTTTGCAGGTGATTGTTTATCATCCTTACTTTGCCCTTTCGTAATATCCCGTAGCAGCCTTCTTTTAAATGTTTTTCTACAGTTAAAACAGGCATAATGAGATTTATAAGTTGTTATGCCATACCTGCACATGGTTTAAACATATTATTTTTGATAATAGACACCAGTTTCGTTTGATTTTACATCTTTGATCATCCGCAAATAACTGCTATGATCATTTATCCAAATGTAGTGTTTTTACTTTATTGCACTATGAAGTTGCAAACTTCATAAAAATCGGGGGTACTTCTTAGATACCTCCTCCCTACCTTTGGAGTACCCAGGGGGTACCTCTGAGCTAAGTCTATCTTAGCTCAGAGGGAAGTGACACTTAGTTCTAACACAAGTGCCACTTCTGTTTGAAGTACCCCCTTCGTCGATTTGTAGTACCCCTTGCAGACCTTTTCGACAAGAATACCCACTACCATAAGTACCCCAAGTTATGTTCTGGCTGATATATACCCACTTATACAAGTACCCTCTCCCCACTTATAGTAGTGGGTTTGAGTTATTTTTAGCTAGTTTTTATTATAGAAATGTTAAAATTTATTAGTTAGGCGTTACGTTTGGAAAGTTCTTATGCTGTTGGTTTCATCCTAAAAATCGGGTGGAGATGTATTAAACGGAAAAGTTTCTGTTGCTATACCTGTGGATTAAATCTAAAGAAAAGAGTATCACAAACGCAACACAGAAAGCACTTACGCGCTATTATAGTCTTTTTAATTTTTATATTTAGGGTATGTTATTATTATCAATATTTTTTTTAGCCTCCTCGGTCTATATCTTTCTATCATATTATTATGAATGGGAACACTCAAAAAAACACTGGCAAAGAGGAATTCCTTATTCTAAGTTTGATAAAACTCTGGGTATAATAATTTCTATCATTTTACTTGTCTTCTCCGTCTACATTTTCTTGAAATCTTTTAGCTAGTTACTATACTACAAAGTTGCTTGCTTTCGAAGAGCAGCGAGTACCAAAAAACGCAGCACGGAAAACATTTCCGCGCTATCATAGTTAGTTTTACACTTGCACGTAACGGTCTTGTATAAGAAGAGTAGGGCTGAAAACAGTCGATATCTATTCGGTTGAACGCAAGCCGAATTTTTAAATTCTTCTTATTATCTTTTTTATGAATAAGCTAATTTAATAATTTAGTGACCTCTCAAAAGTACTTTTATAATTGGACCAGCAACTAATCACTATATTATTTTCACATGTTGTTAGGCACAATTTCATTCGCTTTATGTGGACACGCTAATTTGTTAACTTCCCAATTTTCAAAACCAGACATCCAGTATTTCAATTTTTCAGAGTCAATATTCAAAGTACCATCTAGATTTATATTTCCTAATTTATTTTCCTCTTTGTCTAAAGCAACTGTACATTTGGCTAAAGTTCCATCGCCTCTGATAGCAATAGAATTGGGTTTTGAAGCGTAACAAACATAAGAGTTTTTTAAATCGAATATTTGATTTCTATTTAAAACTAAACTTTCCAAATGCTTTTTTATTTTTAGTTTCTCATTTGGCATCATTCTTTTAATATTTACTGAGTTCTTACCACCTAAATCTTCAATAGCTTTAAAATAAAACTTAAACCTTTCATCATAAAAATCTGAATTCAGCTTAGAAATTAATGGTTCCATTTTTTCAGCATTATTCGGATGATAATGAATTCTTAAAATAATTTCAAATTCTAAATTAGTTTCTTTGATAGCCTTTAAGTTTTTCCATATTTTTTCAAATGTTGCACCTCCATTTTTTAAAGTTCTAGTTTTATTATGAATCAAATTATCTCCATCTATTGATATTTGAAATACCTTGACGTTATTATTAACTAATTTGGTGAATCTTGAAACACTCAAGGAATAAGCATTAGTTGTTATGTTTGAAAAATTAGTAAAATTTGGAAAATCTTGGCTCAGAGAGTTGGTATACTCTAAAATTTCAATTATTGAATTAAAAGCTAATAGTGGCTCTCCACCAAACCAACTAAATTCTAAGGAACTCAACTGAGGTGCTCGTCTAGATATCAACTTTTTTATACTTGAAACCAGTTCTGGTTTCATTTTGCCAATTTTGAAATCTTCATAGCAATAAGTGCATCTAAAATTACATTGTTCCGTTGGGAAAATTATTAGATTCAGTCTAGAATTGTCAAAAGCATCTTGGATGATTGACGACTTTTCCTCTGCACTAACAACCTGCTCCACAAACTCCATTTTTAACAGCTGCTAATGGATTAAAATTTTCAAACTTGGCTCGAAGTGCTTCAGAAAACTCTGGATTCTTAATTGTAATAATTCCTACATCATCAATCGTAATATCATCCAACGAAAATTGTGGTATCTCACTTTTAATAAATTCAACTGTCTCATTCTGATTCACCACTAGTTTTGTTAGTAACGAAGAATCTTTAATTGATACTTGGTCAGTGCCGAAATCAACTTTTTCTGGTGTAATTTGAATTTTGCTCATTATAATTATTTATTAGTTAATATTCATTTTATTAGAGTTCTAAAATAAGAACTTGATAATACATTAATTATTTAAAAATTGAATAGCCAATTCCTATTCCAAGCCAAGGTTGATATTTGAAAACCCAATTTTGACCAGTCGAGGATAATGGTAAATCCATACCTAAAAGAATGCTTAGACCAAGTTTTCCATAACCGTATTGGTAGCCCAAACCAGAGCTAACACTTAAAATATTATCTCCATCATTAAGTCCGTCAGTATTTTTCTTTTTAAGTTCTAATTTATTAAGACCTAAAAATCCATAAAAATTTTGACTATTCGTCAATTTCGGTTCTCTACCTTTCTTATAGGAAAATTTCTCCCAACTTTTTCCATAAGTTACAGCGATATTAACATCAGTCTCAATATTATTTGTGAAACTTGGCAAGCTATCTGATTGATTAGTCAAGTATACTTTTAAAGGAACTGTTATAGCACTTACTTTCCAAGATTTTCTGGTTATTTTAATTCCTTCTGTTACGTCTATATATAGCCGTCTCTTTATTTTTCCGTTGTATTTTGCAAAATCATTAGCTACATCTGCTCTAGGGATTATTATAAGCTTATTTCCCTTTTGTTCTAAATCTACATATATTGAAGAATAATTAAAATTAGGATTAATTGTCTTGAATGAAAATGTTTTATCTACCTCTACATATTTTTTGGTTTTCTTAGTAGCATTCTTTCCTTCAAACGTGTATAAAATTTCTTCTGTGTTTTTCTCTTCTTCTAAAACTATAGGAACTTTACTATTTTTGGATGTTCCATCTTTTTTAAGATAAATTCGATAATTACCTTTTATTTCTTCTTGAGCTACAATATTAAGACAAGAAGAAATCATTAGTATAATAAGTATTTTAGTTTTCATAAAATGATAATGTTTATTCACATTAATTTGCAAAATATCAATATTTGTTAGGAATTAAAATACCCATTATCAGGTGTTTTTCAAATTGCGCCTAACAGTTGTATGCAGTAACCACGGTAATCATATTACCAACATATAAAATATCTAATCACCTATTCTTAAATTCTCCCCACCAAACTACCACAACCACAAACCAATTCCTTACGGGAATCCGTAATGGTGATATTTTAGTATGTACAATGATGAAATAAGACTACAGGAACTGTACTCTTAGGGCGATAGTGGTTACGTTAGTAGAAAGTTTATGGCTTTCTGGTATGAATGTGCTATTCAATTCTTGGGGAAATCATAGCACATTTGGGTTTTTAAATATATAAAAATAAATTAACTGTTGTTGTTTTGTTTCATATTGCCCTTATTATTATTGTTTTGGATTCCAGCCTACGCTATGTCGTAAGGTATTTTTCAGTTTCACTGAAAACCAGATTTATTTTGCTAAAATCTTTCCAAGGCTTCAAGATTTCTTAACGCAAAACCAACCTTATACTGGTGAAAAAAGATTTTCAAAGCCCTGCTTTGGAACGTCAGTATATTCAATCGATAAAATTTTTGTTAGATGTTAAGAATTGACGCTTTTTTATTGATGATTACTTCTTGGATTTTGTGTATTCTAAAAACAACTGACATCCGGCTATGCACCAGGCATAGGTTTCTGCTAAAGTGATCTCTTCATTTTCCTGTGCCTTTTCTCCTTCTTCTATACAAATCTGCTCCAAACGATCGATCGCTTGTACCGTAGTGGCATATAATTTCTGCTGTGTTTTTACTTCTCTTAAAAACTGATTGGCAACTTTTAGATCTTTTTTTAATTGAGCAATCTCACTACCCACACCTACTTTCATTACCTGCATCATGGATATAAACCTGACCAATTCTCCTAAAAAATCTGTCGGCATACATAAATAACCGGACCGTGCAGGATTAGGGATGGCTTCTTTACTACCATCTGCTACAAATTCTTTGACCATCACAGAAAATATGGTTGACATATCTAAGATTCTTTAGATTTTTTCTCTATGAAGTTGGTTAACAGCGTTAAAAGTAGCGTTCCTTACTTTGATAAAAAACAGGGGAATCTACCTGTTTTTAAAACCATGCAATTATAGGGAAAACTCCCTAAATATGTTCTAAAAATAGATCAATTATTTTTCGTTTTATCCGTCAAGCGTTTGGGAGTCTAAAATCCAAACAGTGTTTTTTTTGCTATGATGGATTCCGCCTCTACCTACACAAACGTTATGGCAGACAGGTGCAGCGGAATGACAAATCGTTGTTTTTTGGATTCCGTTTTTTACTTCGACAGAGAAATTTTAAAGATATCGAAGGGCTAAGTTTGAGACTTCGTGTAAATGTTTAGCTCAGGGTATAAGATTCCAATGGAGGCTTCGAGGACCTCAGCCTCCATAAGTATCGGGAAAAAGAATATGTTATTAAAGTATGTTACAGATTCTCCGGATTTACGGCAAGGTTCTTAAATAGTTTTGCTTTGGTGCCAAAATACTTGTTTTGGAGCTTGTTTCGCTTTAGCTCTGCATCAATCAATTTGCTCTCTCGAGAATTTATTAAAAACAAGGAACTCTCTCCAAAACTAAACTTGCGTTCTTCGGCTTGCAGTAACGTATTGTAGTCGGTTACAATATTAGCAATCAAACTATTTTGAGTTTTAAAAGATTCTAACTCATTATAGATCGCATTGACTTTATTTTCGAGCTGTACTTGCACACTTGCTAGTTCATATTGGCTATCCTGGATTTTATATTTGGCCAGTTTTACAGCCCCACGTTCTTTTCTCAAAAACAATGGAAACTGAAAAGTAACGCCTCCTTTATAATCGGCTGTATTAAAAGAATTGGCTACCTCTGGTGAAGCTGTTAGGAAATTATATTCCAGATTGATCTTAGGTAAGAGTTTATTTGCTTTTAATCTGCGGTCTATTTGTAATCCTTCGATTTTATAATTTAATGATCTTAGCTTAGGATGATTTACCAAATCGACTCCAGTTAGCAATGCTTGCTGTATTTGTAAGGTTTGATCAATCACAGCATCTACGTCATTATCCGGTATTACATTAGGCTGCAATTCTACCGGGATATTATTACCAATCCAGAGATAATTAGAAAGATCCAGGGCTGATTTCATTAATTTTACCTTAGCCTGCTCCAGGCTTAATTGTCGGTTCTGCACTGTAATTTGTGCTTCTACCGTATCAATAATCGCTTTATCACCGGCCAGCGCGCTGCTTTTTACTCCTTCAAATCGAGTTCTGGCATTGGTTAAGAAATTCTCATAGATTTCTTTTTCATTATAAGCCTCTAGCCAGTCAAAATACGCCAGTGATGCATTGTATAAAATTTCATTGACCAAAAGATCACGATCTGCTTTGGTTTGCTCTCTAAACAATCTGGCTTTTTTTAGCGATGCCATACGATCATTGATCAACAACCCTTGCGCAATGGGCACAGATATTCCTGCACTGTATAATCCTTCATCCGGAACGGTTCTTTCTGGATTTAGAAAAATCCCTTCGTTTTGTTCAAAATTGGCTTTCAACTCTATTCCATACCAGGTTGGCACTTTGAACGTAGCATTCAGCAAATCATAATATTCTGATCCTTTAAACTTTTTACGGTCGTAATCGACTTCGATTTTAGGATCAAAACCACCTCTGGATTTTAGCAAATTTGCCTCACCCACACTTATATTTAATTCGGCTTGTTTAGCAACCGGATGATGCTTTTTCACAAAACCCAGATACTCCCTGAAATTAAGCGTAAGCGTATCTTTTTCCTGTGCGTAAAACAGCGTGGTGATAAAAAGAAAACTGCACAACAATACTTTGTTCATAGGTTATTTCTTTTTGGTGGTTTCTGCAGTATCTGCAGGTTGGTAATAATTAGGCGGGAAACCGTTTAACTGTCTCCACAATTCGAACCAAATCGGCACGTCTTCCAGCAGTGCGATCGTATTGGCTCCTGATCCTACGCGCACACCTTCCGGCCACGGATGATCCTTAGGATCTGGGGATATCAACACCCGATACATTCCGTTTGAACTAATAAATGTTTCTATAGCCACCACTTTTCCTCCATAGGTTCCGTAGGACACATTAGGCCATCCGCTAAAAATGATTGCCGGCCATCCATCAAATTGTATACGCACTTCTTCATCTATATGGATCAAAGGAAGATCAATAGGCTTTACAAAAGTTTCTACTGCCATATCGTACTCAGATGGCATAATCCCTACCAAGCGATCTCCTTCTTTAAAAGTCTCCCCGATACCGGATTGAATCGCTTTATTGATATATCCGTTTTGCGGAGCCTTGATGTAATACAAGTCGTTACGAATCTCATAATTCGTGTACTCGTTCTCTAACTTGGTTACTTGTGCTTCTGCATCAAACTGACTGGATTGGGCTGTAAACCGGTCACTCTGAGCTTTAGAAATTTTTTCTGCATACTCGGCCTGGATACGGTTCATTTCTATTTGAGCATTGATCACATCGTTCTTGCTAGCCAATAGTTTATTTTCTTGCGAGATTAATTTAGCCTGTGTTTCCTGCAGCTTTAGCCGTTTTTCTTCAACATCAGTTAAGGATTTTAATCCTTCTTCTTCTAACTGTCGGGTACGATTAAACTGTCTTTCTGCGATGCTGATATTCGTTTTGGCTGCTTCTAAATCAATGCTATCACTTTTTACTTTTAACCGTGATTGTAATAATTTGTTACTGGCTTGCTCAAGCTTTAAGGCGCGTTCTTGTACCAGCGCATCTGCCTGATTTGCCAATGCTTTTACTTTTCCTTCATAAGAAGTCACTGCCATCGATTTTGCTTTGATCTGCTTCCCGGTTCTGGCTACCAGATTTGGGTCAAAGTATTCGTTTTTAATCTCAGATATTCTCATAATGGTATCACCCTTTTTAACAAAATCTCCTTCGCGCACATACCATTCTTCTATTCTACCGGGAATCGGCGACTGTATGGTTTGTGGTCTCTGACCCGGTGTTAATGTGGTTACATACCCCTTACTGTTAATATTCTGTGTCCACGGAAGAAACAGTATAATAAAAAGGATGATGGTAAACGCTAATAAAAAACGATTAAAATATTTGTAATGTTCTTTACCAAATACCTTCTGTGATGCTTTATATCCTAAAATGCTCACAGTCTTATTAAGCTTGTTGTTTGAAATATTTAGCATACCTTCTTATTTTTCACTTACGATTTTACCGTTATCTATGGTAATAACTCTACCACAACGCGATGTCCATTTGTTATTCTGACTTACTACTACTAATGCCCAAGGATTTGCAGGGTCTGCCAGAAAATCCATAATCCTGGAAGCTTCTGCTCCATTAAACTGATCCAGTGGATCTTTAAGAATCAATAGCTTTGGTTTTCGTACGATGCCACGTGCCAGTACGATTTTTTTGGCAATGGTATACGGTATCTGTCTTCCTTCGGGATATAGCATCGTTAATAATCCCATAGGTTGTTCTTTTACGAACTCTAATAATCCTACTTTTTCTAATGCCCAATACACCTGATCGTTGTTAATAGTGACATCTCCGAAAGTAATATTTTCCAGAATCGTTCCTTCAAAGGGAGATTCTTCGGTTAGCGACTGCCCAAGATATCCTCTGTAATAGTTAAGATTCACCCCTTTTAGAGAAACATCATTAATATAAATGCTGCCACTATCAGGCTCTAACAAACCTGCAATTAAACGTAATAGGGTGGTCTTACCGGAACCATTAGAACCCTGTATCAAAATGGTACACGTAGGCGTGATGGTTAATGAAACATTGTCGATAATTTTTTTGTCTCTATCCGGAACTGCATACGAAACCTGATCTAGTTCTACTGTAAATCCTTCATCCTCTTTAAAAGGTGTTTCTCCGGACTGTGGTTCTAATTCTTTGTCCACTACCTGACCTATTTTTTCTAAAGAAGTCAGTACATCATAGAAAGACTCTAATCCTACAATCAGTTTTTCTACCGAACTAATGACCAATAAAATAATGATTTCTGCTGCTACGAACTGACCAATATTCATCTGTTGATTCAAAACCAAAACCCCACCGATTAGTAAAAGTCCAGCAGTTACCAGCACCTTAAAACCAATCATCTGAATAAACTGAATCACCAATATCCTAAAATGACTCTCTCTCGAATCTAAATAATCTGCCACCAGATTATCATTTTTACTCAGTGCCAGACTTGTTCTACCGGATAACTTGAAACTAACTATAGATCTTGCTACTTCTTGTATCCAATGAGCTACTTTGTATTTACTTTTTGATTCACTCAGGCTGGTTTGCATTCCTTTGGTTGCAGTATACTTAAAAACCACATAGATTAGTAATAATAGCAGAAGACCGTAAATAATAAAAAACGGATGATAAAAAGACAGTAGCAAAAGTCCGAAGATAATCTGCACCAATGCAGTCGGGAAATCAACTAATATCTTTGATAATGCTTTTTGAATAGTCAACGTATCAAAAAAACGATTGGCAAGCTCCGGTGGGTAGTAATTACGCAGCTCACTCATCTTTATTTTAGGGAATCGATACGTAAACTCAAATGAAGCCCTTGTAAAAATCTTTTGCTGTACATTTTCTATAATTCTTATTTGCATTAGCTGAAGGATTCCAACAAAGAGAACTCCCAGTGTTACCAATATAACGAGAATGATCCAAGATGTACTTATCTGCGCTCCCTGCAGCAAGTTGATAATCGCTTGTATCCCTAAGGGTAGCGATAAACTCACCAATCCTGCGAAAATTGCATAATAAAAAATTTGGAGGATATCTCTTTTATCAAGTTTTAAGAGTCCCATCAGACGCTGCCAGGCAGTCAATATGTTTTTAGCCATTCTTTTGGTTATTTAAAGAATTAAATACTAGGTCAATAAAGTATGTTGTTGGTGTGATCTTCTCATCGCAATCGGTCAATGTAGCAAAATGATCTTTTAGAAAATGCTGGTGTAATGCACCTTCGGTGACTGTACTAGCCAGACTAGTGGGGAACTGATACTCACTGTCTACTTCGAGAATCATATCCTTGATCCGGTTGACCAGTCTTTTGTATATAGAAAAATATCCTTCTTTATTTTCGTTATCAACTTCTTTAGTCAAATAAGATTTAGAATATTCATTAATAACAATCTTATTTAGTAATACCTCATTGATGTGAGAAAATGAGGAATCTTCCTGGGTAGTACGCGTAATAATTTCGATAGCTTTTCTTAGTTTTTCTGAGGAATCTGAAATACTGTTTGTGGTAAATACCAATTGATACTCTAACCATCCCCAATACCAGGAAGTAAGGTATAAGAGTAACTTATGCTTATTTTCAAAATATCTGTAAATCGAACTTTCGTTAGATCCGATTTTTGACCCCAATTTTTTAAAAGTAAAACTATCAAAACCTATCTCATCAATCAATAGAATACTATGCTCTACTATATTCTTCCCCAAAGTTGAAGATTCCGGATCCTTTAAGTATATATTATTATGGATATTAACTTTCAGATCTTGAAGTATAAATTTCATAACTAAAACTATTTACCTCAAAAATAATAGTATTACTATCAATATTTAATACATTAACTATTATTTAACCAAATTTTATGTTTTACTGTTAATCAAATTTTGGTAAATTAGTAGTGCATAGCATACAAACAATAAATTAAACAGTAAATGAAAAATCTAATCATTATTGCATTTTTATCGTTCGTTACGATGAATGCACAGGAGTCACAAACCTTGTCTTCAGACACGGTAGCAGTCGGGGATATTATTACCTTAGGGACGCCATCAGGACAGACCTACCAACATGTTTTATTTCCTCGGACCAATTTTATCATCAAAAAAGGCGGAACCACTAATTTCAAACAGTTACAAGGAAAAAAAGTAGTTGTTACCAACAAAGAAGTGGTAGGAGGTATTACTAAAATTACCATTGCAAGAAAAGACGGAAAAAAATTCCTGAATAGTATTGCTAATGTAAAGGTAAATTTTGATGACGCCGTAACAGCAAAAGAAATTCTGTGAGGTAAGTAAAGCCAATAAAGAGATCAGCAATCAGTGCTTATTGCTCATTTTGATTTGTAATTTCTGCAAGTTTATCTCTGATATCCTGATCATCAAGATATCTTAGCAACGCTTGTTTGAAGTGATCTTTATTGCCATATGTTACGCCGGTTTCTTCAACAATATAGCCTTCTTTTAACATCGTACCCTCACCTGTCACTAACCAGGTGGGGTTGATTTCTGTATACAATTGTATAATTTTTTCTATAAAATCACCTCCAATATTGCTGTTTGCCGACTGTAGTCTATGCAAATAGCCCGCACTCGCACCAATAGAGAGGCTAAAACTTCTAAGGCTAATTCCTAAATGGGCAGCAAAAATAATAACTCTATCTAAAATTTTATCTTTTTTATCCAAAATATTGACTATTATTTGTGTATATCCAATATTTTATATAATATTGTATAACAAAACGATAACATTACATTCACAAAGATACTTATACCAAAGACATTAGCCAACTTAATTATGATTACACCTGAGGAACGTACTGCGATCTTAAAGGTTATAGGAAGTAAGCATGTAAAAAAAATACAAGCTTACTTAAACCAGAATAAGATTCTAAGTCCAAACAAAAAACCATATTCCAAAACGAGTATATCTTATATCTTATCCGGGGAAAGAGAAAATGAAATAGTAGAAAATGCCATTTTTGCGTATGCGCATCAAAAAATGATTGAAAAAGAAAAACAACAAGAATTGCGAGATCTTATCGTCTCTAAACAAAAATTATAGCCCAAAACCAGAGTACTTGTCCGAATACCTTGTAATTTTGCATATACACATTAACGTAAACCAAGGTATTTTTGGACAAGGATCATTTAACAGACATCGCCAGCCGAGAAGATATAGAATATTTGATGTGGGCGTTTTATGAAAAAGCATTGAAAGATCCCACCATTGGTCTATTCTTTACTGAAATAGCCCAAATTAATCTAAAAGATCATATTCCGCATATTACTGATTTCTGGGAACAACAGCTATTTTATACCGGTAACTACAAAAAGAATGTATTGCAAATTCACCAGAACCTGCATCAAAAAAAGTCGATGGAGAAAATCCATTTTAATGCCTGGTTAGCATTATTCACCTCCACAGTGGATGCCAACTTTAGCGGAACCAAGGCAAAATTAATGAAAACACGGGCATTATCCATCGCCACAGTAATACAATTAAAAACCGGACAAAATTGATTCGTCTTTACTACTTCCTATCATAATTATAAACGCTTAGCCATCGTAAAATTTATTATGCAAGCATAATAAAGTGGTTTTTAATAACTACCTTACCTTCTATAAAAAAGAAAAGGAAAGATGAATATCAAAATAACCGGCACAGGAAGCTATATTCCTACAGAAATCATCCAGAACGTGGATTTTGAGAATCATCAATTCCTGAATGCCGATGGCAGTCAAATCAGGCATCCATCTCCTGTTGTTATCGATAAATTTCAAAAAATTACGGGTATTGAAGAGCGTAGATATGCTTCAGAGGAATTAAATACCTCAGATATTGCTTTTCTCTCTGCAGAAAAGGCCATTGCCGATTCTGGTATTGACCCAGAAACCTTAGATTATATTATTGTTGCCCATAACTTTGGAGATGTTAATAAAAATTCATCTCAGGCCGATACGGTACCTAGTCTTGCAGCTAGAGTAAAGCATCTTTTAAAAATAAAAAATCCATATTGCGTAGCTTATGATGTGCTGTTTGGATGTCCCGGCTGGATAGAAGGTGTGATACAAGCTATGTCTTTTATCAAAAGTGACATGGCAAAAAAGTGCTTGGTAATCGGTGCAGAAACCTTATCTCGTGTTATTGATAAGCACGATCGCGATTCCATGATTTATTCTGATGGATCAGGAGCATCTATTATAGAAATTACAGAAAACACCGGAGGAATCATATCCTCTGCAAGTGCCTCTTACACCTATGACGAGGCTAATTTTTTATACTTCGGAAACACTTATGACACTAGTTCTAAAGATTCTACAAAATATATTAAAATGTATGGTCGTAAAATCTATGAATTTGCGCTAACCAACGTGCCTAAAGCAATGAAAAAGTGCCTGGATCAAGCTAATGTTGATATTTCTGAGGTTAAAAAAATTCTTATCCATCAAGCTAATGAAAAAATGGATGAAGCCATTGTAAAACGATTCTATGAACTGTATGAACAAGAGGCTCCGGATGGAATTATGCCTATGAGTATACAAAAACTAGGAAACAGCAGTGTGGCCACCATTCCCACACTTTTTGATTTAATTTTAAAAGGAAAAATAGCCAATCAATCCATAGATCCGGGAGACATTCTATTATTTGCCAGTGTTGGTGCCGGTATGAATATAAATGCTTTTTTGTATCAATTCTAAATCAATTTAGAAAAATCTACATATCTGAATATGGTAATCTTTGTAATTGTCTATTTTTACACCTTATAATAGATAGTAACCCATTTACCAATGTACGAAGGAACGTTTCCTCACAAACGATATAAAGAAACACTAGAATTCTTAAGAGCGCACGTTTCGGCTCCTGCAACTATACTCGACCTTGGTGTCCATAATCCTTTTGTGGAGTTTATGGAAAAAGAAGGATACACTGTAAGTAATACATCCGGTGAAGATCTGGATTTAGAAACTGAAGCTGTAAAAACTAGCGAAGCAGACGTTGTAACGGCTTTCGAAATTTTTGAACATCTAATTGCTCCTTTTAACGTATTACGTGATATTAAAGCAAACAGGATCGTAACTTCTATCCCTCTTAAATTATGGTTTTCTCCGGCTTATAGAAGTAAAACAGATCCTTGGGATCGTCATTATCATGAGTTCGAAGATTGGCAATTTGATTGGTTATTAGAAAAAGCCGGTTGGGAAATAAAAGCCAGAAAGAAATGGACACATCCCATCAAGAAAATTGGTTTCAGGCCTTTGCTTAGGTATTTTACTCCGAGATATTATATCGTATACGCAGAAAGAAAATAGTTTAATAATACTACCATCTTGAACATTTATATTGTCATACCAGCACATAACGAAGAACTATTGATTGCTAAAACTTTAGACTCATTAGTTGCCCAGACAATACTTCCTAAAAAAATAGTAGTGGTTAATGACAACTCTACTGATGGTACAGAAGCTATAGTTAACGAATTCATCGGCAAACACAATTACATTTCTTTAGTAAATACAAGTTCTTCTGAAGATCATATGCCGGGTAGCAAAGTTATCAATGCATTCTATCAAGGATATAAAACACTGGATGATGGATATGATGTGATCTGCAAGTTTGATGCAGATCTTATCTTTCCTGAAAATTACCTGGAAACACTAATAAAACATTTCGAAAAAAATCCAAAAACCGGAATGGTAGGTGGTTTTTGTTATATCCAAAAAGAGGAGAATTGGATTCTGGAAAACCTTACCAACAAAGATCATATTCGAGGCGCATTAAAAGCGTATAGAAAATCCTGTTTCCAGGATATCGGAGGGTTAAAACCTGCCATGGGCTGGGATACAGTGGATGAGCTGTTGGCACAATACCATCATTGGGAAATCAAAACCGACGAATCGCTAAAAGTTAAACACCTGAAACCTACAGGAAATACCTATAACCCAAAAGCAAAATACAAGCAAGGTGAGGCTTTTTATAAAATGCGATATGGTTTTATGATTACACTGATAGCCTCTGTAAAACTATCACTATTAAAGAAACAACCTCGATTGATTATGGATTATATAGCTGGTTTTTTTAAAGCTAAAAGAGAAAGACAACCATTTCTGGTTACAAAGACCGAAGGTAAATTCATTAGAAAGTTACGTTGGGGAAAAATCCTCCAAAAGTTATTTAAATCCTAAAAAATACTTCTTTTCTACGTTCTGTTTATTCCTTTTCATAGATTCAGGTATTATTAATTAAAAAACCTGAATATGTTACACAAAATTTTAAATGTAGAAGGGATTGAGATTCTCAAGAAAGAACATCAAAAAACAATCACAGGTGGAGAACCTCCTTGTCCTCTATGGGTTTGCAACTCACTAGAAACCTGGCCTCTTCAGCCAGCTTGCTATTGTGAATAGATTTCTAAAAGTTAAAAGGTGTTTATGTAAAAGTTAGCATAAACACCTTTTTATGTTTTCTACTAATCCTTCCATTCATTAGGAGGCAACTTGGTTATTATAAAAAATAGACCTAAATTGCTCCACACACAACTTACGAGTATCTACTTTTAACGAAGCATTAGACTGTTTTTTGAAGTCTAATGGGAATGTTTAATACAAATATTTCAAAACAAACAAATGAAAAAAAGTAGGCTCTATAGCTATCTGTTAGCTATTCTATTCACTGTAAGTTCTTGCACACAAACTAGTACTACAAAACAAACCGATGGAACCAATGTTGTTACTACCATCGAAGAATTTAATGATGCTATCGCAGCAGCACAACCAGGAGACGAAATTACCTTAAGCAATGGTATCTGGACTGACACACATTTCGTAATTACAGCAGAAGGCACAGAAGAAAAACCGATTACAATTAAAGCTCAGGAAAAAGGAAAAGTAATCTTGTCGGGTAATACTTCTCTAAAAATCGGAGGAAAACATGTGATTGTAAAAGAACTAGTTTTTAAGAACGGTTACACAGAAGAAGATGCACTGATTATCTTTAAAACCGATGATGGAAAATTAGCAGAACATTGTAGGCTTACCGAAATAGCCATTGATCATTTTAATCCAACCAATAGATTCGATAAATCCGAATGGATTCATCTTCACGGAAAAAACAATCGAGTAGATCATAACTATTTTGGAGGAAAACTAAATGCCGGTGTAACTCTGGTGGTAAGACTAAACAATAAAAACAGCTTAGAGAATCATCACAGGATTGATCATAACCATTTTGGATACAGACCTAACCTAGGGTCTAATGGAGGAGAGACACTTCGTGTTGGAGTTTCAACATATTCTTTAAGTCCATCAAGAACATTGATTGAGAACAATTATTTCGAACAATGTGATGGCGAAGTAGAAATCGTTTCTCTTAAATCAAGTGACAATATAGTGCGTAACAATGTTTTCTATGAATCCGCAGGTGTATTGGCATTAAGACATGGAAACCGAAACTTAGTAGAAAACAATTTCTTTATCGGAAACAACAAACCAGGTACAGGAGGAGTTCGGGTTATTAACGAAGGCCATACTATTAAAAACAACCATTTTCAGGAACTAAGAGGAAAACGTTTTTTTGGAGCGCTACCGGTAATGAACGGGGTACCTAATTCGCTAATCAATAGATATCATCGAGCAGAAAACACAGATATTGTTGGAAATAAGTTTTTAAAATGTGATCATATCCAGTTTGGAGTAGGCGCTGATAACGAACGAACCGATCCTCCTCAAAATATAAGATTTACTGACAATGTTTTCTATCATCCCGAAAGAAAACAAGTCTTTGAAGCAATTTCGGATTATAGTACCTTCTCCTTTTCAGGAAACGAAGTAGTATCTGCGGATTCGAAATTTAATCACAAAGGATTTAAACAAGTCGAAATTACATTCTCAAAAGATCCTGCTGATGGTTTACTAAAAAATAAAACCTACCAACCTACACTTCCTATTACAAAAAATGAAGTGGGACCAAACTGGTACACACCACAGCAGAAATATTTTGAGATCACCAACAAAAACTCGAATGCAACACAAGTATCCGGAAACGAAAATGAGGCTTTATTTGATACCGTGAAAGCTGCGGCATCAGGGGACACTATTTTATTAAAACCCGGAACCTATACTTTTACCAAACCGTTAATCATCAACAAAGCATTGACCATTACCACAGAAAAAAGTAATAATCCAGTAATCTTTACTTATGACCAAAATGAGTCGCAAAAACCTCTAATCATCATAGAAAATGGAGGAAGCCTATCCATTACCGGAGTTATATTTGATGGTGCTTCAGAAAATGGTATTGCACAATCCGGAATCGCTACCTCATCAAAACCTATGATTGATCACTATAAACTAAAGGTAACATCTTGCGAATTCAAAAACTTCGATGCGAGCCGAAAAACTGCTTTTAGAGCTTATAAAAACACCTATGCAGATACCATCGTTTTTAAAAACTCAAAGTTTCATAACATTTCGGGGAATGCAATCAGTTTAGATGGTGAAAATGAAAATAGAGGACGCTACAATGCAGAGTATGTAGAAATTAACAACTGTCATTTTAGCAAAGTAATGGGGAATGCAGTTTCTCTATTAAGAATGGGTAATGACGAAAGCACCACCGGACCATATTTAGAACTAAAAAACTCTACATTTATCGACGTGAATAACAAAGATTTAGGGAGTGTAGTGCTGCTTTGGGGAGTTCAGAAATTAAATATTGATAACTTACTATTCATTAATTCCGGAAAAGGTGGTAGAGCTATAAAATACGAAGATCCGGGATGGGCGATTAGTGCAATTGATAACATCAGTCTTATCAATTCTGGTCGTATCGAATCCTTTGGAGAACGCACTGGTAATAATATCGAAATTATAAAAACTGAAAAGCCCTTAGAGTTCAAGCCAAAATATAAAGGTTATAAAGCCTTACAGTAAAAAAAAGATCCATCCCAACAACCTAACCAATCGTCAAGTAACAGTGTATTTCTGTTAAACATTTCTCAAAACCAGACAGACTTGTCTGGTTTTTGTGTTTTTTTATATATTTGTCGTGTGAAACACTCCAAGGTAAGAGATCATATCATAGAAACAGCCTCTGCTTTATTTTATAATAAAGGGTATAACCTCACGGGAATTAATGAGATTATTAAAGAAGCAGGAATCGCCAAGGCAACCTTATACAATCATTTTCCTTCGAAAGAAGATATATGCATAGCCTATTTACAGTATAAGAATGAGGCTTTCAGAAATGATATACAAGAATTTGTTCAGAACATTCCACCCGGAAAAAAGAGAATATATGCCCTATTTAATTTTCTAAAGTTATTTTTTGATCAAAAAGATTTTAATGGTTGTTGGTGTCTGAATACTTTCTCAGAAATGCCAAAGGAAAACGAAAATGTAAAGAGCGAAATTCAGAAACAAAAAAATAATTTTATACAGTTTATTAAGGGCTTGGTTATCGACAATTGTGATCAAAATTCTGATCAGGCAAATGAAATGCTAGCCAGAAAAATTTATTTATTGTATGAAGGAGCCATTTCAGAAAGCAAATTACATCAAAACATCTGGCCGATCGAAACATCTTTGTCCTTATGCAAAAAAATCATAGCATAAAAAAATTTACATTTAAAAAGACAGACTTGTCTGTACATAATTAATTATCTAAATATAAATTAAATGACTCAATTTAAAAACAAAATTGCTCTGGTTATAGGCGGGACCAGCGGAATCGGCAAAGCCACGGTAGACTCATTAATCGAAGGAGGAGCCACGGTTCATGTAGTAGGTAGAAATACATCCAAAATTCCGGATGGAAATAACATCATTAAACATCAAGTAGACATTACGAACAAAGCTAATGTTGATCAGCTTCGCCACACTATTGAAAAATTAGATCGCTTAGATTACCTGGTAAACGCATCCGGAATTTTTGGTCCGAAACCTTTTTTAGAACATACCGTTACAGATTATGATTCCTATCAGGATCTTAACCGAGGATTCTTTTTTATTACACAAGCAGCGGCTAAGAAAATGAAAGAAAACAATAACGGATCAATCGTAAATATAGGCTCTATGTGGGCGAAACAAGCCGTAAAAGCCACTCCCTCTTCTGCTTATTCTATGCAGAAAGCAGGATTACACTCGCTAACACAACATTTGGCTATGGAACTAGCTGATCACGGAATCCGAGTAAACGCAGTATCTCCCGCTGTGGTAGAAACTCCTGTATATGATGGCGTTTTTGGCGGAGCTGAGGAAGCTAAAAAAGCGTTGGTTGGTTTTAATAATTTCCATCCAATAGGAAGAAATGGAACCGCAAAAGATATTGCCAATAGTATTACTTTCTTATTATCAGATCAAGCATCTTGGGTAACCGGAGCTATTTGGGATACTGATGGTGGTGTGATCGCCGGCAGAAACTAAAGGCTTATTAGTAAGAGTAAAGTCTCGGAAAAAGGAGACTTTACTCTTTACATACTTTATATCATACCTGCACTAAAAATAATTTAGTTTAGCACAAAAGGCAATACATCTCCCGTCGCTCCATTAGGAAAAGTGATTCCCAGCAAAGCAGAAATCGTTGGTGCAATATCAGGAATGGTTGTTCTCTCTGCAGTGCTTCCTTGTTTAATACCTTTACCCATAAATAATAAAGGAGCGTGTGTATCGTAATTTAATCCACTACCATGTGTTGATCCCGTTGGAGAATATACAATAGTAGCCGGATTTAATACAAAAATAACATCCCCGCTTCTTTTCTGATTGTATCCTTTTTGAATCAAAGCAGCAATTCCATTTGTAAAAGTTCCTGTCGATAGTTGTTCTCTGGTAAATACTTTATCTATTTGATCATACTGTAAAATATAATGCGCAATAGCTTTCTGTAAATCCTCTGGGTTTACATTGTTTTTTGCTAACATATTATATGCAAAAAACACCTGATCATTTGATATTTTTTCGATCAATCCATCCACTTTAAACTTTTCCTTTACAAAAGCTTCAACGCTGGTGGATAATCCTTTCATATTAAAATAACCCGCAGGAATTTTAACGGTCTTTAAATAATTCGGCACATGAACGGCACCATGATCTGCCGTTAAAAACACTGTATAATTTCCTTTCCCAACTTTGGCGTCCAAAGCATTAAAAAATCGTTCCAGATCTTTATCCAAGCGCAAATATGTATCTTGTATTTCTTTGGAATTTACTCCAAAATTGTGCCCTACATAATCTGTACTGGAAAAACTTACTGTTAGAAAATCAGTAATAGCATCTTTCCCTAGTTCTTCGCCATCAATTGCAGCAATTGCAAAATCTGCTGTTAAACTATTTCCATAAGCCGATCCTTTGATAATATCATAACCCTCATTCTGATCTTTCAACGTTGCTAAATCATATGGAAATGTAGCGGTTTCCTTTCCTTTAAAACCTCTCTCAAAGGTATTCAGATCGTCACCACTTTCTGTATAAGAATTAATATCATATAGAGTATTCCAAACTTTTAAATACGATTCTGCCTTATCAGAATCATTAAATTTTTGTACCCATTCCGGCAAGTCATTTCTGTAATATGTACTTGTGATCCATTTTCCTTCGTCTTTTCCTCTAAACCAATATGCACCATTAGCAGAATGTCCTGCAGGTAAAATAGCTCCTCGATCTTTAATAGCGATCCCGATCGATTTTCCTTTCAGTTGTGTATGCAATCTGTTTTGATCTGCTACAGTAGTCGTTTTCATTCTATGTGGTGACATTCGCTCTAATTCACTATCCGAACCTACTGCTTTTACAGAAGGATCACTGGCGCAATACACTTCTTTCTTACTGAACTTATCGTACCAGTAATTCGAAATAATCCCATGATTTTGAGGTGTAGTCCCTGTAAATACAGAAGCGTGACCAGGTCCTGTATAGGTTGGAATATAGTTGAAGTGATTATTCTTACAATTGAATCCTTCTCTAATCATTCGCTTAAAACCGCCTTCACCAAAGCGATTATAAAAACGTGTTAAGTAATCGTATCGCATTTGATCCACAACCATACCTACTACTAATTTTGGGGAAACATGTATCGTTTTTTCTTTAGAAAATTCGTTCGAATTAGAATCAGATTGCAACTGTTGTGATTTACATTGTATAGAAATCAGTACTAGTCCAAGAATTAAGAATACTTTCTTTATCATTACTCATTTATATTTAGATGGCTAAAATACCATTTATGCAAATGTAAAACTTTAATAGAAGGTTATATCCTGTCGCTAATTTTTTTTCTATTTTAGCCCTTCTAATGTAAGACATATGTTTTATCTGGACGATATTGGTCGTTATTTTTTAATGCTAAAAGGAGTTTTTAGTCGTATGACTAAAGGTTCCGTTCTAAGGAATTTAATTTTAAAAGAAATAGATGACCTAATTATAGGATCATTAGGTATCACCATTTTTTTAGCATTCTTTATCGGAGCGGTAGTTGCCATACAAACTGCGTTGAACCTAAATAATCCTTTGATTCCTAAGCAGCTTATTGCATTCGCATCTAGGCAATCAGTAATCCTGGAATTTGCCCCTACTTTTATTTCTGTGATTATGGCCGGTAAGGTAGGATCTTTTATTACATCTAGTATTGGTACAATGCGGGTTACAGAACAGATCGATGCATTAGAAGTCATGGGAATTAACTCACTAAACTACCTGGTTTTTCCGAAAATTATTGCGATGCTTATGTATCCTTTTGTAATTGCCATAGCCATGTTTGTAGGTATTTTTGGAGGATATATTGCCGGTGTTTACGGAGGATTTGTTTCTAGCAGTGAGTTCATTAGTGGGTTACAGGAAGATTTTATTCCGTTTCACTTAGTATATGCTTTTATAAAAACATTTTTATATTCATTCTTATTAGCAACCATACCTTCGTTTCATGGATATTATATGAAGGGAGGAGCTCTAGAAGTAGGTAAAGCCAGTACATCTGCATTTGTTTGGACTACCGTTGTTGTTGTTATAGCTAATTATGTATTAACCCAATTATTATTAAGCTAATGATAGAAGTAAAGGACATACATAAAGCATTTAATGGAGAAGAGATTCTAAAAGGAATCACCACTACTTTTGAGCGCGGAAAGACAAATTTGATCATAGGCACCAGTGGAAGTGGTAAAACAGTTTTCCTTAAATGCATGCTTGGATTATTCACCCCAGAAAAGGGGAGTATTTGTTATGATGGAGCTACCTATTCTGAGTTAAATGAAGAACAACAAAGAGATCTGAGAGAACAGATGGGAATGGTATTCCAAGGGAGTGCATTGTTTGATTCTATGACAGTAGAAGAAAATGTGATGTTCCCATTAATGATGTTTACCAAACAAAAAAAGGAAGAAATGCTAGAACGAGTAAACGAAGTATTGGCTCGTGTAAATCTCGAAAATGCAAATAAGAAACTTCCTTCAGAGATTAGTGGTGGTATGCAAAAACGTGTAGCAATCGCAAGAGCCATTGTAACCAGACCTAAATATCTTTTCTGCGATGAGCCCAACTCTGGACTAGATCCCAGAACCGCTATCGTAATTGATAATTTGATTAAAGAAATCACCGAAGAATATGACATCACTACGATCATCAATACGCATGATATGAATTCTGTCATGGAAATTGGAGAAAAGATTGTCTTTTTAAGATATGGTCATTTAGAATGGGAAGGTGATAAAACACAAATTTTCAAAACTGATAACGAAGCTGTAACTGAATTTGTATACTCTTCTAACCTATTCAAAAAAGTAAGAGATGCTCAGTTGAAGGGATTATAATTATCGATACACCATTTACACCAAAGAATCTACCCTTTTTTCTTCCAATAAATTTCAAATTTACTTAGAATAATATAGTTCTATTTTGCTATTAAAATATTTTCCGGAATTACATTTTCCATCTTAGCAAAAGCTAAGCTTAAATTATCTTCTTTTATATCATCTAGCAACCATCTACCTTCTGAATATTCCATTACCCATATATGACTTTCATCCTGATAACCTAATCCTCCTTCTACAACCTTTCGGGTTTCTTTATCTATCAAATAATCCTGAATGCTCCCTGAAAAACTAATGACAATTTTCGAACCCTCATAATTATCGTTATTTGTCAATTCTAGATATAGTGGTCTTATTTTATTAATCTTCTGAAGATCACATATGTTCCTTAAATTATTTGACTTCCATTTATCTAGATGAGCAGATTGTTGATTTTGCCAATACCAATGATTTACATATTCTTTAACTTCACTCATATCTTCATTACCCCAAGCATTATACACACGAGTAATAATATTGGAAAAATTCTTTTCAAGATTTAACCACGAAAAATCCTTATTCTTTAAACCTATCTGTACTAGTTGCTTTTTTGTTTTTCTTACTTTAAAATATTCAACAGTTTTGATATAAACAATGAGCGGTAATAAAACAATCACCACCAGTAACATCAAAATTTTTCCCCACCAGGTCTTAAACAAACCTTTTGCAATCACGCCACCAGGACCTGCATATATCGGGTCTATAAAAAAAAGAAAAGCTATAAAAACTAGTAGTACTATAAATTTTGAATTTTTCATTCCTCTATTATTTAAGTAGTTTCACCATATGTAAGTGTCTGTATACTCATAAATGTTATCCTATGAGAATAAACTAATTGTCAACTAATCACTTCACCAACAACGTATCTGCTTTCAGTTCACTGGTAATCCACTCGCGTAAATCTTTATTTCTAACATCGTTAAGACTATCAGATACCTGGAATTTCCATTGAGGAAAGATAACTTTTACCGTATCTACTTTTAAGAAATTAGATTGAAGGACTTCTCCATAACCTAGTTCTGACAAATCCGGGAAACGGATCTTAGCATCTTTAGCAATGTTATTATACGGTAAGACTTCTACAGGTGCTACTTTCTGAGCTTCTGCCAACTGAGTTTCCAAAAGTGCAAGGCGTATTTTTAAATCTTCTACTTTATCCAATAATTCTTCATTCTCAGTTTCTAAACGATTTAACTCCACAATATAGCGATCGTTTGCTTTGGAAATTTGTTCAATTCCTCTAGCTTTATTACCGCTAATTTTCAGTGTAAAATCTCTTATACTTTCGTAATTCTTAAGTTCATTTTGCAAATCACTCACAGTCGCTTCAGCGATTTCACCATCAAAATATAATTTGATTGACTTATCATCATATTCATAGAATTCTTTACGCAGATATAAATTAGGGTTTGCATCAATTTCATTTGCCAAAAAACTTTTATAATCCCTATCCGCATTACTCATGTTCAAGGTAATATAAAAGGTCCAAATTGCGGGAATAACGGCGATAATTGCAAAAGCAGATGCTATTCTGGCTGTACGTTTTCTTTTTGCCGAGTTTGCATAACGCAGCATAGGAAAACGTAATAACTTGGCTACAATAAAAGTAGACAATGCTATAAAAATGGCATTAATACAAAACAGATACATAGCGCCTATTGCAATTTCTACTTTTAGCACTGCAATACCAAAACCTACTGTACATAAAGGAGGCATTAATGCCGTAGCAATCGCAACCCCTGCTATGGCATTGGGCATGGTTCCTTTTTTGGATTTAGCAATAATCAGTGCCAAACCACCAGAAATAGCCACAAAAACATCCAGAATCGTTGGGGCAGTTCTGGATTTTAGCTCTGGAGTAAGTTCTGTCAATGGAGATACTGCAAAATATAAAGTAGCAGTTAGCACACTTAATCCAACCATCACTCCCAAATTAACCAAAGATCTCTTTAGTGTATCTATGTCATTAATTGCTATAGAAAGCCCAACACCCACTATTGGTCCCATTAAAGGAGAAATTAACATCGCACCAATAACTACCGCAGTTGAACTCACGTTTAGTCCTATCGATGCCACAAACACCGAAAATATCAGAATCCAGGCATTATGTCCTTTAAATGGTATATCATTTTTAACATCCTCTATGGTCTGGTCTTTATCGGTGTCTGATCGTATATTCAATAAACCAGAAAGAAATAGCTTAATACTCGCAAAAAGACCTATAGCGTCTCTTTTTACAGATTCTTTAATCTCTTCTTGTTCTGAATTGGCAGGCTGATTTGTATTCTCTTCCATGTATATTATCCGTATTTTTCTCCGTAAGTATCTTTTACTTTTTTAAGTACTTGTTTAATATCCTGTTCTTTCTTTTTAGGGTAAATTAATAGCACTTCTTCTTTATCCACAATGATATAATCTTCTAGTCCATCTACTACTACAATCTTGTCTCCAGAAGTTCTAATCATGTTACCAGATGCATCTTCTGCCAAAACTCTGGCATTCACCACTGCATTATTTGCATCGGTTTTATCAAGTTTATCATATAATGAACCCCAGGTACCCAGATCGTTCCAATCAAAAGTAGCAGGAAGGACATATACATTTTCTGCTTTCTCTAAAATAGCATAATCTATGGATATATTTTCTGCAAGCGGATAATTTTTAGCAATAAAACCATCCTCTTGCTCTGTGTTATAGACAGGTAAACCTTTTTCGAACAGAGCGGTCATTTCTTTTTGGAATCTTGCAAAAGCTTCTACAATACTCTTAGCACTCCAAATAAATATCCCTGCATTCCAGAGATAGTTACCTTGGTCTAAAAACTGCTTTGCAGTTTCATAATTAGGTTTTTCTGTAAACTGAGCTACCTTTTTTATCGCACTGGTTTCTTTATTGTATTGTATGTATCCATACCCGGTATTCGGAAAACTAGGCTGAATACCTAAGGTCATTAGCATGTCCTTTTCTGAACAGGCGTCAAAACATTGTTTTAAATTTCCTGTAAATGCATCTTCATCTTCAATCCAGTGATCACTTGGTGCTACTACCATCACTGCATCCGGGTTTTCTTTTTGAATTTTTAATGCTGCATATAATATACAAGGAGCCGTATTGCGCATTGCCGGTTCGGTTACCACTTGACGCTGTTCTGCATCGGGTAGTTGCTCTAAAACCAGGTCATTATATCGCTCATTAGTAAGAATGAATATATTCTCTACCGGAATGATTTTAGCCAAACGATTAAACGTTCGTTGGATCAGTGTCTCTCCGGTTCCCAACATGTCGTGGAACTGTTTTGGGAACTCTGTTGTACTTACTGGCCAAAATCTTGATCCGACTCCACCAGCCATCAAGATGGCATAATAATTTTTGCTCATAATTAATTTAGTAATTCGACCTCAGCATTAGGATTAAACAAATAGATTCTACCCGTGCTAATTTCGATACATTCATAACGTTTTACACGTTTATTTCCTTTTTGGAATATCTTTCCATTATACAATCTAAACTTGCTTCCTAAAGGCACTTCAAAGATATAATTTTTATCATTCTCCGGATCATATTGTTTTAGCGCTAACGATAGTTTTGCATCAGTATCACTACTTGCTCTCGGATTCTTAAAATGATTTGCAATCACAGGCAATAACCTTGACGGAAAAACATCCGGATTGATATACGGTAGCATCAATTGCTGAAAAGTTCGTTTCCACTCTATTCCGTGAGGTTTGATGTAGCGTCCATATTTCTCGAAAGCTACCAGATGAGCAATCTCATGAATCAACGTTATCAAAAAACGATAGGTATTCAAAGATGCGTTAACCGTGATTTGATGTCTACCATCTGGCATTTTGCGATAATCGCCATGACGAGTGACACGTTCATTAACAATTTTGAGATGAACATTACATTTCACAATCAAATCAAATGCCGGTTCTAAAGCACGTTCAGGGATGTATCTTGCCAGGATTTCCTTCATTGCCGCAAAATACAAAAATAAGCGCATCGATTAAATGCGCTTAGTAAAGAATTCTTGTATCTATTATCTATTCAACTTTTTCATAACTACTCATTAATCTTACAAACTCAGCTCGATATCCCTGTTCATCGTTCCCTCTGCTATTTTTTGCCAACTTGATGATATCCTCAATACTTTGATTTTGTATATACTGTGAGTTTCTTAACTTCATTCCATACCACGCCACAGAAGCAGCAAATTGAAAGTCGTTCGAGATTTGTTTCTCAGTATCTGTTTTATGTATATGAACCATCTCCATACTTTGATCTTCCTTTGGTTTTTTATACCTGAATTTTACGGTAAGTAACTCGTCTCCATATTTAGCTTTCTCAACTCCTTCATTTTTTTCAGAGTATTTTAAATCTGAAACTTCCTTGAGGTATGTGCTTTGTACTCCAGTTGGGATGACCTCATACAATGCTGTAACTGTGTGACCACTCCCCAATTCTCCGGCATCTTTAGTATCGTCTATAAAATCTTCGTCATTTAATAATCTATTTTCATAACCTATCAAACGATACGCCTGTACTTTGGCTGGATTAAATTCTACCTGAATTTTTACATCTTTTGCAATGGTATATAATGTTCCGCCAAACTCTGTTCCTAATACTCTCTGTGCTTCTTGCATGGTATCGATGTATGCGTGATTACCATTACCAGTATCGGCCAATGTTTCAAGCTTACTATCTTTATAATTTCCCATTCCAAAACCCAAACAAGTTAAGAACACTCCTGATTCTCTTTTTTCCTCAATTAACTCTTTCATTCCGGCATCACTACTAACTCCTACGTTAAAGTCACCATCGGTTGCCAGAATTACTCTATTATTCCCGTTTTTGATAAAATGCTCCTCTGCAATTTTATAAGCAAGCTTAATTCCTTCACCACCAGCTGTTGAACCCCCAGCTTGCAGATCATCTAATGCTTCTATTATTTTTTCCTTATTTTTTCCACTTGTTGGTTTAAGCACTACTCCGGCGGCACCTGCGTACACAACGATAGACACCTTGTCTTTAGCTCTTAATTGTGATACCAACAGTTTAAAGGCCTTTTGTAATAAAGGTAATTTGTTCATATCATTCATAGATCCAGAAACATCAATTAAAAATACCAGATTGGATGCGGGAAAACTTTCTGCCGGTATTTCTTTACCCTTTATTCCAATTTTAACCAATTGTGTTTCTTCATTCCAGGGAGTAGATCCGGATTCTGTATGAATCGCAAAAGGATGCTTATCGACAGGTTGTTGATAATCATACTTAAAATAGTTGATCATTTCTTCTATCTTCACAGCATCTGCAGGAATCTCCTGACCGTTATTAATCATCCTGCGAATATTACTATATGAAGCTTTATCCACATCAATTGAAAAAGTTGATAACGGAGCTAGGCTTACTCTTTTAAAGGTGTTTTCTATAATTTCTTTATACGCCTCATCATTTTCATTGCTATCTTTTAGATTTTCAAAACCTTGTGTAAAATCCACGCTCTCTTCCAAAACTATACTTTCATGAACATTATACTTTCTAGTGGCATACTGATTGCAAGAACTTATTACTAAAAAGAATAATCCAAGAAGTATAAATCCGATTTTTTTAATAGTCTTTGTTTTCATATTTATTGTTTTTACCTTGTTAAACTGAAAACAAACATAGTATCATAAAAACCTGTATTCTTGTATAGTCTTTGTAAAACCCTTGTAAATTGTTTTACAAATCATATTTATTTAATAATCAAAATATTACAATTATTAATCCTGAAGAACACATAGCATTCTCTCTTCTTAAAAAAGCAGTTTCTCAACAGTTTTTAAAGGAGAATACTGCCTCGAGTAATGATATTTCTCAATGGAAAGGTCAGGATATTATTTTGTTTCAGGAAGACTTGAGAAAACAGGTAAAAGGTAGTATTAGTGAAAAATCGTTCTACAGCTATTTTAAAAACAAATCAGAAAAATTACCTCGTGTAGATATTCTTAATATGCTATCTGAATACTGCGGACATAAAAATTGGGGAGATTTTAAGGCACTAAATTCTAATAAGAAAATTCAGAAGAAAAATCGTGTAGTTTCTAAATTGATTGGCTTTTTGTTAATTGGGATTGTATTTATCACCTCTGCTTACTTTTTAATCCCGAAGACGCACACTTTTATCTTTTGTTTTATTGATCAAGACAGAAACCTACCCATTACCAGAACTCCTATTGATATTATAGTCTTAAATGATAAGCAATCTCCTTTTTATGCAAAAAGTGATAGTTTAGGTTGTTTTAAATGGCGTACCAAAGATGACTATATTCATTTTGTAATCAAATCACCGTATCATAAAACAGATACCATTTTTAGAACAGTTTCATCGATTACCAATGAAAGCATCCAGGTTCGTACAGATGATTATGCCTTAATGTTACATTATTATGCCAATGGCAAACTTGAGGATTGGAAAAATAGAAAAAATGAATTATCCAGAATGATTTCTGATGATGCGACTATTTTTCAGGTATTACCATCAGGCTTAGGTATCGAAGTATATTCTAAAAGTGAATTTATAGATAAACTCACAACACCCACAAAAAGCTTACAAAATATTGAAATCATTGAGTCCAAGAGATCTAAAAATCAAATTGTTAAACTAAAATTCAGAGTAAAGTCATGAAACAATTTGTATATCTCATAGTACTACTTATAATTACGAGTTGCGCAAACAACTCATTTAAGAACATGGAAGCGCCTGAAATAAGTGAAGATAATTTTTTTACCGAAGATGAGGCTTCGTTTGCTACTTTAGAAGATGCTTATGTGGTTTTGGTTTCAGAAAAACTACAAGATTATCTGGATAAACAAATATTGGTAAATCAGCACCCGGAATTTATAGCTAAAGAGGATACTCCTGTATTATTCACTACAAAAAAAGCAAAAGAAATACGGCAAGTTAAATTTATAGGGCAGCCTGAAATTCTTTCTGACTCAATTACTAAAATAATCACACAGGTTCATTTTGGTAATACACAAACTGACACTATTATTTCTTACATTACCACTTCTGAAACCCTAATTGACGGTGTTAGATTTAAAACTTCAAAAGCAACTTTCGAAAGGATGAAATCATCCAAAAAAACGGATTAAAAAATGTTTTTCAACATGTTTTTTACGGTTTTTCCGTCTTACAAACGTTAAGAAATCTTTGATTTAAGAGTTATTTGTCGAACAAAAAACAACATTTATCGAGTTTTTACAAGTTTTAACTTGTTGTTAATCAATTATTAATATTTTTGGAGTCCTGTTTTTTAACATTTTAGAAAGAATATTTAAAGATTAGACATTATGAGAATTTTTACAATTTTACTATTACTTTTTATTTGTACTACTACCAGTATCGCACAAACCCAAGTTGAAGATCCACAGGAGAAATTAAAATTAGTGGAAGAGGAACTAGAGCAAATAAATAAAAAATTAGAAGAATTGGCAGAACAAAGAGCAATTCTATTACAGCAAGAATTGAATCTTAGTAATTACGCCAGTGATCGTGTAAAAAATGTAATCATAAAATACTCAATTCAAGCAAATAAGGTGATCCAGTCTAATGCCTCTGCAAACGAAAAGACAAAGAACTTAAGTAATATTGTTTATTTCCAGAACGAAGAGTTTAAAAAATTACTTACAGTTCATCAATTTTATAAATACCTGAAGTTAACGGATATATAGAGATTCATGTCCGGCTATGGTGTACTGCTGGATACCTGGAGTACTTTCCCATTATAGAATTTACTAGCAGTAAGTGCAAAATTCTTGATATATTCTGCCATTTCTATAGCTGTTAATGGCGCTTGATATCCCGGAAAAGCTTCCTCTAACATCTCTGTTTGCACTGCTCCTAATGCCAATACATTAAAAGCAATACCGCTTTCTTTATATTCTTCTGCCAAGAGTTCACTTAGTGTTATAACGGCACCTTTACTAGAACTGTATGCGGCCAAACCAGGAAACTTCATACTGCCTTGAATTCCACCCATACTGCTTACAGTAACTACATGGCTTCCATTAGTCATAAAAGGTAGCACTAAACGGGTAATTTCGGCCACACCGAAAACATTTACTTTGTAGACGTCTTCAAATTCCTGAGTAGAAATTTCTGCAAAAGGTTTATTTAATAATTTACCCGCGTTATTAATCAAAACATCTACTTGGTTCCAGTTTTTGGTAACATAATCAGTCATTTTCTCCAAATCTCTGGGATCGCATATATCAAAAGAAAATGCGTGAATATTTTTATGATTCAGCGCTATAATTGGTTTTTCATTTCGGGACAAAGCCAAAACATGATGCCCTTCATCCGCAAACAATTTTGCCATTTCATAACCTATTCCTCTACTAGCACCGGTGATAATAATATTTTTCATAAGCTCTTAGACTTTACTAAATTCCTAAAAAGGAAAGCAAGTATATCATTCGTTTAATTTAATTTCTTTGTTTGGTGTATTTAATATATTGTTGATCGCCGGCACACAATCATTGATAAGCTCTGCCATAAATTCAAAATTCATCTCAGAAACCTCATCATCTACGTGGTGATAGTAGTCATAATTGGTGAAATCAAAGGTAGAAATCGTTTGGCACGGCACATTAAATGCTGAATAAAAAGGATAATTATCACTTCTCCTGAACAGCTGAAATTCTTTTGCTTTTGGTAAAAAACCTATTAATTCTTTTCCCGAATATTCATTAATTTTTTCTGCCATATTTGACATTTCGTACCCTGTAATATAGGCTTTATATGTTTTATCATTTAAAGGCACTCCAATCATTTCGAAATTAACCATAGTATAAAGATCCAGGTTTTTCTCTTTTAAAACTTTGGCCAGATGATCAGATCCCAATAAACCTCTTTCTTCTGCTCCAAATAATACAAATAGCACGCTTCGTTTATTGGTTTTAGCTTTTGCGAAATGTTTTGCTAACGAAATCACCGCGGTACTCCCTGCTGCATTATCATTTGCTCCATTTGCAATACTATCTCGATTCACCTCTTTTCCTTTTCCTATGTGATCAAAATGTGCTCCTATTATCACAAACTGATTTGCTAATTCAGGATCTGTCCCTTTTAGATAGCCCACAACATTATAGGTTTCCGTTCCCTTAGCATCAAAAGTATTAAGATATGTTTCAAAATAAGGTTCTACTCCAGATTTCTCAAACTCCTTCTCAATAAATTTAGCGGCTTTCTCTAGTCCTTCACTTCCCGTGTCTCTGCCTTCTAATTCATCGCTAGCTAAGAAATTCATAATAACTTCAACATCAGATGCAGCGACATTAGACATCGGAGATTGTGCTTTAGTTACTTCTTTACAGTTTATAAATAAAAGGGCGATGATGAAAAATAATAGCTGTTTCATATGTTTATAATATTCTTTTTAATATCAAATGGAACTTGTCGAATAATCATTTTCTGTAAGTAATGAAAATTTTACTGTGACTCCATTCTTGTTTTTTTTTATTTTCTACGGTGAATTTTTTTTTGATAAAGATACTTAAAAAGAGTGCTTCTGGACAGGTAATTAAACACTCATTACATCCTTTATTTTTAAATACTGCAATAACAAGATCGTCCTTGCATCTTTAATTTCGCCTGAAGCGATCATCCTGAATGCTTTATTAAAATCTATTTCGAGCACATCGATATGTTCTTGTTCTGCAGAAAGTCCTCCACCCTGATCTGTACGCATATCATCCGTATATTCTGCTATAAATAAATGTGCTATTTCTGTCATTACACCCGGTGAAACATACGTTTCAAAGGCTTTTTCTAAGGTGTGGATGGTAAATCCCGTTTCTTCCAGCACTTCTTTTTTAGCGCATTCTTCTGGCATATCTCCATCAAGAGACCCTGAGCATACTTCAACACTCATCCCCGATGTATTACCATTGAGATATGTAGGAAGTCTAAATTGCTGTGTGAGAACCACTGTATTTTTTTGGAAGTTATACAATAATACAGCAGCACCATCACCGTGATCATATACTTCTCTAAGATGTTCTTCTTTTGGATGATTTCCAGGATGCTTATAATCGAAAGTATATTCTTTCAATAAGAAGGTTTTATCAGAAAGCACTATTGATTTAAGATTGTCTATTGGAGTTTTCATGTACGATTAAAGATAAAAAAAATCCTACTTCATTGGAAGTAGGATTTGTACTATTTAATACTCCTTTCTGACTATGCTAACATAGTTACAGGGTTTTCTAGGTATTGTTTTAAGGTCTGTAAAAATTGCGCGCCAGTGGCTCCATCAACCGTTCTGTGGTCACAAGCCAAAGTAACCTTCATAGTATTACCCACAACCACCTCATCATTTTTAACAACAGGTTTTTTAACAATAGCTCCCACTGATAAAATCGCGGAGTTTGGCTGATTTATAATAGATGTAAATTCCTGAATACCGAACATACCTAAATTAGATACCGTAAAAGTACTCCCGCTCATTTCTTGAGGAGTCAACTTTTTATCTCGTGCTCTGGTTGCCAAATCGCGAACCATAGTATCGATTTCCATAATATTCATACGATCGGTAAATGGTAATACGGGAACTACCAATCCATCAGGTACTGCGACCGCTACACCAACACTTATATGTTTGTTATAAACGGTAACATCATCTTTCCATGTAGTATTTACTTGAGGGTGTTTTCGAAGTGCCATTGCACAGGCTTTCACCACCATATCGTTAAAAGATACTTTAGTATCAGGCAACTCATTAATAGTCTTACGAGAAGTAATGGCATTATCCATATCCACCTCAATCGTTAAATAATAGTGAGGCGCTGTAAATTTGGATGCAGAAAGACCTCTGGCGATCGCTTTTCGCATTTGTGAATTTTTCACCTCTTCAAAACTCTCTTCTCCTGCCGGAGTAAATGTTTGAATCGATGGAACTGAAGTTGTTTGTTTTGATGCTGCCGCAGTAGTAGAAGCTTCAGAAGGTGTAAATGATTCTATATCTTTCTTAACGATTCTACCATTCTCACCAGTACCTTTTACCTGAGATAAATCTATTCCTTTATCTGCCGCAATTTTCTTGGCTAGTGGCGAAGCAAATATTCTACCACCAGAGGAAGAACTCTCATTTCCAGAACTAACCGGAGTTGACTCTACTTTTTCCTCTTTGGTTGATGTAGTAGTTTCTTTAGCTGAAGTAGCGGTTGCAGAAGGGACTCCATCTTTTATCCCCGAAACGTCTGTTCCGGCAGGACCGATAATTGCTAATAAAGCATCTACAGGGGCAGTTTGCCCTTCTTCTATACCAATATGTAACAATGTACCGTTATAGAAAGATTCGAATTCCATAGTAGCCTTATCTGTTTCAATCTCGGCTAAGATATCTCCTTCTTCTACGGTATCGCCAACTTTTTTAAGCCAGGTAGCTACTGTACCTTCTTCCATAGTATCACTAAGGCGAGGCATTGTAATTACTTCTACTCCTTCAGGAATTTCTGTGGCCCCTCCTGATGAAACAGGAGCTGACTCTTCATTCTTATCCTCTTCTTTTGGAGTATCTGCTTGTGGTGCTGAATTTCCATTCAATAAACCAGAAATATCTTCTCCTTCGTCTCCAATAATTGCAAGAAGTTGATCAACCGGCGCTGTCTCCCCTTCTTCAATCCCAATATGAAGTAATGTACCTTCATAAAAAGATTCGAATTCCATGGTTGCTTTGTCGGTTTCTATTTCCGCAAGGATATCCCCTTCATTAATTTTGTCTCCTTTTTTAACAAGCCACTTCGCGACAACTCCTTCTTCCATGGTATCGCTCAATCGCGGCATATTAATTACTGTAGCCATAATCTATTGTGGTTTGTGTGATAAAAATGGGTAATCTTCTTGCTCGTATACAACATCATACATCAGATTCTTTTCCGGAAACGGAGATTCTTCTGCAAATTTCTGACATTCTGCTACTCTATCCTTCACTCCTTTATCAATGGCAGCGATCTCATCATCTGTAGCGTATTTTTTATCTTTAATAATATCCAAAACTTGAGTAATTGGATCAATTTTTTGGTATTCTGCTACCTCTTCTTTTGTACGATATTTTTGGGCATCACTCATCGAGTGTCCTCGGTAACGATATGTTTTTAGTTCAAGGAACGTTGGTCCACCACCAGTTCGAGCTCTTGTGATTGCCTCGTCCATTGCTTCTGCAACTTTTACAGGATTCATAGCATCCACGGGGCCACAAGGCATTTCATATCCCAGTCCAAGTTTCCATATATCCGTATGATTTGCTGTTCTTTCTACCGATGTACCCATTGCATATCCGTTATTTTCTACACAGAATACTACTGGTAAATTCCATAACATTGCTAAGTTAAAAGCTTCGTGAAGTGATCCCTGACGTGTAGCCCCGTCGCCCATAAATGTTAATGTAACAGCGTCTCTTTTATAGTACTTATCTGCAAATGCTAATCCAGCACCTAAAGGAATCTGTCCTCCTACAATACCGTGTCCTCCATAGAACCTATGCTCTTTAGAAAATATATGCATAGACCCTCCCATTCCCTGAGAAGTACCTGTACCTTTTCCGTATAATTCTGCCATTACTCTTTTAGGATCTTCTCCCATTCCGATAGGTTGCACATGATTACGATATGCAGTTATCATTCTATCTTTGGTAAGATCCATAGCGTGCAAAGCTCCTGCCAAAATAGCTTCTTGACCATTATACAAATGTAAAAACCCTCTTACTTTCTGCTGAATATATACCTGAGCAAGTTTATCTTCAAACTTTCTCCAGAAAAGCATTTCTTTATACCAATTTAGGTAAACTTCTTTGGTTATTTTTTTCATTTACAATTGTGCTGATAAGTGTAACAATTAATCACCTAAAATGGTAATTATTAAATTTTTCCGATTTAGTTCATTACTGAACGAAAAACAAAAATAAGGTATTCGAAATTAAGGGAAAAACAGTTTTACCAATAAAATCTACGAAAACGTTATAAATACGAATTATCAAAAATAAGAGGTAATAAATTAGCTAAAGAATAAGATTTAACCACTTTTCCTGTTTCTCCCATAAAAAAGATCTCTATGGGTTTCTTTTGATTAAGCTCATATTCTGCAATTGATTGCCTGCATGCTCCACAAGGTGGAGTAGGTGTAATCAACTGATGTTTTAAGGATTTTGCAGAGAGTGCCATTTTTATAATTGGGATTCCCGGAAAATTTGCTCCTGCATAAAATATAGCCACCCGCTCTGCACATAGTCCTGATGGATAACATGCATTCTCCTGATTATTCCCCAGCACTACTTCTCCATTTTCCAGTAGTAACGCAGCTCCGACCAAAAACTCAGAGTACGGAGCATAGGCTTTGTCTCTAATATCAAAAGATTTTTGCATTAAATCTTGGATGTCCTCCGGCAGTTCTTCAAATGAATCATACACTTGTAAAGTAGATTTTATTTGTATTTCTTTCACACATTTAAATTTTACAGTATCTGCATTAAAAATAGTAATTATCGAAAAAACACTTAATTAATAACGAATACTCTTATTACTTTTAAAGGGAATACAATGTACTATAAACAAAAAAAGTATCAAACATTACTGCTTGATACTTTTTAATTATTCTAAGAATAGGTTATTCTATCTATCGTAAAAATCTTCTCCAAAATTAAATGAAAGACCAAAACGAAGTGTTCCTTCCAATGGGCTTCTTACTGCAGAAGTAGAGAATAAGTAGGATACATCTAAGTTCACGATCGTGTATTTAAAACCAAGTCCAAGAGAAACAAACTTACGTGCTCCTTTTTCTTCTGCTTCATTAAAATACCCTCCTCTAAATGAAAAGACATCTTTATACACATACTCTGCTCCTAGAGACCAGGTAAATTCCTGTAGTTCTTCACTAAAACCACCATCAGCATCTCCCCAAGAAGAAAAGATAGCACCAAAAGAACTGATGCTTTGATATTCTGCATTATCTTCTGCATCAATATCACCATCACCGTCAAAATCCTGAGGACTCGGCACTAATAATTTAGCAAACTCTAAAGATGGTGTAATCCTATTATATTCATCTAACAAGAAATCAAAACCAAGTCCAGCTCTAAAAGTAGTAGGGATAAAATTTTCCTGACCTGCATCATCATATTTTATTTTAGGACCGATATTAGAGATATTTACTCCAGCTCTCCATCTACCATTAAATGAGTTATATGCTACTTCTTCACTTCTATAAAAAGCGGCTACATCTACACCAAAACTGCCCGCTGCACTTGCATCGGCTCCCAAACCTTGCAATCTTAAATCAGAACGCAAATAACGACCTGCAATACCCATAGAAAATGTAGGACTTAATTGTAAAGCATAGGATACATCTAAAGTCAATTCATTTGGTTTCTGCACATTTGGCTCATCATTAGGACCTTGCCTAAATTCAATATCCCCTAAGCTAAAGTATCTAAAACTAGCAGCAACGGCACTTCTCCCATCTTGACCGAAACGATTGTAATAATTTACACTTCCCAAAAATATATCATTTACCAGGTTACTCAAATATGGGGTGTAATTAATACCCACTCCTTGTTGTTTTCCGATAAAGGCATATTTAGCCGGATTCCATTGTTGCGAAAATGCATCTGCGGATGTTGCAACCCCTTGATCAGCTAAACCAGCTGCTCTTGCATCTGCGGCAATTAATAAAAATGGTGTTGCCGTAGTTATGGCTCTATTTTCTTGAGCTTCTATTTTAAAATTCGAAAGTGTTAAAAACACAAACCCAAGGATTATGATTTTTCTCATGTGAAAATTGATTTTGACAAATATATAGTTATTTAGTTATTATAATATGACGAGTTTTTCAAATTTTTCAACTCGCTGATTTGTTAACGTGGATTTTACAGATATCTTGTATACATACACACCTTTTCCTAATTTATCACCGAAATCATCCCTTCCATTCCACTGAATATCTTCTCTGTAACTTGTTTTACCGGATAAGGTTTGATTCTGAGTCCAGATCACTTTTCCTGAAACCGTAAACACCTGAACCTGTACTTCTAACACATCATTAATAGCACCAGAATGTTCAAACCAGAACTCTGTGTGACTCACAAATGGATTGGGATAATTCAACACGTTATTTAGTGTGAAACCAGCAGCATCCGTCACAACAAATTGAATTTCCTGAGTAGAAGAATTATTATAGACATCCCATCCTTTAAACGTTAGTGTATGTAGACCAGGCTCCAAATCCCTAAATTTAAAATTAACAAGGCCTTTCGTAAAATCATCTACCTCTGTCTCATAAAAATCATTAAGAATAAACGGATTAGAATCATCTCCATCAAGTATTGCAGAAATATCGTGACCAATTCCACTAGCGGTATTAATTCCGTTTTCATCCTGCAATTTCGCTATAAGTATTGGAGAATCGTTAGTTACTCCACCAGAGACAAAACTTTCATCGTTCATAAACAATTGAATTTGCGGTCCAACATTATCTTCAGGAGCATTCTCATTTAAACCTCCGACCAAAATTGTTTGATCAACTCCGGTCTGATTTTCTAACACTCCATTTCTTGCTGCATAAAAACTAATCCTTCCTGCATCTACCGGAATGCCAATATCTCTTGGCACAATAAACTCAAAATCAAAAAGACCGTTGGTTACTGATGCCTTTCCTCTAAATATAATTTCTCCAAGTGTTTTATAATTCAATCGGATGATCTGTCCTGCGCTGTTTACGGTCCTATCATTAGCTAGTGTGACTCTATCTATTTCTTTATCATATATTGTCGTCGATAAAATACCATTATAATCAGACAACAACACTCCTGACTCACTAACTACCTCTCCAGAAATTTTTATCCTACTTAAGGCTTTGAGCGTATCAACCTCTTGGGTAATAGGAACATCATTTATATTTGTTAGACGAATATTTGGCTTAGGAACAGCCATTTTCATTGCTGGGTCTCCAAAAAAGAAAACTACCCGCCTACTATTCGTAGTAAAGGAATTTTTCATTTGTCTCACTGCTTCTGCTACCGACGGATATTCAGATCCATCGGGAAACAAAAATTCTGACAATCTATCATTTACTGATATCCCAAAAGTTACAATCACATCTCTTGTTGTACTAATCAATCCAACCGTACCGCCATTTATATTCTGGTATATAAGTTCTCCAGCCGAGTCTCTACAGGGATTATCAAACTTGGTAAATTCACAAGTAACCGTTATAAAAATTGGATACCTATTCGTATTAGCTAATTCGATTACATCCGATTTGTTCAGTATAAATTCCTTTGCCAATCCGTCTTCACCTCCGTGTCCAAAATAGTCTATGGCTACTGCTCCGGTTTCAATTGCATTAGAAATAACTTCATTAACCTGCGGATATCTATTACCAGACGGAGAAGATTCCTGCTGAAAAGCATCTGCATATATTTTAGTTAAATTGATATAAGGTTTTCGCTGAACCAATTCATCTCCAAGTTCATCTAGATTTCGCTGAATCGTTTCTTCCCAATCTTCATCTACATCATCCGCAATTAATAAAACCGAGTTTCTCCATCTACCAAAAGACTGTTCGCTATTATAATCGATAATCTTAGAAACCATGGCATCAGCCAATTGAGGTGTATCTGCCAAAACTCTCCCTACCGCTATATCTAACCGATCACTTGCTAACATTTGTCCTTCTAAAGGATCCATAGAACCAAAGAAATCGTCAGTTGCGAATGAACTGACTAATGAAAAACTACTTAAACTCTGAAAAGTAGGCACTATATTACTATCAGCACAATTCTCTCTTAACAATAACCCTTTATAATCAACAGAAGCATCTCCAAAAAGACAAACATATTTTAACTGTTCACTAGGACTTGAAGCATTTTCATACACATACCTAATCAAATTTCTAATGGCTACAATATCTTGCTTACCACTTCCAAACTCGTGATATATTTGATCTAATGTTATAACTTTTACATTATAATTGTTTAACGTTCTATGATGATCAGCAAGTCTATTTGCTGATTGAACCAAGGTGTTATTCGAAATAATGAGATAATCAATATCTTCAAACTGTCCTTGATTGTTTAGAAAAACTGTCCCTTTAATATCTTGATTATCTACTCTAGCAGTTTGATCCGATAACGGATCATAATAATCAGTAGGCACCAATCCTACATATTGGCGTGATTCACCCATATTTACCTTGAAGCTTATAGTAGAGGCTGCATTGGTATTACTAATACTACTTATCGACGCTGGATTAGTCACATCCCACACCTGAGATATTGTTCCTGCATTTGTAATGTTATATTGCCCAATTCCACTTGTGGTTGCAGCTTCTTCGTAAGAAAATCGCATTTGAGAATTTGTCCCGGTCAGTGCTCTTTTTGCTTTCAGGCTGATAAAATCAAGGTATCCTATTGCTGCAGGGTTTCCGTTATTATTATAATTAAGTCCCACAGTGATCTTATCCGTATTAGATGTTATATCTTGTGTGAGCTCTCTTGGAGACCCCAAAGATGTTCCAGAAATTTGAGCAAAGCTCAAAATTCCAACCTGACCATTGTTGGCTGTAATATTCATGCTTGATGGAGAAACTGATGTTGCTGCAGCAAAAACTCTTAACTCAATAGGCTCAGTTGTAATTAAATTAGGAAAGTCAAAATCATAATTTTTACTGCTTTGTATATCAAAACGATCTCCAAACCAACGCCTCCCAACTTTTACTATACTATACTCATCGACTTCATAAAACTGATAATCCGAAAAGGAATTAATCTGTACGTCTGCAGCGGCTGTTGGCTCAGTGTAACCAGACACTCTTCTGCCGTTAACTCCTCCTGCAGTGACATAATAATAAGATTTATCAGCATATAGGTTAATATTTGTCAAATTCTCTTCACTGTAACCCTGAGTACCTTCTCCATAAAATAAAATATAATCACTCCCTGAGAAATTACCATCTTCACCTCCTACAAGCTGAATGGCATTTTCTCTTAAATCAAATTCTGTGTTTTCCTGATTAATCAGAGGCATCATTTGACCTCCATTACCATATATTTTTATTGTTCTTGGATCTACCGTCGATACATCCATACCTAAACTACTAAGAAAAGCAGGTGTGATTCTAAAAACTCCAGTTTTATCTACGTAAAAGCGGAACCACTCGCCAGAAGCTAATACCGAATTACTTACTGGAAACCTTTTTATACTAGATTTTTGCCCTGATGTTTGATAGACAATATCAAATGACACTACTTTCCTGAAGGTATTTCCATTTCTCACAAAAGGTAACACGCTTGCAAAACCATTCCTTTTACTTCTTGCTTCGCTAGATCGTATGTCATAAGTAAGCTCTTTAGGGATAAGATTTATGTTAAGATCTTTAAGTTCTGCTCTCGAAATAGTTTTGTAAACAACATTTTCTAACCTTGCTGTTATTGTATTAATTTCTTGTGATTCTTCCCATTGTGTGGTAAACTGCACTCCAATATCATCCAGATATTCGAAATTTTTCTGGTCAAATCCCGGAACTGTGAACGAGACATTACTGGATGTATTAATTTTTACATCTTTCCAGTTAATGTCAACATGTACTGTCTGCTGTGCTGAAATGTAAACAGAAATCAGTAGTGCGCATAAAATTGTAATTTTCTTCATCATAGCGTATAACGGGTTTAACACAGTTTTAGTGTTCCGTAAATTATGGTTTTTCTTCAAAAATAATAATAAACACAAAAATATTGCGTTAAACCAAAGTCAATCGTAAAAAGATAAATTTGTCACGATTTGATATTATTTTAAAAATATTAGGGTAAATTTAACGTTAATTATTATATTGCGAGCCCTAATTTCTACTTTAACGAACTTAAGATTATGAAAAACGCGTTAGTTTTTAAGTCGCTAATGGCCCTTAGCATTAGCATCTTACTGTTTAGCTGTAACAAAACAGATTACGGCAACAGTTCTAGAGCCACCGGCTGGAAATACAACTCCAAGGATGGTGGATTCCAAGTAAATACTAATTATAAAGAGCAAGAGACAGGACCAGGTCTGGTATTTGTGGAAGGTGGTACTTTCACGATGGGTCGAGTTCAGGATGATGTGATGCACGATTGGAACAACACTCCAACACAGCAGCACGTTCAGTCTTTTTATATGGATGAAACCGAAGTTACCAATGTAATGTATCTAGAATATTTAGATTGGTTAAAAGGTGTATATCCTCCCACAGAGCCAAAATATAAAAACATATATCACGGTGCACTTCCTGATACATTGGTTTGGAGAAATCGTTTAGGTTTTAACGAAATGATGACTAATAACTATCTGCGTCACCCGGCATATGCCAACTATCCTGTAGTAGGTGTTAACTGGATTCAGGCTGTAGAATTTAGTAAATGGAGAACAGATCGTGTAAACGAAAGAATTCTTGAAGAAGAAAGAGTGATTAAAGAAAATGCTCCTTTTGAGGACGTTTCTGCAGAAAGCACCTTTAACACTGACACTTACCTCAATGCGCCTTCACAAACATATGGAGGAAATGACGAAGCAACCAGAGGAGGTAAAAAGTCTGAGCAGTACGAAAAAAGAAACGATTCTACCGGATTATACATCCAACGTAAAGATGGATTACTTTTACCAAAATACAGACTGCCAACAGAAGCAGAATGGGAATATGCGGCTTTAGGTCTAGTAGAGTTAAGAAGTTATAACATCTATAGAGGTAGAAAAAAATATCCTTGGGATGGACAATATACTCGTTCTGGGAAAAGAAGAACTCGTGGAGACCAATTAGCTAACTTTAAGCAAGGTGATGGTGACTATGGTGGTATTGCAGGTTGGAGTGATGACGGTGCTGATATTACAGCTCCAGTAGCATCTTACGATCCTAATGATTACGGTCTATATGATATGGCTGGTAATGTTGCAGAATGGGTTGCCGACGTTTACAGACCTATTGTAGATGACGAATACAATGATTTTAACTACTATAGAGGTAACGTTTATACAAAAAATGCGATTAATCCAGACGGAACTGTAAAAATCGTAACTACAGATTCTATAATTTACGACACCTTAAGTAACGGAAAAATCGTTGCAAGAGTATTACCAGGAGGTATCTTACAGACTCCGGTTGATGAAAATGAAACTTATTTAAGAACTAACTTTACTCAAAGTGACAACCGTAACTTTAGAGATGGTGATAAAAGTTCTTCTAGATATTATGAAGGGTTCCAGGATGAAAACATTCCTAACAGAAGAATGTATAACTCTCCGATTCATAGTGTCGAACCAAGCGCAGAAGATAGTACTAAATTAGACAGAAGATATGATGAGTCTAGTAAAAGAACTACTATTGTAAGTGAAGAGGTAAGAGTATACAAAGGTGGTTCCTGGAAAGACAGAGCATACTGGTTAGATCCTGCACAGAGAAGATTCTTCCCTCAGGATATGGCTACTGATTACATAGGATTCAGAAATGCAATGTCTCGTGTAGGTGAAAAAGCTAAAAACAAAAAAACACCTAAACACAGAGCTCCTAGATAAAATAAAAATTTATTAGTTCGTTAATAAATATAAAGCCCTGACACATTTTATGTGCGGGGCTTTTTAATACAGCTATATTAGATGACTATTGAACGAATACACGAATTATTCTTGGAAAGTAGCGGTATATGTACTGATACCCGTAAAATCAAGAATGACAACATCTTTTTTGCCTTAAAAGGAGAGAATTTTGATGGCAATACATATGCTCAAAAAGCAATTAAAAATGGTGCTTCATACGCTATAATTGACAATGAAAAATTTCTAGTCTCGGATAAATACATTTTGGTAGAAGACGTATTAAAGACTTTACAAGATTTAGCTACCTATCACAGAAGGTATTTAAACATTCCTATACTTGCTCTTACAGGTAGTAATGGTAAGACCACAACAAAAGAATTAATCAATTGTGTTCTTTCTTCAAAATACAACACAACAGCCACAGAAGGAAATCTTAATAATCATATAGGAGTTCCACTCACTTTACTTTCTATGAATAAGGACACAGAAATTGGCATTGTGGAAATGGGTGCAAATCACAAAAAAGAAATAGAATTCTTATGCAATATTGCGTATCCTGACTTTGGATATATCACCAACATAGGAAAAGCACATATAGAAGGTTTTGGAAGTTTAGAAGGTGTTCTCATAGGAAAAACAGAACTGTATCGGCATATAAAAAAACACAACAAACTTATTTTTCTAAATAAGGAAGACCATAAACTTTCTAAAGCCGCAGAAGGAATAGAATCATTCACTTTTTCGCAAAATTTAAAAAGTGACGCTAACATTCAATTACAAGAAGCAAACCCTATGGTAAGCGTACATTACAAAAATAATGTAATCAACAGCCATCTTATAGGATCATACAATTTTACCAACATAGCTGCGGCAATTGCCATTGGTCATTATTTTAAGATCAGCCCTGAACAAATAAAAGCCTCCATAGAATCCTATATTCCTACTAATAATCGATCTCAGATCATCAAAAAGAATAATCTTACTATCATTCTCGATGCCTATAATGCTAACCCATCTAGCATGAGTGCAGCTATAGATAATTTCAAACAACTAGAATACACGCGTAAAATAGTATTCTTGGGAGATATGTTTGAACTTGGAGATACAGCAGGCGAAGAACATCAAAAAATCACAAACGAATTAACTAAAACATCATTCGATAAAATTTATTTGATTGGAGAAAACTTCTTCAGCACTATAACTGAAGACGACCGTATACAAAAGTATGAGTCTTTTCAGGATCTAAAAGACCATGAATCTTTGACCGAAATTAGCGGTGCTGTTTTGATAAAAGGATCCCGCGGAATGAAACTGGAGCGTATTTTAGATTTAATCTAACAACTATAGGTTTAAGGATTACGCTTTTCAATATAAATTTTAAGATTTTGGAGAGACTCATTAACAGATTTTCTCAGCGCTCTTTTCATAAACAAAGACAGTATTATTTTTTTAAGAATTGATTTCGCCGTTGGATACATTTCCAATACCAACTTACAAGAGTTCTCTGAGATTGGAACAAATATATAGAATTGATATAACGAATCGACAACCGGAACATCACTTGTTAGCTCTCCATAAACCAACTGACCGGATTCTACAGACTTGGTAACTGTGGTAAAATTCAATCGTTTCCCATCAATTACACATACATGCTCGGTACCTAACCTAGTTACTTCATTTGGATTATATTCAAATTTATCCACTCCTTTGACCCAATAATGACGGTAACTATAATTAGTAATATATTCTAACAATTCCTGTGCAGAAACATTGTATTCTTTTTCTATAACGATCCCTGGAGGGCTCTTAAAATAAACTTCGTATGGAGTTTCATAAGAAGTAAGTTTCAATTTCGATTTATCGATTTCAGAAAAAAGATACTTAATATGCTTTCCGTCATACATATCTTCATCCTTAGAGAAATTAAATAATTGAGATTTGTAATGATCAGGCATCCCGATTACCTGAGATAAACTTTCACTTAGCAATGCATAATTATTACTAGAAATAGAATTCTTTAACAACCGATGTGCTTCTATTACTATTTGTCCAAAAGGCTTTCGTTTATCTTGCACTGTGATGAATTGCAACTCTCCACAATGTGCTATAATTTTTAATTGAAGATTTGGAGCGGTAGCACAGGCATTGCAAGGACAAATTCGGTTTTTTTCTAACAACTTAAGGTGACTATAAAAAGCAGTAAACATCGTCTCTATTTGGGCTAATAATTTTTCCTGAGAAGGAATCTCTTCTTCTTTATAGAAAAACAAAGCATCCCCTTCTACTTCGGCTAATCTTAATTTTTGAGTATTAGCATTAATCAAAATTTCTAGCAATTCTGCAATTACGTGCTGGCTATGCTCAACTTCGGTAGTTTGAACAAATTTTGTGTAGCCGGATATATCAGGAATAAAAAGTAAAGAATCAGACATTAAGCAAGACTTTATTATGATGCATAATAAAACTAGTGATTTCTTCTTAACACCTAGGGTTTTTATATAATATTTAAGAAACAAAAAATCCGTTCATTTGGATGAACGGACTTTTAAATTTAAGTGGGCAATGAGGGATTCGAACCCCCGACCCCCTCGGTGTAAACGAGGTGCTCTGAACCAACTGAGCTAATTGCCCTCTATGTTTTTTGCAACCCTTGTTCCTGATTGCGGATGCAAATATAAGACAGTTTTACAGTCTACCAAAAAAAAATTAAAGAAAAATTAAATTATTTCTGCTACTACAAATGTACTACCTCCTACATACACCAAATCCTTATTGTTAGCTGACTGTAAAGCAACTTTATACGCCATTTTCACAGAGTTATAACATTCACCATTTAAATTAAATTTTAAAGCTTCTTTCTTTAAAATTTTCTCATCGAGACCTCTTGCAATTTCAGGTTTTGCAAAATAGTATGTTCCATTCGTTGGAAATAAGGGTAATATCTTCTTCAAATCTTTATCATTAACAACCCCTAAGACTATATGCAGTTTATCATATTCTTCGTTTAGCAATTGTTTCAGAACTAGTCTTAAGCCATCTTCATTATGAGCAGTATCGCAAATTACCTTAGGGCTTTTCTGTAAGATTTGCCATCTTCCTAGTAAACCAGTGTTATTTACAACTCTACTTAACCCGCTTTTAATATTTTTTTTATTAATATTCCAACCTTTTTCTTGTAGAATAGAAATCGTTTGCAAGGCAGTTTTAACATTTTCCTCTTGATAACTACCTTTTAGATCAGTGTCAAAAATGTTACCTTCATAATCTACTGCAAAAAATATCTTGCTTTGAAGCGACAATGCTTTTTCAGTAAAAACCTCTTTTGTTTCAGGTGTTGTCCTTCCTATCACTACCGGAATATTCTTTTTAATAATCCCAGCTTTTTCTGAAGCAATTTCCGGCAATGTATTCCCAAGAAATTGTGTATGATCTAATCCAATATTGGTAATAATTGACACTTCTGGTGTAATGATATTTGTAGAATCCAGACGACCTCCCAAACCTACCTCTATTATAGCTATATCTACTTTAGATTCTGCAAAATATTGAAATGCTAATCCTACGGTCATCTCAAAAAACGACAGTTGATTTACTTCAAAATAAGTTCTATGTTGTTCAACAAAATCTACAACGTACTCTTTATTAATTTCCTTACCATTAATACGAATTCGCTCTCTAAAATCTTTAAGATGCGGGGAAGTATACAAACCTACTTTGTATCCTGATTGTTGCAAAATGGACGCAAGCATATGACTTGTAGATCCCTTACCATTGGTTCCCGCTACATGAACACTTTTAAATTTAGTTTCTGGATTTCCCAAATACAAAGCTAAATGTATTGTATTTGTTAAATCTATTTTATAGGCACTTGCTCCCTGACGTTGATACATTGGTAACTGTGCAAACATCCAATCTAAAGTTTCTTGATAGTCGATAACCTGTACTATTAGTGTTAATAAACTTATGAGAATTATTATTTCTGCAACTTTCTATATATTCTTAAGTGATAGATTACTGGTATCTATTTTCAACACACTTTTCATCGAATCATATATGTGCTTCGATAGATCAAGTATATAACAATTATATTTAAATCAAAAGGATTGGAAAGATCTAAGCCCAGGAAAAAAATTAAAAATCACAATTGTATTCTTTTAATTACAATTATTCTCCCAAACCAAAGGTAACTTCTACGAACCCGATTTGCTTAACAGGAGCTTTGGGATCTGGTTTCCATTTAAAAGTTAAGGCTGTTTTCTTAGCTGGTTCCAGAAGACATCTTGCACTATTAGTAGTTCCTTTAACACCTGGAGTAGCTTGAACAACTTTACCATCTCTATTCACTACAATTTTGACTACCACTCGCCCGGCTTCGTTACACTCTTGTACTACTTTGGAGTTTGTAGGGCGACCTCTACCGTTAAGTCCATATCCAACACCTCCTGTACCCCCAGGACCCGGTTGACCATAATAGCTGGTTGCATAAGGATTACCATTTGGATTACCTTTGTCTCCTGGTTTATTATCATCACCTTCTCCTCCTTTTGCTTTTCCATCACTTTTAGGTCCATTAGAGAAACTATCCAATATATCTAGCGTTGATTTATCCGGCTTTGGATCAGGTTTTTTTTCTTCAACCTTTTCTACAGGTTTTTCTATAGGCTTTTCGACCGGTTTTTGCTCTACCGGCTTATCTTTTGGTTTTTCCTTTGGTTTCTCAACCTTTTTCTTAGGCTCTTTTTTAGGTTTCTCTTCCACTACAGGAGCATCTTCCACATCTTGAGTAACTACCTCTTCAGTAATTTCAGGAGTCTCTGGTTCTGGTTCTGGAGTAACCGGCGTAGGTTCTGGAGTTGTCTGTTTAGGAGATGATTTAATAGCTTCTTTTGGTTGTATATCACCCGATCCAGTCAGTGTAGTTCCAAAATTGACAGCGATACCTCCTTCTGGTGTTGGATCTAGATATCCTAAACCAAGATAGAATAATAAAAAGATGATAGCCACGTGCAGTATCGTCGTGATTATAAAAGATTTCTTCTTATGTCTTGTATCTAATTTCAGCATAAATTATTCCGGCTTGACCGCCAGTATTACTTTGTATTTATTTCTGTTAGCAATATCCATCACCCCTACAGCTTTTTCGATAGGGACACCTTCTTCTGCTCTAAGTATAATAGTAGGTTCTTTCGTACCTGATAATTTCGATTTCAAAGTAGATTCCAATCTACTTTGACTTACACGTTCGTTATCCACGTAGTATTGCAGCTTATTGGTAATACTAACGGATATATTTTGCACATTAGAGCTCTTTCCTTTAGCTTTTGGCAAAATTAAATCTAATGCTTCGGGCGTAATTGTTGGCGATGTCAATAAAAAGAACACCAGTAACAAAAACACGATATCCGTCATCGAAGACATACTAAATTCCGGACTTACTTTATTTCTTCCTCTTAAATTCATATTAAGCAGGTTCGTTTAACAAGTCTAGGAAATCTACCGCCGTAGCCTCCATCTGGTGTATCACTTTATCTGTTCTTACAACCAAATGATTATATCCAATATAGGCGACAATACCTACTACAAGCCCAGCAACGGTTGTTGTCATTGCAGTATAAATACCTTCTGCCAACGTACCCATATCTGCACTTCCCGAACTTGAAGCTAGATTATGAAATGCCAAAATCATACCAATTACGGTACCTAAGAACCCAATCATTGGTGCCGCACCTGCAACTGTTGCAAGTATACTGACATTTTTTTCGAGTTTATACACTTCTAATCGTCCAGCATTTTCAATAGCTTTATTAATATCTTCCAAAGGATTGCCTATTCTGGAAATACCTTTTTCTGTTAATCTTGAAACGGGATTATTTGTTTGTGCACATAAGATTTTTGCAGCTTCAATTTTACCACCAGCTACGTTATCTCTAATCTGATGCATAAAGCTTTCATCATATTTTGATGCAGCTTTTATTGCAAAAATTCTTTCAAAATAAATATAAACTGCCACAAACAACAGCACAAAAAGAATAGCTATAATTACTACTCCTCCAGTTCCTCCACTAAGCAATAAGTCAATAATAGATAATGTTTTCTCTTCTGCTTCGGGATCAATTTCTTTGGTATTCTGGGCTAACATACCAAGCATTAATAAATGGGTCATATGTATTCTTGTTAATTTAGTGTTAGTATACTAACGTTATTTCTATAGGTTAAGTATATTCTTAATCGTGCTTATAGCACATAAATTATTCCTAGCAAGCCTACTCCACCAAGTATAATGGTATACGGTAAAGCCATTTTTACCATTCTTCCATAAGACAAACCAATTAGCGGAGCCAAAGAAGAAGTTAATAAAAATAAAAACGCTGCTTGACCATTAGGTGTTGCAACACTAGGTAAATTTGTTCCTGTATTTATGGCTATTGCCAATTTTTCAAACTGTTCTCTGTTGATCACACCATTATCAAAAGCTTGCTTTACTTCACCTATATATACTGTGGCAACAAAAACATTATCACTGATCATGGATAACACTCCATTAGCCACATAAAACATTGAAGGTTGTTTTGAAGGATCTAATGTTAATGCCCAGTCTATTATGGGTGAAAAAAGATGTTGATCATGAATCATAGCCACGATCACAAAGAAAACCACTAATAAACCTGTAAAAGGAAGTGCTTCTTCAAAAGCTTTTCCTAGTTGGTGTTCTTCGGTAATACCCATGAAAGCTGTCTGTACAATAATTAGCGCCAGACCAATAAACCCTACAGGAGCTAAATGTAACGCTAAACCAACGATAAGAAGTATAGCCGAAACCCCTTGTACAACTAAACCATATTTAGATTTATCAGACCTATTTGCATCTTCTTGATCTGTATAATTTTCAATAATTCTTCTAGCTACTTCAGGTAATTTTGCTCCAAATCCAAACCAACCTGTAAGTTCTAAAACTATAGTTGTCAATAATCCTGCTGCTAATACAGGCAATGTTATCGGAGCCATTTTAACGAAGAATTCTATAAAATCCCATCCCATTCGCTCTCCTATTAGTAAATTTTGAGGCTCGCCAACTAATGTACAAACTCCTCCAAGCGCAGTTCCCACTACTCCGTGCATCACTAAACTTCTGAGGAAACTCCTAAATTGCTCTAATGTTTCTCCGCTCAACTCTTTCCTATCCAATGTCCCATCATGATCAAAATCTGACGCTGGCATTGAATGGATCTTATGATACACCCCATAAAAACCTACTGCTACACTGATCAATACCGCTGTCACCGTTAAAGCATCCAGAAAAGCAGATAACACTGCCGCCAAAAAAACAAATAACATAGACAATATCATCTTTGATTTTATTTTAGTAAATACTTTACTAAAAATATACATCAATAACGGCTTCATAAAATAGATACCTGCCACCATAAACACCAATAGTAAAACTACCTCGAGGTTTTGATCTACTTCGTGATAAGCATTCTTAGGTGTGGTAAGATTTAATGCGAGAATCTCTATAGCTAACAATCCACCGGATTGTAACGGATAACATTTGAGTGCCATGGCCAATGTAAAAATGAACTCACCTATAAACAACCAGGCACAAACCGTTGGATTTATATAATAGACAACAACATTAAGTAACAAAAAACTGATCATTACGGTCTTAAACCATTTTGGGCTATTGCCAAGAAAATATTTTAACATAGTATACGCTATTATTTATATTATAATTATACCAATTGTTTGAATGCTATCTCAAACGCTGTTCTACTTATATTGGTTTTTGAATTATTCTTATTAAAAATTCTTTGTATCGCATCTTTAATGGTCTGCGAAGTATCATTAAAAATTGCTTCATCAGTCATTAACACTCTTCTTTCCATAAAATATGCAAATACCCTTGCCATTCCACAATTAGAAATAAAATCAGGAATCAAACTCACTTGTTCATCTGTATATTCCATAATAGATCCAAAGAATATTTCCTTGTCCGCAAAAGGAACATTTGCCCCGCAAGAAATCACTTCTAATCCTGAATTAATCATTTGAGTAATTTGATCCTTAGTAATTAATCTTGATGCAGCACAAGGTGTGAATATTTCTGTCTGAAGCGACCAAATTCTATCATTTAACTCTTCAAAGGGAATCAAGGTTTCGCTATATAATTTATTTCCTTTTTTATTCAGATAGAGGTCTTTGATTTCTTCAAAAGAAAAACCATTTTCATTTATGAGTCCACCAGCGTGATCAATAATACCAACAACTTTTGCTCCCATTTCTGAAAGGTAATAAGCAGCAGCAGATCCAACATTACCAAAACCTTGAACTATAGCTCTTTTTCCTTTCACAGTACCTCCGTAAATATCATAATAATGTCTTACCGCCTCTGCGACACCATATCCGGTAATCATATCAGCCACGGTATATTTTCTCGAAACATCTGGTGAAAAGGTCGTATTCTCCAATACTTTTATCACTCCTTGGCGCAACTGTCCTATTCTATTTATTTTATCAGCTTCTGTAGGCTGAAAATGACCATTAAAGACTCCTTCTTGCGGATGCCAAACACCACAATTTTCTGTAATGGGAATTACTTCATGAATTTCGTCAACATTTAAATCACCTCCGGTTCCGTAATAGCTTTTGAGCAATGGGGAAACGGCCTTGTACCATCTCTCTAAAACTCCTTTTTTTCGCGGATCATTAGGATCAAAATTAATTCCCGACTTTGCTCCTCCAATTCCAGGGCCGGAAACCGTGAATTTAACCTCCATAGTTTTGGCAAGAGAAAGCACTTCATTCATATCCAATCCTAAGCGCATTCTTGTTCCGCCTCCAGCTGCTCCTCCTCTAAGTGAATTAATTACTGTCCAACCTTCTGCTTCTGTCTCTGCATCTTTCCAGTTAAAAACTATCTCGGGAGCTTTATTTTCGTATTTTTTTAATAATTCTTTCATCTTTAAAACTTCAATTTATACAAATACCTTTATCTCTAAGACTATACTTCTTCTAATTTCTTAATTGTATACACTCCATTACGGAGCTAGTGCTGTCTCATAAAAACGGTATTAATAAATTGAAACTGATATCCTACGATGGACTTCACAAATATAAAAAACTAAATAGGGTGAAAGCTTAATTTAAAAAAATAATAATCTAAAAATTAATTCTTCCGTTTTTTCCTAATTACACGAATAAAAATAGATTAAATTTAAGATGAGCCATCATAAATTCTGAAGTATTAAAAGAAAATCCCAAAAAACAAAAAAAACATCAAAACTATCGTATTATAACTTATATTTGTAGAATTAATAAAAAAATCGATCTTATCTCGATTTATTTTCATCAAAATGTTGAATTCGCGTGTTATGCACGCACAGTAAATTAGGATCAAATATGGACTTTAAACTATCCGAAGAACAAATAATGATACGCGATGCCGCTCGTGATTTTGCAAAGGCTGAATTGTTACCTGGAGTGATCGAAAGAGATGATAAGCAGGAATTTCCTGCCGAGCAGGTTAAAAAAATGGGCGAACTTGGATTTTTAGGAATGATGGCATCGCCAGAGTATGGCGGTGGTGGCATGGATACCTTATCTTATGTACTCGTTATGGAAGAATTATCAAAAATAGATGCTTCTTCTTCTGTAATTGTATCTGTAAATAACTCTTTGGTATGTTGGGGATTAGACACCTATGGCACACCTGAACAAAAAGAAAAGTACCTTTCCAAACTAACTACAGGAGAGTCTATTGGAGCCTTTTGTTTATCAGAGCCTGAAGCTGGTAGCGATGCCACTTCACAAAGAACTACCGCTATTGATAAAGGTGATCACTATATTCTTAATGGAACAAAAAACTGGATTACTAATGGAGGAACCTCAGATTACTATTTAGTTATTGCCCAAACAGATAAAGAAAAAAAACATCGTGGAATCAATGCCTTTATTGTGGAAAAAGGATGGGAAGGTTTTGAAATCGGACCTAAAGAAGATAAGTTAGGGATCAGAGGTAGTGATACACATTCTTTGATTTTTAATGATGTAAAAGTTCCCAAAGAAAATCGAATTGGTGAAGATGGATTTGGTTTTAAATTTGCTATGAAAACATTAGCTGGTGGTCGTATAGGTATTGCTGCACAAGCCCTAGGTATAGCACAGGGAGCATATGAATTAGCTAGAGAATATTCTAAAGTTCGTAAAGCTTTTGGTACAGAAATAATGAACCACCAAGCAATTGCATTTAAGCTAGCGGATATGCACGTACAAATTGAAGCAGCTAGAATGTTGGTATATAAAGCTGCTATGGATAAAGATAATCACGAAAACTATGATTTATCAGGAGCTATGGCCAAGCTTGTTGCTTCACAAGCAGCAATGGACGTAACTATCGAAGCGGTACAAGTGCACGGTGGTAATGGTTTTGTAAAGGAATATCATGTAGAAAGATTAATGAGAGATGCAAAAATCACTCAGATATATGAAGGTACAAGTGAAATACAGAAAATTGTAATTTCCAGAAGTATTCTTAGAGATTAATTAGTTAAAAATTCTCTAAATCAAAAGCCCAAGTTGTTTATACGATTTGGGCTTTTTTAATGCATCAAATTATCCTATACTGAAATAGATTAATACAAATTCGATTAATTTACTACCTATACCGGAAAGCATTTTACCACATAAAGCATGCTTCACAGGCCATCTTATGCAAAAGCGATTGGTTTAAAATCTAAACAACAACTCTTTTATAATTTCCTATTAATCTTTATTCTTAAAAGTATATACGTATAAAAAACGCTCCATATTATTATACACTTATTATAAAACAGGTTGCTATTCTAACGAAATAATAGCCCATAAAAAAACCCTTCATTGTTATAATGAAGGGTTTCAAGGAAGGCGGCGACCTACTCTCCCACGATTGTAGTACCATTGGCGCTAACGGGCTTAACTTCTCTGTTCGGAATGGTAAGAGGTGAGCCCCGATGCTATAACCACCTTAAGTCGTTATAAATGAA
>NZ_JBHULE010000034.1:0-507 GCF_042684305.1 Aquimarina rubra | reverse complement strand
AACGTTAAGTGTATGTTTTGTTTGGTGATAATCGTTTGCGTAGCGATAGCGAAGACAAACTATTTGCCAAATGAAATATACACAGTGTTGTGTGCTTTATACTTTTTAATTTAGTTTTCGTAAAATTAAAAAAATAAAGGAACAGTAGTTCAGTTTCGGTAACAGTTTAATTCCCCAACTTTTTCGGAGCCACCCAAACCTATGGAATATACATAGCCATGTATGGTCCGTGGGTGCAGGGAACTAAGATTCCGTTTTCAATCTGATCAGCACTCCGCAATTCCGTTCAAATTTGACTTTGTAAAAAATTTTCACGACCTTGATCAAGTACTTTATAACGTGATAACGTTTGGATAGTGTAACTCTCCACGTAATCTACGAAAAGTACTTGAGCATATCCTTTTACCAAAGGCTTTGTCCGACCTGCTTATCAGAAGAAAACTTCCATAATCCTCGCGTACTCCTCCGAAAAAATTGTCCACTCGAAATGAACTATTGCATACAACG
>NZ_JBHULE010000033.1:0-510 GCF_042684305.1 Aquimarina rubra | reverse complement strand
CGTTGTAAACAATAATTAAGGATGTAATCAGCAGTGCGAAAGCAACACTCTTGAAAGAAAATAAAGCTGAAACCTATAGTCCTCGCTCATTTAAAAAATACTGTTTTAGATCAATTGAAAAAGTGATTTTTGCGCCACGACCTTGTTGCATCCAATGGTGAGGATCTGATGATCACTTTTTTGGAAGGTTTACGGGAAGTGGTTCAGGATTTTTATCAAAGTCTGTACTTTTGAAATGATAAAAATGGCTACGCTTTATTCTGATGATTCGCTGCACTGTGTGTTCCGCTATAGACGCAATTTTTATTGGCATTTTAATATGTTCTGGATAGAAAAACACTGTTCACAACACCGTATATGTGCCATAGCAAACTTGGAAACAATCAAATGGTTTGTGTATATTTAGGAAAGCGCAAGACTAGTAAAAATATCATAATAAGGTAAAGTTTGCGCAGATGTGTCAACGATAAGGTAACATTTTGCCTTGCTACGACACATATACTAAACGTT
>NZ_JBHULE010000032.1:0-541 GCF_042684305.1 Aquimarina rubra | reverse complement strand
TACAAGCAGGAGAAGGTCCTGACGTAACAGATGCCGCAAGCCCGTCAACAGACCTTTCTGCATATTTAGTTGGGCTAGAAGCTAATGGAAAAGTTGGTTCTGTTGGTATTGGGGGTGGTTTTGAAATTCAAAGTGGTACGGATCAAAACGAAACTGACGGAAAAAACTATTCTTTCTTCCCGTTATACGGTACCAACCATAAATTTAATGGATATATGGATTATTTTTATGTTGGAAACCACGCGAACTCTGTAGGGTTAACAGATATATACGCTAAAGCGAATTTTAAATTCGGAAAATCCTCAAGTCTTTTGGTGAAAGGACACTATTTTTCATCTGCAGCAACACTCATAGATGATACAGATGGATCAGAAGCCGATAAATATCTGGGAACTGAAGTGGATATTGTTTTTACACAAAAATTACTTCCTTATGCTTCTGTAAAAGTTGGATACTCACAAATGTTTGCCGGAGAAGGAATGGAGTTCCTAAAAAACCAGCCAAATCCAAGTGGATTACAAAACTGGGGATGGGTACAATT
>NZ_JBHULE010000031.1:0-956 GCF_042684305.1 Aquimarina rubra | reverse complement strand
AACGTTGTGCATAATGTCCAAAATGACGCAGGAATTAACAGAGATAGAATTTAAAAACAGTTTTGGTAATGGAATGACGGACATTACGGAAATGGAAGTTGATGAACCGATTGACATTTGGGATTATGTGGAAAAATTGACCGAAAATAAAATTGTGAACCGAATTGTTTACGAAAAAGAACTCGTTGAAAAAGTTTATCGGAACGATTTAAAAACTTTTGACCATATTTTACTTCCGACTGAAAAACAAAATGTGTTTATAACAATTGTGGTGGATTTGGAAAAGAAAAAAATATACGGACACAAAATTTTAGACTTAAACAAGGAATACGGAATTGAAGAAAATACCGACTAAAATAAAATATTTGATTTACGGACTTTGTGTACTGATTTTTATAGCTCTGAATTTTGGTGTTGGAGCAAAACTTCAAATTGTGCTGACTGAAAATATTCAACGATTTACCGATTACTTTTTTGGAATTTCGACCAATACTCTTGATTATTTAGCCTTATCAACAGTTCCTTTTTTCGGAATGATTTACAACTCAACCAGAAAAGAATTTAAAATAAACGAATTGATTATTGATATTGTAATGGTTCTGTTCTTCGTTTTTATAATATTTGGAATTGGATTATATATAATGGTTTTTTCAGCAAAACACTCAAATCCATTGATTCCAGATTCTTTAAAGGCTGAACCTTTTGACCTATACTCAACAATATTAATTGGAATTGGAATATTGACACCATATATGATTATAAAACTGATAAAAAAGTAAAGCACTATGCACAACAAGATATATGTGATCATAGCAACTAGGTAACTAATCCAATGGTAGTTGTATATTTATGAAGGCGCAATACTTGCAAAAAGTGAAAGTTAGCAACCAATGCGCAGTTTTTGTCGAAAATAGGGTAACATTTTGACCTGCTACGACACATATATTAAACGTTAT
>NZ_JBHULE010000030.1:0-628 GCF_042684305.1 Aquimarina rubra | reverse complement strand
TGAATGTACGGCTGCAGGCTTTGTAGCAGGTACGAGTTTAGCCCCTGAAGACACGGATAGTGACACGACTCCAGATTACTTAGATACAGACAGTGATAATGATGGGATCAATGATGTGATTGAAGCTGGTCAAGGTACCGCAGTAGGTAGTGATGCCGATGGCGATGGTTTGGATGATGGTTTTGATACGGTAGATACTACCGGAGCTACCCCAGATGTCAATGACAATTTAGATACGGGAGCCATTGGTACGGACAATGTGGATGATGCGGATCTGACGGAGGTTGACTTCCGAAGTATTTTAGATGCCGATAATGATGGTATAGCAGATAATGTAGATGAAGACGATGACAATGATGGTATTCCTGATGTGGTGGAGAGTGATGGTAACGATCCAAGCGCAGATGATGATGGTGATGGTATCCCGAACTACCAGGATGTAGATCCTGATGGATTACCAGGCACTCCGGATTTAGCGGACGGTAATGGAGATGGTATTCCAGATATTTATGACAATGACAATGATGGTGTTCCGAATCACTTCGATTTAGACAGTGACAATGATGGTATCTATGATATCATTGAGACGGGCAATGCGGGATTAGACAGTGATGACGATGGTATTGCC
>NZ_JBHULE010000029.1:0-1009 GCF_042684305.1 Aquimarina rubra | reverse complement strand
TGATTTTCCTGATAATTTCATTTTGAAATGTTTTTTTTAGATTTCTCTAATTTTTGATTTTCCTTTATCCGTTTTCAGAGGAATTTATTGAAATTTCTGTTGCGGTTTGGAAATTGCTTACAACGGCTCGGCTATGGTTAGTACGGAAATAAATAAGCGATTAATTTCCGATTAAGCACTTAGCCAAAACTTTTTATTTTGTTTTAATTTTTCATTTTAAAGCCAAATCAAAAGATTTGGCGGACTTTATAAAAATAAACTAAACTTTGAATTAAGCACAAAAACCCGTATTAATTATAGGTTTTGTTATATGCTTTTTTCTATATATTCAAACTGTTTACCATAGAATTGTATTATTTCATATTTTCCTGTAATCAGAATCTGGTTATTCAGTATTTGAGTCTTAATTTGTATTAAATCATTAAAAAAACCAGGTTCTCTTATACCAAGAATATTCCATTTTTCTTCATCATTCATGTAATCTTCAATACTATGAATTATTGATTTCCCCTGTTCGTTGAAATTACCAATTGTATCAATTTTACTTAGAAATAAATAGCCTTTATTCATCCATTGATATAATTCAGAAATTGAGTCATTAAAAGATTTTTGTTTTTCACAAATTTGATTTATTAATTTGACAATTTCATTTTTATGAAGTTGAGCGTAATCAATACAGTTATCAAGTAATTGTTCAACGTTTTTATAGCTATCTTCATTTCTTAAGTCAAGAGATAAGAGTTCAAGATATATTTTTTCACCAAGTTCAGACTCTAAGTTTTGGTCATTGTAAACCCATTCTTGGAATTCTTTACTTGATATTTGTTTATTTATATAATTAGATAATATTTTACTTGTTTCTAATCTCATTTCTCATATGCATATAACGTTTAATATATGTGTCGTAGCAGGTCAAAATGTTACCCTATTTTCGACAAAAACTGCGCATTGGTTGCTAACTTTCACTTTTTGCAAGTATTGCGCCTTCATAAATATACAACTACCATTG
>NZ_JBHULE010000028.1:0-656 GCF_042684305.1 Aquimarina rubra | reverse complement strand
AACGTTTAATATATGTGTCGTAGCAAAGCAAAATGTTACCTTGCTTTTTGATTTTTCTGCGCATTGATTGCTAACTTTTCCTTTCTGCAAGCATTGCGCCTTGCCAAAAATACAACAACCATTCGATTGATCACTTTGCTGCTATGACATCATATATCGTGTTGTAAGCAGTTTTTTCTACTGTGTTTTAGATTTAAAAATTCCGAAATGCCATAATATTCCACAAGGGTCGTGAAGGAAAAACTCGTTTCCCCATTCGTTATATACTATTTCAGATAAGCGCACATTCTCATATTTTTCAGTCAACTTTAAGTTCCGTATGTATTTCAAAGTACTTTCTAAATTATCAACCTCAAAGAAAATCATTGAGTTATCAATCCAATCTTTCACATAAGCATCTTGTAAATAAAATCCGAATTCTCCAATGTAGAAATAAGACATTTTTTCAGATGTGATGACTTCTTTAAATCCTAAATCCAGATAGAAATTTCGCGAAAGATTATAGTTTTTAGAACCAATAAATGACCTGATTGATTTTCCTGATAATTTCATTTTGAAATGTTTTTTTTAGATTTCTCTAATTTTTGATTTTCCTTTATCCGTTTTCAGAGGAATTTATTGAAATTTCTGTTGCGGTTTGGAAATTGCTTACAACG
>NZ_JBHULE010000027.1:102096-102970 GCF_042684305.1 Aquimarina rubra | reverse complement strand
AGGCAATGTAGATGGCGATCCGGTAACGACAGTTGTTACTGATACGGATGGTAATGTAAATGACGGTCCGGACTATTTAGATATTGATGCAGATGACGATGGTATTGCGGACAATGTAGAGGCGCAACCAACAGCCAGTTATACTGCCCCAAGTGGTACTGATAATGACAATGATGGTATTGATGATGCGTATGATCCGGTATGTAACTTAGCGGATGGTACGGTTCCGGCGGATGGTAATGCCGATGAATGTACGGCTGCAGGCTTTGTAGCAGGTACGAGTTTAGCCCCTGAGGACACGGATAGTGACACGACTCCAGATTACTTAGATACGGACAGTGATAATGATGGGATCAATGATGTGATTGAAGCCGGTCAAGGTACCGCAGTAGGTACTGATGCCGATGGCGATGGTTTGGATGATGGTTTTGATACGGTAGACACTACCGGAGCTACCCCAGATGTCAATGATAATTTAGATACGGGAGCCATTGGTACGGACAATGCAGATGATGCGGATCTGACGGAGGTTGACTTCAGAAGTATTTTAGATGCCGATAATGATGGTATAGCAGATAATGTAGACGAAGACGATGACAATGATGGTATTCCTGATGTGGTGGAGAGTGATGGTAACGATCCAAGCGGGGATGATGATGGAGACGGTATCCCGAACTACCAGGATGTGGACCCTGATGGACTACCGGGCACTCCGGATTTAGCGGACAGTAATGGAGATGGTATTCCGGATATTTATGACAATGACAATGATGGTGTTCCGAATCACTTCGACTTAGACAGTGACAATGATGGTATCTATGATATCATTGAGACGGGCAATGCGGGATTAGACAGTGATGACGATGGTATTGCT
>NZ_JBHULE010000027.1:101344-102086 GCF_042684305.1 Aquimarina rubra | reverse complement strand
CGGTGTTGGTACGGATGGTATTCCGGACCCTGCACAAGGCAATGTAGATGGCGATCCGGTAACGACAGTTGTTACTGATACGGATGGTAATGTAAATGACGGTCCGGACTATTTAGATATTGATGCGGATGACGATGGTATTGCGGACAATGTAGAGGCGCAGCCAACAGCCGGTTATACTGCCCCAAGTGGTACTGATAATGACAATGATGGTATTGATGATGCGTATGATCCGGTATGTAACTTAGCGGATGGTACGGTTCCGGCGGATGGTAATGCCGATGAATGTACGGCTGCAGGTTTTGTAGCAGGTACGAGTTTAGCCCCTGAAGACACGGATAGTGACACGACTCCAGATTACTTAGATACAGACAGTGATAATGATGGGATCAATGATGTGATTGAAGCCGGTCAAGGTACCGCAGTAGGTACTGATGCCGATGGCGATGGTTTGGATGATGGTTTTGATACGGTAGACACTACCGGAGCTACTCCAGATGTCAATGATAATTTAGATACGGGAGCCATTGGTACGGACAATGTGGATGATGCGGATCTGACGGAGGTTGACTTCAGAAGTATTTTAGATGCCGATAATGATGGTATAGCAGATAATGTAGATGAAGACGATGACAATGATGGTATTCCTGATGTGGTGGAGAGTGATGGTAACGATCCAAGCGGGGATGATGATGGAGACGGTATCCCGAACTACCAGGATGTGGACCCTGATGGATTACCA
>NZ_JBHULE010000027.1:0-101334 GCF_042684305.1 Aquimarina rubra | reverse complement strand
CTTCAGAAGTATTTTAGATGCCGATAATGATGGTATAGCAGATAATGTAGATGAAGACGATGACAATGATGGTATTCCTGATGTGGTGGAGAGTGATGGTAACGATCCAAGCGGGGATGATGATGGTGATGGTATCCCGAACTACCAGGATGTGGACCCTGATGGACTACCGGGCACTCCAGATTTAGCGGACAGTAATGGAGATGGTATTCCGGATATTTATGACAATGACAATGATGGTGTTCCGAATCACTTCGACTTAGACAGTGACAATGATGGTATCTATGATATCATTGAGACGGGCAATGCCGGATTAGACAGTGATGACGATGGACAGGCCAATGGTAGTGTTGGATTGAATGGTATTCCAGATGTTGCAGAAGATGGTAGTGTTGATGGAGCAGGAGTTAGTGGAACCCCTGTTAATACTGATGGTAATGTAAACGACGGTCCAGATTACTTAGATATCGATGCTGATGATGATGGTATCGTTGATAATATCGAGAGTCAGACGACAGCGGGTTATATCGCTCCGTTAGTAGATGACCCTTTAACCCCTTTAGTTGATGAATCCGATACGGATGGTAATGGTGTTAATGACGCTTACGATAGTAACGGTACTGCTATAGACCCTACAAATACAGATGGGTTACCTGATGGAGCAGATTATATAGATCTTAACTCAGATGAAGACGGAGAAAGTGATACTATAGAAGCTTATGATATAGATGATGATGGCGTAGCGGATACATTACCTGCAAATAACGATGCCGATGGTGATGGATTAGATGATAATTATGATACAGATGATACTAGTTTAGATCCAACTAATGGAGGACAAACTGCCACTAATCCTTTCCCGAATACGGATAATCCTACAACTCCAGAACCAGATTGGAGAGATACAGATGATCAAGTTGATCTTGTAATAGGAAAGGTAGTTGATAATACTGCTCCAGATGAAGGAAGCATTATTGTTTATACTATTACTATTACTAACAATGGAGCTCCTTTAGCAACTAATGTTAATATTATCGATCAGTTACCAGTTGGCGTGACATATATATCTGATACACCAAGTCAAGGAAGTTATAATGATACAACAGGTGTCTGGACAGTAGGAGACATCCCTAATGGGAATAATGCAACTCTTGCTATTACTGCCACGGTGGATGTTGGTACAAGTGGAGATACGATTACCAATACTGTTACCGGAGTTGCCTTGGATCAGACAGATAATGATACTACAGCAGATGATCCAAGTGAGGATATCACGGTTAACAATGAAGTAGATTTAGTAATAGCTAAAATAGTTGATAATCCTACACCAGATGAAGGAGGTACAGTTAACTATACGATTACTGTGACCAACAATGGTCCGGCTACGGCAACCAATGTGTCTTTGACCGATGCATTACCGACAGGGGTTACTTTTGTGAGTGCTACACCAGCAGCGGATTATAATTCATCTGTAGGTATCTGGACAATAGGGAATATCTTGAATGGTGGTATAGAAACCTTAACCATTACTGCTACGGTGGATGCTGGTACAAGTGGAGATACGATTACCAATACTGTTACCGGAGTTACTTTGGATCAGACGGATAATGATACCACAGCAGATGATCCAAGTGAGGATATTGTGGTGAATAACGAAGTAGATTTAGTAGTTGCTAAGACGGTTGACAATGCTACACCAGATGAGGGAGGTACGGTTAACTATACGATTACTGTTACTAACAATGGTCCGGCACAAGCAACAACAGTATCAATTACCGATCAGTTACCAGTTGACGTGACCTATGTATCGGATACACCAAGTCAGGGAAGTTATGATGATACTACAGGGATTTGGACAGTAGGAGATATCGATAGCGGAAATGCAGTGACTTTAGTATTGGAAGCTACAGTGGATGTTGGTACGAGTGGAGATACGATTACCAATACTGTTACCGCAGTTACTTTAGATCAGACCGATAATGATACCACAGCAGATGATCCAAGTGAGGACATTGTGGTGAATAACGAAGTTGACTTAGTGGTTGCAAAAACGGTTGACAATGCTACACCAGATGAAGGAGGTACAGTTAATTATACGATTACGGTTACTAACAATGGTCCGGCACAAGCAACAACAGTATCAATTACCGATCAGTTACCAGTTGGAGTTACGTATGTATCTGATATCCCAAGTCAGGGAACGTATGATGATACTACAGGGATTTGGACAGTAGGAGATATCGATAGCGGAAATTCAGTGACTTTAGTACTGGAAGCTACAGTGGATGTTGGTACGAGTGGAGATACGATTACCAATACTGTTACCGCAGTTACTTTGGATCAGACGGATAATGATACTACAGCAGATGATCCAAGCGAGGACATTGTGGTGAATAACGAAGTTGACTTAGTGGTTGCAAAAACGGTTGACAATGCTACACCAGATGAAGGAGGTATGGTTAACTATACAATCACGGTTACTAACAATGGTCCGGCACAAGCAACAACGGTATCGATTACGGATCAATTACCAGTTGGCGTGACCTATGTATCTGATACCCCAAGTCAGGGAAGTTATGATGATACGACAGGTATCTGGACAGTAGGCGACATCGATAATGGCAATGCAGTGACTTTAGTACTGGAAGCTACAGTGAATGTTGGTACAAGTGGAGATACGATTACCAATACTGTTACCGGAGTTACTTTGGATCAGACGGATAATGATACCACAGCAGATGATCCAAGTGAGGACATTGTGGTGAATAACGAAGTTGACTTAGTGGTTGCAAAAATAGTTGATAATGCTACACCAGATGAAGGAGGTACAGTTAACTATACGATTACTGTTACTAACAATGGTCCGGCACAAGCAACAACAGTATCAATTACCGATCAGTTACCAGTTGGCGTGACCTATGTATCGGATACCCCAAGTCAGGGAAGTTATGATGATACTACAGGGATTTGGACAGTGGGAGATATCGATAGCGGAAATACAGTGACTTTAGTATTGGAAGCTACAGTGGATGCTGGCACGAGTGGAGATACGATTACCAATACGGTTACCGGAGTTACCTTAGATCAGATGGATAATGATACTACAGCAGATGATGCAAGTGAGGACATTGTGGTGAATAATGACGCTGACTTAGTTATAAGTAAGATCGTAAGTAATTCAAATCCTAGCGAAGGAGAAACAATCACGTATACAATTACAGTTACTAATAATGGAGTTGCCCAGGCAACAAATCTAATCGTTAATGATCAATTACCAAGTGGAGTCACGTATGTAGATGATACCCCATCACAAGGTAATTATGTACCTGCTTCAGGTGATTGGAATGTGGGTATACTTGATAATGGTGATACGGCAACAATAGATATTCAAGCAAGTGTTGATATTGGAACGAGTGGAGATACTATTGTAAATTCTATAACTGTTACCTCAGATCAAAATGACCCTAATATAACAAACAACGATCTTGAAGAGACTATTGTGATAACGAATTTGGCAGATCTTGTTATTAGTAAAACAGTAGATAATAATAATCCTAACGAAGGAGATACCATCAACTACTCAATTATAGTTAGAAACGATGGCACTGAACAAGCAACACAATTAATAATAAATGACTTGTTGCCTGCCGGAATTACATATACTTCTGATTCACCTAGTTTAGGAACATATAACAATGCAACAGGAGATTGGATAATTGGTATGTTGGATGCAGGAGCTACAGCAATTTTAACGATCACCGCTATCGTAGATACGGGCACAAGTGGAACAACCATTAACAACGTAATTACCTTTACAATGGATCAAACCGATCCAGATCTTACCAATAATGATCTTGAAGAAGAGATAAACGTAGTAAGTGATATTGATCTTGTAGTGTCAAAATCTATAGTAGAACCAGGTCCTTATGTACTGGGAGGAACCTATACCTATAGTATTACCATAGCTAATTCTGGCCCTGCGCAAGCTACCAATGTTACTATAACAGATCAGTTGCCAACAGGTATAACGTATCTTTTAGATATACCAGATCAGGGAACCTATGATAATGTGACTGGAATCTGGACAGTAGGTACTATCCCACCTGATGAAATCAGATTACTTACGATTAGTTTCTCTGTGGATGCTGGAACTGCAAATAATAGTATTACAAATGTGATCACTGATGTAACCCTAGATCAGGTAGACCTTAATATTATTGAAGATGACTTAGATGAAACCATTATTATTGATGGAGACAATGATAGTGATGGAATATCGGATAGTATTGATATAGATGATGATAATGATGGTATTCTTGATGTTGTTGAAGGAACAGTAGATATGGACGGAGATGGTATTATAGATTCATTTGATCAGGATAGTGACAATGATGGAATTCCAGATAATGTGGAAGGACAAACTACAGACGAATATATCTCTCCTACCGGAAATGATAGTGATGGTGATGGATTGGATGATGCTTATGAAGGAACAGGAGATGAAGGGATAAATCCAGAAGACACAGACAGAGATGGAGTTCCTGATTATTTGGATGATGATAGCGATAATGATGGAATCCCGGATGAAGTAGAAGGATTTGATTATGATAACGATGGAATCCCAGATACACTGCCAACTGGAGAAGATCTAGATAATGATGGGTTAGACGATGCTTATGATGGAGATACAACTGGTTACGAAGATCCTAATGGGGATATTGTTAATGATGATCCTGACACAGATCTTAATAATACAGATGGAGAAGGAGAACCGGATTATCGGGATACTGATGATGATGGAGACGGTGTAGATACTGTAGAAGAAAATTATGATGGAGATGAAGATCCTTCAGATACGGATACAGATGGAGATGGTATTCCTGATTATTTAGATACTGATGATGATGGCGATGATATTTTAACAGAGGATGAGAACCCTGATCCAAATAGCGATGGTATTCCTGATGATGCTATAGATACCGATGGTGATGGTGTTCCTGATTATTTAGATCCAAATGGCCCGGTTGACCCTAATGCAGAAGATGGAATTGAAATCTTTACAGGTATTTCTCCAAATGGAGATGGTATTAATGACGTATTTGTGATTAGAGGAATCGAAAATCTAGAGAATACCTTAGAAATCTACAACAGATGGGGAGTAAAAGTGTTTGGCACTGATAACTATGGTAGGAATGATAATTTCTTCAGAGGTATTTCTAATGGAAGAGCCACCGTAGAGACCAAGGATGAACTGCCAATAGGTACATATTACTATGTCTTAGAATACATTCTGGATACCGGTGAACGTAAAAGCAAGGCAGGATACTTATACATCAACAGATAATCGATCAAAGCAAAATACCCACGAGTATAATATTCGTGGGTTAAAACGAAATACATATGAAAAAAGCATACATAGTTCTAATTATTGCGGTGATTTTGAGTTTTGTCAATCAACAGACTAATTATGCACAGCAAGATGCTCAATACACCCAGTATATGTACAATACAATTAGCGTAAATCCTGCATATGCAGGTAGTAGAGGAGTAATGAGCATTACAGGATTACATCGCAGTCAATGGGTTGGGTTAGATGGAGCACCTCGTACTCAAACATTAGCATTGCATACACCTATTGGCGAGAATAACCGTGTAGGATTAGGCTTGTCCATTATCAATGATGAAATCGGACCCACAGATGAAACCTATTTTGATATTGATTTTTCGTATACAATTCCTACTTCTGATAATGGGAGATTAAGTTTTGGATTAAAAGCAGGAGGGCATTTATTAAATGTAGATTTTCAGCGATTGAGTCAGTTTGATATCGATGATCCTAATTTCGAAAATAATATTGATAATAAATTTAGTCCCAATGTGGGAGTGGGAGTATATTATCACACCGATAAGTTCTATTTTGGATTAAGTGCTCCTAATTTATTAGAAACAGATCACTTTGATGAAGAAGCCACGGTCAATAGCAATGATTCTTCAACTTTTATAGCAGAAGAGCGAATAAACTATTATCTAATTGCAGGTCATGTTTTTGATCTTAATGATAACCTAAAGTTTAAACCCGCAGTGTTAAGTAAGTTGGTTTTTGGAGCTCCCTTGCAAGTTGATGTATCTGCCAACTTCTTATTATATGATCGTTTAACTTTAGGAGTAGCATATCGATGGAGCGCAGCTTTTAGCGCTATGGCTGGTTTTCAGGTGTCTGACTCCCTGATGGTTGGATTTGCCTATGACAGAGAAACTACAGAGCTTGGAACATCACAATTCAATGATGGAAGTTATGAAGTAATGCTTCGTTTTGAACTCTTTAGAAAATATAACAGAATGCTAACACCTAGGTTCTTCTAGAAAAAAATAGAGATTATGAACTTAAAAAAATACTTTGTCAATATATCTTTAAGTATTATTCTATGCAGCACAGTAAATGCACAGGAAAAACGTTTAGAGAAAGCAGATGAAAATTTTAATCGATATGCTTTTGTAGATGCCCGTAAAATCTATCTGGATGTAGCTAGAAGTGGTTATGCATCTGCAGATTTGTTCAAAAAATTGGGAGATTCCTACTATTTTAATGCCGAATTAGAAGAATCTGTAAAATGGTATGAAGAATTAGTAGCAAACTATTCTGATGAGATAGATCCCGAATATTTATTCAGATACTCTCAAAGCCTAAAAAGTGTCAAACGATATAAAGAAGCAGATCAGGTAATGGAAAAGTTTAATACTGTTACCGGTAATGATCAACGAGCAGAATATTTTGTAAGTACAAGAGATTACCTTCGGTTTATAGAAATGCAATCCGGAAGATATACCCTTAGAAGGCTCTATATCAATTCTAAATTTTCAGAATATGCGCCTAGTTTTAATAATCAGGGGCAAATGATATTTGCTTCCTCCAGAGGTGGAGGAAACTCTATGGTAAAAACACTACATGAGTGGAATGAAATGCCATTTCTGGATTTATACACTTCAGATATAATAGGGAAAAGAAATGCGTTAACTGAGCCTAAAAAAATAAAAGGAGATATTAATACCCGGTTCCACGAATCATCCAGTACGTTTAGCAAGGATGGACAAACTGTATATTTTACAAGAAATAATTACACAAAAAGAAAACTTGGTTCTGATACCAATGGTACTATTCTTTTAAAATTATATCGTGCCACTCTGGATGGAGAGAAATGGATAAATGTAGAAGAGTTGCCTTTTAATAGTGAAGAATATTCTGTAGCACATCCTGCATTAAGCGCAGATGGTACCAAGCTATATTTTGCTAGCGATATGCCGGATAGTAGAGGACTGTCTGATCTATATGTTGTGGATGTGAATGAAGATGGTAGTTTTGGAACCCCCATAAACCTCGGGGATAAAATAAATACTGAAGGTAGAGAAACCTTTCCGTATGTAAGCGATTCAGGAAGATTGTATTTTGCCAGTGACGGTCACGTTGGATTAGGTGGGCTTGATATATTTGTTGCCGTACCTGATGTATTAGGGTTTTCACAACCCTTTAATGTAGGTAAACCCGTTAATAGTTCTGAGGATGACTTTACTTTTGTTTTAAATGAAGAAACTAAAATCGGATTCTTTGCTAGTAATAGATCCGGAGGTAAAGGTAATGACGACATCTATAGTTTTAAACAAACAGACGATTTGATTACAACTTGCGGTCAATATGTAGAAGGAACGATTACCGATGCTTATACTAGAGAGATTCTTCCAGGGACAGAAGTATTACTACTGGATAGTAATAATCAAGAATTAGGAAGAACTACAACGAATACCAAAGGAAAATATAAATTCCCGGTATCTTGTGAAACAACCTATATCGTTCGAGGATCGAAAGAGAACTATAGTCCTACAGAAGCCCCTCTGGAAACAAACACGGCATTAGAATATACACACCAGCTACCGTTACAACTAGGAAAAGGTGGATTGAGCGGACAAGAAGTAAAACCTGGAGATGATTTAGCTAAGGTGCTAAACCTACAGATTATTTATTTTGATTTGGATAAATCGTTTATAAGATCAGATGCCGAAGTAGAATTACAGAAAATTATTGCTGTGATGAAAGAGTATCCACAAATGAAGGTTGATGTACGCTCTCATACAGATAGTCGTGCCTCAGACGATTACAATATGTACTTAAGTGAGCGACGTGCAAAAAGTACGATTAAATATATCGTTGAAAAAGGAGGGATTGATAAATCTCGACTTTCAGGGAGAGGATATGGAGAAACATCACTTATAAATAAATGTAGTAATAATGTTAACTGTAGTGAATCAGAGCATCAGCAAAACAGAAGAAGTGAATTTATTCTGCTAGAATAATAGTATAATTCTTTTAATAGCCTCTGGATTGGATGCAATGAATTATATGTAAAGGTGATTAGATAGGAACCGTAAAAATTAAAAATATGATTTGTTAATAGGAGCTAATTTAATTTCAAAAATGACTTGGTTTTTTATTTTTATATGACGATGGGAATAAAAACGTTAAGCAACAAATTTTCTTACAATAGTTTTTGATCTTATTTTAGTACAGACCTCTCTAAGCGTATGGGTAACGAAAGAGAGGTCTTCCTTATTAATAGAAATCTCATTAGATATTTTTTTAAGAAATTGTTTATCATAAATGTCTTTGTTATGTAGACGTTTACTTCCTTGAAAAACTTCGTATTTGTGTAGTATCAAAATCACTTTTTTCCTTTCTAATACCAGTTATATTTTGAATTTACTTTAAAAGAAAATCAACTATTTTTTGTCTGTGTGAAGAAGAAAAAATAAGCATAGCCATAGCTACGGTTAATTTTTATTCTAAAACATAGGCGCAAAAGAGTATTTTATTGCTGTAAATTCAGAGTGTAAATGGTATAAAATATCAATGTTTCCTATTTTAGCGATCTATGATTGATCAAAAGCTATTAGAATATTTAGAATCTTTTCTCACGTCAAGAAGACAGAGTTTGTATAAAAAAGTTATCGAACAGCGTACCAATTACTTTACGGTAGCGGTAGAAGATGTCTATCAATTGCATAATACCAGTGCTGTTATTAGAAGCTGTGATGTTTTTGGGATTCAGAACGTACATGTGATTGAAGAGATAAACGCAAAACGTATCGATAGAGAAATCGCAATGGGAGCTCAGAAATGGGTGGATATTAATAGGTATACTACTACAAAAGAATGTATTAATTCGCTTAAGAAGAAAGGTTATCAAATCATAGCGACGACTCCGCATGACGATTCGATAAAATTAAAGGATTTTGACATCAGTAAACCTTCAGCGTTTTTCTTTGGGCAAGAACAAGAAGGATTAAGTGATACTGTCCTGGACGCTGCAGATACAAAATTGCATATTCCTATGGTTGGATTTACAGAAAGCTTGAACATTTCTGTTTCTGCAGCTATTATTTTACAACAAGTTACTTCACTTCTTAGAAATTCAAATATTGATTGGCAGTTATCCGAAGAGGAAAAACTAGAAAAAAGATTTGATTGGGCTAAAAAAGTGATTAAAAGTCACGAAAAAATTATAGCTAGATATGAAGAAGAGAATTAATGACAAATACTAATCAACGAATTGCGAATTACGAATAATGGACTACAAATTCTAATCAGGAACCTTTTGTTTTAGCTGTAATTTGCTTATAAATAATGGTTTACACGTAAAATGTTAATGTACTTAAATCAAAGGTTTTAAGAAATAATTCCCTATATTTGATAAAGACTAAACGTTTTAACTCCCTAAAAACACCCTTGTCATGAGCAAAAAACAGTCACCTACTAACAAAATGAAAACGTTTTTAAAGCATGTAAAAACAGGCTTTAAATCAAACAAAACAGTAATCAACTATCCAACAGAAGTTGTTCACGATATCTTTCAGAAAAGAACAAGTACTTCTTAAGAAATTTCGAATTTCAAAATATAATAGGATATAATTTAAAACAGCTCTTTGGCTTTTTAGATTACTGAATATCGGTAATAAGTAATATTTCTATAATAGTGTCGTGCTGAATTTATTTCAGCATCTCATAAAGATACGGTTCATAGTGTTCTGTGAATTGAGACCCTGAAACAAGTTCTGGGAGACGCATGGATTACGAGCCTTAACGAACATTGAATTTATATAAAGAATAATAAGGCAAGGTTTAAAAGTTAGTACTAACTTTTAAACCTTGCCTTATTTTATATTTGTGGTATTACCTTTTAGTTAAAAATACATTTTGAGTAAAATAATTGTTGTAATAATAGTTTTCTTTTACCTCGATAGTTCTCGAAAAATTTTGATATCTAGAGTCAGTAACTCTTAGCTCCCAGGTTCCCTTTGGTAGTTGTAATGCATATAATCCGTTTTCTGATAAAGTAGAAAAATGTCTGATCCCATCTTTGAATACTTCAACGGATATCGGGTGTTCGATTCTTAGAAACGTACTATTGTCTATAACTTGCCCTTTTACATTATAAAAACTCTTTAATACGGGTTCTCTTTTGGATGTTTTAGACCCATTCCAATTGTACCAGGTAGTTGCATTATTCCAGATCCATTTACCGGTGAAAGAATTATTATAATTAGGATTATTCATTTCAAAACGAATAACACCCTTTCTATTCATGTTATAGTTTTCAAAAGTTCCCTCAAAATATTCCTTACCATTGATATAATGTCTATATCCATAAATAACTCCGATATTGGCATAATCTCCATAAATAAGTTGACCTCTTTCTACTAACCTCAACTCTCCATAAGTTGAGTTCCAGGTGCCGGTCCAATCGATAGCTGAGTAGCGACTATTTTTCTGAGATATAGACGTATCTTCGATAAATAACCCATCGTCTTCGTTAGAACAATTAAAGAATGCTAAAGAAATAAATAATAAACCGAATAGTTTTAATGTTTTCATGTTTTGTATTAGTTTTAATTACTCTTATTAGTGTTCAGTAATTTGTGAGGTTAACATAAAAATTAAATTTTCCTAAATGTTTATTTTCAATTCTAGATAACAGTCAGTAAATTACTAACAACTAACAACTAACAACTAACAACTAACAACTAACAACTAACAACTAACAACTAACAACTAACAATATGGTTACTTGGTTTGAAATTCCGGTTACAAATATGGATCGTGCAAAAACTTTTTATGAAAAAGTTTTTCAGATCGAAATAGGGCTTTATAAAATGGAAGGATTACAAATGGGATGGTTTCCTAACAAAAACCAAACTGGTGTGGCTACAGGAACGTTAATTGATGCAGGAGAGCATTACAAACCTAGTCAGGATGGTGTGTTGATTTATTTCTCTTGTGATGATGTCGCCAATGAGATAGGTAGGGTAGAAGCAGCTGGAGGTAAGGTATTGTCTGATAAAAAACAAATATCACCGGAGCATGGATATATGGGATATTTTATAGATTCTGAAGGAAACAGAATTGCACTGCACTCTCAGAAATAAGAATTAAATCAGAAATAGTATTGATATTACTTTCTATCCAAAACTTTGTACTCTTCGTAGCAGTCACTAATGGCATCAAGAATTTGAAGATCATTAGCGAATTTTATAAAGTCAACCGAATAATTACAATTCCTAAGTATTTCGTCAATATCAAGACGCTCTACCTGTAAAAGAGCCATTAAGGTTGCTCTATCGAATTTTGTTTCCAATAGATTTCTAATTTCATCATCTTTCTTCATTTTTCTCAGCTTACGCAATTCATTAGAACGTTTACCGAATATATTGTAAAGAAAATCCGCAGGATTAAAAATGGCTCCGAGTACTTTATTTACAGCTCCAGGCTGTCTGTTACCACCTTCATATCCAGAGTTTAACCCAGAGATACTGTATCTGTAATTGTTGTACACCGGAATTTTTTTGGCATCGATTTCCAAATATCCGGTAAGCTGAACATCTGCCACAACCACTTCTTCTAAGGCGATACCAAGCTCGGTCATTTTGATTTTTACTTCACCAAATTTTTTCCAGTCATTAGTTACTCTAACTCTAAGAGGTTTGTATCCAATATATGTAAAATATAAGGTGTCATTTACTTTTGCTTTTATTTCAAAATTACCTTCATCGTTGGTAATGGTTCCTATTACCTGGCTAAGGTTAACCACATGAACATTTTGCAATTTGATATCAGTAGAGGCATTAAGTACTTTTCCGGATACTGTTTCTGATTCAGTTTCTTGAGCATATGTACCAATGCCTATAACAAGTATTATGTATATAAATATTCTTCTCAAAAGTTTATTTTTTGTAGTAATCTTATATTAACTATTATATTAGAACGACCAATTTATACGAACATAACATAAAAATCGGACCAAAAATCATATAGTTTAGTTAATTCAGAAAAAAAATTATCTACGATCACTACGTTTTCTTCGGTCTCTTCTGCCGCTGCCTCCTCGATCACCGCCACTGTCATTATCCCGACGGCCTTTTCCTTTTGGCTTAAATCCATCGCTTCTGCGTTTTCCTTTAAAACCACCTCCGCTATTATTGTCTTTTCTTCGTCTACCGCCACCTCTACTGCGACCGGAATCTTTAGAAATCTCTACGTTTACTTTTCTTCCTTCTAGTTTGAAATCTTCAAAAACGGCTAGGATATTATCCTGATGTTCTGAGTCTGTGTTAAAGAAAGAGAAACTTTCTTTGACATCTACACGGCTTACTCCATCTCTGTCTAGTCCCAAAGTTTCTTTCAGGAAATCTTTAAGGGTCATCCAATCAAATCCATCTTTTTCACCAACATTAATGAAATAACGGGTACTGCCATCTCTTCCTCTACCGCCATCTCCACTTTCTCTGGAAGCATTAAGATCTTTAGCTTTCTTATAATAATTATGAAAACGCGAAAATTCTACCGAAAAGAATTTTTTAATAAGTTCTTCTTTAGTAAAATCTTTCAGCACTTCATTTATAGAAGGTAAGTAGCTATCGATCTCATGATTAATTTCGGCTTTAGCAATATCATTGGCTAAGTGAAATAACTGAACCTGGCAGATTTCTTCACCACTAGGTATTTCTTTTTCTTCGAACTTCTGTTTAATGATTCGCTCTACGGTTTTAATCTTTCTAAGTTCACTTTTAGAAACAATAACCATAGATACTCCACTTTTTCCTGCACGTCCGGTTCTACCACTTCTATGGGTATAGGTTTCGATCTCGTCTGGTAATTGATAATTGATTACGTGCGTAATATCATCTACATCAATACCACGTGCAGCTACATCTGTAGCAACCAACATCTGTATCTGACGGTTTCTAAAACTCTTCATAACCAGATCTCGCTGATTCTGACTAAGATCACCATGTAAAGCGGCAGCATTATATCCATCTTCGATAAGGCTTTCTGCAACTTTTTGCGTATCTCTTTTTGTACGACAAAAAATTACAGAGAAGATATCCGGATTCGCATCTGCCAATCGTTTTAGAGCTGCATAACGATCTCTGGAGTTTACTACGTAATACTCGTGAGAAACATTCTTAGAACCTGTATTTTTATGTCCTACAGTAATTTCTACCGGATCGTGCATAAAACGCTTAGCGATCGTAGAAACTTCTCTTGGCATAGTAGCCGAGAATAACCAGGTACTTTTATCATCAGGAGTGTGGGATAAGATAGCAGTGATATCTTCATAGAATCCCATATTAAGCATTTCATCTGCTTCATCAAGAACGCAATAACCAATGTTAGAGATATCCACCATTTTTCGGTTAATCATATCTTGCATTCTTCCCGGTGTCGCAACAATGATTTGTGCACCGCGTTTAATCTCTTTAGCTTGGTCGTGAATACTGGCACCTCCGTAGATGGCAACAGTACGTAATCCTTTACTAAATTTTGAATAATTTTTTAATTCGTTGGTAATTTGTAAACAAAGTTCACGCGTAGGAGATAATATTAATCCTTGTGTAACTCTACTTTCGCTGTCTACTTTTTCAATTAACGGAAAACCAAACGCTGCCGTTTTTCCCGTTCCGGTTTGTGCTAATGCAACAATATCCGTCTCTTCATTAAGCAAAATAGGGATCGCCTTTTCCTGTACTTCACTTGGGGTTTCAAACCCCATTTCATTCACCGCCTTAAGAATGGCTTCGCTGAGGCCTAATGCTTCAAATTTGTTCATATAAATAAAAATAAGCCGCAAAGGTACGGTTTATTATCTGTCTATAATAATAACGAAGTACTTATTCTGATGTTACAAAAGAATTGATTTGTATAACTAACCAATTCCTGTCAAGAATTACTTAATGATCTCAATTTCAAAAAGTTTGTCCCAGTTTTTTCCGGTTACAAATAATTGTTTAGTGTCTTTATTATAAGCAATACCATTGAGAACATCGAGCTCAGAATGTTGGGTTACTTTATCCCTTAATCCTCTCAGGTCGACAACAGCCTCAATAGCTCCGTTTTTTGGATTTATCACGGCAATGCTACTTTTTAAATTAGATTTATTGGTCGAACCGTTTTTAGGCCAAGTATTGGCGTAAATTTTACCTTCTACCCATTCTAATTCATTAAAATTAGATTTTATACTCTTGTTGGTGACGACTTCTATATATGATTTTTCTGCCAGCGTCTCTGGATCTAATATCCAGATTTTTTCGGTACCATCACTTTTATAGATTCGTTTACCATCATTACATAATCCCCAACCTTCTTTACTTTTGTTATAGGCAAAACTTCCTGTTTTCTCTAAAGTATTCAGGTCATATATAAATCCTTCTTTGGATAGCCAGGTTAATTGTAATATTTTGTTATTTACAATGGTAATGCCTTCTGCAAAGTATTTTTTATCAATGTCTTTTTTAGTAATTACTTTGCCAGTTTTATAATCTACTTTTCTTAATGATGATAAACCATTTTTACCTGTGCTTTCGTACAGTGTATCTCCATTGAATTCTAATCCTTGTGTAAAAGCATTTTGATCATGAGGGTATTCTGCTATAATCTTGTACTTATATAATTTGGGTGGTGTATTATTAAAGAAAGTCAGTTTTTTGTAAACATCTTCCTCTTTACCTTCATAATATACAATAGCTTTCAACAAATGTTTACCTAATCTTTCTGTATCAATTTTTTCTTCTAAGGTATTGTTGCCGGTGGATTTTAATTTTATAGCTCCTAAAAAGAATGCTACAGAGTCAATTTCAATTTTTTTGTTGTTAACGATACTCGCTTTTACCGTTTCTCCTAACTGAAATTTGGTTTTATTATCATCTGTTTTTATCGAAAAAAACTTTTTTTTTGCATCAGCATTACTCCCACAGGAAAAAATCAGAGTACATAATGTAATGATGACGAATAGGTTACGTTTGTTCATGATATTGGTAATATTTAGAGCAAGATATTTATTTTAATTGGGTTTAAAAAATCATTGTTTTATATACTAAAGATTGTATCTTTGCAGCGGCAAGTCCTACACAACCAGCTCCTGTTGAATCCTCCAGGGCGGGAACGCAGCAAAGGTAAATGGTCGTAGCGGTGTGATGTAGGTAGCTTGCCTTTTTTTGTACCCAAAAGTTTCCTCTTTTCAATGTTTTCGATTATTTCGTAATTCATAATTCGTTATTCGTAATTCCAAATGTATATTTGCGGATATGAACACAAATCCAAATGCTAAAGTTGTTTTAATTACCGGAGGGTCTTCTGGGATTGGTAAATCTATAGGGATCTTTCTGACCAATAAAGGGTATGTCGTATACGGAACCAGTAGAAATCCTTCTAGGTTTAATGATTTTGATGCTTTTACCTTACTTCAATTAGATGTTGCCGATAAAAAGAGTATCGCATCTGCAGTGGATATCATTGAAGAAAAGCACGGGCGATTGGATGTTCTGATAAATAATGCAGGAGCCGGAATTACAGGTCCATTAGAAGAGATTCCTGAAGAAGAAATTCTGAAGAATTTTACGACTAATTATTTTGGACCTATTAATGTCACCAAAGCTGTGTTACCAATCATGAGAAAACAAGGCAGTGGTTTGGTTATTAATATCACCTCAATCGCAGGATATATGGGATTGCCATACAGAGGTGTTTATAGTGCTTCGAAGGCTGCATTAGAAATAACTACCGAAGCCTGGAGAATGGAGTTGAAGACCTTTAATATTCATATGACTAATATTGCTCCTGGGGATTTTGCTACCAATATTGCAGCCGGACGATATCATGCCCCGGTTATCGAAGGATCACCTTATGAAAAATCTTATGGTGAGTCATTGAAATTAATGGATGAACACGTGGATGAAGGTATGAATCCTGATGAAATGGCTAAAGCCGTATATAAAGTTATAGAAACCCATAATCCAAAAGTACATTACAAGGTAGGAGCGTTTATGCAAAAATTTTCTGTTGTATTAAAGCGAATTTTACCAGATAAAGTATATGAGAAATTACTCATGAATCATTATAAGTTGTAATTTTATCTCCTCGAATGAGGAGATCTCATGAAGTTGATACTCATAAGATAAAGACAGAAACTTATGAATACTCAAAAATGTATGTAAGGACGAAAACGGAAAGATTACTCATAGCAATGACAATAATTTTTATATTCGCAGTCTAAAAGGATAAATCATAAATCTAAACACAACAATATGAAGTTTTTTATTGATACTGCTAACCTTGATCAGATTAAAGAAGCACAAGATCTGGGTGTACTGGATGGAGTAACAACGAACCCATCTTTAATGGCTAAAGAAGGTATCACAGGGAAAGAAAATATTATAGAACATTATAAAAAAATATGTGATATAGTAACAGGAGATGTAAGTGCCGAAGTAATTTCTACGGATTTCGAAGGTATTATTAAAGAAGGTGAGGAGCTTGCTAAACTTCATGATCAAATCATCGTAAAAGTACCGATGATCAAAGAAGGTGTAAAAGCAATAAAATATTTTAGCGATAATGGTATTAAAACCAATTGTACGCTTGTTTTTTCAGTAGGTCAGGCTTTATTGGCTGCAAAAGCAGGAGCAACCTATGTTTCTCCTTTTATTGGTAGACTAGATGATATTTCTACAGATGGGCTGAATTTAATTGCAGAAATCAGATTGGTGTATGATAACTATGGTTTTGATACACAAATCTTAGCGGCTTCTGTAAGACATACGATGCACGTAATTGATTGTGCAAAGATTGGCGCAGATGTGATGACAGGACCACTTTCGTCTATAGAAGGATTGCTAAAACATCCATTAACGGATATAGGTTTAGCAAAATTCTTAGCTGATTATAAAAAAGGGAATTAAATTCTCATAAATAGTAAAAACAAAAAACTGTTCTTTTAATCGAGAACAGTTTTTTGTTTTTGTATAGTTGCCAAGCTACTATAATTCATAAGTTGTTTTTCAAAGAATGGTGAAAATAAATCCGCATTAGGGTTTATTATTTTTCCGTCCTGATCAACAAGGATCACTTTGTTTGTATAATGAATTACTAACTCGTCTGATGAGCATTTAGGAAATTTAAATTCGTACTCACGATCTAGATTGTAATTATGTCTTTTAATCGTTTTTAACCAATTATCCGTTTGTTCATCATCTGTATTAATACCTATAAAATCAATCTCAGGATATATTTTACTTAAATAATTCGTTTTCTTGTGAGCCTTTATATAATGATCTTTTCTTTCTATAGACCAAAAATATAGAGCAGTAACAGGTTTTTCGAAAAGAGAAGATAACTTAGTCATCTCTCCGTTAGAAGAAATTAAATCTTGATCAGGAATGATATTATCAGGTTTTAATCTAGCTGTGGATTTTGCTAATTTTACAAGCTCAGTCTGAAATTTCTCATCACTACTTATAGACAAGTAATGATTTAATACTTTTTGTGAAGTGTAGTCGTTTTTATTGTCCAATATAAAATTTGTAGTGATCCCGCGTAAAAGGTTATTTTTAATATAGGAGTGCTGTATCATACTATCCACGAGGTCTAATTTGTACAGAGTATATTCAACCTTACTCTTTGAGAAAGATTTTTGATTCATATACTTGGTGTACGATGAGTTTGTGAAATAATGGTTCAGAAATCGATTATAAGAATATAACCTCATTAAATCATCATCATTAAAATTCAATTGCTTTTTGTAGTCAAAAAAATCTTCTGGAAAGCCTATTGAAGCATCCATGTTTTTCATTTTGGAATATTGATAGCGGTATAAAAACATTTCATATCTGGAATAGAAGTCATATTCAAAACTAGATTTACAGATTTTTTTAGAAAGATCGCTGAATTCATATTTATCGGTAAGACTATTAAATCTTTTTAATCTTATATTATATAATGAATCTTGTTCTTTTTTAAATTGTCTTGGAGTTTGTTTGACTCTTCTTTTTTCTAGATCTTCTCTTTCTAATTCATTTTGCAAAAACATATCAATCAAGAAGTTGTTTTTTCTGGAACCTCTACCTGTAAACACCAATGATTCATCAAATTCTAAAGTGTTTAATCGTAACAAAATACTATCACCTTTTTCTAACAGTACCAATTGGTATTCTGGATTATGTCTAAAAGAATACAATCCTTCTTTTAGTCCTTCTACGCGATGAGAAAATTGATTATTCTTGTCGAGATATATAGTATCTTTTTGTTTGTTATCTTTAAAAAGGACAATATAGTCGGTATGTGGATTTACAATTTCTCCACCAAAATAGATATAATCCTTTGCAACTTCAGTTTCAGAGTCACAGCTTAATAAACAAAAACCGACAATAGAGATACAAATACAATATTTTATCTTGAAGAAATACATTTTGGGCGCTATTATTTTACTGACAAACACTCAAAAATAAATGGAAAGACCTCCATGACTTGTTAAGAATACGTTAATTGTGTTATTATTAGCCAATGTCTAAACCAGACCATAATATAGTAATACTAGGTACTCTTTGAATTTATTGAGGAAAAAAAACAATTTATCCAGATAAATTCAAATGATAAATGATATGCTTACAAGTTTTACAATGTGTTATCAACCTATGTTCTGATAATAGAGCTTAAAATATACTATATTCTTTCAGGTTCTGAATCCATTTTTCTACTTTTGCCGAAAATACAATTTATAACTATGTTATCAGTTTCTAATCTTTCTGTTCAATTTGGTAAGCGTGTCTTATTTGATGAAGTAAATACTACCTTTTCGCAAGGTAATTGCTATGGTATTATTGGTGCTAACGGAGCCGGAAAATCTACGTTTCTTAAGATTCTTTCGGGAGTTACAGACCCAACCTCGGGTCATGTGCATTTAGAACCTGGAAAAAGAATGTCTGTTTTGGAACAAAATCATTATGCCTATGATGAATATACTGTGTTAGAAACGGTGATTATGGGTAACAAAGAATTGTATAAAATCAAAACAGAAATCGATGCGCTGTATGCGGATTATACAGATGAAAATGCTGAGAAAATAGGAGAACTTCAGGTACAATTCGAAGAGATGAACGGATGGAATGCAGATAGCGATGCCGCCACTATGCTTTCTAATCTAGGTATTAAAGAGGATCTTCACTATACCAGCATGGCAGATTTAGATACTAAACAAAGAGTACGGGTATTACTTGCACAATGTTTATTTGGTAATCCAGATGTGTTGATTATGGATGAGCCAACGAATGACCTGGATTATGAAACGATTTCCTGGTTAGAGAATTTCTTGGCTAATTATGAGAATACAGTGATTGTAGTTTCTCATGATCGTCACTTTTTGGATTCTGTATGTACCCATATTTCAGATATCGATTTTGGTAAAATCAATAACTATAGTGGTAATTATACATTCTGGTACGAGTCATCTCAATTAGCTGCACGCCAAAGAGCACAGCAAAATAAAAAGGCAGAAGAGAAAAAGAAAGAATTACAAGAGTTTATCGCCCGTTTTAGTGCAAATGTTGCAAAGTCAAAACAAGCTACTTCTCGTAAGAAAATGATCGAGAAACTTAACATCGAAGATATAAAGCCTTCTAGCCGTCGCTATCCAGCAATAATTTTTGAAAGAGATAGAGAAGCGGGAGATCAGATCCTTAATGTAGAAGGATTGGCAGCTAGCAATGAAGGAGATATTCTTTTTAAAGGAGTAGATATTAATTTGGCAAAAGGAGATAAAGTAGTAGTGTTTTCTAAAGACTCTCGAGCTACAACCGCTTTTTACCAGATTTTGAATAATAAACAAAAAGCAGACGCTGGTAAATTCTCTTGGGGAATTACAACTACGCAGTCTTATTTGCCGGCTGATAATAGTGAGTATTTTCAGAATGATCTAACATTGGTAGATTGGTTACGTCAATGGGCGACTACAGAAGAAGAACGTGAAGAAGTTTATATCAGAGGTTTTCTTGGTAAAATGATTTTTAGTGGAGAAGAAGCGCTAAAAAAGTCAAATGTGTTATCCGGAGGAGAAAAAGTACGTTGTATGTTATCTAAAATGATGATGACCAGAGCAAATGTATTAATGCTGGATGAGCCAACGAACCACTTAGATCTGGAATCGATTACAGCATTTAATAACTCATTAAAAAACTTTAAAGGAACCATTCTTTTTACAACACACGATCACGAATTTGCACAAACCGTGGCCAATAGAGTGATAGAACTAACGCCAAATGGAGTAATAGATCGCTATACTACTTTTGATGAGTATATGAGCGACAAAAAAATCAAGGAATTGCGTGAGAAAATGTATGCTGTTAATGTTTAATGAATACATTTCTAAGACAAAAAAAGTCTCGCAATATGCGAGATTTTTTTTGTTATTTTAATACCAAACCTTCAAATTTTATATACATATATTCTTTGATCGCAGATTCTAAAGTTTGCCGATTATTATTAAAGAAAGTATGATCAGTAATAAGTTGCATGATAAAATACTCATCCAATTTTATAAGTAATTCCGGCGAAACAGTTTTAAACATATTATTTTCAATCCCTAAAATGTAAAACTCTTTAAGATCTTTTAATAGGCCTTGCAAAAAATCTTCAATGATGTTCCAGGCATCGGGATAATGAATTTGTAATTGTTTTAGGTAAAAAGGGGAAATATCTTTAACACCTTCTGCAAGAATCTTAGCTAAGGTTTCATATTGATAATTTAATCCGGATAGTTCTCCGGAAATTTCATTTTTATATGTCTTAAGTTGGTCGATTCTAACCTGTGTGATATATTCAAAAATTTCCTCTTTAGTTACGAAGTATTGATAGATAGTAGATTTACTCTTGTTCATTAACAAAGCTAAATCATCTATGGTAAGCTCACCTAACTCCGTCTGTGCAAGTTTTGGAAGGAGCGCTTGTGTCCATTGCTCTACTTTTTTGGTTTTATCTTTTCTTTCTCGATGAATTGATTTTCTTCCCATATTTGGTATTTTCTAATAATCGAACTATATTTGATTAAATAGTTCGAAAAAATAAAATATCTTTTTCAAACATAACCATTTGACCTGTGAAAAATCAAGCAGTTTGGCAAAAATATTCAGGAAAAGTAGCTTGGCCAACAATAATTTTGTTTTCCGTTTTATGTATTGGATATATTTTGCTTTGGAAATTTTATTTATCAGGGCTCTGGCCAATATGGACCGCCATTATTGGAGCTGTATTAGCTTATGGAATGTTTACAATTGCCCACGAAGCTAGTCATGGTAATATTTCTGGAGGAGTTCAGTCTTTTGTGAAATTAGAAAAAGTCTTGGGTTGGGTATCTAGTTTCTTTTTGTTATTTCCTTTTTCTGCATTTGTGGTAATACATCTTAGGCATCACGCGCACACAAATGACCCAGTAAATGATCCGGATCATTATGTTAATGGTAGTAACCCTTTATCAATTTTCTTTCGTTGTCTAACATTGATCGCCTATTATTTTGAATTGGCGTTAGGTAAGCACAGTAAAAAGAACGAAGCAATGAATAAAATTAGAGGTCAATCCATTTTATTTTTATTTTTTCTAATTACGATCTTAAGCACTGTGATTTTTTTAGGATATGGAAGTGCATTATTTTTTGTATTTATTTTATCAGCACTTATTGCAGCACCAGTATTAGCTTTTTCTTTTGATTGGTTACCGCATTATCCGCATAATAATTTAAGTAGGTATCGTAATACACGTATTATTACGATTCCAGGCTTAGAGTTTTTGTCACTATACCAAAGTTACCACCTAATACATCATTTACACCCTAGAGTGCCTTTTTATAAATATAGAAGTTGCTTTTTGGATATGGAATCCGAATTATTAGAAAAACAATCTGTGATTGAGGGTTATAGAGATCAGGACTTAAAATTGTTAGATAAAAAAAATACATATTCAGATATTCAATTAGGGAAAAAATGGAATTATGTTTTAGAAGTAGAAGAAGTATATAGAGAAACATCAAACACTATTAAACTTGTTTTCAAGAATTTAGACCAGATTCCTTTTCTTTATGAAGCTGGTCAATATGTAGTCATTTCAGACTTAGTCAATGAAGATTTAATAAGTAGATGTTATTCTATTTGTGAGGATCCTGTTTCAGGAAAGCTTGCGGTAGCTATAAAAAGAATTGCAGGAGGGAAGTTATCTAATCATTTGGTAAATGCTATTAAGGAGAAAGATAAACTGAGAGTTTCTGGTCCATTTGGTAAGTTTTTGTTGCCAAAAAGTATTAATAAACCATTTGTATTTATTGCTGGTGGAAGCGGTATTACGCCTATTATGTCTATGATCAAATTTGTTTTAAGGACTTCAGAAGAAAAAGTGACATTACTTTATGGATCTAGGAGTAAAGAAGAAGTAATCTTTGATCAAGAACTTAAAGAACTTTCTGGACATTATCCAAACCGTTTAGATATATTATTAAGTTTCGAAATATTAAATGTAGACTTACAATATGAGTATTTATTAAAGTTATCGGTAGATTCCTATTTTTATATATGTGGTCCATCGGCAATGATGGAGGCTTCTAAGAAAGTATTAAGTAAGCTTGGTGTTTTGGATGACTTAATTAAAGTGGAAGAATTTTCTCAGAACTTTAATAAACTTTCTGGTGTAAAACGTAAGATTGATATAGCGATGAGTGGTAACAAATTTTCTTTTAACACTGATAGTTCTGAGACAATATTACAAGGGTCGATTAAAACTAAAAATACATTACCACATGCTTGTAAAATGGGGGATTGTGGTACTTGTAAAGCTTTATTGATAAAAGGAGAAGTAAACTGGAATTCTAAGAAAGATATAGCTCTTTTAAAGAATGAAATAAATCAGGGATATATACTTACTTGTATGTGTACTCCACAAACCGATATAATATTAAAAGTATGAAAATTGAAGAGACATATGATTATGTTATTATAGGTAGCGGTTTTGGAGGATCTGTAAGTGCATTGCGTCTTTCTGAAAAAGGATACAAAGTTTTAGTCATCGAAAAAGGAAAATGGTATGAGCCTGAAGATTTTCCAAAAACGAATTGGAATCTTCGGAAATGGTTGTGGGTTCCTTTTTTAAGATGGTTCGGCATCATGAAAATGTCTTTTTTTAAACACGTTGTAGTGATTTCAGGAACTGGAGTAGGAGGTGGGTCTTTGGTGTATGCAAATACACTTCCTGTTCCTAAGAAAGAATTCTTTACCTCTGGTAGCTGGAAGAATCTGGCAGATTGGCAATTAGAATTAAGACCGTTTTATCAAACCGCATTAAAAATGCTGGGCGCTCAGAAAAATCCTCAACTTTTTGATGGCGATAAGGCGCTTCGAGAGTTAGCAGATAACTTGAATATAAAAGAGGATTTCTCTGCTACTGATGTTGCTGTTTTTTTCGGAACGCCCAATAAAACAGTTCCCGATCCATATTTTGATGGAAAAGGACCTGATCGCACAGGTTGTAACTTTTGTGGTGGTTGTATGACTGGATGTAGAGTAGGAGCAAAAAATACACTGGATAAAAACTATTTATACTTGGCACAGCAATTAGGAGCGCATATTTTGGCAGAAAATGAAGTTTTAGATGTAGTGCCTGATAAAGATGGATATCATGTGAAATATGTATCGTCAACAGGCTTTTTTAGTTCTAAAAGAACCGTAAAAACTAAGGGTGTTATTTTTTCTGGAGGGGTTTTGGGTACCGTTAAATTACTATTGAAGTTGAAGCAGAAATCTTTGCCTAAATTGTCGAATTGCTTGGGAACAGATATTAGAACCAATAATGAAAGTCTCATTAGTGTGACTAATCATAATGGTAAGAAGGATATGTCTAAAGGCGTAGCTATTGGATCAATTTTAAACACGGATGAAAACAGTCATCTAGAAATTGTACGATATGCAAAAGGTTCCGGTTTTTGGAGATTGTCTCATTTACCATTAACCCATGGAAAAAACACCATCATCAGGGTCACAAAAATGGTTACTAGTTTTTTTAAGTCACCATTGGCATATCTTAAATTATATACAACAAAAAACTGGGGTAAGAGCACGGCTATTTTATTGTTTATGCAAACATTAGATAGTACCCTGAAATTTAAACTAAACTCATTAGGTAAAATGAACACCACAGTAACCGAGGGTAAAAGACCAAGTGCTTTTATTCCACAATCGCTTCATCTGGCTAAACAATATGCAGCAATAACAGAAGGCAAAGAAACGGTTTTTGGTTTAGAACCACTTGCGGGGATTCCATCTACTGCTCATATCTTAGGAGGTGCAGTTATGGCAGCAAATTCTAATGAAGGTGTTATCGATAAAAACAATAAAGTTTTTGGTTATGAAAATATGTATATCTGCGATGGATCGATGATCTCTGCCAATCCAGGAGTGAATCCTTCTTTGTCAATTACTGCGATAACCGAAAGGGCCATGAGTAAAATACCATCTAAAAAATGTTAATTTAATCTCTTTTATTGTTTTGAAAATGTCTGAAAATTAAGAATCCGCCATATGCTATAAATGAAACCGTGAGTATAATTCTGTAATCCCATTCTGATCCAGCCTGAGTTCTTTGGTATAATCTAAAACTGCCAAACAAAACCAGCGCTATACCGATCATGAAATCCCAGTTTTTCCTAGGCATTTTATTTTCTTCTTCCATAAGCTCCTAAGATAAGCTTTTTTCGATAATAGGAATTGCTTCTTCTACGTCGGTCTTTTTTACAAAAAGCTGAATATGGTCAGGAATTCCACCACCAAAACCTGCCGCCATACCAGATTTCATATCATCTCTGGTTATAGAATTAATACCACTATCCTGAAGTAAGTTTTGAAGAAATTGAATATTAATTAAACTACCGGTATACACTCTTTCGTATTCACTTTCGGGAAACATATGTTATTATTAAGCGTTAAAATATTTACTATCCCAGATTGCAGTATTGAAATTTTTACCTAAAGCAAATCCGTAGAATAAAACAACAGCTGCAACAGATTTAAACATAAAGAAAAATATCATTATAAATTCAGAGGTAGTACTTTCTTTACTAAACAATCCCTGTGGGACCATAAAGGTAATTAAAAGACTCACTAAAAAAGTAAGAATCAATAAATTTTCGAAACTTTTAAAGAACCACATCATCAACTTACGAAAAGGGTGCAGATCATCTCCCCATTTATGAATTAAATAATAATAATCATTTCCTATGGGAGCAAAAAGTAAAGGATCATCAGCATTGGCTAATTTAAATAGTTTTGAAGGAGCAACAATTTTAAAACCTTTTAACTCAATTTCATGAACTTTCTCAAGATCCTTTATTTTTGATAATGCCTCCTGAGGAAGTTTACCTTTAAAATATTTAGAATCTAAAAAACGTAATCGATAATCAATACAGATTTTTTTGATCTGATTGATGTGATAGATCTTTGAACTTTCTAGATGGTCAAATACAAAATCATTTTCTACAGCGGGAGTACCGTTTTCTAATGTTCTAATAATACGATCATTCTTTTTGTTTTCCTCACTAAAAATAGCTTGAATTTGTAATTCCCAACTTCCCGGATCAAATTGTTTGTTTCGTAATTGAGTTAGCTTTTTTTCTACGTTGGTTTTAGGAAACATCATTTTTTCTTTCTTTAGCATCACTAAATTAAGTATTTATGATCTGGATTACAAGATTTTAGTGTTTTTAACAACTGTTGAATCAAACCTTTCACTAAAGAGATTCTTACCAATAAAAAAAGCCTTTGAAATTTTCAAAGGCACTTTTTAAAATATCTATATATAGATCAATTTTTTTATCTCAGTTCTGCTCCTAATTTATTTTCAAAACTGTGTTGCAGCTTATTCATAATTTTATCAATTTGTTTATCTGTAAGTGTTTTGTGTTCATCTTGTAACGTAAAACTAACTGCATATGATTTTTTACCTTCTGGTAAATTCTTGCCTTCATAAACGTCAAATAAATTGATGTTTTTTAGCAGTTGCTTTTCTGTTTGCTTAGCAATGGTATGAATTTCTTCAAAAGTTACGGCATTATCAAGCAAAAGAGCAAAGTCACGACGCACTTCCGGAAACTTAGGGATATCCGTAAACTTAATCTTAGTACGTCTTGCAAATTCCAGAATGGTATCCCAATTAAAATCAGCATATAATACCTCCTGGGAAATAGAAAAATGTTTTAATACAGACCTTCTAATAATACCAAACTCTACTAATTTTGATTTACCCAAACTATAAACAACACCTTCAGAAAAGATATCGTTCTTAACCGGAGATGTCTTTGAAGTTTTAATACCTAAACGATTCAAAATAGCTTCTACAATTCCTTTCATATAAAAGAAATCACCGCTTTCTTGTGCTACTTTCCAGTTTTCATAGGTTTTATTTCCTGTGATTGTTAAACTTAAATGTTTGTTTTCAATTCTACCGCTTTCATAGTTGTGGTATGTTTTTCCAAATTCGAACAACTTAAGGTCAGAACGTTTTCTATTGATATTATAAGAAACTGCTTCTAAACCAGAAAATAATAATGATTGTCGCATTACCGCTAAATCATTACTTAATGGATTAAGCATCTCTACATTGTTTTCTGTTTTTAATTGCTCTGATAATGAAATATACTCAGGAGATGTCAGAGAGTTTGCCAGCATTTCGTAAAAACCCTGACCAACCAACTGATTCGAAATAGTGTTTTGAACGTTATGATCAGAAAATTTATCAATATTAGCGATAGAAGCATTTAGCTTTTGAGTAAACTGTATATTGTTATATCCATACACTCTCAAAATTTCTTCAATAACATCGGCTTCTCTCTGAACATCGTTACGATATGCAGGAATAGTAAGTCCAAGACCACTTTCTGTTATATTATTTACTTTAATTTCCAAAGAACTCAAAATATCCTTTATAGTTTCTTGTGGTAATTCTTCTCCAATTAATTTTGCTGTATTTTCAAAGGACAAAAACACCTGAAAATCTTCCGTTTTTTTAGGATACAAATCAATAATATCACTGGTAATATCCCCACCTGCAAGTTCTTGTATAAGTAAGGCTGCCCTCTTTAGTGCATATTCAGTAATATTAGGATCGATACCTCTTTCAAACCTAAACGATGCATCCGTATTTAACCCGTGACGCTTAGCAGTTTTACGAACGCTTACAGGATTGAAGTAAGCACTCTCTAAGAAAATTGAAGTTGTACTTTCTGTAACACCAGAATTAATTCCACCAAAAACTCCAGCAATACAAAGAGGTTTTTTGGCATCACATATCATTAGATCTTCTTCGTGTAATTCACGTTCTACCTCATCAAGCGTAGTAAACTTTGTACCTGCTTTTAAAGTTTTAACTTCTATGCTGTTTCCTTCTATGTAGTGCGCATCAAAAGCATGTAAGGGTTGCCCTAGTTCGTGCAAAACGTAATTTGTTATATCTACTACATTATTTTTTGGGGTAATACCAATTGCTTTGAGTCGATGTTGTAACCAGGAAGGAGATTCGGCTACTTTTAACCCCGAAATTGTAACACCACAATACCTTGGTGCCAGTTCAGGATTTTTTACTTCGATGTCAAATTTGTGTAACCTATTATCTACTTTAAAGTTACTAACAGATGGTGTGATTAGTTCCAGATTAAGATCTTTTTGCTGTAGTCCGGCTTTTAGGTCTCTGGCAGTTCCCCAATGACTCATAGCATCCGCACGATTGGGTGTTAACCCAATTTCAAATACGTGGTCATTTTCGATATCAAAAATATTGGCAGCAGGAGTCCCGACAGAAATGTCTTTATCCAGTACCATAATACCATCGTGACTTTTGCCAAGCCCTAACTCATCTTCGGCACAGATCATACCGTGACTTTCTTCTCCCCGGATTTTACCTTTTTTAATCTTCCATTCTTTGCCTTCTTCATCATACAATTTAGTCCCAATTGTAGCCACAGGAACTTTTTGACCTTCAGCAACATTTGGAGCTCCACAAACAATTTGTACTGGCTCTCCGTTCCCCAAATCTACTTTGGTGATTTTAAGTTTGTCTGCATTGGGGTGTTGCTCACAACTAATTACCTGTCCTACTATTACACCTTCTAACCCTCCTTTTACACTTTGGTAGGTTTCGATTCCTTCTACTTCAAGCCCTAAATCCGTGAGTAATTCTCCAGCTTTTTCTGCTTCCCAATCAAGCTTGATAAATTGCTTCAGCCAGTTATATGAAATTTTCATTAATGATGATTCTGAAATTAGGCGGTAAAGATACTACTTTGGGTAAAGTTGACAAACAAGAAATCTTTCTTATGTAAAATAAAAAAGTGTATTTTTAAAATAAATATTCACCTAACCAAATAGTATTATGAAAACAATAACTAATTTTTTTGCTTGTATGTGTTTATTCGGAATTATTTCTTGTACCGATAAGAAAAAAGAAGAGGAAGAAACAAAAGCGGCTGTAGAACAGATTGAATCTGTAGAACAAGAATTAGACAAAGTAACAAAAGAAGTCGAAACAAAGGCTGAAGAGCTTGAGGATTCTCTTAAAGATCTGGATAGCATTTGATCTAAGTAATTATTAATAAACTTTTTTCATACCAACAACTAATAGTAACTTAAACAATATTATAATGAAATTATTTAGAATTGTGATGATATCAATGATGGTTTTCGTTTTTGGAAACCATGTAACTATAGCTCAAGGAAAATCTAAAGAAGCTAAAGAAAAAGTAACCCAAAAAAAGAATAAAGGGCAAGAGAAGCTTAAAGAAGCTAAGGAAAAATCTGAAGGTAAGCTTGATAAAGAAAAGCAAAAAGGAAAAGATAAAATAAAAGAAGCGAAGGATAAGGGTAAAGAAAAGGGTGATGATCTAGTAGAAGAAGGCAATAAGCTAAAAGGAGAAGCCAAGAAAGCAGAAAAAACGGCTGAAAAAGAAGCTAGAAAGGCTGAGAAAATGGCTGAGAAGGAAGCAAGGAAAGCAGAAAAGAATACTGAGAAAGAAATAAAAGGAAATGCTTACGGTAAAAATAAAGAGGGTCTTACAGGAAGAGCGTTTGGAAAGGCAAGAGCTGCGGATGCAAAAGAAAAAGCTGAAAAAAGTGAAAAACAGCTAGGCGAAAATGAAGAAAAGTTGCAGAGAGGAAGAAATAAGATAGCTGCTGCCAGAGAACGATTGGCAAAAGCAAAAGCAAAAGAAGGGGACGATGCTTTGACACCAGAGGAGATTGCAGAAAAGGAAGCCAAGATTGCCAAAGCAGAAGAGAAACTAAAGGCCCTTGAAGAGTCGTTAAAAAAAGGAAGAAAAAAAGTAAAAGAGGAAAGTGATAAACTTGATAAAGTGTATCCTAAAGAGCAATAATTTTTCTTAGTAAGCAGCCTTTTGATTTTAAAAATGGCTGCTTATTTGATTAAGAAGAAGGCGATAATGTATTGATAATTATTATTAAACAAGAATATTATGTATTTTTGAGCTATAATTAATTACCATATAAGCCCTAAATGAAAACATTTAAATTAATTATGTTGTCCTTGTTTTTCTTAGGATTAGGAAATCACAAAACTATTGCACAACAAACAGATAGAAGCAAACCAGAACAATATCTGCCAAATTCGGTAAAGCCGAAGTCAGCAGCTAAGTCAAAGGTACAAACAAAAGGAAAAAATATTGACCTAGTAAATACCTCAGAAACGGCAAAATTGTATTCCAAAGAAGAAAAGGAAGCTAGAGCATTGACTGCTAGAAAGTCTAAAGAAAGTGGAAAAGGAAACATTACACCCGAACAAGCGAGAAGGCAGAGAGAAGCGAGAATAGCTGCTATCATAGAGGCAAATAAAACTAAAAAGAAAACGACCTCAAAAAGGAAAACAAAAACTAATTAATCTTTTACAACTGTAAAACATATTGACAATTCATATAAGCTGTCTAGTTAGATCCAACCATCTCTCTAGACAGTTTTTTATATTCACACAAACTTATGAATAAACACATAATACTAGTAGCATCTGTACTCTTAATGTTCTCTTGTAAAGAAGAGAAATCAAACAATGATATATTGCTAAAAAGTGGTCCTTGGAAAGCATCCCTAACATTGCAAGATGATAAAGAATTGCCTTTTTTGTTTGAAGTGTTTGATGACCAAACTTTAAAAATTTTTAATGCAGAAGAAGTAATAGATGTTGATGAGGTGAGAATCGAAAACGATTCCGTATTTATTAAATTTCCTGTTTTTGAAGGATATATAGCGGCAAAATTTGAGGATTCTTTAACGATTTCTGGAAGTTTTATTAAAGAAAGTCTGGACAGAATTGTTCCTTTCAAGGCAGTTTTTGGAGTAAAAGATAGATTTGATATTACTTCAAAACCGTCAGCAAATATAGAAGGGAATTGGGAAGCTGTTTTTAGTAAAGACGCTCCCGAAGATCGATATATTGCCAAAGGAATTTTTAAGCAAAATGGGAATGTAGTTACGGGAACTTTTAGAACTACTACAGGAGATTATCGTTTTCTGGAAGGAGTACTAAACAATAACCTACTAGAGTTATCGGCTTTTGATGGAGCACACGCTTTTTTGTTTACGGCAGAAGTAACTGATAGTATAATGAACGGACATTTCTATTCCGGCAATCATTGGAAAGAACCTTTTACAGCGATCCGAAACGACGAATTTGAACTTCCTTCCGAAGATTCTCTAACTTTTATTAAAAAAGGCTATGATAAATTCGAATTTAGCTTTCCGGATGCGAAAGGAAATCAGGTCTCGCTTGAAGATGATCGTTTTAAAGATAAGGTAACGATGGTTCAAATTATGGGAACCTGGTGCCCTAATTGTATGGATGAAACCAAATATTATGTAGATTATTATAAAAAAAATAAGGATAAGGATATAGAATTTGTTGCCCTTGCTTTTGAATATGCTAAAACTTCAGAAAAAGCATTCAAATCAATCGAGAGGTTACGTTCTAAACTTAAGGTAGAATACCCTATTCTTTTGGCTCAATATGGAACATCTAATAAAGAAAAGGCGCAGGAAAAGCTACCAATGCTCAATCATGTATTATCATATCCTACGACAATTTTTATCGATAAAAAAGGAAAAGTACGTAAGATCCACACAGGTTTTAATGGACCGGCTACAGGTCAGAAGTATATTGATTTTAAAAATGAGTTCGAAGGCTTTGTTAACCAGCTGTTAAAAGAATAGAGGATTTAACAATTATTAGGACTTCTGTTTTTACTTTAACACTACCGTAACATCAGGATTAACAATATCATATTATTATTGTTGGGAGTGTATGATTTTTCTCTCATATATAATCCAATAAATAATTCAAACAATTCAGTTATGAAATGAGCCTTGATGATTAGGTAGCTACTTTCCTTGATGATTATTGGCGAATTCCATCTGACCAGTAAAAAGTAAAAATAAAAACAGATGAAACAATCCAACCTGATGATGGCATGCATTGCTGCTGCAATGATGTTGTTTACGATCCAATTAAATGCACAACTTACAACTCCTGAAGCTAGCCAGCGGGCACAGGTAACTCAAAGAGTAGGAATAACCGATATCACTATAGATTATGGAAGACCAAGCGTAAAAGAAAGAGAAGTTTGGGGGAAACTGGTTCCTTATGGATATAATAATCTTGGGTTCGGAACATCTACAGCTGCACCCTGGAGAGCCGGAGCTAATCAAAATAGTACTATAGAATTTTCTCACGATGTCAAAGTAGAAGGAAAAGAGATTAAAGCCGGACTTTATGGACTTCATATCGCACTAAAAGAAGATGGAGGCGCAACCATCATATTCTCTAAGAATGCAACTTCTTGGGGTAGTTATTTTTATGATGAAAAAGAAGATGCATTGCGCGTAGATGTTCAAACAAAAGAGACTCCTCATACAGAAACACTTTTGTTTTTATTTCCTTCTTTTGATGCGAATAGTACAACTGCTGTATTGAGATGGGAAAAGAAAGAAATCCCCTTTAAGATTGAGGTAGATGTTACAGCTACAGTGATGAAAGGAATAAAAGATGATCTTAGGAGCAGTGCCGGATTTACACAATCTAATTGGGATAATGCTGCTAACTACGCTTTTAATGCAGGCGATATGGATCAGGCATTAGAGTGGGTGAATACTTCTATTAGTGGTAATTTCTTTAGTAAAGAAACATTTGGCAACCTATCTCTGAAATCTCAGATTTTGGCAAAACAAGGAAAAACACAGGAAGCAATGACTCTGGTCGATAAAGCAGCTAAACTAGGCAATGCGACTCAGGTTTTTCAATTAGGAAATGGCTTGATTGCCCAGGGACAAAAGAACAAAGCTTTAGAGGTTTTAAAAAATAATGTAAAAAATAACAATGGTGCCTGGCCTTCTAATTATGGATTGGCAAGAGCATACGCTGCAACTGGTGATTATAAAAATGCTGTTAAATCCATGAATATTGCTATGAGTAATGCGCCTGAAAGATTTAAAGGTAGATTATCCGGTGAACTGGAAAAACTAAAAAAAGGCGAAGACATAAATTAAGTAAGTGAAACTCTATTTTTAATAAAGCTGTAAGCGTATTAAAAATAGTTAGTTGAACTTATCCCGTTGCAGAACGGGATCTGAAATTTTGCGAAGATTTTTATTTTTAATAAAGCTGTAAGCGTATTAAAAATAAGCACTTCAAGCAATTAAAAATGATAGCGGTTTACAAAAGGATCAGCGTTTTGCAGATCCTTTTTTTATTGACTTTAAAATAAATAAGTTAATTTTTTAAATCCTTCGTAGAATATAATTTCTTGCTATATTACAGTGTATTATTTTAGTACGATTACTATATCTTTGCACGACCAAATTTATATACATGAGTAAAGCCGTTTATATTGCTACTATTGAACCTAATAGTGGTAAATCTATTGTTGTTTTAGGATTAATGAGAATGCTACTCGGAAAAGTAGCTAGAGTAGGGTACTTCAGACCTATAATTGATGATCCTAAAGAAGGAGAGACAGACAATCATATTAATACTGTTATATCCCATTTTGAATTGGATATTAATGTTAAAAATGCTTATGCATTTACTAGAAGTGAGGTACTTCAAAAATATAATCAAGGACGTGCAGGAGCGATCATCGACGGAATTATAGAAAAATATAAAAACCTCGAGGAAAAGTTTGATTTCATTTTGGTAGAAGGAACAGATTTCTCTGATGAAGGAAGTATTATAGAATTTGATATCAATGTAATCATTGCAAAGAATTTAGGAATTCCATCCATTATTGTCGCAAGCGGGGTAGATAAAACAAAAGAAGAAATAGTAGGTAATCTAAAACTAGCCTATGATACTTTTACAAGCAAAGATGCAGAAGTAGTAGCAGTATTAGCAAACAAGGTGGCGAATGGTTGTGAAAAAGAATTAAAATCAGCACTGGAAAGGGAATTCAAAAAAGATGTTGAGCAGATCATTATTCCTAAAATTGGTTCTTTGATTAATCCTACCATAAAAGAAATTGTAAAGGAACTAGATGGTAAAGTGCTCTTCGGAAAAGAGTTTCTAAATAATCAGGCAGGTAGTTTTGGTGTTGGAGCTATGCAGCTGCGCAATTATCTTACCCATCTTAAGGATAATAGTTTGGTAATAACTCCAGGCGATCGAGCAGATATTATTTTAGGTGTTTTACAAGCGAATATATCGGATAATTATCCAAAGATTTCGGGCATTATTCTTACCGGAGGAATCATTCCTGAAGAACCTATTCTTAAGTTAATAGAAGGGGTGTCTTTATCCGTACCCATCATATCGGTACCACAAGGAACATTTTCTATAACTAATAAAATAGGAGCAATACGATCTAAAATATATGCTGATAATTTGCAAAAGATAAATACTTCGATCAGCACTTTTGAGCAATATGTGGATGCAGACCAATTAGTAGATCCGTTAATTACTTTTGAGTCGGATAGTCTGACTCCAAGTATGTTTCAGTATAATTTATTAAAAAGAGCACTTAAGCATAAAAAACATATCGTGCTACCTGAAGGATCTGATGAGAGAATTCTTAGAGCTACCTTTAGGTTACAGGCATCCAATGTTGTAGATATAACGTTAATTGGAGATGAGAAGAAAATAAAAAGTAAGGCTACTAAGCTGGATATTCCAATTGACTTTAGTAAAGTAAACATCGTTTTACCAATAAAATCTCCTCATTTTGATGATTACGTAAAAACATTTTACGAGCTTAGAAAGCATAAGAATGTGAATATGGATATGGCCAAGGATATGATGGCCGATGTTTCCTATTTTGGTACGATGATGATTTATAAAGGTCACGCAGACGGAATGGTGTCGGGAGCGGTTCATACTACGCAACATACCATAAGACCAGCATTACAGTTTATAAAAACGAAACCGGGCGTAAAAGTGGTCTCTTCGGTATTTTTTATGTGTTTAGATGATAGAGTTTCTGTATTTGGGGATTGTGCTATCAATCCTAATCCTAATGCAGAACAACTGGCAGAAATTGCGATCTCATCTGCGCAATCAGCTGCAGCATTTGGTATCGAACCAAAAGTAGCAATGTTATCGTATTCTTCTGGTACATCCGGAAAAGGAGAAGATGTAGAAACAGTAAGAGAAGCTACCAGAATAGTAAAAGAAAAGCATCCAGAACTTAAAATTGAAGGTCCGATACAGTATGATGCTGCTGTAGATATGAGAGTTGGACAGAGTAAGCTTCCGGATTCTGAAGTTGCAGGACAAGCAAGTGTTTTGATATTTCCTGATCTTAATACCGGGAATAACACCTATAAGGCTGTACAGCGAGAAACTGGAGCTTTAGCAATTGGTCCAATGCTACAGGGGTTAAACAAGCCCGTAAATGACTTAAGTAGAGGCTGTACAGTAGATGATGTATATAATACAGTTATTATTACGGCAATACAGGCACAAGGATTATAAAAAAAGAAGAGAATAAACTATGCGAATACTAGTATTAAATTCAGGAAGCTCATCTATTAAGTTTCAATTATTCGATATGCCATCTGCTCAGGTTCTTTGTTCTGGATTAGTGGAACGTATTGGGTTAGAAAATGCCAAAATCAATTATAAAACAGATACTCAGGATATCGAAAAGGAGATGGATATTCCTGACCATAAAATTGGCTTAGAATTAATAGCTTCTTTTTTATTAGATACTGGTATTGGAGTGATCGCCTCTGCTTCTGAAATCCAGGTTGTTGGTCATCGCGTAGTTCACGGTGGAAGTACTTTTGCTAAAACCGTAGAGATTAATGATGAGGTAAAACAGAAAATAGAAAAACTTTCAGCATTAGCGCCATTACACAATCCTGCTAATTTACAAGGCATTTTAGTTTCAGAAGAGATTTTTACGAATGCAAAACAAGTAGCAGTTTTTGATACAGCATTTCATCAGACAATGCCTGTTGAAGCCTACAAGTATGCAATTCCAAATTCTTTTTTAAACGAACATGATATAAGAGTTTACGGTTTCCATGGAACAAGCCATAAATATGTATCAGAACAAGCAATAGAATACTTAGGAAAACAAAATTCCAAGATCATTACTATACATTTAGGTAACGGATGTAGTATGACAGCGGTTAAAAACGGTAATAGTGTGGATCATACGCTAGGTTTTGCACCAATGAACGGATTGATTATGGGCACCAGATCGGGAGATATTGATCCTGCAGTTATCTTTTATATGGTAAAATCCTTAGGATACTCTTTAGATGAGGTAAACTCATTACTACAAAAAGAAAGTGGCATGCTGGGATTGACCGGCTTCAGTGATTTACGAGATATAGAATCCAATGCGGAAAAAGGAAATGTTGACTGTCAACAAGCATTAAAAATGAATGCGTATCGTATTAAGAAGTTTATAGGAGCTTATGCAGCTGCTATGAATGGTGTAGATGCGATCGTATTCACTGCAGGAATCGGAGAAAACTCAGATGTTATGAGAAACCTGGTGTGTTCTGAATTAGATTATTTGGGTATCCAACTGGATCAGGAAAAAAATAAGGTTAGATCAAAAGAGATCAGGGATATTAGTAAGGACACTTCCAAAGTTAAAATCCTAGTAATTCCTACAAATGAAGAACTGGAGATTGCGAAGCAGTCTATGGAGTTATTGGAGTGATTTAGTTTGATTTTATAGCATATAATATTTACGTTAAAAACTTGTATAAAAGGTTTTAGCGTTTTTTTTATGGGGAAATTTTAACATTTGTTTTTTTTGAATTCACAAAAAAAAGTATATTTTCGACATGTGTTTGTAAGAAAACACTAAACCTACTTAACGTATACTTCTTACATTTTTGCTCTATTTTTTAATCAATTCTTCCAAAGTATATATGGGGGAAAATAAAACCTAAATCTATTTATTATGATCACAAAAAACAATTTTGTAGGTGGTATGGTGATGCTACTTATTATGGTATTAAGTCCTTCGTTACAAGCTCAGCAAAACATTAAATTTGGAAATGTTTCCTTTAATAATGCAATTAACGTAGCCGGAAAACAAAGAATGTTATCACAAAAAATGTCTAAGGCATATCTGTATTTGGTGTCAAATCCCAATGATATGAAAGCGAAAAAGGATTTATTGACGTCTAAAATTTTATTTGAAAGACAAAATGCTTTTTTATTACAAAATTCCAGAAACAAATTAACTACTGCCAATATAGAAAAGGTTAATCAACTGTTTACTGATTTTAAGAAGGTATTAGAAACCACACCGGGTTACGAAAATGCCAAGAAGATAACGGATCTCAATACAGACTTATTGATGGCTTCTAACCAAACTGTAGTTTCAATCATTAATAATTCTAAATTGATTAACTCTTCGACTGATGCAGAATTGCTGGGAGATAATGTCAGTGTGGAGGATAGATTGGAATTGCAGAATACTATTAATATGGCAGGAAGACAAAGAATGCTTTCGCAGCGATTAGCCTTATATTACTATGCGAATACGATAGCTGTAAATGATAAAAATGTTTCCAGAATATTGAATAATACTTTTAATGAATTAGAAGGGGCATTAACGAAATTGATGATTTGTCAATTCAATACTCCAGAACTAGATGAAAAAATTGGGTTAGCACTGACAAAGTGGGATGCAATTAAAACTCAAAAGGAAAAATTAATGAATAAAACTTTAAAGAAAGAAGAAGTATATAAACTGAGCGATGGACTCACCATTGTGTTTAATGACATTACTAATCTTTATGAGAAAATAAATCTTTAACTCTATTAATTAAAACCCAAAACCAAATCGTATTGGAGTTTTTTTGAAGTAAGGTGTTTAATTTTTAGACACCTTACTTAGTTTTTAATAAAGTTTAGAATTCTTCTAAGCTCTGAAGAAATAAAAAAAGTGGTTTAGAATTTTCTAAAGTCAAAATACTCACGATTCTAACTAATTGAACAGGGAAACGGTTTAACTAAAAAAGACTACTTAAATAGGTTTTAAGTAGTCTCTAATCTTCAAAATGGTTTACTAATTCTTTTTATGCCCAGATACAAGTCCCATTAGGCTGACAATATCCAAAATCACAATATTCCGGCCCTCCTAAAAAAGCCATACAGCACATTCCGGGAGCTCCACAGTATACATAACGACGTGGAATTGAGGAACCTTTGATTTGTTGTTGATCTTCTTTTGTTAATTTCTGAATTCCTTTGAGGTTTAAGATTTTTTTCATTGTGTAAGTATTTAAAGTTAATAATTACAAGCAAGATAATCGTATATAAAACCTATATGCAAATGTACTTTCTTGATATTTATAAATTTCAAGAGCTTGTTTACACCGTTAGATTAGCTACAAAAAAAAAGAGACTGAATATTAGACAGTCTCTTTTGAATATGTAATTGTCAGTAATTAGTAAAGGATACATTGATTCCATCCCGAACATCTTCCTGGCTCACAAAAACTTCCTCCAGGGAAGCTGATGCGGCATTTATTACCTGTGCCTGTTCTTGGGTTTGGATTACAACATGAAATACTTGTCATAGCCCCTTTAATAGATCTTTGTTGTCCTTTAGTAAGTTTCTGCACTCCTTTTAATTCTAAGATTTTTTTCATTGTGTAAAATATTTAAGTTAATAAAGATGTTTTTTATTGAAGAGAAAAAAGGCAAACTAGTTAAGAATGCCTTTAGAGGTTTTAAACCTTTATTTTTAGTAAAGAATACATCTCCCGTATCTGTATGGATCACAGTAGCCAGGCTCGCAGAAACTTCCTCCCGGAAAACTGATCTGACAACCTCTTCCGGATGGACAGCAAGAGACATTGCCCCAAGCTCCTTTGATAGATCTTTGCTCTCCTTTACTTAATTTTTGAATTCCTTGTAAATCTAAGATTTTCTTCATTGTGTAAGATGTTTTAAGTTAATCCTTTAAAAATAAGTGAAAATTCCCTAAATATGATACGTGAAATACACTAAAAAAATAAGGTTTTTCTATAGGTTAAACTAAATAATAAGAGGCTTAAAATCATTTTTTTCACTCCTTAATGACTATTTGAAGTATAATTCTTATGTCAGAATGTAAGAAATAACTTATTAACAGGAGTGGTTTTTTGTAAAAACTTACTAATCAATACTTTATGGTATTTTAGTAAGCTAATTGTTACATTATCAACATATTGGGTAATGATTTGGTAACACATAACTCTGGTAATTTTAACAAAATAGTTTTAGCTTCGGAAGCGTTAAAATTTACTAAACTAACTCACAACGCACAATGAAAAATTTATTACTATTACTAATAATGGGATGTACCCTTATTGGTTTTGGTCAGGTACCGTCATATTATAGTGATGTGAACCTTTCTTTATCCGGACAAGCGCTAAAGAACGAATTAGCTGCAAAGGTAACCAACACACAAACCACCACTTTATCTTATACTCCCGGAGTTTGGGACGCGCTAAAGCAAACAGACCTAGATCTTGCGAACTCCTCTAAAGTGATCTTAATTTATGGCTATAGCGATACTGATGGGAATTCTACTACAGACAGAACAAGAGGAGTAAATAACAATGGTGGTGGATCTACAGATTGGAATAGAGAACATGTATATCCAAAATCTTTAGGTAATCCTAATTTAGGTACTTCAGGGCCAGGAGCTGATGCACATCATTTAAGACCTGCAGATGTACAAAGAAACTCCAGTAGAGGAAGCCGAAAGTTTGCAGATGGTTCGGGTAATTCAGGAGCAACATCTCAAGGACATTGGTATCCTGGTGATGAATTTAAAGGTGATGTAGCCCGAATGATGATGTATATGTATATTCGATATGGCAACCGTTGTTTGCCCTCTAATGTTGGAATAGGAACAGCAGTATCAGGAGATACTAATATGATTCAGTTGTTTTTAGAATGGAATGCAGACGATCCGGTTTCATCGTTAGAACTACAACGAAACCCAATCCTCGAAAATTTACAAGGAAACAGAAACCCTTTTATTGATAATCCTGCTTTTGCTACGCAAATATGGGGTGGTCCACAGGCAGAAGATCGCTTTGGAACTGGCGGTGGTGATACGCAAGCACCTAGTGTTCCTGCTTCTTTGGTAGCATCAAACACAACTACTACCGCTACACAATTATCCTGGAACGCATCAACAGATAATGTTGCAGTTACCGGATATGATATTTACAGGAACGGATCGTTTTTGAATTCTACTACGAATACAAGTTCTTCAGTAACTGGATTGTCTGCCGCTACAACCTACAGTTTTTCTGTACGGGCCAAAGATGCTGCAGGCAATGTGTCTGGATTTAGTACCGCTATCAATGTCACTACTCAGAATACTACGGGAGGAGGAAATACTTTGTGTAATTCTACAGTAACTTTATTTCCGTATAATGAAAGTTTTGAAAATACCTTCGGCGCTTGGAAACAAGCAACAACAGGAGATGATTTTAATTGGACGATTCGTTCCGGAAATACTCCGTCTTCTGGCACTGGTCCGGGTTCAGCTAATTCGGGATCTTATTATATCTATATGGAGTCTTCAACTCCAAATTATTCCAATAAAAGAGCAATTTTGTACTCTCCTTGTTACGATATTACCTCAGCAAGTCAGGCTACGTTCTCTTTTAAATATCATATGTACGGATCTTCAGCGATGGGAAGTTTAGCCGTAGAAGCAAGCTTGGATGGTACAAGCTGGACATCGATTTGGAATAGATCCGGAAATCAAGGAAATTCCTGGCAGACTGCATCCGTTAATCTAAATGCATATGTTGGTGAAAAAGTACAACTTCGTTTTAACGGAATAACAGGAACTACTTGGCAAGGAGATATGGCGGTGGATGCGGCCAACTTTTCTACTTCAGGAAATACAGGTGGAGGATCAACTACCAGTGATGTTAATTTAAGAATCACTTTTGATAATTATCCCGAAGAAACAAGTTGGGAGATACGAAACGATAGCAATCAAATAGTATATTCCGGAGGGACTTATGGATCTCAAGCTAATGGATCCACAATTAATTTATCCAGGACATTGGATTCAGGATGTTATACATTAGTAGTAAAAGATACATACGGAGATGGTATTTGTTGTAGTTATGGCAATGGCTCATACGCACTAACAGATGCTAACGGCGGAGTTCTTGTATCTGGAGGCTCTTTTGGATCGCAGGACAGTAATGGTTTTTGTGTAGGTTCGGCATCAAGGAATTTTTCTGAAGAGATGGTGAAAGAGAATGCAGCTGGACTAATGGATTTCGGTTTTTATCCCAATCCGGTAAAAGAGGTGTTGATTTTACAACTGGAAAATGCTTCAGAAGCAAATTACAAAATCGTAAATCAAATAGGTCAAGTTGTGAAAACAGGAAAAGTAACAAAACAACCTATTCCGGTAAACAGATTATCGTCGGGAATGTATTTTATATCGGTAAATGATGGAAACAAAACTGTTAGTAAGAAATTTACAAAAGAATAGTCGATAAAACAGAATATTATGAACCCCACTTTTTGTAGTGGGGTTTTTTGTTTGTATGAAAGAAAATGTATCCTGATTTCTGGACAAAATGATTTGTACACGTATATTTTTTCCAATTCCGTATAAAACGAAATGGTATCAAAACAAATTGTTATTAAGTAATTTAAATGATTAAGATAGATTAAAAATATAGCCGTTTATTCTTTTATTTTCGAATAAAAAAATAGGGAATTTTCCAACTTTTGATATAAAAATTACGGTTTATAAGTAGAATTTAGGTAATTACTCTGTAAAAACATTTATTTTTAGGGGTAAATTCCCTGTATTTTTTGAATTTAATTACTAGTATTTTACGATGAAATACACTTTTTTAATGTTTAAAATGTTAAAAAATAAAATTTTTAACATTTTCGTGTAGGTAAATTCTCTTTGAAACCTACAGGTTTTTCAGTACTTCCTACTTTTTTAGATTTTTTAAACGTAATATAATTACGGTTTAACCATATTTCTTTTTGTGTTTTTGTTTGTACATTGGAACTAAGAAAAATTATAATGCGCTTGTAATTAGTTTTTTAATAATCCCAAAATGAAATTGATATGAAAAAAAAATACTTTTTACTGGTTGACTTTTTATCACATTGGAAGTTTACCTTTTGTTAATTAAATGTGCTCTTAAAACCAATTAATTCAAATTTAGTTTTGGATTAATCCGGAGACTTACCACTCAACGATTATATAATAAAATTATTAGCTACTCATTATTACCCCACATTGATAATGAATCTATAATTAATATAAAAAAGTCGATAGCTTTTAGTTGTTAACATATATAATCGTGTTCAGACTGTGCTACTCAGTATATGCCATGTCCTGATGTGGGGAAATAAATTAATCATATAGTAATCAATAGGGTGATAAACCCGATGATATCTTAAAATATTTAGGACGGATGGGTATATCTGTAAATTTTAATATGTTTTGTGATGAATTAGAGATTTCTGAGAAAAAGAAGTCCATTATTTCATTACGCTACAATTCAATAAATAAAAAATTAAATAATGATTTTTGGAATATAAATACCAATTACGGGGGGATTTATATAGGGTGCTATGGAAGAGAGACTGCAAATGATGGTATTAAGGAGGTTGAAATGATCTTTGAGATGCCATCTCATTTGCTGGTCGAATACAAAGAATGTGGGGGAAACCCTCAGGCTAGGTTTCTAGAAGATGTTCGTAGATCGATAACATCTATATATTCTAAAACCAGTATTGATAAAGACAAACAATCCATTAAGATTCAATTTTCTGATGGGATGCTTTTCCGCGTATTTCCAGCTTTTATTAAAGATGGTGGAGGTTATGTTTTTGCAGATCTAACGGATGACGGACAATGGAATATACATAAACCTAAATCCTTACAAGAAGCTATAAAACATGTAGATGCAACCACTCATCATAATCTGAGAAAATTATGCAAGATGGTTAAGGCATGGAAACAAAACTGTAAAGTAAGGATCAAGGATGTTTTGATTGATGAGCTAGTGTACGAATTCTTATTGTACTCTAAGAAAAGGTATCTGTCGTATTTGAATTTTGATATTATGTGTTTGGATTTTTTTGAGTTTTTAATGAATCAGGAGCCATCCAAGACAACATGGAATATTGTAGGGAGTGATCAAAAAATTCATAACCCAGACAACTTTAGGTATAAGGCTATCGTTGCACATTTTAAAGCGGAAAACGCAATAAAACTTGAACATTCTGGAAGAAAATGGAATGCAACACAGAAATGGAAAGAAATATTTGGCTACAGATTCCCGGAGTCTGTTAAGGTAGAATCACAATTAAAAAAGTTATATGAAAGGGCGACATCCTTATACGAAGCGCAGAAAAAATGTGTCCGAATTTTAAATCAAAAAGTGATGACCTTTAAAGGACTTCAATTATTAATCGCTGTACTTATTGTATCTGCAATTTTGATAATCGGGTTTACGGAGGAATTTGATCTGGGATTAGGGCTGTTCATGATATCATCTGTAATGTTTTTGGTGGTTCTCTATTTTCAAAAATATAACCTAGGAAATATCTCGATGAGACATAAACAATCTGCATTGAGAACATTTTTGATAAAACAAGAATTTCAATCTTTATTAATAGATCTTAATAGGAGTGATTTAGATATTTCTGTGATTCGAAAAAGAAAAGATGAATTGCAACGTAAAATGACTGATGTATACAGAGGTACTTCAAAATCCATAGATAGGAGATATGCGAAAGCTTTAGAAAATATTCATATGATTTCTAAAATAAAGAAAAAGTTATCCATCGTAAAATCTGGACAAGTGAATATTCCTGTCTGGCAAAGTAACAAGTTTAATATGGAAAATAGTGTACAATGCTTAATGAATTATAGAAATCAAGAAGTGTAATTTGGTTTGATAAGTGGAAGATGATCCTTCTTTCTCAATGCTGAGGGGCAATGCTGAGTTTGAAGGATCATTTTATTTGTAAGCTTATAGTAGTTACTTCAAATTATTTGTTTTACGAAAATAAGCTATGTTTTATGAATACTACTATTTTGTAAAGTAAATATAATAATGGAATTCCTATAACCAGACTTATGAGAATTAATAAAAGAGCAAGTTTTCCTCCGATAAATGGAATTTTGCTGATTTCTAAGATAATAGTAACTTCACTATACATATAATATGCACTAATTGCGGTTAATGACCCAAGAAAAACATACAATAGACTCTCTAAAAAATTGAAACTAGTATATATACCAGAAATTGTGTAACATTGGTAGATGTGAAATAATAGAGCAACTCCCGCACCAATAGAAAGCATATAACTAATTTCTTTTTGATTTTTATATTGATCTCCCGCTAAAAACCGAGTTCTTACACAATCCGGACAGATAGTAGGGTTATTATGTAGACAAGTATGGCACATGCCTCTGTAACAATTATGACATTTACTTTGTGAGAATAGGTTGGTGTGTGTATGGCAGAAATAATTTTGTTTTTCTTCTTCCGTCATTATTGGACATTCTTTATTTTAAGGCACATAAATTAAAAGACAAAAATATAAAAAAAGCGTAATCATTTGAATTACGCTTTTCTATTTGTTTTTATAACTCTATGAATCGATTACTTCAGTCGCTCCAATAATTTCTCGGCAACAAGCTCTGATGAAGCAGGATTTTGCCCGGTAATTAGTAGCCCATCTTCTATAGCGTATGGACTCCAATCAGCTCTTTTAGAATATACACCTCCGTTAGCTATTAACATATCTTCTACAAGAAAGGGAACTACATCTGTTAACTGAACAGCTTCTTCTTCTGTATTAGAAAATCCGGTTACTTTTTTGTCTTTTACTAAAGGTTCTCCGTCTGTTCCTTTAGTGTTTTTAAAAATTGCCGGTGCGTGGCATACTGCTCCTACAGGTTTATTTTGATTATAAAATGATTCAATCAATGCAATAGAGACCTTGTTTTCTGCTAAATCCCATAATGGACCGTGACCTCCGGGATAAAAGATGGCATCATAATCATCGGGGTTTATAGTCGCTAGTTTGGTGGTATTAGCAAGAATAACTTGTGTTTCTTGATCCTCATTAAACCTTTTGGTTGCGGGTGTTTGAAAATCAGGTAATTCACTTTTTGGATCGATTGGTGGTTGTCCTCCTTTTGGAGAAGCAATAGTGATCTCCACACCGTTATCTTTCAAAAAATAATAAGGCGAAGCAAATTCCTCAATCCAAAATCCTGTCTTTTCTCCGGTATTTCCTAAATCACTATGACTTGTTAATACAAATAATACTTTTTTCATGGTATCTGTTTTTTATATGTTATCGTTACTTTAGATATGAAGCAAACAGTATAATTGCTGTAATTATATTTTATTAATAATACTGCAGTTTATCCTTATTCAATGTTTTTACGGGATCAAAATTAAAGCAACTTAAAACACAAAAAAATGATGTATGGTAAGAAAAGAAATTAATTTCTGGCAATTTCTTTACGAACTCTACTTAAACTTTCAGAAGTGATTCCAAGATAAGACGCAATATGGTAGTTCTTGACTAATTGTTCGATGTTTGGATATGTATTTACAAAATCAATGTATTGTTCTTTAGCTGTTTTTGATAGGTCACCTATGATTCTTTTTTGGAATGAACCAATATAGGATTCAGTTTTTATTCTAAAATAACGCTCTACTCCCGGAACTTTATCAAAAATTTCATTCATATCATCTCTGGAAAGCCTTAGCAGTGTAGCATCCTGAATACATTCAATCTGAAGAATCGCTTTTTCTTTTTTAAAAAAGGCCGTATAATCACTAATCCACCAATCTTTGATTGCAAATTGTATAGTGTGTTCCTTTGCAGATTTGTCTGTAAAAAAAGAGCGTAGACATCCGCTTTCTACATAGAATTGATGAAGAGCCCTGTCATTAGGGTGTAATAGAGTTTCTCCTTTGGATATTGTCGTTTTTTTAAGTTTTTCACTAAGAATGTTTTTATGTGCTTCACTTAGTGTTAAACCTTTAAAAATTTCTTGGAGATGCATATGATATAAATTCTAAATGCGGTTTGCATTAGGGTAAAAATATTAAAAAAGAATAAGCTTTATTTTATCTATGCCTAAAAATAAAAGAGTCTGATTATAAATAATAATCAGACTCTTTTTGTATCGTTATGTAGATGATCTACTAGTTATTGAGCATTACCGGCATAACCAGCATGGTTACGCTTTCTCCTTCATCTAATCCATCGGTAGGAGTAAGGATTCCTGCTCGATTAGGCAGAGACATTTCTAGTTGTACATCATCGGCATTAAGATTGTTTAGCATCTCACTTAAGAAACGAGAGTTAAACCCTATTTGCATATCGTCACCTTGATAATCGCAAGTAAGACGTTCTTCTGCTTTATTAGAATAATCAATATCTTCTGCAGAGATGTTCAATTCTGCACCAGCGATTTTTAATCTGATTTGATGGGTTGTTTTATTAGAGAATATGGAAACCCTACGAACCGAGTTCAGGAACTGTGTGCGAGCAATAGTTAATTTATTTGGATTCTCTTTAGGTATTACAGCTTCATAATTAGGATATTTACCATCAATTAATCTACAGATAAGCTGGGTCTCATCAAAGGTAAATTTAGCGTTAGACTCATTATACTCGATCAACACTTCTGTATCACTACCTGCTAATATTCCTTTAAGAAGATTAAGTGGTTTTTTAGGCATAATAAATTCTGCAGCTTGCGATGCTTGTACATCTTCACGAGAATACTTTACTAGTTTATGCGCATCAGTAGCTACAAAGGTTAAACTTTCTGTAGAGAACTGAAAAAACACACCGCTCATAACAGGTCTAAGATCATCGTTACCTGTAGCAAAAATCGTTTTGCTGATGGCAGTAGCCAGAATGTCACCTAGTAAGGTTGTTGAACTAGGATCTTCTAGTTCTACTGCTTTAGGAAATTCTTCTCCATCTGCATATGCCAATGCGTACTTACCGTGGTTAGAACTTATTTCTATCGTATTGTTATCTCCTGCTACAAACGTTAGTGGCTGCTCAGGAAATGTTTTTAAAGTTTCTAATAACAACTTTGCAGGAACAGCAATCATTCCTTCATCAGAAGATTCTACTTCTAGTTTTGCAGACATCGTAGTTTCCAGATCCGAAGCCGAAACCGTCAATGAGTTATTATCTAATTCGAATAAAAAGTTATCTAGAATAGGTAATGTATTGCTGTTATTAATAACACCACCTAATACCTGTAGTTGCTTTAATAAATATGAACTGGATACTATGAATTTCACCCGTTTATTTTTTTGAGATTAGTACTGTTTTACAGTAGCTATCATTTAATAGCTTTCGCAAATATAATTGTAATCTACAAGGATTTCGATATGCCAAAAACGTTAGTTATTAACAAACAGCTAGGAGTTATTGACTATCATAATTAATTATAATTTTTTAGTATAATAAATCAGGAGTTAGTAGCGTCTTTATCTTTCATTAGCTTATCGGTATAATGCGCTTTGTGTTTTGGCTGTGCAAAACGTTTTTCATTATAAGCCTTTGATTTTCCTCTGGCAATGGATAATGATTCCCAATCCTGATCGCAGATCATTTTTCCCAGAAATACGATTTGGCCAATATGATACGGGTAATGAGCTAATTGTCGATTGATCGCTTCGGTAATACTGTGTTCGATATTTCGGATATAGATAGGTTGGTCAAAATTAGTGTCGTTAATGCTGTCTAAGGCTTCAAAAAGGCATTGCCATCCTTCGTTCCATTTAGTCAGTAATTCTTCTTTGGTTTGAATATCATTTTCGAATTCTGCATCACGAGCGCGCCATTCTTTTTCTCCATCTGAAGTTAAAAAATTTGTCCAACGCGATTTCATATTTCCCCAAAGATGTTTTACAATCGTAGCGATACTATTACTTTCTTCGTTATACTGCCAAAACAAGCTTTCGTCAGAAAGCTGATCCATTGTTTTTTCACCCAAAGATTTATAATAATGGAATTGTTTTTTGACTCCTTCTAGATATGTTGTTGCATTCATTGTTTTGATTTACCTTTTTAATATAAGAAATTTCTGAAGTATTCTAAATCTTTAGGAGGAATTACAAATCATTTAATTACAAAACACGACATCTCAAAAATGGTTATTAGATTACTTCTGTGTTGTGTGAAAAGATGAAGTTAATTTATATTATCATATAGTTAAATAACAGAATTGTAACTTTTTAATGAAATTATGGTTGTAATTTTAAAGGGAATATTTATGTTAATAATTGCCTGATTGGCATAAATTAATTTTAATTCTTAAAACCTTCTATTATGAAAAAAATGATTAATTCAATTCCTGGGATTCAAAAATTATCAAAGTCTTCTCAAAAAGAAATCAAAGGCGGTATGCCTAGTTTGTCTGACTGTGTCAGAGGTTGCTATCGGTTTTATATAGCTGATAGTGGGAGCAATGCTTGTGCAGTGCCTAGTCCTAGCGGAGCAGTTTGTTTCGGTACTGTACAAAATGGACAGTGTTGTATTTAATTAATGAAAAATTAAATGTATTGATCAGAAAGCTCTTGAATTAGGGTTTTCTGGTCAATATAAAAAGTTTTAAAACTATTTTTGATATTTCCTCTTTCTAATAAATGAGAATGCAACGCCAAACAATCCAAGAATTAATAATGGAATAATGATATTGAGGACTTGCCAGAAAGTTCGATTTTCTGTGACTTTTTCAATATCAAGAAACGCAATATTGATTTCTTTACCTCTTGCTTCCATTAAACCAGAATCGTCTAGTAAATAATTTACCGTATTAAGAAGGAACTCTTTGTTTCCGTATTGTAGATTTAAGTAAGGATCATATCCTAATGCAATAGGTCTTCCTTTTCGAATGCCATTCTTTATAACATCTCCATCTGCGATAACGACCATTTTGGTTGCTTTGCTTATGTCTTGCGGAGTATCAAGTTTCAAAGGTTTTACGCGATCTTTATAGGCGGATTTAAATTTTCCTTCTAGTAAAACTGCCAGATTATGATGCCCATCAGTATATGATTTTATATCAGGTTTTTGTCCAATGATATTATCAAGTCTGATTTCTATTGGAATTCCTTCTAGTTTGGATCTTTCAGAACTTGATAATAAAATAGTTTTAGAAAGATTGTTTTTTAAGGTGTCAATCTGATTGGAGAATTCAAATTTTACGGATTCGATGTTTTTAACAATCGGATGATCGCTGGTACTCTTTGTCAACGAGGCATAAAACCACGGATGTGGTGTAAATTGAGTATCATTTCCTTGTCCTGATGCTAACATCAAAGGGGCAGAGTATAGATCATTAACTAATACGGGGTTAATGCGAACTCCGTAAGAAAATAAAGCATCTCCTAATCTAAGATCTTGCATAAATGCAATGGCAGACCCTTTTGATTGGGGTGTAAATAAACTATCAATTTCCATTGCAACCGATTCTAACAACCAAAGTGATTTACCGCCACTCATTACAAATTGATCCAACACATATTTTTCTTTTTCAGAAAAAGGCTCCGTTGGTTTTGCATTGATAACAAGGTCAAATTTTTGAAGATCTTGCAACGTTTTTTCGGGGTTGGTAGCTACAGAATCCAATGTAAAAGCTCCTACAAAATAGTATTCTTGTAACGTTTTAATAAAATCTGCTATTTTGACATCAGGTAGCTGTCCATTACCTTTTAAGACAGCAATTTTATGTTTTTTAGGGTGGATTAATTTTTTTAAAGCATCCGCAAAAACGTATTCTAATTGCTGGATCGAATTATTAACTCTTTCTTCTGTAGTCGCTCCAATCGTATTCTTTACCAAAGCGACTTTAATACTGCGGTTTTGGTAATTCATAATTGCCCAAGGGACTACGGTTTCTATTTCGGTTTTACCACTTTCTCGCACACTCACTTCCATGGGAGTGAGTCCAAGTCTTTGAAGTTCTTCTAATGTTTCTTTTCTAAATTCTTCTTCTTCAATTGGATTGGTAAAAACGTATTGTATACTTGGGTTGATAGCATTGAACTCCTCGAGGATCTGTTTTGTTTCACCTTGTAATCTTCTAAATTCTGAAGGAAAATTTCCTTCTAGAAGCACATCAATAGAGATAGGAACTTCTGCTTCTTTTAGTAAGTTTTTGGTTGCTTTAGAAAGAGTAAAACGATGATCGGCGGTTAGGTCAAAACGATTATAAAAATTACTACCTCCAAGATTAACCAATATGACAGCAATAGCAGCGAACGAAGCAAATTTCAGGATATTTTTTTTGGAATACTTTTTAAGAACGATGGTTGTTAAAAATACAAACAGTGCAATAATACTTACGAAATAGATAATATCTCTGGTATCAATAATTCCCTGGCTAATACGTTCATAATGCAACTGAATTCCTATTTGTTCTATCATATAATCCGCATCACCAAGGAATTGGTAATTTGCCAATCCGCTAAATCCAAAATAAAACATAAAGCAAAGAAACAAGCCGATGAGAAAAGCTACGATCTGATTATTGGTAATCGATGAGGAAAAAGTACCAATAGCCGTATAGGAGCCGCTGAGCAGCAAAAGGGCGATATAAGATCCAACTGTACTTCCGACATCAAGATTTCCTGTTGGATTACCTAGCTGATATACGGTAAGTATATACAACAAGCTGGGAACTAAAGCTATGATAATAAGAAAAAGGCTTCCTAAATACTTTCCGAGAACTAACTGCCAAAGCTTGATTGGTTTGGTCAACAAAAGTTCTAAGGTTCCTTGTTTCTTCTCTTCAGAGATACTGCGCATGGTTACAGCCGGAATCAAAAATAACAAGATCCAAGGTGCAATTAAGAAAAAAGGAGAAAGATCCGAAAAACCACTGTCTAAAATGTTAAATTGACCTTTGAATACCCATAAAAAGAGCCCGTTTAAAATCAAAAATATACCTATTACCAGATATCCTACAGAGGAGGCGAAAAATGTATTGATTTCTTTTCTTATGACTGCAAGCATATTCGTTTATTGTCGTTTGTTTACTAGTTATTTTGGTAGTGAAAATAAGAATTTACTTTTATAAAATATTACATTGTAAAATACCTTTTCATTGAAATCCGTCAATTCGAGTACTTCGACTAAAAGGAGAAGTGTATCGAGAATAGGATTTTGTGTTTTAAAAAGCTATTCTCGATACCCTCCAAAGGTGGACACTCGAATTGACGCTTTTTATGTTTAGTTTAACTCATATTTAGTTAATCATAGTATATTCTCTAAACTTCTTCTACACTCCAAGCTTCTGGTTTTTGGTTAAATTTATTTTTAGTATTCTTCCAAACACCTTTGAATAACGAAGAGTTTCGATAGTTATTGAGGTGTTCCTCAGATTCCCAATGACTATACGTGAAAAATTGGTTGGTTTGATGAATATCTCGTATTAATTTTAAATGCGAGCATCCTTCAAAATTTCGAATTTTCTCTTTATTCTGATGGAAATTCTCCAAAAAAGCATCAATTTCCTCTGGAATGAACCCCATTTTTACAATTCGTATAATCATTTTAGTTTTTTAAATTTTCAAAGCTACAAATTCTATTAAGTCTGTTAGCTTTTGAGTATTTGAGTAATTTTCGTTTCTAAATATCTACTCATCCGCGAATGCAACAAATCTAACTATCTAACCGTCGAACAATCTGAATAATTCATTCAAAAGTAATACTTACCGTATCCCGAAAATATAATCCAAATAAACTAGAAGCACCACCTACTGTTTTCGGGTTACTCTTATAAATGGCAAGTTCCAAATATCCGGATGAGTTAAAAATCGCAAGTTTTTTTCCATCTTCTTCACGCTTCGTCTTTTCAATATCAAAATTGATAGCATCACTGTACCGTTCATAAATGGTATCAAAAACAGCACTTCTTGCAGTAATTTTAAATTTGCGCCCTTTTCCCACATCTTCAAAAAGTTTACGATTGATATTGGTTATCAAGTTTCCGTAGTTATCTATATAAATGATACTACCCACAATTTGTTTGTCGCCAACGTTTACGATAGGAGTTATCCCTTTTATTAGTTTGATATCAGAAATTGATTTACCTACAACTTCTAATGTTCCTCCGCGAGCAATATGGCAGGCAACCGCTACAAAGACGTCGAGAACAGGGAAATTGGTGCCAATGGCATCGTGGATGTTAATTTCTACAATTTTCTCTGGTCTAAATTCTGATGCAATTAATGAGATTAATCCATTATTAGCGCAAATGAAATAGTGATCGTCCAGTTTTACAGCGATGTGTTTATTTTCTGGATTTAATTCACTGTCGATACCTATGATATGAATACTTCCTTTTGGGAAACTCTTATAGGCATTCTGAATAATATATGCTGCTTCTGTAATATGAAATGGTGAGATTTCGTGAGAAATATCAACAATGGTCGCATCCGGTAGTTCGGTATAGATAGCACCTTTAACCGCAGACACAAAGTGATCTTTGATTCCGAAATCAGTAGTTAAAGTTATTATTGGCATCTATAAGAATTGTTAATATCTTTTAATTATAAGCGCTTAAAAATATGTAAATTTGCTATGAAGTTATTCAAAGTTTTTTTGAATGAAGGAATTTGTAATAAAAACATATGAGTTTATCATTTTAGACCACTAATATCTTTTATGATCTTAAAAAAAAATCAACTTATAATACGTTTTTCATTTTTGATTCCCCGGCAAAAACTTCAAACAATCCCGATAGCTATTGGGAGAACAAACTTAGTCAATCCAAAAAACAAATCATACTAAAATTTCTATAGCTTTTGAACGAACTTATTATTGAACTGACAGAAATCAATCCACGGGAGTTTTTCGGACTTCAGAATAGTAATATTCAATTATTAAAAAAATATTTTCCAAAGTTGAAGATTGTTGCCAGAGGTAGCAAAATGAAGATATACGGAGACGAGGATATGCTCGAGGAATTCGATGCGCGTCTTAATATGCTTTTGGAACATTTTGGAAAATACAATAAACTGGATGAGAACGTCATAGAACGCATACTTACCAGTGATAGCAAAGCTGATTATGAAACATCTGCTATTAGTGGCGAAACGCTGGTTCACGGAGTAGGAGGTAGATTGATTAAGGCCCAGACGGCTAATCAGCGTAAACTGGTAGAATTGACGCATAAAAATGATATGGTTTTTGCTATCGGACCTGCAGGTACCGGTAAAACTTATACAGGAGTTGCTCTAGCAGTAAAAGCTTTAAAAGAAAAGCAAGTAAGAAGAATCATCCTAACACGTCCTGCAGTAGAAGCAGGAGAGAACCTTGGTTTTTTGCCGGGAGATTTAAAAGAGAAATTGGATCCTTATATGCAACCATTATATGATGCATTACGGGATATGATTCCTGCTGAAAAATTAGAAAGTTTCATAGAAAAAGGAGTGATACAGATTGCACCTATGGCATTTATGCGTGGTCGTACACTTGATAATGCTTTTGTGATCCTTGATGAAGCACAAAATACTACGCACGCTCAAATGAAAATGTTCCTAACTCGGATGGGTAAAAATGCAAAATTTATGATTACCGGGGATCCGGGACAGATTGATTTACCAAGAAGAGTGATTTCTGGTCTAAAAGAAGCTTTATTAGTGTTGAAGGGTGTTCCTGGAATCGGTATTATTCATTTGGATGATAAAGATGTGATCCGTCATAAACTGGTAAAAAAGGTGATCGCTGCTTATAAGGAAATAGAAAATAGGAACGATTAGTTTTAATTAAGAATTAAGAATAATAGAATTAAGTTTAAATAGGATATACTTTTCTCTTTACGACTTAGATTCTTAGATACTTTGCAACTTTAAAAAAAATGAGTACCATAGTTGACACCGATTATAATTTTCCTGGGCAGAAATCAGTCTATAAAGGAAAAGTAAGAGAAGTATATAATATTAATGACGAATTACTTGTCATGATCGCTACAGATCGTTTATCCGCATTTGATGTAGTAATGCCAAAAGGGATCCCATTTAAAGGGCAGATCCTCAATCAGATTGCTACACAAATGATGAAAGCCACTGAGGATTTGGTCCCTAATTGGTTAATCGCTACTCCTGATCCTAATGTTGCCGTAGGACATCTTTGTGAGCCATTTAAAGTAGAGATGGTGATCAGAGGATATCAATCAGGTCATGCTGCCAGAGAGTATAAAGCAGGTAAAAGAATGTTGTGTGGAGTACCAATGCCTGATGGAATGAAGGAAAATGATAAATTTCCAGAGCCGATTATCACTCCATCTACCAAAGCGGATAATGGAGAACACGATGAGGATATCTCCAGAGAAGAAATTTTAGCTAAAGGAATTGTTTCTGAAGAGGATTATTTAGTGCTAGAAGATTATACGAGAAAGTTGTTCCAAAGGGGTACTGAAATTGCTGCTGATCGTGGGTTGATTCTGGTGGATACTAAATACGAATTCGGAAAAACAAAGGATGGAAAAATCGTTCTAATTGATGAAATTCATACACCGGATTCTTCTCGTTATTTCTATGCAGAAGGCTACGAAGAAAGACAGCAAAAATGTGAAGCACAAAAGCAATTATCCAAAGAGTTTGTAAGACAGTGGTTAATTAGTAACGGTTTTCAGGGGAAAGAAGGACAACAAATCCCTGATATGACTAATGAGTATATCAATTCTGTATCAGATCGTTATATCGAACTATTTGAAAATATTACAGGTACTACTTTTGAGAAAGCCGATGTTTCTGATATTCAGAGTAGGATAGAAGCAAATGTGTTGGAGTATCTGAAAACAGCGTAAACTATTTGTTTTTGGTTTTCAATTCTTGTATGCGCATTGGCATTTGATCAATTTGATTAAATATCTTATTGGCTGAAACAAAATCAAAAGATTCCATTTTAATTCCTCCGTCTAATCCTATGAGGATGATTTTGAAATCTTTTTTAGAAGAATTGTGCTTTTTGTAGAAGCTGTTGCTTTTGGTACTTTCATTTTTTCCTAATCCTTCACGATACGATGAAGGTGTTATCTGATATATGATGAGTTTTCTTTCTTTTAACAGCTCTTTGTGCTTCTCGAATTCTTGAAGTTGTTTAATAAATTTAGAGTTTTGATAAGAATCCGAGATAACCAATAATAATCGATCTTTCCATTGATGTTTATTTATATTCTGCGAGAAAGATAAAAAAGGTAATATGGTTAGCAGGAATAGTAAAGTTTTCATTTATTTAAGGTACAAAAAAGCAACCAGACTATATAACCTGATTGCTTCTCCATAAAAATATATAACTAATACTATATAATCGTAGATTGCCCTACATGTATATTTTCGAAATTCATGTTTGAATCTTCTGGATTAAGGATGTAATCATAAATAAAATCTCCTACTTTTTCGGTAGTCAAAGGGTTGATAGTATTAAGATCAGGAGTAGTAAGGTTTAGTTCTAATGCTTTTTCTACACCATCTTTGATAGCGCGGGCTTCCTCCATTAGGTCAAAATGTTCTAACAGCATTGCCGCAGAAAGGATGGCTGCAATTGGATTGGCGATCCCTTTTCCGGTTGCTTGTGGATACGATCCGTGAATGGGTTCAAACATACAGCAAGTATCACCAATAGATGCCGATGCTAATAAACCGATCGAACCACCTATGACACTGGCTTCGTCAGAAATGATATCTCCAAACATATTTTCTGTCAGAATCACATCAAATTGACTAGGATTCAAAATCATCTGCATAGCTGCGTTATCCACAAACAAGAAATCTACGGTTACATCACTATATTCCTTAGCGATTTCTGTTACTACTTTTCTCCATAGACGTGAAGATTCTAAAACATTTGCTTTATCTACTAATGTTAGCTTTTTACGTCGTTTTTGAGCAGCTTTAAAAGCTAAATGAGAAATGCGCTCTATTTCTTCTTTAGAGTATTCACATAAATCTGAAGCTATGGTTCCTTCTTCATTTAAATGTTTCTTTCCAAAATAAATACCGCCGGTAAGTTCTCTATAAATAGAAATATCCGTTCCTTCAATGATTTCTCTTTTTAGAGGAGACTTATCCAATAAGGTGTCATAGGCCTTTACCGGTCGTATGTTGGCATATAGTCCTAATTCCTTACGCAGACGTAATAGCCCTTGTTCTGGGCGTACCGGTGCACTAGGATTATTATCATATTTAGGATCTCCAATCGCTCCAAAAAGTACAGCATCCGTGCTAGCACAAAGATGTAGCGTTTCATCCGGTAATGGATTACCTGTTTTATCGATAGCGATAGCACCTACTAGTGCGTCCTTAAAAGTGAACGTATGATCAAAGCGATGCATAATAGCTTCTAGTGCTTTAATAGCTTGCGAAGTAACTTCGGGACCGATTCCGTCTCCTGATAATACAGCAATTTCTAGTTTCATAGATAAGTATCTATTTAGGATTATTATTTTTTATTTTGACACTGAGTTTCCTCCTAAGGCGGACTTACGTCAAAGTATTTTACTACTATCTTTTTATTCAGGCTTCGACACTAGTCCGCCTTAGGAGGAAGCTCGCCCTAACACTTTTATTTAAACTCTTGTCTTTTCGAAGGCTTCAATTTCGGATTTGTTACTAATAAGAAAATCAATGTCGTCATATCCATTCATCAAACAGGTTTTTTTATAACTGTTGATTTCAAAATCAGCTTCAGATCCTGTTGACTGAATTGTGATTTTTTGGGCTTCCAGGTCTACTTCTATCTGAACTTTAGGGTCTTTTTCTATTTCAAGAAATAACTCCTGAAGATATTCGGGAGACACTTGAACAGGTAATAATCCATTATTCAATGAATTTCCCTTAAAGATATCTGCAAAAAAACTGGAAACCACTACTTTGAATCCATAATCGTGTAGTGCCCAAGCTGCATGCTCTCTACTAGAACCACAACCAAAATTATCACCAGCGACCAAAATACTTCCGGAGTAATCCGAATTATTTAAAGTAAAATCATCATTGATACTTCCGTCCTTTTCAAAACGCCAATCTCTAAACAGGTTTTCTCCAAAACCTTCACGAGTGGTAGCTTTTAGAAAACGAGCCGGAATGATTTGATCTGTATCTACATTTTCTATGGCTAATGGTACTGCAGAGGATGTTAACTTTATAAACTTATCCATAGTTCTAATTCAAATGTTTAGTGATATCAACAATTTTACCTTCAATAGCTGTTGCTGCAGCTACTAATGGACTCGCAAGAATGGTTCTTGCACCTTGTCCCTGGCGGCCTTCAAAATTTCTATTGGACGTAGAAACACAATATTCTCCTTCTGGTATTTTATCGTCATTCATAGCCAAACATGCAGAACATCCCGGTTGCCTTAGTTTAAACCCAGCCTCTTCAAAAATTTCGTTGAGTCCTTCATCAACTATTTGTGAGGCTACCTGTTGTGATCCAGGAACAAACCACGCCGTTACATTAGCTGCTTTTTTCTTTCCCTTTATATAACTTGCGGCTACTCTAAAATCTTCAATTCTACTATTGGTACAACTGCCTATAAAGACATAATTAATCTTATGATCTATTAAGGATTGTCCTTTCTCAAAATTCATATAGGCTAATGATTTTTCAAAAGAAGCGTTACTTTCTGTTGGTATGGTTGAAGTGACTTTGATTCCCATTCCCGGATTGGTCCCATAGGTAATCATAGGTTCGATATCTGAAGCATCAAAATGATATTCTTTATCAAAAACAGCGCCTTTATCTGTTGGCAGCGTTTTCCAATAGGTTACTTTTTGCTCAAACGCTTCTCCTTTTGGAGCAAACTCCTTTCCTTTTACATACTCGAAAGTAGTTTCATCAGGAGCGATCATACCACCACGAGCTCCCATTTCGATACTCATATTGCATACAGTCATCCGACCCTCCATAGACATTTCTTCAAATACATTACCCGCATATTCACAGAAATATCCAGTACCGGCGTTGGTTCCTAATTTTGCAATTACATAAAGAATCACATCTTTTGCTAAAACACCTGGTTTTAATTTTCCGTTTACATTAACCCTTAGACTTTTAGGTTTCTGGAGCAACAAACACTGACTAGCAAAAACCTGAGCTACCTGGCTGGTTCCTATACCAAAAGCGATAGAACCAAACGCACCGTGAGTAGAGGTGTGGCTATCTCCACAAACCATGGTCATTCCCGGTTGGGTAATCCCTAATTCTGGAGCCATTACATGTACAATACCATTATATTTATGACCTAATCCATAAAGAGTAATATCATTTTTCTCACAATTCTTGGTGAGCTGCGCTAATTGATTTCTGGATAATGGATCTTTCACCGGTAAATGCTGGTCAATAGTTGGAGTATTATGATCCGCTGTAGCTACTACTTGATTCGGTCTAAAAATAGGAATTCCACGGTGTTCAAGTTCATTAAATGCTTGTGGACTTGTTACCTCGTGGATTAAGTGTTGATCAATATAAAGTATTTGAGGACCGTTCTCAATTTCTTTGACGACATGGGCATCCCAAACTTTATCAAATAATGTCTTCTTCATACGTTTCTAATTTTTCTGGTATCCTATTGTCTAAAATCAGGAAATAAAATTAGCTGTTAGGCAACTGCTGCTTCAACCTGAACAGTTTTCATAATCTGATGGATATCCTCATCAACTACTTCTTTCTTTCTATCGGCATAGGTCAAAAACTCTTTGTATACTTCATCCAGCTGAAGTTTAGTTAATTCGTACCCAATTTTTTTCGCTCTATATGCAAGCGCTGCTCTACCGCTTCTTGCGGTTAGTACAATTGCTGATTCAGTAACTCCAACTTCTACCGGATCTATAATTTCGTAAGTTTCTCGGTTTTTGATGACACCGTCTTGGTGTATTCCTGAACTATGTGCAAAAGCATTTGCACCAACAATCGCCTTATTTGGTTGTACCATCATTCCCATACTTTCTGACACCATTAGACTCGTGTCGTATAATAATTTTGAGTTGATGTCAGTATTCAGGTTCAAATAAGGGTGTTGTTTCATAATCATCACCACTTCTTCTAAAGCAGTATTTCCTGCACGTTCTCCTATTCCATTGATAGTACATTCAATCTGTCGTGCACCATTAATAGCTCCAACAATAGAATTTGCTGTTGCTAATCCTAAATCATTATGACAATGGCAAGAGATAACGACATTATCAATACCTTTTACATTTTCTTTAAGGTATTTTATTTTAGCACCGTATTCTTCTGGTAAACAATACCCTGTCGTATCGGGGATATTAAGAACCGTAGCTCCGGCTTTTATCATAGCTTCGCAAACACGTGCCAAAAATTCATTGTCTGTACGTCCTGCATCTTCGGCATAGAACTCTACATCTTCTACAAAAGATTTAGCATATTTTACAGCAGCAATTCCACGTTCGATCACTTTGTCTTGTGTGGAGTTAAACTTGTATTTTATATGAGATTCTGATGTTCCGATTCCTGTATGTATTCGCGGTTTTACTGCGTGTTTAAGTGCTTCTGCAGCAACTTTGATGTCATTTTCTACAGCTCTGGTTAATCCACAAACTGTTGCATTCTTAACGATTTTTGCAATTTCGTTCACTGAAGTAAAATCTCCCGGACTCGATACCGGAAATCCGGCTTCAATGACATCAACTCCCAGGAGGTCCAGTCGCTCTGCAATCACTAATTTCTGTTGGGTATTTAGCTTACAGCCAGGGACCTGTTCTCCGTCTCTTAGCGTGGTGTCAAAAATTTGGACTTTATTATCGCTCATAGGAATTATGTGAATTATTAATTTTGATAATCTCTCTAAATGATATCTTTTTAAAATATTATCTAAAGATGTTTTAGTATTCTCTTACGAATTTATATTTTGGTTATTCAAAAAGAAGGGATTTAGCTACACATTTTACAATGTTGAAATGTTTTGTTATTGGTGTAACTTTCTTTTAATCAATTAATTGCAATATATTTTCTTACAATGACTAATGATCAAAAAGATCCTTTGTTTGTTTTAGTGAAGTCACTCTCTAAGTCCGAAAAACGACAATTTAAAGTGTATGTTGGAAGGTTAGGGGTAAATGCTGATTCAAAATTCTTAGCACTGTTTAACCATCTGGATAAAAGTGAATCGCTGGATGAAGAGTTAATTGTGTCTAAAGGAATTGTAAAAAAACAACAACTTTCTAATCTTAAAGCACATCTTTATAAACAAATATTGATCAGTCTACGGTTGAGTCCTTTGCATCAAAATGTCAGGTCACAAATACGTGAACAATTGGATTTTGCCACAATATTATATCATAAAGGGCTTTATAAACAAAGTCTTAAGATTTTGGATAAAGCAAAAACAGTAGCAAAAGAGAATGAGGAGAATAATATTGCCTATGAAATTGTAGAATTAGAAAAGGTAATTGAAACTCAATACATAACCAGAAGTATCAATAGCCGTGCTGATGAATTGACAATTGAGGCAAAAATGTTGAGCATGAAAAATGTGCTAACTAGTAGGTTGTCAAACCTTTCGTTACAATTGTATGGCTTAATGATAAAAAGTGGGTATGTAAGAAATGATAAGGAACATACGGTAATTACTAATTATTTTGAAAGTAAATTACCTAAGTATGATTGGAATATCCTTGGCTTTAGAGAAAAACTATGGTTATACAAGGCACACTTGTGGTACAGTTTTATGGTGCAGGATTTTTTATCTTGTTATAAGTATTCTAAAAAGTGGGTAGACCTATTTTATGAGAACCCTAAAATGATCATTCTTAATCCTGTGTTTTTTTTAAGAGGAAATCATTATCTGTTAGAGTCGCTTTACCTTATTCAGGATAAAACTAAGTTGAAATTAACGTTAAGTAAATTCGAAAAAACAATCAAATCAGATGATTTTCCGATTGATGATAATATAGAAGTGCTATCCTTTCAGTTTATATATAACAATAGATTAAATGTTCATTTTTTAGAAGGAACCTTTGATGAGGGAGCGTATTTAGTAGATGAAATTTTAGCGGGAATTAAAGAATACAAAAACCGCATAGATGATCATCATATTATGGTGCTTTACTATAAGATTGGTTGTTTGTATTTTGGAATGGCTAACCACCGAAAATGTATAGAATACCTCAGTAAAATTATCAATAATAAATCCCTAAAAATGAGGGAAGATTTAATGTGTTTTGCCAGAGTGTTGAGTTTGGTAGCTCATTATGAAGCCGGAATGGATTATCATCTCGAAACTCAATTGAAGGAGACCTATCGATTTTTAATCAAAATGGATGATTTGCACGAGGTTCAAAAAGAAATGATCAAATTTCTTAAAAATCTTGGAGATATTTTTCCACATCAGATTAAGGATGAATTTAGAAAGCTTCATAAAACCTTAAAACAATACGAGAACCATCCATATGAAAAAAGGGCATTCCTTTATCTAGATATTTTATCTTGGTTGGAAAGTAATATTGAAGGCAGGCCAGTTGCTGATATTATTAAAGAAAAATCTAAAAAACTGGTTCGATAACCACTTAATTGAATGTCAAAAAATACCCAGCACTTACGTCATATTCTAGAACTAAATCTTGCTATGCTTTTCATAAGTACTTCTGGAGCATTAGGCAGATATATTGATATGCCAGTACCTGTAACTATAGCTTTTAGAGCGATTTTAGCAGGAATTGTATTGTTCTTGTTTTGTAAATGGAAAAAAATATCCTTCGGAGTTGCTTCGGCCGATCGTTTTACCATTATAGTTGGTGGTGTACTTATGGGATTGCATTGGATTACCTATTTCTATGCTTTGAAGATGTCTAATGTAGCAATAGGGATGTTGTCATTATTTACATATCCGGTGATCACTTCTTTTTTAGAACCGATTCTCTTGAAAACTAAATTTCAGAAAATGCATTTGGTTTTAGGTGCTTTGGTACTATTTGGAATCTATTTTTTGGTACCTGATTTTAGTTTAGAGAACTCATATGCTAAAGCTGTTGGTTTGGGAGTTGTTTCTGCGTTATGCTATGCGCTTAGAAATCTGATTATGAAAACCAAAGTGAGCAATTATCATGGCTCTATGTTGATGTGGTATCAACTTGTCATTATTAGTGTAATGTTATTACCAACACTTTTTGTAATGGATAGCTCAGGTATTATTACCCAATGGCCTTGGACCTTGGTATTGGCAATTCTCACGACAGCAATTGGACATACATTATTTTTATTTAGTTTAAAACGATTTTCTACAACTACTGCAAGTATTATAAGCAGTATACAACCGGTTTACGGAATTATTATTGGTATGATTTTTTTAGGAGAAATACCGATTTTAACGACAATTATTGGTGGAACTTTAATTCTTACTTCAGTAGTCATAGAAAGTGTAAGATCGTATAAGTAATTAGAGTGTTTGAAGCTACTGTAAAGTATCATCCCAAATGGGGTCTGATGGAGGAGGAGCTATGATTGTTAAAGGTTCTTTTTTTACAGGATGTATGAATGTTAATTTTCTTGCATGTAAGTGAATGCTTCCATCTTTATTGCTCCTATCAGCACCATATTTTAAATCTCCCTTAATCTCACATCCGATATATGATAATTGTGATCTTATCTGATGATGTCTGCCGGTATGAAGATCAATTTCTAAAACACAATAGTTATTGAGCCTTTTTATAATTGTATAATCCAAAATAGCTTTTTTGCTATCTACCACTTCGTTTGTATGAGCGTACGATTTGTTTTGTTTTGGATTCCGTTTTAACCAATGTATGAGTGTATCACTTTCTTTTGGCGGAGTTTTTTTTACAACAGCCCAGTACGTTTTTTTGGCTTCTTTATTGGCGAATAGTTTATTGAGTCTTGGTAATGCTTTACTTGTCCTTGCAAAAACCACAATCCCGCTCGTGGGCCGATCTAATCGATGTACAACACCCAGATAAACAGCACCCGGTTTATTATATTTTTCTGCGATGTACTCTTTTACTATCTCGCTGAGAGGCTTGTCTCCGGTTTTATCTCCTTGTACAATATCCCCAGCTCTTTTATTAACGATAATCAAATGATTATCTTCATAAAGAACCTGAAGATTGGATTTATTTGAAATTATTTTTTGAGACAATGTTTTAAGCAATAAAAACTATTTTCAACTAACAACTAACAACTAACAACTAACAACTAACAACTAACAACTAACAACTAACAACTAACAACTAACAACTAACAACTAACAACTAACAACTAATACTGTTCATTATCATTAGGGAAATCTACAGATTTTACATCAGCGACATACTGCTGGAATGCATTCGTCATTTCAGTATATAAATCCAGATAACGTCTTAAAAAACGCGGGTTAAATTCATGTGTCATTCCAAGCATGTCGTGAGTAACCAATACTTGTCCGTCAACACCATTTCCAGCTCCAATTCCGATGATTGGTATGGTAAGGCTTTCTGCAACTTCTTTCGCTAGTTTAGCAGGTACTTTTTCTAACACGATAGCAAAACATCCCGCTCTCTCAAGCATCAAAGCATCTTCCTTCAGTTGTTTAGCTTCTGCTTCTTCTTTTGCACGTACCGTATAGGTTCCAAATTTGTAGATAGATTGAGGAGTTAATCCTAAATGCCCCATTACAGGAATTCCGGCGTTTAAAATTCTTTTGATAGATTCTTTAACTTCTTTTCCTCCTTCAAGTTTTACCGCGTGTCCACCAGATTCTTTCATTATTCTGATCGCAGAACGCAAAGCTTCTTTAGGATCACTTTGGTAACTACCAAAGGGTAAATCTACAACAATTAAAGCTCTATCAATTGCTCTGATCACAGAAGATGCATGATATATCATCTGATCCAAGGTGATGGGTAAAGTAGTTTCGTGACCAGCCATTACATTAGAGGCAGAATCACCTACTAGAATGACATCAACCCCAGCACCATCTACGATTTTTGCCATGGTATAGTCATATGCGGTAAGCATTGATATTTTTTCTTTGTTGGCTTTCATCTCAACTAGAGATTTTACCGTAACGCGCTTGTAATCCTTTTTTGCTGTAGACATTTTATAAGTTAATTTAGTGAGGTAAAAGTAATCAATTAGTATAATCGTAACAAGAGTATATTATTTTAGATTTTATTTTATTGAAAAGAAGTAATCCTTAAACATTTGATAAAACAATTAAAATCTTAATTTTAGGTCTGTTAAAGTTTAAATGTTATGTACAGATTCCGAATATTATTTTTTTTAATCATTGCCGGTAATCCTGTTTTTTCTCAGAAAGAAATGGATGTGAACCAAAAAAATGCAAAACAAGCAGTTTTAGACTTTTTTGACGGTTTTCATAAAGGAGATACTGCTCAGATTAGAAAAACTATAGATGAAAACATTGTTATGCATACCGTTGCTAAAACAAAGGAAGGTAAAATCAAAACCGTTAAAACGGATATTGAAAAATTTATGGAGGTAATTCATAATAGACCAAAAGATCAGAAATGGCTTGAGAAGTTATTGGGTTTTAAGGTGGATGCAGATGAGAGTATAGCACAGGTTTGGACTCCTTATGAGTTTTATGTCAATGAGCAATTTAGTCATTGTGGTATTAACGTCTTTCAATTATTTAATGATGGAACTACCTGGAAAATTATGGCGATTGCAGATACTCGAAAAAAAGAAGGCTGTAAGTAATTTATAATCTACTGCTAATGATTAAAAAAACAACTCCATTATTCATGGCATGAAGTAGGATTGGCCATATAATATGATTGTTTTCTATTTTTATTTTTCCAAAAATATGCCCTGCAATAATTCTGGGAACGATAAGAAGGAATAAAATACTATCTATTCTGAAAGAATCCACGTAATTAAAGATATGAAGAAAACCAAATGTTACGGATGTTATCTGAAGTGTGATTACTTGGTACCTATTTAGATATGTCTTAATCTTTTCGAGATACTGTTTTGGTATTACTTTGCTGTAGCTAAAGTATAGTAGGAAAATAGCAAGGATAAGGATCAAATAACGATAGTACCACACCAATTCTGATGTAATAAATACCCCTAAAATGAAAAGAGTCCAGGAACTTAAAAACAATAAAAGATCTTTTGTTTTGGGTTTTAGCAGCGTTCTGAACATTAATTCTTCTATAATTGGGGCAAAAACAATCATAGCTAGAAAGGCTTTCAGCTTATCTTTTTTCAATATTTCGAAAATACTTTCTTGAGAATATTTTTTTAGATCTAGATCCGGAAATATACTTTGTAGGAGTGCTACACAAATAAAAAAGAGTATATATAATCCAAATAACCTGAAGTAGGAGATAAATAGATTTTTTATTTTGTGAAATAAAATACTTCTATGCATTATTGAAATTAGCAATCACTTAAACTTACTTTTACAGCTAAACCGCCTTCACTTGTTTCTTTATACTTTGTATTCATGTCTTTTGCTGTTTCCCACATAGTTTCTATGACCTTGTCCAAAGGTACTTTTGCATGAGCAGCATCGGCATCCAACGCCATTTCACATGCATTAATGGCTTTGATTGCTCCCATAGCATTTCGCTCTATACAAGGGATTTGTACCAATCCTCCAATAGGATCGCATGTTAATCCTAAATGATGCTCCATTGCAATTTCGCTAGCCATAAGCACTTGTTCTGGTGTACCACCCATTAATTCTGTCAATGCTCCCGCTGCCATCGCAGAAGAAACACCAATTTCTGCTTGGCAACCACCCATGGCTGCTGATATTGTGGCACCTTTTTTAAATAAGCTGCCAATTTCTCCCGCTACTAGCATAAATTGTTTTACATCGTCAAAATTTGCATCATGATTTTCAATCACCATATAATACATCATCACCGCAGGTATTACTCCAGCACTTCCGTTGGTAGGAGCAGTAACTACTCTCCCCAACGAAGCATTTACCTCATTAACAGCAAGAGCAAAGCAAGAAACCCATTTTAATATTTGTCTAAATTTTACTTCTGTGTCTCTAATTGATTCTATCCACTCTGTTGGACTCTTGTATTCCTTAGATCCAATTAATTTTTTATGAGTGTCATAAGCACGTCTTCTTACATTTAATCCACCCGGAAGTGTACCCTCTGTATGACAGCCTTGATACATAGAATCTAACATGACATCCCAGATTTCTTTTATTCGTGCATCAATTTCTTTGTCATTTTGAAGAGAGCGCTCATTTTCAAGAACAATTTCTGATATCTTTTTATTCTTTTGCTGACAGTATGCTAAAAGGTCGGTTGCTTTTTGGATAGGAAGTGGAAATTCTCTGAACGCTTCCATTTTTTTCTTTTCCCTTTTTCTTTCTTTCTTTACAACAAAGCCGCCTCCTATAGAATAAAATGTAGAAACTATTTTACGTTTATTTTTTAATATAGCGCTAAAAGTGATAGCATTAGGATGAAACTCTTTAAACTCCTTATTAAACACTATATGGGTGTTAGGATCAAAATTAATTTGTAATTCTTGATTAAAGAACAGCATCTTATTTTTTTCAATATCTGCTATGATTGTAGAAATAGATTCTACATCAATAGTTTGTGGGTCATATCCGCATAACCCTAATATAGAAGCTATATCTGTAGCATGACCTTTACCAGTTAATGATAAAGATCCAAATAGATCTACGGTAATAGACTCAATGGAGTCAAACTGATCATTTTCTTTCAATTCTGCAATCCATCTCCTTCCTGCTCTCCAAGGGCCAAAAGTATGAGAACTAGATGGGCCTACGCCAATCTTTAACATATCAAAAATACTGATACATTCCATAATTCGTAATTAGGTGTAAAATTATTGGGGTAAATATAGGGTATTGATAAAAAAGAATACTTTTTTTAAATGAATACTTAGATTAAGGTTTGATTTTCTGGTTACCGGTCTTTTTGGTTTATTGAATTGTTATTAGAAGATAATGACAACCTGTCATATAAATTGCCGTGGCATAATCATTGACTTATGTGGAATAAATAATTAGGAACAACACTAAAACATTTATATAATAATATGAGTAAGATAATAGGAATAGATTTAGGGACAACAAACTCTTGTGTTTCTGTGATGGAAGGTAATGAGCCTGTTGTTATCCCTAATGCAGAAGGTAAGAGGACCACTCCATCTGTAATAGCATTTGTAGAAGGAGGAGAAATTAAGGTTGGTGATCCTGCAAAGCGTCAGGCAGTTACTAACCCGACTAAAACGATCTCTTCTATTAAAAGATTTATGGGTAACAAATTCTCTGAATCTGCAAAAGAAGCAGAAAGAGCTGCTTACAAAGTAGTAAAAGGAGATAATGACACACCTAGAGTTGATATTGATGGTCGTTTATATACACCACAGGAATTATCTGCAATGACACTTCAGAAAATGAAGAAAACTGCAGAAGATTATCTGGGACAGGATGTAACTAGAGCTGTAATTACAGTTCCGGCATATTTTAATGATGCACAGCGTCAGGCAACTAAAGAAGCTGGAGAAATTGCTGGTCTTAAAGTGGAAAGAATAATCAATGAACCTACAGCAGCAGCGTTAGCTTATGGTCTTGATAAAAAAGGTACTGATCAGAAGATTGTAGTATTTGATTTTGGTGGAGGTACTCATGATGTATCTATATTAGAATTAGGAGATGGTGTATTTGAAGTATTGTCTACTGATGGAGATACACATCTAGGAGGAGACGATGTAGATCAGAAAATTATTGATTGGTTGGCAGAAGAGTTTAAAGCGGATGAAGATATGGATCTTCGTAAAGACCCAATGGCTTTACAACGTCTTAAAGAAGCTGCAGAGAAAGCAAAGATCGAATTATCATCTTCACCACAGACAGAAATTAATTTACCATATGTAACGGCTACCGCAAGTGGTCCAAAGCACTTAGTAAGATCATTAACAAGAGCTAAATTTGATCAGTTGATTGATGATTTGGTAAAACGAACAATAGAGCCTTGTCGTACAGCTCTTAAAGCCGCAGGATTGTCAACAAGTGATATTGATGAAATCATTTTAGTAGGAGGATCAACTCGTATTCCTGCAGTTCAGGAAGCAGTGGAGAAATTCTTTGGCAAAGCACCAAGTAAAGGGGTGAACCCTGATGAAGTAGTAGCGGTTGGAGCTGCAATTCAAGGTGGAGTACTTACAGGAGATGTAAAAGATGTATTATTATTAGATGTTACACCACTTTCTCTAGGTATTGAGACAATGGGTAATGTAATGACTAAGCTGATTGAAGCAAATACTACGATTCCTACTAAGAAATCACAAGTGTTTTCTACTGCAGCAGACAATCAACCTTCTGTAGAGATTCACGTATTACAGGGAGAACGTCCTATGGCAGCGGATAATAAGACTATTGGTCGTTTCCACTTAGATGGAATTCCACCAGCGCAAAGAGGAGTACCTCAAATTGAAGTTACTTTTGATATTGATGCAAATGGAATTATCAAGGTTTCAGCTACAGATAAAGCTACTAATAAATCTCAGGATATACGTATCGAAGCATCTTCTGGATTAACAGAAGAAGAAATCGAGAAAATGAAGCAGGAAGCTGAAGCGAATGCTGAAGCGGATAAAGCAGCAAAAGAAACTGCCGATAAGTTGAATGAAGCTGATGGAATGATATTCCAGACAGAAAAGCAGCTTAAAGAATTTGGTGAAAAATTATCGGATGATAAGAAAAAGCCAATCGAAGATGCTCTTGAAGAATTGAAAAAAGCATATGAATCTAAAGATTTAGCTGTGATCCAACCGGCACTTGATAAAATTAATGAAGCCTGGAAAGTAGCTAGTGAGGAAATGTACAAAGCACAGGCAGAAGCACAACAAGGTGGTGCAGCTGGACCAGAAGCCGGAGCACAACCTGAAGGAGGAGATTCTGAAGCTAGTGATGTAGAAGATGTAGATTTCGAAGAAGTGAAGTAAGAATTGTTATTCTATATATAAAAATGCACAGCGAAAGCTGTGCATTTTTTTGTTATTTAAGGTAAGCATAATAAAAAATAGTTTACTTTTATCGAAGCTTAACTACCCCTAGTTATAGTATTGTATTTCACACACAGTTATTCTTAATGCAGGTAACCACTATAAGATCTAACAATGTATGGTCTAAGTAATGGAATATACTAATGAATTTGTTACAAGTTTTTCGTAGAAAAATCTTTTGGTTTTTTGATACCCTTAAGGGGAATGATATTAAGAAACACTATAAAGATATTAAAGAGTTGATTGAAAATCCAGATTCTCAATACACTATAGATAGAAAGAATAAGTACCTTCAACAAATTCTAGAACATGCAGTGAGCACTACCTGGTTTTATCAAAAACATGCTGGTTATAATTCTATAACTGATTTCCCCGTAATTGATAAAAATATGATTAGAGATAATTTTGATGAGTTCAGATCATCAAAATATAAAGCTAATAATTGTATTTTGGTTTCTACCAGTGGTTCCACGGGCGCACCTTTTTCGGTTTTGCAAAATATGAGTAAACGTTGTAGAAATACTGGAGATAATCTATACTTCTCCAATAGATCAGGATACGAAATAGGACAAAAACTATTATATGTGAAAATTTGGCCTGATAATTATAGCCATAATATTTTTTCAAAGTTCTGGTGGCAGAATATAGTTCCTCATAGCGTTTTTAAACTTTCAGATAAAGAAATAGAAATACTTATTAATAGACTGAGAAAAGATAGTTTAAAAAAGAGCTTTCTGGGTTATACCTCTGCATTTGCAACGATTTGTAAATATCTTGATAAAACAAATACGAAGCCAATAGAGTCCAATGTACAATCAGTTATTACGATGTCAGAAGGGCTTAATGACTATGTCAGAAGAAGTATGAAAAAATATTTTGGGGTTAATCCAGTCTCACGATATTCTAATAATGAAAATGGAATTTTAGCACAAGAAGATCGTAACATACCTTTTAGATTTATCGTCAATTCTGCAAGTTATTTTATTGAAATTTTTAATTTAGAAAAGGATATTACAGTTTCTTATGGAGAAAGAGGAAGAATTGTGGTCACCGATCTACATAATTATGCGATGCCTTTAATTAGATATGATACAGGTGATATAGGGGCTATGGATTTAGACGAAAATAACGTGCCTTATCTCTCATCTATAGAAGGAAGGAAATTGGATCTCATCTATAATACCAAAGGGGAAATTGTTCCTTCTCATGTTTCTTATAAACTTTGTAAATATGGAGAGTATAAGCAGTTCCAATTAGTCCAACATGGTGAAAAAGATTATTTGATTAAGCTCAATACTGATAATAAAGTTGATGAACGTAAAATGTTAGAAGAATATAAAGGGTATTTTGGTAAGGACGCTAACATAAAAATTGAGTATGTAGATGAAATTCCTTTATTATCTTCAGGAAAAAGAAGAGAAGTTACCAATACGTACCATTCTCAGTTGTAATAATAAAGTATAAACTTGTAGATAAGTATTTTGATTTTTGTAGTCTATATGTTTGATTGAAAAATTTAAAAGCGAAAAAAGCCAATAAAATAGAATTATTGGCTTTTTTTGAGTTAAATGAATGTTTGTTTGTGTGTGTAATTTAAGAAGATATTAAAATGTTATCTTATGAATTTTAAAGACGTAATGTCTGTTTTCACAATATAAAGTCCTCTAGGTAGTTGAGATAAATTTATTTGATTTGCATTATCTACATTAGGCATATTTAAAACCCTTTTTCCATTTGTATTATATATTTGTAGTCCTTCTGTTCTAAACGAATCACTTAGAACTAAAGAAGCTGTGGCATAATCAAAATACATTTCCTTTTTGTCAAAATCGAATTCATTAGTACTGAGTACTCCAGAAACGATTATTTCCGGATAATTTCCGTTAACGCTCCATGTTGCATCTAATGCACCTCCATCAGGATTTGATGCATTTGCTAACTTTCCAAAAATGTAATAACTAGTTCCAGAAAGAGTTGAACTTTGCGGGAAATCTGTTGGAATATCTATGGTAACAGAGGTAACTACATCAGATCCTGCTGTTAAATTTGGAGTAACATTAACCGAAGTTCCTGTATTTGTGGAACCGTTAAAAATAGTAGGAGAGTCTGCTTCAAATATCTGAAACTGAGAGCCTACATCCATAGATGCGGAGTAGGTGTAGTTCAAAGTAACGGATTCACCTGCTGCTACTGTTAGGGGCGCAGTAAAGTCATACGTAATAGAATAAGCAGGAGGAGTAATAACAATAAGCGGATACTCAGTCCCTCCAATACGCCAGTCCACATCTCCCATACCGTCAGGATTGCCAGCAGAAGATAATTTTCCGAATATTCGATATTCTATACCCGATGCAAGTGATGCACTTGAAGGAAAGTCAGGAGGAATATTTAAAGTAATCTGTCCAGCTTGATTTGTAGCTATAGAAAGGGTTGGAAATTCAGCTACTCCTGTACCGTTAGCAGTAGAGCCTTCAAAAATAGCTGCATTATCAGTCTCAAAAATTTGAAACTGTGCCCCAACTTCCATGGATGCTGTGTATGTGTAGTCTAATACTATAGATTCACCAGCAGCTACCGTCACTGGATTTGCGGAATCATAACTAATCGAATATTGCGCAGTTATGCTGGATATGCTACCAAAGCATAGTAGAAATGAAAATAATGTTCGTATCATAATTACATGTTTTAAACATTGCTTTTTTACAAATGTGTTTACGTTCTAACAATGTTAATTAAGTTTCTACTAATGTATTCTTAAGTAAAAATCTCTACTATAAGAATTGTTGCAATTAATGATAATTTTGTTGCGTTACTCTAAAACACTGGTCTTTGCAATTGTTTTTTTGTTGAAAGAATATAGTTTTTTTAACTTATTTACTTATTAAAATAATAGTTTTTATTATAATAATTTGAAGATATTCTAGCTTCAGTGTTTTTACTAATTAATGAAGAATTATTTTTAAAAACCAACTGCCGTGTCATCTCCACGTTTATCAGCTCCACCTTCTAAACTGCCGTCTGGTAATACTAAAATACCATCCACTTTACCAATAACTCTGGATTCTTCTTCATTCGTTTTGTATCCTTTGGTTCTTAAGCTATCCAATATACTTTTATCAAATGAATTAGGTTCGAAAACAACAACATCTGGTAGCCATTGGTGATGAAACCTAGGAGCATTTACAGCATCTTGCATGGTCATTCCATATTCTTTTACATTTAGGATGGTTTGTAATACAGAAGTGATAATGGTTGATCCTCCAGGAGTTCCAACAGACATCCATAGTTCTCCATCTTTTTCTACGAGTGTAGGTGTCATAGAACTGAGCATTCTTTTCTCTGGTGCAATGGCATTTGCTTCGGCACCTAATAATCCAAACATGTTTGGCATACCAGGCTTTGCACTAAAATCATCCATTTCATTGTTCAGAAAGAATCCCAGTTCCGGAACATAAAGTTTAGATCCATATGCACCGTTTAAGGTAGTTGTTACGGAAATAGCATTTCCGAATTGATCAACAACAGAGTAGTGCGTAGTTTCACTACTTTCATACCCGGGAATACTTCCGTAGCTTAAATCAGAAGATAAGGTGGCTTGCTCAAAATCAAAATCTTTCATTCTATCTGATAGATAGGAATCACTTATCAAGGTGTCCACCGGAATTTTAACAAAATCAGGATCACCCAGATAAAAACTTCTATCTGCATATGCTCTTCTTTCTGCTTCCGTTATTATTTGAATTGATTTTAACGTATTGTGGCCGTAATTACTTAGGTCATATGGTTCAATCATCTTCATAATTTGAGCAAGACAAACACCACCGCTAGAAGGAGGAGACATGGATATAATAGTAAGGTCTTTATATGTAAATTGAACCGGATCTCGCCATTTAGCTTCGTATTTATTAAGATCATCCATTGTTATAATACCGCCTTTGGATTGGATATACTCAACCATTTTTTGACCGGTTTCTCCTTTATAAAATTCATCTCTGCCATTTTCAATTATTCTTTGTAATGTAGCCGCAAGCTTTGGGTTTTTTATAGTATCATTAGCTTTAAAGCTTTGAGCATAAAGGATGGTGTCTTTATTGGTTTCAATAAATAGTTCTCTAAAATGACGTAGCCGCTTTTCTTGTTTTTCTGTAATTATATATCCTTTTTGGGCTAGTTGAACTACCGGAGTTAATAATTCTCTTATAGGTAATGTTCCGAACTTTTTGTGTACTTCAAATATCCCAGCAATAGTACCGGGAACTCCAACCGCCATAGCTCCTAATTGACTTTTTTCTGGAATGGGGTCTCCATTCTCATCGAGATACATGTCTTTATAAGCCGCTAGTGGAGCTTTTTCCCGATAGTCGATTGCTCCGGTTTCTCCATTAGCTTTTCTATACACCATAAATCCGCCACCTCCTAGATTACCCGCATAAGGATAAGAGACAGCAAGTGCCATTTCTGTTGCCACCATAGCATCAAAGACGTTTCCACCTTTTTGGAGAATCTCTTTACCGATTTTGGAAGCTTCTTCTCTTGCTGAAACTACCATAGCGTTTTTCTCGATGACTCCTAAAACTGGTCTTGTTTTGATTTCAATCTCAGATTCAGGCTTGGTTTTGCAGGAGATAACCAAGATAAAAAGTAAGAGGTAAATCAATCGCATAATATTCAGTGTTTTTATTAGTAATTAATTTCTTTGATTAAATTATTTTTTTTGTCGTAAAATTTCCAATAACCAGAGGGTTTACAGTGATTAATATGTCCCTCGGATTTTACAATCCCATTTTTGTGATACTCCTTCCAATATCCTTGCTTTTTCCCTTTTTCATAATGCCCTTCGGCTTTTCTATTTCCATTTCGATAATAGTATTTCCAAAAACCTTGCTGGATTCCTTGCTCATAATGCCCAATACTTTCCAGATTAATAGAATTAGTATAATAATTTTTTGTGTAACCATTCTTAGTGGATACTGAAAGTTGCTCTCTGCAAATATTTTCAGTAGTATAATGGTTTTGCGATTTCTTACAAGAAAGGATTAATAATAAAGAGGAAAAGAAGAACAATATTCTCATAAATTTCTCATTTCATTTTTTGTAAACAATTCAAGTTCCCCAAAGAAAGAACGAAACTCTTTTTCAAAATCATCATAATATTGTTCTAATTCTAGAATCGCAAAATTCATTTTTGATCGGTTCTTAGTTCTATGATTCATTTGATATAATATTCTGCCAATACCGGGAATGGTAGCATAACTAAGTAACCAATTATCACGTAGCATATATGGCAAAAAATTCTGAACACGCTTTGGTAATACCTCATAATATTCCTGCAGTAAATCATAAAAATCAGATACATATATATCTAGCGGTGTAGAAGAATATTCTTCCCAATAAGCAGCCAGATAGTGATCATATAATATATCTACAATGACGCTGCTGTAGTGTCCATATTTAGGAAATAATCTCAAAACGCTTTCTCTTACAGTTGGATGACTATCAGTATAGGTGTCAATTTTACGATGTAATGTGATACCTTTCTGTATTCGATTTGGAAATTCAGAAAACTTCTTTCCTTTTACTGAATCGGCTATAAAATTGCCTATTTTAAGTTCTTGGTCATCCCCGGAAAGGTAAATATGGGCTAAAAAATTCATTAGGTGAATTTACAATTTTTTAAAAAGTTGGTGTTGTTTTTATGTAAACTTTAATTCTGGTGTTGTGGTAATCACTTGTAGCACGTACATTTGTTTCGCATGAGAATACTACCTAATTTAAATTTTTTACGTTTTTTTTTGGCAATGGCGGTACTTGTTTTTCATGTTCCACAAATGTCAAAGAATATGGGATTAGCTGCTTTTAACAGCTTTCCAATTTTTAATAAGGGCACCGAAGCTGTTAATGTGTTTTTTGCCTTAAGTGGTTTTCTTATTATAAGAAAGTTATGGATTGAAAAAGACAAAGGCATGATTTCAATCAAAAAATTCTACATGAGAAGGATTCTAAGAATTATACCTTTGTATTTGTTGATTGTTGTTTTTGGTTTTCTTTACTATCGAGTTTTCCTTGAATTAGTTGGTATTCCATTTGAAAATAATTACAGCTTTATTGAGGCAATTTTACTTTTTTTATTTTTTCTACCTAACATAGCGGCAGTTGATTTGCGACCGGGAGGCATTTTAGAGATACTTTGGTCAATAGGTATAGAAGAACAATTTTATCTTCTAATTGCACCCGTTTTTGGGGTGTTGAAGAAACATAAAATAATGCTTTTTCTAAGTGTTTTTACTGTTCTGTATTTTATCTTATTTCATAATTTAGGTATTCTTTCTAAATACAAATTTCTTTATTTCTATTTTTCTTTTGGAGGATTAATTGGAATTTTATCTGAAAAACGTCTAATAAAATTGAATAAAACAGGCAAGTTTATTTTGGCTATCCTTTTTATTATTTATTTTTTTTCAAATTGGTTTTATATCCTTCCGACTCCATATTATAATGCTATTAGCGTGTTTTTGTTTGGATTCTTTATTTTAAGCATAAGTGAAGAACCGATTTTTATGATTAATAATAAACTTATAAATTATTTTGGAAAAATTTCTTATGGGATTTACGTTTATCATCCATTAGCCATGCATTTGATGATATTTTTATTTTTAAAGTTAAGTGCAAAATTTTCTATCCCAAATTATATTATAATTATTTCAGTTAATTTTTTTGTTATAACATTAACTATATTGATAGCACACTTTTCATATAAGTATTATGAACTATATTTTCTTAAATTAAAAAATAAATTCAGATAATGACACTAATCAAATCAATTTCAGGTATTCGGGGAACTATCGGCGGAAAAGTAGGAGACAATCTAACTCCAATAGATGCCGTAAAATTTGCATCTGCTTATGGAAGCTGGTTAAAAACTGAAACCGGTAAAAAACATCCAACAGTGGTGGTAGGTAGAGATGCTCGTATTTCTGGGGCAATGATCCAACAATTAGTAATGAATGGATTGGTAGGGCTTGGAATACACGTTGTGGATGTAGGCTTGTCAACTACTCCTACGGTAGAAGTGGCGGTTCCCATGGAAAAAGCGGATGGAGGAATTATATTAACTGCAAGTCATAATCCAAAGCAATGGAATGCACTTAAATTGCTGGATAATAAAGGAGAATTTCTAAACGCCGAAAATGGTAAGAAGATTTTGGATATAGCAGAGAATGATGATTATAATTTTGCAGAGGTTGATGATTTAGGATCAATCACCACAAATGATACTTATATCGATAAGCATATCGAAGAAGTACTAAATCTTCCTCTGGTAAATACAGAAATTGTAAAGAACGCTGGATTTAAAGTAGTAGTAGATGCAGTTAATTCCACTGGGGGAATTGCAATACCTGCATTACTCAAAAGAATGGGAGTAGAGGTTGTAGAATTGTATTGTGAACCAAATGGTCATTTTCCTCATAACCCAGAACCGCTAAAGGAGCACTTAACGGATTTATCAGAATTGGTGGTGAAGGAAAATGCCGATTTTGGACTAACGGTAGACCCTGATGTGGATCGTTTGGCTTTTATGAGCGAAGATGGAGAAATGTTTGGAGAAGAATATACTTTGGTAGCCTGTGCTGATTATGTTTTGAGCAAAACACCGGGCAATACGGTATCTAATTTATCGTCCAGTAGAGCGCTAAGGGATGTTACTCAAAAACATAAGGGTATGTATGAGGCAAGTGCTGTAGGAGAAGTGAATGTGGTTGCTAAGATGAAAGCAAATAAAGCAGTGATTGGTGGAGAAGGGAATGGTGGGATTATATATCCGGAACTACACTACGGAAGAGATTCCCTGGTTGGTGTAGCACTTTTTCTGACACATTTGGCAGAAAAAAAATGTAGTGTAAGCGAATTACGCAATAGCTATCCATCTTACTTTATGAGCAAAAACAAAGTTCAGTTAACACCAGAGTTAGATGTAGATGCTATATTAAAAGGATTTCACAAAAAACACGCATCCGAGGAAGTAAGTACTGTAGATGGTGTAAAAGTTGATTTCAGTGATTGCTGGGTTCACCTAAGAAAAAGCAATACAGAACCTATCATCCGTATATATACTGAAGCCTTGAGTCAGGAACAAGCTGATCAACTAGCTAATGATACCATTGCTGCCTTAAAGGAAATAGCGGGAATCTAATAAAATAAAAATACTCCTATCTATTTTTCTTGATAGGAGTATTTTGTTAATCGATAGTAGCATCTTTAGGGATTTCTGCATTACGATGTTTCCATCGTTTATGTGTCCACAAATAGTACTCTGGTGCTTTACGAATTTGTTCTTCTACCATTCGCAAATATGTTTTTACAATATAGAAATCTTCACAATTTTTCGCATTTTCTGTGATAGGAATAAATTTAGCTTGATAATATCCTCGTTTTACCTTTTCTACATGCAGATAGGCAACCGACATATCTAATCTTTTTGCTAATACAGCACCTCCAACGTGTGTAGGAACTTTAATACCCATAAAATCTGTCCAGTAAGTAGCTTTGGCCAAGCTTGGAGATTGATCAGATAAAAAAGCATAAGAACAAAGCTTACCGTTAATCTTGTCTTTAGTGATCTCCTTCATAGCTTTGTAACTAGGAATTAGTCGAGCTTTATATCGTTGTCTAATTCTATGTACTAATTGATCAAAATATTTATTTTTAATTTGTTTATAAACGCCAACAGTTGGGAAATCAATCAATAGTTGTGTTACCGTAGACCATTCATAACTGGCGTAATGAGTCATCATCACTACGATACTTTTGTTTTTTGATTCTAATTCTTTGAGGGATTCTATGTCGATAATTTTAAAACGATCCAGTAAATCTTTATCGCTTATAGAAATTGACTTTATCATTTCTAAAAACATATCACACATATGTTTATAGAATGCTTTGCGAATTCTATTGATCTCTTTTTTAGGTTTTTCGGGAAAAACAAGCACTAAATTTTCTGTTACTGATTTTCTCCTGTATCTAATGATATGGTATACAAAAATATATACACAGGTAGAAAACATATAAAATAAGCGCCAGGGTAATTTTGATATAATCCACAAAATCGGATATACCAATCGATATATCAATAACTGCATTGTGTTAATTTAAGCCCACAAATATAAAATTATTTAGTGGCTCAAAATCTTAGAATAATCTTAAAAAGAAGATTTCTGTTAACTAACAACAGCATTCTTAATAGGTTCTGCATTTCGATGTTTCCATCGTTTATGTGTCCATAAATAGTTCCCTGGTTTCTCTCTAATTTGTTCTTCTAACAGTCTCGTAAATTTTTTAGTGATAGCATACTCGTCTTCATTTTTTGGATCTTCAGAAATAGGGACTAAAGTAGCTTCATAATATCCACGTTTTATCTTTTCTACATGAAGGTAAAAGATACTAAGATCTAATCGTTTGGATAGCACTTCTCCTCCAACAAATGCAGGAACTTTGATACCCATAAAATCGGTCCAAAAGGTAGCGTGGGTAAGTTTAGGGGATTGATCAGAAATAAGTCCATATATACTAAGCTCCGGATTTTCTTTTCTCTGATCCATTGTCATTTCTCTAAAAACTTTTGCACTAGGTATTAATCTAGAATCAAATCTTCCTCTAATGCGATGGGCCAATCTATCGAAATATTTATTTTTTATTGGTTTGTAAATTCCTACACATCTAAATTTACTGATAAGATCTATAGAATTTGTCCATTCATAACTATTGTAATGTCCCATCATGGCAATGATACTTTTGTTTTTCTTTTCTAGTTCTAATAAGAAATCTAGATTAGTGAAGCGAAAACGTTTAATGATTTCTTCTTCCCTTATGGATAGAGAACGAATCATTTCCAGAAACATGTCACACATATGCTTGTATGAAGCCTTACGTATACTTTTTATCTCTTTCATTTCCTTTTCAGGGAACACTAACATTAAATTTTCGGTAACCGTTTTTTTTCTATATCCGATGATATAATAAATTAATACGTATGTGCAGGTGGATAAAAAATAAAAGAGTCGCCAAGGTAATTTTGAGATGATCCAAAGTAATGGATATACGAGGCAATAAATAACTAATTGCATTGATTTTTTTTTGAATCGCTAAAGGTAACTTATTTTAAATTATCACGGATAAAATCTAAAATGATCTTATTTCAAATAAAATCCAGATCCTTTGGGTAAAAATATATACTATATTTGAACAACAAAAAATTGTATATGCTAAATCTTGACATTGTTGTTATAGTTATAATACTTGCAAATGTGATTATTTCATTAAAAGGGTTAAATGATTTTTCTTTTTTTGAGCGCTATAAGTTTAATATAGGAGGAATAAGAAGAGGAGAACAGCTACGTATGCTAGCCTCTGGTTTTTTACACGTGGATATGATGCATTTGTTCTTCAATATGTTCACTTTGTATTTTTTTGCTCCGGTAGTGCTTAATTCTTTAGGGAATATAAAATTTCTGGCGGTATATTTTGGTAGTTTATTCGTTGGAAATCTATTTTCACTATTTTTCCATAAAGATGAATATCATTATAGTGCTGTTGGTGCCAGTGGAGCAGTATCAGGTATTATCTTTTCTGCAATATTATTTCAGCCTGATATGAAATTGTATCTTATGTTAATTCCAATTCCGATTCCTGCTTACATTTTCGGTATTGGATATTTGTTATACTCTATTTATGGTATGAAAAGCAGAACGGGTAATATTGGGCATGATGCTCATTTTGGTGGTGCTGCTGGTGGTTATATCGTTACATTGATTCTTGCTCCTTATTTGTTTCAGCAAAACTTATTAATGATAGGCTTATTAGCGATTCCTATTATTATTTTATTTGTGATGCAGCGCTTAGGGAAACTTTAGATATCAAAAACGACCTGATGATGATCAAGTCGTTTTTTAATATTGTTTATCAGAGAATTACTAATAGAGTTTATAACGATTTCTCTCCTAATAGTTCTGATATCTTGGTTTCTAATGCTGGTCCTCTAAGGTTTTTTGCAATAACATTACCTTTTTCATCTAAGATAAAAGTAGCAGGGATAGATCGCACTCCGTACGCTTTTGCTATTGGATCTTGCCAGAATTTTAAATGCGATACGTGATTCCATTCTAAATTATCATTATCAATCGCTTTTATCCAGTGATCTTTATTTCTGTCTAGTGATACTCCAATTATATTAAGTCCTTTTTCGTGATATTTATTATACACTCGTACCACATTAGGATTTTCTGCTCTACATGGTTTACACCAAGACGCCCAAAAATCAATAATAGTTATTTTGCCCATAGATTCCTTCAGAGAAACCATTTGACCATCTGGATTAGGAGCAGAAAAATCTTCAGCTTCGCTACCGATATCGATTTTTCCGATGGATGCGGCGATTAATCTATCGAGATTTTTACCTAATCTAGATGTTTTAACCGTATCTTCTACCGTAGCATATATTTTTTTTACTTGCTTTGCCGGTGCCGCCTTAAGATTTAAAAGATCAGTAAGCGCCATAACAGCAACCAAAGAATTAGGATTGTTTTCTGCAATCTCTCTGCGATAATTATTTTCGTCAGTTCTTGCTTTTTGTATTTGCACAGATAATTTCGCTGCTTTATCCGCTTCTTTTAGTTTAGAAGCTATTTGATATTGATTGCTAAGTTCCTGTCTTTTTTTGCCAAAGGCATTCATTTTCTTTAGATATGTAAAAAATAATTCATTTTCGGGACCACCCTTTATAATTGAAGATCGTAAACTATCCTTGTAGATGGTCATTTTTATTGGATTGTTTTCTGCTAAAAACAATACGTTTTGTGGAACCCCTTTAAAAGTTAAATAGTTGAAATCATTTTCCTCTACTACCGGTAGGTTTATCTTAAAATTACCATTTTTAATAGTTGCTGAATCAATAATAGTGGGTCGATTAGATTGGTTTATAGCATTTACATATACTGTTACTCCATCTTCAAACCCATTTGTTTCTGCAGAAATTGAATATCCTTTTTCTTCTTTTTGGCAAGCTACAGATAGTAATATGAGTGCAAGCAATACTATTTTTTTCATCCTTGATTTTTTTTTGATGTGTAAAAATATATAATATGGTGAGTATACCATAAAAATTAACTTTAAAATATAAGTAATTGTTAATTTTTACTATTTATTGATTATTTAAGCATTTTACTGATATTTTAATGTAACAAAACTGATACTTATAGAGTCTAATTGAGTAGCATAATGGATATAATAGGGTGTCATTAGCAATTAATAACGTTACCAGTATTTTTTTACTTTTTTGAGTCCAATTTCCCTCAACATATTCGATGCAGTACTATATAATTGACAGAAAGAGCGCAAGAACAAAATAGTCTAATAAAGTGTTAATACTATTTAAGTGATAAAGTTTTGTGCTATTTTTGTGTAACCACCGTAAATAAACCGTTATGAAGGTATTGGAGCATGACTTTCCCTTGGATATTAAGATAAGCTTTTCTTTATTTTTTGATAAGTATAGAGCATTTTTAGATAGTGATAATCAGCTGCTCCGTGATCGAGCAGAAAGTATTCTAAAGATTGCATCACAATATCCCGAGCTTGAAGAGGGTATAACTAGAGAAGAAAGGGTACAGGAACTTTTACCCCAAATAGAGTTGGTTTTAGAAGATTCTTTTGCCCAAATTTTGCAGGAGAATGAAATAAAAATCGCTACGATTCCCTTTAATAATACGGTAGTTAAATCTACACAGCGATATAAAAACATAATCAAAGCTGCAGGGCCTGATTTTGAGCCCCAGATCAAAAATCTGGATGAAGATCACTATTTCATCATGGGATGCAGCATTATTTTGAGCCAATATTATGGATATAAGATTGATTTCAGAAGACCGTTTTTTTATGATATTCCTGATGCAGCTGGAATTATAAGACATTATAGGATTTTGTATAATGGAGATTTTATCGAGGTAATCAAGACCGATGGTGCAAGAGAAATTACTGAAGAGGATGTGGCTGAGTTACTAGACAATTTTGATAATGTAGAAATATGGAAAGAAAAGTTTCCGCCAAATACTTGGGTTTTTAAAGGAATCGTGATTGCAAATCTGTTTGATGTTACGACAGATGTATCTTTATCAGAATTTAAAACAAGCCTTTTGAAATATGATAAGACTAAAGGAGATTTTATCGGAAGTTTTCAGAACATATTTAGAGGGATTTTTAATCTTCCGGAGATTAAGGTAGGGTTTGCTAATTACAATGAAGAAGAAAGTGTATTAGAAAGAGTTCCTTTTAAGACCATTGACAGTTATATTTTAAACGATAAGTATTCTGATTGTTGTAAGACCGCATTATGTAAAGGGACCTATCATTCTTTATTTGAAAAATCCGAGGCATTTGCCATCTCTAATGTCAAAAAAATAGCAGAGAACTATCCTGATGAGATGATGTATGTTAATCTTGCCGAACAAAATATTAATAGTGCGATTATTGCACCAATAGAGGATAATGGAAAATTACTTGGAGTGCTAGAAATTGTATCGCCTAATATTCAGGAGTTGAATAGTATCAATGCCCATAAACTGGTCGATATAATGCCTTATTTAATCGACTCTGTTCTGCGATCTAAAGCGAAAGCAGAAGATGAATTAGAATTGGTCATACAGCAAGAATGTACCTCAATTCATCCCAGCGTTTATTGGAAGTTTAGACAGGAAGCAAAACGTTTTATTCTGGCAAAAGTAGAAGAAAATCCAACATCATTTAGAGAAGTAGTTTTTGAAGATGTATATCCGTTGTTCGGGCAAATAGATATTAAAGGGTCATCTGAAGCTCGAAATCGTGCTGTACAGAAAGATTTGATACTACAATTAAAGGGGATTGATAAGATTATCGAGAACGTAATAGAAATTAATCCTTTACCAATTTATGAGCAAATCCAATTTAGAATTAACACTTATATTGAATCCATTAAGGATCAATTACAAGTTGATAGTGAACAAAAGATCTTGGACTTCATAAAAGATGAAATTAAGCCATTATTCAAGTATCTTAAAGGAATCAATACAGAATTGCACAAGTCGATTAATAGGTATAATGATTCACTGGATCCAAATACCAAAATGATTTATAGACATAGAAAAGCCTATGATGAATCTGTTATGTTGATTAACAAAAAAATGGCTTCTTTATTAGATAAAAAACAAGAAGAGGCCCAAAAGATGTATCCTCACTATTTCGAAAGGTTCAAAACCGACGGTGTAGAACATAATTTGTACATCGGTGAATCCATTACGAAACAGAATAATTTCAATAAAATATATCTTTATAATTTAAGATTATGGCAGTTACAGGTGATGTGCGAAATGGAAAACGAATATTATCAGTTTAAGCAAGATCTTCCGGTAGCATTAGACGTAGCTTCTATGGTTTTAGTATTTAATGCCTCATTATCTGTAAGATTTAGAATGGATGAAAAACGTTTTGATGTAGATGGAACATACAACGCAAGATATGAAGTGGTGAAAAAAAGAGTAGATAAAGCGTATATAAAAGGGACAGATCAGCGAATTACTGAAAAAGGAAAATTGGTTATTATATATTCTCAACGATCAGATGAAAAGGAATACATAAAATATATTAACTTCTTACAGTCCAAAAACTATCTAGAAGATGAAATTGAAATAGTGGAATTGGAGGATTTACAAGGAGTCACAGGACTCAAAGCACTAAGGGTAAATATTCTTTATAGTAAAAACAGGGAGGATAAAGAATATTACACATATTCGGACTTAATGAAGGAAATCAATAAATAATATTTTTATTGTAAAGTATTAAAAGCTACCACAAAAGAAATCGAAGAGGTAATAAAACCAATCATAAATACAGTATAAGTGATACGCAGTATTTTATATTTTCTATGAAGAACTTTTCCTAGAAAATATAAGTCTTTTATCATCGTATCGTAAATGTATTCTTTGTCATCCATAAGCTCGTGCATAGCCCATTTGTATTCGTCTAACGGCATTTTATGAAAATTACCAAAGAATAATAAGTTTACTTTCTTCTCCTCAATTTCTTTACGTGTAAATTCACCGCTTGTTACATTAGGTCTAGTTGCTAAAACCGACAAGAGCATGGATATGATACTAAAAACAATGAATATAAGTGTAGGATAAATTAAATATTGATTAGATGGATTATCAAGTTTAGGGATTAAATTAGACAGAGCTAAAGAAATGATGATGGCGTTAACAGATAAAAGTATATTCGCTTTGGTGTCTGCAATATCGCTTAATTTGAGATGATTACGCAGTGTAACTCTAAACAGTGTCTGAATCCCTTTTTCTGGACTTTCTTCCTTGACTAATTTTTTAAGCTTTTCTTTCTTCTTTTTTTTCTTTAATTTTTCTTGCTCTTTTTTTATTTCAAAAAGGTGTTCTTCTTTTTTTGGTTGCCAGTTTTTAATAGCATAATCGGTGTAATATTCGTGTTTATTTTGTAGGAAATCAATATTGATTTTTAACCAATCACTACTGCTGTAATTTTTGTTGCAATTTAGTTCAAATTCTTGTCTCAAAAATTCACTAGTTTCCTTAAAATATCCTTTGGCCAAATGTGAAGCATCGGCGTCTCTAATAATTTTTTCTAATTGGTTTGTTGGCTGATGCTCCATAGAAGTAGCCATTATTAATTCAGAAACCTTATTTATTAACTCTTCCGGGGCTTCCTGTTCTTTTAAAAAGGCTTCAGATATTCTTGCACTATGTTCCTCATGATTTTCTATGCTTTCTGAATAACCTGTATCGTGAAGCAAGGCAGTTAATAATAAGGCATGTTTATCTTCTTCAGAAATATTAGTGTTGTCAATAATTTCTTTTGTACTTTTAAATACTCTTTTGGTATGAGTGTAATTATGATAAATACAGGATTTCGGAAGTTTTTTTTCAAAAAGATCAGAAACGAAATTATCAGTTTTTTCAACTAGGTTTTCCATATTATAATTTTTCAGTAACCAAAATAATTAAAAAAAGTGAATGTATCCTTTTATGAATAGAAATATACAGACCTTCCTGGTAATATCTATATTGTTATTAAGCTCCTGTGCAACATACACCCCTCAATATTTAGACGAGAATTTTTCAGATTCATTACCGAATAAAGAGATAGAAAAAAGTTTCTATTTGATTGGTGATGCCGGAAATGCGAACATGAACGAAAGTACTCCTGGATTAGAAGCATTGAAACAAGTTCTACAAAAAGAAAAAACCACCAATGATTATCTAATTTATCTGGGAGATAATATTTATCAAAAAGGGATGCCGAATAAAGAATCTTCAAAAAGAGCATTGTCAGAACATAGAATTAATGCTCAGATCAATGCAACAGATTCATTTGATGGTGAGGTGATTTTTATTCCTGGAAATCATGATTGGTATAATGGTGGAGTAAAAGGTCTTAAGAGACAAGAAAAATATGTAAAGAAAAAACTAAAAAGTAAAAATTCTTTTTTACCATCAAAAGGATGTCCTATTGAGAGCATTGAAGTAAGTGATAAAATTCATTTATTAATACTAGACACACAATGGTATCTGGCAGACTGGAATAAAAATCCTACTATTAATGATGACTGCCAAATTAAAACAAGAGATAAATTTTTAAGTGAAGTAGAAGGAGAACTTAAAAAACACAATGGTAAGACGGTTCTGGTTGTAATGCATCACCCGATGTTTACAAATGGGCCACATGGCGGGAAATACAGCTTTAGAAAACATATTTTTCCAACTAGACATAATATACCGTTACCTGTATTAGGCTCTTTGGTTACGCAAATTCGCTCTCAGGGAGGAGTATCTTCTCAGGATCGATATAATGAGAGTTACAATAAATTGATGCGAAGACTTTCGACCATTGCCAGAGATAGTGAGAGAGTCATATTTGCTTCTGGACATGAACATTCATTGCAGTATATTGACAATAAGGGTTTAAAACAAATCGTTTCTGGATCGGGTTCCAAAATTTCTGCGGCTTCTTTGGGGAAAGATGGTCTGTTTTCCTATCCTAATCAGGGTTTTGCAATATTAGATGTGTATAAAGACGGATCATCTAATGTGCGTTTTTATGGAAATGAATCCGGAAAAGCAAAGCTGGTATATCAAACCGATGTCCATAAAAAACCTGAAGCTTATGAGAGTAATAACTTAATAAACACTTTCGATAATGAAGTTTCTGTAGCTATATATGATAAGGAAGAAACTGAAAAAACCAACTTTTATAAATCTTTATGGGGAGATCATTATAGAAAAACATACAGTACAGATATTAAAATTCCTTTAGCAACATTAGATACGTTATTAGGAGGGTTTACTATAGATAGAAGAGGAGGTGGACAGGTAACAAGATCGTTGCGATTAGTGGATAGTACCGGTAAACGCTATAGTCTACGAGCTATGAGAAAAAGTGTTACACAGTTTCTGCAAAAAGGAGCATTTAAGGACACCTATCTGGAAAATGGTTTTGACGATACTTTTACAGAAGAACTTCTTTCTGATTTTTATACATCCAGTTATCCATATGCATTTTTGGTTGTTGGAGGCCTGGCAGATGCAATTGATGTGTATCATGCCAACTCTAAAGTATATTATATACCCAAACATCCAGCTTTAGGAAAATATAATAAAGACTTTGGTGATGAAATGTATTTTTTAGAAGAACGCCCGGGAAAGGAACATAAAGATGTTGCCTCTTTTGGAAAACCAGATGATATCGAAGGAACAGATGATATGCTTAAAAATCTAAGAAAAGATGAAAAGTATCAAATGGATGAGGCTCATTATATAAGAACCCGATTGTTTGATATGATTTTAGGAGATTGGGACAGACACTCTGATCAATGGAGATGGTCTCGTTTTGATACAGATCAAGGAAAAATGTACAGGCCGATACCTAAGGATCGAGATCAGGTGTTTTCTAATTATGATGGAGGACTTATTGATGTGATAAAATTTATCGTTCCGATTACAAGAAAGTTTCAAGTATACGATGAAGAGCTTAAGAATATTCGATGGATTAATGAGGCAGGAATACGTTTGGACAGAACCTTTGCACAAAGTTCGGATAAGAAAATTTGGTTGAAGCAGGCCAGGCATATAAAAGAAAATCTTAGTGACGAAGCAATAGATAAAGCATTCAGGAATTTACCTCAGGAATTACAGGATGCCACGGCCGAAAGAATTAAAAAGTTTCTCCGAAAAAGAAGAGATGATGTAGAAGATATTGCAGCTAGATATTATAAGTACCTTTCCAAACAAGTCATTATTAAAGGAACAGATAAAGATGATTTTTTTGAAATTATAAGAAGTGATAATCAAACGAATGTAAAAATATCCAGAATAAAAGATGGTACTCCCCAAAAACCATTTTATGAAAGAACTATTTTTTCTAAAGAAACTAAGGAAATATGGATTTATGGATTAGATGATGATGATCAGTTTATTGTTACTGGAAAAGGAAAAAATCCGATTTGTACCAGGATAGTTGGAGGGCAAAATAACGATGTGTATACGATAGAAAACGGAAGACAGGTTAGAGTATATGATCATAAGTCAAAACCGAATACTGTAAAAAAGAAGAGTGGTGCCAAGTTTATCTTTAGTAATAACTATAATCACAACACCTATGATTATAATAAATATATAGATAAAACAAATACATTAACACCATTAATAGGCTTTAATCCCGATGACGGAGTTAATATTAACCTTACAGACGTATATACAGTGAGGGGTTTCAATAATAATCCATACCAAAGTAAACACACTATTAAAGGGGCCTACTACTTTGCGACAGAGGGCTATGATATATCGTATAAAGGAGAGTTCCTAAATGCCGTTGGAGATTGGCGTTTGCTAATCGGTGGTAAATACACAAGCGAGAATTTTGCACAAAACTTTTTCGGATTCGGAAATAATACAGTCAATCTTGATGATGCGTTGGGATTGGATTATAATAGGGTTAAAACCGGAATTTGGGGTTTAAATGTTGGTGTGGCTAAAAATGGAAGGTTTGGTAATAGTTTTACCATTATAGGTTCTTATGAAGGGGTTGAGGTTCAGGATTCTCAGGGAAGATTTATTACTTCGGGACTTCCAGGGCTTGAATTTATTACAGCAGATCCAGAGTTTTTTGAAAGAAAATTCTTTGCAGGAATAGATTTGGATTATGAATATAAAAGTTTCGATGTGGGTGCTAATCCTACCAGAGGAATGTTATTTAAATTACAAGGAGGTTCTAAAATGAACTTGGATGATACAGATAGAACCTTTGGATATATAAACCCTAAACTTGGATTTTATAATGCAATTACTAAAAACAGAAAATTAGTATTAAAAACGGATGTGCAGGGAGCGTTTATAATTGGTGATGGTTTTGAATTTTATCAGGGTGCAACTTTGGGAGGAATCAATAGTCTAAGAGGATATAGAGAAGAACGTTTTACAGGCGATAAAGCGTTGGCTTTTAGTGCAGACCTAAGGTATAGCTTTAATAAATTTAAAACAGGTTTGTTACCTTTACAGTTAGGAATATATGGAGGTTATGATATTGGTAGAGTATGGTTTGATAGCAACGATATTGATATTTGGCACGATTCTATTGGAGGTGGATTTTGGATCAATGCTGTGGATGCAATAGCAGGACAATTCAATTTGTTTAACAGTGATGATGGTTTAAGATTTACTTTTGGGTTAGGGTTAAGTTTTTGATAAAAGTTATATAATATTTAAATGGTGATACGTTAGTTTTATAGACTATTACTGCTGTTGTTTTTAGATGCCGAAGAATTTTTTAAGTTTATGAAGGAAAACGAAAAGTGAATTAAAATTATAAAAAAGATATTGCTTTTTAGAGATATAAAATGTCTTTGTTTTCACTGTTAAGAAGTTTTTTATAGAGAATGTATATTTCCCTCTATTTCCGTTTTTATAGTAAGTAATACAGTCAATGTATAAACAGTGGATTTTATCAATAATATGATCCATATCAATTTCGGATCTTACGGTTTTTGACACTTCTAAAATATCATCTATATCATATTTTTTTATCTCTTTAATAAGATTTTCTTTAGTTATTTGACGATCCATCAACTTCATGCCAAAATTAAATTTTCGATAATGACTCAATTTATCGCTAGTAACAAAACCAGCTAACCCTTGAAAGTCACAAACAATTACTCCAGCACCCGTAGCCATTGACTCCATGGCTGCTTTTGCTTTTGCAAAAATTATGTCATAATGCATAAGATATAGTTCAGGATCACGTTTTTGATTGCCTGATCCCTGACCTATCACTTCCAGATCTAATCCACATTTTTCACAAGCTTCTTGAATATTGGTTAGGTAATTTTTGTTGTTGGCATAATTAGAAAAAACCAATGCTTTCAGAGGATGTCTATGATACTTTTCTTTTAAAGCAAACCTTTTTAGATTTACCCAGTTATAGATTACTTCGGTATCTGAAGGTAGGAAGCCGCAGTCTGCAGAATATCTTTCTTTACAATTATAATCTACGGCAACATACTTTACAATGTTTTTATGTAAGGGAGGGTAATCAAGAGGTGTTAATCGATCGTGAATCCAAAATATAACAGGTGTATCTCTAAAAAAAAACAATACATCAAAGGTAGTTGTATTGTGATGTGCGTGAATAATATCCGGAGCAAAGGTGATATCTTTTAAAGAATCAGTAATAATGATTCCTTTTTTACGTATTTCCAATCCAATCTCTCCTACATGTCTAGAATAGATTTGAACATTTTCTCCTTTATTAATTAATGAAATTGCTAATTCTTTAACATAGACAGTTGTGCCAGTGTAACTATCCATTTCATTATTAGTGATCAATATATTCATTAAAAAGAATTAAGTCAATCCTGCTGAAATAATGTTTTAGCCAAAGGCTCTATATGTTCACTAAATGAAATTAACTGGGAGTATGTTCCTTCTTTAATACGTTTTCTTCCAAATTCTTCATAGTAAGGGAATTCTGTATTCCAGCTTTTAACCTTGAAGGGGTCGCTCACCTTTCTAAAGTATTCTACACTAAAAAAATCTGTTCCATAATGCTGTACAAATTTATCAACTTCTAGTTTTATCTCAGGGTAATTCAGGGAAGCAGTCATCTTGTTTTGAAGCTCTGTATCATCCAATTCAATAGTAATATCCTCAGGTTTTTTAGAAGAAGATCGGTTTTTACGAACATCTTCTTGGAAAAAGTCATAATTCCTTATTTTTACTTTATCTTCTAAGCCAATTACGGTCGCATTTATTAAATATCTGCATAAATCGTGGGAAGGATTAAATCCCTCTAACGCATCACCTACAATCATTTCTATATTATGGGAAATAATAAATTCTTTAATAGCCGATTTAACACTAAGAAAAGGGTCAGTAGAATTAGATAATATTAAATCATATATTTGTCGATCTGTAAAAGGTTCAAAGGGATAATATGCTTTAAGTCCTAAGGATTCAATTAAATCAATAGATTGTTGTATTCTAGGTTCGTCATTACTACCAGAGCCTTTAGTTAAGAATATGACATCCGGTTTATAGATATTTAAGAACTTATAAGCGAGCAACTCGTGGCCGGGATGACCAATAAAAAGTAATGTTTTCATGTTAAATTATGTAATTCAAAATTACTTTAAAAGAATTAAAAAATCTAGCAGGGATAATAAAATTTTAAAAAATGCGGTTATCTACTCTATTGGTAATTACTCTAGCAAGTTTATTGCAATTGTAATTTTTCCGATAGTTGTAACTTATCTTGGACTAGAGGATACAGGTAAATTGGATTTAATTGTATCTACGATTACTATACTTGCAACAGTTCTTTCATTACAAATAGGAGAGGCGATTTATAGGTGGTTTAATACCAATGACCTGAAAGAACAACAAATTAGTTTTTCAAATGGTATAATCGTATTAGCAGGAATGGTACTGTTTACTACGGTCATTTATGTGCTAGGGTATTTTTTTTATCACTTCCCCAAAGATTTATGGACACTTTCTTACTTAATATTGATTACTAATATCGTTCTCAATATTTTTTTTCAGCTTTTACGGGGGCTTGGTCAAGTTACTAGATTTACTGTTGTTGGTATTATAAAAAGTGTTATGTATACTGCGTTATCTTTACTTGTTGTAATTTTTACAAAAGATAAATTGTATAATGTTTTATGTGTTCTATTGTTGTCCAATATTGTAGGTATTATATTAACAATTTGGGGGTTTGATTTTTTTAAGTTTTATAGGCGTGCAGAAATTGGAGTTTTAAATCTGGTAAAACTCATCAAATATTCAATACCTCTTATATTAAATGCACTTAGTTGGATTTCCTTTTTCGCGATGAATAAATATATTATTGCACTAAATCTGGAGTTAAATGACAATGGAATTTTTGCTGTTGCAGAAAAATTGGCAATCGGTGTATTTTTTATAGGAATGTTTTATTATTACTCATTACAAGATCATTGTTTATCAAGTACAGATTTTAAAAAAGAAGGAGCTTTTTTTAAAAAAATAGTGCTAAGAACCATTTTGTTAATTATTGTTGCCATCTCAGCTCTTCTGATTGTTTTGTGGATCATAATGCCAATTTTATTTCCCAATTTAGTTATATCTATGAAATATCTTCCTTTTCTAGCATTTGCAAATTTATTTATTGTTTTAAGTAGTTATTTTGGAATAACGTATAATTACAAAAAGAAAACCATGGCTATGGCTATAACTTCATTTGCAGGTCTAATTCTAAGTTTAGTTTTGTCAACGATATTAGTTTCTCCATTTGGTCTTTATGGAGTATGTATAGCTATTCTGATTGGATCTGTTTTAGTGTTTTTAATTAGATTAAAATATACGATTACCTTTTTCAAAACTTAATAATTCAAAGGGTTTTACAGTTATCAGCAAGAACTGTGTAGAAGTTTCAATATCGATTTTCTGGTATATAGATGGTTTAAGATTTACTTTTGGATTAGGATTAAGTTTCTAATAAAAAAAAAGCTCCCAATATAAGATGCGAAATATCAGGAGCTTCTTGGTTAAGGAACAATTAATTTGTTCACAAAACAAAATATATCTAAAAAAAGTCTAAAGTAGTTCGAGGTATCGCAATACTTTCGGTTTTAGACATTTCTGAGGTAGGTTTTGTCTTAGTATTAGTCTTTTTTACTTTACTTATTGATGGTGTGGATAAACTAGTATTACTAATTGTTTTTTTAGTAAGCTTTGAGATTTTTGTTTCAGACACCTTCAAGGTGTTTTGTGCAATTTTTAATTTACTATTCGTAACATTTTGTTGAGAAAAAAGTAAATTAGATGATAAAAGGAATATCAACATAAAACAAGCTGGGGCGGCTTTCATATATTCATTTGGTATTTGGGGTTGTTGTAAAAGAAATTGTGTTTAATATCACAAATCCAAGGCTAAATTAATAATAAATAAATGCGTAAAAACCTCTTATTCAGTTGAAAACACGATTGTTTTAATATGCGATTGTTGAAAAGTAGGTTTTTTACTACTTTGATGCGCTTAGAGTAAATTGATATCAGTGTTTTTGTCGACAAAAGGTTAAACCTTTAGTTTAAGTGCGTAAGTGTTAATAACTTTTAAAAATATTTTTCAGATCATTCAGGGCTATAAAATTCGTGGTTCACATATTATCATTAATTACTATTATTTTGAAAACATCAACATTATTTACAGACCGATTGCGACTTACTATTGTAGAATCATCCGACCTTCTAAAAATTCACGAATTACTTTCGATTCCTGAAGTGGATCAATACAATGCATTGGGGATTCCGACCAACAAAGAAGTCACCGAGGTTTATCTCGAAGAATGGATAGAGAATTTTAGAATGAGGAATGAATTCGTATTTACTATGAGTTCACTATCTGATGATGCATTTATTGGTCTTACATCCTTAAGGATTGGAAACCCTAAATATAGTATAGGTTCACTTTGGTATAAATTGCATCCGGAGTTTTGGTCTCAAGGATATGCAACAGAAGCTGTTAAAAAAGTTTTGCATTTTGGTTTTAACGATATGGGACTTCATAGGATCGAAGCAGGATGCGCAGTAGATAATATAGGATCTATCAGAGTGCTAGAAAAAGTTGGAATGATTAGAGAAGGTCATAAACGTAAAGTACTACCGCTTAAAACTGGTTGGTCTGATAATTATGAATTCGCGATGCTGGAAGAAGACTGGAAGGCTTTAACATAGGTTTTAGTCCAGAGAGTACTCGTATAAATTACCTGCAGCTTTACCGCTGCCTTCATCAGTGATTAAAAGTGTGTTGTCATTTTTAAAACAGATCCCTTCTTTCTGAGAATAGTGATTAAGTTTAATTTTATTAATAGTTCCTTCAAAAAAAGAATCACCCTTATAATCTGATAAAACGAAAAGCTTGTTATAAGTCAGTAACACAATCTTAGTACCATCGCTATTGATTGCTGCGCCACTTACGAAACAGTCCTTACTGTCATTACAGGTTTCAAAACTAGAAATTAGTTTTGCTATATGTTTTCCCGGTCGGGCAGGTATTTTGTATAATTTGGTTACACCTTTAAATTTAGCACTTCGATTTTTGCTAAAAAGATACAGATTGTCATTCCAATATATCATGGCTTCTATATCAAAGTTTCGTTCTTTTTTCTTCGGAGGAAATTTTTTTTGATCTTCAAGTTCAAAACTTATTTCTGATGCCATAGGATTAGAAGATATGCTAGAAATTTTATAAATCATCAAATCTTTTCTGTCATTGTTGTTATTCCCAAAATCTCCAACATACAGATTGTTTTCGTGATCATAAGCCAGATCTTCCCAGTCTTTGTTTGTAGTATTTGGAATACGAATTTCCTTTTTAATCTTTCCTTTCAGATCCAGTTGAAAGATGGTATTGTCATTTCCAGAATCGTTGACCGCATATATGATTTTTTCATTGGGAAATATGGTCATGCCAGATATTTCACGATTTAATTTTGAAAGATCATTTATAAAAACGAGATCTGTATTCTTCATATTTTGACAACTCCCAAAGAAGACGCTAAAAAATAGGATATAATAAAAGTTTGTTTTTGGAAGTATCATACGTAGGGTAATGAGTTGAAAATTTTATATATCATTATAAGTCCTTAATTTTTTCACATATAGTGTTCGTAACAAAATCAAAATATATAGATCCGTGTGGAACGTATGCTCTTGATAATGCAATATCATTTACTTGTTGCTGTAGTTCTTTGATAGGAATAAGTTTGATCTCAGACACTTCTTCTTCTTGTAGTTTTAGTGTGTCTAAAGATGTATGTATTTCAGAAATGAATATATGGTGAAATTCATTGTCAAAAAGGTCTGGTTTTGGTTGTTTTTCTGCCAAAAGGATTCCTTTAAATTCTAGATCTTCTTCAGTTACAACTAAACCTATTTCTTCTTCAACTTCTCTCAAAGCCGAATTTATAGCAGTTTCTCCTACTCCGATATGGCCGGCAACTGAAACATCCCATAAATCCGGATAAGTGTCTTTATCTTTTGCTCGTTTTTGTAATAAAATGTGACCTTCTTTTGTGTAAAACCAAATATGAACACTGGCGTGATACAAGCCTGTTCTGTGAGCTTCAGACTTTAGTCTAACCTCTCCTGTAGGTTTCCCGTCACTATTTAAAATGTCTATAAGTTCATCTGGCATGCGTTAATAGCTCATGGATATTAGTTAAAAATACCACTAAATTTTAGAATTTTATAATACTTTAGAATTTATCATTAAGTAATAATTTATTCTATTCTTAAAGTAATATATTTATGCAAGTATATGTAGATAATAATCCTTCTATTTAATTTTATTCTAGGTTAGAATGGCATCAGAACAGAGGCAAAAAGCCAAAGCTTATTGGAAAGAGAATGTAAAATACCTTTCAATTTTACTTATCATATGGTTTACAGTATCGTACGGAGCCGGTATTTTGTTTAAGGATGTTTTAAATGAAATTAGACTTGGAGGTTTTAAACTAGGGTTTTGGTTTGCGCAGCAAGGATCAATTTATGTATTTGTGATTTTAATTTTTGTGTACGTCCGGTTAATGAATAAACTGGATAAAAAATATGGGTACGATAAAGATGAGAATGTTTTCAAAAACAAATAGAAAATGAGCGTACAGATTTGGACCTATATTTTAGTGGGAATTACGTTTGCATTGTACATTGGTATCGCAATATGGTCGAGAGCCGATTCAACAAAAGAATTTTACGTAGCCGGTGGAGGAGTATCACCTTTGGCAAACGGAATGGCGACTGCAGCAGATTGGATGAGTGCAGCATCCTTTATTTCTATGGCTGGTATTATTGCTTTTGATGGTTATGATGGTGCAGTATATTTAATGGGATGGACAGGAGGTTATGTGTTGCTTGCTCTTTTACTTGCACCGTATCTACGTAAATTTGGAAAATTTACAGTACCCGATTTTATTGGAGATAGGTATTACTCCAAAACAGCAAGGTCAGTGGCAGTTTTCTGTGCGCTTTTAGTGTCATTTACCTACGTTGCAGGTCAGATGCGTGGAGTAGGGATTGTGTTTTCAAGATTTCTCGAAGTAGATATTAATACTGGAGTTCTAATAGGAATGATTATCGTTCTTTTTTATGCTGTACTCGGCGGGATGAAGGGAATTACCTATACCCAGGTGGCTCAATATTGTGTGTTAATTTTTGCATTCATGGTGCCGGCAATATTTATTTCAATCCAGATGACGGGCAACCCAATTCCGCAACTTGGATTTGGTGATACTATGGCCGACGGCTCTGGAACGTATCTTTTAGATAAACTAGATGGGTTAAGCACAGAATTAGGGTTTTCTGCATATACAGATGGTTCTAAGTCGATGTTGGACGTATTCACAATTACACTTGCGTTAATGGTTGGTACAGCTGGGTTGCCTCACGTAATAGTACGTTTCTTTACAGTAAAAAGAGTAAAAGATGCGCGTAAATCTGCGGGATATGCTTTACTTCTTATAGCAATATTATATACTACGGCTCCTGCAGTGGCTGTATTTGCCAAAACAAACTTGATTACTTCTGTTCAAAATAAACAATACGAAGATTTACCAAAGTGGTTCAAAAACTGGGAAGATACAGAACTGCTAGGTTGGGTAGATAAAAATGGAGATGGCAAAGTGCAATATACTAAAGGTCATGCTGTGATTGGAAACAAAAATAAACCTATGTTCGATAAAGATCAGCGAGGAAACTTTGGAGAACGTATTATTACTAATGTAAATACAGCTACAAAAAATGAACTCTTTGTAGACCGAGATATTATGGTATTAGCAAATCCTGAGATAGCAAATTTACCTAATTGGGTGATAGCATTAGTAGCCGCAGGAGGTTTGGCAGCTGCTTTATCTACAGCAGCAGGATTGTTATTGGTAATCTCATCATCAGTATCGCATGATTTGATAAAAAAAATGATTAAGCCTACCATTTCCGAAAAAGGAGAATTGGTAGCGGCGCGTATTTCTGCTGTTGCAGCGGTTTGTGTAGCAGGATATTTTGGGATTAACCCACCGGGATTTGTAGCGGCAGTAGTTGCACTCGCATTTGGACTGGCAGCAGCATCTTTCTTTCCCGCTATTGTTTTAGGGATTTTCTATAAACGTATGAATAAAGAGGGTGCTATCGCGGGAATGATAGTAGGTATACTATCTATGCTGTTATATATGATAAAGTATAAATTAGGCTGGTTTGATGAGGTATTGCCACCTTCTTCTGAATGGTGGTTTGGGATTTCTCCCGAAGGATTCGGAGCAGTGGCCATGTTTGTCAATTTTGTTGTGTCACTTATAGTTTGTCAAGTAACCGAAAAACCGCCGACAGAAGTACAGGAGATTGTAGAAAATATTAGAATCCCTAATAATGCAGGACAATCTACAAGTCATTAGAATGTGTATAAAACAAGCAATAAGTAAATTATCTTAAATTCTAAAAATATAAATCACTTATATAATAATGAGTAACTATCACATAAAACATCTTGAGGAGTATTTTCAGGTATACAGAAAATCTGTTCGTAATCCAGAACTTTTTTGGAGCGAAATTGCAGAAGAACATTTTTTATGGAGAAAGAAATGGAATAAAGTATTGAATTGGGATTTTACAAAACCGGAAGTAAAATGGTTTGAAGGTGCTAAACTGAATATTACAGAAAACTGTATTGATAGGCATTTATACGTCCGTGGTGAAAAGACAGCTATTTTATTTGAGCCTAACGATCCAGAAGAACCTGCAGAGCATATTACTTATAATCAGTTACACGAAAGAGTATGTAAATTTGCAAATGTTCTTAAGAGTAGAGGAATAAAGAAAGGAGATCGCGTTTGTATTTATCTTCCTATGATTCCAGAACTAGCCATTTCTGTATTAGCTTGCGCTAGAATTGGGGCAATACACTCGGTGATTTTTGCAGGATTCTCCGCTACTGCTTTAGCGACAAGAATTAATGATTGCGAAGCTAAAATGGTGATTACTTCTGATGGATCGTATCGCGGATCTAAAACGATAGATCTAAAAGGTATTGTGGATGATGCATTAGAGCATTGCCCGGGAATTGAATCGGTTTTAGTCGCAAAACGAATTAATTCTGATATACAGATGAAGGCAGAACGGGATGAATGGTTACAGCCTTTATTAGATAGTGCAGATACAGAATGTAAACCAGAAATTATGAATGCAGAAGACCCTTTATTTATACTATATACTTCGGGTTCTACGGGGAAACCAAAAGGTATGATGCATACCACAGCCGGATATATGGTATATACTGCGTATACTTTTAAGAATGTATTTCAGTATAGAGAAGATGATATTTATTGGTGTACAGCAGATATTGGTTGGATTACAGGACATTCTTATATTGTATACGGTCCATTGGCTAATGGAGCAACTACGGTAATGTTTGAAGGAGTTCCATCATACCCCGACTTTGGACGCTTCTGGGACATTGTACAAAAACATAAGATTACTCAATTTTATACCGCACCAACAGCCATCAGAGCATTAGCAAAGGAAAACTTGGATTATGTAACAGAACACGATTTATCAAGCCTTAAGGTATTAGGTACTGTTGGAGAACCAATAAATGAAGAAGCCTGGCATTGGTATAATGATCATGTGGGAGAAAAGAAATGTCCTATTGTAGATACCTGGTGGCAAACAGAAACAGGTGGAGTTTTAATTTCTCCAATTCCTTTTGCGACACCAACAAAACCAACCTATGCCACCCTTCCAATGCCCGGAGTGCAACCAGCTTTAATGGATGAAAATGGTAATGAAATAGATGGAAATCAGGTAGAAGGACGATTATGTGTTAAATTTCCTTGGCCGTCTATGGCTAGGACTATTTGGGGTGATCATCAACGATATAGAGATACCTATTTCTCAGCATTTAAAAATAAATACTTTACTGGAGATGGAGCGTTAAGAGATGAAGTTGGTTATTATAGAATAACCGGTAGGGTAGATGATGTAATTATAGTTTCAGGACATAATCTGGGAACAGCTCCTATAGAAGATGCAATTAATGAACATCCTGCTGTGGCGGAATCAGCGATTGTTGGTTTTCCTCACGATATTAAAGGAAACGCACTATACGGATTTGTTATTTTAAAAGAAGTTGGAGAATCTAGAGATCGTAATAATTTAAGTCGTGAAGTGAATCAACAGATCACAGAACGTATTGGTCCGATTGCAAAACTGGATAAAATTCAGTTTGTATCTGGACTTCCTAAGACCAGAAGTGGCAAAATTATGAGACGGATTTTAAGAAAAATTGCTTCTAAGGATACTTCTAATCTCGGAGATACAAGCACTTTATTAAATCCTGAAGTAGTTCAGGAAATAATGGACAATGCTTTGTGAAAATATAGCTAAACAGAAGGGTTATCTAAAACGTCATTTTTAGACAACCCTTCTAAATCATAAAAAAATAGATTTTACTTAATTTATTTCTTAGCTTTTGATTTACTCTTTGGTTTTGGTTTTGTTCTAGGTGCCGGTTTTGGTTTTTCAAAATAACTAAAAGTTTCACCGGATTTGATAGCAAGTAAGCTTTCGTAAATTAAATTGATAACGTTTTCTACATCATCTCGGTGCACCATTTCTACAGTTGTATGCATATAACGAAGTGGTAACGAAATTAAAGCAGAAGCCACACCACCATTACTATAAGCAAAAGCATCAGTGTCAGTTCCGGTCATCCTACTCGATGCCATCCTTTGGAATGGAATCTTTTTCTTTTCTGCCGTATCGATCAATACTTCTCTAAGTCTGTTTTGTACCGCAGGAGCATAAGAGATCACTGGTCCATCGCCAATTTTTGTTTCACCTTGAGTTTTCTTTTCAATCATAGGTGTTGTAGTGTCATGACAAACATCCGTAACTATGGCTACATCTGGTTTAATGGTGTGGGTAATCATTTCGGCACCTCTAAGACCTATTTCTTCCTGAACGGAATTTGTAATGTATAATCCAAAATCAAGTTTCTTCTTATTTTCCTTTAATAAACGAGCTACTTCGGCAATCATAAAACCACCCATTCTATTATCTAAAGCACGGCAAACGAACTTATCGTTGTTAAGAATGAAGAACTCGTCCGGATATGTGATCACACACCCCACATGAACTCCAAGTTTTAAGACTTCTTCTTTGGTGTTGCATCCGACATCAATGCAGATGTTATCGAGTTTTGGAGCCTCTTCTTTAGATTTATTTCTTGTATGAATTGCTGGCCAGCCAAATACACCTTGGACAATTCCTTTTTTAGTATGGATATTTACACGTTTCGAAGTAGCTATCTGATGATCACTACCACCATTTCTGATTACATATATAAGACCATTGTCTGTAATGTAGTTTACATACCAGGAAATTTCATCAGCGTGTCCTTCAATCACTACCTTATATTTAGCTTCAGGATTTATAACGCCTACAGCAGTTCCATAGGTATCAGTTATAAACTCATCCACATATGGCTTTAGGTAATCCATCCATATTTTTTGTCCTTCCCATTCATAACCGGTAGGAGCTGCATTATTTAAATATTTCTCAAGAAAAGTTAGAGACTTCTTATTTAATATACTTTTTTTAGCCATTTATATATTTTTGTTTTGTACGAAGTTAATAATATTCACAAAGATTTTACAGTTTACAAAGTGTTTATTACTAATTTTGGAACGATTTTAGAAGATCATGACCTAATTATGCACAAACATTTACTATACATATTAATAGTATTATCTCCATGTACTTTGTTTTGTCAGAAAGAAGTTGACTCTACAAAAATAGATACATCAGGGTACGTACAATATTATATTATAGAAGGAGATACTATTCCGCACGAAGCGATAGATCTTGATGAAGTAGTGATATTGGGTAAACTTAAATTTAAAGACAGATTAGCTAGAAGGAAGTATCTTATATTACGACGTAAAACAAGAAAAGTATATCCGTACGCAAAATTGGCATCAGACAGGTTAACAGAATTGAATGAAAGATTAAAAAACATCAAAACCAAAAGAGCTCGAAAAAAGTACATTAAAATTTTGCAGAAATACATGGAAGAAGAGTTTACTGCAGAGTTAAAAAAAATGACACGTACAGAAGGTCAGATTTTGGTAAAGTTGGTGCATAGACAAACAGGGCAAACCATGTTTGATTTGGTAAAGGAATATAGAAGCGGGTGGAAGGCGTTTTGGTATAATAGTACAGCAAAACTTTTTAATATTTCTTTAAAAGAAGAATATGATCCCATTAATGTAGAAGAGGATTATTGGATTGAGGATATATTGCAAAGAAGTTTTCAGTCAAATATTTTAGAGGAACAAAAAACTGCTCTCGATTTTAGTTTCTATGATTTAAGAAATAAATGGTCCGATACTATTAGAACTACTGCAACAAAAAATTAAATTCTGGGTATTACCCTTCATAAACTCAGGGTCAGGCTATCCATTATATCTTTTGTCTACGATTATATTTTAAAAAGAGACAAAAGGATGTCACTACTATCCCTAATACAAAAAATGTTTTCAAAATATTACTAGATAAAATTTTAAAGGTAGCAGGTGTATTTTCTTAAAAAAAATTACCCTTTGTTTTGATTAATTTTATTATCTTCGCTTTCCAACTTTTTAAAAACCAGTAGGTTTACAATTTTCTTTAAAAATACTTTTAATTTTTTGTTGTTGGATTGAAAAAGGGTTGTATGTTTGCACCCGCAAAACGGGATATTGTTTTGTTGAGTTCATTGAGAGATTTGTGTTTGTTTTGTGTTTTACCGGGTTTAA
>NZ_JBHULE010000026.1:0-12666 GCF_042684305.1 Aquimarina rubra | reverse complement strand
TTTTAAGAGCATAGAAAAATATGTTTTTTTCGACAAAGAATCATTTGAAAAAAAATGTGGTAAATAAAATGAACTACCGCTAACAAGATGTAAAAATGCATTAAAACGCATTTTACATGCAACGTTAGCAAACATAAAAACTCAATGAAATACATAAAACTATTCTCCATTCTGATTTTAATAGTTAGTTGTTCTAATAAAAAACGAATTACTGAATTTGAGAATATTTTGGGAAAAGAAAATAGTGAAACTTTAAATTACTTAGTATCTGACTTTGAAAATGATTTTTTAAAAAGGAACTATCCGAATTTAGACATTGAAAAAGCTTATCGAAAGTTTCTATCTGAACTTGAAAACAATGATACTGGGAATTGGAAAAAATTATCAAAAAAAAGCAGAAAGGTATTTGACAATAGTAATTTAAAATTACAAGTATATGGGATTCCCGATTCTGTTTGGATTGAAAGAAATCCCGATACCTTAAATCTTAATAATTCCGTTCCAAGAATTAAGACTCGACTCAAATTCTTAAAACAAGATGGAACATATTGGATTGGAAGGTCTGAATCTTCATTTAACGACCTAAAATCTCAGAGTGATGATTCAATTATAAAGATACATAAAAAGTATATGAGGATCAATTATCATGGAAAATATAGAGCTGCTCTTAAATCTGTGGCTAACAACAATAAATTTATTGCGAAATATTTAGATATGACAGAAGCGGCAGGAATTTTACATCCTCCTATGCTTGCTTATGAAATGCTAAATGATAAAGTAGATTTTTCAAATTATTTTATCAAAAGGTTAATTGTAACGGAGATTATGTATTAAGTACATTTGCTAACACTATATATGTGATCATAGCAGCTAAGTGATGAATCCATTGGTTCTTGTATATTTGGTAAGGCGCAATGCTTGCAGAAAGTAAAAGTTAGCAACCAATGCGCAGAAAAATCGAAAAGCAAGGTAACTTTTTGCCCTGCTACGACACATATATTAAACGTTGTGGGTAATTGAAAAAACTTAAAATTGATAAAAAAAATAACATTAATCGGATTTGTTTTTCTTTTGGTTAGTTGCTTCCCTGTAGAAACCAAGAATGCTGAGAAAGCTTATAAATATTGGTCTCGTAGTGAGATCCCAAATGAAATTGAATTAATTAAAGGTGAATATTACCAATCACCACATTTTTCACTCGAATATGAGCTATTTCTCAAATTTAAATCTGACAAAAAATGGTTTGACAAATTTGTTAAATATAACGGACTTGAAATTGACACAACCAGCAATGATTGGAAAAATTGGACTGAACTGCCTGAATGGTTTGAACCTGACCAAAATTTTCTAATTTATGCAAAAGATCAAACAAACGAATTTGAACGCTCAAGATATTTACGAAATCCAGAAACTGGAATAAGCTATATCTATGAAACTGTTGGAATGTAAAAAAAACTCCCCACAACAATATATATGTGATCATAGCAGCTAAGTGATGAATCGAATGGTTATTGTATTTTTGGTAATGCGCAATGCTTGCAGAAAGTAAAAGTTAGCAATCAATGCGAAGAAAAACCGAAAAATAGGGTAACATTTTGCCCTGCTACGACACATATATTAAACGTTATGCACAAGCATTTGGAATCTGAAAAGCAGAATGAATAATCGGACGGGATAATGATCAAAGACCGGAGTGTTTTTGTAAAGGTAAGTTCTGATACAAAAGTTCCCTCCTATCAGCATCGGACGGAATAAAGGTCATCGCTATTTTGTGATGGTAATCGTTAAATCCAAAGTCGCAAAGCGATCGCGGGAATTTGAAAAATATAACGCAAATAGTTACGCAAGCAATCATCGCTTTGCTTTGGGAACTTTGCAAAGTAACGGCTGAATAAAAAAGCCAGTGCATAACAAGATGTATAATTCATAGCGGCGGAAATTCCTAACGGAATTTCACGCAGGTTTACTAACTTTGGGCAGTTGCGGAATGTTAGTTGTTGATTGTCCGCTACAAACCATACATTAAACGTTGTACACAATACCGAAAATCGTTTTGAAAAATAAATCGAATAATAAAAATCGAATTGAAGAGGACTTTATTGAGAGTTGGAATTTAATTGAAGATTTCTATCAAGAATATCCTGATGATAGTCGTCCATTCACAAATGATGCTCTTAGATTGATAAAAGAAATGAGAAACTGTAATCTTGATAAAGAATTAAGAGCTGGTCAATCCCTATGGTTTTTCCTTTTATCAAGAAACAGATGGCACGGTTTGGACGAAGAACCACATATTCGAGTTACTTTTCTAGGTAATAATAAGATGAATATCAAGTCAAATTTTGATGGAGAAGAAATAATGCTGAATGAATATGAAGATGATGATCTTGATGCATTTTTTGCATCTATTGATAATGATTAATGCTAATTAGAATTTTTAAAAACACTGTGTACAATACCATATGAATACACTACCGAGAGGCATAACAGGATTTTGGAAAATAGGACAAAGTGGAATCCCAAAAACTGACAAATCTCTTATTAAAAAATTGGTTGATATCTTTAAAAGTGATTCGGATTTTTGGAAAGTTAGACTTGTGGAGCAACAAGCTGATAATAATTTCTATCTAATTCTTATTTCTGACAAAAATGGGAACCATCAGATCGGAATTAATACCACTTACCCTATTTATTGTGGAATAAAAAGCCTTGCGGATTGGGAAACTGTAGAATTTTGTAATTTACCAGAATATATTACGAAAATAATCCCAATTGAATTCACAGAGTTACGAACTGAATTTTTAAACGAACCTCTTAAGTCGAAACATATTACTGCTCTTAACAAAGTGGAATTAGAGCAAATTAAATATTGGAAAACTGAAAAAATTGGAAACGTGATTTTCAACAAATATGACTAAAAAAAATACTGTGTACAACACGATATATGATGTCATAGCAGCAAAGTGATCAATCGAATGGTTCTTGTATATTTATGAAGGCGCAATGCTTGCGAAATGGAAAAGTTAGCAATCAATGCGCTGTTTTTGTCGAAATCAGGGTAACATTTTGCCCTGCTACGACACATATATTAAACGTTGTAAACAATTATATGAAAATAAATATCATCATCTTATTTCTGACCTTACCGATTTTGAATTTCGGACAAAACTTCGCTTTAAAAGAACCCAATGTAATGGAGTTAAAAGCGGAATTGAAAAAAAATAATAACGCGGACGATGTTGTTTATGTTTATCTACAACGGAATTATAAGCAATCCTCTGACAAAGCGAATGTTAAAAATTATGAATATACTGACTACAGTATATGCGCATTTGAACAGGATTTTGAAAACGAAATTACCTATTCTGTCGAGAAATGCAGAGAAGCCGGAGGAATTTCAACTACACTAATATTGCCTAAATCTAAAAAATCAAGTGTAATAAAGTGGATTGAACAAATATTCAAGAGTTCACCAATGGATATTGAACACGGTTGGAACAAGGAAAAAACTAAATATGGACCTACAGACAATGGAGTTGGCTGTTATTACGAAATAAAAGAAACGGAAAACAATACGAAAATTGATATGTATTGTGGATGTTAAAAACTGTTTACAACACGATATATGTGATCATAGCAGCTAAGTGATGAATCGAAAGGTTCTTGTATATTTGGTAAGACGCAATGCTTGCAAAAAGTAAAAGTTAGCAACCAATGCGCAGAAAAATCGAAAAGCAAGGTAACATTTTGCCCTGCTGCGACACATATATTAAACGTTGTACAACATTGAACTAATATGAAATTAGTAGTTATTATTGTATTAATTTTAATCTGTTTTGGTTGTAATCATACATCTGAAAATAAATCAGATGAACCAAAATCAAATAGACTTGAATTAATTCCAGAACCTGATAAAAAGGAGAGAGAAAAATATTTAAGAAGAAAAACATTAATCAACTTTCTTGAAAATCCAATTGACCTACAACAATACAAGAGTGTTAAAAATAAGACTGTTACAACTGGAGTTATTAACGGAATGAACTATTATTTTCATCCTCAAATTAATGATTCTATTTTTTACCAATACAATTATTTAAATGGATGGCGTCCTTATCCTATAGCTCAAATAATAGTATTCAAAAACGGTAAAAACAAACACACCTATAAAGATGAAACCGAAACTCTAATCGAATTAAAAGTCTTTAGAAAGGATAATGATTTACAACAAGCAAACCTTATTGGATTAACAAAAACAGAATTGGAACTAAAATTTGGAACTGATTACTTAAATCATAACAATGAAATTGCTTACTCAAATGAAAATAAAGTTCTAATCCTTACACTTGACAGTTCTAAAGTAAGATCGTATCGTTACATAAAATTAGATACTAATATCATTAATACGGATTTAATTGGACGAATAATGGAATAAAACGTTGTACAACACCATATATGTGATCATAGCAGCAAAGTAATCAATCGATTGGTTTGTATATATTTATGATGGCGCAATGCTTGCAGAATGGAAAAGTTAGCAACCAATGCGCAGACCTGCCTGCCATCCGCCAGGTAGGCAGGAAAATCGAAAAGCAAGGTAACATTTTGCTCTGCTACGACACATATATTAAACGTTAAGTTTAATTTCAAAAAGTCACGTGGAAAAACACTTCTAATTGGATTGGTAAAAATTGTATGAAAGGAAGCTTTTATGCAGTACGTGACAATGATAATTGGCGCACTCAAAGTCTTAGCGATTGCATCGTGCAAATCAGAATTTGCAAACATTGTAACGTCTAAAAGACTTTGGTGAAGTTATTGAAAAAAAATTAGAAAGTCAAGTGTTTGTTTTTCAATATCGGAGCAGTACTGTATAAAATCTGAAAGAGATTATGCAATTTTAACCACGCTGTCCCATTATTACCGACTCCCCATATTAAGTATATAAGGAATAGGTAACACTGGCAATTAGAAGTGTTTTGGATTGCTGTATTTTGGGTAATTTTTAAAACACCGTTTGTTTGTCCCACTGGATGGAAGAGAAAATTCCTTAGCTTTGGACAACTAAACTAAACATAACATTATGTATGTTCCATTTGGTAAATAGTTTGTCTCCGCTATCGCTACGCAAACGATTATCACCAAACAAAAACATACATCTATTGTTATGCATTATCAAATATGAATTCGAAATTTAATCTTATAATCTTCGTTTTCTCCATTTTATTTTCTTGTGGAGAATTAAATAATGAAAGATCAACTATACTTTTAAATTCTGAATATAATAAACGGTTAAAATCTGAATACGGTTACTTTGTTTGGAATCCAAAAAAAAGTGATCTAGAAATCGTAAATAAAGTCTTGAAAAAAGCTATTGCTGATAAAAAATTTGATTTTATAAAGAAACCTATTCTTGAAAACATAAATAACAATTTATTTAAACAATATATACCATACATTGATAAGAATGATAACCGAATAATACTCTTAAACGTATCTTGTGACGTTTTAGCAATACCTACTTTAGAAGATCAAAAAATGGAACATTGGAAAAATGAGTTTTATGAAGTATATGACGGAGGCTCATGCTATTGGAAAATCACTATTAATGTTGATACTGAAAAATACTCAAATTTATTAGTAAATGGAGTTTAAAAACAATGCATAACACTATATATGTGATCATAGCTGTTTAGAGATTAATCCGATGGTTGTTGTATTTTTGGTAAGGCGCAATGCTTTCAGAAAGTAAAAGTTAGCAACCAATGCGCAGAAAAATCGAAAGCAAGGTAACATTTTGCCCTGCTACGACACATATATTAAACGTTAGGGCACATACTCAGAATCTGAAAAGCAAAACGCAATCTGAACCTGTCTGCGGACGAACCTCGATCGTATGAACTGAGAATTTTTGCAGTGGTTTGTATCCGATCCAAAGTAAAAAAGCGATAAAAAAACCACTCAAAAGAAGTATTTCGGAGTAGTAACGTGCCGAAAAATCGCTTTTTTGGCTCATTTCGATAATTTTGACGGAAAAAGGATTTGTGATTTTTTGGTTTGGTAAGTGATAAATCCAAAGGCAGCAAAGTGATCGCTGGAGATTAAGAAAAATAATACGGAGCAATTCCTGCCAGAGGCAGGCAGGCGCAATCTGATATCACTTTACTGCGGCTTGTTTACTAAGTTCAGGCTTGGAAAAGTGGTACGTGCCATAACACTATATATGTGTTCATAGCAGTTAAGTCATGATTCGAAAAGTCTGTGTATTTTTGCAATAGCGCAATGCTTGCAAAACGAAAAAAGTAGCAATCAATGCGCAGTTTTTGTCGAAAATAGGGTAGTATTTTGCTCTGCTACGACACATATATTAAACGTTGTACAACATTATGAAACAAATTTTCACCTATAGTTTACTAATTTTTCTATGCTCCTGTAAAACTGACCAAAAAAACTCAAAAGCAGTAGAGTCCCTCCAAAACGAATTAGAGAAAATGGAGGAAAAAGGAAAGGAAATGCAAGAAAAACTAGAACAAAACGATAGTATTATTTCTGAGATACAAATGGTTATTGAAAATTCGACGGATAGTACTGCGGAGAAAAAAGTAAATACCCAACCAAATTGTGAAATAACTACTCTTATAAAGATTGATTCTCTGATTAAGCAAAATATTGAGTTAAATGACCAAAATTTTGCTGTTTTCTTTGCGAATATGAATCCTAAATGTTCAAACAACATTGAGTATAGAGAATTCAACAATGAATTGATTTTTAAAACTCTCAAATCAAACCCCAAGAAATTTGTAGCTTTTTTAAGTAGAGTTTCGAAGAAAAAGGAAATATTGGAATTTGTACTTACTCAACTTCGAAATCCAATCAATGACGGAATAGAACTTAATAAAATCTCTAAAAAATTGGACAAAACGGAAACGGAAGATCTAAATACTCAAAAATTGATTTTAGAATCCTTAAAGAAAGCGATAGAAAAGTATAATTAAACGTTGTACAACAACATATATGTGATCATAGCAGTTAAGTCATAAATCGAAAGGTTGTTGTATATTTGGTAAGGCGCAATGCTTGCAGAATGAAAAAGTTAGCAACCAATGCGCAGAAAAATCGAAAAACAAGGTAACGTTTCGCCCTGCTACGACACATATATTAAACGTTAGCACCAATAAAAAATATGACAGTAGGATACATAATTTCATTTTTCATTTTATTAGGAGGTCTGATATATTTCTTATATCCAAGATACGAGGCATATTTCGTAAAAAGGCCAAAATTAGTTATCGAGATAAGCTCAAATGAAGGATTTACCAAATTATCAAAATTCATTAGATATCATCCAGATACGGACAGAACAAAGCCCGTTAACAGACCTGAGGTGATTAAAATTTATCGTCTTGAGTGGAGATTTGATTTAACAATAAGAAACAACTCAGAAATTAATGCTTTTACGGTTAAAATGCTTCAACATAGAAATTTGATGAATTTATCATTTAATAAAGAAATCAATCCTCAAAAATCATTAAAATCGCATCAAGAAGAAATAATTCCATTCCAATTTATTAAAACAATAGAATCTACAGATGCAGAATTTGAATCGCATTACACTAATATACCTTCGGATTTTAAGGATTTAATGTTATTACTGGAATATGAAAATCAATATGGAAAGAAATTCTATAGTAGATATTTCTTTAATACTGATTCTACGAAGTTTATTAAAGTTAAGAAAACTGAATTAAAATACTGGCGCTAACATTATATATGAAATCAGAGCAAAATTTAGTTCCGGGTCGAAAGGTCATTTCCTTTTGCAGTGGCGCTAGATTTTTATAAATTAAACAAGAAATAAAAATGCTGGGATAGATCGATTGGTTCAGGCTTGCTTGCATTGCTCCGATTCATATATTTGGCGTTAGCATATATTAAATAATCATACCCATCGAAATTATTAATGAAAATATTAGATTCTATATTTGGAAAAAAAAGGAAAATAACTGATGAATTCTTTGGAGAAATAGTTAGTCAAAGAATTAAAAAGGAGAACCCAAATAAAGAATATACCTGGTATTTAGATTACTTGATGTCAAATGGGAAAGAAGAAACTCAAATAATCTTAGAAGGAAATTTCAAAACCCCAAATATTAACCAATTAGAAGAGTTAAAAAATATAATAACAAATTTACCTGACCTTTATACTAAAATGGACTCAGAAGTCAAAAAAATAAACTTGAATAAACCTTCTGACAAAAAGTTAATAGTAAATAAATGGCATGATGAATATTATTTATCAGCTGTTTTTCCTTTAGAAGGTCAAAGACCACAATTTGAAATTTGTTTTGACCCAATTGATGATGATAATGAAAATCTAGAATATATTAGTCTTGAATATCTAAACGGGGAAATTAAAAATATGAAGTTTTAATAAACATATGCTAACACCATATATGTGATCATAGCAGTTAAGTGATGATTCGAAAAGTCTGTGTATTTTTACAGTGGCGCAATGCTTGCAAAAAGTAAAAATTAGCAACCAATGTGCAGAAATATCGAAAAACAGGGTAACATTTTGCCCTGCTACGACACATATATTAAACGTTAGACTACATTATGGATACTGAATTGAAATTTAAAACTAAAACCGGATTTTGTCATATTCTAACCGACAAAATTGTTCTTACTCGTGATGGAATTGTTGGAAATGTGTCGGAATCGGTATCTGGAAATAATATCTATAAACATTTAATTGGATACGGAATTGTTTCGGCTATAGTTTTCTATAATGGATATCGAGATTTTAAAAATGAAAACTGGATATTCTTTTCTATATATATTGGAATTGGAGTTTTCTTATCTTACTCGATTGTGAAAAGTTTGAAATTATCAGCAACTCCAATTATTGAAAGGAATAAAATTAAAAATGTAGAATTTAAATCTGCAAAAAAAGGTCTAACAAGAAGTTATTTTAAGGTTGATTTTGAGCAAAATAACGGAAAAATTAAAAGTCGACTAATTATGCTTCCCGGATCTTTAAATGACGGAACTAAAGAAACTGAAAAAGCACTCGGAATTATGAAAAATGAAGGCTTTATAAAATAAACATAGTCTAACAACATATATGTGATCATAGCAGCAAAGTGACAAATCGAATGGTTGTTATATTTTTGGTAAGGCACAATGCTTGCAAAAAGTAAAAGTTAGCAACCAATGCGCAGAAAAATCGAAAAGCGAGGTAACAATTTGCCCTGCCACGACACATATATTAAACGTTAGGGCACATACTTGTTATCTGAAAAGCAAAACGCAATCTGAACCTGTCTGCGGACGAGCCTCGAACGTTTGAACTGAGAGTTTTTGCAGTGGTTTGTATTTGATCGAAAGTAAAAAAGCGATGAAAAAATCACTCAAAAGAAGTGTTTCGGAGCAAAACGTGCTGAAAAATCGCTTTTTTTTGGTTTATCACGATAATTTTGACAGAAAAAGGGTTTGTGATTTTTTAGTTTGGTAAGTGATATATCCAAAGGCAGCAAAGTGATCGCTGGAGATTATGAAAAATAATACGGAGCAATTCGCAATCTGATATCACTTTACTGCGGCTTGTTTACTAAGTTCTGGCTTGGAAAAGTGGTACGTGCCATAACACTATATATGTGATCATAGCAGTTAGGGAACAAATCGAAAAGTCTGTGTATTTTTGCAGTGGCGCAATGCTTGCAGAATGAAAAAATTAGCAACCAATGCGCAGAAATATCGAAAATCAGGGTAACATTTTGCCCTGCTACGACACATATATTAAACGTTATGCACAAGCATGTGGAATCTGAAAAGCAGAATGAATAATCGGACGGGATAATGGTCAAAGACCGGAGTGTTTTTATAAAGGTAATTTCTAACACAAAGATTCTCCCCTATCAGCATCGGACGGAATAAAGGTCATCGCTATTTTGTGTTGGTAATCGCTAAACCCAAAGTCGTAAAGCGATCGCGGGAATTGAAAAAATATTACGCAAATAGTTTCGTAAGCAATCATCGCTTTGCTTAGGTAAGTTTGCAAAGTAACGGCTGAATAAAAAAGGCCAGTGCATAACAAGATGTATGATTCATAGCGGCGGAAATTCCTAACGGAATTTCACGTTGGTTTATTAACTTTGGGCTGTGACGGAACATTTACTGTGTGCTTGTCCGCTACAAACCATACATTAAACGTTACCCAATATTATAAATGACTGAATTCACTCCACCAATATCTGAACGTAAAACTGAGGAATTAATTGAAATTGTATACTCGGGAAAAGAGCATTGGAATGAAGAAGCTATTCGGCAATCAAAACAGGAACTTGAAAAAAGAAATGTTTCTAAAAAAGAGCAAGAAAAAGTAATTTCTAAGTGGGAAAAAGAAGCAGATGATTATATTGTTGAACTGGAAAATACTTTAGAACAAAATAAATCGGAAGGATACTCTATTCTAAGAATGTTATACATTTTTGCGGTTGCTCCATTTATTCTTGTTGGTAAGTGGACTGTCGGTAAAGATCTTATCGAATTGCGGAATGAAAACTTTAAACTAAAATTCAAACAACGACTTATTTTACTTTTGACTGGAACTTTATTTTGGATAGGAATTTTTGTTTACGGATTTAATGCATCTGAAAAAGAAAGGTTAAAGCTTTCTCCCGAAGAAGAAATTGAAATATCTGACTGGAAAAAGAAACACGGATATGAAAAATAAACATTGGGTAACAACACCTATGCGATAATGCGGGGTTTGTGTTTGTTCGAAAGGTTATTGTCTATTTGGTTTGTCGCCAAAGTATTAAATTTAGTATTTTAGAAAATATAAAAACAAAACATAAACTTTGGCTAAGTGCTAGTTTGAAAACCAGTGATTTTTTGCTACCGCACTACGCATAGCTAAACGTTGCCACACATTTAATGAAACACAGTAATTACATCATAATTTTGACAATATTAAGCGGACTTTTTGGCTGTCAGAACCCAAAAGAGGATTTTGTATTCGATGAGTTCAAAACCCAAATTGAAAGAGAGGGAATGAAAATTGACTCGGTTGACAAAACAGAATTGATTTACATTTCAAAAGGAGAAATAACGTTGCAGGTTAGTTTGGACAACGTGAGACGAAATTATGAGCGAGATAAAGACACAACTCATATTTCTGATTTAGTAAAAACATTAGTCGATTATTCTATCGATATTCCCGAAAATTGGAATGACGCAAAAGAAAATATTTTTATTTCTCTCTATCCAAATGATTTTGATTTCAAAGATTTCATAAATGCAAAAGTTACAGACAAAACCAATAAGGTTTATCTGCATAGTGAGAATGACAGATTTACTTGGATTTCTGGAGCTGCCCTTGAGAAATGGAATATAAGCGAATCTGATTTGGAAAATCAAGCTCTAAAAAATGCTGACCGAATATTGGAAGAATCACAAATAAAATTTGACACAATAGAAAATAGAAAACTTGGAATGATAGAATCGGAATATACCAATTTAAAAAGTGCACTTTTATTAGCACCTTCGATGAAAGAAAAGGTTAAAGCTGATTTTGGTTATCCGTTTTATGCTGTTATTCCTGTCCGAGATTTTTGCTATATATTTTCGGAAGAAGATTTTAAGTTTTTCTCTAAAAGAATTGGACCTGTAGTAGTCGACGAATTCAAAAAATCTGGATATCCAATAACAACAGAAATACTAAAATTCTCTGATGACGGAATTAAACAATTTGGATTCTATAAAGTAATTGAATAAAAAACGTGTGGCAACAACGTGTATAGCTCATTGCTTCTGAATTTCCTACTCGGAAATTCTTGCGCAATTTGCTATCTTGTTTCCTTAATCGGAAAATCATACTGATTTTCCGCAACAAGCCATACACGAACACGTTATAACTAATTGACATTTAACTCATAAAGCAATTATCCAAATAGCCTTTGGAGAGTAAAAAAAATCAAATCAAAGTTTGAATACAAAAAAAAATATAAGACCGATATTAATAATTCTATTGATAATCTCATCCTTTGTTGGATTAGTCCTACTTGGAGCAGGTTCTCACGGAATATCAATTAAAAATAAAGAAACAGCTTTGATAATTTATGGAGCGCTAGTATTTATTCTGACAGCAATCATAAACGGAATTTCAATGCGCGAAAAATATTCCAAAATTATCGGAATTTTATCTTTTATTCTAAATTTAATCAGTGGACTGATTTTGACCTGCTATTTGTTTTTTTCCATTCAATTCAACATCAACGGAGGTCATATCCCAATATTTTTCATAGCTGTAATTGGAATTGAAATCTTAATGATTGGCAGAATAATTACTATGGATCTAAAGGAAATGAAAGTGAAATAGTTATAACATCATATATAAAATCAGAGCAAAGTTTGGTGCCAATCGAAGGTTGTTTCCTTTTGCAATGGCGCTAGATTTTTATAAATTGAACAAGAAATAAAAATGCGCTGATAAATCGATTGGCTCAGGTATGTTTGCCTTGCTCCGATTCATATATTTAGCGTTGTATGCAATAGTTCATTTCGAGTGGACAATTTTTTCGGAGGAGTACGCGAGGATTATGGAAGTTTTCTTCTGATAAGCAGGTCGGACAAAGCCTTTGGTAAAAGGATATGCTCAAGTACTTT
>NZ_JBHULE010000025.1:0-664 GCF_042684305.1 Aquimarina rubra | reverse complement strand
CAACGTTTAATATATGTGTCGTAGCAGAGCAAAATGTTACCCTGATTTTCGATATTTCTGTGCATTGGTTGCTAATTTTTACTTTCAGCAAGCATTGCGCTTTACCAAAAATACAACAACCATTCGATTCATCACTAAGCTGCTATGATCACATATATGTTGTTGTGGCCAGTTTATTTATTTAATCTCGTTATCATAATCATAATATTCCAGAGAGAGAATAAGTCACTTCCTTTTTTCGTAATAAAAATCGTTTCTTTTCCGTCAAATTCAGTAACTAATAATTCGCGTTCGTTGCGTTTTTTAATTTTTTTGAGTTTAGTTTCACCAGCTTCTGCTTTTTCGAAATATTCTTTCCGATTTTTAGAATCCACATCTTCAATTGCATCTAATTTTACAGAGTTGAGTTTTGTTCCGTCATACCCAATAATTCTTTTTGTTCCCAATGCTGTCCAATTATTCTTCGAATCCGTAAATAGTAAGATTATTTTTCCGCTATCTTTTTCGTCAAAATGATTTAAGTATTTCATTTTGACTTCGTCAGTCAAGTTCTCAAATAAAAATACAGTTTTATTCGGCAGATTATGTTGAGAAGCTCTCCACTTAATTCTATCTTCTATAAATTCGACTGTTTTTCGCATTCAGTTTAATTGGCTACAACGTT
>NZ_JBHULE010000024.1:0-950 GCF_042684305.1 Aquimarina rubra | reverse complement strand
CGTTAGCGGTAATTACGAAAAATAAATGTATCTAGAAGAATCTAAAAACTTTTTAAAAGATTATCCTCAAATAACTTCTGAATTTAGAGGTTGTTCTGAACAAGAAATTGATAATTTAGAATCTATACTAAACGAAAAAATCCCTGAAGCCTTTAAAGAGTTTTTAGGATGGTTTGGTAAAAGTGGAGGTAAAATTCTTAGAGGAACTGATTATTATTATCCATTTTTATCGGGAGAAGCTTATGAAGGTTGGAAAGAAGAAAATATTGTACCTCAAGACCACACTTTTAAAGATGTTGGAATAGACCTACTAAATAGAAATAATTTTGATGGTAAAAAAATATTAGAAAACTCAATTCTATTTATGAGTCACCAAGGTTATGCTATAGAATTCTTAAAAGTCGATGAAGGTGAAAATCCTCCTGTATATATTTTTGTTGAACAAGACAAATGGTTAAAAGAAGGACCAACTGTTTGGGCAAAATCTTTTAGTGAATATCTCTTAAATATGTTAAAACAAGAAATTGAAAGCTGGAAAAAACTTGGACTATTAGATTAATTATGTGGAATTTGTTCAATAATAAAAGAGTTGTAATAGAATCGGACAGAGATAGTGTTTGCATGGGAGATGATATGTCAAGACACAATGAGTTTACAGAGTTTTCAGAAAAAACAAAAATGAGTAAGTTGATTTTAGAACTTAAAAAGATTCACTCTATTGCTGAAAATTGGGCTATCTGGGCAGGAACTTATGACAACTATAAATGTATAAAAGACAGTAACGGCAAATGGTTAATAGACGAAAAAACTACAATAAAAGTTTTTTTTAAGAGCATAGAAAAATATGTTTTTTTCGACAAAGAATCATTTGAAAAAAAATGTGGTAAATAAAATGAACTACCGCTAACAAGATGTAAAAATGCATTAAAACGCATTTTACATGCAACGTT
>NZ_JBHULE010000023.1:0-1051 GCF_042684305.1 Aquimarina rubra | reverse complement strand
AACGTTGTAGTGCATCGAAAAATGAATCAAGAAACTAAAATATGCGTTGAATGTGAATCTGAATACTTTAAAAATAATTCAGAAATGATTGCAATTTGTCCTGATTGTGCTCATAAACTTTACGGATACCCAAATTGTGAACACAAATTTGAGGGCGAAAGATGTGTTAAATGTGGTTGGAATGGACAAACCTCTGAATTCTTAAAAAGCAGAACATAAATCGATGGAAATTAAATATTGCTGGAGATGTAAGATGGAAGTTCCTATGCTTAACAAAGAAGAATTTGCAGTTGCCTACAAACTTTATGGAAAAGGATTTAAAAACTTGAAAAAAGACAGGCAAGAAAGGTTCAAAGAATTACTAGAATACTATAATAACTTGACCGGATTCGGAGAAACTGAGCCGAATTCAATAATGCATCATTCACTTGAACAAATTGGACCTGATTGCGAGAAATGTGGAAAACCATACAGAACTCCAAAAGCTAAATTATGTGTAGCTTGTGGAAATAAAAGAAGAAGAATTGGTTGAGAAAAATGTAATAATATAATGTTAAACGGATGGCTAACATATGGGGATGAAAAATTTCGATGGGAATATGACAATAACATTGAGATTAGACCTTACAACAGGAAAATGAATAAAATTCTTGTTGAGTTTGAGCATCAATGTCTTCTTAAATTGATTAACAAACGATTGAAAGACAAAAAGAATATAGAGATATCTCACATTCCTCCTGAGTTCATATCTAAAGCTATAAAAAAAGCAATTGAAAATAATTGGAATTCTAAAGACGGAATTGGACAAATAAACCTCGATTTCAACGAAAATGGATTTGAGGTCAAAAAATAAAAACGCACTACAACAATATATATAGCAAATAGGGCGATTAGTTTTTAACCGAAAGGTTGTTCTCTATTTGCAAAGTCGCCAAATCTTTTGATTTGGTATTAAAAGAGAAAAATTAAAACAAAATACAAAACATTTGGCTTGTGGCTAAACCGAAAGTAATCGCTTATTTTCTGCCCAACTTGCCATATATTTAACGTT
>NZ_JBHULE010000022.1:0-136603 GCF_042684305.1 Aquimarina rubra | reverse complement strand
CAAATGGTTTGTGTATATTTAGGAAAGCGCAAGACTAGTAAAAATATCATAATAAGGTAAAGTTTGCGCAGATGTGTCAACGATAAGGTAACATTTTGCCTTGCTACGACACATATACTAAACGTTAGATTGAATTGAAATGGCACATACGATAAATGGGATAATAACAAGTTTTAAATATGATGGAGAACTTCCAAATTTAATTTTGGTTGGAAATTATCATTTGATTCCATTTCAAAATAAATATGGACCTAATTATTCTGATTCTGTACTGGAACCATATGAAGAATTGACCAAAGAAACGCGTAAAATTTTAAAAGAATTGTCGTTCAAGGGGAAATGCGCCTATATTGAGACTGATTACTTTGGAGGACCAGGTGTCCAAATATCAGAAGCTTGGTATAACGGAGAAAGAATTATCGGTCCCCTAATCTCATTTGACGGAATTGAAAATCCTAAAGTACGACCAGGAGCAGTTCTTGTAGAAGATTCGATAAATGAAACTCTGAAAACAATTGGAGTGTATAGACACGAAGGAAAAGATGAATTTGATTCTGTAAGATTAGGGTGGTATCGTTCGAATGATGAAATAATAGAAGAATATAAAAAAACAATCTAACACCATATAACAAAACATTGCAGCCCCCTTCGGGTCAGCAACGTTTGTTATATTTACCGTTGTAGAGCATAAAGAATAAATAATGGGATTAGATTTATCAATGACAGCTGTGCCAATTGAGATGAAAAATATCTTTTCTAAAGCAATTGAAAAAAGTGAATCTGAATATCCCAGTATCATATTTTCTTTACCAAGTGCATTTAAAGCTGATTTTTATGATTTTGGACATCCTGATTGGATAGAATTTAAAAAAGATGCTCGAACATTATTACAGTATTATCCGAACAATAAATTTGATTATAAATACTACTTTGACTCTAATAGGAGTTATGACGCTTTGGATTATCTAATCTCAAGATATATAACCGACTATAACTATTCTTTCTTTAATGAAGGTATAGAGTTTAAACAATCCGTGGGAGGTCAAGGCCAAACTTTAAAATATTGGAGCAAAGAAATTTTAATAGAAAAAGCTAAATTAATTGAGAAAATTGAATTTAGTGATCTAATGAAACACTATGATTTTGAACAGATGGAAGAACTTGGGGTATATAAAATAACTCAAATTGATTATAATAAAGGAAATATTAAAGAAGTATTCATCAATTTAAAATTCTTTTTAAATGAAGCTATTAAAGTAAGCGGATACGTATTAATAATTAAAAATTAAAACGCTCTACAACAATTTGTATATTGCATATGCTCCCTTCGACAAGCAAACGCAACATACAAGAAACGTTACCAGCAATAAAACAAAATGGATATAAAACCAATAGATGAAACAGATTTGTATGTTCTTTTTAAAGAATATGAAGATGTTTTCCTTTTTGAAAAAGATAGTAATAGAGAACTGTGGAGGACTTCAATCTATGGTGAAGCTACTTGTGGTTTAATTGGATTATCTAATGAATGGTTAATTGCTGGCGGTGAAAAAATAATACTCTGGAAAAACGAAAAACTTACTGAATTAGAAGACGAAGATCTGAAATGGACTCATAGTATGAGGCAAACTGGGGAAAATGAAGTGGAAATATTGACTGATCCTTGGAGTGATCACTCTGCTATTTGGAAGTTCAATATTATAACCGAATCGAAATTAAAAATTAGAGACTTTAATGAATATATTGGAAAAGTGTACACTGAAAATGTTATCTGGTAATATTGACTAATAAGGTCTTAAAAAAAACCTGGTAACATTATATATGAAATCAGAGCAATTTAGTGCTAGATCGAAAGGTCATTTCCTTTTTGCTGTGGCGCTAAATTTTTATAAATTAAACAAGAAATAAAAATGCGCAGATAAATCGATTGGTTCAGGCTTTCTTGCCTTGCTCCGATTCATATATTTGGCGTTATGCACAATAATGGATAGACTTAAAACCATATTAATATTAACCATTTTAGTATCTGGTTTGTCGTGCACTCAAAAAGAAAAACGACAACCTGCCAATGATTATGAAAAGTTTATTGACGGTTTAGTTCAATTACAAAACCTTGCTGGCCTCAAACTTGAGAAAAAAGATAGTACTTATTATTGTAACTTAGACTTTGAAAGTTATCTCAATTACTTTGACCAACTTACAATTGATTCGAATTGGTCTCTTGAATCTCATTACAGACATTTTGGAGATGCTGGTAGACCCTTAATATTGGCATTTGAAAGAAACGATTCGCTCGCAATGAAAATTAAGGACGAACTATCAAAATCTGTTAAGGAACTTGATGGGCAAATTACAGACTGGAATGTATCTGAAAAGCTATTTGACTATCAAGACTCTGTTGATTACTTAACCCCAATTCAAATAAAATCGGATTCTGGGTACTTTCAATTTTTGATTTTCGCACTACTAGGGGATAACTACTGTCAGTTTTGGCATTCCAATTATGGACAGCTTGATTTGATTACTTCTAAGGAAAGAATAAAAGAATTGACTGAATTAGAAGATGATTTTTATTATAAATTTTCAAGTAAGGAAAAGTCTCAAGCTTTATCAATTGACCCTTTACCTGAAATAAAAATACACCACAAAGATTCTGTAAGTATAAGAATCGTTACGTTAGGACCTTGGGATGGATTTATTGAGAGAAAATTTAGTATAACCAAGAAATGGCCTCATATCTTAAAGGAATATAAAAAAACTGTGCTGATGGAATATGATTGTGGAATAATGTTTTAGAAGAAGTAAAAGTACATAACACTATATATAGCAAATTGGGCAATTAGTGTTTATCTGAAAAGTTGTTGTCTATTTGCTAAGTCGCCAAATCTTTTGATTTGGTATTAAAAGAGAAAAATTAAAACATAATAAAAAAGATTTGGCTTGTGGCTATACCTAAAGTAATCGCTTGTTTTCTGCCTAACTTGCCATATATTAAACGTTATGTGCAATTAAAGCCGACCTCATAAAAAAATATGAACTTTGAATTATTAGACAAATTATCGGAATTACTTCAAGAAAATAAACTTGAAAGAGCAATTGAACTATCTGAAAGTAAATTGAATGAACTTCCAACTACTGAATTTCATAAAGTACTAAATAAAAACCTATTGCACCTAAAACCTAATTTGGCGATTTATTTGGAGAGTTTTAATAGTTCTGCTTCCAATTATTTTAAAAAGAAGCCTAAACAAAAAAAAGATGGTTTCCTTAAAAAAATATTTGGTAAAAAAGAGAAAGAAATTGAATTTAATCCAAACAGGAATTTACAAGCAGTTTATTGTGAAATGAATGGGTTTAGTATCAATTATGACTTATGGTTTATTGATTTATTTGCATTTGACTTTTATAACGGAATTGACCTCGAAGATTTAGATTGGCTTTGTGATTTTGAATTTGACTCTGAAAATAGTTTGACAATAACAGGTTTTGAAGAGCTTCAAAGTGCATTTAAAAACTATATGGAGAATTCTGAAAAAAAAGATGAAAACGAAAAGAAATCAATGGAAATATGTGAACTCATTATTATTCTAAAACTTCAAGAGTTATTTAAACATACATTCATTGAAAATAAGAATAAAGATTGGACAGAAATCCCAATGTTGGTAACAGCTCACGATTATGAATTGATATATAAAGTGGAAAAATCACTGCAAACAACATTATATGTAAAACCTGAGCAAAGTTTAATGCTAGATCGAAAAGTCATTTCCTTTTTGCAGTGGCGCTAAATTTTTATAAATTGATTAAGAAATAAAAATGCGCAGATAAATCAATTGGTTCAGGGGTATTTGCCTTGCTCCGATTCATATATTTGAGGTTATGCGCAATTAAATAAACATATATGAAATCAAAAATTATGCTTCTTTTTTTTATGATTTTGATAGCATCTTGTCAAAATGAAAAGGGTAATTACGTTTGTCCACCTTGCGATTTGGAATGTGACAAATTAACTTTTTCAAAAGCTGGAACCTGCCCGAATTGTAAAATGGAACTTGTTTTAAAGTCAGAATTGGAAGCTGATTTGAATATGGTTGTAAATGACATCAATATCCAAGATGGTTCGGGGAAATTTTTGATAGAGGGTGGTTATGAGAAATCGAATACTATATTGCTTCATTATCACAAACCAAAAAAATTCACAAAGGATTCAAAGGTCATTTTTATTTTACCTGGTGCCGGAAGAAATGGAAAAGACTATCGAAATGCTTGGAAAGAAGCATCTGAAAAATATGGTTTATTAGTTATTTCACCCGAATATTCGGAAAAACATTATCCTCAGTTTTGGAGCTACAATCTTGGGGGAATGATTTATGATGTAGACGTTCAAAACGAAACATTCAAAATTAATCAAAACAAAGAACAATGGATATTTGAAGATTTTGATAGAATTTTTAACACTATAAAATCGAATCTGAATTTAACTGCCAACAAATATGATATGTTTGGGCATTCAGCTGGCGGACAAATACTACATAGACTTGCAATATTCAAACCCAATAATAAAGCTGACCGAATTCTTGCTTCAAACTCTGGTTGGTACACAATCCCAACAATTTCGGATACATTTCCTTATGGAATTCGAAACATTCAAGAATCATCTAATAGATTAGATTTCAGCAAGAATCTTGTGATTTTTCTAGGAAAAAAAGATGATGCCAATGAAACAAGGGGGGATTTGAGGCGCTCACCTGAAGTTGACAAGCAAGGACTTCATCGATTGGAAAGAGGAATATATTTTTATAATGAATCAAAAAAAATAGCATTTGAATCAAATTTGGAATTTAATTGGAAATTAGTAATTGTTCCAAATGTAGGACACGATTATAAGGAAATGAGCCGAAAAGCAAGTGAATATCTATACGAATCAAAAGAAAAATAACAGCGAATAACAATGGCTGTAAGTAATTACTTGTTCTCACCAACTGCTTAAGATCCTTGAGGATTTTCAGCTTGTTGTGTACTTGCAAAGTAAAGTGCTAAATAGGCAACTAAATCATACACAAAACTGTTAGCAATAATTGAGGAACCAATGTATAGTTATAAAGAGTTTCCTGAACAAGTAGAGTTAGAAATGCAAATCTTTGCGGAGGAAAATAACTTTGAATTAATTGAAAAAGAAGAAGATCATTGTGTTCGATACAGAAATCGAGTTTGGGAATTATATTTCTTCTGTGATCATGGAGCTGTGGAATTGTCTCTTATTAACTTAAATGATGGATATGAATATTCGTTATATGATATTCTTGAATTATGGTTTCCGGACTCTTATTATTCAAAAAAAATGAATGAAAATATTTGGGGCTCTCTGGAAACAATAAAATTTAATGCAGAGGCACTAAACAATCATTACTCAGAGATATCCCACAATTATAATACAGACAAAGAAAGACTTACAGAATATAAAAGAAGGAGTCACGTCCTAATTAATTTTGTAATGAGTAAAGGATCGGATAAATTGAAAAATGAATTTACTTTAAGTTCTGATAAGTGGATTGAACTTGCTTCTAATGAATACATAAAAAGTAAAAATTAATATGGCAAGTGGGTTTATAGAAATAACTGATAATAAAAGTTTTGCACCTCGATGGACCGGTTTTGATGAAATCATAAAAAATCTTAATACGAGAATTAAAAACTAATTCTGATAAAAACTCATCTAAATTAATAAAACACCTAATTACATGCATCTTAATGCCGCTTAAATTTTATTAATAACTGTAGCCGTATTTTAGGACGTGACATTAGAAAAATAAAAAATAGAACAACGAAAAGAACTCGTGTTATGAATAATTTGATAGATGATACTGAGCTTTTTTACGAGGGAAAAATTGTAAAAGGAAAAGCGATAACTATAAAAAAAGAGATGCCGATAAATATAGAGGAAGCGTGGCAGAAAGTCAAAACGAGTGATTTGCTTCAATACGTTGCGAAGGGATTGATAAGATTTGTTCCAGTTAATAAAAATTTTCCAGACACTTGGAAGGAAGGTATGGAAGTTAAAACACGAATGTTATTTTTTGGCTTTTTACCGCTCGGAGGAATTCACGTTCTGAAATTCATAAAAATAGATAACGAAAATCATACTCTTATTACAAATGAATATGATAAAACAGCGAAAGTATGGAATCACAAAATATCAATGAAAAAGATTGAACACGGAGATAAAATACTGTATGAAGATAAGGTTGAGGTATATGGCGGTATTTTGACTCCGATAATTGTGATGTGGGCAAAAATATTTTATAGACATCGTCAAAATCGTTGGGTAAAATTGTCTGAAAAAATAAGAAAACGAAAGCACAACATAGGTTAAAATGTTGATAGCTATAAAAATATGGCTAGGCCGTTTAGCCGAGACTTTGGCAACAATATTAGAAATACCGAAATGAAATATCTAAAGCTAACTTTATTACTAATTCTAACTTTGAGTTGTCAATATAAAAGCACTATGAAAGAACATCAGAAAAAAATAATTGAAAGTTATGTAGACTCATACAACAATTTTGACATTAATGGAATGGTAAAAAACCTGAATGATAATACTGTATTCGAAAATATTTCTAATGGCAATGTTGATTTAAGAACTGAAGGAATAAATGAATTCAAAAAACAAGCAAAATCAGCAAAGCAATATTTCAAAGAAAGGAAACAAACTATAACTGCCTGGAATTTTAATAATTCGAAAGTTTCTATTAATATTGATTACAAAGCAGTATTGGCAATTGATTTACCAAACGGAATGAAGTCAGGAGACACATTAGAACTAAAAGGAAAGTCAGAGTTTGAATTTGAAAACGGAAAAATCAAAAGTATATCTGACAAAAGTTAATACAGTATACAACAGTGTTGGGCACATACAAAAAAGCAACAGATTTAAATGATTACAGAAGATTTATTAAAGCAAATAGAGTTCATTAAAGAAATTGACAAAATCAAATACATACAACGTAAGACTAAACTTTTCAATAGTGATAGAAAAGAAAACGATGCTGAACATAGTTGGCATTTAGCTATGATGGCTGTAGTTTTAAGTGAATATTCAGACAATAAAATTGATTTATTGAAAGTTATCAAAATGGTACTGATACACGATATAGTGGAGATTGACGCCGGAGACACCTTTTTGTATGACAAGGAAAAAAGTCACGATAATACCGAAGAAGAGAAGAAGTGTGCGGAAAGAATATTTGGTATCCTTCCAGAAAAGCAAGCAACCGAATTTATTGAAGTTTGGTCTGAATTTGAGAACGGAACTTCTAACGAGGCAAAATTCGCAAAATCAGTGGATAATCTCGAACCAATTTTGCAAAATGCTTCAAATAACGGAGGAACTTGGAAAGAATTTGAAGTTAACTACAAGACGGTTTTTGAAAAGAAAAAAGTTATAAAAAAAGGTTCCGAAAAATTATGGGATTTCACCAAAAACATTTTGAATGATAGTGTAAAAAAAGGCATATTAGCTGAATAAAATATCGTTACAAACAACGCGTATGGCTCATTGCAGTTGAATTCCTAATTGGATTCATTGCAATTAGTTATCTTTCGGTTACGGCGGAAAATCGTAGTTGGATTTCCCGCAACGCACCATACAAGAGACGTGGCAATAATTAAGAATAAATGAATAACTATTTATTTAAATCTGCTTCTGAACTGGCAAGTCTGATTCGAAATAGGGAGGCTACCTCATCTGCTATTTTGCAATCACATCTTGAACATATTCATAAACATAACCCAAGGATCGGTGCCATCGTAGTACTGTTAGAGGAGCAAGCGGTAAAAGAAGCAGAGGCCTGCGATAGAGAGGCTGAGGCAGGTAAATTTAGGGGGCCTTTACATGGTGTTCCAATGACGGTAAAAGAACAGTTTTGGGTAAAAGGTACCAAGAGTACCCTGAACAGCAACCGCTTTAAGGACTGGGAAGCTCCGGAAGACGCTTTAGTCGTGAAAAGATTGAAAGATGCTGGTGCTATAATCATTGGAAAAACCAATGTTGCTAAAGATCTTCTGGACTATCAGATCAGTGGTGATATCTATCTGGATGGTAAGAATCCGTACAACCCAGAATATTCTCCGGGTGGAAGTTCAGGTGGAGCATCGGCTGCATTAGCCTCGGGGATGGTTCCTATTGAACTCGGTGGCGATATGGGTGGATCCATTCGGATACCTTCAAATTTTTGTGGCACTTATGGCCTTAAGCCCACTGAAAATACGATCCCTGGGCATGGGCTTTCACCCAAACCAAAAAATGCAAGAGGATACCTTTTTGAAATGGCTGTCCCCGGCCCAATGGCGAGAACACTCGATGATCTAGAACTCTTGTGGACCATATTACAGGGACCAGACAAAAGCAACAGATCAATTCCACCGATTGCTTGGAGCAAGCCAGAAAAGAAAATGCTGAAGGATTACAAAGTTGGCTGGGTAGATAGCTGGCCAGGATATGAGACCAGTCAACAAACTAAGGATACTATAAGAAATTTCGTTTCCCTCCTGAACGGCAAAGGGGTAGAAACGATGCATTCACCGCTCCGAAATGATTTACATCAACGTTCATTGGACGTATTCAGTAAGCTTTCCTTTCAAATGATCCTTCAGGATGTACCCTGGTTCGTAAGACCTTTGATGATGTGGTCACTGAGAAGGGGATTTCTGAAAGGAATGAAAACAGATTTTTGGAAGTTCGTGGATACTTTTACTGATTATTCAGAACTAAAAGGGCGAAGGGCCCGAATCATAGAAGAATGGGAGACGCACTTCGATGACTTCGACTTTCTGGTTTGTCCGATTGGTTTTGGACCGGCCTATAAAAGATGCAAGATCGGTACTCCAATCCATTATAACGACAAAGCCGTTACTTACATTAATTATGTTTGGCCTTTTAATGCCTGTTTTAATGGAAGTGGTCACCCAGCCATGAATATTCCGCTGGGATTAGGGAAAGAAGGATTGCCCTTAGGAATTCAGTTAGTAGGACGCTATTGGAGTGAACCAGATATGTTACATTTTACAAAATTGGTCTCTAAATTCATTAAAGGATTTGTAAAACCCAATGGAATCTAGCTATTGTCAACAACGTATCCTATATAAAATAGAGGCTGATGTATAATCGAGTTCAATTTTCTACATTTAAGAAATAAAATCCAAATTGGAATATTACGTAGTACAAAAACCGCTACTTTTCATATACAATACCGTTGGTGTACATTTATAAAAATGAATTTACCTAAATCAATCTTACTAACCATTCTATATTTTATTTCTTTGGAATTAATTGGATTATGGATTTTTTTAATACCAGAAAAAGAACAATATCTTGATGTTTTCAAAGCTTCACATTTGATTAACACTCTAATAACACTAATAATTTTGATAATAATTTTTAAATTAATTAAACGTTCTGATTTGTTAATTTTCGATAAAACCGAAAGCAAATTCTATATTTTTTCAATATTGTTGGGAATTGGATTTGTTTTTCTCTAGTCGTTACTCAATATTATTTATTATGGAAAAAATTCAACGGATTTTTTCAATTATCATTTTACTCTAGACAATTTAACATCTTTGAGTGTAATCGCTTCGATTCTGGTAGTACCTGTCACAGAAGAACTTTTCTTTCGAAAATATATTCAAGATGGCCTAACAATAAATTACAAACCCTATCAGGCAATAATTTTTACATCAATCTTATTTGCTTTTATTCATATCCCATTCATTTCTTTATTTTATGATTTTATGGATTTTAGCTTTCACAGATCTTATATAACTTTATTTGGAGGAATAATATCTGGAACGTTGTTCTATAAATCAAAATCCATAATTCCATCAATAATGTTTCATTTATTTTGGAATTTAACTAGCTATATTGTGTAAAAAAAGAAACACCAACAATTTGTATATTGCATATGCCGCTTTCGGCAGGCAAACGCAACATAAAAGAAACGTTAGCTGTAATTTCAGAAAAATCCTTCTTGGTAACAAATATCTATTTTATTCGTCTAAATCTTAGACCAAATAAGCAACCAAATGGAACCAACAAAAAAAAATACCAGAATTACTGGACTAATTGGAATTATTGTACTTGTATCTGGTTCCTTCACCCACTCTGTCAATTCAAAACTTATATCTTACGAGGATAAATTTGCAACTGCAAATAATTTTATAAATTATGAATCATTATTTCGTATTGGTTTTATAAGTAGTTTGATAATGGAAACCGTTTTTATTTTTTATGCATTTAATTTGTATCGAATTCTTAAACCTGTTAACAAAAATCTTTCAATGATTATGTTAATATTAGCTCTGATTCCTGTTCCTCTTTTTATGCTGAACCAGCTCAACCAGTTTGACGCTTTTCTTCTAGCCAACAATGATATCGAAGAAATGATGTTTTTTTTAACAGTACATAAACACGGTGGATTAATTGTCTCGATATTTTTCGGACTTTGGTTGTTTCCACTTGGACTTCTGATATATCAGTCTAAATACTTGCCGAAAATTCTTGGTATATTTTTAATGGTTGGGTGTTTTGGATATTTAATTCATTTTTTTCAAGGGTTTCTAATTCCTAACTTCGAATCTTCTCTTTGGACAAATCCTTTTCTAATTATCACCCATATTTCTGAACTGTTATTGATGTTATGGCTTTTGATTAAAGGTTTGAATATTGAGAAATGGAAAAAAGTAACTGAAATATAAAAAACTACAGTTAACGCCTTATAAAATTAATTGCTAACTTTAGCCTACTTACGAAAATCATCACGGATTTTCTATTCGGTTTGTATTTGCTAAATTAGGTGCAATTTAGAAATGAAACAATTAAATATAACGATACTAATCTCATTTTTACTTTGGAGTTGTATTGAAAACAATGCTAAAAGTGATACTATATCCTCTAAAAGAATTGAAAAAACTATTGTTGAAATAGAAACGGACACAATTGAATTAACGAAAAAGGTTGAACCAGAAAAAGTAGATTCAATTTCAAAAAGGGGTATTAGCAATGCTCCTTGCACGGAACTTCAGGAATTTGTGATTGATATTGAAAAAATTCAATGGGTATCGGACACTAATCGACTAAAAAAAGTAGGAATTTATGGAGAATTGGAAAGGAAAAAAGTAAAGTATTTTAATGGTAGACCTTTTTATCCAATTAATTTTGAAAATACCCAATTGAATAAAACATATAACACAGACATTTTTAAAAGTCATTTTGATTCGTTAGACTTTAAATTATTTAAAGGAGTTAAAAATATTTGGGGTTATTTTTACAGAGATAAAGAAGCTAGTGATTGGATTTCTGATGGAGTAATTGAGCAATGGGAATTTGAAACTGAAAATCAAGCAGATAAAGCTTTAAATCAAATTATGCAACCCGGATTTATCGTTTATTTCAATACAAATCCATATTTCTGTAGGATTAGAAATAAATTGATGATTTTTCAGTCAAGAGCGATGGCTTTCAGTTATGACCAAAAACCGATATTTGAAAAATTTATAAAAGAAAAAGCACCCATTATGGTATATGAGCAATAGCTCCTTTCGGGCACAACTAACACATAGACAAAGTGTTACATGCATTTTAAACGAAACTCTTTTCTGAAATAAAGTAAAATATGAGAACAATTTTTCGTTCTATTCTACCTACTATAATTATGATTCCTTCTATCTTTTTAGGAATTTTTACAATGTATCATCATAACATTTCCTCCAACTTATGGTTGCAAAATTTTGGAGTATTATTATTAGTAAGTATATCCTCATACTTTATCATTTCTCGAAAGATATTTTTAAAATTAAATAGCTCAATAATTATTCTTGTTGGTATTCTATTATTACTTATAACGTTTATTGATAATGGTTTTAGTAACGTATACAGGTGGCTATCAATTGGCGTTATCAATTTAAATATTGGTAGTATTGTATTGCCTCTATTGTTAGTTGAATTAGAAAAAAATCTGAATTTTAAAAATTGGTGGATTATAACATTACTAGCGTTTGGAATTATTGCAATATTATCATTTCAACCAGACGCTTCTAAAGTAACTGCATTTACACTGGCATCACTTTTTATTCTGCAAAAATATGTTGCCAAAAAAGTACAATATGTCATATTAGCTATACCTTTAATGGCAAGCGTTTGGACTTGGTATTTTTTAGATGATTTACCATCGGTTGATTATGTAGAGGAGATTCTTCAAATGACAAAGGAAATGGGAATAACCTGGTTTATATTCAGTGTTTTTTCATTAATACTATTACCAATACCTTTTTTTATTTTTAAAACAGAAAAAAATAAATCAATTTGTGTAAGCCTAGGGGTATATTTTAGTGTCGTTTTACTATCCACTTTATTTGGCAACTTCCCTGTACCGCTCTTAGGTTATGGTATTTCTCCAATTATCGGATATTCTATAGCAATCACTTGGCTGATGAGAAATACTGATTTTGAATATGTAACTGAATAAAAAGGATGCGTAACAATGATTACAATTAATTTGGGTTTGAGTGGTTAACCCAAAGTGTGGAGTTTTTAGCGAATTCCTCTTAATCTTTTGATTTATAACTGCTTTTTATTTTATATTTTGATAGTTGTAGTCCTTTATTGAACTCTAAATCAGCAAGACAAATCTTTCTAACAAGACTCTCAATATGCCAAATTTGAAACAAGTGATATTAAGAATTTCTAGAATACATTTGATGCTATTGAAATCGCAAGAATCAATAATGAACACGAACTAGAATAGTATAAGACTAAACTGAAAAAAATATGAAAACCAAAATAGAGAAGAAATAGAAATGAGTATAGAAAAAGCATATAACGCTTGGGCTGCGCAATACGACACGAATGAAAATAAGACTCGTGATTTAGATATAAAAGCGACTATTGATACTTTATCGAAATACAAGTTTAAATATGTGTTAGAACTGGGGTGTGGAACTGGAAAGAATACTGGCTGGTTATTAAGTAAAGCCGAGCAAGTGATCGGACTCGATTTCTCTCAGGAGATGTTAAATATTGCCAAAGAGAAGATAACCGATAGTAACGTTCAATTCAAAAAAGCCGATCTTAACAAAGAGTGGGAAATCGAAAATCAATTCGCAGACCTGGTAACTTCAAGTCTTACTCTTGAACACATTGATGATTTGAACCATATTTTTTATCAGGCACATCAGAAGCTGATGGGAAATGGGATTTTCTTTATTAGTGAATTGCATCCTTTTAAACAATATGTAGGAAGTAAAGCAAAATTCGAGACTGAAAACGGAGTAGAGGAGTTAAAAGTTTTTATACATCACATTTCTGATTATGTTGACAGTGCAGAACATAATGACTTTGAATTGCTGGAAATAAACGAATGGTTTGATGATGCTTCTGAAAAGCAAATACCAAGACTTATATCTTTTGTATTCAGAAAGAAAAACTGATCCTGATAAAATTTAAATTGCAGAAAGACCTGATTTACCAAAACGGTTGTAACAAGTTCTTTAGTAGTATTTTAGAGCACTATTATTTTACTCCATTTCATTATGCGTTCACTTCTTTAAAAAATGATCCTTTACTATTAAAAAGAGCAGTGATCAGGATGATAAAAGATCCGATCATAATAGAAACATCTGCCATATTAAATATTTCGGTTTTGATGATACCCAAATCCATAATCATAAAATCAGTAACAGAACCGTGTACAATACGATCGTAAAGATTTCCAATACCACCACCAATAATAAAGGTAAAGCCTAGTACAGTTTCTTTAGAATATTTAGTATTGATAAGAATAAGCCTTAACAAGAATAACAAAACAATAATTGGTAATACCTGCAAGAGAATAATTTTTAACAGTGGTGCCAGATCAGAACCTAAACTATAAGCAGCACCGCTGTTTTCTACTTTGGTCAATACAAAATTATTTTCGAATACTTCAATTCGTTCATTTTTTTCAATTGTATTCCTTACAACATTTTTAGAAATCTGATCACATCCAATATTAAGTAATACTAAGGAAAGGATAGATAGTACTCTAATTTTTCCGGTTATTTTCTTCATACAATCTAATTAACGATAGAATTCTTCAAATGTAGCAGTAAAAGTCATCATTGCTTACGTTTCCAATATTTTTTATAATCCGTAAGAGCAAAAGCATTCTCATAGGACGCTTGATTTATTGTATTATTCTCATCAGAATCATAATCTATAAGAATTTTCCAAAAATCGTTTTCAAGTTGTAACAATAAGTGAAACTGTCCGTAAAAGTGTTTTGTTTCATCTTTATCGTTTTTATAGGTGCCTCTATAAATACCTCGATCAGACACCAATGAATCCGAAGTTATTCTCTCAAACAATCTAAAACTAATAGGAGAGGGTTTTGTTTTAGGATCACCCCATCTTTTTTTATATCCTTTTAGGTATGCTTTTACATTCTTTATTTCTCCACCATTACCTGATATCCTGATCATTTCTTTACTATGGATAGATTCAAATAGGGAAAAGTCTAACTTCTGGAAAGCTTCAGAGAACTTACCGTACATATCCTGATTGATTTTTTGATGGAGTTGTTCCTCTTGTGAATAGGAATCCCAAGAAAGAAGTAAAAAGACAAAGGAAACAGCTATATATTTGATTCTTGACATAATATTGAATTTTTCATTCGATTAAACCATGTTTATGAAATATGGTAAAACTGTCTTTTATAATATTACTAAAACTATCTACAGGTCGATTGGCTAACATGATATAAGTAATCCCTTTTTCCGGAAATGAAATGAAGAAAGCTCTAAAACCTCCTTGCGAACCTGTGTGTGAAACTATTTTGGTAGCATATTCTTTTTCTAAATTAGCACTAGAGATTCTGTCAGTTCCCAGAAACCAACTATACCCAACATTAGGTGTAATCGTATCTTTCCAGTTATTTGGACTAAAAACTGTTCTGGATTTTTCTATTGTTTTTCCAGAAAGGAAAGTGTTTTCTCTTAAGGCGATTTCATATTTGGCTAATTCTCTTACAGAACTCCATATGCCACCATTTCCTGATGCGGCAAAAGTGGGTACTTCACCATAATCATATTCTTGAAAATTACCTTTAGTATCTTTATAATATGCGTGAGCTACTCCTTCTTTTGGATGATCTCCATCTGTAATCTTACTAGTACTCATTCCAGATGGAATAAAAATATTATTGATAATGAATTGTTGCCATTTTTGTTTGGCTACTTGCTCAATAATTAATGCTAATCCATTATAGGAAGGGTTGGAATACATGAATTTTTCGCCAGGTTCAAACAGTAAAGAATCGGCACGTTTTATAGGCTCAAAATTGGCAGTGTCTTTGGCAGTTATATAAAACTCATAGTTTTCACGAACATTTCGTAAATCCGGCAAGCCTGATGTATGAGAAAGTAAATGTTTTATTTTGACTTTTTGAGCAATTTCGGGAGTGTCAAAATCCTGAAAATACTTATAAATACTATCTTCAACCGATAGTAGTCCTTTTTCTTGAAGTATTAATATTCCATTAGAAACAAAGGTTTTTGAAATGGATCCGGTATTAAAAACGGTGGTAGGTGTTATCTTTTCTTTGGTTTCAATATCCGAAATACCATATCCTTTTTCAAAAAGCGTAGTATCTCCTTTCATTAACAATACGGCTGCTCCAGGCTGATCTAAAGGAAATTCCTTAGAAAAAATAGCATCTAATTCTGTAGCTACCGTCTTTTTAAGTTTTGTGTTTTGTTGCCCGCAAGATTGAAGTATAACACCTAAACAAGCAATGATAACGAGTGATAATCTGTTTTTGTGATGCATTACTATTAATTTTTAGTAGATCGATATAAAGCACAATGTACTAATCTTTTGTCATTCAGTAGTTTGGGGTGTTTAAAAGTTTTGATTCTTTCCATTCCGATTTTCTTCATTACAGCAATGGATTTTAGATTAATTTCCGAAGCTACAGAATAGATGGTGTCTAAACCGATTGTATTAAAACCAAAATCTAAACATATTTTTGCACCTTCAGTCGCATATCCTTTATTCCAAACGCTTTTTTTTAATCGCCAACCTATGTCTACAAATGATGGTTGATCCTCTAGATAGGTCTGTTCACAGAGACCAATAAATCCGATAAATTCTTTTGAAGCTAAAAGATCTACCGCAAAATAACAGAATCCATTTTTTGCAAATTGCTCCTGCATTCTTAGGATAAGCTTTTTAGTGTCCTCTCTTGTAGGTTTAAAGGGAAAAAACTCCATAACATCATCATCGTTGTTCATTTCGGCTAATGGATCAAGATCATCTAATGTCCAGTTACGAAAGCCAAGTCTTTCAGATTGAAATAGGTATTGATTCATATTTGTTTAAATATATTTGATAATGAAGGTAAAAATAATTTGAACAATCGGAAAGAAAAGAGATTATATTTGATAATACCAAAAAACAGACTATTTTTTAATAAGGAGAACCTATTCATTCCTTTAAAAAAAAATTGATTTGGATCAGAGTATACTTTTTCGGTTGTATATTAATACTTAATAATCTAATTATAGAAAGATGAAAAAAATCATACTAGTTATTCTATTTTCAATATTTCAATTTGTAGGATATACTCAAAATAAAAGATATACTTCTCTTTCTGAAGCAATGAAGGTTTCTGATAAAGTAAAATGGTTTGACCCTAATTGTGAAGAATTCGAAAGCTTTCCTTTTGAAATAAAAAAACTATCAAATCTAGAATCTCTTTATTTAACAAATTGTAAAATAAATGAGATTCCAAATGTGATCACAGAGTTTTCGAAGCTTACACTTCTTAATTTAAAATATAATAATATTAATTACCTGCCTTCAGAATTTAATCAATTGGATAAACTATCAGTGCTTAATCTGAGAGGAAATAAATTTAGAGTTTTACCAGAGGTATTGGTCGAAATGTCCAATTTAAGAGAACTGGATTTATCAGAAAATCCAGCGCTTCATTTTATACAAGCTAGTAGTGTTTTATCAGAGATTAAGAATTTAGATTTTTTATATTTAAGTGGTAACAATTTGAAAGAAATTCCAGTTTCTTTATCAGATCTCAATAAACTGCAAGAATTACATTTAAAAAATAATCCCGAACTTGATTTGAAACAAGCGTTCGATATTTTATCGCAAATTAAATCCCTTAAAATTCTCGCATTATCTGACAATGATTTTAAGATGATTCCGGAAAATTTAAGTTCTTTAAAAAATCTTGAAGGTTTGATGCTGGACAATAATCCAAATCTTTCCATTCAAAAATTAGTGTCGAATTTGAAATCTTTACCTAATCTAAAAGTTTTATTGTTAAGGGATAATAATTGGGAATATTTACCTAATAACTTAGACGGTTTTTTCGACCTTAAAGTTTTAGAATTAAGTAATAATAATTTTAGAGAAAAAGAACAACAGCGAATTCAGACACAATTACCAAATACAAAGGTGATATTCTAATAGCATTTATATTATTTCAAGAATATGGAATTCTTTTTAGATATTTTTAAATGTTTCTTAACCTCTATTTCATGATGTTTTTTCTCTATAATTTTAATATCAATTTCATATTGCAAACCATATAAATCAACTAAAATATCTGTTCTTTTTTTAAGAAGTTTAACGTTGTTTGTTTCTCTTCGATAGTAATTTAATGGAGCTGCAGCATATCCTAAAATTCCAAGTCCTAGAGCAATAATTATAATCGGTCCTACAGAAAGTCCACCACCTTTTACAATGTAAAAACCTAAAAAGAATCCAAAAGCTAAGACAATAAGACCAATAATTGTAAAAAGACAAAAATGAAAAATGGTATCAGGTTTTTTTTGAAGGACTTTTTTATAATTAATATTTACTTCTTCTATTCTATGTTTTAGCTGTCCTTCAAGCTTTATAAGACCACACTTTTGGATGAAATCAGGCTTCTGGTTCGTAATACCGCAAACAATCCCAGATTGTAAACTTTGAGTTCTATGATCGCAAAGTAGGCAATGTTGAGTATTATCCATGTTGACTAATTCCCATCCACCTCAAAAGTCACACTTTCATATGCTCCGATATCAGGGGCTGTAGCATTTCTGGGTGTTCCTAAAATATCATTTCCGGATGTTGGAGTAGTGGCTTGCCCATTTGCGGCAGAATCTTCTCCAATATTTAGCATATTATCAAAAGGAGCTTTGAAATCCGGATCTTCGTTAAGAATGACATTTTCGTATAAACTGGTATTTGTAAAATCGTATAATTCATTATCTGCGAACTGATCATTAAAGTCATTAAAACGTATCAAACTGTTCTGGAAGTTATAATTAAAAATAGTTCCTTCAACCTTATTAATTCCCAGTTCAAGATTTTCGTTTCCATAAATAATACAATTCGTAAAATTAGCTTCTAACAAGTCAGTAGCAAGAATTTCTGTAACATTTCCACCTTCATCTCTAACAACAAAAAGATTATCAATAGCGACTGATGGAGTTTCTCTAAAACTAGTATTCCAGTAATTGCCAAACGTGCAATGATTAAAATTGTAGGTTCCCCCAAAAGAAGCGTACAAGGATGATATTCCCGCATTGTTTATCACCACGTTTTCTCCCAAAATATTAGCAGTCCGTGCTAATATGCCATAAGCAGAAGTATTATAAATTTGAGAATTGGTAATGGTAAGTGTTGGATCCGTTCCTCCATCATTGGAGTCCATTAATATACCTACAGCAGCATTTTTTATAGTAGCATGATTGATCATATGACCTGTACTACCAGCCGTAAGCCAAATCAATCCCCATTGACCGGGAATATCGCTAAATCCAGGCTCTAATCGATCACTTTCAAAAATTACTTCATTTTCGAGGGCTTCTGGATCTGTACTAATTTCTCCATTCACTAATAAAGTAGCATTATTAGCGGCGATAATTCCTGATCCATCATGAAAATGTATTCGTGCACCGGCTTCGATAGTTAATGTTCTGTCCGGCGGAATAGCCGCAAATCCATAGATAACATAGGGTTTTTCTGCGGTGAACGTAAGTTCATCATCTTCTAAGAAAAATCCTTCAACTCGAATTTCTTCCATATTATCATCCACTCCGAGAAGTAGGGTTTCTACCATTCCCTCATCATCTCTGGATGGAAATAAAAACACAGCATCTTTAACCAGTGTTACTAAATCCACATCCTGTTGGCTTCCGCTAGGATCAAAAAGGACACGATCTGTATATAAAAATTCTAAGTCACCGGTTTGTTGGGTAATATCAGTGGTAGTTTCTACAAAAACAAAAATACTGTCTTTGGCAAGTACCTGTATGTTTTCAAACGATTTACCGGGAATTCCATCTACATTTAATCGATAATTAGAATTTTCTCCTCTCTCCAAAGCTATGGAGGGTATATTCAGATCATTATCTGTGCGATTATACACTTTAAAACTATAGGTGCTGGAACCAATATTTGTAAAAATAGTATCTAAAAACAAAGTATCCGTAGAGAATTGTAAATTACCGGTACTAGGATCTGCTTCAAAATCTTTACGGCACGAACTCCATAAAACTATAACTGCAAGTAGGACAAGAGAGGATAAATAACGCATTATTTAGTTGCTATGTTTAGTAAATATATAACCAATACTTTTTACAAAAGAATAGCATCTTTTTTAGAAAGTATATGAATGGACTAAATGTATAACTTTTTAATCAGTACTAATATTGCTTTTTTAATAAAAATTTGACAACAGCATCCCTTCTGTAAGAAGCAAAACATTTGTACATTTGTTCTTCTAAATTAATATGCCAACATAACAATCTCTTATGAGTACATATGATGTAGCCGTAATAGGCTCTGGTCCTGGAGGATACGTAGCAGCTATTCGTTGCGCACAACTAGGAATGAAAACTGCAATTATAGAAAAATATTCAACACTTGGTGGAACTTGTCTTAACGTTGGGTGTATACCTAGTAAAGCTTTATTAGATTCTTCTCATCACTACGAGCACGCCGTAAAACATTTTTCGGATCACGGAATCGAAATTCCCGGAGATGTAAAGATTAATCTCGAAAAAATGATTGCTCGTAAACAAACAGTGGTTGATCAAACCTGTGATGGAGTTAGTTTTCTGATGAAAAAGAACAAAATTGATGTGTTCGAAGGAATTGGATCTTTTAAAGATGCTACGCATATCAATGTAACTAAGAATGATGGTAGTACAGAAACTATCGAAGCAAAAAATACCATTATAGCTACCGGATCTAAACCATCTTCACTGCCTTTTATTACTATAGATAAAAAAAGAGTGATTACTTCTACTGAGGCGTTAAAGCTAAAAGAAATACCTAAACATATGGTTATTATAGGTGGTGGTGTTATCGGATTAGAATTAGGACAAGTATACCGTCGTTTGGGTGCTGAGGTTTCTGTAGTAGAGTTTATGGATAGAATTATTCCTGGAATGGATAAAGCACTATCCAGAGAGTTACAGAAAGTAATGAAAAAACAAGGGGTGAAGTTTTATACATCTCATAAAGTTACGGCTGTAAAAGCAACGGCAAAGCAAGTAACTGTTACTGCAGATGATAAAAAAGGAAACCCGGTAGAGTTTAAAGGAGATTACTGTTTAGTTTCTGTAGGTCGTCGTCCGTATACAGATGGATTAAATGCTGAAGCCGCAGGAGTAAAACTTACAGATAGAGGACAGGTAGAAGTAAACGATCATTTACAAACTTCTGTTGGTAATATATATGCAATAGGAGATGTGGTTAAAGGAGCTATGTTAGCTCATAAAGCTGAAGAAGAAGGTGTTTTTGTAGCAGAAATATTAGCAGGGCAAAAGCCACACATTGATTATAATTTAATTCCGGGTGTAGTATATACTTGGCCAGAAGTTGCTGCAGTTGGTAAAACAGAGGAAGAATTGAAAGAAGCAGGAATTAAATATAAATCTGGACAGTTTCCGTTTAGAGCATTGGGTAGATCCAGAGCCAGCGCAGACTTAGATGGTTTTGTGAAAATATTAGCTGATGAAAATACTGATGAGGTATTGGGAGTTCATATGATTGGGGCTCGTTGTGCTGATTTAATTGCCGAAGCTGTAACTGCCATGGAGTTTAGGGCGTCTGCAGAAGATATCAGTAGAATGTCTCATGCGCATCCGACCTTTACTGAAGCAATCAAAGAAGCTGCATTAGCGGCTACAGATAATAGAGCACTACACGTGTAGTTTTTAAATAAAATTAACTATAAAGTAAAATAGCGAACTGTATTAAACAATTCGCTATTTTATTTTTTATGAAGTTTATCCTTACGGAGCGTTACTTCCGATATTACCTTGAGCAACAATCGTTGCTAGTTCAGTTGGACTTAAATGTACATTGATATAACCATTATACGCGATTAAACCTTCATATGTAATGGCTGTATCATCATCAAGAGCCATCACCATGGTAGTGCTTAATCCTGTATCCCCATTGACATTCTCAAGGGTAACAGCAATTCCACCACCAGTAGCAGCATCATTCATATGGATGTGCATTGGGTGATCGCCACCTGCCGGAGTACCTGTAAGAGTTACGTCAATGCGAGTAGTTGTATTATTTACTTTTGTGAATTTGGCAGTACCAGACACACCAGAATCGCTAATAGCATTTAAGGTGTAGGTAGTTGATACTTCGGCTACTGCGTCGTCGTCGTCGCTACAATTAGTAAATAAAAAAGGAGCGATCAGTAAAAATAACAGTGTTTTTTTCATAATTGATTAGTTTTAAAAGTGAATATTAATTTGTTTAATATAGTTTAAGATACAAATATGTAAGAGAAGTTGCGTCTTTAAATCATAAAATTTAGTTAATGCTTTAGTGTCAATCATTCAGATATAGACTACATGTTTTCTAATCTACTGAGAACTTCTGTTTTGTAATTTCTACTAATAGGAATAGATTTGTTGTTCAGCACCAGTTCTTCATTAGAAAAAGAATCTATTTTTTTAATAGAAATTATAAATGAGCGATGTGTCCTCATAAATTGCTGAACAGGTAATTTAGCCTCGATATTACTAATGGTTTCTCTTGTTACAATAGTTTCAGTATTGCAATGAATTTTGAGGTAATCATTATAACTTTCTACATAAATTATTTCTGAAAAATCTACTTTTTTCATTCTTCTGTCGGATCTAACGAAGATGAAATCGTTTGATTTTATTTCTTCAGCTTTTGCAGGTAGGACTTTATGGTGTATTTCGAAGTAATTATTTACGGCGTTCAGAAGACGCTCAAAAGAAATAGGTTTTAGTAAATAATCTACCGCGTGTAGATCAAATCCATCTATGGCATATTCTCTGTATGCGGTAGTAAAAATTATTTTGATTTCTTTATTGATTGATTTGGCGAATGAAATTCCAGATATTTCAGGCATATTGATGTCCAAAAATATCAAATCTATTTGTTGAGAATTGATACAGTTAAAAGCTTCCAGAGCATTACTACATCTGGCTATAACATCGATACGATCAATCTTTGACAAGTGCTCTGCAATGATATCTCTTGCCGTAGGTTCATCATCTACTATAATGCACGATATTTTAGTGTTCATAAGTAGGTGTTTTTAAATTTTTGAGTGTTAACTCTACAATATGCCAATGAGTATTATTTGAAATTTTAAGATCGTAATCCTCTTTATATACTAAAGACAGTCTTTTTTTGATATTACTTAATCCAATACCATTGTTATCTGCTGACTGAGATATCATGTGGTGAACTGAATTTTTTATTGTAAAATGGAGTTGGTTTTCAGTACACTGTAAACGGATGTCTATAGATAATTTTTGATCAACAATCTGGCCATGTTTAAAACTATTTTCTACAAAAGGAATTAATAGCATAGGAGCTACTTCGATGTTGTTATTCACACCTTCAAAGTGCAGTGAAATGTCCAAAACATCACTAAAACGCATTTTTTCTAGAGCTACATAATCCTTGATATGATTTATTTCTTCTTGTAATGAAACCAGTGGTTTATCGGATTGATATAAAAGATAATCCAAAAGATTGGATAGTTTTAGAATCATCTCAGGAGTGTCTTCAGACTTTTTTAATGCAAAGCCATACAAAGTATTTAAGGTATTAAATAAGAAATGAGGGTGTATCTGCATTTTTAGATAATTTAATTCTTGTTCTTTGAGTTTTAATTGAGCTTCTAAAACTTTATTTTTTAGTTCTTGGTTTGCTGTTGTCGATTTATAGTTATGCTGAGCCAGGTTTAATGCACTTGCGATAAAAACAACAAAATAAACCGCAATAAATAGAAAAAAGGGACTTCGTGTCATAGGAGCCATTCCTTCATACTTAAGAGAAGATAAAAATATGAGGCCATAAAAAAATGAAATAACAATGAAGAACGCCGAAACAATTACCGTGTATACACAATAGAGTATAAAGAGCAGGTATTTTTCTTTGATTAAATATTTTGGAATTAGGATGTCTGTTACTGTGTACGTTGTACCTATAGTAACAGGCATAAGAAACAAAGAGAAGGAAAAAACATAATTAATATTTTCAGTATTATAACCGAAAAAATAGGTGTAACCGAACAAAACTACTACCCAAAAGATTGTATGTAGTATGAGTGCGGCAACTTTTTTAAGAATAAAATCTCTTCCAATCATATTAGCGTACAATATCCGTATTTTTTATTTTTCAAACCTTATTTTTGGATGAATAACAGGATTAGAACTCTTTTTAGCAATATTGGATCTATATTTCCATAAACCGTATAGATTTGGTTAAAAGCATTGTGTATTTAGTAGGTGAACGAAAAAAAAATAATACCGAAATAGTAGAAATTACTTTTGAATAAGTTTAATTCAAAAAATAATAAATTATGATATCACTAACTATGATTCCATTACGACAACCTTTACTTTTTATGCAGTTTTTTCAAAGATTGGAAGAAGGGGGAATGTTCTTTATGTTTCCTATTTTAATGATGCTTTTACTGGTTTTGTTTCTGATCGTACGAGCTGTAATAGTCCTGAAAAAAGACAAATCTCAGTTAGATAAGAATATTAAACTATTGAATTCTGTTGGTCTTTTGACATTGGTTTGGGGAATGTTAGGCCAGCTAATAGGTATTGTTGGAATGTTTGATCAGGTAGAAGCGGTAGGAGACATATCAACCGCCATGTTTGCTGGAGGTCTAAAGGTTTCAGCGCTTCCACCAATTTTTGGTTTTTGTGTGTTTATAATTTCCAGAGTAGCTTCTATTGTTTTTACATGGATTCAGAAAGAAGAAATATAGTAATTCTTTGTACTTTTTGTTTATTCAAATTTCACTAATACAGTTGGTGAATAAAATCAACTTATATTCCTAGACTTCATTTTGGAAAACCTTTTAAAACGAGGTGATAGGAATTGATGAATTCCGTATGGAGATTATGAGATGGTTTCCTGCTTTTCGTATAAAAAATTTCACTAAAAATATAAAGATGAAAAAAGTAATAATAGCTCTTTTGATAGGGACTACAATACAAGCACAGACATTTAATAAAGCAAAAATTGACAGCTTGTTTAACCTTATTAAAGAAAACAATAAAGGGATGGGAAGTATTTCTATATTTCAGAATGGAAATGAAGTATACCATAACTCCATTGGATATGCCGATATAAAAAACAAAATAGAATCGAACCAAAATACTAGATATAGAATTGGTTCAATAACTAAGACTTTTACAGCGACCTTGATTATGCAGTTGGTGGATGAAAATAAATTAAGTCTGGATACGCTATTAAGCGAATATTTTCCTCAAGTACTTAATGCAGGTAAAATTACCATAGAACATCTATTAAGACATCGTAGTGGTTTATTTAATCTAACCGAAGATGAGGATTTTATGAAATGGATGTTGGTTTCAAACACTAGGGAACAAATGATAGATAGGCTGGTAAGAAGAGATGTCGATTTTCAACCGGATGAGAAAACAGCATATTCTAATACCAACTATTTATTACTTTCCTATATCGCAGAAGAGATTGAAGGTAAAACCTATGCCGAAATTCTAGAATCAAGAATTATAAAGCCTTTAAGATTAAAAAGAACTGCCTATGGAGGAAAAATTAATTCAAGAAAAAATGAAGCATTATCCTATGTTATGGAAGATTCTAATTGGCAATTAATAAAAAATGAAACACATATGAGTGTTCCAGTTGGTGCTGGTGCTATAGTGTCTACTCCTTCAGAATTAAATATTTTTTATGAGAACTTATTTTCTGGAAAATTGGTATCTAAAGCTTCCTTAGAAAAAATGATGGATACTTCTAGTGGAATGGGAATTGGGTTAGGAGGAGAAACCTTTTTTGATAAAAAGGCATACGGCCATAATGGGGGTATTGATGGGTTTCAATCACTTACTTTGTATTTACCGGATGAAAGCTTATCAATTTCATATTTAGGTAATGGAATAGTTATGTCTCCAAATGACCTTGTTGTCAATGTTTTAAAGAGTTACTATGATAAAGACTATCAACTTCCTGAGTTTAAAGAACCATTAAAGCTAAAAACAGAAGAGTTAGATGTGTATTTAGGAGTTTATACTAGTCAGTCATTTCCTTTTCAGATAACGATTACAAAAGAAGATACAGTTTTAATTGTAGATGCCAAAGATGGGCCTACGTTTCCATTGGTTTGCTACGTAAAAGATGGATTTAAATCCGATAAAGCTGGTGCAACGTTAAATTTTCTCCCTGCTGAAAATAAAATGATTTTAGAACTAAACGGAAACAAGGTAGATTTTAGAAAGAAATAAGCTATAGTTGTAAACCTCTCTATTTTATATGTCTATCTTTAAAAATAGAGAGGCTTAATTAATTCTTATGTGAGCCGTCACAATAGGGCGGATTGTTAGTTTGTTTGCAGGTGCATAAATAAGCTTCTTTAGCTTCATCCACACTAAAAATAATAGGATTCGTTGCTTTTTCTTTTTTATGGGTGCCATTACAAAACGGTTGATCCGCACTATGACCACAACTACACCAGGCGTAGTTTTTATCAGCTTCTAGTTGACAAGGGATTGGAGCATCTCCACCTCTTATATTGTTTTCTTTCATAGATTTATATTTTTACACTTCTAAAAATATTGAATCTAGCGTTAAGAATTAGTCTAAATTTTGATTTGATTGCATTCAAATACTTCATTGTTTTACTAATCGTTTTTGAACTTTACCAGCATCAGAATCCAGAATAAGATTGTATATTCCTGCAGATAGATGAGAAATATCCAATGTTTGTGTATTATTTCTCAAATTTTCTATATCGTTTTTTTGAATTACTCGACCCATCATATCAACGAATCGTACTTTCGTTAAACCGATATCACTCTTATTTAATATGGTAATGTCTTTATTAGATGGATTAGGGTAAATAGATACCAGATTGTTTAGTGGATTGTAGTCGTCTATTCCCAAGGTTGCATCCTGAACTGTAACATCACCTAAAATAGACCATCCACCTACTAAAGCATTATTTGCATCCCATTGTCCATCGATGACGGCCATTTCATTAGAAAAGAGAATATAGGTGTTTCTGGCATCTAATCCCCAAGGTTCATTTTTTGGGGTATCAGCACCAGGTTGAATAAATCGTACTGCTAATCGGTAATCGCCAATGGATACATTTAACGGGCTAGATAAAGTAATGGTTTGTGAGGTGTTGTCTAAAATAGAGGTTAAATCATATGTAGTATCAAATATTCGCGTTGGCTGATTGTTTTGATCTATTAAAGCAAATTGTATATTCCAATCATAATAAATTGGTGCAACACCGATATTAGAAATAGTTATGTCTATAGATAGATTATCAGAATTGTCTAAGCTTTCCGAAAATAAAGCAGATTCAATCTGGAAGTTATATCCCATTTTGCGATGCATTGCCATAAAACCAGAACATCGCGAACCATTAGGGTCGTTAGCACAAGGCCGCTCATCACTACCAACTTTCATTGTAGAATAATGACCGGTCTCAATCATACTCATTCCGGTTGAGGTTTCGTATAGTGCTGTCATAAACCCTTCACTATCATCAATTGGAGGAACTTCACCTCCTACAGGTCCTTGACGCCATTTGCTCCCTTGGTCTATTGCATCATCAAACTCATCGCTATGTCCATTGTTTGGAACAAAAAAATCATTATGAAACCCTATACCACCAATGGAAGATAAAGGATCTCGCCAAGGATAGCGACCCATTAATTGTTTATTAGAAAAGTTGCTTTTATAGGCACTGATTATCTGAGTTTTGGCTGTTTCAGAAATATCAAAATTAGGGTCATCATAACTAAAGGTATGCCATTCTCCCCAATATCCTAAAACACCTAATTGAATTGCATATATTCTAGGATCATTATTATAACGAGTAGCCAAGGCTTCTATAGCTTCTATAGCTTGACTTATGTAATTACTGTTATTATAATCAGTAATATACTTACCGCCGTATTGTAACCTAGCTACTCCTAGATCATTATAAAGCCAAGCTGGACCTGCATCAGATGTTTGTTCTGAACCAAACCAGTCAGCATACAGTCTTAAAATAACATGTCTTCCTTTAGATCCCGGTCTATTGATGACGTCTTCTACAGCATCGTAATTAAAATTATCATTGGTAGGTTCAAAATCTTTCCATTTTAAATATTGGAATCCAACCGATGCAACATCATAGCTGTCCCACCAACCAGAATTCCAGCCTTTTAACGGATTTTTATCCGGACCATCGGTTTTGATATAGGTGTGATTAACTTCGTTTTGTGCAAAACTCTTGAATTGAATTATGACGGTGGCTAACAATAGTATAATAATCTTTTTCATTGGGTATGAGGTTTTAGATTTGATATTTAAAATATAAGGTGTGTGTTTTATGATAAACTACCATTAATTTATAATCAGTTTTTTAGAAATTTCATTCTGATTATCTGATACTTTTATAAAGTATATACCTGTACTCAAGGTTGCAGTTGAGATCTTGTTTTTGGATCTAGAAACTGTTGTTTCATGGATTATTTGCCCTGTAGCATTAATTACTTTTAGATCATATATACCTTCTTTAAGACCATCTATAGTGAATGAAGAATTTGCTGGATTCGGATACATTTTAAAAGTGTCTAACACAAAATCTTCGTTGCCTAAAGTTGTATTGTTTCTTAGCAGTACCAACCAATCTTTATCCGGTGAGTTAGGCGGATTTCCTATAGAAACAGAGCCATTGGCATTTAACGATGTGATACTTCCATCTTCTAAATTTCCTCCATTTTGGGGATCAAACCATTTAACTTCATAGTTTTCATTGGTATTTCCTATATCAATATTCGTGTTTTGATTCGCAGGTAAATAAATCAAATAAGTATCATTTGTTTTGCTAAAGCAATAGCCATTAGAATTGGATATTAAATCATCACTACTACTCATATCCCAAAAAGGAATGTACATATGAAAAAAGTCAAGTGCAATTTTAGCATCTTCCCATTTATGTGCCCTACTTCTAAAATCTTCACAAGATAAATCAGTTTCACCGGTTTGATAACCAAAGTAATATTCTACACCGTGACCACCTGCTAACAATGTTCCATACAATGTTTTTCCTCTTACTTCTACACGGTTGTCACTTTGACTTCCAGTATCACCTGTATAATCATTGTCTGCAGCTACACCAATAGAAGATTGACCGATTTCATCGCTTGCCACACACCACGGTTTTCCTGCATTTTCAGAGTTTTCCACCCAATCTTTTACAACGTTGTGGACATCGTTTATTTGGGTTTGTAAGGAAGCACCGGTCAATTTAGAGTTGTTACCTAATAGAGGAGTATAATTATTGTATCCACCAAGACCCGTATGCATGACAATAAGATGGTTGTAGGGATCTGTATCAAAGAAGTATTGCGCCATATCTTTACGTTGTTGTTCGGATTGAACATTTTCTTCGCCCAGATTCCAGTTTAATGCCAAATGATGTCCGAACCTGGCTATTAGTTCTCTGTAATATAATTTTCTTTCTAATCCTAAATCCCCATTATTCAATAGTTGATCATTTTCTGTTTCCTGGGTTTTAAAATGTAAAAACATTCCTTTTTGATCAGCGTGATCAAAAAGTATTTCCCATTGTGCTAGTTTGGATACATCAAATCGATCTCTTGTACCTGAGGCTGTCCAAGGCCATACATCATCTCCATCTCCATTAACATTCATCGTTAAAAAAGAAAATACGTTCATACCCTTAGAAGCTAAGTAGTTTACAGCTCCTATGATGCCTTTACCTTTGTCATTCTGCCAAACAGGGTCGTTTTGAGACCAATCCGTGATATGTGGAGACCAAGATTTAGAAGGTTTGGTATCATCAAAATCATCATAGGCTAGAAAGTTTTCTGGTGAATCTGCTCCGGCTTTTAAAAAATAGGTATCAGTTTCCATAAATTTAAGATATCGCTGATTAATATAGGCCAAACGTCCTTTTGCTCTATTATCAACACCGCTTTTATCCGTTGCATTAATGGTAATCATTCCGGTTGTGCCATCAAAAGAAGTAGGGGTTCCATCTGAAGAGTTAGTACTTACGGCAATATCGGTACCTGTCCTGAAAGATGCTGTATACGACCATTGTCCTTCTTCATCTGGTGCAAAATGTGCACGCCAGACATTACCAGAAGTTGCTGATGTATTCGCTGCATTCCCATCAGCTGCAAAAAAACCTGGGATTTCATATACTTGATTAGAAGGACCTGTAAAGGTCACATTCATTCTGTAATTTCTGAATGGATTTGTGGTATCGCCTTCGTCAACAGTGGGGCCGTCGAAAGACAGGGTAATTCTGTGCCATTTTTTTAGTTCGCCTGTAACAGTTTGTCCATTGATGAAAACTGAAAATAACAATAAAAATAGGATTACATAATTTTTCATAACTTGATTTGATTTAAATTCTGTTTATAAACTATTTAGCGCTTAATAGCTTTAAATAGAAGAAATCGAAAATCTAGGGGTAGTTACGGGTAATCAGTTGTTCCAGCTGTTTAAAATCAAGGGGCTATCCGGTAAGCCATTTATTTCTGCATCAGGTGTCAATAATACTTCTACTTTTGTCACTGCTCCATCACTAGCTCTGAGATTTACAGCTCTGGTTTGGAAACTTTTTGCATCCAATGGATCTATAGAATCATCCAAGTCCATGGCCAACATATATACTTTGGTTTCGCCACCTTGAGTAACTCTAACACTTACATCACATCCATTATTAGGACAGAAAGTATCAGCAGCTCTGATTCGATCAGCTTCAATATTGGGGTCGAAAACCTCGATTAAGCTACTTGTATACGGACCTATAGGTTTGTACGCTATATTGGCTTGTGGAGTAACTGAACTGACTCCTGCCATAACGCTAATAACTTCTACATCACGTTCTAAAGGAAACTGTACTCCATTATTGTTTTGAATATTAGAATAGTCATCTGTAGTTGTATCCCAACTAGCATACTCCCCAAGCGTTTCGTTCCATATTACGATATGTCCTTCGAGGTAGTTTTTCATTTGATTTACAGAATAATCAGAAAAATGATTCATCAAAAATCCTTCTTCCTGATTACCAGTTCCTCCACCTTGCATAGGATCCTTTTTGTATACTCCAGGTGTTCCTCCAACTGAATTAGGTTGTACTGTAGGAGGGATAAAATTTTTAGTAGGAATATCAAAAGCCCAAACTGGCCCAGCATGTGTCTTGTTATAAGAATCTGGTGACGGTATTCCAAATAGGTCTCCTTTGTAAGGATAATTTTGATTATCACCCCAATGTGGTAGTGAGAATGCGTGACCTAATTCGTGGTTTAAAATACCAATACTTTTTCCGTTACCAACACCGCCAAATCCTCCAGCTTGTCCTCCAGCAGAAACACCATAAATATTCACATAGAATAACGATATTCTTCCTCTTGTCCCGGCAGCGGCTTTTAGTGCTCCGTTCCACTGTGAAGCAGCCGCTTGTTCCCCATCAAAATTACCACCAGTAATATTTTGATAATCCTCCTTAGAAGATGCTCTGGCAGCTACTAAATTACCTCTTGGAGGTATTGTTAATTCTTCAAAAATGATATTAGGGACTCTTCTTAAGTTAATCTCAGATACCGGCCATTTAGCTTCTAATTCTTCTTTCCAACCTACGGGATAGTCTCCTGGTGATGCTTGAAAATAATTGATATCAAACATGGTCATAATTATTTTGTTTGGAGCCCCTATTTTTAAATCATTATAGCTTACCGTTTTTTCACCAGCTTCAATTGCTATTTTTAGGCCTGGTTTCATCCAGTCTTTAGGTATGATTCCTGTGAAACTATCATCGTATTTGTGTTCTACGATGCCAGGTCTGAGGTCTATTTGGGCTGGAAGCGTAGCAGGACCATTTAATGGTATTGTGATGCTATTACTTCCTAAAGTTAGTACAGCATTTACATTTGGTGAATCTTCTTCTGAGGAAGAAGTTATCTGTGCTTTTAATAAAGTTTCCTTTTCGCCGATCAGAATAAATGTTGGATCATTTGGATGTAATACGTGAGTTTGAGCAAAAAAAACTTCGAAGTCCTTATCTGATTGATATGGATTTGTAGTATTGGATTGGTCATCATCATTACTACAGCTTGTACCAATTAGTGCACTAAAAAGTACAAAAAATATAGAATTTTTCATTGTTGAGTTTGTTGTAGGTCTTAAAAACGTATACTTTGATTAATAACTGAAAATCAATCTATTAATCGCATATGTTATGAGAACGTCAAAACTTTATGAATAGTATCAATAATCAATTTCAAAATCGGACATTTATAATCAAAATCGGACATTAATAGTCAGTTTTTCAACAATTCTGAAGATGAAGTAAAAAAAGTGGTGTTTACTCAATAATTATTCAGAATTAAACATTTTGTTAAGTCTTTGGTTACAATAAAAATTACTATATTAAAATTATAACTAACTGATTATTTGATTAATACACTAAATATTATTTTAGATTCTAGCTTGATAGGTATATAAATCAAAGTATCTACCTTCTGCTTCGATCAGTTCTTCGTGTGTTCCTCTTTCGGCGATGTTACCTGATTCTATGACTAAAATTTGATCCGCTTTTTTAATAGTACTTAGTCTATGTGCTATGACAAAAGTAGTACGTCCTTTCATCAATTCACCCAAACTTTTTTGGATTAAAGCTTCGCTTTCTGTGTCTAGATTGGAGGTTGCTTCATCCAGAATAATAATTTTTGGATCCGCAAGAATCGCACGAGCAATAGCAATTCGTTGGCGTTGGCCTCCTGATAGCTTCACACCACGTTCTCCGATCAAGGTATCTAAGCCATCATCAAAACGATCTGTAAACTCATTCACATAAGCCGCTTTTACAGCTTGTTGTAATCGCTCTTCCGAAGCATCAGGTCTGGGAAATAAGATATTTTCTCTTATGGTACCTTCAAACAAGAATTCATCCTGTAATACAACCCCTAGATTACGTCTGTAACTGCTCAGATTTACTTTAGAAATATCGTGACTATCAATAGTAATAAGACCTGACTTAGGATTGAGAAAAGTAGCGGATAAGCCGGCAATCGTAGATTTACCGGAACCAGAACTTCCTACCAAAGCGGTAACAGTTCCCGAAGGTGCTCTAAAACTGATATTATGCAATACTTCTTTTCCTTCTTCATAAGAGAAAGATACATTGTCAAAAATGATATCACCTTTAATATTTTCTAATTGTACGGTACGATTCTCAGGATCTTCTTCAGGATCCATATTCATCAATTCTTCGGTTCGATCCAGACCAGCTAAAGCTTCAGTCAATTGACTACCTATATTGCTCATTTGCACGATTGGTGCAATCATAAAGGCTAAATACATGGTGAATGATAAAAATTGACCTGCAGTCATAGTTCCTTCCATCATATAATATCCGCCAATTCCCATAATTCCGGTAGACGCAATACCAGCTAATAAAAATGTGGAAGAACTAGTCATCAACGCAGTAGCTGTTAGGCTCTTTTTTACATTTTGAAATAAGCGATCCACACCTTCTTCAAAAACTTTACTTTCTTGTTCTTCTGCTCCAAACCCTTTAATAACTCTAACCCCAGCGAGGGTTTCGGTTAATCTTCCTTTTACTTCGGCATTGATAACACCTCTTTTTCTAAAAATAGGCCTGATATATTTAAATGCTTTTAAAGCTACGATTCCAAACAAAGTAATAGGAATCAATACGAACAAAGTCATCCAAAAATTGATATCAATAAGCAAAACAACAGATACTATGGCAGTGAAAATACCACCTACTAATTGAACTAATCCTGTTCCGATTAGATTACGGACACCTTCTACATCGCTCATAATTCTGGAAACCAATGCACCCGATTTTGTGTTGTCAAAAAAACTGATAGGCAAGGAGAGTACCTTTTTCTGGACTTGTGCACGCAATTCTGAAATCAAAAATTGTGCTTGAACACTTAAAACACGAGTAAGTAAAAAAGAGGTAGTTGCTTGGATTAATATGGCAACTCCAACGATTATAAGTAGCTCATACAATAATGCCATATTTTTACTTGGTACAACTTCATCCAATAAAGCTTTGCTTTTCCAGGGTAAAACCAAACCGGCGACTCTATTAAAAAAAATGAGAATAAGCCCTATAAGTACCAAACCACGTCTGGGCCAGATTATCGTTTTAAAAGCTTGTAAAATGGTTACTTTGGATTTCGTTTTATCTTTTGATGTGTTATTATTTTGAAATTCTCGCATAGTTTAATTTTGGGTATTGAAAAGAGAAATAGTATAGTCTAACAGGCTTTGATCTCCGTAGGAACCGTGTCCTGGAATCACTATTTCTAGATCAGGATAGGCTTTTTTAATATTGGTTACAGTATTTGACCATTCTGATAGATTGGCATCAGTTAGGTTTCCTTTTTTGGCATTCAAACTCTTGATCATACATCCGCCAAATAGTATTTTTTCTTTTGGAAAATACGTTACAATATTGTCTTTTGTATGTGCCTCACCAAAGAATGAATTAACGATAGTTTTATCGTCTAATTTTAATTCGAGAGCATTGTCGAAAACCTGATCGGGTTCTGTAATCCCATCTTGAATCATTAAGTTTTTGGTTGTATTGTTTGCAATTGTTAGAATATTATTTTTCTTGAAAATTTCAATTCCTTTTGTACAATCATCGTGGAAATGGTTAAATACAACACCTATTATAGTTGTTTTCCGCTCATCTCGAAACCAATTAATCAATTCATTTGTTGCTTTTTCGGTAGCTGGACTATCAAAAACATAGGCTTCATTATTGTTGATATATATAAATCCGTTACACGGAAATTTAGCGCCATTTTTCAGAGAGATATACGAAATATGGATATAGTTATGATCGTTTAGTTTAAGTAGCTGAAGATCTTCAGAAATATGAATATTTTCGGCAACAGATGTGTCTTTACAAAAACCAAGGCCGGACGCTAAAACAAGAATGATGACTAGTTTTATGGTGTTTTTAACGAAGTTAGGTAGATTAACATTCGATATATTCAGAAGTACCTTTTTCATTTTCTTCATTCAACCATTCCCAGTTTAGTGTTAGTTTTATTTTTTCTTTTTTCGTGAATGTGATATCTGCGATCGCTTTTCCTGCTTTTAATTGATTATCATTGGTCAGGCATTGATATAACATCAATAATTTATTGTTATTTAAATGAGCAATGATTTTACCATATCGAATACTACCGCCACTATAATCTGCTGTTACTAGATTACCATCTTGTTTGTATTCAAAAACGGTTTCAGAATTTACAGTACCGTTTTCTGAATTTTCTATAAGAAGGAATTTCTTGTTGTTAAAGTTAATATCTTTCATTTCTTTTTCTAAAAAATGTATTCACTAAGATATAAATACCAGCTGGAATTCCGATCCAGATAACTTCACTTAACAATACTTTAATGCCCCAAATACTAAAAAATTTGCTTGCTCCAATCGGAGAAACCTGTATGGGTCGCCAAGGGAAGAAATATCTAGTGTCATCAAAAGGGGATAAGAAGGCGATGCCTAATCCTCCAGAGGTCATTGCATCTAATATTCCATGGGATGCAGTACAGATGGTAAAATATAAGATCAGTGCTAATCCGGTTCGAGTGATGATTTTTTTATTATAAAATATAAGTGTGACCAAAACACCCAGTAATAAAGCAAATACTAAAGAGTGTGAGAATCCACGATGCCCCCAAAAATCTTCATAAGATATTCCAAATTTAAAACCGATAACGTCTGCATCGGGTAGTATAGAACAGCAGATACCCAGAACCCAAAACTTCCACGTTTCAATCTCTTTTGTAAATCCTTTTCCTAAAGCATACGCCGCTAATGCGTGTCCGAAGATGGAGGCCATATATTTGTTTAAATTAAAATAATATTATTTATCATTTAAATACTGAAAAGGAATGTTCCATTCAAAGTTTTGTTCTTTTTCTTTATATACTTTTTTTACTTGAATGTAATTTTCACCTTCCTTTATACCAGATACATTGATATATGCGAGTATTCCAAATTGATTTGTTCTGGGATGATAGTATTTTTTAAAACTAGGAGTATACTTTGTATCATTAATATACACTTCGTGATATTGATGATAACAAGCGAGATTCAACTCCTTCCTCGAAAGTTTATTGTTTTTTTCGATAGACGGACAATCATTTCCTCTCAGTTTTCTTTCGTATTCAAATATTGGAATAAATAATTTTACAATTCGCGTAGTTATAATATCAGACTCGATTTCTGGTGATAATAAAAACTCAATTTTCTCATTCTCATTTTTATAATAACCGGCATAGGTTTTTGTACTATCAAAATAATGATCTTGTTTAATTAAGTAAAATATATTTGTGTTAGTCACTTGATAAGATGCAACAAAAACACCTGATAACAAGAATAATATTACAAATCTTATCAGGGATTTATTTCGCTTAAAATTAGAAGCAAAGGTCATTGTTATTTGAAGCAGGTATTTATAAAGCGGACCGAGTGTTACGATCGAAGTGATTTTTACAATCTCAAAATACCAGATTTGTATTTTTTCATTCTGTTTATAATTCTTAAGATTGGCAATGATGTTAAAGAAGGTTTGAAAAAACAACAGAAAAATTAAACAAATGATAGGTACTAGAGCAAGAGTATAGGGGATGAATATTATAAGAAAATTGTAAAGCAGTAAATACAGCGTGGCGGTTATGGCCAGATAGGAATAGGTGAGTAATATGGCAAAAGCAGCAGAAAAGATCACACTACAGAGGTCATCGATTTTCTGGATAGAATCTTTTAATTTCGGTAGAATAGCTAATATTCTTTTTGTATAAACTTCTGAATAGGCGCTATCCTGCAGGCTATAATCCGGAAAAACAGAATTTAATCCTACAAGTCCAATCCAATAAGCCCTTAGCAAAAAATGAATAACAAACATAGACACCAAAATACTAACTGCCAGAAGCCCCATAAATACAATAAAATAGGCTACGAGATATTGTTCTTGTGGAAGAAAATCGATGAACTGATTAGTGGACCAACTAATAACTTTAAAAAGCTGAAATGTTCCAAATATAGCAATCGCAGATACTAGTAGTTCTGCTTCCCAACTTTCGTCTTTTAATCTTTGCAACCAGCTGTTTGATTTTTTTTCAATCAAAACTTTATTGTTTTCTACATTGTTTTCATTCTGCATATCTTTTAAAGTGTCTTATTTTTCTGCATTATATGAATACAATTATTTCTTTTTTTTCTTCTTGTGCTTAAGGTTGAAGGTTTTGTCCCCTTTGGTTTTTGGTTTTTTATACTTCTTTTTGATCTCCCGTTTATACTTACCACCCAGATTTACTTTTTTGTTTTTGTCCTTTTTTTCATGATACGCTTCACCTGCATCATCATCATTTGGGCGCTTATGTGGATTGTTTATTTCTTTAATTTTTGGCTGCTCTTCTGGTGCTAATTGTGTTGAAATCTCTACTGTACTAGGCAAATCTAGTTGTTCTATTTTCATCTCCATCAATGATTCAATAGCATCCAGGTATTCCTGTTCTTTTTCTGTTGTAAGAACAAAAGAAACACCTTCTCTCTCTGCACGACCGGTTCTACCGATTCTGTGCATATAGTTTTCCGGATATTCAGGAGTATCCAGATTGATTACCTGACTTACGTTTTCTATGTCCAAACCTCTTGCCATTACATCTGTAGCGATAAGGATTCTGTTTTCACCTTTTCTAAACTGCTCAATACTTCTTAATCGATAATTCTGTGTTTTATTAGAATGTATGATGCAGATTTCTTCTTTATATTTCTCTTCTAAGGCTTCAAACAGGCGGTCTGCAATCTTTTTATATCCAACAAATATGAGTGTTTTATGATACGTTTCTTTATCAGCTAGTAGCTGTTCTAAAAGGTTTACCTTAGTATAAAAATTGGGGACTTTGTAACCAAATTGCTTAATGTTTTCGAGAGGAGTTCCACTTTTAGCAACAGATATTCTCTTAGGATTTGTAAAAATCTCTGTAATCATTTGGTCTACTTCATCCGTCATAGTAGCAGAGAACATAATATTCTGACGTTGTTGCGGTAGTATGTCGAAAATATTCATCAACTGATGTCTAAATCCAAGATCCAACATCACATCTACTTCATCGATTACTATTTTTTGTATAGATTTAAGTTGTAGTGCCCTGCTAACTGCCAGATCGTATAAACGTCCTGGTGTAGCTACTACAATATCAAGTCCCTCAGAGACTGCTTGTTTCTGAGTATTGATATTAGTTCCACCAAACACACCAGTGATTCTAATATTAAGGTAGGTAGATAATTTTTCGATCTCATCTACCACCTGAACTACTAATTCACGTGTTGGGACTAATACCAGAACACGAGGGTTTTGTTGTACAGAATATTTTAACATCCGAAGTATGGGTAACATATATGCATACGTCTTACCCGTTCCGGTTTGTGCAATCCCTACAACATCTTTTCCAGACATTACTGTGGAGAATGCCTGTTCCTGAATGGGTGTTGGAGTTTCGAATCCCAGATCATCCAGTGCATTAATGAGTTGTGTGCTTAAATTTAAGTCTCTAAAAGTCACTTTGAAGGTATTTTATACGCGAAAGTAATTTATTTGATTGCAAAAAATACGAAAACAAATAGAATATAATGTTTTATTACTCTTAGTAAGCAAATAATACCATCATAATAACGTAGGTGACTTTTGTAATGAGAAACAGTAAATACAAGTATTTTAAGATAAAAATTTAGGATAAAACCGTATCTTTATCCTTCTTATAACAGGTATGGCAGAACTTATAAAACTTTATAATGAAAACCCAAATCCACGAGAAGTACAGAAGGTGGTTGATTGCCTGCGTGATGGTGGATTGATAATTTATCCTACAGATACTGTTTATGGTTTGGGGTGCGATATTACTAATAACAGAGCATTAGAACGCGTTGCACATATAAAAGGAGTTAAACTGGCAAAGGCTAATTTCTCTTTTATATGTAGTGATCTCAGTAATTTGTCTGATTATGTGAAGCAAATAGATAATAGCACCTTTAAACTTCTCAAAAGGACACTACCGGGACCATATACCTTTATACTTCCCGGAAGTAATAATTTACCCACCGTATTTAAGAAAAAGAAAACCGTAGGAATAAGAGTTCCGGATAATAACATCTGCAAAATCATAGTAGAAACTTTGGGCAATCCTATAGTATCCACATCAATTTATGACGAAGATGAAGTGATAGAATATACTACGGATCCAGAATTGATATTAGAGAAATGGGATAAATTGGTTGATATTGTAATCGATGGCGGATATGGTGATAATATCGCCTCTACAGTGATTGACTTAACGAGTGGAGAACCAGTTTTGATACGAGAAGGAAAAGGAGCAATCGATATTATTTAGGATACAATATACTTCAATTCGTTTCTATACGTACTGGGAGTTTTTCCAGAAAATTGCTTGAACAATTTATTAAAATGCGAAAAATTACTAAAACCACTTTCATAACAGATATCTGTAATACTGGTTTGTTTTTCGTGTAATAGCTTAGCAGCGTGAACCAACCTATATTCGTTTACAAATTGAATAAACGTTTTTCCTGTGTTTTTTTTGAAGTATCTACAAAATCCCGGAACACTCATGCTTACTTTATCTGCAATTTCCTCTAACGGAATTTGCCTTGTAAACTCTTCTTGCACGAAATTGAAAATAAGATTGATACGATTATTGTCCTGTAAAGAGGTTTCGATAATAAACCCTTCGGCATTTAGAATAGAATAATCTTTAGTCTGAGACATTTCTTTAAACACCTTTAAAATACCAAGTAATCTATCAAAGGGATCTAACAATCCCAATGCTTCGATATGTGCTCCAATCCTTCTTTTGGTATCTCCGTGAAATACGATACCTTTTTTAGCCTGTTCCATTAATTGATGTACACCGCTCATTTCTGGGATATTAAAAAATGAATTACCCAGAAAGTCAGGAAGCATTTGTATGATCGTTTCACTTTTGTTTTTGGTTAAACTATCCGTAAAACCACAATGAGGCAAATTAGAACCAATAAGTATTAAAGCTCCGTTTCTATAATAAGACATATGACTACCGATTTGTCGCTTTCCTGTTCCGCCATTTACATAAACCAGCTCAATTTCTGGATGATAATGCCAAATGGGAGCTTTATTCATCTTTTCTTTAGAAAAGTTTTCATAATAAAAAGAACTACCAAATTCAGGAACTATTTTTTCTAAGGAAGGTTTTATGTTTTTATTCATGCTGGGGAAATTTCTCTTTAAGTAAATTTTGTAAATCTAAGATAATTATTACGTTAATTAAATGTGAAATAAATTAAATTGTATGTTAAATTAACAATAACTTGTTTTCATAATACTTCACAGGGTTAAAATAGAACATATATATGCAAATATAGTTGTATTTCTGAATATAAACTCGGCTATATATTTGCAGTGTAAAATATTAACAACAACAAAAACTTAAGTTATGAAAAGAGTTATTAACCTATGTTTGCTAGCATTAGTAATCACCACAAGCAATATCGCTAATGCCGCAGGAAAAGTATCAGTAGAGATCACTAATTCGTCTATGGTTACTGTATCATTGACAGAAGTTGTAAAAGGAGAAAAACTATTCCTTAAGGATTATCATGGAGAAATTTTATTCAATGTTACTTTAGAAGCTACACCAAACTATCAGAAATATTTCAATTTAGGAAATGTAGCAGATGGAGTATACTTTGTAGAAACAGAATCTCTATATGAGGTAAAGGTTACACCGTTATTAAAAAACAAAAAAGGAGTTTCTTTAATCAATACTTCTGCAGTAACGGTATTTAAACCACAAGCCAGTGTAGAAAACAATTTGATGAAAGTACTGTTTAACAACACAGAAAAATCTTCTTTTAACCTTACTATCTATGATAGTGAATGGAGAGTATTAGAAGAGATCATTGGTAATGATGAAAAAATCTTTAAAAGAACCTTTGATTTTTCTAAAATGCCTAAAGGAGAGTATCAATTGTATTTCTCGCTAAAAGACAGAACATTTATAAAGAAAGTTAGTATTTAATTGTTTCATTATTAACTCAACCACTCAAAAAGCAGCACTAACCATGCTGCTTTTTATTTTTTCGTTAATAGCGTATATGGTTAAAATGGAATAGATATCTGCTAATATTGTTGTCCTTAAATGCTTTATTTTAAAGTAAATTTATAGAAACAATTCAAAAAGTTATTATTATGAAAAGAGTAACAGAAGTATACCTATTAGTAGTAGCGATTTTTATCATTTCTTTTTCTGATACAGCAAAAGATTTTACCTTGGAGATAGAAGAATTTTCTTTAGAAACTGATGAGTTTTTAAATGGTTAAATGAATGTTGCTTAGTATTAAAAGTATCCCAGCGTATCTTTAACAGATTCTTTATAATTTCTTCCTACCGGAATTTTGATTCCTTTAAGTTCGATCTCGGTTGTAGAAAATGAATTGATATAATCAATTCCAACAATAAAGGAGCGATGTACTCTTAAAAACCGTGAGTCGGGAAGTAAACTTTCGATACTGCTGATACTTTTATAGGCAATGATTTCTCGATCCATAGTTTTGACTTTGATATAATTTTTTAAGCTTTCTATAAAAAGAATATCTTTCAGAAATATTTTTTGCATTTTTTTCTCAACTTTTAGATACATAAAAATGTCTTGATAATTAGCTTCTTCATTATGATCAGATAGCGATGTTAGTGGAGTAGAAGTCACTGTTGAAAGCTTTAAGAATTTGTGTATTGATTTCAAAAACCTTGAAAATTCTATAGGTTTTAATAGATAATCTACAGCTTCGAGATTAAATGCATCAACGGCATAATCGCTATAGGCCGTTGTAAAAATAACTTTAGGTGATGGGGTTAGATCCTTTAAAAAATCTATTCCGGTTAGCTCAGGCATTTGAATATCCAGAAAGATTAAATCTACCTTATCTTTTGCAATGATATTAAATGCTTCCAATGCATTTGCGCAAGACGAAATAAGTTCCAGTTGATCTACTCTAGCAATATAAGTTTCAATGATTTCTCTTGCTAACGGTTCATCATCAACAACAATACATTTTATTTTAGCTTTCATACAAGGGCGCATTATCGAATTTTATTTTCAAAGTTATCTGATACGATAATTTATGATCTTCTGTGATTAGGCTATATTGATTAGGGTATAAAAGTTCTAATCTTTTTTTTACATTTTTAAAACCAATACCACCAACAGATTCTTGCTGTAATTTAATTGATTTCCCGTTTTCGACCTGCATCATCAGTTCCTCTTGTTTCGCAAATATAGTAATGACTATCCAGGAATTACCGGTAGAAGATGTACCATGTTTGAAAGCGTTTTCTACAAACGGAATGAGTAAGAAAGGAGATATCTGATAATCTTTATCTAATTCTGAATTAAAACTAATATCTATTGTATTCGTAAACCTTAGTTTTTCAAGATCTACATAGTTTTTGAGATATGCTATTTCTTTGGCTAGTGAAACCTTAGGTACGTTAGCCTCATACAACATATACCTCATTAATTTGGATAGTTTTAGAACTGCAATTTCAGCAACATCCGACTTCTTAATAATTAATGCGTATAAACTATTAAGGGTGTTAAATAAGAAATGTGGATGTATCTGGTTACGAAGTTGTATGAGCTCGGCTTCTATTTTTTCTTTTTCTAGTGTTAAGGCTTTTTGCTGAGAATTATGGTAAAACTTAAATAAGTTAAATCCTAGTGGTACTATGGCGGCTATATTAACATCCAAAATGGTATTTACTAATTCTGTAATAGTAAAATAACCTTCGCTTTGCCAGCCAGGTAAGTAATGAGGTTGCACATAGAAAAGCATTATAGGTCGCTGAATTAATATACTGGTAGCTATTAATAAGAGTATGTAGCTAAAGATAAAAGCAATGGTTTTCTGCTTGATAAAGAATTTTGGAAGTAAAAAGTATATTGAAACATATACCAGTATCATTCTTGCGGGTAAACTAAACGTCTGTATCGTAAACGAACGGATGTAATCATTATCATAAGTCCCCCAGGTTATTCCGAAAAAAATGATCAGTCCTATCCAATAGATAAGGTGTGTAACTATCCGATTTGAAAATAAATTTTTTACTAGAAAATGACTCATGAAGATGTAAGTAAACTAAAATGACTAAAATCCGAATTTTTTTCATAAAAAAACAAAATACGGGATGAATGACAGCCAATATAATACAAACAACATAAAACTAAGTGGTTACTTTTGATCCGTATAAATTTTTAAAACTTTTTTCATTCTTGGTTGTTTGTCCCGGGATACTGTTATCTGTATAATCAAATTGTTATTGATCCTCTATGCTTGGAAATTAGTGCTGGAAACAATTAAAAATTATACGAATGAAATTTTATGCTAAAAGATTACTATTACTTTTTGTAATGGTATTGTCAACTTCCTTTTTCTGCTTGGCGCAAGAAAAAGAAATGCTTACTCACGTAGAACCACCATTTTGGTGGACAGGAATGACCAACCCTGATTTACAGTTATTAATACACGGTAAAAACATTGCTTCTTTTGAGGTATCTCTTCAATATCCTGGAGTACAATTAAAAAAAATAAATAAAGTAGAGAATGCAAACTACCTTTTTTTGGATCTAAGTATATCTAAAAATACAAAGCCTGGAACTTTTTCAATTGAATTTACTAAAGATAAACAAAGGTTTAGTTATACCTATCAGCTAAAAGAGAAGAAAAAAAGAGCTCAAGTCGGTCAGGCAATTACGCCGGCAGATGTAATTTACTTGATTACACCAGATCGTTTTGCAAATGGTGATACTACTAATGATTCTACAGAGGATACGCAGGAAAAGTTAAACAGAACAAATGATGATGGAAGACACGGAGGTGATATAAAAGGAGTGATGGATCATTTTGGTTATTTCGAGGAACTGGGAGTTACGACTTTATGGCTAAATCCTTTTTTAGAGAATGATCAACCAACCTATTCATATCATGGCTATGCTATTTCTGATTTTTATAAAACAGATACGCGTTTAGGAACAAATGATAATTACAAAAACCTAGTAGAGACATCTCACAAAAAAGGAATGAAAGTAATAATGGATCAGGTTTTTAATCATTGTGGAGCAGGGCACTGGTGGATGAATGATTTACCATCCAAAGATTGGTTGAATCAATGGGATACATTTACGCGTAGTAATTTTACTAATATAGCGGCTTCAGATCCGTATGTATCCTCTAGTGACTTCGATTTGCTTACAAAAGGATGGTTTGATATTAATATGCCTGATCTAAATTTAGAAAATGATTTTCTGGCAACTTATATGATCCAGAATTCTATTTGGTGGGTTGAATATTCGGGGATAGATGGGATTCGTCTAGATACCTATCCTTACCCAAACAAACATGCAATGTCCAGATGGATGAAAGCACTTACACAAGAATATCCTGATTTTTATATGGTGGCGGAAACTTGGGCAGAAAGAGCTTCTTATTTATCCTATTGGAATAATGATAAAGCAAATAAAGATGGGTATGTCTCTAATGTAAATAGTATAAGTGATTATGCGCTGTATTATTCTTTAATAAGAGCCTTTGGAAAAGATGGTAATATAGAAGAAGTTTATAAAACACTAGCCGAAGATTTTGTATATGGAAATCCGGGAAATAATAAAGTCTTTAATGGAAATCATGATGTAGATCGTTTATTAGCTTTATTAGATGAAGATGTCGAAAAATTAAAGTTAAGTATGGTATTTACGTTGACAACCAGAGGAATTCCACAAATTTATTATGGAGATGAAATTTTAATGAAGAATAAAAGACCAGATGGCAAAGTAAGACAAGATTTTCCTGGCGGATGGAAAGGCGATAGCCGAAATGCGTTTACTGAATCTGGAAGAACACCAAAAGAAAATGAAGTGTTTAACTACATAAAAACCATTCTGAATTGGAGAAAAAATGCCAAATCTATTCACAAAGGAAAGCTTACGCACTATCAACCGGTGGATAATGTGTATGTATACTTTAGATATACAAATGTTGAGAACACTATGATCATTATTAATAATAGTGATAAAGATTATCCAACTTTTAGTCTGGAACGTTTTGAAAAGTCATTAGAAGGGTATAGCAAAGGGAAAGAGATCCTAACGGGAAAATCGCTAGAAAACCTTCAAAATGTGAATTTATCTAAGCATACCGCTTTGATTATAGACTTATCTAAGTAAAATTAGAAACAGGTTATAGAAGAGTTTGGTTATTGATTATTCAGATTCAATTTCTTCGAGATCTCCTTCGATTTCTTCGAGCTCACTTTCAATTTCTTTAAGCTCTTCTATGGCTTCTTCTTTACTTTGTTCTTCTTTTTGCTGAAATTCTTCATCAACAGCTACTTCATCTTTTACCCACAACGATTTGGATCCACTAGCAACTATTACTAAAACTCCAATGGTTAAAAATAAAAGAGATAACTTTTGCGGTTTTAATTGCTTTTTAGACAGGAAATAGGCCCCAAAACCAGCTATTAGAGCCACAATACCTGGTAAAATACCAAGAGTACCAAACGGAAGTATTGCCATAATAATTCCAAAGAATGCCGCTATGGCAGCAATAGATATCAATACAATTCTCATATGATCTAATTTTTTAGCCCCGAAGCTTCGGTTAATGTCAGTTGTCCTGTGCCTGCAGGAATACTAAACTTAATCAATACAGGAACCTTATTTGCATCTGCTGTAAGATATACAATATTTTTATTTGTTCCTTTTAGAGCATCGTTGTTGACAGCAATTTTATAACATTCCTTATTACCCATTATGTTGGTGCTAATTGTTTCTTTGCCCAATAATTTTAGATATGCAGTTTGTGGCTTTCTATCAAACAATATGGTCATCTTTTGATTGCTTCCTACTGGTGCTTTTTCTATATCCATGTTTCTAATATGGTATAGAGTAGAAACTACATCAAATGTGTTGTTTCCCATTTTAATTGTTTTAGTGTTAGGCTCTTTTTTCTTTTGCATAGTTGCCTTTACCGTCTTATTTTTATAGCTGTATACATACTTTTCTTTTTTGATATATCCACCTTCATTAATATCTCTTTTGTATAAATACGGTTTTAGATTAGAAGGATTTACATAGGCTTCATATACATCTCTGATCTTAAAAAAAGAATCCCATTTAGAATAGGTAGCTGCATTACATTTTAGGCGCAAATAATTGCTTTTTCCTGTATTCACTCGGGTAGTTTGCATGGTTACCTGTGCAAGGTTTGTTAGCAACCCAGACATATTGTAAGAGGCTGTATACACCAGTTTTTCATTTTCTCCAATAGAAGTATTTGCTGATGTTTGTGCTTCTACAGTTCCTAAGGAAAACAGAAGTACAAGGATAAATAGATTTCTCATTTTTTTAAATTAGTAGTCTGTGATAATCAAGACTTTTTTAAAGATTCTTTACCAATTTTTGTACCATAGTTAGAACAATAAATTAAAAAAAAGGGTTAATCGTTAAATTAACCCTTTTTCAAAAATACTTATTCTTTTTTAATTACCACCTTCGGTAGCTTTTTTCATTCCGTCTTCGATCATATTATAGAACTGATCTAATTTAGGAAGAACAACGATTCTAGTACGTCTGTTTTTAGCTTTGTTAGCTGCGCTATTATTATCTGCCACTGGGACATAATAACTTCTTCCTGCAGCAGTCATACGTTTTGGGTCAACACCAAAATCGTTTTGTAAAACTCTTACTACAGATGTTGCTCTTTTTACACTTAGATCCCAGTTATCTAGTAATACTTTATTCTTGATTGGCACATTATCAGTATGTCCTTCTACTAAGAATTCGATATCTGGCTTGTCATTCACCACTTTGGCCACTTTACCTAATACTTCTTTAGCTCTTGTGGAAACGTTGTAACTACCGCTCTTAAATAATAATTTATCAGAAATAGATACATATACTACTCCTTTTTCTACATTTATCTCAATATCTTCATCTGCAAGGTTACCTAAAGCTCCTTTTAAACTTGTTACCAATGCCAGAGTTACAGAATCCTTTTTATTCAATGCATCGTTCATTGTTTTGATTTGAAGATCTTTTTCCTTAATACTTTCTAAAGATCTTTCAAGGTTTTCTGCTTCTTTAGTAGATAAGGTAGCAAGGTTGCCAACGTTATTTAGCAGCGCAGAATTTTGATTTTTTAGATTATTTACTTGATCTCTTAAAACTTTCAATTCCGAACTTTCACTAGCCTTTTCTTCAAGACAGCTATTTAACTTAACCGTTGCAGTATTTAATAAATCTTGGGTTTCTTTTTGTTTTGCTTCTAGGTCTGAAAATTTCTTCTGTGATACACAAGAAGATAATAATACAGCCATTGAAGCTCCGATAATCATTGCTTTTTTCATTAGAAAATGTGTTTTTAGTCTTATTCTGGTTATATAACTCAAAATTATCAAAATTGTGACGCAATTACGTACTGTTAACAATAATTTAATGAATATAACCTTACAAATGGTTAAATAGTTTTTTGTTCAAAATATAATACTGCCATACAACGGAAGAAATAGAATAATATTTCCTTGTATCCCCTGATTTTTTTCGTTTTTTAACAAAAGTTGGCAAATTTTGGTAAAAGCCGAAATGAGCTTTAAGAATTGCTAAACAATGTGATGGTTTTCTTTCTAATATATATTTAAATCCTGCAACTCCATCTAGTAACATGCGAATGAAGATGATAAACCAAATAGATACTCCAGAAGTATTTTTTACCATCATTAGCAAGTTGTTTCTGAAATTAAGAAAGGTCTTTTTGGGATTTATAGTTTCTAACGTGGCTCCACCGAGATGATAAACTTCAGAAGTACCTACATATTGAACATTATAACCGTAATTTCGTATGCGCCAGCAAAGATCAATTTCTTCCTGATGCGCAAAGAAATCTTCATCTAACTTTCCGACTTCTTCAAAAACTGATTTCCGAATAAAGAGACAAGCACCGCTCGCCCAGAAAATGTCTATGGTGTCATTATATTGTCCTTTATCTTCTTCTAGAGTATCAAAAATTCTTCCGCGACAATATGGATACCCTAATTTATCTATAAAACCTCCTGCCGCTCCTGCATATTCGAAGTAGTTCTTCTTTTTGTAATCAAGGATTTTAGGTTGAATTGCTGCAACTTTTTCTGATGCTTCAAAAGCTTTTATAATCGGAATAAGCCAGTCTTCAGTAACTTCTACATCACTATTTAACAAGCAGTATGCATCAGCATCAATTTTTGCCAAGGCATCGTTATAACCTTTAGCGTATCCACCATTTACTTCATTTTGAATAATTTTCACTTCAGGAAAAGACGCTTTTATATAAGAAACAGAATCATCATCAGAGGCATTATCAGCAACATAAACAGTAGCTTCTTTAGAATGTCTTACAACGGATGGTAGAAATTGTTCCAATAATGAACGTCCATTCCAATTTAATATGACTACAGCTATATTCACGACTGCAAATAAATAAGTTTAATTTAGAGTTTCAAAGCTTCAAAGACTCAAATTTGATAATCAATATTTTTATTTCAATAATGAAAAATTAGTATCAGCTAATTCTGAATATCATATTTTAACAACAACAACAACAACAACAACAACAACAACAACAACAACAACAACAACAATTCTATTTATAATCCGGAATATCTTTTAGAAAAGTATATCGTTTTTCGTTGTAGTCCATCTGACAGTAATAATGATCTAATCCATTGGTAATCATAAGATATTCAGCATTCAGCGACAGATTGTAGCGAGCTATCTGATCAAAAACCTCTTGAGTAATCTTTACAGAATGTGATTTACATTCTATGATAAGATATATAGTGCCATCTGGATTAAATATGATAATATCGTACCTTTTATTCATATCATTAACTTTTACCAGCTTTTCCACATTAATAAGGCTTTCGGGGTATTTTTTTTCTTCTATAAGATAATGGATAGTATGTTGTCTCACCCATTCCTCAGGAGTAAGGATGATAAACTTTTTGCGAATTCTGTCAAAAATAGAAACTTTATTTTCGCTACTTTTGAACCTGAACTGGTATGCTGGAAAATTAAGGTTTTGCATAACACAAATTTGATGATTTTTTCTGAATGGATGAAGTAAAACAGATTGTAAGCGATATAAAGAATGGAAATATTAAGCCTATTTACTTCTTAATGGGTGAAGAACCATACTATATTGATAGAATTTCAGAATATATTGATAAGAATGTTCTAGCAGAAGAAGAGAAAGGGTTTAACCAAATGGTATTATATGGTCGTGATGTTAGTATAGAAGATATTGTGTCAAATGCCAAGCGTTATCCTATGATGGCTGAACGACAGGTAGTAATCGTAAAAGAAGCACAAGATTTATCCAGAACCATAGAAAAGTTAGCGGATTATGCCGAAAATCCGCAACCTACTACAGTTTTAGTAGTTTGTTATAAGTACAAGAAAATTGATAAGCGTAAGAAACTATATAAGACGGTTGCCAAAGGCGGTGTAATCTTTGAAAGTAAAAAACTCTATGAAAACCAGGTAGCGGATTGGATCAGAAGAGTGTTGGCGGGAGCGAAATATAGTATTGAACCAAAAGCTTCGCAGATGTTAGTAGAGTTTTTAGGTACTGATTTGAGTAAGATCAATAACGAATTGGAAAAATTAAAGTTGATCATACCTAAAGGAGAACAAATTACTGCAGATAAAATCGAAGAGAATATTGGGATTAGTAAAGAGTTTAATAATTTCGAATTACGCAAAGCAATTGGAATACGGGATGTATTGAAAGCACATCGAATTATCAATTATTTTGCTCAGAATCCAAAAGACAATCCGCTGGTGGTTACTATATCGTTACTATATAGTTTTTTTTCTCAGGTATTACAATACCACGGACTATCTGATAAGTCTAAAGGTAGTGTTGCTAGTGCCTTAAAAATCAGTCCTTATTTTGTGAGCGATTACTCTGATGCAGCTCGTAATTACCCAATGAAAAAGGTAAGCCAAATTATAGCGTTGTTGAGAGAAGCTGATGTAAAAAGTAAAGGAGTAGGAGCAGCCAATCTTCGGCCAGGAGATATTCTTAAAGAACTTTTGGTAAAAATAATGGGATAGTTTTGTTCTATTTCATTTGATTAGAATCTGTACGCAACATTAAAGGTTCCATATCCGTGATTTTCAGTATTATTTAAAACTCCTGTAGACCATAAATAGATGAAATTAATAGAGAGACTGTTTATAGAATAATACAGCCCACTACTAAGATGCCAGGAGATATTATTTAGATCATCCACGCCATACGCTTTTTCGTCAAATAAATTGCCTTGTATGGTTGCATTATAAGCAATAAATCGTGTTTCAATATTAAATTTAAAAAATAATTCAGAGTTTTTTTTAGGTAATAACAGTGAATTATGAAAACCACTTGAATTCGCTATACTCTCATATTTTCCTATTCTAAAACCTGCCTGAGGTGCAGCCCTGATGTGAAGATTACCCAGATGAACTGTTCCGCCAAGATAGGTATGAAACCATTTAGATGTAGGATTAAAATCATATATAAAAGTACTTTTAAAATTAAATATAAATTGATCTTCCAGTTGAAATTGCCAACCATCGTATACAGGATCTCCTGTAATATTTTCGTGAAACCAAGTTTGTATTTCTCCAGCCTGTGATGAAGGTCCAATAACACCGGCAAGGAGTTCTGATTTTAAGAAGGATCTTTCGAACGTATAAGTAGTACCTAAAGTTGCGTATAATAACCCGGCAAACGGTCTGTCAAAATCATCTCGATCTTCGATTTCGGGTGTTGCTGCAAACTCTCTTACTTGAGATGGGGTATATCCTTCAAGCTTTAAACCAAGTGTATAAAAAACATTTTTTTTGTTTTTAAAAAGGTTTTGTAAACCTAGGAATTTTTCAGTTTTGAAAGCATATTCTAACCCCATTCCATAAGAATAATACCGATCAGAATCTCTAAATACAGCAAAAATATCATTGTCTATAATAACTTTTAATTCTGAATTATAGGTTTCTTCTTGAGCTTTAGAGATTTGAATGGGAAGAATGAATAAGTAAATGAAAAAGAAAAAAGAAGTAATTTTTGGTTTCATTAAAATTGAAAATATAATTAAAAGGTAAAAATAGAAATCGTTCTTTTTTGACATATACAATTTAACTTTTAAAAAAGAGTGTTATTATCCAGAGTAATCTATAAGTGTCTTATTATTAGTTTTTTATAATTGAATACTAGCCTAAATTGATTAAAAGTATTTTAACTAAAATTAAAAAAGGAACTTATTAAATTTATAAAATGAAATTATTTCAATTCTTAACTAAATCGATTTTCCCAATACTCTTGGTGAATTTTATAGGGATTTTAGGGTATAGTATTGTAATTCCAATTCTTATATTCATAGTTACTGATTTAGGAGGTAATGGTTTTATTTATGGAATTTTGGGAGCGATGTATCCATTTTTTCAATTTATTGGAGCTCCAATCTTGGGGAGGCTTTCGGATCGGATTGGAAGAAAGAAAGTATTGGTGATTAGTCAGGCAGGAACGTTTGTTGCCTGGTCTTTATTTTTGATAGCATTAATACTTCCAAATACTGAGTTATGGTCATCTGATTCAGAATTTACCGGAAGCTATATAATGACGCTTCCTTTAATTCTGCTTTTTCTTGCTAGAATTTTTGATGGTTTTACTGGCGGAAATGTATCTGTGGCGAATGCCTATCTATCTGATATTTCTACAGACGAAGATCGAGATAAGAATTTTGGAATGATGGGGGCTTCTACAAGTTTGGGATTTGTTTTAGGACCTGCAGTTGCCGGAATTTTAGCTTCGACTATTTTGGGAGAAATACTTCCAATTATTCTAGCTGCTATTATTTCACTTGTGGCAATTCTTGTTATTTATATCAGATTACCAGAAAGTAATCCTTGTATGGTAGATACCGGAAATTTAAATTTTAAATCTTTTAGAAGATTTTTTCAGGTGGAACATAAAGATTGTTTTTCTGGAAATACTACTGAAAATGATGCTACCAAAAATGACGACAGCTTTAAAGGTGTATTAGGTCAAAAAGGTATTCCGTTATTGTTTTCGATCTATTTTTTAACATTTTTGGCCTTTAGCCTTTTTTATGCAGGGCTGCCTATTTATGCTTCTACCATGTTGAATTGGACAGCTGTAGATCTTGGGATCTTTCTGGCATATTCAAGTTTTATTATGATTTTGGTTCAGGGCCCACTATTATCCTTTCTGTCGGGCAAAGTTCCGAATATTAGATTAATCGCTATTGGAACGATGCTACTGTCATTAAGTTTTTTCCTTCTTTCTAATCCCAGTATCATTATACTGTATTTAGCAAATACATTATTATCCTTAGGTAATGGTTTGATGTGGCCTAGTTTCCTTTCTTTGTTATCAAAAACTGGAAACTCAAGAATGCAAGGTGCTATTCAGGGATATGGAAATAGTATGGGAAGCTTAGCTAGTATTTTTGGATTAGTGCTCGGTGGAATTATGTTCGAAAGTATTGACGTAACAATTTTTATAATCGGATCTGGGATATTTTTATTGATACTCATTCTTTTGTTCATAAATTATATTCAGACCAAGAATACTTTGGTAGAAGTTGATCAAACAGTAGCGGCTGCTTAATATTTTTCATGAAGCCAACATATAATTTTCTATGGAATTGGTAAAAATGAAAAATCTTTTACTTCTGTCATTACAAACGAGCTTTGTACTTTAGAAATATTTTCTAGTGAAGCCAACTTATTGGAAAGAAAATGCTGATACCGTTCCATATCCTCAGCGTATATCTTAATTAAATAGTCAAACATACCAGCTACATGATAACATTCAACCACTTCGGGAAATTGCTGAATATCCTTTTCGAATTTTTTTAGATAATCCGTTTGGTGAAGGTTTAAAGTAACATTACAAAACACCATAAGTTGTAATCCTGCTTTCTTTCTATCGATAATTGCTTTATAGGATTTTATATATCCTTCACGTTCCAATTTTTTAACCCTTTCAAAAATTGGGGTGGTAGTAAGGCTTAATCGTTCTGCAATCTCTTTGATAGTTATTTTACCATCTTTTTGCAATAAATTAAGGATGGAGCGATCTATTTTATCCATAATATTTTTCTCTTTGAATTCCGATGATATATCAAAAATAGAATAAAATTCTTTTAATTTTTAAATATTATGTTTTTATTCCTAATTTATCCTAAAATATGGTTTTTAATTCTTTTTAGAATAATTTTATCCTTAACGAAACGGTAGTGTTTTCTCAGGAAAGAGGAAACTAAATTTCGATTATTACAAAACCATATAATAGCTAACATATGAAAGATCACAATTTTAATCCAGAGAGTTTAATGATGACCTACGGTTATAAACCTGAGTTATCAGAAGGAGCCATAAAATGTCCAATATTTCAGACTTCGACTTTTGTTTTTAAGACAGCAGAAGAAGGAAAAGCCTTTTTTGAATTAGCATATGGATTACGCGAAAAATCAGAAAAAGAAGAATTAGGATTGATCTATAGTAGAATCAATAATCCTAATCTGGAAATATTAGAAAACAGATTATGTCTTTGGGATAAAGCAGATGATTGTGCAGTATTTGAGAGTGGTATGTCGGCAATTAGTACCGTATTATTAGAGTTTCTAAAACCTGGGGATTTATTGGTATATAGTAACCCTGTATATGGGGGAACGGATCATTTTATTCATCATTTTTTGGATAAAATTGGAGTAGATACGATAGGAGTGATGCCTAACCAGAGTATGGAAGAAGTAGAGGAGATGATTAAAGCTTCTGGTAAGGCTGATAAACTGGCAATGATTTATCTGGAAACTCCTGCTAACCCAACCAATGATATTGTTGATATAGAAAAGTTTAGTCAGATTGCTGCAAAGTATAGTACAGAAGAAAGAAAAACGTTGGTAGCTGTTGATAACACCTATATGGGACCTTTATGGCAACATCCATTGCAGTGTGGTGCTGATCTTGTTTTATATTCTGCCACAAAATATATAGGAGGACATAGTGATTTAATTGCGGGAGCAGTATTAGGAAACGCCGAATTAATGGTGCGTGTAAAAACCTTACGAACATTCTTGGGTAATATGGTAAGTCCACACACAGCTTGGTTAATGCTAAGAAGTTTAGAGACACTAAAGGTACGTATGGATCAGCAAACTCAGAACGCTCAGGTGGTTGCAGATTACTTGAACAAACATCCTAAAGTAGAAAATGTATATTATCTGGGATTATTAGAAGAAGGAACAAAAGCACATACGATTTATAAAAAACAGTGTTCTGCGCCGGGAGCGATGGTTTCTTTTGATATCGTTGGTGGTGAAAAAGAGGCTTTTATGTTCCTTAATGACCTGAAACTAATGAAACTGGCAGTAAGTTTAGGAAGTACAGAAAGTTTATCTGAACACCCAAAAACGATGACACACGCCGGAGTAGACGAAGCACAGAGACAGCAAATGAATATTACCGATCAATTGGTTAGATTATCCATTGGAGTGGAAAGTGCTAAAGATCTGATTTGGGATTTGGAACAGGCTTTGGAAAAGGTAGAAGTCGATTCTGCTTTAGAGGTCATATAAATCATTCATATTGTATAATAAAGCTCAGCTAACTGTATTAGGTTTAGCTGGGCTTTTTTGTTTCTAAATCTTTATAGAAATTTATATAGGATTAAGTATTACCAGCATCTAATTCCGTTAGTATTGATCAGAACTTATTTTCTACAAAGTGCTTATAGAAACATAGATAGCATATTTTCGGCCGATGATTATTCCTTTTTAAACGTTTTTTTTCCTTCTCAACCTGTTTGTTTTGTGACGACTCTAGTATCCAACTACTTTGGCCTAAAAATGTTAAACTTTTAAAATTAATCATTATGAATTTTATCTCAACAATGAAGACAATTTTTACCAATGTGGTTAGCTTTGTAAAAGAACTACCATCTGCCACAAAATGTGTGAAAGGTTAAATAATAACCAGATATAATTTTTCCTAAACTAGTTAAGGTATAATTTGGTGACTGGAACAGACATTGAATGAAGTAGCAATTGGTGCTGTATTGGAAATGGTGTGAATTATCAATTTTAGATAAAAGAAAGCTCAGCTTCTGGTTAGCTGGGCTTTCTTGTTTATCAAAGATTATATAATTAATTGAAACTATTTTTTGATTACAATTTTATCAAATGATCTATTATTGTTTCTTATTCTAAAGAAATAACTTCCAGAAGTTAGGTTTTTTAAATCTATTTTGATTGTATTTTCTTGAGTGTTTAATTCCGTGATAAGTCTTCCTGTAAAATCATAGATCTTAATTTCTGTTTTGTGGTTTTCAAAGATCTTAGGTATTTGAATATTTAAACTAGAATTTGTTGGATTTGGAAACAATTGAATCTTTGGTACGATATGATCTTCTACACTTAATGTCTCTGATTCTAAAAATTCAAAACTATATTCGCGATTTTCACTGCTTGTATTCACACAATCCCATAATTGAAAGCGAGTACCATCTGCGCTGTTTCCACTTTTCAGATCCAGGCATTTATTAGAAGTTTTGGCGATGATATTGAATTTACAATTATCTTTTTCTACTATTTGCCATTGTTGAGTATCATTGCCCGAGTAAGTGGCTTCTTCAATGTGATCACCATTACTATTACCGGTTGTACTCATGTAATTACCAGTGTTTATATTTTTTATATAATAATATCCACTATCTGCATTTTCCAAGATCCATTTTCCAGTATCATTATCAGAGCAAGTTTGTTGTGTGATGTTATATCCATTGCTCTCTATGGCATTGATACATTTATCGTGTGTTGTTTTTATTTTATAAATATTTCTATTTTCAATAGCAGTGGTATCACAATTTAACACTTCATCACTACAATTATTTATTAGATATTTTTCGAAATCTATAAGAGGCCAGGCAGCTTTACACCAATTTGTAATTCTATTTAGAATACTACAATGCACATTAAAGTTATCCTTAATTCTCGGAATAATATCATAAAACTTATCTGCATAATGATATAATAGCCTTTGATTACTCGGAGTACCATTATGTTGAATTGTTACTAAGTCATTGGTGGTTTTATTAGCAGAATCTAGCTGATAGTCTCCACCATTTTCTCTTCTGGGCCACGTACTTAAGTCATATTTTTCAGCTTCATCAAGAAATTGAAGAAGCATAGCTTCTAATACATTGTCGGACAAACCAGCTTCTATATCATCTAATTGTTTTACAATGTCATAAGAAGGATTGTGGAATTCCTGATTACTATTACTACTCCCCATCATTTCCCATATTCCTTGATTAGATATTCTAAATCCTTCATTTCCAGGACCATTATTTCCTGACCATGTGCGTATTTGATACATTTGGTTAATGGCAGAGAAACGGCGAAGTGGTTCTGATATACCTGAATAATATGCTGAGAACCCCATAAAAGGAGTGTGATAATTAAAGTCGGTAGGAGTGGTTCCTCCCACAAACCCATTTCCTCCGTTAATTACAAATTGCAAGTTATACCAAGTTGTGGTTTCATAATGGCCTGTCTTATGCTCTTGACCTGTATAATGTCTGCTATTGTCTGAAGTAAAATGAGCAGGTACTTCAAAAACAGAATACCATTTTACCGGCCATTGTCTATCTAAAGGTTGATCTTCTTCTGCATTAGGAACTGTTTGAGATGCTTTATCCTGTAGATTAAATTCATTAACTAATTCAAAATACTTTACAGCTTGAAGTCTAGCCATACTGGTTTTGGCAATTTCTAGATCAATGCCATTTGTTAAGTGTTGATTCGCATTTCCTCCTTCAGACCTCCAGTGTTTTGTGTCAACCGCACCATGCTGGTAGAAAAATCTAAAACCTGATTGACCATTGAGTCCTCTTCCTAATAAGCGTAATTTTTGAGGAACATCAAAACTATTTATATTGTTTGGGTCATAATTGTTTACAAATTGATCCCTTATGGATTCATAGGTTTTTATAGGGTTTTGAGCATCTGGTAAGGTATTACTCCACCATTCATTTTTAGTATATGCATCTTTAGGATGTACAATTGGTAACCAATGTTTCCAATCTGGGAATTGTATTGCAAGCGGTAATAGCGTACGATCATCCATTTTATCTGAATCAAAGACACTTCTCACCCCAATTTTACTAGTTCCGTTTGTAAAAATATAAGGTGCCATATCTGCATCATTTTCTAGTACCCATTCTAATCCTGCTCCAGCTGCCCATTGTTCTATTGGTCTATCTTCTAATACAGGACCAGGTTGATATGGAGGATTCCAAGGTCTACCGGATCTACTTACATTAGATTGAGTTGATAGACTTCTGATATAAGCAGCAATGTTTTTTCCTTCTTGTTCTGTCAATCCATGGAACTTAGAACGTTCTATAATGGATAGATTAGAATAACTAAACATCTCAAGATCTCTACCATCTTGTGTATGACAATCCGTACACTTAGCTCTTATGGTTCTTCTGGCAGGAATAGTCTTAGCATACCAAAATCCTTCATTATTATTTAATGGGTAGTGATTCCATAAATCTTTATTAAACCATAAATTTTCACCATTTTGTACCGAGCTATTATCAGGTGCTGTCCAATTACTAGGGTCGTCTTGTATAAAAAAGTTTTCAGGCAATAATTTAGTATCATCTGAATCTATTAAATTCATTTTAATAACGCGATATCCCACTGAAATACCATCAGAAGTGTCAAATCTAAATTGTATTGTATTAGCTCCTTCTTGTAATCCAATTGCCGGTATTGTAAGTCGTATGGTATTAAATCCTCCGTGTACCATTCCGCCATAAGCTAACTCTTTTGGATGTACTTCAGTGGTATTATGATTTAATGTAAGCCAAGATTCATCATTAATTTTTATAGAACCTTTGTTTTGGTAACTCAGGTTGTTGATCATCAACCAAATCTTGGAAGTATTATTTAGAGTTTGATTATCTATAGTAAATGACCGCTCTACAATGGTACCTTCTTCACCAAGTACCTCAATAGGCATTTTTATAGTATTAATTGAAGTTATAGATGTATATACTGGAATGTTTTTTTTCTCTCTAATAGACTTTACTGCGAATAGTAATAATATAGAAAGTATACTTGTTAGCGTAATACTGCTTTTCATTAGTAGGTGGTTTTGGGATGACGAATTTACACATTATTAGTTTTTTATACAATTTTAATTATAATCCAGAACTTATGAACGGTATAATAGAATTCAAAAAAGTATTAACTGTGTTTTTTCGTAATATTCGGGAGACTATTTGTAGGTTATGTAGAAAGTAACATTAAAAATCTAACATTATTAGTGATTTGTTGAAGTTGTTGTAATTGTATTTTTTAAATCAAATACCTGATAATCATTAATTTATAGTATAAAAGGGGGTATCCCACTATTCATTTCGGGTGTTTTCCCCCATTGCGCGATGTGTATTCCTGAAGTATATTTGTACCAGAGATATTAATAAAAGATATACTAACCATTTTTACACATATAACATTATGAATTTACCAGGCATTAACTTCCGTTTTATATTAGAATTTTTAAGAGAACTTCCTAAAGCTAGTAGTCACGCTATTCATAGGTAATAGTTTACAATAGAAAGGAATAATGAAATACAGGGGTTTTTACTTATTTCATTAAATGATCAAAACAGTTAGTTTTATATTAAATAAAAAATAAGAGTCTATTCAACAATTTTACACAACGATATTATGAAATCATTTCGCTTTAACTTCAAATTTTTAAGAGAATTTTTAAGAGAACTTCCAAGTGCTTGTAGTCACGCAATACACAGATAGGATGTAATTGTATGTTGGAAGAAACAGCATATTAGAATTTTGGGGGAAATTCTAATAGTTAGTTATAATAGTGGGGACAAAAAACCGGATGCATTCGCATCCGGTTTTTTATTGATTATTATTTCTTCTGAATTTTAATAATTGTATTTGCAATATTTAGAAAATAAATGGTTGCAGATGAAAGCGCCGAAACATCAATTTTATTATTGCTCGCTGATATACTACCTTTAGAAATAAGTTTTCCTTCTAACGAAAAAATAGAGTATTTCAAAGGTTCTTGAATTTTTAAATCTACGGTAATTATAGAGCTTACAGGATTAGGGTAGACACTAAAAAATGTATCACTCCCTTCAACTTCTTCAACAGATAATGTAGTTATTACACCATTAATATCATACTTCGAAAAAAAATCCCAAATTAAAGCAGATGCATCAATGTCATAATTTGTACCTGCAGAATTAAAAGCGGTTCCGGGCCATTTATGACCTCCGTCAATTATCTTATAATGTTCTACTCTGGCGCCATTATCTCCATTTTTGAAGACTTGATATTCGACTGTGGATCCATCGTTTGGTGCAGTATCAGCTATATTTGTAACTTCTGGAGTACTATCACAGTTATTAAAACTTGCCCAGAAGCTAACGACATCAGGTGTAGATTCTATCCAATTAGCACCTTGATAAGGTACTGTTGCATCTGCTGTCCCGTGAATTTCCATCACTGGAATTTGATGTGATGGAGTGCATGCATTTGGTTGGTTTTTGTTCATGGTTCCGGTAACTGATGCTATCGCAGCAATACGATCACTAAGTTCACAAGCTAATTTGTAACTCATAAAACCTCCGTTAGACATTCCTGTACTATAAATTCTATCTGCATTAATCGAATAATTTGAGGATATTTCATCAATCAAAGCTTCTGTAAAACCAACATCATCAATATTACTGGTTCCCCAACCTACATTAAAATGAGTATTTCCTACATTATCAACGGTACCCATAGGATGTACGATTAAAAATCCATCTTGATCCGCAAAGGGTCTGAAATCTCCATAAAACATTTGATCATTGGCATTAGATGTATACCCGTGGAAATTAAATACTAATGGTACATTCGTACCTGGAGAATATGATGCAGGAACATATAAAATATAAGAACGTGTTAAGCCATCGTGCTGTAATGTTCCGTTAATGGTTTGTTGGGCATTACCGGTAGTAGAAAAAAATAATAGGAGTAAGGCTCCGATACCTAAAGTTTTTAAAAAACTATTTTTTCTTAAGCTAAAGTTGGTCATGATATTTGAGTTTGTGCGAATTTAAGGGTGCAAGTTATATTATTTTGTGAGCAGGAAATATTTTTAGACAGTTAGTGTAATGTTAAAATTCCTTAACAAAATCTAAAAGCTTTATAAGGGCAATAACATATCTGAAAAAGCCAGATGTATGGAAATCTGGCTTTAGTTATTTGTAAAAGAAACTTTATTTTATTTAAGGGTACCTACCATATCTTCTGGTTTTACCCATTGATCAAATTCTTCTTCAGTAACGTAGCCTAATGCAACAGCTTCCTGTCTTAAGGTAGTTCCGTTTTTATGCGCTGTATTAGCAATTTCTGCAGCTTTATAGTATCCGATTTTAGTGTTTAATGCAGTTACCAGCATTAATGAATTATTTAGTAATTCGGTTATTCTTGCTTGATTTGGTTCGATTCCTTGCGCGCAATGTTCATCAAAAGAAACACAAGAATCACCTATTAATTGGGCACTCTGTAATAAATTGGCTGCCATTACTGGTTTAAATACATTTAGTTCAAAATGTCCTTGCATTCCGCCAACATTGATAGCAACATCATTACCCATTACTTGCGCACAAACCATAGTCAATGCTTCACATTGTGTAGGATTCACTTTTCCAGGCATAATTGAACTTCCTGGTTCATTAGCAGGAATAATTAGCTCACCAATTCCGCTTCTTGGTCCTGATGCCAACATTCTGATGTCGTTTCCTATTTTATTTAAGGACACGGCAATTTGCTTTAAAGCTCCGTGGGTTTCTACAAAAGCATCGTGAGCTGCTAAAGCTTCAAATTTATTTTCTGCGGTTATAAATGGTAATCCTGTAAACTGCGCAATAAACTCTGAAACTCTTTTAGCGTATCCTTTTGGAGTATTTAAACCTGTTCCCACTGCAGTCCCTCCTAAAGCAATTTCTGCCATGTGGGGTAAAGTATTCTCCAAAGCTTTAAGTCCGTGATCTAACTGAGAAACATAGCCAGATAATTCTTGTCCAATTGTAAGAGGAGTAGCATCCATAAAATGCGTGCGACCAATCTTTACTACATTTTTAAATGTTTCGGACTTTTTCTTAAGAGTATCTCTTAATTGTGTAATACCTGGTATGGTTACTTCTATAATCTTTTTATAAGCTGCAATATGCATCCCGGTAGGAAATGTATCATTAGAAGATTGAGACTTATTTACATCGTCATTTGGCTGAATGGTTTTTTCACCCTCTCCTATTATTTTTCCTGCTAACTGATGGGCACGATTCGCAATAACTTCATTAACATTCATATTACTTTGTGTACCTGATCCAGTTTGCCAGATTACTAACGGGAATTGATCATCGTGCTTTCCTTCTAAGATTTCATCACATACTTGCGCAATAAGATCTCTCTTTTCAATAGGAAGAACACCTAGTTCGCAGTTGGTAAAAGCTGCAGCTTTTTTAAGATATGCAAAACCATATACAATTTCCAAAGGCATTGAACCTGGCGCACCAATTTTGAAGTTATTTCTGGAACGTTCTGTCTGTGCTCCCCAAAGTTTATCAGCAGGCACTTTTACTTCGCCCATTGTATCTTTTTCTATTCTATATTCCATAGTGGTGATGATTTGTTTTTTGAAGCGCAAATTTAAGAATTTGTAGTGCTATTTCTGAATAAAGAATGTACTTTTTAAATAGAAGAGATATTAATATTTTAGTTTTAAAAATAAATCATATTTATGCTATGAGATAAAAGTAAGAGTTATTATCTTTGGCAAAAATTGAAATTAGATTACTATTATGTTCGAATTTGATCAATACCTTGGTTTTTTAGCATTTTTAACAATCCTTACAATAGGATTTTGGTTAATGATATTTTTATTAACCTTTGTAGTTCCTTACTGGATTTTTGGAGCGACTATTGAAAACTTTAAATTAAAGCAGGAAGCTAAGCGTAAGGCTAGAGAAGAAGCTTAATTAATAGCATTAGTTATATATTAAAAAAGGGAATCGATTTATTGATTCCCTTTTTTTGTTTGATGCTTTTTAGCTATCATAAAATTTATCCTTCAAACTCTTCATCACCACCATTAAAGTTACCTCTGGATCGCTGTCTTTTCTTTTTCTGGTTAAATCGGTATGTAAACGACAATGTAAAGCTTCGCTCTCTCCATTGGAATTCGCTATCCGTGATAAATGTATCGGTTGTAGAAATACTTCGACGTTTTCTACTATTAAATAGGTCACTTACGTTAAAAGTCAAAGAAGCTTTGTCTTTAAAAAGATCTTTACTAAAAGCAAGGTTAACGCTAAGAAGTCCTTCTCTTTTGGTTTGTGCATCTTCACTTGGCCCTGCATAAAATGCAGTAGTCTGCCAATCAATTTTTGCGGGAAGTGTTAGTTTATTGCTAAACCTTGCAAACCAACTAAAATTATCTGCATCAAAGTTTTGATCGTTAAAATCACCTCTGATGTTATTTTGAAATGCATTAAAATTACCGTTAAGTCGCCATTTTCTACTAGGACTATAGGTAAGGTTAAATTCAAATCCGTAACGATCAGAGCTAGACAAATTGATAGGTTTTCTTCTAATTACCGGAACTATTGTTCCATCACCAATAATTGCAGTATCTCCAGTATCCTCTGCTATGAAATTAAATACTTGAGTGGATCGATTGTAATATATCGATGAATTAAGTGTTAACTTTCCTATTCTGTTAAGATATCCAAAGTCAAAAGCATTAGAGTAACTAGGATCCAAATCAGAATTACCCTGAAAAATATTGGTGGCACTAGATCTGGAGGGAAAAGGATTGATAAAGCGAGAACGTGGTCTTCGGATTCTGCGATTATAGCCAAGTGTTAAACTTTGTTTATCTGTTAACTTATATCCCAGATTTATTGTCGGAAATATGTCAGTATATATCTTTTTATCGAAATCACCACTTGTTTTTTGATCAATTGTGATTCTTGTACTTTCTACTCTTAATCCTAATAGGTAGGAGAATTTTCCGATTTTACTTCCATACTGAGAATAAGCGGCATTCACTTGTTCTTTGAACAATAGATTATTAGATAAGTTAGTGTCGGTAATTACGGTTCCGCTGTTATCAAACTGTACTAAGAAATCAGTATCTAATTCATTAAAATTGCCTCTATATCCTAATTCAAATTGGCTTTTTTTACCTATTGGTAGGACGTAATCAGCTTGTAGAAGGATACGATCTTGTTTTTCTGCGGTATTTACCAATTCGATGGTAGTTATATTTTCCTGTGTAATTCTGGAATTTTCAATCTCTTCGCTATTTTCTACCTGAAAATCAAAAGTTAACTTGTGACCACTATCATTAAAATCTTTATTGTAGTTTATTGAATACTGCTTGGTTATATCGTCTTCTACTTCCGGGTCAAAACGTAAATTACTACTTAAAATATTTCCATTAGCATCGGGTTCTGTAATCAAATTTGTCGTATTCCTCTCATTATCACTTGATCTATAAAGAAAAGAAGAAGTGATAGATGAGCTATCATTAATATACCATTCTACACCTATATTCGTATTGATTCCTTTTCTGATTCTGTCAAAATCTCTTTTTTCATTTAGAAAAGTATCGGGACCATCGATTTGAGTATCCGGATCAATGTTAAAAAAGCGCGTTTCTGCTAAAGAATTACCAGGGACTTCACGATAGTTATATCCAGAAGTAGTGAAAAAATTAAGATCTCCGGTTCTATAATTTATATTTCCTGATATTCCGGCTTGTAGAGGGAATCCCGAGTTAAGAGTTAACGCACCATTTAGTCCTTGCAATTTGCTTCTTCGCAAAATAATATTAAGAATTCCTGCTGTTCCTTCAGCATCATAACGAGCAGATGGTGATGTAATTACCTCTACACGCTCAATCGACTCTGCAGGTAACTGCCGTAATGCATCAGTGCTATTTAATCCTACAAGACCAGAAGGTTTCCCATTAATTAATATCCTAACATTATCGTTTCCCCTTAAAGCTACATTTCCTTCAACATCCACAGAAACTGAAGGAACATTATCTAATACATCACTTACAGTTCCTCCGCTTACTGTAAGATCTTTACCTACATTATATATTTTCTTATCTAATTTTATTTCTACTGTAGTTTTTTCAGCTATAACAACTACATCTTCCAGGGATTCTGTGTCTAAAACTAAACCAATAGTTCCCAGATTCTTATTTTTAAAAAACTTTTGCTGGGTGAGTATCTTTTTTTTGAATGAAATATATTCAAAGGAAACCGAATAAACACCGACTGGAACTTTAATGCTAAAATTACCATCAGCTTGTGTAATTCCACCCGTTATGACTTTGTTCTCTTTCTGACTTATAAAGGCAACAGTGGCGTATTCTAATGGTTTTTTGGTCTCTTCGTCAATAATTTTACCGGTTATCTTTACTTCGTTTTGTTGAGCAAAAGATGAAATACCAATAAGAGTGACAAATAACAATAAGGTTATTCTTTTCATGTTTTTTTGAAAGTTAGCATCCAAAAATATGATTAGGGTAGTGGTATCGTGGTTAAAGAGGTGTTAAATAATGTACTATGCTTAAGTTTAACTAGTTAGGGTTGAGTTTCATTGTATTAAATTAACATAAGATCAAGAACTTCTTTATTTTTTTATGATTTGAAGGAATTTAGTTACAACAAAGACACAATATTTATAGTGTGAATTACGTTTCGGTTTTTTAGTTTTGCAGCTGTTTTTTTGGGGAAATATAAAAATTAGTAATATCAAAAATCACAATATAAAATTTATGAAAAAACCTCTAATTAATAAATATTTATTAGTCGTCTGTGTTCTTTTATCTTCAGTTTCGATGTATGCTCAGAGTCATAAAACTGCCTTATCATTAACTGGTGGTTATGTTGATGGTGGTTTTGGAGGTTTAGCTACACTAGATTATAAAGTAAATGAATTTGATTATTTACAATTTAACGTCCAGGCTAATTTCACAAAACTAGAGTATAAAAATATAAAAGTACCAGTTGATCTTTATGCTTTTAATGCAGGATTCTTTTTTGATGTTCTTAGAAATAATAAAAGAACTTTTGCCCTTGCTTTGGGTGCTGGAGGAACTGTAGGTTACGAAATTGTGAATAATGGGGATGACATTCTGGAAAACAATCTATTATTGGATTTTGATCCCAATACTGTGGTTTTTGGTGCTTATGCAGGATTAGATGCCGATATATTTTTAATACCAACGGTAGCTATCAATATTAAAGCTCAAGAGGTGTATCATTTTAATAGTGAGATTGGAGAGTTTACACCTTATTTCGGATTAGGTGTCAAGCTAATATTAAAATAGTTTTAGAATCAAGTCTTTTATCATAAGACTATTAAAATAATCAACTTAAAAAAGATGAAAAAGTTTTATCAATATATTATATCAGGTATTGTTCTATTATTTATTGGAATTGCCTGTACAAAAGAAATTACAGACGATTTAGTGGTGTTTTTCAAAGTTGAATTTAGCGAGACCACTTTAGAAGCTTTTGTAAATACTAGAGAGGAATCCCAATTTACGATTATAGCAGGAACTGATGTAAATGCAGGAGATTATCAAATTAAATATAATGTGACTGAAGGAGCAGGATCGTTTTCTGTAAATAATGTTGCTATTATTGAAAATGAATTTGTTGATTTACCTGAAGGGCCAGAGTATAACATAGAATATCTTGGTACTGTAGTTGGTCCAAACAGGGTAACAATAACATTGAAGGATCAAGCGAATAGAGAAGAAGAGTTCGTGCTTACATATAATGTAAAGGATACAGATTTTACATTTGATGTTATAGCATCACCAGAAAACACCTATGTCGATGGACAACTAGATTTAAACCTGAATATTACAGAAATTAGTACTGCAACTTACAATGTGCAATATACATTTGGAACCCCTGATGCGGATGTAGTGGGAACCGGAAATATTACTGTAGATGACGTGCAAATTGATCCTGCAACGGATGTTGAAGTTCCTGCGGGAGATTCTACCTGGAAGTTTGAAGGAGCTACAGTTGGAACTGTTCAGGTTATATTAACTGCAACCAGTAGTTTAGGAATTAGTAAAACTGCAACAATTTTAATTGAAGTTACTGAAACACCTGATTTTACATTTTCAGTTTTTGCTCCACCGGTGGATCCGCAATTTACAAATACTCCTATAGAGTTCAGTTTTGTAATAGAAGAAACGGTTGGGAACTCAAATTATACAATGTTATTTTTGGCAAATAAGCCGGGAACTATTGAGTATAACGGAGTGACTTATACGGAAGATAGCGAAATTCCTATGGCTGTGGGTGTAACTACCGGATTATATTCTGGAAGTGTAAGCGGGACTAATGAGCTTAGATTTGAGGTAACTAATTCTAACACCACACCCATTACGAAAAGTTCAAATATAACTTTAGAGTTAATTGATCCGGATCTAGAGGCTCCTGTTATCAGTCTGAATGGCCCGGAAACACTTACAATAACTGTTTTTGATCTTTATGTTGAAACTGCTACTGCATCGGATAATGTGGATATGGATCTAACTGATCAAATAACTTTTGGTGGAGACTTTGTAAACACAAATACTCTTGGGTCTTTTACAAGAACTTATAACGTTACAGATTCTTCTAATAATAGTGCGGAAGAAGTGACTAGGACGATTGTTGTCGTTGATGATGTTGCTCCGGTGATCGATCTAAATAGTTCGAACAACATTACTATCGGGATAGGTTCAGCTTATACAGAAACTGCCACTGCAACCGATAATTTAGATGGAATAATAACGGATCAAATAGTTTTTGGAGGAAATTTTGTAAACACCAATACTATTGGAACATTTACGAGGACTTATAACGTTACTGATTCTTCTGGGAACAATGCGTTAGAAATTACCAAGACTATTAATGTTATTGATGATGTGAAACCTGTAATTTTATTAAATGGTTCTAGCTCGATAACTTTGGCAATTAATGATACCTATACAGAAACTGCTACTGCATCTGATAATGTAGATGGTAATTTGACTAATGAGATTGTATTTGGAGGTACTTTTGTAAACACCAGTACGGCTGGTATATATACAAGAACATATGATGTTAGAGATGCTGCAAATAATGCTGCCAATCAGGTAACTAGAACAATCAATGTAGTTGCTCCTGTGAGTTTTAACAGATCAACAGGCGTTTTAAATGCACCAGCTGGATCTTCTGTGGTAGTTTCAATGACCTCTGGTGGATCAGGATCTGGTAGTGCGGATATTAGAGCGTTAAATTCTAGTGGAACGAATTTGGGAATAGGAATTACCTGCTGGGGGCTTTCTGGGGGAACCCAATGTTTAGATGGTGATGGTGATGGAGTTGATGAGACAAGTGGATTTATGTTTGTTATGCCAGTAGATGGTTTAGCAAATTTTATTGGATCTCACGATCCAGATGGAACTAGCATCAATAATGGAACCAGTTTTAGTATTCAGGTAGCAGGAGAAACTTTTAATGAGAATATGGGATCAGGAAACGGAATACCACAATAGAGTGGTGTTACATGTATTTAAATAAAATAAAAAATGCTGAGATTTAATCTCAGCATTTTTTATTTGTGTTATAAGATGTCAATAACCTTTTCTGGAGGTCTTCCTATAATTGCTTTGTTGTTTTTAATCACTATAGGTCTTTCAATAAGTTTGGGATGTTCGCACATTATTTTGATAAGCTGATCATTGGTTAGAGTTTTACTTTTAAATTCTTGTTTCCAGATTGCTTCATTCTTCCTAACCAAATCAATTGGTTGTATTCCCAAAAGGTCCACAACTTCAGTTAGTTTTTCATCAGTAAAAGGAGTATCCAAGTATTTAATGATATTCAGATCTTCTTTTTTGTCTTCAAGAATAGCGAGGCATTGTCTTGATTTGCTACATCTTGGGTTATGATATATTGTTGTCATACCTAATAATTATTAATCTTCAATTTTTTGTCCCATCATCATAAGATATGCTTTTAAGAAGGCATCAATGTTTCCATCCATAACAGCATCTACATTTCCGGTTTCTTCTGCAGTCCTTACATCTTTCACTAATTTGTATGGATGCATCACGTAGTTACGGATTTGGGATCCCCATTCTATTTTCATTTTAGAAGCCTCAATTTCATCTCTTTGTGCTTGTTGCTTTTTGAGTTCCAGTTCGAAAAGCTGCGATTTCAGCATTTGCAGGGCTTTTAATCGGTTTTCTTGCTGTGATCTAGTGTCTGAGCAAGAGATTTGAATTCCTGTAGGAAAATGGGTAAGCTGTACTTTGGTCTCTACCTTGTTTACATTTTGTCCTCCGGCACCACTTGACCTAGAGGTGATGATTTCATAGTCAGAAGGATTAATGTCAATTTCAATGCTATCATCAGCTAATGGATATACGTATATCGAAGCAAAGGATGTATGTCTTTTGGCATTACTGTCAAAAGGAGAAATACGCACCAATCTATGTACACCATTTTCACCTTTAAGCCATCCAAAAGCGTACTCACCATCAATTTCTAGGGTTACTGTTTTAATTCCTGCAACATCTCCTCCTTGATAATTAAGTTCTCTAATTTTGAAACCTTGTTTTTCTGCCCACATAAGGTACATACGCATGAGCATGCTTGCCCAGTCACAACTTTCTGTTCCTCCGGCACCAGCAGTAATCTGAAGAACAGCACTCATGCTATCTCCTTCTTCGCTGAGCATGTTCTTAAATTCAAGATTTTCAATAAGATCTAAAGCCTTAGAATGACTGTCATCTAGTTCGGTTTCCGTTGCATCTCCTTCCTTATAGAACTCATAAAGAGTTTCTAAGTCATCAACAAGGGTTACACTTTTTTCATACTCAGAAACCCATTTTTTTTCTGCGTTTAAAGCACGCATTAATTTTTCCGCTTCCTGCGCATTGTCCCAGAAATCAGGGGCGTATGTTTTTTCTTCTTCGTTAGCTATTTCGATAAGTTTGGCATCAATGTCAAAGATACCTCCTTAACGCAACCAGGCGCTCCCTAAGATCCTGTAAAGTCTCAGTATTAATCATATTTTCAATTATTTTTGACAAAAATAGGATTTAACAGTTCAGTAGGAAATAATTTTACTATTATTTTATAGTTTTAACGATTTTGCAAAAACACATAAATCACTCCACGATGAAAATAACTAGTACTTGCTTGTTTCTGATAGTTTGCCAATTTCTTTCTGCTCAGTTTTTAGAAAAGCAGAAGGTCTTAAAATCTTACAAAGGATATTTTAATTTTTACTACAATGAAAATAAGGACGAGATATATTTAGAAGTAGATAAACTTGATACGGAGTTTCTATATGTTCATTCTTTAGCTACTGGTTTGGGATCTAATGATATAGGTTTGGATAGAGGACAGATAGGAGATGGGGTAGTCGTAAAGTTTCAGAAAGCCGGAAATAAATTGTTATTAATACAACCTAATCAACGATATAGAGCAATTACAGAAAATAAGCTGGAGAAAAAAAGTGTGGAACAGGCATTCGCAAAGTCGGTTTTATTTGGTTTTCCAATAAAAGAGAAAAAAGATGGGGTCTATATTATTGATGTAACGCCTTTCTTATTACAAGATACTCACGGCGTGATTAATAGATTAAAAAACTTGAAAGAAGGGACTTATAGTGTAGATAAAACCAAAAGTGCTTTAAGTTTGGAAAGAACAAAGGCCTTTCCAAAAAATGTAGAATTCGAAGCATTAATTACTTATAAAGGATCTCCAAAAAGAGGTAATATATGGTCTGTAGCGCCAGACTCTAAATTACTCACAGTAATACAACATCATTCTTTTGTTGAATTACCGGATGATAATTATAAGAAGAGAGAATTCGGTCCTAGAAGTGGTGCTCTGTCGATTTCCTACTTAGATTATGCTACTCCTGTGCAGGAACCTATCGTAAAAAGGTATATTACCAGACATAGATTAGAAAAGAAAAATCCTGAATTAGCCGTAAGCGAAGCCAAAGAACCTATTATCTATTATCTAGATCCCGGTGCTCCGGAACCGGTAAGATCAGCATTGTTGGATGGAGCTAGATGGTGGAATCAGGCATACGAAGCTATAGGGTTCAAAAATGCTTTTCAGGTTAAAATGCTTCCAGAGGATGCGGATCCTATGGATTTGCGATATAATGTGATTCAATGGGTACATCGTTCCACCAGGGGATGGAGTTACGGGGCGAGTGTGGTTGATCCAAGAACCGGTGAAATATTAAAAGGTCATGTTAGTTTAGGTAGTCTGAGAATCCGCCAGGATTTTCTTATAGCACAAGCACTATCTAATAAGCCTTTTGCTAAGGGGGATGAAAATTATCAACCTATGTTGGAAATGGCTTTGGCGAGGATTCGTCAGTTGTCTGCCCACGAAGTTGGTCATACAATAGGATTTGCGCATAATTTTACAGCAAGTACAGAGAATCGAGCGTCTGTTATGGATTATCCTCATCCAACTATAAGATTAAAAGATGGTAAAATTGACTTCTCTGATGCTTATGATACTAGAATAGGTAGTTGGGATAAAGTTACAGTTGCTTACAGTTATTCAGAATTTAGAAATGGAGTTAATGAAAATCAAGAATTGGACAAAATCTTGGATAACGCCTATGCTTCTGGATTGCGTTTTATTTCGGATAGTGATGCACGGCCTCAAGGAGGAGCACACGGTCTGGCTCATTTGTGGGATAATGGTAAAAGTGCTTCTGAAGAATTAAAAAATGTATTGACTATTAGAGAGAATGCTATTCGTAATTTCTCTAAAGATAATATTAGAACAGGTGAACCATATTCGGTTCTAGAAGATGTGTTTGTTCCTTTATACTTTTTTCATAGATATCAGACAGAGGCTGCGGTAAAACTGATAGGAGGATTAAATTACAACTATGCGACAAAAGGAGATGGACAAACCATTGTAGAAGTAATTTCAGAAAAAGAACAAAAAGAAGCATTAAATCAAGTACTACAGACTTTGTCACCAGAGGTTTTAACGATTCCTGAAGATAAATTAAAACTATTTCCTCCCAGAGCCTTTGGGTATGGTCGTACCAGAGAATCATTTAAAAGCAAAACGGGTGTTGCATTTGATGCTTTAAGCGCAGCTTCTACTGCCAGTGATATGAGTTTAACACTTTTACTTCACCCAGAAAGAGTTTCGCGTTTGATTCAACAAAATAGTTTAGATCCAGAACAATTAGGGGCAACAGAAGTTTTGGATGAGTTAATCAAAGTAGTTTTTAAAACGAAATCAAAAAATAACTACCATAACGAAATTCAAGAAACGGTAAAAAGTAATACGTTAAAACATCTTATGAATTTAGCAAATAATAAAAGTGCTTATTCCCAAGTACAAGCTCTGGCATATGGTTACTTAAACCAAATAACAGTAATGCTTACTTCTGAAAAAGTAAAAGGTGTCAATAAAATTTACAATGATTATTATATAAAACAAATCCAGGATTTCATGAAAAAACCTGAAGATTTTAAACCAATTCCTTCTCCAAAAATCCCGGATGGCTCTCCTATAGGAAGTTTTAGATGTGAATTTTAGAATTCAATAAATACCATTTTCTTAATCAAAAAAAAATTAGGTATTCCGGAATTTCGATCGAAATTCCGGAATACCTAATTTTATTGTTTGTAATCGATTGATGTAATTAGGTACTTTGGTTTTATCAAGCGCTTTGATTAAAATTTATATTTAATTAAAATCTAATAAAATGAAAAGTAAAAAGAAACTTAGGTTCAAAAAAATGACAATTACACAATTGAATACTGTATCTGGAGGTAATCAACCTATTATATCAATAACAGCTCGGGAAACTAGTCCGATTTTATGTAATAAGGCTGAAACATGTGATGGTATATGTCAACTAACTGTAAGAGAAACATTTGTAGGTTGTTAGTTGTCATAGATCGTTATATATTGTTTCTTTATTGAAAAATAACGAAACACTAGAATTAGGGCTCGTAATGTAATAGTTTGTAGTACTTTATATAGCTCTGTAACCCTAATCATGTGTGATAAATTTCTAGCTTCTAATATAGAGTAGTCATATACCGATGATATTTTGATTGTGCAGAGCCATTTCTTAATTTAATAATGGTTGTTAAAAAAATACAGGAATATATGGTACTAAAACATTAAGAGATGTAAGGAATTTTTAATACATGATTAGGGTTTTGTTGTATTATTAAGTAAATAATAAATACGAGTATAACTAATTGCTCAATTAATAAGGCCGTTAATGTGATATCTTCTATTCTTTCAAATGGTTTATTTTATACCGGATAACAGTGTGAACTTCCGATACTATTTCTTACACATTTGAATACCGGAAGAAATATGGTTGATGTGCAACAATTCCGATAAATTATTTGGTGTGATTAGATATAGTTTCAACTCTAAATTCTAGAATTTCGATCGAAATTCCAGAATACCCGCTACTAGTATTTGCGCTCATTTGTCTTTAAGAATATTTTTGTCGCCACAATTTAAATCAAATAATATGAAAAGTAAAAAGTTAAAATTTAAGAAAATGAGTATTGCACAATTGGATGGGGTTAAAGGTGGTAATTTTGGTGATTTTAGAGATATGTTCCCTGGGTGGACTGGAGATACAGACAATCAGCAATCAGAACAGCCAGCAGGTGGTATTTGTTACTCAGGCACACCAACAAGTTGTATTTACTGTGTTTAATGATTAAACATTTTTTAGTTTGAGTTCAGTACTTAAAACCGCTTTGTAATTTTGTGTAAAGCGGTTTTAATTATACAAAACTCTACAGGAAATCACAATTAAAATTTTACAATAAAAAAAGGTCAATACTATGAATTGACTTAAAAATAATTAAAAGGAAAAATGAAAAAAGTAGTTTGGTTTTTAGTATTCGTTCTAGGAGTACTTCATATGAGTAATGCTCAAAAAATAGAAGTAAAAAAAGCAAAAAAAGGGTATCAATATTTCCAAAATGGAAATGAGATGACAAACGAAACTTTATTCAAGGTATTAGAATCCAATTCAGAATCTTTAAAAATGATAAAAAGGGCTAAATCAAATGCCACTTTTTCTACAATACTTGCAGGTGCCGGAGGAGGGTTAATTGGATGGCCACTTGGTACAGCGCTTGGTGGCGGAGATGCAAATTGGACATTAGCCGGAGTAGGAGCAGGTTTGATTGTAATTGCAATTCCGATTTCATTAAGTACAAGAAAAAATATAAATAAGGCCGTAGAATCGTACAATTCTTCATTGAATTCAACGTCTTATAATGCATTTAAACCAAAATTTGGAATCTTTGCCAACGGAAATGGAATTGGTTTATCAATGAATTTTTAACAAGAATCATTTAAAACAAAAGTAGCGGATAGTGAGGTGTTTGAAATTATACTATAGCTAATACGGAGTTATAATTTATAGTTTATTCACTTAAGAATTTACGCTTAAAAAAAGGGATCGTAGTAAACTACAATCCCTTTTTAATTTCATATATGGTCAAATATAGCTTGAGATTTCGCTGCTTTATGAATGTGTAAAGTTTGGAAAACGTATTGAATTAAAACACTCATTGGACTCGCTTAGAGAAAATTGCACATTAAATTTTGTCATGTATGATAATGATTTTGTTTTATTTTAATTAGAAACAAGAAAGAGCCACTGTTAAATAGAAACTACCGTTTACATTTTTTGCAAAGCAAATAAGAAAACTTAAAATAGGATCATTAATTTTAAGTAATACTTTATTTGGGTAGGTATAAGAGGCAATATCCAGATGATAGAGATAAAACTATAGGATTATTTACTACTACTATTACAATTTCTTTCCTTTTTTGAATCCCGGAATTTTCGAAAACATTTTTTGCCGTTTGATGTGGAGTTCAACTCTCGTTTTTTTCAAGAATGATTTAAAAAATAGAATTTATAACTATTTAGAATATTAGTTTTTAGCATTCCTTTTAAGCTTTAAAAAAACAAAACCGAAATTCAGGAAAATCGATCGTTTTTCTGGAATTTCGAGTATCCTTCCTTGTTTTCAACTTGTTTGTTGTCATACGTTTGCCTCGTCAAAGCGCATTGATAAAAAGAAAGTTTAATAATTAAAATTTTAAAAAAATGAGAGACTTAAATTTTGAAGAAGTACAAGAAGTAAGTGGCGGAGATATTGATTGGAAACAAGTAGGGGCAGGAGTTGCCGTTATTGGTCTTGCAGTGGCAGTTGTAGCTACAGCAGGATTGGCAACAGTTCCTATTGCATTGGCAGGAGCAGCTACCGTTGGTGAAGTTATAGTTGCAGGAGCCGCTATAGGTGCTGCTGGAGCGGGTGGAGCTATTATTGGTAGTAGTGGTGGAAATTAATAACAAAATACTTACTGAGTCATTTTTGTATAAAATGGCTCGATTTCAGAAATAACTTTAAAAAAAAAATACAATGAGAAATTTAAATTTTGAAGAAGTACAAGAAGTTAATGGTGCTTGTGGTGTGGTTGGAGGAGCTATTGGAGGAGCAGTAGGATTGGTTGGTGGTTTTTTTGCTGGTGTGGCTGGTGCTGCATTTGGTAGTAATCAACAATCAGTGAATAGTACATTTGTTGATATTGCCCAGGCTGCCGGCAATGGAGCTGTTGCTGGGGCGACAATAGGCTCGTGCGTTGGTATAGCAGCACAAGTGGGTATTACAGTTGGTACTATTGCTACTAATATAGCTATTGATAGTAATCAAGGTGGTTAATTAAAAGAAATCTACTTAGGGTGATATTTACCCTAAGTAGGCTTTCTACTATTAATCTAGTTTTTAAGCATAAACTAAATAATGTAAAAGAAAAAACGGTAAGAGTGATACGTACTAGTCCGTAAACCGATAAACTAATAGATAATGAATACTCCACTATTTCGTAAAGAAGTTTTGCAGAATAATACTCAACGTTTACTTGGGGATGTGTTGCTTTTGAGACCAGTATCTTTCTGGATATTCACTATTGTAATAACTTTTGTAACGGTAATAGTAGGGTTTCTTTTAACATTTGGAACTTTTGCTCGCCGTGAAGTAGCTAGTGGCTATCTAGTCCCTGATAAAGGATTGGTTCGCGTCTATGCTCCGTATAATGGACTGATTGATGATAGCCATATTACAGAAGGACAAAAAGTTATAAAAGATCAAAATTTACTAGAGATTACCACAGAAAGAGGAACTAAAGATAGCCTTAGTATTAATCAACAATTAATGAATAGGCTAGAAGAACAAAAAAATAATCTTAAGCAACGTATAGAAGATGAGACATTTATTCTTGATAGTGAAAGAAAACGTTTATCTGCTATTTTATTAAATTATAAGAAAGAATACTATCAGATATCATTACAGCTTCAAAATCAACAAGAGGAATTAAAAATTAAGAAGAATGATTGGGATAAATACAAAAAACTGCTGACAAGAGGATTGGTTTCTGATGATGAATTAAATTTTAAGAGAAACACTTACTTTAATAGTAAAGCTTCAATTGATATTACTAAAAGACAGCGGGTACAAAAAAAAGCTGAGATAATTGACATACAAAAACAAGTAGAACAATCTCCGCTTAGAAAGAGTAATCGTTTACAAGAACTTCAAAATCAATATGCTCAATTAGAAGAACGGTTGATTGAACTAAAAAACAGCCGTTCGTATATAATTAGAGCCCCCATAAACGGTCGTATTACTTCTGCACAGGCTACTATAGGACAAAGTGTATCTTCGTCCGCTCCTATATTAACGATAATACCAGAAAACACCAGTTTCTTTGCAGAATTGTTTTTGCCATCTAGAGCAATTGGTTTTATTAAAAAGGGACAAAAGGTATTAATGCGCTATGACGCCTTTCCTTATCAAAGATATGGTTTATATGAGGGTGAAATTATTGAAATTGCTCAATCAGTAATAAATCCCAACGAAGCTGAAATACCCATAGCCTTTCAGGAACCAGTATATAGAATTAGAGTAGCATTAAATGAACAAAATATAAATGCTTATGGAAAAAAAATGGGACTGCAATCAGGTATGTCTGTTGCCGCTGATATTATTTTAGAAGAAAGAAGTCTTGGGCAATGGCTTTTAGAGCCTATTTATAGCTTAAGAGGAAAATTATAGCAAATGCAAAATCCAATACATTTACTCCATTATAGGTGGAAAAGAAAAACATCAATGATTCTTCAAACAGAAGTTGCCGAGTGTGGTTTGGCTTCTGTAGCAATGGTAGCTAATTATTATGGACATAGATTAGACCTTAACGCGCTACGCAGAAAATATTCAATTTCATCCAAAGGAGCCACTTTGCAAGGACTAATTAAACTGGCAGATAGTTTACAGTTTAGCTCTAGACCCTTGAGGTTAGATTTAGAAGAATTAGTTCAATTAAAAAAACCCTGTATACTGCATTGGGACCTGAACCATTTTGTTGTGCTTACATCAGTAAGAGGAAATAAAGTTACCATTAATGATCCTGCGGTTGGTGAGCGAATTCTTAAATTAGAAGAGGTGTCTAAACATTTTACAGGTGTAGCGCTTGAACTAACACCAACGCCTGATTTTAAACTGGAGAAAATTGCAAAAAAGGCAAAACTTTCTGATTTCTGGACTCGAATAACCGGATTAAAAAGAGTTTTGTTGCAAATACTAACATTGTCATTATTGTTACAAGGATTTGCAATGACTAGCCCATTTTTTATGCAATTAGTAGTGGATGATGTAATCATAAGTCGGGATATAGATTTGTTAATTATACTAGCTTTGGGATTTGGATTAATGAAACTTGTAGGCCTTACAGTGAAGGCTTTACGAAGTATCATTATTTTGTATATGGGGACGCAACTAAATATTCAGATGGCAGCAAATTTATTAAGACATTTATTAAAACTGCCAATGAACTATTTCGAAAAAAGACATATAGGAGATGTTATTTCAAGATTTGGATCATTAGAAGAAGTAAAGCAATTACTTACCACTGGACTTATCGAAGCTATTGTAGATGGTATTATGGCTGTTGGACTTTTAGTAATGATGTTTATATATAGTAGTACTCTTGGTCTTATAGTATTAGGAGCTGTAATTGTGTATATTATAATTAGATTATCCTTATATGGGCCTTATAGACAGTTAAAAGAGGAGGCAATTGTAGCGGATGCTAAACAAAATTCTAATTTTATGGAAACCATTCGCGGTATCCAGAGTATTAAGTTGTTTGGTAATGAAAGTCAACGACAAACTGTATGGCATAATTATTATGCAGATGCTATGAATACAGGAATTCGTATTGGTAAATTAGATATTGGGTATAATTTTATTAATGGTTTTTTATTTGGTGTAGAAAATATTATCGTAATCTATTTGGCTGCTTCTTTAGTAATGGATAGTTTAATGACCATCGGAATGCTATACGCTTTTATGTCTTATAAAGTTCAATTTACAGAAAAAGCTTCAGCATTAGTGAGTAAGTTTATACAATTCAAGATGTTATCTCTGCATATGGAACGATTAGGAGATATTATACTCTCGGAACAGGAAAAAAACATTGATAATCATAGACAGATACCAGAAGTAAAAGGGAAGTTAAGTTTAGAAAATATTAGTTTTCGGTATTCAGATAACGAACCATATCTGTTCGAAAAGTTAAATTTCGAAGTAGAATCCGGTACTTCTATCGCAATCGTTGGGGCATCCGGATGTGGAAAAACTACTTTAATGAAGATTATGCTGGGTTTACTGCAGCCGGAAACCGGAAATGTATTTGTAGACGGATATGATATAAAACAGATTGGATTAAAAAATTACAGACATCTAATCGGTACCGTGATGCAAAATGATCAATTATTATCAGGAAGTATAGCGGATAATATTTGTTTTTTTGACCCTGAATTTGATCAGCAAAAGATAGAACAATGTGCGCAAATGGCAGCTATACATCAAGATATTATAACAATGCCTATGGGGTACTATACATTGATAGGAGATATGGGAAGTAGTTTGTCTGGTGGACAAAAACAACGTTTATTATTGGCCAGAGCTTTATATAAAAATCCTAAAATATTGTTTCTGGATGAAGCTACTTCTCATTTGGATGTAGGATTAGAATCTATAGTAAATCAGACCGTAATAAAACTAAATATAACCAGAATAATTATCGCTCATCGTCCGGAGACTATTGCCATGGCAGATCGCGTCATCGTAATGAATAACGGAAAATTATTGGAAGAGCAAAAAATAAAAAATAAACTAACTCTTGAAGTTTAGATAGATTGAGAGTTGATAAACTCATGTTTAGGTAAAAAAAATCCTAGAAAGACTCTTTCTGGGATTTTTTTAAATAACGATTGATATTAGAATCTCTTCAACTTATACACCAGTTCCAGATGGGAATTCCTGATTTTGTTCTGTTGGACAATCACAACTATTTCTTCTCGAGGGACAGATTATCATTTCATTACCCGAAACACCTCCCTTTATACCACCAGAGATTTTAGTTAGATTTAAATTGGAAATAGTACTTTTTTTTAGATTTAAATTTTTTAATGTCTTTTTTTTCATGTCGCTTTTTTGCTTTTAATTTGTGAGAGCGAAAATAATAAAAACAATTGTGTAGGCTACTCTTTTTATGATTAGGGTACTCGAAATTCTGGAATTTCGAGTATATAAATTGTGGTATAACAAGTTAATCTATTAATTATTGATTAACGGTTTCAGCTTTTCTTATTTGATTAATAAAATAAGAGGGTTTAATACCTACCTGTTTATAAAATGCATTAGAAAATGTCTCTGAACTGTTATATCCCATTTCTTCTGCAATTGCTTTAATCGTGTATTTTCTAAGTGTAGGGTTTTCTTTCAATTCTGAAAGAGCAAATGTAATACGCAGTTCGTTTAGGTAATTCGTAAAGGTTTTATCCTTGTAAAAATTAATCACCTTGGATAGATATTTTACATTAGTTTCCATAATATCTGCCATGGATTGAGCACTTATTCCGTTTACAAGAAACCCTTTTTCATTCTCAAATTCTTCTAGTCTATGAAGTATATGTTTGATGTGTTTTTCCGGGATGTCAAGAGGTTTTTTATTTTGATCAATGTGGTTGGTCTCTTTTTTTGTATTTGTAGCTTCCATCTTGCTCTTTTGTTCCGTCATAAGTTGCTCAAAACGTAATCTGTATTTTTGCTTTTTATGATAAAAATAATAGAGAAGGCTCCCTAGAATAAGTAATAGTATAATGAGCAATGATATGCTGGTTATATATTTATTATTGGTATTATTCAATTTATTTATAACGGCACGTTGCTCGTCTAACAAAACAGGTACATCATAATCTTCTTTTACCTTTGTACTAATATAAATTTTATCGTTTATATAACTATCCAAAATTGAGTTTAGCTTATCTAAATACTTATTCTGATTTTGTATGTCTTTCTTTTTTTTATAATAATTTTTTAAATACTCATATGTTTTTACGTGCTTGTATTGAGGAATGGAGTTCAAAGTTTCTAAGATAGAATCTGTTTTTTTTAAATAAGAAATAGCTTTGTCCTCTTCTGCAAGATGATAATATGATTGGCCTAAATAAAAATAACTATCTATCGTATTTGATTTATCTTCGAGAGCAATAATTTCTGGTAAGGCTATATTAATACTGTCTATAGCTGTAGGATATTCTTTAAGTTGATATTTATTGATTCCTTCGCATAAAGTGAAATATGATTTCATTTGAATTTCATAAGCGTCTTCACTCTTCGAAGATTTAAGATATCCTTTGGTGTTATAATAAGTAGCTGAATCGTATTTTTTAAGCCCGATATAGGTTTCAGCAGTAACGTGCAAAGTAGATAAGTATCTAAATTTATGAGCATACTTTATTTCCTTAGCATAATACGTTGCGCATTTCTTAAAAATAGAGATCGCATTTTCTTTTTCACCAAGATGTTCGCTTTTTACGATACCAATTAGATAATCTGTTCTATATAATAAATCAATATTATCATTGTCAGTTGCTTGTTTACGGGCTTCAGATAAATTGTATAGTGTTTTTTTAATATCTCTTTTTTCGTATAAGTAATGTTGAGCTTTACGAAAATAGGAGTGTGCTGGATATCTCTTTGTTGGATTATTTTTGGTAATAGCAATAATACTATCATAATACCGGATTCCATTTTCACTTGAAGTTAAGTTGGTATGAAACTCATAAGCATATGCAATGCGCAGCGTATCCTGATTGTTTTTTGCTCGATTTAAATAAACTTCAGCCGTTTTTTTTGCTTTAATTATATTAGATTCTAATTGATTATAAAAAGTTTCTTGCAGCTCTTTATATGTTTTTTGTTCTAGGGAATCTGTTATACTTTGCGCATTTATGCAAGTAGATAAAAAAGAGGCTAATAGGAACAAATAGGAGGACCGCACTTTTCGGATCATAGTTTTATGCAGAATATTTAACAAAAATTCATCTTTTTAAATTATTCGCAAAAATAGTATTATTTTATTGTTTGAGTTTGCAATATGTTTAATTTTACCTTTTTTCAAATACCACAATATGATTATAGATCTTAGAAGCGACACAGTCACTAAACCTACTCCCGAAATGCTTAATGTAATGATGAATGCCAAAGTAGGAGATGATGTGTATAAAGAAGATCCGACAGTTAACGCTTTAGAAGAAAAAATAGCAGCTATGTTTGGAAAAGACAGTGCCTTATTTTTTCCATCAGGCAGTATGGCAAATCAAGCGGCTATTAAATTACATACGCAACCAGGAGAGCAGTTAATAGCTGATAAATACGCTCACGTATATAATTATGAGGGAGGAGGAGTTTCTTTTAATAGTGGAGTTTCTTGTAAATTAATAGATGGCAACAGAGGTATGATCACAGCGGATCAGGTATTGGCCGCTATCAATCCACCAGATTTTTATCATAGTCCATTGACCAGTTTGGTATGTGTAGAGAATACAACTAATAAAGGCGGAGGCGCATGTTACGATTTTGAAGAGATACTAAAAATAAAGAAAGTTTGTAAAGAACATAACTTAGGATATCATTTGGATGGAGCCAGATTATGGAATGCTTTAATTGCAAAAAAAGAGGATCCTAAGAAATATGGAGAAGTGTTTGATACAATTTCTGTTTGCCTTAGCAAAGGGTTGGGAGCACCAATGGGCTCTGTATTGATTGGTGATAGTGAAATCATGGGAAAAGCTATCCGTATACGAAAAGTACTGGGCGGCGGTATGAGGCAAATAGGATATATGGCTGCGGCAGGTTTATATGCAGTAGAGAATCATATAGATCGTTTACAAGACGACCATAATAAAGCAAAAGAAATTGGTGCAGTTTTACAAAACTTGTCTTTTGTTACCAATGTAGAACCGATAGATACCAATATTATTATATTTACCATTGAAGGGAGTGAAGAAGATTTTATTTCAAAAATGGGGGCAAAGAATATTCACTTTTATGGTATGGGACAAGGAAAGCTACGGTTCGTAACTCATTTGGATTATACACAGGAAATGCACGAATATTTTTTAGAATCGTTACAAACGTTATAAAAAATAAAGCTGCTCATTTTATATGAACAGCTTTATTCTAATGTATAAAATTAACACTTAATAAATTTAGGCCTCTTTTGTTTCTGCACCAGGTGCATTTTCTTTAACAGAATTAATTCCATTTTCCATTCCTGATTCAGAAGAATACATCTGACTACTTCCGATTACCTGACCGTTAGTTGCTTTAAGGTTGAAAAAGAACTTCCCATCTTTGGCAGTTTTTCTTTCATATCTTCCATCTTCCGAAGCATTTTTTTGTACCGATGCAATTCCGTTTACAGCAGCAGCTTTGCTATTGTATACTTCACTACTTAGAATTACTTGTCCATTTTTTGCTTTTAAGGTAAAATGATAACTGGATCCCTCCTTATTTTTGAGTTCAAACATATTGTCGAGTTTTAATGAATTTTAGAATGATTTTGATAAAAATATATAATAAAAAGGAGAAAGAAAAATATAAAAAAAGTCAAATCTGTATTTTTTAGCCTTTTATCGAATAAAAGAACAATACATCGAAAACATCCTGTTTTTTTAAAATGTTAATTTTAACATTTTCTTTTCATCTGCATAATTTCGTACCTTTAAGTGTAACATAATAATAACCACAAAATCATCTTAACATGAAAAACCGTATTTTATTAATGTTCCTAGCTATGGCAGGAATTACTTTACAAGCTCAGGATTTACCAGCTAATCCAGAACCTGGAAAATGTTATGTACGTTGTACAACCCCTGATGTTTACGAAAATCAAACAGTGAAGGTGCAGATCACACCCGAGTATAAAAAGTTGAAAACATTTCCTGCAACTTTTGAAACAGTAACCGAAAAAGTATTGGTAAAGGAAGAAGGGAAAAAACTGACTGTTATTCCGGCGAAGTATAAGAATGAAACTGTTACTTTTATCAAGAAGCAAGGAGCTTCTAAACTAGCTGTTATTCCTGCTAAATTTGGTAAAGGAGCAGAAACAGTAGAAATCAAGCCTGCATACGCTCAATGGGAACTTGGATCTCCTGCTCCTGATTGTGCATCTAGTAATCCAGACGATTGTCGCTACTGGTGTTATAAAGGATATCCTGCTGAGTTTACAACTGTACCGGTTCAGACTTTAACTGCAGATGCTACTACAAAAAGTTCAGGGATCGCAGAACAACCAAGTAGCTATACAAAAAGAGTAATTGCAGAACCAGCTAGAGTTATTGAAGAAGTAATTCCTGCGGAATATGCGACTATTACTAAAACAGTTATGGTTAAAGATGCATACACAGAAGAGGTAGTTGTTCCAGCTACTTTTAAAACGGTTAGCAAGGAAGTACTGACGCAAAAAGGAGGATTAACAACTTGGAAAGAAGTAGAGTGTTCTTTAGTTGAGTATTCTGCTTTACCTATCAATTGGAATCTTGGAAGTGCAACACTAACTGCTCAGGCAAAAAGTATTATCGACACTAGATTAATGCCTGTTTTAGCTAACAACCCTGGTGCAAAAATGGAAATTGCTTCTCATACAGATGCAAGAGGTTCTAAATCAAGTAATAAGGATCTTTCTGAGAGAAGAGCACAAGCGGTAGTAACTTATTTGCTTTCTAAAGGAGTAAACAGTAGCAGACTAGTAGCCAATGGATATGGTGAGAATAGATTAAAAAATAGATGTGCAGATGGTGTTACCTGTACAGAGCGTCAGCACGCATCAAACCGTAGGACAGAGTTTAGATTAATCAATAACTAGTTCAATAGTTTATACCAAAACAAAAAAGGAAGCAAATTGCTTCCTTTTTTTTGTTTCAAATACCTGTAGGTTTTATTTAAATAAGTCCAACCCTGGAATATCAGGCATTCCTTCTTTAGCTACTGCAGCAAGTTCAGCTTCATTCACCGCTGTGGCTTTTGTAATAGCTTTGTTTAGCGTCAGAATAAGATAGTCTTCTAACTGCTCTTTATCACTCAGTAATTCATCAGCGATAGAAATGCTTTTGATTTCACGATTCGCAGTAATTGTGACCTTCAGCAGGTTATCAGAACTCTGCTCATCTACCAAAACAGTATCTAATCTCTTTTTAGTCTCTTCTACTTTTTTTTGGGTTTCTTTTAGCTTACCCATCATTCCCATCATATCTCCAAACATTGTTGTTTTTTTTAATGATTTATTAAGGACAAAATTAGTATTTTACGTGTTAATAAACTAAGAGAATATTGTGAAAAGTTGCTAAGTAATATGATTGTTAACTCTTACTTTTGCAACTTTGCCTAATTATAATAAAGAAAGAACATTGGAGACTGAAGTTCAAAACCCAATTGCCCAAAAAAAAGCTACACACCTTGAAAAACATGGAGATATTCGTGTGGATAATTATTTTTGGCTTAATGATAAAGATAATCCTGAAGTGATTGACTATCTTAAAAGTGAGAATGATTATAATGATAGAATGACTGGGCATACCAAAGATTTTCAAAAAAGACTTTTTGAAGAAATGAAAGGTCGAATAAAAGAAGATGACGCATCCGTACCTTATAAATTAAATGGATATTGGTATATTACCAGGTATGAGAAGGGCAAGGATTATCCAATATACTCCAGAAAAAAAGATCACTTAGATGCTCCGGAAGAGATATTATTTGATTGCAATAAGGAAGCAGAAGGACACTCTTATTTTAAAATGGTTGGATTAAATATTAGTCCTGATAATACATTGATTGCATATGGTGTTGATACTTTAAGTAGAAGAAAATATACCATACGTGTTAAAAATTTAATAACTGGTGAGATATATCCCGAAGTAATTGAAACTACAACCGGAGGTAGCACCTGGGCTGCAGATAGTAAGACATTATTTTACACGAAGAAAGATAATGACACATTAAGATCCTACAAGATTTTTAGACATAGTCTAGGTGCTGATGCTTCAGAAGATATAGAGGTTTATCACGAAAAAGATGATACATTTAATACGTTTGTATACAAGACGAAGTCTAAAAAATATATTATAATAGGATCCAGTAGTACACTTACCTCTGAATATCATATTCTCAAAGCTGATGATCCAACTGGAGATTTTACTGTTTTTCAACCAAGAATTCGAGGATTGGAATACGGAATAGCACATTATGAGGACAGCTTTTATGTGTTGACCAATGCAGATGAAGCCAAGAATTTTAAATTGATGAAGGTTTCAGAAAAAAATACCCTAAAGGAAAATTGGAAAGATCTAATTCCCCATCGTAAAGACGTACTATTAGAGGATGTCGATATTTTTAAGGAGTATTTGGTCATAAGTGAGCGAAGTAATGGATTAAACAGAATAAATATAAAGAGATGGGACGGTACTGCCGATTACTATCTTCCATTTGATAATGAAACGTATACATCCTATGTGAGCACGAATGTGGATTTTGATACTAAGACTTTACGATATGCTTATAATTCTCTGACTACTCCTAACTCTATTATCGATTTTGATATGGATACTAAAGAAAAAGAAGTTAAAAAAGAGCAGGAGGTGTTAGGAGGTGATTTTGACAAGAATAATTATATCTCAGAACGAGTTTGGGCAACTGCAGATGATGGCACCAAAGTACCAATATCGTTAGTCTATAAAAAAGGTGTCATCAAAGATGGTTCTAATCCACTTCTGCAATATGCCTATGGATCATATGGTTCGACAATAGATCCATATTTTTCTACAGTACGATTAAGTTTGTTGGATAGAGGTTTCATTTATGCGATTGCTCACGTTAGAGGAGGAGAGTACCTTGGTCGTTCTTGGTACGAAGAAGGAAAGCTATTTAAAAAGAAAAATACATTTACTGATTTTATAGACTGCTCTAAGTTTTTGATTAGTGAAGGATACACAAGTGCTGACCACTTATATGCTATGGGAGGTTCTGCAGGTGGTTTACTGATGGGAGTTATTGTTAATATGGCACCAGAGCTTTATAACGGAGTGGTAGCTGCAGTTCCATTTGTAGATGTTGTAACCACTATGTTGGATGACAGTATACCCTTAACTACCGGAGAGTATGATGAATGGGGTAACCCAAATGAAAAGGAATACTATGAGTATATGAAAATGTATTCACCTTATGATAATGTTGTGGCACAAGAATATCCTAACATGTTAGTTACAACTGGATTACATGATTCTCAAGTGCAATATTGGGAACCTGCTAAATGGGTGGCTAAATTAAGAGAATTAAAAACCGATACTAATCTATTATTGTTACATACTAATATGGAAGCAGGTCACGGAGGAGCTTCGGGAAGATTTGAAGCACTCAAAGAGGTCGCTGAAGAGTATGCTTTTTTACTAGATTTAGAAGGTATAAAGGATTAATTAAAAAAATTAACGTAACTTCGTAGCGTTTTTGTAACGGTTTGTCGACTCCCCTTTTTCAGTTCTGCAAATCTGTTTAAAACACAACCTTATGAGAGAAGATATTCAGGCTTATAATAATGTTTTAGAGCTTATAGGTGATACCCCGCTTGTAAAACTAAATAAAATTATGAAAGGCTTTCCAGGTAATTTCTATGCAAAAATAGAATCTTTTAATCCTGGTCACTCCACCAAAGATAGAATTGCACTTTATATTATTGAAGAAGCTGAAAGAAAAGGTATTCTTAAGCCTGGTAGTACCATTATTGAAACTACCAGTGGAAATACCGGATTCAGTTTGGCGATGGTAAGTGTAATAAAGGGATATGATTGTATACTAGCAGTAAGCTCTAAATCCTCCAAGGATAAGATAGCGATGCTCAAAAATATGGGTGCAAAAGTATATGTTTGTCCTGCACACGTAAGCGCGGACGACCCGAGATCTTATTATCAGGTGGCTAAAAGACTTCATGAAGAAATAAAAGGATCCGTTTATATCAATCAATATTTCAACGAATTAAATATTGACGCACATTATAAATCCACGGGACCCGAAGTTTGGGATCAAACGAATGGCAAAATTACTCATTTTGTAGCTTGTTGTGGAACAGGAGGCACTATTTCCGGTACTGCAAAATATTTGAAAGAAAAAAATAGTGATATACGAGTTTTAGGAATTGATGCATACGGATCTGTTTTGAAAAAATATCACGAAACCAGAGAATTTGATGAGGAAGAAATTTACCCTTATCGAATCGAAGGTTTAGGTAAAAACTTGATTCCTAGTGCAACAGATTTTGATGTTATTGATAAATTTGAAAAAGTAAGTGACGAGGACAGTGCCCATACCGCTCGAGAACTAGTAAGAAGTGAAGGAATGTTTCTGGGATATACCAGCGGTGCTGCCATCCAGGGAGTGAAACAATTAGCTAAACAAGGTGAATTTGACGAAAGTAGTAATGTGGTGATTATTTTACCGGATCATGGATCTCGTTATATGAGCAAGGTGTTTAGTGATGAATGGATGATGGAACAAGGATTTTTTGATAGTGTACACGAAGAGGATGCTACAAAAGTTCAATTTGTTAAGTAAATTCAAAAGATAAAAAATATGAGCATCTGGTATTTTACAGATGCTTTTTTTGTGAAAAATTAGTTTATAGTAGTGATTTAGGATAATATTATGCTATCACATCAATTTTCTGTATTTTCGCACACTTAAAGAAATCAAATTTGCGGTAGATGAGAGATTTATTTGATAAAATATATAAGGACAAAGGACCTTTAGGGAAATGGGCAGATCAGGCAGAGGGATATTTTGTTTTTCCGAAGTTAGAAGGACCAATATCAAATAGAATGAAGTTTCAGGGTAGAGAAGTAGTTACCTGGAGCATTAATGATTATTTGGGGCTTGCCAATATGGAAGAAGTTCGCAAAGTTGACGCCGAAGCTGCAGCTGCGTATGGTTCTGCATATCCTATGGGAGCCAGAATGATGAGCGGTCATACAGATTTGCACGAGCAATTACAAAATGAACTTGCTGAATTTGTGCATAAAGAAGCTGCTTATTTATTGAATTTTGGATATCAAGGAATGGTATCTACCATCGATGCTTTGGTAAGTAAAGATGATATTATCGTATATGATGTAGATGCTCACGCTTGTATTATTGATGGAGTTAGATTACACCAAGGACAGCGATATACTTATCGTCATAATGATATTGAAAGTATTGAGAAAAATCTGATGAGAGCTACGAAAATGGCTCAAAAAACAGGAGGAGGAATATTGTTGATTTCTGAAGGAGTTTTTGGAATGCGTGGCGAACAAGGAAGGTTGAAGGAGATAGTTGCGCTAAAAGAAAAATACAATTTCAGATTGTTTGTTGATGATGCACACGGTTTTGGAACATTAGGAGCTACTGGCGCTGGAACGGGAGAAGAGCAAGGAATACAAGACGAAATTGATGTATACTTCGCAACCTTTGCCAAATCCATGGCAAGTACCGGAGCTTTTATAGCGGCTGATCAGGAAATCATAGATTATCTTAAATATAATTTAAGATCTCAGATGTTTGCTAAATCACTACAAATGCAATTGGTAGTTGGTGCACTTAAACGTTTGGATATGTTAAGGACTATGCCAGAATTGAAAGCGAAGCTTTGGGAAAATGTAAATGCCTTACAAAACGGTTTACGCGATAGAGGTTTTGATTTAGGAACTACACAAAGTTGTGTAACACCTGTTTACTTAAAAGGGAGTATCCCTGAAGCTATGGCACTGGTAAAAGATTTGAGAGAAAATCATGGTATTTTTTGTTCTATAGTGGTATATCCTGTTATTCCTAAGGGAATGATCTTATTAAGGTTAATTCCTACAGCATCTCATACGATGCAGGATATCGAAGATACTTTAAATGCGTTTTCTACAATTCGTGAAACTTTAGAAAACGGAACTTATAAAAGAATGTCTGCTGCACTAGCAGAAGCAATGGGCGAGTAGAACCAAATAGAAGCTAAACAAAAAAACCGCTAATTAGAGCGGTTTTTTTGTTTAAATATTTTTTCTATACGTTCTACGCTTTTTATGTTGATCATGCTCATAGTCACTCCATAATGCCTGAATAGCTTTGTTTTCTTCAAGCTCCGGATTAGTCTCCACCATTTCTATACCATTACGAATAAATGTTTCATTCATTTCCTTAAATATAAGCGCGGTAACTCCTTTGTTTTGATATTCTGGATCAACCCCGATTAGATAAAATGCCGCAGTGTCATTTCTTCTCTGTGCTTTAAGAATATGTAAAAACTTTAAAGGATATATTTTACCATTCATTTTTTTCAAAGCTTTGGAGAATGACGGCATCACAATCGAAAAAGCAATTAACTTTCCATTTTTATCAGCAATACAGGTAATGTACTCAGGATTTAAATAGGGTAAGTATTTTTTCTTGTACATTTCAATCTGATACTGCTGTATAGGTACAAATGTTTGTAGGCTACTATAGGTTTTATTAAGTAAGTCAAACATATCATCTGCATATTTCAGAAGCTCTTTACTTTTCTTAAACTTAAGTAATTGAAGTTGATATCTTTCTTTTATTATTTTGGCAAACTTTATTACCTTTTCTTTGGTTTCTTTCGGGACTTTAATTTTGTATTCTACCCAGGTAGCTGCATTTTCAAAACCTAGCTGTTCCATATGTTTCTGATAATATGGGTAGTTATACCAGGTAATCATCGTATTAAGCTCCTCAAATCCCTTTATCAAAATACCGGCTTTATCCATGTTCGAAAAACCTACTGGTCCTTCTATATATTCTAACGAGTGTTGCTTGCCAAAAGATGCCACTTTTTCCAGAAGGGCTTTGGTTACTTCTATATCGTCAATAACATCGAACCATCCGAAACGAACTTTTGGTTTTTGTTGTTCTTTTACTTCGATCCAATTAATAATTGCAGCAATTCTTCCTACAATTTTATCATTCTTGTATGCCAAGAAATACTTCGCCACTGCATTTTTAAAAACCGGATTTTTTTTAGGATTCATTACGTCTAACTCTTCTTTGATAATAGAGGGGACGTAATAAGGGGAGTCTTTATATAATTCAAAAGGAAACTTAACAAATGTAGTCAAATCTGCTTTGGAGGTAATTTCTTTAATCGTAATCATACAACTTCGCTAGTTCATAACAAATATATGATCCTTTTATTAAACATTTTAATGGAAACGCTTCAATTTATGAATCAATCGATAACTTATTTGCATTAATTGTTAAGAAATAGATTTGTTTAAAAAAATACTCCACTGACCAAATTAATGATCAATGGAGTAAAGGATACATAACAAACAATAATTTTACTTATCATTCATACACACACAACTTTAGTATCCAGGATTTTGAGAAATTATACCATCACTAGCAAGTATTTCTGAAACCGGAACTGGAAATACATGATAATTAGGGTTAATCGTTTCTCCCATTTCTGCATCTACAGTGCCTGTTCTAACTAGGTCAAACCACCGTTGTCCTTCAAAGGCTAATTCTAATCGTCTTTCGTCTGCAATAGCTTGTCTAACTTCCATTTGTGTATCTGCAGTACCGCTTAAACTGGCTAATCCAGCTCTATTTCTAATTCGATCCAGTAGACTTAAAATTGATGCCGATTGTGAGCCATCTGCGTTGTTATTTTCATTAAGTGTCTCTGCGTATAGCAAAATAACATCTGCTAATCTCAATTCAATCCAATCCTGATCTGGATTTTCCGACAAATATTTTATTCCTCTTACACCAACTTCGTCAACCGTAAGGGCTTTTCTCGTAACATCACCCGCAGCATCAAAAGCAGCAACTAAATCTAAATCTAATGGTTCGAAAGATTTTGAATCATTACCAATATACCATCCTGTAAACTCTGTAAAACCATATTCATCTGGTATCGAACTTGACACCTGAGTAGCAAAAAGAATTTCTGAATTTAAATCATTAGTATCTCCAAAAATATCAGCAAAGTTGGGCTGTAAACTAACACCGGCAGCTTCTGCACTATTTATTACAGCTTCAAGATATGATTCTGCACTGCTAAAGTTCCCAATTTGTACATATACTTTACCTAATAAGCCTTGTGCTGCTATTCGCGTTGCTCTACCATTAGATAACCCTGAATTATCTAATGCCGCTATGGCATCTTGTAAATCAGGAATAATGACATTATTGTACACCTCTGTGGCTGGCTGTCTAGTTACATCTAAACTAAGATCTCCCGAACTTAAATTTACAGTGACATCTCCAAAAACACGCACTAATTTGAAGTAAGACAAGGCTCTTATAAACTTTGCTTCACCTACATCACTTGTGCTAGCTGAATTTTCAATAACGTTATTTGCACTTAAGATGGATCTGTATAGTGCAATATAAAATGGTTCAAAGAACTGATCTTCCATATCTAACAGATCACTATTAAATCTATCAAAAGAAGGGTAGGGTTCTTCTATCATTAAAGCATTGTCTGCCCTAAAATCTCCCATCACAGCCATTGGTGTTACAGAACCTAACTGGTAATAGTATGCTGCATTTAAAACACCTTCAAAATCTGTCAATGAATCTGAATTTGCAATATTTGATGGTACTTGTTCTATATCTTCACAAGAAGTGATGAATGCAACTATAGTCAATAATAAAATTATTTTCTTCATTTTTCTTTTTTTAAAAATTAACATTTACACCAAACGTAAAACTTCTTACAATAGGGCTTGCACCAACTTGCACACCATATGTTGTTGGTCCTGCATAACCAGAATTTCCGGTTTCAATACCTTCAGGATTGTATGAAGTATAATCATCACCCATAATGTATAATAAGTTAGTTGCTGCACCATAAATTCTAACGGATCTTAAGCCTGTTCTGGTTATTAATTTTTGGTCGAGGGTATATCCTAAGGTTAAATTTCTTAATGCTATAAAAGACGCATCTTGAATGCCGTGATCCGTCTGTCTTCTATTACCGATATAAAACTCTCCATTATGATCAGCTACACCATCATCATTAACATCAAAAGAATCTACTAATCTGCCAGACCATTGTGACTCATAGTAAAGCGGGTCGATATTATATACTTCTGCTCCGTGAGAACCTTGAAATTGCATGGATAAATCAAAAGCTTTATAGCTCATAGAACTATTTAATCCCCAGTAGAAATCTGGAGTAGCTTGTCCAATTTTGACATAATCATCACTATTAATGACCCCATCTCCATTTTGATCCACTACATAAGATTCACCAGAAGTATTATTTGGGTGTCTGGTTGGATCTTCTAAATATCGCATTTCAACTTCACCAATAGTTTCTAAGCCCCACATTTCTCCTATTTCTCCTCCAACATAATTTCTGAAAATTGGACCTCTACCGCTCTGACCATATTGTATTTGTGGTAGTTCTTCTACAGAATCTAAATCTGTAATTTCTGTATTGACAGTAGATAGGTTAGCACTAATATTCCAAGAAAAATCTTGACTTTGAACAAGACCTGCAGACAATTCAAATTCTAATCCAGAACTTGTCATATCACCATTATTAACAATTATAGAAGGTTGACCAACGGTTGTGTAAGACACTGTTCTTCCTATTAACATATCTTCAATATCCGAGTTGTAATAATCCACACTCAACCTGAAACGGTTGCTTAGGAATCCTAAATCTATACCATAGTTCGTTTCTGTATTGGTTTGCCAGGTTAGATCCGGATTATTTACGTTTCCAGAAATTCCAAATCCAGTACCAAAAACAGTTGGAATAGGATTTAACAAGCTTTGTGCGTCAAAATCATTTAAGAACGCACTTGTCCCTAAAGAACCTGTGCTAAATCTTAATTTAAGAAGACTAAAACCATTAGAATTCCAAAAGCCTTCATTATGAACATTCCAACCTAAAGACATTGCAGGAAAAACTCCATATTGTTTATTAGCTCCAAAACGAGAATCACCGTCTCTTCTTAAAGATGCTGATACTAGATAACGATCATCATAAGCATATTGTACTCTACCAAAAACACTCTTTCTTGCTCTGGTGATTTCAGTTTCAGTGGTTGTAATATCTTCTGGATCTAATAAGTTATAATTAATAATATCACTGTTTGGAACATTTGTACCTACTAGAGAAATCCCGGTTATATAGTTGTTTAAAAATTCATAACCAATCACGGCATCGATATCGTGTTTACCAATTAGTTTGTTATAATTTAATGTTGTAGTACTTAGAATAGATGTAGAATTCCTAGTACTTTCATCTAAATCTGTTTGATCTGTACGTGCTCTGGAGTCCGCCCCTAGACCTTGGTAATAATAGTTTTGAGTATTATTATAATCACCGCCCAAAACAGCTTTTATAGTTAGTCCATCAATAATTTCATATTGCAAATAGGATGAAATATTTGCAAAATAGATTTTCTGCCAAGCATCTGCATTATCTAATTTTTGAGCTGGTCCTGCATCTCCAGATCCTCCAATACCATTATTGGCTCTACCATAATGCCAATCGTCTACTCTATCTCCTGGTGTTAATTCATATATGCTCGTTGGTCCAATACCACCTCTATAACCATTATCAAATGACGCTAACCCTAATCCTTGCGCTTCTACATCTAATGCTTGAACAAATGCAATGGATTCGGCTGTGTGATAGACAGGATGAACCCCATAAGCTCTTAATAAATCTCTCATGTCGTGAGCTAAGATGTCTCTTTTCGAAGCAAAACCATTAAAGCTAAATCCAGCCTTAAATTTTTTACCTAATTTGGCGTCTATGTTTAAACGAGCATTAAATCTTTCAAATCCTTGTGTTATAGCTACTCCTTCTGCATCTTGATATCCAACTGAAGCAAAGTATTTGGCATTTTCAGAACCACCTGCCATACTAAAATCGTGATTAATGGTAGTGCCGGTTCTAAATAACCAGTCTTCTGGACTTATGGCTCCTGGAGAATTTTCATACGCTCTTAATCTATACTCCACAAAAGCTGGGTCAACTTGAGATAAATCCCAATTACCAGCATCAATTTGTTCTCTTGAAAACGCTGCCCATTCCGGTCCTGATTTTAAGATGTTTTTACGATATTTATTTGAAAAACTAAGGAATGCATTATAGCTAAATTGTGGCTGACCTAATTTACCTTTTTTTGTAGTTACCAAAATAACTCCATTCGCACCATTAGCTCCATAAATAGCTGCCGAAGCTGCATCTTTTAAGACTTCTATACTTTCAATATCATTAGGGTTTACCGTGGCTAAATTTCCTGAAATTTGATAACCATCTACTATAATTAATGGTCCTGAATCACCTGCTAGAGAAGAAGCTGCTCTTATTTGAATTTTTGGGTTTGCCCCTGGTTCTGGATTTTGATTTTGAATCAAAACCCCTGATAATTTACCTGCCAGTGCTTCATCCACACGAGTTGCTTGTATGGCTGCGACTTCACTTCCTTTAACTTGAGCGATAGCACCAGTGTTGTGTGATTTTTTTCGTGTTCCATATCCAACAACAACAATTTCTTCTAGTGCCTCAGAATCTTCTTCCATAGACACATTTAGAGTAGTCTGTCCGGATATAGTAACATTTTTTGTAGTAAGCCCTATATAAGTGAATTGTAATACATCTCCTGATTTTACAGTTATTGAATATTTTCCATCAAAATCTGTTACTGTTCCCGTAGAAGTTCCAACAATAAGGACGCTCACACCGGGAATTGGCGTATTTGTTTCTATTGATGTTACGATACCAGTTAACTCATAACTTTCTTGCGCATACGAGCTAAAATGATATAATAACGATAGTAGTAATGCTATAGTTATTTTGTGATTCATGTGTAATTGTTTCAATGATTAGTTTTGTTTTTAGACATAAGCTTTAGCGCTTTTAACGGCTACTCTGACTTGTGTGTAATTCAATTACTTAACTAAACATTAACAAAAGCAAAATTTTAACCATATAATGATTTATTATATTTGCTACAGCGTGTTTACTTAGGTAATAGAGCGTTATTATTCGATATAATTGACTTCTCCCTCTAACTTGAAGTGATTATAGAATAATTGAAGAGGATGGGTTTTTGCCTATCCTTTTTTGTTTTCTTGATTTACTTACATAGGCGTAGTTTTTAATTAGTATTGCAATAATTGTATAAGTCCTTAAAATGAGTTTTTAGAGTCTTAGTGGCTTCGTCCGGATCTCTACTTTTTATAGCGTTTACGATCTGTTCATGCTCTTTAATAAGATTTGAAAAATTTTGAGTATCACAGATTTTATTGGTAACAAAATTTGTAATTATTTCAGGGGTAATGACCAGCATTAACGAATTGATTACACTATTGCAGCTGGCCTCTGCTACTTTAAGATGAAATAGCAAATCCTCATCGACGGCATTTTGACCGTTTATTGTTTTTTTTATATAAGCTTCGTGAGCTTGTTCTATTTGGTATAATTGTTTTTCAGTTCTGCGAATAGCGGCCAGTTTTACCGCCTTTGTCTCCAGTATTAATCTTGTTTCTACTAAAGATTTAAAATCGGGAGTTTGCAAGTGTAAAATATTAGCCATCATGGAGTTGAGAGCACCTACACCAATTTTAGAGACAAAAGTTCCACTTTTTGGATATCTCTTTACAATTCCATAAAATTCTAATTTTTGTATGGCCAACCTTAAATGGCTTCTACTCGCATCAAATTTATCTGATAGAGTACGTTCAGATGGTAATTTATCTCCTGGTTCTAGTTGTCGGTTAATAATTAGATCCCTAATTTTTGAAATTACTGTTTCAATTTCATTCTTTGGAGATATAGGATCGGTTTCTATATTGATTCTCATAATTCTAAATTGGTCAACCAAATTGGTTAACCAAATATAAGAGAATTATTTTAACCTATATATATTTAATGTTAAAAAATGATAGAAATTTGAAAAAAAGATATCATTTGGTTCGAAATTGTTATTTTTTGTTTAGAACCATCCTCTTTTATATCTAGAGCTTTTATATTTAAAAAGGGCTGAATACGTAGTACCCAGCCCTTTTATTTATGCCTTTTAATGAAACTAGAAAATACTAGCCGTCATTATTATCATCACCTTCTTTTTCTTCTTCTTCTTTTTTCTTTTTCTCTTCTGCTTTCTTACGTTTCTCTTCTTCTTTCTTTCTTTTCTTTTCTTCTTTTAAACGTTTTTTCTCTTCTTTTTTACGACGCTTTTCTTCTTCTTTCTTAGCTTTTTCCTGTTCTTTCTGAAGCTTTTCGTACTCAGCATCTATGTCTTCTTCCTCGGCTTCTTTCTTTTCTTCTTTTTCTTTAGTTTTCTCAGGTTCCAAATCTTTTTCCATTTCTTCAAGCTTTTTGAGCTCTTCATCGATCTTTTTTAATTCATCATCCACACCTTCATCTTGTTCCATTTTATCTAACTCGGCATCTATATCCTCAATCATTTTTTGCTTTTCTTTCTCAGCTTTGATTCGGGCTTTTTCTGCCTGTTTAGCTTCTTTGGCTTCACGTTTTAATCGTCTTCTTTCTTCTTTCCTGAACTTTTTATCGTCTTTTTTATCTTGTTTTTCTTTTTCTAATCGTTCACGTTCCAAACGTTGTTCGGTTCTTCGTTCATCAAGATCCTTTTCCATTGCTTCTCGATGGCTTCCATCCTCGAATTCATTAATAAAAGGAGTTTTTTCTAATTTCAAGCTATCATTTTCAATTTCTTCAAATTCTTGATTTATGCTAAGACTATCACTTTCTTTTTCATTCAATTCAGGTTCTTTGTCTTTGATTCCGCTTTCAAATCCTGGCTTTTCTATTATTTCATCTTTATAATGCCAGTCAAACCTATAAGAAGCACCGACGCTCACTCTAAATATTGAAGGAGTATCTTTGAAGTTGGTAGCAATATTGGCATCAATTTGCAGATCGTTATTAAATAGATAGGCTCCACCTAACCTTAATATATTATCACTATAAAAGTTACTTTTCTGTCCTTGATACTCTCCAAAGACGGCCCATTTATCATTTAGCGTATGAGTACTGGTAATGATCCATCCATATGCAGGATTCTCTGTGGTTATTTTATCTACGATTAGATTGGTAACGAGCACCCAACTACCAGCATTACTGGTCCACCAATTATTTTGAGTCATTACCACAAACTTTGGACTAATAGTTTGATCATTCGTAAATGTAAAGGGATTATCTGCATTCACATAGTTCATACCGGCATATGCAGATACGGCAGGAATAAGACTTTTCCATTTAAATCGGTAGCGTTCTTTCCAACTTTTTAATTCATCATAGTTTATGGAGTCTTTCTCTTTTGGTTTTTTATAGGGATCGTAAATAAGGTATTTAACTCCTATAGTATTAAATTCAAAATCTGCTCGTCTTATTTTTTCTTCGTTAGCGCCTACTGTTTGTTTGATACCTTCATTTCTAAAACTACCATTTAAATTAATTTCTAATTGTTCTATTAGCAAGCCATACCTAATAGTGTAGTCAAAATTAAATGTATTCGTCCTGGTGTCTTCTAATTTGTGTTTCTCTTTTCCAAAACCAAAACCACCTTCTAATTGTAATACATTATTACCAACAGAGAAAGCACCCTGGGAAGTTCCAGGTCTATTTGTGTTAATTTTCTCGGTATATTGAGCAGATACCGTTAAGCCGAGTAGGAATAGGCTCACCAGCACTAGCATAGATTTAGGGCTCATATTTAATAGATTTGGTTCAAATATAGCAGATTTTATCATTTTTTTAGGATTGACTCCATGTAATTGTATTGAGAGTTCCCTATTTTTGAAAAAAAATAATATGCAAGAAGCTTCTTTATCAGGGGTATTAAAGGTAATTCTCATTCTGTTATTAATATATTACGGATTAAAGATACTAACGCGATTATTTGGTCCTCTATTGCTTAGATACGTAACAAAGAAAGCAGGAGAGAAGTTTCAGCAGCAATTTCAGCAATACCAGCAACCTACATCTCCTACAAAGGAGGATACTACTATAGATAAAAAACCAAAGCAAAAATCTACTAATAAAGATGTTGGAGAGTACATCGATTTTGAGGAAATTGATTAATTTGGCGCTTCATTCGTAAATTGTCACTCACATGATGTCTTATCTTAAAAGATTCTTACCTCATTTACTTGTTGTTTTAGGTTTTATAATTGCTTCACTTGCTTTTTTTAATCCTGTCCTTAGCGGAAAAATGATCTATCAAAATGATATCAAGCAATATGAAGGTATGGCTAGGCAACAGAATGATTATCGAAAAGAAACAGGAAAAGAAACTTTTTGGAATAATGCTGCTTATGGAGGAATGCCTACCTATGCGATAGGAGCAAAATTTCCTTACGATTATATGGATAAATTAGATCGTTTGATCCGATTCCTGCCAAGGCCTGCAGATTACTTATTTTTATACCTTACTTGCTTTTATATATTATTACTCGTTATGAGAATTCCTTGGAAAATGGCAGTTCTCGGAGCATTGGCATTTGGTTTTTCTGCATACCTTATTATTATCATAGGAGTAGGGCATAATGCCAAGGCACACGCAATTGCTTATTTTCCATTGGTGATTTCAGGGATATTACTAGTTTTTCAAAAACGATATGTCTGGGGATTTATACTCACTGCCTTAGCCATGGGGTTAGAAATTCAAGCGAATCATTATCAGATGACTTATTATCTGGGGTTATTAGTGTTTGTAATAGGTGTCACCTATTTTATTGATGCTTTTAAAAGAAAAGAAATCCCACATTTTTTGAAATCCTCAGCTATTCTAATTGTGGCTGCCTTATTTGGTTTGGCAACAAATGCTACGACTTTGTTGTCAACGTCAGAATATGCAAAGACAAGTATACGAGGTAAGAATTTGCTAGCAGAAGAAACTTCCACCAATTCGGTAAAAGACGGTTTGGATTATGACTACATTACAACATATAGTTATGGGAAATTAGAATCTTTGAATCTATTTATTCCAAAGTTAATGGGATTAGGGAGAGCTTCTGATTTAGGTAAAGATTCTGCTTTTTATCAAAAATTAATTGAATTGGGGCAACCACCGGAACAGGCGGATTATTATGCAGATGTTACTGGATTATATTGGGGTGAACAGCCTTTTGTAGAAGCACCTCCATATCTTGGTATTACGGTTGTATTTCTTGCTTTATTAGGGTTATTATTAGTAAGAGGTAGATTGCGATGGTGGTTACTGGGAGGAATTATTTTATCGTTAGCGCTAAGTTGGGGTAAGAATTTAGATTTTTTGACTCGATTCTTCGTAGACTATGTTCCATTATATAATAAGTTTCGAGCAGTTTCGAGTATTCAAGTTATCCTAGAATTAGTAATACCGATTGCGGCAGTATTTGGTTTATATCAGTTATTTAATGAAAAAACCTCATTTCAGGAGCGACAAAAGAAATTTTTGATATCCTTAGGTGTTTTTGGAGGATTGTGTTTGATATTTTGGTTGTTTGGAGGAAGTTTATTTAGTTTTAAATCTCCAAATGATGTTCAGTTAGCTATAGAACAGCCTGCTATTTTTGACGCAATTAAGGAGGATCGAATAACGATCATGAAAAGCGATAGTTTGCGATCACTGATCTTTATTCTGTTAATTGGAGGGGTGCTCTGGTTTACATTAAAAAAGAAACTTTCTGAAAACTTAATGATAATAGGCGTTGGAGTTCTAATTCTTATAGATTTAGTGGGGGTGGATCGCCGTAGTGTAGATGCGGATTCATTTATTTCCAAACGTACCTATAAGTCGTATTTTCAGCCAACGGCTGTCGATAAGGAAATTTTAAAAGATAAATCTTACTATAGGGTATTGGATCAGGCAAGAGGGTTTATGAATTCTCATACCAATAATTTTTTTAATACTGTAGGAGGCTATTCTGTCGTTCGTCCCAGAAAAATAGACGATATCTACAACACATATATTGCGAAAGGAAATTTGCAAGTGGTCAATATGTTGAACATAAAATATGTGATTCAACAAAATGAAGAAAGACGCTTGGATGTGCAACAAAATCCTTCTGCAAATGGTCCAGCCTGGTTTGTAGAAGATTTAAAATTTGTGGATGATTATAAGGAAGAGTTTAAATCATTGGATGTGATTGACACTAAGAAAACAGCGGTAATAAGAAAAGCATTTAAAGAAGAACTTGAGAATTATAAACCGATTAAAGATAGTGTGTCTACTGTTTCTATCTCCAAAACAGACCCAGATCATCTTGCGTATAATGTGTACACAGAAAGCCCAGGATTTCTTGTTTTTTCGGAGACGTATTATAAAGAAGGATGGAATGCTTATATCAATGGAAAATCAGAAAAAATTTATCCGGTTAATTATATGCTAAGAGGCTTAAAGGTTCCTCCTGGTAAGCATACGATAGAATTTAAATTCGAACCGCAGGTTGTAAAAACAGGAAGTACAATTACTTTAGCAAGTTCTGTTATCTTTGGATTATTATTTTTGGGAGCACTGTTTTTTGAGTATAAAAAACGAAAAGAAATAGTTTCAAAAGAGAACTCGTAAAGGATTTTGAAAGTCTTACTCATTACATATTATTGGCCGCCAGCCGGTGGTCCCGGAGTTCAGCGTTGGCTTAAATTCGTCAAATACTTTAGAGATTTTGATATCGAGCCTGTGGTGTATGTTCCCAAAAACCCGACATATCCTTTAAAAGATGAATCATTATCATCAGAAATTCCAACCGAAATAACTGTAATAAAACATCCAATTTTTGAACCTTATCGTTTTGCTGAAATTTTTTCTAAAAAGTCATCTAAAACCATTAGTAAAGGGATTATTGCCAAAAAAGAAAAACAATCTCTCATTCAAAAGCTTTTGCTATACATAAGAGGGAACTTTTTTATACCAGATGCACGTAAATTTTGGATAAAACCGTCCGTAAAATTTCTTCAACAATATATTTCTGAGGCTAATATAGATACTATAATTACTACTGGTCCGCCACATAGTATCCATTTGATAGGAAAGGAGTTGAAAGAAAAATTAGCTATCAAATGGATAGCAGATTTTAGAGACCCTTGGACAACCATTGGATATCACAATCAGTTAAAACTTACCAAACGGTCTAAACATAAACATAAGAAATTAGAACAAGAAGTTTTAACATCGGTTGATCATATAACCGTAACAAGTTATACTACGAAAGAGGAATTTGAGGGAATTACTAATAGACCAGTCTCTGTAATTACTAATGGATATGATACAGAACAGGTTTCAGAAGTAAAATTGGATAGTGAATTTACAATTTCACATATAGGTTCCTTATTATCAGGAAGAAATCCGGAAAAATTATGGCAGGTACTTTACGACCTTACCCAAGAAAGTGATGAATTTGCTAAAGCTTTTAAACTGCGGTTAGTTGGAGCTGTAAGTGAAGATGTTTTGTATTCTATCAATGCAGCTGGATTATCAGGATTTTTAGATAATAGAGGGTATGTACCACATAAAGAAGCCATAGAGATTCAGAGAAGCTCACAGGTTCTATTATTAATAGAAATTGATAGTCCCGAAACTAAATGTATCATACCTGGTAAATTATTTGAATATATGGTTTCTAAAAGGCCTATTTTAGCTATTGGACCTGAGGGAGCCGATATTTCGAAACTAATAAAAGATACTAATTCAGGTTATTTCTTTGAATATGATGAGTATGATAAAATGAAAGGAATAGTACTGGATTATTTTAATAAATTTCAAAAAGGAAAACTAGTTACAGAAACTGAAGGAATCGAAAAGTATAGTAGGAGGGAACTTACCAAAGAAATGTCTTTGTTACTCAAAAATCTAAAAAAGTAAAGTCATAAACCTAAACAATGGGAATAGTAGTCAATCAATCCATTAAAAATGTGATCATTACCATTTTAGGTTTTGGGATTGGCGCCATTAATACGTTGTTTTTGTTTACTAAATTCTTAGAAGAAGAATATTATGGACTAGTCTCTTATTTACTTTCTGCTTCAAATTTAATTTGGCCATTAATGGCTTTTGGCGTTCATAATACATTGGTAAAGTTTTATTCTTCATATACAAACCCGGATCAACAAAATAGATTTATGAGCATGATGCTCATCTTACCAATGTGTATTGCCTTATTCGTTGGGGCTATTGGTACTGCTCTGTATGCTTATATTCTAGATTTTTTTAGTGATGATAATACCATTGTTCAACCTTATGTGTGGACTATTTATATTTTGGCAATTGCCTTATCTTATTTTGAAATATTTTTTGCCTGGACCAAAGTAAAACTAAAAAGTGTTTTTGGTAATATTTTAAAAGAATTGTTTGTACGCATATGCACCATGATTTTATTGTTTCTGGTATATTTTGAAGCAATTACGGTGCAACAATTTATATATGCTATTGTAATCGTATATATACTTCGATTAGTGATTATGTTATTATATGCATTTGGATTACATACGTTTAGATTTAGTTTTTCATTACCCGGTAATTATGTTTCTGTGTTTAAATATTCCTTATTAATTCTGTTAGCAGGATCTGTGGCTACTTTATTAATTGATTTGGATAAAACTATGATCGAGCGTTATCTTCCTATTGAATACGTTGCTAAATATGGTATTTGCGCATATATAGCCAGTGTTATTATCATTCCATCAAGAGCAATGCATCAGATTACCTATCCGTTGACTGCTAAATTAATTAATGAAAAAGGATATGAACAGTTGAAAGTACTTTATAAAAAAAGTTCTCTGAACCTTTTTGCAATAAGTGGTCTATTGTTCGTTTTAATTATTTGCAATGTCAATGAACTTTTTCGATTAATTCCAGAAGAATATGAGTTGTTTATATGGGTTGTACTATTGATAGGTGCTGCCAAGCTATTTGACAACCTTTTGGGTAATAACAATTCGATACTATTTAATTCTGATTACTATCGATTGATTTTATATATAGGAATCGGAATGGCAGTTCTTGCATTTGTTCTTAATTGGATCTGTATTCCAATTTTTGGAGTAGCAGGAGCAGCTATAGCTACATTTACTGCGGTGTTCTGTTATAATTTGACAAAAATATGGATTGTTCAATTAAAATTTAAAATGCATCCATTTTCGAAAAACACTTTTTTGACAATACTTTTAATAACTGGTTTTGTTTTTGGATTTTATTTTTGGGATTTTCAATTTCACCCAATTGTAAATATTGGAATTAAGAGTTTGATCGTGGGAGTAGGTTATACTGCTTTATTATACTTTTTTAATGTGTCGGAAGATATTAATTCAATTATAAAAAGAATTATTTGATACTAAATACCCGTTTCAAAATCATCGATACTTCGTGTGTTTTTTTCTTTCCAATATTCTTCTAATCGTTCTTCTCCCTGTTTTTCAGCCCAGGATTTTAATTGTGTTCTTTCTCCTTTAAACTCCATGAAAGGTACTGCGTATCCACAAGAGGTTTGTACGAAATCTATATCCATTTCAATAATCTGTCTGGATCCATCCATTTTGGGGAAAAGATGAATGTATTGATGATATTCTGGATTTCTTTTATGAAATATATATGCAGTTCCGTATAATCTTAGGATAAGAGGCTTATCTTCAAAGGCACAGAACATTATGGTCATTCTGCTGTTTTTCATTAGATGTGCAGCAGTTTCGTTTCCACTTCCGGTAAGGTTAAGCCATATAATTTTTTTAGAATTCAAAATTCTAAAGGTATCCATCCCTTTTGGAGATATATTTACGTTACCTATGGAAGCGGCAGTTCCAACAAAGAATATCTTTTGTTTTTCGATAAAATCAATAAGTTTATTATCTAACTCTTCTAATTTTTTCCCCATTATGTTAGTAATTATATTATTAGATAAAGTTAATCAATATAATTAAGGCTAGATATCGGTTACTTTCTGTAATCTTCATAAAAAACAGAAGATAATGTAATAAAAAGAAAATCCCCCGAGGTGCCTAAGCATACAACTCTGGGGGATTTTCCAACTAACCAACCAAAAAAATAAATTCTTTATATTTCTTAACTTCTACTTCTTGCAGTACGAGATCTAGAATTGTTTGATCTTGTTTTGCTGTTAGAAGTGTTTCTTCTTTGTTTCTGAACTTTCGATCTAGAACTATTTCCTTTACTAGTATATCGACTGTTATTAGAACGTTTTGTTACATTTCCAGAACGATTATTTCCATTACTTCTAGTAGTTCTTACTTTGTTATTACTTGTGGCAGAACGATTTGCAACCGTATTTCTACTTCTCTGAGATCTTTGCGTAGACTGCACTCGATTTCTGTTCTGAGTATTTCCAGGTTTTGATACTACTCTTTTTCTATCTGATCTTCTTACCTGATCTCTAGTGTCTTCATTTCTTGTAGAACGACTAGTTACCGTATTTCTGCTTCTCTGAGTAGTTTCTACTCTGTTTCTATTTTGAGTACTTCTGTTAGTAGATCTTGCACGATCTCTAGATTGTGTACTTCTGTTTCTAGAAGCATTGTCATTTTGCCTTGCTCTGCTTCTGTCAATAGAAGTTGATCTGGAACGATTTACAGTACTATAGTTACGATCGTTTCTAGTATACATTGCGGTTCTTCTGTCTCTTGACCTGTAATCAAGACTTCTCGCTCTGTTGACTCTATAACCTCTATTATAACTAGCTACTCTTTGATTCGGTCTGTAATAATTACGACTTCTGTATGGTTTCGCATAATACCCGTTATAGTAATTATTTCTAAATACGTTATATGAACATCTGTAAGGATTATAAAATCTTCTATAAGGTCTATTAAATACAATACATCTACTTACAACCGGTACTGTAAAAAAAGCGTGAAATGGTCTATATACATAGTATCTGTTATAACTATTAATGAATCCTGTGCAGTTTACGAAATTACCATAAGTGTTATAGTTTACATATAATCCACCAACTCTAGACACTCTACCAAAACGATTATAGTTGATAAATACATCACCAGCCTGGCTAATTCTACCATAGTAGTCATAGAAGATAGGTACGTTTTCTACCTGTACTACAGCTCCATAGTCATCATATTGTACATAAGCATCATAATCATAACCAGAATTAAAACTTATGTTTACTCCAGGACGATTGATATTCACACTTACACCACCTCTTGGTCTATCTACATAAAAATCAAATTGTCCATCTGCATATACAGAGAACTCAACTCCGTTTTCGCTAAAGATGAAAGATTTTCCATAGTTATAATATCGAGAAACGGTTTCTGTATTAGTATCAAAAGCATTAGCTGTAAAAGATGCTAATAATAAGCCTGTAAAAAGTAAAACAATATTTTTCATAATCTGTGATTTTAAAAGAAGTGTAAAAATTAGTTTTTATCACTCGTTTTTATAGTATCAAGCAGTGTGCCAAAACCAGTTTTAGGATAAGAGGATGCATGTTTTAATAGGTGTGAATAGCCGTTATTAGTGGTTAAGTGTCTGTTTTTCAGTGTTTTTTAAAGTTTTATTTTTTTTGAAGTGAAAAGTTGACCTTGTAAATGAAATCTCCACAAAGAAGTACTTATTCATCTTAAAACTTTAAAATATGAAAACTTATTTCTTTACACTCAAATGTGTAATGATCCTATTTATAGGAATCCTTACCAATGCAACTTTTGGACAATGTACTATAGGACAGCCTAATATTTCTGTTCAGGCGGAAGCTTTTTCAACTATTAGTATTGTAGAAGGTACTTCTACAACATTGACATCTCCCATATCTGGATCCTCTTATCAATGGACATTAGATGGGGTCAATATTAGCGGAGCGACTTCTTCTTCATTAATAGTAAATAATTTCAGTAGCTCTGATGTTGGAGATTACAGTGTAATTGTAGATGGTGTTCCACTTGTTAACACCGTGGCTCTAGGTATTTTTTCCAGCAGTATCAGCGATTATGATCGTGATCGACAGGCCCTGATTGATTTTTATAATGCTACTAATGGTCCTTCTTGGATAGATAACACGAATTGGTTAACTGGTCCAATGGAAACCTGGAAAGGTGTTAAAGTCGAAAATTGTAGAGTAACAGAACTTCGTTTATCTAGTAATAATATTTCCGGTACGATTCCAGCATCATTTTCCAATCTTACAGCTTTAAAACGAATTAATATGAGCCAAAATAACATATCTGGTGTTTTAGATATCTCTACAATGCCAGATTTGTTGGATATAATTGTTCATAATAATGATATCAGTGATGTGGTTTTTGGATCAAATTTATTATTACAAAGAGTATATATTTATCGCAATCCTTCTTTTGTTACAGGTAAAACTATTGATATTTCTACGATGCATCAATTAATTGATTTCAGAGTGTCAGGAGTAGGTTTAAGTGATTTGAGAACCTCAGGAACATACAATAACCTGTTATATTTCCTTATTCAGGATAATCAAATATCCGGTACTTTGGATATATCTAATATGCCAAACCTTAGAATATGTAATGCCCGAGATAACCAGTTTACTGATTTTAATTTTGGAACTAATCCAGAGTTAAGCAGATTATATTTTTATAATAATCCCGTAACTCCAGGTAGGACGATGGATATTTCGGGAATGCGAAAATTACTGGATTTTAGGGTTCAAGGATTAAATTTAGGACAATTGATCGTTTCTGGTACATATGATGAAATGTTATATTTTATGATTCAGGAGAACCAAATTTCAGGGACTTTAGATATATCTAATATGCCAAACCTTAGACAATGTAATGCACGAGATAATCAGTTCACTGATTTTAATTTTGGTAGTAACCCAGAATTAAGCAGATTGTATTTTTATAACAATCCGGTAACTCCAGGTAGGACGATGGATATTTCGGGAATGCGGAAATTATTGGATTTTAGAGTTCATGGATTAAATCTCGGGCAATTGATCGTTTCTGGGGCGTATAATGAAATGTTATATTTTATGATTCAGGAGAACCAAATTTCAGGGACTTTAGACATATCTAATATGCCAAATCTAAGAATATGTAATGCGCGAGATAATCAGTTTACAGACTTCAATTTTGGTAGCAATCCAGAGTTAAGTAGATTATATTTTTATAACAATCCGGTAACTCCAGGAAGGCCGATGGATATTTCGGGAATGCGTAAATTATTGGATTTTAGAGTGCAAGGATTAGGATTAAGTGAATTAATCATGTCTGGAACGTATGATGAAATGTTGTATTTTGTTATTGCAGATAATCAGTTTGAAGGAGCATTGGATATCTCTAATATGCCAAACATTAGACTATGTAATGCACGTGATAACTTTTTTGATGATTTGGTTTTACCTTCTAATGTTTTTGGGGCCGGTAGAACGTTAAATAACCTAAATGTAATTAATAACAATTTACATTTTGATGACCTTCTTCCTTATAATAGTACTTTTGATATGTTTAATTTTTACTATAGCCCGCAACGGGATGTACCTACAGAAGGAACTGGTAATACGGTTTCGGTAAATGTAGGTGGTACAGGTAACGTATACACTTGGACACCTACAGGACCAAATACAGATTCTTTTGTAGCAACCGTGGAGGGGTTATATTCTTGTGCAGTAACTAATACTACAGGTGGGTCAACGGGTCTTGGGGTTCCTGGATTAACTATACGAAGTATTCCTAGATTGGTTGGAGCACCTTCTGCCAGATCTACTAATGACTCATCATTTGATAAAGGATTTGGTTCTAATGAAGAGATAAAAGCATATCCTAATCCGGTTCTTGAGGGAAATCCTATTAAGATTGATCTTAATCTGAAGAAAAAAAAATCACTCCATTTTTATATATATAACTTGAACGGACAAAAGGTTAAAGAGTTTTCTATAGAAGGAATGAAAGGAAACCAGACGTTTCAATTAAATTCTGAAGGATTATCCGCAGGACAATATATTTTGACTTCAGAGTTTGGAGCAAGCAAAGTATCTCAAATGATTATTATTCAATAAGATGTTTTGAATATAATAAAAGGGTGTTTTTTTTAAAAAACACCCTTTTATTTATACTTACATTATTTAGGAAATAAACTTTTGTCAATATTTGGAACTACCTTAAGCGCGTTTTTGTAATACAATTTTTTCAAGACTTCATCATCCAAATCTAATCCATACATTTTCCAGAAGGCATGGTATCTTTTATAATATGGAAAATATTCATCATCTGATTCTAGTACCCTGAAATACGTATAATATTCTTCGGGATTCCAAGAGTCTTTCCCAAACATAATTCTATCCTGATACTTGGTTAAAAAAGCTTTAGCATTGCGAGGTTGTCTTCCTAGTTCTGCGATTACAGCACCAATTTCAGAATACATATTAGGTATTTCATCCATTAGCTCGGCAAGTTTGGCTAAATTGTTACCGTACCAGCCTAAATGGGCATTAATAAATTTAGTATTCTTGTGTTTTCTGAAGATATTATGTTGTTCTTGTATGATAGTTTCCCAAGATCCGGTTACGTTTGCATCTCTTTTTCTTCTGGAGCGCAGTTTTAATTCTAACCATCTTTCGTTCTGATTATTATGAGCATCCCAAAATGGTTTCGGATCCGCAGCGTGTATCAATACCGGAATTCCTAATTCTCCACATTTTTCCCATACCGGGTCAATACGAGGGTCATCAATTTTGATACGGTTACCTTTACTATCCTTGTTGTCCATTCCCTGGCTTTTATATATTTTTAAGCCATTGGCACCTGCTGCTACATCATTTTCTAATTGGGTCACAGTTCTTGAAGTCCAGTCTGGATCATCAATTCCTTGCAAACTAATATTTGTAAAGACAATAAAACGGTTTGGAGCGTTGGTTCTTACATTTTCTAGGGCTCCTTTTAGATGTTCATCAGATCCTCTTCCTCGTCCTGATAAATTAACCATCACAGCCATATTCAATTTATCCATTTCGGTAACAAGTTCACTTAAATCTTGAGTAGGCATTCTGAATTGATGATTATGTACATCAATAAAAGGGAATTTAGCCTTTTTAATGATAGTCTCCTGAACTACAAGGGTAGAAGGAGGATCATACTCTTCGAATTGCATTTTTTGGGCAACAACTCCCTGAATATTAAAAATAAAAAGAAGTAGGAGTGAGAATTTATAAAATTTCATAAGATCATCTAATTTTTATATTACATCTATAAATATAAAATAATCGTCCAGTCTGGAAGAAAGCTTAACATTTTTAGTTAAATCCGGATTACACATTGAAAACTAATTACAGCTCGAAACCACTTCAAAATATATCGCTCCACTATGTTTTCCAAATCCACCGTAGCGATGCTATGCTGAATTTGGTAAAACATCATATTTCATTGCGTTTTCAACTTTCATAACAATGTTTCAATGTGTAACCCGGATTAAAAAGAAAGCCCGTTACCAAGACAGTAACGGGCTTTCTAACAACTAACCAACTAACTAATTTATACTAATCATCATCTCGATCATTATGTTTTTTATTTCTTTTTCTATTCTTATAATAATCATCATCATCGTGATCGATTCGATCGTGATGGTTTGATCTCCCATTAAAGTTATAATATGGATCATGTGTCATACTACATCCGTCAATCCCACAAAAACCACATCCTGTATAATGAATATTTCCTTCTATATGTTTGATTCTGCCTCGTTTTCCATAGTAGATATGTAATCCACCAACCTGAGCCAATCTTCCTCTTCTATTATATCTCATTAAGACAGAACCAATTCTTCTTACCTGATCAAATCTATTATATCCTATAGTGGTAAGACCAACACGTTTTAATCTTCCATAGTAATCATATCGTACGGTAAATCGATTATTATGTCTGTAACCTCTGGTACGTCCTGGCGCATTATAATTTCTCGAATTCCAATCCCAATGATTATAATTTCTTTGTCTTGGATTTTTAAAATCAATTTCTCCATTAGGATACACAAAGAATGTTACACCACCTTCGACAAATACAATAGGTTGTGCGTAACGATAGCGTTTTGTAACCCTATCAACTTGATCCGACAGTTTTTGATCGGCCGCTTGTGCAGCTGTTCCAACTAGTAACATTGCTGCGATAAAAAGTATCATTTTTTTCATAACTAAAATGTTTTGGGTTTTTACCTACTCATTAGCTTTTCGGTTTCCGCTATTTGATTAGTAAGTAACCAAATGGCGTGCCAAATTTTTTTTAGTTACCATGAAATTAATGATAAAACACATGTAATTATTTGATATTTAGTAAGTTGAAATTTTATTCAGCATCTACTCTTTCTTTGTAATCTTCCTTGATAAAATCATAAATGATGGTTCCGTTTTGATCGATTATATAGGTTGCAGAGATGTTAGTTCCAGTTGCATTAGGCAATAGTATTTCCCGGATTTATCTCCGGTTTTTAGCGCTTATGCTACAAGTTGACTATTTTTAAGTTCTGAAATATCATTATTCATTATTTTATGAATGGTTTCTGGATATTTATTGGCAGATTGGGCTGTTCGCGCTTGTAATTGTTCTGTAAGTGATATTTTTTGATTTTTAATATTCGCCAGCGTAGCCGAAATGTTTTACTTCACTTTACAAAATACTATATTACACTTATGTTAATGTTATTAGAGTTTTTCTTTAAGATACTGTCCCGTATATGACTTTTTGTTTTTACTGACTTCTTCCGGAGTTCCTTCTGCTACTACTTTTCCACCATTTTTTCCACCTTCAGGCCCTAAATCGATCACATAATCGGCACATTTTACCAAATCCAAATTATGTTCTATGACCAAAATAGAGTGTCCTTTAGCAATAAGTTCATTAAAAGACTTTAATAGTTTTTTGATGTCATGAAAATGTAATCCGGTAGTAGGTTCATCAAAAATGAACAATGCCTTATCTTTTGTGTTTCCTTTTACAAGAAAAGAGGCCAGTTTAATTCGTTGGGCTTCACCACCAGAAAGAGTAGAGGAGCTTTGACCTAATTGTACATATCCAAGTCCTACGTCTTGTAAAGGTTTAATTTTTCGTATAATTTTGGTTTGACCATGATCGCTAAAAAAGTCAATAGCATTGTCAATAGTCATGGTAAGAATATCGTCGATGTTTTTATCTTCAAAAGTAACTTCTAGCACATCTTTTTTGAATCGTTTTCCTCCGCAGGTTTCACATTCCAGATGGACATCAGCCATGAATTGCATTTCGATAGTGACCTCGCCTTCACCTTTACAGGTTTCACAACGTCCGCCATCCACATTAAAAGAAAAATGCTTTGATTGATAATTACGTATTTTAGACAGCTTCTGACCAGCAAACAAACTACGTATATCATCATACGCTTTGATATACGTTACAGGATTAGATCTGGACGAACGTCCAATAGGATTTTGATCTACAAACTCTACATGTTTAATATTGCTATAGTTTCCTTTTAGTTCTGTAAATTGACCTGCTTTTTCACCATATCCTCCTAATTGTTTTACTACTGAAGGATATACGATTTTCTTAACCAATGTACTTTTTCCACTACCTGAAACTCCAGTTATCGCGGTAAAAATGCCTAAAGGAATCTTTACATCTATATTTTTTAGATTATTCTCACGAGCACCAATGATTTCTAAGTAATACTTGGAGGATTTTCTTTCTTTTGGGACTTCAATCTCCAGATCACCATTAAGATATTTTGCAGTAAGCGAATCAGACTGTAAGATTTGATCAAAAGTACCGCTGGCGACTAAGTTTCCTCCGTATGTGCCAGCTTCTGGCCCAATATCCAGTATCTCATCAGCAGCTTTCATAATATCCTCATCGTGTTCTACAACGATCACCGTATTACCTAAATCACGTAAAGATTGTAACACTCTAATGAGTTTTTCTGTGTCTTTTGGATGTAATCCAATGCTGGGTTCATCTAGGATATACATAGATCCGACTAAACTACTTCCCAGAGATGTTGCAAGATTGATTCGCTGAGATTCTCCACCGGATAACGTATTCGATTTTCTATTGAGTGTAAGATATTGAAGACCTACGTTATCTAAAAATTCAAGTCTGCTATTAATTTCTTTTAATAATCGTTTACCAATTTGAGCATCATACTGATTAAGTTCTAATCCTTTAAAAAAATCCGAAAGCTCATTTAGAGGTTTTTCAACGAGATCCGTTAGAGTAGCTCCCCCAATTTTTACATAATTTGTTTCAGAGCGAAGACGTTTCCCTTTACAAGTTGCACATTTTGTTTTACCGCGATAGCGCGATAGCATTACTCTATTCTGGATTTTATAAGCCTTGGCTTCTAACTCAATAAAGAAACTGTCGATACCTTCAAAATATTTATTTCCTTTCCATAGTAGTTCCTTTTGTTCTGGTGATAGTTCGAAATAAGGTTTATGAATAGGAAAGTCAAACTTATATGCACTATTTACTAATTGATCTTTATACCAACTCATAGTATCACCTTTCCAGGGAAAAACAGCTCCCTCATAGATGCTAAGAGAAGTATTAGGGATGACTAAATCTTCGTCGATACCAATTACATCTCCATAACCTTCACATTCCGGGCAAGCTCCATAAGGATTATTAAAGCTAAATAAGTGTACATTAGGCTCCAGAAATGTCATTCCGTCTAATTCGAACTTATTACTAAACTGTCTTAATTCGCTATTTTTTAGAGTTTCTACAAAACATGTTCCTTTGCCTTCAAAAAAGGCTGAACTTACAGCGTCTGCAAGCCTATTGTAGAAATCTTCTTCGTCTCTTTTTATAATACGGTCTATTACAAGATGCACAGTGTCTTTTTTTGTGATATGTGCATCTTCAATTCTAGAAACAGTGTCATTAATTTTTACACGGGCATATCCCTGTTGTTGTAATACCTTCAGTTTTTCTTCTGTGGTACGTCCATTTTCTACGTGAATTGGAGCTAATAACAATAATTTTTCTCCTTCTTCAAATGTTTTTACATATTCAATCACATCTGTGACAGTATCTTTTTTAACCTGGTTGCCCGAGATAGGAGAGTAGGTTTTACCAATTCTTGCAAAAAGTAATTTTAAATAATCATAAATCTCTGTGGTAGTCCCGACGGTTGATCTAGGATTGGTAGAATTCACTTTTTGCTCAATAGCAATCGCAGGAGCAATACCTTTTATATAATCAACTTTAGGCTTATTGAGTCGTCCTAAAAATTGTCTTGCGTAAGAAGAAAGACTTTCTACATATCTTCGCTGACCTTCTGCATACAGAGTATCAAAAGCCAAGCTGGATTTACCTGATCCAGATAACCCTGTGATTACCACTAGTTTATTCCTTGGGATCGCTGCATCCAAATTTTTAAGGTTGTGCAGTTTAGCTCCTTTAATTAAAATATTGTGTTTCGGATCTAAAGTTGTAATGTCTTGAATCATAGCATATATGCGGTGTGAGCGCAAATATAATGATTACTTAAGAAGTATTCTAGAGGATTAAGATTGAAAGTTAAGTTAAAAAAATTAACACAAAATAGTTTGATTTTCAAGGATTGTTATTATATTAGCCCCTGTAAATATACCAAATCTTAAAAAGAATAGCCTATAGTATACCTTTACTTTAAAGTTTAACATAGCCCGAGCCCCAAGCTTGTTGGTACTAAAATTAAGTAATAGGTATGAAGGATTACACAATTACAGATGCTGTTCTGGTAAACAATTACATTAAAGGTGACGAAAGTGCCTTATCTACGCTAATCGAACGTCATAAGCAACGTATTTACAGTTTTATTTATTCTAAAGTTTTTGATCGTGATGTGTCTGAAGATATTTTTCAGGATACATTTATTAAGGTTATCCGTACATTAAAACTTGGAAAGTATAATGAAGAAGGTAAATTTTTACCTTGGGTAATGCGTATTGCACACAACTTGGTAATTGACCATTTTAGAAAAGGTAACCGTATGCCAAAATTTGAAGATAATGGAGAATTTAGTATTTTCTCAATTATCAGTGATGGTGACCTAAATGCTGAAAAGAGAATTATAAAAGATCAAGTAGAGGAGGATCTTCGTAATTTGATTCAGGAACTACCAGAAGATCAAAAAGAAGTATTAGTAATGCGTATGTATCGTGATATGAGTTTTAAAGAAATATCTGATAAAACAGGTGTGAGTATTAATACAGCTCTTGGACGAATGAGATATGCATTAATCAACTTGAGAAAGGTTATTGAGAAAAACAATATTGTTTTGACAAATTAACATTTCTTTATGCAATAAAGTATATTTTGCCTCGTTATTTATAAAAAATAACCCTTAATTTAAGATTAATTAATATGGCAAAATTTTACTTTAAGTCTTCTCGCAAAGAGGAGCAACAACAATTAGTACCGGAGAAAATGACAGTAGATTTTCTTCTAAATTACTCAAAGGCTTTAAGTGTTATAGATTATAAAAATATGAAGTTTGAAGCGCTTCTAAATTAAAACTAAACTTTGTGAAAGACCCGTTATACTAAATAACGGGTCTTTTATTTTTTAAGGTATTCGTTAATTACCGTTTTTCTTCCTATAGTTTTGGTGATAATATCTTTATCAAGATTCCAGCCTCTTGCAGGAGAATATTCTCTTCCGTACCAGATAATTTGCAGATGAAGATCATTCCATAATTCTTTGGGGAATAAGCGCTTCGCATCTTTTTCAGTTTGGGTTACATTTTTACCACTACTAAAACCCCATCGATACATTAAACGGTGAATATGTGTATCTACCGGAAATGCCGGAACTCCAAATGCCTGAGACATCACTACACTGGCTGTCTTATGACCAACTGCCGGTAATTCTTCTAAGGCTTCAAAACTTTGAGGTACCTCTCCGTTATGTTTCTCTATCAATATTTTAGAAAGTCCATGAATACCTTTTGATTTCATCGGACTCAAACCGACAGGTTTTATGATTTCTCTAATTTCTTCTACTGATAGTTTTACCATTGTATAGGGATTATCAGCTCTTTCAAATAGGAGAGGAGTTATTTGATTCACTCTTACATCGGTACTTTGCGCACTCATTAATACCGCAATTAGCAGTGTATAAGGATCTTTATGATCTAGTGGGATTGGTATGGTAGGATACAATTCTTTTAGCGTTTTTATTGTAAAATCCACCTTTTCCTGTTTGGTCATAGCAATAGAATTATTTTAAGCTAAAATATGAATATTTATAAGGTTTTATATATCCAATCAAAGCATAAATTTTTAATAAAATTACCTTTCAATTGTATTTTTTGTTCTAATTTTATCAAAAAACATTAAACAAATTTATATTTTCAAGTTTTCACATTAATCATAAACCATGACAACATTAAAAGTAGGAGACAAGGCTCCCAATTTTTCGGCATTAGATCAAGATGGAAATACCATTAGTTTAGAGGATTACAAAGGAAAGAAACTGGTTGTATTTTTCTATCCTAAAGCCAGTACACCCGGATGTACTGCAGAGGCTTGTAATCTTAAAGACAATTATCAGACTTTTCAGGCTCAAGGATATGAGATTCTGGGAGTTAGTGCAGATAGTGCAAAGAGACAACAAAATTTTAAAAATAAATACGAACTGCCGTATCCTTTATTGGCAGATGAGGATAAAAAGGTGATAGAAGCATTTGGTGTTTGGGGTCCTAAAAAATTTATGGGTAAAGAATATGATGGGATACATCGTACAACTTTTGTAATAGATGAAAATGGAGTGCTTTCAGAAGTAATCACGAAGGTAAAAACAAAAGACCACGCAGCGCAAATACTGTAGGCGTTTAGGGTAAAACATTAAATAAAGAAAAGCATTTGTAGGTAATATAAGTGCTTTTTTATATTCCTAAGGTGGGTAGGTGTTTTACTGTATGGTACGTCAAAGCAGCGGTAATACACGTTTTTAATTCTTTTTCGGGAATAGTAAATCTCATAGGGAAAATAATGGCTCTATTCCCTTCAAATTGAAATGTTTCTTTATACAATACTTTAAATGTAGTTATCAATTTGCTCGTGCATTGAAAATACATAGCATATTGATTAGGTTGCTTTTCTTTCCAATGTATTCTAATCGTGCTTCCTTTTTTTGCTAAAAAACTGGGTTCTCCCCATTTCAGAGTTTCTTCCAGACTCGTTATTCCTGAAATCTCATTAGCGGTTTCTATAATCAAGTTTCGAAGATGTTCTATTTTTTCACGCACGTGATCAGGATAATTTTGATACACTTTTTTTACAGCGGGATTTATTTTGATTTGCACTTCTGTCATAGGTTTAAAATAACATAAAAGTAAGAAAAGAACCAGTCTCGTATAGTTTTGATTTTATTTAATCAGGGTTTATAGGAGTGAATTCAGAAAATAAACTTTCAGTTTCTTTAATCTTTCCAATGGGAACATATTCACAAATTTTAGAATATTCTCCCCACATTTTAAGAACTTTGGGATTGGAATGGGCTTGTTCCATTGCTTGTTTAGATATCCACCCAAAAATCTCTATCACCGTTCCATTTTCTGCTTCCATAAGTATAGGTTCCCTATCGGTTACCAGTCCCAAGCGATGCAATGTTTTCCAATGCGATTTGGATAATTCCTTCAGCTCTTTTTCTTTACCATTCAATGGTTTATATCCGACAATAACAATTCTTTCCATTAATAAAGTTTAGATATGAGTGTTAGCGTTTTGTTTTTTTATATAGCTTGTCCAAACGTAAGTAGATTACTGTCGGGGTCAAGTATTGAAAACTCCTTTTGTCCCCAGGGTTTGATTTCCAAGTGCCCATTTGGGTGAATGCTTGTTTGTTTTTCCAATAAGGATTTATAAAACTCTTCAATATTGTCTGTTCTGATATAAACTTGCCCGTAATTTTCTTTTGGGTCAAGTTCTTTGAATTTAAAGAAATGAATTTGGATGCTGTCTTTTTCTACCATTAAATAATCATCAAAGTCAGCACTTCCAAATTCCTGGAATCCCAATTCGTTTATGTAGAATTTTCTGGTAATAGCTTTGTTACGCATTGGTAATTTTGGGTTGATGTCTGTTAGCATACGTTGTTATTGGTTTTGTGATTTATTATTTTTTACCCTGTGATAAATTTAGAATATTCTTTTTTTATTCAGGACGAATCAAAATTATGGATTATACCTCTTGTATGTTGTGTTTGTTTACCAAAGGCAGAAAATAAAACATGTAAATATTTGTTGTACAGCGTTTTATATTTGTTTTAATTGGGGTTTTACTTTGTTAAAAAATGCTTGGTACTCGTTATTGGTATTAGGTCTTGTGATTCCTGGAAATCCACAATTCTCAAAACATATTCTTAAGTAATTTATAAATGTTGTTTCGTTTGGTTCATTCATAAATCTGGCATCTACAGAGGGTTCTCTAGTTATTTCTATAGCATAAGGTTGTCCGCCACTAACATTGTCCTTATGTAAGTCATCTGCCGATATATTTAAAAATGCACATCCAAAATTTTCATCATTCACATACTGTTGAATATCTTCTTTCCAATATTTGGATGTTACTTCCTCTACAAGGCTATCAAGACTGGATACTTGAATTGGATCGGACATATTCCACATAAACTCTTCATTTGTTTCAAAATCCCAAACAAAATTTACTCCTCCAACTATTCGATAGAAATATTTTAATGATAGAGGGATAAAACCAAAGTCTTTAACGGCAAGTTCTAGTTTTTTAATTAATGGTTCTGTATTTTCAAGTGGAGTGTGTAATGGTTTTTCAAAATTGAATTCAAAATCTTTTTTAAAAAGATAACCAATATTTATAAGTTCATTATAGATAATATTTAGATTAAACAAAACCCTGTCAAAAGTTTCCTTCATTACTTTTTCGACCTCTTTTTTGTGAAGATCGTCAAAAGCTTTTGAGCCTAGTTTATAAATGTCATCATAAACAGCTTTTGTTTCTCCGTTTAAATATCTTTCGTATAAGTTCATCTTTTTTTGCAATATCCGTTAAGATACATTGTTTACACAAGTTAAGGATTAGAGTTTATACTAAATTAGTTTGTAACCTTTTAGATTGTTGTTTATTTCTTGGATAATTTATTAAGAGTCAAGCACCATTGTAAAAAAGGAAATGATCTCTTGCATCAAAATTAAATTACTTTGATTTTATACAAGATGTTGTAAGAATTTTATTTTGTTAACTCTAGTTTTATTTTATCAATTAATAACCTGTCATTCTCAAGTGGATATAGATCTTTTATGTTTCTCCATTTAGAATTTTGCTTTAAGAATATTGTGTTATTTCCTAACTCAAACCACAGTTCAAATTCAATGTATTCTGTATTGGTTGAATTCACAGTAATAAAATATTGATTCGTTTTGTCAGTTTCTTCTATTTCAACTTGACTGTTAAAGGTTTTTAAATCAATATCATTATTCCAAATAGACGTTTTTTCGAAGTCGGGAATTTTAGTAAAGATAATTTTGCTTTCACCAACCTTTAGTTTGGGAAATTCTTTGAATTCCGGGTACCAACTTTTTAGGATAACCCTAGGTTTTTCCTGTAAATAAATTGTGTCCTGTGAATAAACCAAATTTGAAAAGAAAAATAGATGAATTAAAATTAATATACTATTGATTTTGCTCATTTTGATAATTTCTCACAACGTTTAATATTATGTGGTAGAAGCATAATGTATTGGTTTACTATTTATAAATCCCCTTTAATTTTATAGTTATTTCTCAGACATTATTGTTTAATGAATTTATGAGTCAATAACTTATTTTTATTCAGGCATATAAAATATATTCCGTTTGATAAATTGGAAATATTCAATTTGTCATTATCCGAAATCGAAACTTTTTTAACTAGTTGACCGTTTACATCGAAAACTTGAATGGTGGCTTTGTCAGAATTTTTTAACTTAAATCTAATAAAATCTGATGAAGGATTTGGATATATTGAGAAATGACTATTAGGCAAAAAATCATTTACGCTAAGTGTTGCATCTAGAGTTATAGTTTGTAATAAATTGTTATATCCTGTTGTGGATTCCCAAGTGCCCACATTTGCAAATTGAATGCTATAATCGGCATTTGATGCTAGAGCAGTTTTGTTATCAGGCATCCAAAGGTATAATTGAAATGTTCCAGTCAATCCTAGATCGAAATTTTGTGTAATTGAAACAGAAGATTCCCACGTTCTAATATCTGTATCGATTAATGCTGTTGTGATCTCATCTGTTTGTGTATTCTTTAGTACTAAATAGACGTCTCTTTCCTTGAAAGGTCTTGCGTAACCAACATTCGATAAATTTAAAGTTACATCAAAATCTCCACTGTTTATTGCTACCGTTGATGAGTTTAAAACAAATCTGTATCCAAGATTTTTTATAAGTTCTTCATAATCACCTGAGTTAATTACTTGAGTCCAAAAAGGAGTATAGTAATCTCTATTAAGGGTTGTCCAATTGGTTAAATTCAGTTCATTTAATGCATTACTACTACTAGTCCTAAAGCCATTATCACAAGTGTTAAGCCCATTAGTTTCTCCTGTCATTGGTAAATACTGGGTTTCATTCGAAATATAGTTGTAGCCTGTTGTCCCTACCGGGTTTTGACATTGTGAGGATACAGAATACGTTCCTTGATCACCATAATCGTTCAGGAAAGCATCGTTATAGAAGCCAATTCTAGCATTTGCAGTATTTTGATAAGCGGTTTGTTCGTTTAGTTGAGTATTACCATACATTGTAGTTTTGATACCTGCATATCTAACTTGAATAGGGATTTCTATAGGAGTAGCTGCTAACATTGCATCTATTATTTCTTTGCGATTAGCCCACTGAGTTTGTGAGATATTACCATCTGTACCAAATTCTGTTGAGTTTGTATAATACCATTCTCCCCAAGTACCAATAAAACCGGCTTGAAGTGAAAAAATGACATCTTTATTAGTGTTTAATATTGCAGATAATTGAGTAATATGTGTTAATATTTGAGATTTCGTTGGTTGTTGAGCTGTAGTTCCTTGAGCATTAGAATATGAGAATCTTACAATGATTTTGAGACCTGCAGTTCTAACGTTATTAAAATCAGTTTGAATATTTTCTAAAAAAGTTGTGTTAATATTCGAATTTAGAAAAGCATCTAAAAGAAAATACCGATATACAACAGTTACTTTATCAGCGCTTGTTTTCCAACCATTTAATGTTTCAATAGAAAGGTTATTAGCGTTGGCGGTAGTTGCGTAAGAACTAGATGTTATAGAATATTTTTGTAAACCTCTTTCGGGATTTGCAATAATATTGGTAGATGCTGTGTAGTTTATAGATTGTCCTAATAATAAAGTGTGACTCGCTAGGAGAAGGGTGAATACTAGTGATTTCTTTAAAAGGATAATTTTATGATAACTTCTCATAATAATCAGGTTTTATTTAGGTAGTAAGTATTTCATTTTTTTATTAAAAACTGTTGTTATTTCGTCCCATTTCAATTCAATCTTACTGGGGACTAAAGTTTCCACCCAGATAAACAATAGCTACCTTGTTATTTGTATTGTATCCATTTCAATTCTGTAGATTGGAACAATTCCACCAGATTTTTTTACTAAAGTGTATTTCTAGGATTTTTAAAATATAAATGATGTAACTTCGAAACGTTTTTTAAGCTCAGATATTTCTTTTATATCCAGTTTTAGTTCTTTATTATTGACATATGAATCCATGCGAGAAAAGATAATATTCAATTCGGATTTAAGTTTCTTTTTGAAATTCAGAATTACATCGTTGTTCTTTAAATTTGAGAGAGGATTTTTAATAATATGAATAATTTTCTTATCGGTTCCGTTAATTTCATTGAGCTCAATGGCTAGCTTTATTCTCTACGCTTTTATGACAAAAGAACATAGTATCAAAAGTAGATTTATGATAACATTTCATATCTCATCAACATTTTAAACGAATAAGAAACCCTTAATTATACCGTTTCAGCTTCTTTATAACCAAAGAAATTGTTTTGTTTGATCATTTCAGGAATAAGCTCAGGTAATTGTTCTTCCCATCCAGATTCTCCTTCCTGAATCTTCTGAAGTACTTCTCTAGAGAATATATCCATAATTGTCGGATCATAGTCTACAATATCCTGTAGTTTGCCATTGTATTTGAAGAACTTATATAATTCCTTCATTCTAGGATGTACTTTAAGATTTTCACTTGTGGTTAGTTCTCCAGTTTCGTGATCTTTCAAAGGATATAAGTATACCTTTAGATCTTTAAAGAAAAGTTTTCCAAATGCTTCTAGAATACCACCACTAAGATGTCTATAATATTTCTCATCAAATATATCAATCAAATTGTTTACACCCATAGATAGGGCCATACGTTCTTTGGTATAATTAGAGAAATACTCCACAACTCTATAATATTCCTGAAAGTTAGAAATCATTACGGTTTGCCCAAGAGAGCATAATAGTCGTGCTCTTGCCATGAAATCTTCCTCATCTATTTCTCCTTCGGCTCTAAGGTTAGAAAGAGTAATCTCAAAAATCTCTATGGTTTTTTCTTTACGGACTTTATTTTCATTGAGGAACATGTTGAGCGACTTCTTGTAAATATCCATATTTACCTTAGTCACTGGCCTAAAACTTCCTCTAAGCGCAAGAATATTCTTTTTATATAAAACAGCAGCCGGTAAAACATTATTACCATCAGGTCCAAACATTACGGCTTCTGTCATTCCATTTTTAACCAATTGTAAACTCATCAATCGGTTATCTACTTTCTTAAATCGAGGACCGGAAAAATTAATGGTATCGATTTCAATCTGATCTTTATCCAGATGATCATAAAGATAGCGTAGTAGTTTTTTAGGATTGTCATATTTATAGTACGCCCCATAAATTAGATTCACACCTAATACTCCTAGCGTCATTTGTTGCAATCTGGCATCATTTTCATGAAACCGAATATGTAATATAATTTCGTTATAATCCTCGTCTGGCTTAGTTTGATAACGGATGCCTACCCAACCGTGTCCTTTGTATTTTTTAGCAAAATCAATGGTTGCTACCGTATTGGCATAACTAAAAAATAATTTATTAGGATGTTTTTCTCTTTTAATTCTTTCTTCGATAAGACGAACCTCATGCTTCAGCATTTTTTTTAATCGTGCTTCTGTAACATAACGTTTGTCATCTTCTATTCCGTAGATGGCATCACTAAAGTCTTTGTCATAGGCACTCATTGCCTTGGCTATTGTACCTGAGGCACCACCGGCTCTAAAGAAGTTACGAGCAGTTTCCTGACCTGCGCCAATTTCGGCAAAGGTACCATAGATGTTGGCATTTAGATTGATACGTAGGGCTTTGCTTTTAAGCGAAGGGACAGATTCAAATTCTTTGTCCCCCATGATAGTAATAGGCATAGCAAAATGGGCTTTTTTTGTTTACGTAAAGTTACTAATACATTAAGTATTATTAAAAAAAACTAGAGGCTAATTTTCACATTTTATAATTGATATAAATAATACGTCCACAATTGAATTACTTTTTGACCAAAAAAATTATAATTACATTTGCTTTCGCTCAGTAAATTATATGAAAGTTACATTTCTTGGTACAGGAACATCGCAGGGCATTCCGATAATAGGAAGTACGCATCCTGTGTGTTTAAGTAAAGATCCAAAAGATAAGAGATTACGCGTTTCTGTCCTTGTATCCTGGGATGAATATCAATATGTAATTGATTGCGGACCAGATTTCAGACAGCAAATGTTGGCTAATAACGTAACTTGGATCGATGGGATTGTTTTTACCCACGAACATGCTGATCATACGATGGGGATGGATGATATCAGACCTTTTTTCTTTAGGCAGGGAGATATTCCGGTGTATGCACATCAAAGAGTTTTAGAGTCATTAAGATCAAGATTTAGTTATATTTTTTCTTCAGAAAACAAGTATCCGGGAGCGCCCAGTGTTATTGAAAATGAACTAACTAACCAACCATTTACACTGGGTAACCTGGATGTGATTCCTATTAATCTGATGCATAATCGATTGCAAGTCTTTGGATTTCGGTTTGGGGATTTTGCCTACCTTACAGATGTCAAAACAATTGAGAAAGAGGAACGAAAGAAACTCAAAGACGTTAAGGTTTTGGTAGTGAGCGCTTTGAGAATAGAACCACATCATTCTCATTTTAATCTGGAGGAAGCTTTAGAATTTATTGAAGAAATAAAACCAGAAAGGGCGTATTTAACACACATCAGTCATATGCTGGGATTTCACGAAGAGGTACAACAACAATTACCAAAAAACGTTTTTATTGCCTACGATAATCTAAAAATTACAATTTAATATGCGAAGTAGAATATTTTTATACCTATTCATTTTTTCTGTACTATTCATACTATTCCAATTTATGAATGCTAAAAAAGCTAAGGAGTCTTATGATGGAAAGATCGAAAATTTAATGGCTAAAATAGAGGAGAAGGAAGCACTGTTAAAGTCTAGAGATGTGGAGAAAGATTCCTTGATAGATAAAATCCTTGATCTTACATATTTTTCTTTAGAGAGTGATGAAGAAGCTATTAGTTATTTTGAAGAGCAGGGATATGTTGCTGAAGAATTGGCATTGACAATTAGCGATCAAATTGTAAGTCAGAATAAAGCAGGTGCTGATAATCCGATCGTTCCTTTTGTTGGTATGGAAGGTAATATGGCTATAAATAAGGTAAGATTGCTTAATCATAAATGGATCATCGCTGATTTTACAGATGGTGTATATTGGGGCCAATTGTTTATTATTTATGATGTTAGAAAGGATGGAGTAGTGGATTTTGAAGTAGAAAAATCATTTTTGTATCCTAGAAATTAAGAGATCATAAAAGTTTATATGAAAAGACCTACTAAACATTAGTAGGTCTTTTTTATGCTCTAATATTCTACGAAATCGTTATAGTGAACTGTTATGATTTTTCTTACGTTTCTTTGGTTTAACTGAAAATTTAATAATTCGATATGGCTATGTATGGTTATACCCTTATTCTAAAGCTATTCTAGTATATTTGAATCGTATCTAAATTAGAAAACAACAGTACATATGAAGCCAAGATTTTTTTCCTTTCTATTTTTTGGAATTGTAACGTTTTTAGCGTTTTCGTGTAAAAATACTTCAAGTGATTTTATTGCGAATATTGATAGTTACCAAGAAGATCGATTTATTGAAATTCCGAGAGATCATGGCAAATATATTTTCAAATTATATACTGATAAAATTATAGAAACTTCTTTTATTCCAACTGGTGAAACTTTTAATCCACAGTCTCACGCAGTAGTTCTGGAAAAAGGAATTGTTTCGCAACTAACCGAAACGGACAAAACCATTGTGTATGGCTCAGATGGTATCCAAGTTCATATCACCAAAGAACCTTTTCATATATCCTATACGTATAAAGGGAAAGAATTAATTTCTGAAAAGGATGGGTATGTCAAAACAGATTCTACAGAGATTCTGAATTTCAATTTAGATAAAGAAGAAGTAATATACGGAGCAGGAGCAAGAGTCGTAGGAATGAATAGAAGAGGTAATCGATTGCAGTTGTATAACAGAGCACATTACGGATATGAAACTCGTTCTGAACTCATGAATTACACAATGCCATTAGTGTTATCTTCAAAAACATATGCGGTTCATTTTGATAATGCACCTATAGGATTTCTGGATATAGATAGTAAAAAAGATAATACATTGAGTTATGAAACTATTAGTGGCAGAAAGACCTATCAGGTAGTAGCTGGAGATGATTGGAAAGATTTGATGGATCAGTATACAGATTTAACCGGGAAACAACCACTACCACCAAGATGGGCGTTTGGAAATTTTGCTAGCCGTTTTGGATATCATTCAGAAAAAGAAACAAAAGAGACTGTTGCTAAGTTTAAGAATGATTCTATTCCGCTAGATGCCGTCATACTTGATATTTATTGGTTCGGAAAAGATATTAAAGGACATATGGGAAACTTTGAGTTTCTTAAAGATTCATTTCCTAATCCCAAACAAATGATCAATGACTTCAAAAATCAAGGAGTTAAAACGATATTAATTACAGAACCATTCGTTTTATCTACATCAAAAAAATGGGAAGAAGCCGTAGCCGAGAAAGTTTTAGGAAAAGATTCCTTAGGCAATCCTTTTGCCTATGATTTCTATTTTGGCAATACCGGAATTATAGATATTTACGATCAAAAAGGCGCAGCCTGGTTCTGGAATATCTATAAAACCTATACTAAAGAATATGGAGTAGCAGGATGGTGGGGAGATTTGGGAGAACCAGAAGTGCATCCTTCAGCATTATTACATGCAACAGGATCTGCAGATGAAGTACATAATATCTATGGTCACGATTGGGCAAGATTGGTTCAAGAAGGATATCAAAAAGATTTCCCAGAAACACGTCCGTTTATCTTAATGCGAGCAGGATATTCCGGATCACAAAGATTCGGTATGATTCCTTGGTCTGGTGATGTGAGCAGAAGTTGGGGAGGATTGGAGCCGCAAACCGAAATTGCATTATCTATGGCGATTCAGGGGTTAGGATATATGCATTCGGATCTTGGTGGATTTGCCGGAGGAGAAAAATTTGATGCAGAGTTATATACTCGTTGGTTGCAGTATGGAGTTTTTCAGCCTATTTACAGACCACACGCTCAAGAACATATTGCTCCAGAACCGGTTTTTCACGATAAGAAAACTAAAGAGCTGGCTAAAAAGAGTATAGAATTAAGGTATCAAATGCTTCCATACAATTATACCTTGGCTTTTGAAAACAATCAAACCGGAGTTCCGTTAATGAGACCTTTGTTTTTTGAAGATGCTGATACCAAAGAATTACAAACAGTATCCAATACTTATTTATGGGGTGATAACTTCTTGGTTTCTCCGATCGTAAAATCAGGAGTGGCATCAAAAGATGTGTACTTCCCTAAAGGATCTAATTGGTATGATTTCTTTACTGGTCAAAAATATGAAGGAGGAAGATATATTACTGTAGAAACTGCAAAAGATCATATTCCGGTATTTGTAAAAGGAGGATCATTTATTCCGATGGTTGAAACGATTCAGCATACAGAAGTATATAGCACAGAGAAGTTGATAGTGCATTATTATTATGATACAAATGTCGAAAACAGTTTTGGAAAATTATATGATGATGATGGTAAAACACCGAATGCTTATGAAAAAGGAAAGTTTGAAATCCTAAATTTCGAAAGTAAGAGTATTGATAATAAGTTGTCTATAGATTTTAAAGCTAATACAGGAAATGGATATGCTAAAACAACTCGTAAGATCTCGCTAATTGTTCATAATATTGAAACCGCTCCAAAATCAATTACTGTTGGAGACAAAACCGTTGAAGCCGATTGGAATGAAAAAGATAAAACTTTATCTATAGAATTTGACTTGAATTCTGCGGTGATTGAGAAGGTGGAGATAATCTTTTAGGTATATTTAATTTTTTAATAGGACATACCTGATTGTTACTAAATATTCTAAAATCAAAACTTGAATCTTATAAAAAAACGAAAATTAATACGATATTTAGGAATCTTTTTAATGTTCTTATTGATTGGACATTTTTTATCTTTTTATTTTTATGACCAGTCATTAAGTCAAATAAAAGATCAAGAAATGATAGGGTTTTACAATGATTTTCTTATTCTAAATTTAGGGTTTTCTTTGTCAATTGGCTTTTTACCTTTTCTATATCTGACAAGTAAAAAACTATCATTTCTGAAATCAAAAAATAAATTGGTTGCATTTCTCATTCTTACAATTTCCTCAGGTGTTTTCTTATGGCAATACAGAATTTCGAAAATCAACGAAAGTTTAAGATTAAATCCCAAACAAGAACCTATTGATTTTGATGATCTACAATTAGAGTTATATTGGTTCATTGGATTGCTGTTGGGAAGTATTTTAAGTTTAATAATGTTTAAATTGATAAATAAAATTTCTAAAACAACAAAAAAGATTTAGTAACATTATATATAAAATCAGAGCAAAGTTTAACGCTTGATTGAAAGGCTGTTTTGTTTTTGCAATGGTGCTAGATTTTTATAAATTGAATAAGAAAGAAAGACGCGCAGATGGATCAATTGGTTTAGGCATACTAGCTTTGCTTCGATTCATATATTTGGCTTTATACACTATTCGAATCAGGTAAATGGGAAAACATAAAAATTCAGAGTGGTATTTGGTAGCTAGCAAAGAACTTATAAATAAATATGGTGATATTCCACCGCCTTGGATATATGCCCCAAATTCTCATCCTTATAGCATGCATTGGCGAATGGGAGAAGGAGAGACACATATTATGATTTTGAATGAATGGCTTGATCAAGCAAAACTAAAATTTGATGATCGCGTAACTTATTTGAAAAAATATCCTGTTCCTGCAAGATGGTACCAATGGATCATACATTTTTTATGGAATGTGGATTCGTATGAATTTGAAGAACTTGATTATATCCCATATTTTGAAAAGCTTGAAAAATTAGGCTTTAAAAACACGAATGATTTTACAAAGGATTTTAATAGAGACGACCTGGATTAAATTGGTGCTAGTATGAAACTCTATTCAGAACAAGAAACAAACAAAGAGTATATCAGTCGAATAAATTTGGCATTGCGATATATTGATGATCATCTGGATAGTGAGTTGTCATTATCATCTGTTTCGAAAGTAGCCTTTTATTCTCCTTTTCATTTTCATAGAATCTTTAAAGCAGTAATTGGGGAACCCCTTAATGCTTATGTAAACAGGAGACGGATTGAAAAAATGGCTTCAGTTTTAATGCATAAAAAAGAGGTAAACATTACGGAATTATCGCTTCAATATGGCTTCAATAGTAATTCTTCGTTTACCAGAGCATTCAAAAAGTTTTATGGAGTGAGTCCAACAGAATTTCGAAAACAACTTCCAAGTAAATTTAGCAAGATTCGTAAAGCCGAAAGCAAGATCGGACAAGAGAATTTGATCTTCGAAAAATACATTTGCAATATTAATAATCATTTAAACTGGATTACAATGAATGCAAAAATTGAAGTTAAAGAAACACCTGAGTTACATTTTGCGAGTATCACTCATATAGGAATGAATGGAATCGAAAACGCTTTTGAAAAATTAATACAATGGGGGAGATCCAAAGGGATTCTAGAAAATCCTGAAACCAAAATGGCAAGAGTGTTTCATGATAGTTTTAAGATTACTTCACCGGATAAGGTGCGAATGAGTATCTGTATGTTAATGGATAAGCCAGTGATTGCTGAAGGTGAAGTTATTCCGGGTACTATCAAAAAAGGGAGAAGTATTGTGGGGCGTTTTGAAATTACACCAAATGATTTTGAAAAGGCCTGGAGCAGTCTTTTTGTATGGATGAGTGAACAAGGGTACCAAAAAGCAGAAGAAAAACCCTTCGAAATTTATCATAATGATTTCCGAACACATCCGGAGAATAAATTTTTGGTAGACTTTTATATACCTATTATATAAATAAATAAACTGAGGTAGTCGTTTTATAATACCTCAGTTTGTCCTATTCTAATTACGTTAATCCATCAATAAATATTTGTTGTAATTACTTGTAGATAAATATTCTTTTCTGAGTTGTCGCAGAAAAGTTACAATTTCATCTCTTTTAAGATAGTTGTCTTTAAGGCAATCTTTAAAATCTTGGTCATTAACCGTAAGAACTACGTACCATTTTCCGCTACGACTGGTATATAAATTTTCAAGAACCGGATTTACTTCATTGGCTTCTAAAGCAGCGTCTATAATCATTGGTGCAAGATTGATTGTACTAGAGGTTCTTTCAACCTCGTGAAAAGAAAGATAATATTCTTCCTTATTTATGATAAAAGGAGCGTTCCAAGCTACGTCTTTATCATTCAGCTTAAATTTGTAATTAATAAACTGATAAAACTCATTAGCGTTTTTAGGATCTTCAAAAATAAAAGAGCTTCTTTTTGGAAGTCCTTTTTTGAATTTTTTAGCCACCATTACCTTATCTTCTTTGATGTTGGGTGCTATTCTTGTAGGTATACAAGATGAAAATAGTAGTAAAAAAAATGTAATATATGATAAAGCCCTCATGATTTGATTTTGGTAATGCTTATCAAATTTAATGCCGTAATGATATTTTGCAGATACACAGAACATCCTTATTTTAGGGATAGTGATAAAAGGTTATCTATAAAACTCTAAAAATCATGAAGACAACGGATGCACCCATTACTGTTGAAGAAACTTTTACCGTTTCAATTGATAAGGTTTGGAAAGCAATTACCGATGTAAGAGAAATGAGGCTGTGGTTCTTTGATAATATAGAATCGTTTATACCAGAAATAGGATTCGAGACACAATTTTTAGTACAGGTAGAAGATAGAAAATACACACATTGCTGGAAGATTACTGAGGTTATACCGAATAAGAAGATTACCCATACTTGGAGTTATGAAGAATACCCTGGTGATGCATATGTTACCTTTGAGTTGTTTAAGGAAGATGAGAGGACAAGGCTGATACTTTCTCTAACGGTAACCCAAGATTTCCCATCAGATATTCCCGAATTCACTAGAGAAAGTTGCCAACAAGGATGGAATTACTTTATAGGAGAAAGATTGACAACATATTTGGAAAAATAATTTGATTGGATTTTAGGATTTATTAATTATCTGGGATTTTTATACATTAGCTGTGGTCACCTATATTCTAAAGTTTTAAGTAATGGAAAAGAACAAATCCGTAGAAGAATTTATTTCAAAGAAATCTGAATGGAAAGAAAGTTTAGAATTATTAAGATCCATCATGCTTTCTACAGAAATGAAGGAAACCATAAAATGGGGAGCTCCTGTATATACTATTGGAGGTAAAAATGTAATAGGTTTGGGAGCTTTTAAATCGTATGTAGGAGTTTGGTTTTATCAAGGTGTGTTTTTAAAGGATGAACGTAAGAAGTTGATTAATGCCCAAGAGGGAAAGACCAAAGGCCTAAGACAATGGAGGTTTAATTGTATGGATGAGATTGACAAAAAGCTTGTATTGCAGTATGTAGACGAAGCGATTAAGAATCAAAAAGCAGGTAAAGAAATAAAGATAGAGAAGTCTAAGGATATTGAAATCCCTAATGAATTACAGGCAGTTTTAGATACTAATCCTGAAGTGAAGGTAAGCTTTGGCAAGTTAACACCATTTAAGCAAAAGGAATACAAAGAATATATAGCTACTGCAAAACGAGAAGCTACTCGAATTTCAAGAGTAGAAAAAATTATACCGATGATCCAAGGAGGTGTAGGCTTGAACGATAAATATCGCTAAAAGCTACTTCAGAGAGCTATCTTTTAATAATTTTTAGGGTATTCTTATCTTTTATCTTTAAAAAATACATTCCCACTGAATACTCTGAAATATCAAAAATAGCACTTCTACCTTTTTTAATAATTTTGCCGGAGTTATCTGTGAGCACCCATTCATTCTCATCAGGTAACTGTACCATTCCGGTTGTAGGGTTTGGGTATAGGTACACCGTTTGCTGATCTGGAGTATCAGGAATACTTAATACATTTTCGGACACCCATTTTGCTGTATTGTTAGCATTGGTGGCTCCGGCGCTTGAGAAGTTTCCGCCTGCAAAAATTTTATCGATTCCATCACTATCAGAAGCAAAATTAATGCTATTGATTTTAATATCTACTCCCACATTTGTATCAGTTCCCATAGCATTCCAACCATCAGTTTCGTTCCATCTGGCAACGTTGTTTACAATAATACTATTACCGTTGTCTACATTGGCAGTATCAAAAGCACCACCTACATAAAGATTAGTGCCATCATGAATCAGTGTATTCACAATATTGTTAACACCATTTCCTAAAGAAGACCAAGTCGTCGTGTTTTTATTCCATCTTGCAATACGATTTACTGTTTGACCTCCCGCAATAGAAAAGTTACCTCCAATAAATACTTCGGTTGATGTAACGGCTATAGCTTCTACAAAACCACTAGTTCCGGTTCCGAGAGTTCCCCAATTCGTTCCATTCCAGGTAGCAATTCTATTAGCAGTAGTATTTCCCGCTTCATCAAAATTTCCACCTACATACAAAGTTCCGTCATTGTCCAATACCAAAGATCTGACTTCATTATTAGTTCCTGATATACCACTGGTAGCATCTGTTAATGCAGACCAGTTTGCTCCATTCCAGAAAGCAATATTTCGTACTGTATTTCCATTTACCGTTTCAAAAACACCACCGGCATAGATATTACCACTATCATCAATTTCAAGAGCTGCTACGGTTCCGTCGACTCCAGATCCAAGCGCAGACCAATTGTTACCATTCCATACTGCAATATTTTTGGCAGAAATCCCTCCTATTTCAGTGAAGGCTCCACCTGCATATAAATTTCCATTAGGGGCAATTTTAAGCGTATTAATAGTTCCATTGGATCCTGTGCCTAATGTTCTCCAGCCCGTTGATTCATTCCATACGGCAATATTGTTAGCTGTTGTGGTTCCTGCTTGACTAAATGTTCCGGCGTGATAAACATCGCCATTTGTATCTGTAACTATAGATTGCACAATACCATTTGGGATTCCTTGATTTAAATTATCCCATTGACCAATACCATTTACGGCAGTTCCTGAAGGTGTAGAAGTACCGTCTACCAATTTATAGATTTGAGCATTACTTCCGTAATCACTAAAATATAATTCTCCATTTTTATCAACTCCAAAAGAAGATACAAACTCACCAGATGTATTGAAGAGTAATGTACTGCTGGATGCTCCTGTTGATGGATTATAATCTAATACCCAAACTCTTCCACTTACATAATCACCAAAAATATACTTGGAACTGATATCCGGGCTTAAACTGGTAATTTCGGATCCACGATACACATAACCACCGGTAATCGATCGATCTCCTTGATTTCGGTTATAGAAGTGAACAGGAAAAACAACGGGTTCAGTAATAGTAACATCACTATTTGCTACAGAATTAGCTTCATATCGGCTCCAGCCATAGTTTTTGCCATTTTCTATGATGTTTACTTCTTCAAAAGCTCCTTGACCTACATCAGCTCCCCAAAGTCTACCAGTAACTTCATCAAAAGAAAATTTCCAGGTATTTCTAATTCCGTATGCATAAATTTCATCTAATCCATTGCCTACATTACCAGGAAAAGGATTGTCACTTGGGATTTCATAATTGCCATTAGGTAATTCGGGATTTGCTTCTACAGGATTATTACCGTCCAGATCTATATCTATTCTGAGAATACTACCAAAAACGGTGTTTTTATTTTGTCCGTTACCTTCAGGATCATTTCCACCGCCACCGTCACCGATAGAGATATAAAGGTATCCATCAGGTCCGAAAGCAATTTTACCACCGTTATGGTTACTATTATTTTGGTTTTTATCAAATTGAAAAATAATTAATTCACTATCCGGATCAACAAAATTAGGATTCGTAGTACTTACTGTAAATCTCGAAAGCACCATTCTTACTGTAATATTTGGTACAGGACTGTCTGTGGTATAATAGGTGTAGAAGTATCCGTTTGTATCATAATCGGGATGAAAAGCTAACCCTAACAATCCTACTTCTTGGCCATCTCTAAAACGAACACGATCAGTGATATTTAAGAATGTATCGATATCATTAGTGCCTACATTCGTAGTCCTAGGGAATACTTTGATTCTTCCTCTTTGTTCTACAATAAACATACGATCTGTTCCATCTGTCGGAGATTGTATTTCTACCGGAAATTCAAAATCTATATTAGGAAATGCAGCTTCATACGTGATCTGTGCTGTACCAAACATGGTAAAAAAAAGTAGCACGAAAACAGTTGGGGTGGTTAGCGTTTTCATTTTTAGAGTTTTAAGATAAGTGACTCTATTGCAACGAAAAAAACTAACAATTAGTATGGTACCGATATGTTTTTAAAGGTGCTTACTCAGCCAATCTTTAAACTGATAGAAATTTTGAGGAGCTACACCGTGACCCACAGGAAATTCGTTTAAGGTTGTTTGTATTCCCAGTTCGGCAAGTTTTAAAGGTGCTTTGCGCGCCCAATCTATCGGTATTACTTGATCAACACTACCGTGAGAACAATACAAATTAAGTTTTGAAAAATCGTTACGATCATAATTTTCCTTGAGAATATCTTCATTTAGATACCCGCTTAATGCCACTACATTTTTTATTTTTTCAGGGTAGGATAGTGCTACAGCATAACTAAGGATGGTTCCTTGACTAAAACCAAGTAATGTCACATTATCAGCATCCAGATCATAAGCTACAATAGCTTCATCTATAAAATTTGCTATTTTATCTCTAGATTCTATTGCTTGTGTATCGTCACTAAATTTTCCCTGAGCTGCATCAAAATAGATGGCATACCAGGCGTTTCCATACGGTTGCATTGGATAAGGAGCTCTAACGGATACGATAAATAGTTCATCCTGCAACTCTGGAGCAAATGAAAACAAATCATTCTCATCACTACCATAACCATGGAACATGAATAAAACAGGTGTTTTATCTTTTTTTATTGTTGGTTCTTTAATGATATGATGTAGTGACAACGTTTTTGTTTCCATATGTGGAATCTTTTTATTTTCTAATTAGTTTGTAAAAGTACATCTTACAATTGTAGATGTATATGATCATCGTGTCTCACCGCTTGACATCCGTGAAATCTTATTTTAGGGCTTTGCACGCCTAATCGATTTTTAAGATGAGGTTCGATAAATACTTTTCTAACCTTTTGCTCCTTTACAATAGTCAAAAGTAAATCTTTTGTGGCTTTTTCTGAAAGCTTCAGTTCATTATTTGTAATTCCAAAAGTTAGGTATTTTGCAAAATCATATTGCCAGTATCCCTTTTTCTTGCACACTTTGATTTGATTATATTCTCCAGGATTGGGATCTTCATATACTCCATATCCAAATAGAGCTGGTTTTTTATTAGTAATCTTACCTGTTTTATTTTTGTAAATGAAAGAGATATCAATTTTTTTTCCATCATTATGACTAAGATGAGGTGCCAATGGAAAGCCATCAATAAAAGGAAAATTGGCATCCAGATAAACTAGTTTCGTATTGGAATGCTTCTTATTAAGAACTTTTGCGATACTTTGAACAGCGGCATTTAATTCTGGGGTTACATAATTTCGATTACTAAGTATTGTAAAAAAAGAACAAGCCTCTACAAATTCATTGTTTTTAATTTTTTCCCTTCCGAATATGGGAGCCAGGTAGGGTATAACCAAAAAAGTAATCAATACATAAAGTCCTGTAAATAGTCCGAGCTTTTTTATTCTATAGGATTTAATATTTTTCGACAAGGTTATTTCGGAGATGAAGTAAATGAATCCTCCAATTTGAGTGAATAGCGTCAAAACACATATTACTATTACTTTTAAAGCGATTTTGAACAGTCTTTGCATAAAACGATAACTCTTTTTTCTCTTATTTATTTAAATTGTTGTGTCTAAAAATAGTAGTAGGAAAATTCATATTTGTTTTTAAAACATGAAAATGTTATAAAAATTTATAAATGAGAATGTTATATTGATGGTGTTTAGGTTTAATTCCAATAAAGTTAAACGTAATGGTGTATTTCGTCGATAAAAATGCTTTATACTGTAAAAAAAATTCAACAATCGTTAATTAAAAGTTAAAAACATATATAAATTACGGTAAAACCGTAATAAGGATATACCTTGGAGTAACTAAACTCAACAAATAATGAAAAAATATTACTCCTTTCACATTTTCTTGTTTTTCCTAACACGGTACTTTCCAAAACACGTGATGCTTTTTTAGCAAAGGATTCATTCATAAAGAAATTTATCATTTTCAATATACCAATGTCTATTTTATTTGAATGACATATGGTTGTTATGATCTATAATACTTTTAGGTTTTATCCTATTCTTAGTACGCATAAAATTTTAATCATTTAATCCCAAATCTTATGAAAAAAATTACTTATTTATTAATACTAAGCATCTGCTTTAGCTTTAGCTTTACCCAAACAGAAGATAGTTATCAAATGACTGTCACAAAAATATCTGATGCTTACAATGCAAAGGATGCTAATCAACTTTTCGAGTTATTCTCTTCGGATTTACAATCGTCATTTACTTTAGATAAAGTACAAAGCTTTATTACGGATAATCAAACTAAAAAAGGGAAGATGGGAGAATCTTCTTTTTTAATGGATGATGAAGGAAGTAAACGCTATCTGGTCGAGTTCGAAAATTCATCAACAATTCTAGTATTGAAATTATCCCCTGACAATAAAATCACTCAATTATCCCTAGAAGAATATTAAAAATTCTATTTAAACAATTAAAAGTAAAAAAATGAAAAAAAACTTAACGCTCAAATCTACAATACTCTTATTCCTGATCGGAATAATAGTATTCGGTACAAACACTATCTGTGCCCAACAAAGTATGAAATACGGAATGTTAACCTTTAACAAAGCGGTTAATATTTCAGGTAAGCAACGTATGCTAAGTCAGAAAATGGCTAAATCCTATTTATATTTGGTAGAAAACCCTAGCGATACAAAAGCTAAAAGAGATCTTTTAACTAGTAAAATTATTTTTGAAAAACAAAATGGTATTATTAACCAGAACTCCGGTTATAAAGTTACTAAAGACAGAATAGCCAAGGTAGACGTTATCTGGGCAGAATTTAAAAAGTTGATTGAAACTACACCAAATTACGATAATGCAAAAAAGATTATAGAATTAAATACAGATTTACTGAAGGCAACAAATGATGTAGTATCTGCGGTTATTGTAGAATCAAAAGGAGCCAATCAGAGTGATGCAAATTTGCTTGAGGATGATGGGGCAGGTGAATCTGATTTGGAGTTAAAAAAGATGATAAACATGGCAGGTAGACAACGAATGCTATCCCAAAGATTGGCATTATACTATTACGCAAACCAAACAACTTTGAAGACTAAAAATTCAGAACAAATGTTGAATAATGTTTTTAATGAACTCGATGGAGCCATTACTATGTTGCTTATTTCTAATTTTAACAATTCACAAATTGACGATAAATTGGGAGTAGCAATGTCGAAATGGGAGCAAGTGAAAAACAATAAAGATAAGCTTATGAATCAAGGATTTAAGCCAGCTGAAATGTATAAGATTAGTAACGAATTAACGAAAGCTTTTAACGCTGTTACTGGTTTATATGAAAAGGTAAAAATCTAAATAATCACAAAACCCAAGTATTTAAGTGGGGAAATTTACGTATTTTAAACAAGTTTTTTAATACGTATTTTTTTTACCTAAACATTTAAAACCAATTCTACATGAAAAAAAAACTACCATTATTGATATGCACTTTTTTACTAGTGTATAATGTAAAAGCTCAGGAATTAAGTATTGATTTAGATTTTAGAGATCGATTTGAGTATCGTCACGGGTTCAATAATTTGGTTCCTCAGGGAGTCGATCCTGCAGCGATTGTGCAACAGAGAGCCAGGCTTAAATTTGGATACACTTCAGAAAAATTCAAAGCACATTTTAGTGTTCAGGATGTTAGAATATGGGGAGATACCAGACAGATCCTGGACAATGATGCTAATAATAATTTGCAAATAGCAGAGGCTTGGGCATCTCTGGAATTCGGAAAAGGTTGGTCTACTAAATTGGGCCGGCAAATGATCTCTTATGATGATCAGAGAATCCTGGGTGGTTTAGACTGGGCATTACAAGGTCGTTTTCACGATTTGGCTCTGATCAGATATGGAAATGAAAAGATCAAATTGGATCTGGGATTTGCATTTAGTCAGAATGACCTGGACGGACTTCCTAACAATACATCAGGAACTATATATAACGTTACCGGTTTTTTTAGTTATAAAGCCATGGAATATGCGCACTTAACCTGGAAAGCTTCAGAAAAAGCAACGCTTAGCTTTTTGGCGTTAAACAACACCTTTCAGAATGTAGTAAACGGAACACCTACAGATGGATTTTATCATACACACACCATTGGTACACATTCTAAATTTAAATTTGGAGGAATCGGCCTTGCTTTAAATGCTTACCTACAAGCAGGAGAAGGTCCTGACGTAACAGATGCCGCAAGCCCGTCAACAGACCTTTCTGCATATTTAGTTGGGCTAGAAGCTAATGGAAAAGTTGGTTCTGTTGGTATTGGGGGTGGTTTTGAAA
>NZ_JBHULE010000020.1:0-1071 GCF_042684305.1 Aquimarina rubra | reverse complement strand
CGAATGGTTGTTGTATTTTTGGTAAAGCGCAATGCTTGCTGAAAGTAAAAATTAGCAACCAATGCACAGAAATATCGAAAATCAGGGTAACATTTTGCTCTGCTACGACACATATATTAAACGTTGGCAGTAATTTAACCAAACCATTTCGAAATAATATTTTGAACTATGAAAAAACGATTCTTAAAAATACTACTGGTAACAATTGGAGTTATAATCACAATAGTGTTTTATACAAACTCTTCATACTATATTGAGAATCAAGAATGGAAATATGCTGAAGGAACTCATATTGGAGATTGGTTAGGAAAGAATAATTTTGAAATTAAAGATGGAATAATTTACTCAAACGGAGCAAAAGCGAAAATAGTTTTTTCCATTGGTCGGAATTTAATAATTGAGAATATTGAGACACAAGAAAGAGGATTTTATGTGAATAAAAGCTGATTTAATCTATGATTTCGGACATAATAAATATAACTGCAAAACTTACTTTGTATTCAACACAAAATGGTGGGCGTATAACTGGAATCGGAACTGGATATAGACCCAATCACGTTATGGAGTATTTACCAAATTCAACTGACTTTCCAACAACTTATATTGGACAAATAGACTTTGACAAAGAAAGAATTTATCCTGGAGAAACTGAAAACGTAAGGATTAAGTTTTTAAGACATCAGAATATTGAGGAACTATTAAAGAAAGGAAGAGTCTGGTGGATTCACGAAGGAGCAAGAAAAATTGGTGAAGCTGAAGTTCTTGAAATTTTAAAGTAATAAAAACTACTGCCAACAACATATATGTGATCATAGCAGCTAGGTGATGAATAGAATGGTTGTCTTATTTTTGGTAAGGCGCAATGCTTGCAAAAAGTAAAAGTTAGCAACCAATGCGCAGTTTTGTTGATGGTTTGGTAACATTTTGCTCTGCTACGACACATATATTAAACGTTGTATGCAATAGTTCATTTCGAGTGGACAATTTTTTCGGAGGAGTACGCGAGGATTATGGAAGTTTTCTTCTGATAAGCAGGTCGGACAAAGCCTTTGGTAAAAGGATATGCTCAAG
>NZ_JBHULE010000019.1:2071005-2237932 GCF_042684305.1 Aquimarina rubra | reverse complement strand
ACAACATCTACAGTGATGGTCTCTGCAACTCCTGAATCCGTATTTAAATCATTGTCGGTAACTGTAACTGTTAAAGTATCTCCCGGAATACTCGTATCCGTAATATCAACAGTACCAGTAACTCCTGTAACAGGAATATCCGTACAAAAATCAAAACCTCCTATAGCCGAACCGTGTTGAGCACCTGTATTACAAGTAGAACAGTTCTGCCACACAATTGTTATACTAGAAATTCCATCTAAGTCTTCAAAATTCACACCTATCTGGTCATTATCATTAGCTACAGAACTTCCCGTAGCATCAATTTGTCCATTAGCTCCGTTAGAAGTGTAAGAAGGTGTAGTTGAATTTGTAAATGTTGGAAAAATTGTATTACCTGCACCATCTGTTGCAGTTACAATGTATGAATCACCGCTTCCAGCACCATTTTCATTAATATTATATAAATCAAACCCAACAGAGTAAATATTTGAACTAAATGTAATGGTTTGTGTTATTCCGGTTGTTCCAAAACCAGTGGTAAAATATTCTAAAACATCGTCTCCAACTATTCCCGTAGCATTAGAGCTTACACTAGGAGTAGGACCTCCAAAACCTACAGGCCAATTACTTAAAGTACCTGTTTCTCCAGAAAAAGTATGTGTAATACTAACTCCGGATCCATCAACATCGTTAAAAGTATTTGTTAAAGCACCATCCGGAGTCCAATCAAACTCATCTATTCCATTTGGAACAAAACCATCCCATATTAAATTATATACGGTATCATCACAAGCAGGACCTTGATGCAATATCACAGGTGTAGGCGCAGTACAAATATTTGCTCCAAGAGCTGTAACTCTCGGGTTCGATCCAAGTGCGTAATCAACACCAGTTTCTGTTACCAAACCATTAGATAAATTAACTGTTGCAGGATCCACTGTCCCAAATTGTCCACCATCACCACCATCTGCATTAGCGTCATTATATGCTTCATTAGCATCACTACAACCGTCGTTATCAGAATCTAGATCCTGCGTATTTGGTATACCATCTCCATCAAAATCACAAAGACTTTGAGAAATCAAAATATCATCTATTGCAAGATCATTACCTCCTCCTCCCGGAGCATTGTTAATTAGAACAAACTCAATCGGATCACTTGAAGTTGGTGTAAAAGCTCCGATAAATTCTTGCCAATCAACAGTTCTTAATAAATCGCCGGTATCAAAAGTATATACAACAGAGCCTCCTTGTTCTATATTACACGTTATATTTGGGAATACTCTTGTATCTGTACTTGGTGAATTTTCAAAATCAATATTTAGCGCCCAAAATGCTATATTTAGTTGTTGTCCTTCAACCACATTAAATACTGATCTTCTATAGAATTCTAAACCTGCTATATTATTAGAGTTATAAATAGCCATTCTACCCGTAAAATCTGTTGGGCCAGTAGTATGATCTCCTATCGTTTTCCAAACTGAAGAAGCAAACGTTGGTGCAGTAGCCTGAATATCCTCAAAAATAGTATATTCTCCATCCTGAAGATCGATAGGGTTTCCTCCACCATTACCAGAGCCCGTTCCATCTTCGTAGCTATAATTTGTATATACAGAAGATACACGAGTACCATCACCCACTCCAAAATCTTCTGATAATAAGGTAAAGTTAACTCGTGGATCTGCAACCCCACAACCGTTTTCATCGCTATCCAGAATACCGTCATTATCATCATCTAAATCCGTGGTATCCGGAACTGTATCACCATCACTATCTTTTAATACTACAATACTCACCACTGCTATATCGCAAGAGAAAGTAGATCCTGTAGGACAAATTTGATATGTCAATGTATACTCCCCAACTGGAACAGTAATTGCAACATCCACAGAACCTGTTCCGGTGTTTAAAGTAATTCCTGGATTATCTGAACCAACCAAGGTAAGATCTACTGTAGAAGTTGTAGGAGTTGCTCCCTCGATATCATCATTGCTTAAAACATTCGCAACGGTTTGCCCTCCTATTCCTTCGACTACAGTTGCGCCTAAGTCATCAACTGCATCAAGGTCTACAAAGTTAGAACAGGTTGCAGGAGCTGTTACGACAAGATCTATTATTTGACAAGTTGGTTCATTATCATCTGTTATTGTTATGGTTATATCTCCTCCAGAAATTGGAAAAGGTCCAAAAACCGTTGAACCTCCATATGTTCCTGTTCCAGAAGCTCCCCCAGAAACGGTATATGTAGTTCCTAAATCTGTTCCCGTTGGATTTAATTCAAAGGTAAAGGTATCATCACTACCATCAGAATTTGTTCCATTATCGTCACAGACTATAGAACTTAAACCAGCGTCAGCTATATTACAATTAGTACAATTTGCAGAATTTGACAGATCACAATAATCTATAGTTCCCGCCAGTACTTTATCGATAAATGTTTGATTTAAAGTAGAATTCACAACTCCAGGCGTCCTACCTGTAGCGTCCGATCTAACTATGTTAGAACTACTCTCCCAATCTCCACACTGGAAAGAAAATGTGCTTCCTGTTCCACCAGCACCAGCATTAAAAGAAGATGCTCCACTAGGAAAACTCGGAAAAGGGGCAGTTACATCACCATAAGAATACCCATGAAAGAATGAACCATCAGGCCTTCTTACTTGTATCACATCGCCTCCATTTCTAAAAGTAATTCTTGACCAAGATGGTGCTACACTAGTACACGGTAAATAACTGGTATCAGATGTAGTTGGTCTTGTACTACATCCATTTAAGGAAGAATGATTTCCAGGAAGAATATACACTCCATCTCCATTACTATCAGTAGGATCATCTGCCGGAATACTTGCATCCTTTTCTCCTTCATTATATATCACTATTAATGATCCAGGAGTTACATTATTAAAAGCACTACCTAAAATCAAGTATCCTTGAGCAATCCCAACTCCTCCTCCACTTAATTCGAAATCCCCATTATTATCATCAATAATCCAACCTGTAAGATCCACCGGGGCGGTTGGGTTTGCAGAATCTCCAACTACCAAAAGCTCTACCCATTCCTGTGAACCACCATTACCATTTGAAGCCTCGTTTAATATAATTCCGGCTGTACTTGTTACAACCGCTCCTGTTGTGCCTTGTGGACTTCCTGTTATTGTTGGGATACCATTAGAATCAACATCCCCAGGCGTATTTGCTAAATTATTATCAATAGTTAAATCTGTTGCGGTAAAAGCTCCATCTCCTTCTAACGTATCAAAACATCCATCATCATCACTATCCGTATCTAAATGATCGGGTATCGTATCATTATCAGAATCAATAAACGTACAATAAATTAAATTTGAAAATAAGAAGGTGACGTTTCCATTATTCACGACATTACCATCCTGTCTGGCTTTGTTCGTAATAATACTAAAAGAAGAAACCTGTCCTTCTATAACCACATCAGAGTAGTTAAGTGTAGTATTGCCGGAACCAGCTGTATAAGAAGTTATAGTAGGAGATAAACTATTATTATTTACGATCAAATGGGAGTTTCCTCCGGAAGTAGTTGTATAAGCACCTGTAGGAAAAGTAGTTGGCGCCATTAATTCTCCCAAGGTTATAGACTGAACATTTGTACCCGTAGCATTTACTGTTACTTTATCACCGCTATCAATTCCAGACCATCGAAATTGGACATCTGTAACGATCTCACTAAAAGTAAAAGTGTATACAACACTTTCATTGACCCCATCATCTATTTGCTGTCCTTGAACTCGAAGCGAAGTAGCATCCTCAACTAACAATTGTGATAAAACACCACCATCTACTTGATTCACCACAGCGGTTAAATCCACATCAACTCCATCAAAATCATAAATATCGTTAATAGCACCTACTCCATTTTGATTTCCGCCTGGCGCTGAACCTACATTAATAAATGCTCCTGAACAATTTAATCCCTCATCCGTATCCAGGATTCCGTCATTATCATCATCCTGATCAACAGAATCAGCAATCAAATCTGAATCGGTATCTTGTCCAAAAGAACTATTAGGTATTAATAAAAGTAAAAATAGAGTCAAAAGCACAAAACGCAGTGCCTGACCCCAACAGATTTGGGTATTTTTTTTCATATGACGATGGTTTACAATAGCTTGTAAAGGTTATGGGTGGTAACTTTTACAAGCCATTTATAAATATCTAAAAAATATTTATAATTTCAAAAACAGCGAAAATTACGGTAAAACCATAATAAACACTATATACAAATATTGCAATAGTATTATGAATTTAATAACTTTTTTCCCGTATATTTTTTACATTTTCGATGAAATACACAATTTTAAGCCATAAAACACACTGATAACACAATATTTCGAAATAGCCCAGTTTTAAAGACTTCTGATGTCTTTGTCTTTTTAAGTAGTATATTTGCAAACTTTAGCAATAGAACTACAATGAAATTCACTGAGGAAATAAAAAGACGACGAACTTTTGGTATCATTTCGCACCCTGATGCAGGTAAAACTACTTTAACAGAAAAATTACTTTTATTTGGAGGAGCTATCCAGGAAGCTGGAGCGGTGAAATCTAATAAAATTAAAAAAGGTGCTACCAGTGATTTTATGGAAATTGAACGCCAGAGAGGGATTTCTGTAGCAACGTCTGTTTTAGCTTTTGAATATCAAGGTGTTAAAATTAATATTTTAGATACCCCAGGGCACAAGGATTTTGCAGAAGACACCTTTAGAACTCTTACCGCGGTTGATAGCGTTATTGTAGTAATTGATGTTGCCAAAGGTGTAGAGGAACAAACTGAAAAACTAGTTTCGGTATGTAGAATGCGTAACATACCTATGATCGTTTTTATAAATAAATTGGATCGAGAAGGAAAAGATGCTTTCGAACTGCTAGATGAAGTGGAACAAAAGCTTGGGTTGAAGGTTACTCCATTAAGTTTTCCTATCGGAATGGGATATGATTTTAAAGGAATTTATAATCTCTGGGAAAAAAACATCAACCTTTTTAGTGGAGATAGTAGAAAAAACATAGAAGAAACCATTGAGATATCTGATTTATCTTCTTCCGAATTAAATACCCTGATTGGTGATACTGCGGCCAAAACTTTGCGGGAAGAAATAGAATTAGTTGATGGTATTTATCCTTCCTTCGATAAAGAAGCATATCAAAATGGGAACTTACAACCTGTATTTTTTGGCTCTGCCTTAAACAACTTTGGAGTTCGCGAATTATTAGATTGTTTCGTGTCCATCGCACCTACACCGAGACCTAAAGAAAGTGATATTAGAATCGTAAAACCAGACGAAAAAGATTTTACAGGTTTTGTCTTTAAGATTCATGCAAATATGGATCCTAAGCATAGGGATCGATTAGCATTTATTAAAATAGTTTCAGGGACTTTTGAAAGAAATGTACCTTACTTGCATACCCGACATAATAAAAAGCTTAAATTCTCTAGTCCTAATGCTTTTTTTGCAGAGAAAAAAGAAATTGTAGACATCTCCTATCCCGGTGATATTGTGGGCTTGCATGATACCGGGAATTTTAAAATCGGAGACACACTTACCACCGGAGAGCAATTAAATTATAGAGGAATTCCTAGTTTTTCTCCAGAGCATTTTAGATATATCAACAATGCAGATCCTATGAAATCCAAGCAATTAGCAAAAGGAATTGATCAGTTAATGGATGAAGGGGTTGCCCAATTATTTACTTTAGAACTAAATGGAAGAAAAGTAATTGGTACCGTTGGAGCACTACAATACGAAGTAATACAATATAGATTAGAGCACGAGTATGGGGCGAAATGTACTTATGAAAATCTTAATGTACATAAAGCTTGTTGGGTAGATGCAGAAGATGAAACGAATGACGAGTTTAAAGATTTTAAACGCGTGAAAAGTAAATTTCTGGCAAAAGACAAACAAGGTCAATTGGTGTTTTTAGCAGATTCCTCTTTTAGTCTTCAAATGACTCAACAAAAATATCCTTCTATCACTTTTCACTTTACTTCAGAATTCTAAAACTATTTTAAAGTGGTTTTTAGGCTGTTTCACAAAAAACAGGTAAAATAACACTGGTTAAAAACAAAAACCGATTAAATAAAAAATATTTAATCGGTTTTTAGTTTATATATAATTTAAAACTATATTTAATTCTATGTTAATAACAAATACTTATATCAATCTTTGGAACTATCAAAAGAACGTTTTCCTCCCAGAATTTCAAAAAACAACTTAAAATCTGAAATCAAACTCCAAAAAGGGTACTTAAATGTTGCGGGTTTATTTTTCTCGAAAAAAGCGTGACCAACCCAAGCAAAACCATATCCAACCGCAGGAACTAAAAACCATTTCCAACTCCAACCATAATATATGGCAATCGCAATAATTACAAACACCAAAAAGGTTCCTATAAAATGTAAGGTTCTACTTGTCTTATTTTGATGCTCGCTAAGATAGAACTTATAGAATTCTGAATAGGTTTTAATTCGATCAGACATATTGATATATTCTTATTTAAGAACGTTTAAGATAATAAAAATATATTTTCTGATCAAGTTCAATATATTTCAAAAAAAAGATCCGCATGATTTTTTAATCAAGCGGATCATTATATTCTTAAGATATTTTACACCTACTATGCTTGTCCTGTTGGACCAAAATTCAAAGGGATCGGTGGTTGTTCATAATCTTTAATTTCACCATGAGCAGCTTCAAATCTCGATACATTATCCCCTAAAGCCTTTAATAGTCTTTTAGCGTGTTGAGGAGTTAAAATAATTCTACTCTTTACCTTACTTTTAGGTCTTCCGGGCATGATATTCACAAAATCTACCACAAATTCAGATACTGAATGATTAATAATTGCCAGATTACTATAAATCCCATCCGCAATAGCATCATCCAATTCTATGTTTAACTGATTTTGTTTTTGTTTCTTTTCGTCTGCCATTTTATAATATTTTATTTGAACACATTGGTTCTTAAAACAGAAAGCCTGCCAATTGGCAGGCTTTACTGATTAATTATAATTAACTTCTTGTCGTTGTTCCATTCGATCTTCGAATTCTTCTTTAGAACCCACTATGATACTCTCATAGTCTCTCATACCGGTTCCGGCAGGGATTCTATGTCCAACGATTACATTCTCTTTCAATCCTTCCAGATCATCAACTTTACCACTTACCGCGGCTTCGTTTAATACTTTGGTTGTTTCCTGGAATGATGCTGCAGAGATAAACGATTTAGTCTGTAGCGAAGCTCTTGTAATACCCTGAAGTATTGGAGTCGCTGTGGCAGGAGTAACATCTCTTGCCTCCACTAAGTTCTTATCTTCTCTTCTTAGAATAGAGTTTTCATCTCTAAGATCTCTTGGAGAGATAATCTGACCTGCTTTCAGGTTTTCACTATCCCCTGCATCTTCTACTACTTTCATTCCGAAAATAGCATCATTTTCCTGGATAAAGTCCGATTTATGAACCAATTGATTTTCTAAGAAGATTGTATCTCCCGGATCCTGAATTCTAACTTTACGCATCATTTGACGTACTACTACTTCAAAATGCTTATCGTTAATCTTCACACCCTGTAATCGATATACTTCTTGTACCTCGTTTACCAAATACTGCTGTACTGCTGAAGGCCCTTTGATTTTAAGGATATCTTCTGGAGTTACAGAACCATCTGATAATGGCATACCTGCACGTACAAAATCATTCTCCTGTACAAGAATCTGGTTAGATAATTTTACAAGATACTTCTTGATTTCACCAATTCTAGATTCTACAATGATCTCACGATTACCACGCTTGATCTTACCAAATGATACAACACCATCAATCTCACTAACAACGGCAGGGTTCGATGGATTACGTGCTTCAAATAATTCTGTTACACGTGGAAGACCTCCTGTAATATCCCCAGCTTTTGCTGACTTACGCGGAATCTTAACCAACACTTTACCAACCTCGATCTTTTCATTATCATCCACCATTAAGTGAGCTCCAACAGGAAGGTTATATGAACGAAGAACTTCGTCTCCTTTACCCATAATCAGTAGTGTAGGTATCTTTTTCTTATCACGTGATTCTGAGATTACTTTTTCCTGGAATCCAGTTTGTTCATCTATTTCTACCTGATATGTTATCCCTTGTTCTACATTTTCGTAAGCAACTTTTCCTGCAAATTCTGAAATAATTACACCATTATATGGATCCCACTGACAGATACTTTGATCTGCTTTAACAGTATCTCCACTCTTGATAAACAATTGAGAACCATAAGGTATAAGATTTGTACTCAGTACAATTTTAGTTTTCGGATCTATTACTTTTACTTCAGAAGTACGAGAAATAACTACATCAATTTCGTTTCCTTCAGAATCCTGACCTTTTACAGTCTTCAATTCTTCTATTTCTGCTTTACCGGCAAATTTAGATTTTAATTGATTTTCTTCTGAAATGTTACTTGCAATACCTCCTACGTGAAAAGTACGTAATGTAAGCTGCGTACCCGGTTCTCCAATTGACTGAGCTGCAACAACCCCAACTGCCTCACCACGCTGCACTGTTTTACCAGTTGCAAGATTACGTCCGTAACATTTAACACAAATACCTTTCTTAGCTTCACAAGTAAGGGCAGAACGAACTTCCACAGACTCTACCGGAGAGTTTTCGATATTCTTTGCCGTTACATCATCAATTTCTACACCTGCTTCTACAAGTACTTCTTGAGTTAAAGGATTAATTACGTCTACTAAAGAAGTTCTACCTGCAATTCTTGCTGCAAGACCTTCAATAATTTCTTCATTTTTCTTTAATGGACTAACTTCTACTCCTCTAAGTGTTTCACAATCTTCAACATTCACAATCACATCTTGTGCAACATCCACTAAACGACGAGTAAGGTATCCAGCATCGGCAGTTTTAAGTGCCGTATCCGCAAGACCTTTACGAGCTCCGTGAGTAGAGATAAAGTATTCAAGAATTGAAAGACCTTCTTTAAAGTTAGAAAGAATCGGGTTTTCAATAATTTCTCCACCTGCAGAATTTGATTTTTTCGGTTTTGCCATCAATCCACGCATCCCTGTAAGCTGACGAATCTGTTCTTTAGATCCCCTTGCTCCAGAATCAAGCATCATATACACCGAGTTAAACCCTTGTTGATCTTCTCTAATACGCTTCATCGACAATTCTGTCAACTCAGCATTGGTAGATGTCCATATGTCAATTACCTGATTATAACGTTCGTTATTAGTAATAAGACCCATGTTATAATTTGCAACGATATTATCAACTTGCGCGTTAGCATCGGCAATCATGGTATGTTTCTCTTTTGGGATAATGATATCTCCCAAACTGAACGATAAACCTCCTCTAAATGCAAAATTATATCCTAGAGTTTTAATCTCATCCAAGAAAACAGCCGTTTCCGGTACACTTGTAACTTTTAGGATATCTCCAATAATATCTCTAAGAGATTTTTTGGTCAATACCTCATTGATATATCCAGCTCTTTCAGGTACTTTTTCATTAAATAAAACTCTACCTGTTGTAGTTTCTATGATCTTAGTAACTAATTCTCCATTTTCATCGATATCTTTTGTTCTAACTTTTATGTTAGCATTGATATCCAATCTTTTCTCATTGTAGGCAATAATAACCTCTTCTGGAGAATAGAACGTTAGATCCTCACCTTTAATTTCTAATTCTGGCGTAGACCTGCGAGACTTAGTCATATAGTATAGACCTAGTACCATATCCTGAGAAGGTACCGTTACTGGTGAACCATTCGCAGGGTTTAAGATATTATGAGAAGCTAACATTAATAACTGAGCTTCTAATATAGCTTCTGGTCCTAATGGTAAATGCACCGCCATCTGATCTCCATCAAAATCGGCATTAAATGCCGTACATACCAATGGGTGTAACTGTATTGCTTTACCTTCAATTAGTTTAGGCTGGAAGGCCTGAATACCTAGACGGTGAAGCGTTGGAGCACGGTTTAGTAATACCGGATGTCCTTTTAGAACATTCTCTAAGATATCCCAAACAACAGGCTCTTTTCTATCTATAATTTTCTTTGCAGACTTTACTGTTTTTACAATACCACGCTCAATCAACTTTCTGATCACAAATGGTTTGTATAACTCGGCTGCCATGTTCTTAGGAAGACCACATTCGAATAATTTCAGTTCTGGTCCCACAACAATCACAGAACGAGCAGAATAATCCACACGTTTACCAAGTAAGTTCTGACGGAAACGTCCTTGCTTACCTTTTAATGAATCTGATAAAGATTTCAACGGTCTGTTAGAATCTGTCTTAACTGCAGAAGCTTTACGTGTATTATCGAATAAAGAATCTACCGATTCCTGTAGCATACGCTTTTCATTACGTAAAATTACTTCTGGAGCTTTGATTTCCATCAAACGCTTAAGACGATTGTTACGAATAATTACACGACGATATAAGTCATTTAAATCAGACGTAGCAAAACGACCACCATCTAGTGGTACTAAAGGACGTAATTCTGGTGGAATTACCGGAACTACTTTAAGAATCATCCATTCCGGACGGTTTTCTCTATTCTTATTGGCATCACGTAAGGATTCTACCACCTGAAGACGTTTTAATGCTTCAGTCTTACGTTGCTTAGAAGTTTCATTATTTGCTTTATGTCTTAATTCGTAAGATAACTCATCAAGGTCAATTCTCTTTAAGATTTCGATAAGGCATTCTGCCCCCATCTTAGCGATGAACTTATTCGGATCCGTATCATCAAGATATAAATTCTCTTGAGGAAGGCTATCTAAGATATTTAGGTATTCTTCTTCTGTAAGGAAGTCCATTTTTTGAACAGGCTCTCCTTCTTCATTTTTAGCGATACCTGGTTGGATTACTACGTATCTTTCGTAGTAAATAATCATATCTAATTTCTTAGATGGTAGCCCTAATAAATATCCAATTTTGTTTGGTAAAGAACGGAAATACCAAATATGTGCCACTGGCACAACTAAGTTAATATGTCCTACACGATCTCTACGAACTTTCTTTTCTGTTACTTCAACTCCACATCGATCACAAACGATCCCTTTGTAACGAATTCTTTTATATTTACCACAAGCACATTCAAAGTCCTTTACAGGTCCAAAAATACGCTCACAGAACAAACCATCACGCTCAGGTTTGTGAGTACGATAATTGATAGTTTCAGGTTTTAAAACCTCTCCCTGTGACGCCGCTAAAATTGACTCAGGAGATGCTAAACCTATCGAGATTTTATTAAATCTCTTTACTGTATTCTTATCATTATTTCTTGCCATAATATATGGTTGCTTAAGAATTATTGTAATTTAAAATTGAATAATAAATGATGTATCGCACCCTTCGACTTCGCTAAGAGTGCGATTCAATCTATATTATTCTTCTAATCTGATATCAAGACCCAGACCTTTCAATTCATGCATTAATACATTGAATGATTCCGGTAATCCTGGCTCTGGCATAGGCTCTCCTTTTACGATACTTTCGTATGTTTTAGCTCTTCCTATTACATCATCAGATTTAACAGTCAATATTTCACGAAGGGTAGCAGAAGCACCATAAGCTTCTAATGCCCATACTTCCATCTCTCCAAAACGCTGACCACCAAACTGAGCTTTACCACCAAGTGGTTGCTGCGTAATCAATGAATATGGACCAATAGAACGTGCGTGCATTTTGTCATCAACCATATGCCCTAACTTAAGCATGTAGATTACACCTACAGTTGCTGGTTGATCAAAACGATCTCCTGTACCACCATCGTATAAATATGTATGTCCGAATCTTGGAATACCTGCTTCATCTGTAAACTCATTGATCTGATCTAAAGAAGCTCCATCAAAAATCGGAGTAGCGTATTTTCTACCTAATTTCTGACCAGCCCAACCTAATACAGTTTCATAAATCTGACCAATATTCATACGAGAAGGTACCCCTAATGGATTCAATACGATATCTACCGGTGTTCCATCTTCTAAGAATGGCATATCTTCTTCTCTTACGATACGTGCAACAATACCCTTGTTACCGTGACGACCTGCCATCTTATCTCCTACTTTTAGTTTACGTTTTTTAGCGATGTAAACTTTAGCTAGTTTTATAATTCCAGAAGGTAATTCATCTCCCACAGAGATTGTAAATTTCTCTCTACGTAAGTTACCTTGTAAATCATTTTCTTTAATCTTAAAGTTGTGGATCAAATCCGCAACCATCTTGTTAAGATTATCATCAGTAGTCCAGGTACCTTTAGTAAGATGCGCATAGTCATCAACACTGTTAAGCATCTTTTGAGTAAACTTCTTACCTTTTGGAAGTACTTCTTCTCCTAAATCATTAATAACCCCTTGAGAAGTCTTACCTCCTACGATTATAAATAATTTATCTACTAATTCTGCTTTTAATAATGCAAATTTTGCATCATAAGATCTCTCTAATATTGAGATATCTTCTTTATCCTGAGAACGCTTGCGCTTATCTTTAATAGCACGCGCAAATAACTTCTTGTCAATAACAACACCGTGTAAAGATGGAGAAGCTTTTAAAGAAGCATCTTTCACATCTCCTGCCTTATCACCAAAGATCGCTCTTAACAGCTTCTCTTCAGGTGTAGGATCACTTTCTCCTTTTGGCGTAATCTTACCAATAAGAATATCTCCTGGTTTAATTTCAGCACCAACACGGATCATTCCGTTTTCATCAAGATCTTTGGTAGCTTCTTCAGAAACATTAGGGATATCGTTAGTCAATTCTTCATTACCTAACTTAGTATCTCTAACTTCTAAAGAGTATTCATCGATATGAATAGAAGTAAAGATATCATCTCTAACTACTTTTTCAGAAATCACGATTGCATCCTCAAAGTTATATCCTTTCCAAGGCATGAAGGCAACCTTCATATTTCTACCTAAAGCAAGTTCTCCGTTCTCTGTTGCATACCCCTGACATAAAACCTGTCCTTTTTTCACTCGATCTCCAACTCTTACAATTGGTTTCAAGTTTATAGAAGTACCTTGATTTGTTTTACGGAATTTGATCAGGTTGTATGTTTTAGAATCACTATCAAAACTTACCATTCTCTCCTCTTCCGTTCTATCGTATTTGATAGTAATCTTCTGAGCATCTACATATTCTACTACTCCTTCTCCTTCTGCATTAATTAATACTCTTGAATCCGAAGCTACCTGACGTTCAAGTCCTGTACCTACTATTGGAGCATCTACTCTTAATAATGGAACTGCCTGACGCATCATATTCGATCCCATCAATGCACGGTTCGCATCATCATGTTCTAAGAAAGGAATTAATGAAGCAGAAATAGAAGCAATCTGGTTTGGAGCAACATCTGCATAATTTACCGATGATGGATCAATTACAGGGAAGTCACCTTCCATACGTGCAATTACCTTATCACTCTCTATTGTACCATCTTCTTTTAATGGTAAGTTAGCTTGCATGATTAATTTCTCTTCTTCCTCTTCTGCACTTAGATATTTAAACTCACTTAAATCTACCTTACCATCTTCCACTTTTCGATATGGAGTTTCAAGGAATCCCATTGAATTCACTTTTGCAAATACCGCAAGCGAAGAAATCAATCCAATATTTGGTCCTTCAGGTGTTTCAATTGGGCACAAACGACCGTAATGTGTATAGTGTACATCTCGAACCTCAAAACCTGCTCTTTCTCTCGATAAACCACCAGGTCCAAGAGCAGAAAGCCTACGCTTATGAGTAATCTCTGCTAATGGATTTGTTTGATCCATAAACTGAGATAACTGATTAGTACCAAAGAAAGAATTGATTACAGAAGACAACGTCTTTGCATTGATCAAATCTATAGGTGTAAATACTTCATTATCTCTAACATTCATACGCTCGCGAATCGTACGAGCCATACGTGCTAAACCAACACCAAACTGTTGTGACAATTGCTCTCCTACAGTTCTTACACGACGGTTAGAAAGGTGATCAATATCATCAATCTCAGCTTTAGAGTTGATTAACTCTATTAAGTATTTTATAATGGTAATAATATCTTCTTTGGTAAGTACTTGCTTATCCATTTCGATATTAAGACCTAATTTTTTATTCATTCTATAACGACCTACTTCACCAAGGTTATAACGTTGGTCTGAAAAGAATAACTTGTCAATAATACCTCTTGCAGTTTCCTCATCAGGCGGTTCTGCATTACGTAATTGACGGTATATATGTTCTACGGCTTCCTTTTCAGAATTCGTAGGATCTTTTTGTAATGTATTATGGATGATCGCATAATCACCTTTCTGGTTATCTTCTTTATGAAGTAGAATGGTTTTAGCTCCAGAATCCACGATCTCATCTAAGTGATCTTTATCCAGGACAGTATCACGATCTAAAACAATTTCGTTACGCTCTATAGAAACAACTTCTCCTGTATCTTCATCAACGAAATCTTCGTGCCATGTATTTAATACACGAGCTGCAAGTTTACGACCCAAGACTTTCTTTAATCCTGATTTAGAAACCTTCACCTCTTCTGCAAGGTCAAAAATTTCCAAAATATCTTTATCTCTTTCGAAACCGATAGCACGGAAAAGTGTAGTTACCGGTAATTTTTTCTTTCTATCAATATATGCGTACATAACGCTATTGATATCTGTAGCAAATTCTATCCAAGAACCTTTAAAAGGAATTACTCTGGCAGAATATAGCTTAGTTCCATTCGCGTGGAATGATTGTCCAAAGAACACACCAGGTGAACGGTGTAACTGAGATACAACAACACGTTCTGCTCCATTAATACAGAATGTACCACTAGGAGTCATATAAGGAATCGTACCTAAATATACGTCCTGCACGATTGTCTCAAAATCTTCGTGCTCAGGATCAGTACAAAAAAGTTTTAAACGAGCTTTAAGAGGCACACTATAAGTAAGTCCTCTTTCTATACATTCTTGCAAATCATATCTTGGAGGATCTACAAAGTAGTCTAAAAATTCTAGTACAAATTGATTACGTGTATCCGTAATCGGGAAATTTTCCATGAAGGTATTATAAAGACCCTCATTTCCTCTTTCTTCAGACTTTGTTTCTAATTGAAAGAAGTCCTGAAAGGATTTGATCTGGATATCTAAAAAGTCTGGATATTCAGGTCTATTCTTTACAGAAGAAAAATTCAATCTTTCAGTTTGCGTTGCTAACATCAATGGACGGAATTAAATTAAAGTTTAAAAAACAGCGTATTTTAATACATCATATTTATATACGCAAAATGGTTTAGACCTTAGAGAGAATTCTCCAGGTCTAAACCTCTATGTCAATATATGGTAAGCTTACTTAAGCTCAACCTCTGCTCCAGCCTCTTCTAATTGAGCTTTAAGAGCTTCTGCTTCGTCTTTTGCTACTCCTTCTTTAATTGCACTTGGAGCATCATCAACTAATCCTTTAGCCTCTTTAAGACCTAGACCAGTTAATTCCTTCACAAGTTTTACAACTGCTAATTTAGCACCACCAGCTGCTTTAAGGATTACATCAAATTCAGTTTTTTCTTCAGCAGCATCTCCACCAGCAGCTCCACCACCAGCAGCAACAGCCACTGCAGCAGCAGCAGGCTCGATACCATACTCATCTTTTAATATATCAGCTAACTCATTAACTTCTTTTACTGTTAAGTTAACTAATTGTTCTGCGAATTCTTTTAAATCTGCCATTTTCTATCGTTTTAAATAATTTTTTTTAATTGAAATATAATTTGTTAAAAAGTGCGTACTCGCTTAGATTATCCTTCTTTTTCGGATAATGTTTTAAGAATACCAGCTATAGTACCTCCGCTTGACTTTAATGCTGAAATAACATTCTTAGCAGGCGATTGTAGTAAGCCAATGATTTCTCCGATAACTTCTTCTTTAGACTTGATATCTACAAGTGCATCCAGAGTTTCGTCTCCCACAAAGATTGCTTCTTCTACAAAAGCACCTTTTAATAAAGGCTTCTCAGATTTCTTACGAAATTCTTTGATAACTTTTGCCGGAGCATTACCAGTCTCAGAAAACATAATAGAGGTATTACCTTTTAATACATTTGGTAATTCTCCGAAATCTTTATCTGAATTCTCCATTGCTTTTGCAAGGAGGGTATTCTTAATTACTTTTAATGATACGTTAGCTTTAAAACAAGCTCTACGTAAGTTTGAAGTTGTTCCTGCATCCAAACCTGAAATATCCGCTAAATAGATATTAGAGTTTTCAGCTAACTGAGCAGTTAAGTCTTCAATTACTTGTGATTTTTCTTCTCTTGTCATAATCGTTTATCTTAATTACCCAGCAAAGTTCTTAGAATCAATCTCCACACCAGGGCTCATTGTAGAAGACATATATATAGACTTAATATATATACCTTTAGCAGCCACAGGTTTTAACTTCACTAATGTTGTTAATAATTCTTTTGCATTTCCTGCAATTTTATCTGCAGAAAATGATGACTTTCCGATTGCAGCGTGAACAATGCCGGTTTTATCCACTTTAAAGTCGATTTTACCAGCTTTAACATCAGAGACAGCCTTTGCTATATCCATTGTTACTGTACCTGTCTTTGGGTTAGGCATTAAACCACGTGGTCCTAAAACTCGACCTAATGGACCTAATTTACCCATAACACTAGGCATTGTAATGATCACATCTACATCAGTCCATCCACCTTTGATCTTGTCAAGATATTCATCAAGACCTACAAAATCAGCTCCAGCTTCTTTAGCTTCAGCTTCTTTATCTGGTGTTACCAATGCGAGAACTTTAACATCTTTTCCTGTTCCGTGAGGTAATGTTACCACACCACGTACCATCTGATTTGCTTTACGAGGATCTACGTTCAAACGAACAGCAAGATCTACAGAGGCATCAAAATTTACGTTTGTTATTTCTTTTACTAAAGCAGAAGCTTCGTCTAATGAATATGCTTTATTCTTTTCAACTTTAGCTCTAACTTCTTTTTGCTTTTTAGTTACTTTTGCCATTTTCTACACGTTTTTGGATTAAAAAGGAGCTTGTCCTTTTACAGTTACACCCATTGAACGAGCGGTACCGGCAATCATTTTCATAGCAGATTCTATAGTAAATGCATTTAAATCTTGCATTTTATCTTCTGCAATTGTACGAACTTGATCCCAAGTAACACTAGCCACTTTTTTACGATTTGGCTCTCCAGAACCTTTTTTCGTTTTTGCTGCTTCCAGTATTTGAACTGCCGCAGGTGGAGTCTTAATTACAAAGTCAAAAGATTTGTCCTTGTAAACATTAATAACAACTGGCAATACTTTACCAGCCTTATCTTGTGTCCTACCATTGAATTGCTTACAGAATTCCATGATATTCACTCCGGCAGCACCTAAAGCAGGTCCAACAGGTGGGGATGGGTTAGCCGCTCCTCCACGTACTTGAAGTTTTACAACCTTACTTATCTCTTTAGCCATTTTTCTAATTTTAAATTAGAATTGTTCTATAAAGTGGAAGCAATAAGAACAATTCAGGATATATAACGTAACAATTATTATACTTTTTCTACTTGCATATAGCTTAATTCTAATGGCGTTTTTCTTCCAAAAATCTTAACCATTACTTCTAGCTTACGCTTTTCTTCATTTACCTTTTCTACGGTACCATTAAAACCGTTAAATGGACCATCAATCACCTTCACTGTTTCTCCAACAGTATAAGGAATAGCCACATTATCAGTTTTCACAGCAAGCTCATCTACTTTACCAAGCATTCTATTAATTTCTGCTTTTCTTAAAGGCACAGGATCCCCTCCTTTTACCTCTCCAAGAAAACCAATAACACCATTAATAGATTTTATAATATGCGGTATTTCACCAGAAAGGTTTGCTTCTATCATCACATACCCCGGAAAATACACTCTTTCTTTATTTATTTTTTTGCCATTTCGGATTTGAACCACTTTTTCAGTAGGAACCAAAATTTGAGAAACATAGTCTTCCATACCCAAATGAGCAATCTCTCGCTCAATGTAGTCCTTGACCTTATTCTCCTGGCCACTAACAGCACGTACAACGTACCATTTTTTTGTATTACTAACCTCAGCCATTATAATTATGATTTAACTAAAGTGAAATAATACTCTATCACATTACTAAATACAGTATCTACTCCCCAGATAGCTAAAGAAAAAATAACCGAAAAAACAATAGTAACTAAGGTTAGTCTTTGCGCTTCCGCCCAAGGAGTCCAAGTTACATGGTTTTTCAACTCGCTATATGATTCCGTAATGTAATTTATTAATCCAGCCATCTTGTTATTCTTTTTAATGACAAAAACTATTGTCATTTGAAATTCATTCTACAAGCTTTATGCAATGAACATTAGCACAAGCTACTTAAGCACGGGTTGAGAGGCTCGAACTCCCGACACCTGGTTTTGGAGACCAGTGCTCTACCAACTGAGCTAAACCCGTATACATAAGTCAAGGTATTCGTCGTAACGAATACCTCTCCTCATATATTAATATATTGTATTAGTCTAAAATTTCAGTAACCTGTCCAGCACCTACTGTTCTACCACCCTCACGGATTGCAAAACGAAGACCTACATTCATTGCAATTGGCTGAATAAGCTCAACAGTAATTGTTAAGTTATCTCCAGGCATTACCATTTCAACTCCATCAGGAAGCGCAATGTTTCCAGTTACGTCAGTTGTACGAACGTAGAACTGAGGACGGTAGTTATTATGGAATGGAGTGTGACGTCCACCTTCTTCTTTTTTAAGGATATACACCTCAGCTTTGAATTTAGCATGTGGAGTTACAGATCCTGGCTTAGTAATTACCATACCACGAGAAATCTGAGTTTTTTCAATACCTCTTAATAAGATACCAGCATTATCTCCAGCTTCACCTCTATCCAATATCTGACGGAACATCTCAATACCAGTAATAGTAGAAGTAAGTTTCTCAGCTCCCATACCGATGATCTCAACAGGATCTCCAGTGTTAGCAATACCAGTTTCGATACGTCCAGTTGCAACGGTACCACGACCAGTAATAGAGAATACATCCTCGATTGGCATTAAGAAAGGCTTATCAATCTCACGTAATGGCTCCTCGATCCACGCATCTACTTCTTTCATCAATTCCATCACAGTATCAACCCATTTTTGCTCACCATTTAGAGCTCCAAGAGCTGAACCAGAAACTACAGGCCCATTGTCACCATCATACTCATAGAAAGAAAGAAGATCTCTTACTTCCATCTCTACTAATTCTAGTAATTCCTCATCATCAACCATATCCACTTTGTTAAGGAATACAACGATTCTTGGAATACCTACCTGACGTCCTAAAAGGATGTGCTCACGAGTTTGTGGCATTGGACCATCTGTAGCAGCAACCACTAAGATTGCTCCATCCATTTGCGCAGCACCAGTAACCATGTTCTTTACATAATCGGCGTGACCTGGACAGTCAACGTGTGCATAGTGACGGTTAGCTGTTTGGTATTCTACGTGAGAAGTATTAATAGTAATACCTCTTTCTTTTTCTTCTGGAGCGTTATCGATAGTATCGAAATCTCTAGCCTCAGAAAGACCAGCATCTGCTAATACCTTAGTAATCGCAGCCGTTAAAGTTGTTTTACCGTGATCAACGTGTCCAATAGTACCAATATTTAAGTGCGGTTTGGAACGATCAAAAGTTTCCTTTGCCATAATTAATTTATTTAATCTTAGTTATATATTAGTGTTCAATTAATGCTTCTGAACTAAGAGCCAATGACGAGATTTGAACTCGTGACCTCTTCCTTACCAAGGAAACGCTCTACCCCTGAGCTACACCGGCTTTTTAAAGTACACAATGATAAACCAGACTCCTTCATTATATATCGAAAGAAAACCGATTCATCATTACTTTTATTTTAAAAATCCAATGCTAATTTTGCATCAAGATTAGCTCTGTATTTTTTCAGAGCGGGAGACCGGGTTCGAACCGGCGACATTCAGCTTGGAAGGCTGACGCTCTACCAACTGAGCTACTCCCGCGTTTTACAATTCTGTAATCAAAATTGAAGGTTGTGGGGAGAGCAGGATTCGAACCTGCGAAGGTAAAAACCAACAGATTTACAGTCTGTCCTCGTTGGCCGCTTGAGTATCTCCCCAATTATTATCATTATTTTAGAATGAACTTCTAAATTTTGAATGCGCAAAAGTAATCAAATATTTCACAATTCAAAATTTAATTTTAAAAGCTTTAATTTTCTACAAAATTAACCCTTTAAAAGAGCCGATGGAGGGACTCGAACCCACGACCTGCTGATTACAAATCAGCTGCTCTAGCCAGCTGAGCTACATCGGCTTTTCAGTATGTTTTTGAACATAAAAAAGTCCGCTATTTCTAACGGACTGCAAATGTATAGAATTTATTTATTACACAAAACAATTTTTTAAAAAAAATCATCAAACATGTGCATTTAATTTCTCCTTCCGTTTTCGTAATTGTCTTTCCAATGAACTAACACACTCATCTACACCCTCTTCAAAACTTTTATTTATTTTTTTAATTATAAACTCATCTCCTGGAACACTCAGCAAAATTTCGGTAATTTTATTTTCTTTACTACTTGTATTCATAACTTTCAAAAAAACATCAGCGTGGATAATACGACTGAAATGATTCTCCAGTTTATCCAATTTTGCCTGTGTAAAATCTACCAATTTTTGATCGACATTAAAATTTACGGATTGCAAGTTCACTTTCATAGGTGTTAGTTTAATTGGTTGAACATATATTTAAAGCCTAAAAGAAATCACGTAACCACTACGCTTTACTTTTTATTCCTTGGATGAGACTGTTTATACACTTTAGCTAACTGCGCTACACTTTGATTTGTATATACCTGAGTAGCCGCTAAACTGGAATGACCAAGCAATTCTTTTACAGCATTTAAGTCTGCTCCTTCATTAAGAAGATGCGTCGCGAATGAATGTCTCAATATATGCGGGCTTCTTTTTATCTTAGAAGATGCCTTACTAAAATAACCATTTATGATTCGATACACAAGTGTTTCATAGATTTTAACTCCTTTTTCTGTTAGTAATAAAAAAGGTTCTTCAGAATCCGCTACAACTTCTGCCCGCAGCGCTACATATTTTTCTAAAGTACCAAGTAACGAAGGTATCAAAGGAATATACCTTTCTTTATTTCGCTTTCCTAAGACTTTAACCTGTTTATTAGAAACATCCAGGTCACCTAACGTAAGATTCACCAATTCGATTCTACGCATTCCGGTTGCATAAAAAAGCTCTACAATCAATCTGTCTCTTACACTTTTAAAATCTTGCCCCTCCTTTAATTCATTTAATACATTTTCTACCTCCAGACTAGAAAACGGAATTTGTATTTTCTTAGACGCTTTCAAAGCCTGATGCTTTGCCAAAGGGTTTTTATCAATTTGCTCGGATTTAAGCAGAAATTTATAATAAGTTTTAAGCGAAGATACTTTTCTATTAATAGTTCTATTAGAAATACCTGTGTCTACCAAATCTATAATCCAAGAACGAATCTGAGGATAATTTGATTTTGATATATTTTTTACACCATACTCTTTCTCATAAAATTCGATAAAGGCTAATAAATCCGTTTTGTAAGCCGCAACAGTATGTATAGAATACTTTTTTTCTAAAAGGAGATAATCAATAAATTCTTTGATAAACATAAAAAACCATTAGACAGTAAAAGTATAAAACTTTTAACATCTAATGGTTTTAATTTATCTATACTGAAAAACGAAGTTCGATTTCATTTTAAGAAATCAATACATACAACGTTTCAACTTGTTTTAAATTTCTTCCTGATCTCTTAAGTGCTGAATGTACTGCGCTTTTTGAACCTGAGCTCTACGCTCTACAGAAGGCTTTGTGAACGCCTGACGCTTACGCAGCTGACGCATAGTTCCTGTTCTGTCGAATTTACGCTTAAAACGTTTTAACGCTCTATCTATATTTTCTCCGTCTTTAACTGGTATAATTAACATAGTGTTACCTCCTTTCTTTAAAAATTAGGCTGCAAAGATAACACAAAACTATTATCTACAAAGCTTTTTTTCAATGAAGTTGATTATTTATTTCTTTTCAGCATTTAGAACTAATAAATTCTAAAAAGAAAACGGCTTCTTATTTGCATCTACAAGGTTGATAACAAACAAAAAACCGAATTTCTTTTTCTACATATTGTTCTTACACATTAAGAAAACATGAGATGATTATTTAAGAGACCAAACAGTATATCCTTTTGGTGGTGCCTGAATCTTTACCCATTTTCCTCCTTGTGTTATAGGTTCCCAACTAGAATTACCCGTATAATCTTTTATCCTTCTGCTGGACCAGTTAGTCTGAATCCATCTTTCTTTCCAGGAATTAGAATTATTGATATATACGATCAATCCATTCTTTCCTCCTCCTCCATTTCTTCTGGCAATATACTCATCATTATCTGTCCATAGATTAGAAGTATTTCCTCCGGCAAGATTATTATGAATCCAAATTAGGTTATTCAGCTTATTTTTATCTAACCAATCTTCATAATCTCTATAAAAAAGAGCAGGATACCCTTCGTGAGTTAAAATATAAGCATACGCTAATAACTTGTTAGTATAAATTTCATCGGTATCGTGATTAGCTACAAAAGTAACCGCTCTGCTCGCATTTCTTTTCCATAACATATCTCCACTAAGTGCATTTAAATTATTACCTACAAATGCATCTCTCATTTTATAATAACACGCAAAATCAAAAGCTGAAACCTGCGCTTCAGATGTCCACCAATCCAAAGTGTTCACATTACCATCCCAATACTCTCCAACAGAAAAACCTCCTACAGCATTTTTCCACTCTCTAACAACCCAAGGTTCAAAACCTTTTACATAATCAAATCTCCATCCGTCAAATCCCATAGTATTCTTGTAATACTTTGCTACCGAATTACTTCTTTTCCAAAGCCAGTCCTGTACATATGCTTTTTTGTGACTTAAATCAGGAAAACCTCCAAAAATCCCACTATCAGAGTTATAGGATTCATTAGGGTGAAAATCATACTTAGTTCTATTGAACTTATTCGACATAGGATTAAATTTCGTGTAGGTGTTTTTACCAGCAAACTCATTCCATTCGAGATCTCCTCCACTGTTATGATTAATTACGATATCGGCAATTACACTTAATCCATTATTATGAGCACGAGATATTAAAGACTCTAATTCTGTTTTGGATCCAAATCTAGTTTCGGTACTTCCCATCTGGTTATATTGACCGAAATCATAATAATCAAAAGGGTCATACCCCATAGAAAATGTTCCATTTTGTGCTTTACTCACAGGTGGTAGCCATATAGCATCGACCCCTGCATTACTCCAACTACTAACTTTTCCTTTAACTACATTCCACCAAGTACCTCCGGCAGGAACATCCCAATAAAAAGCTTGCATCATTACACCGGATCCAATGGCCTTAAGACCGGCTCTAGTAGAAATTGATTCTTCGGGTTTTGCGGATTCAGGCTCTACAGAATCTAGAATCTCGTCTTTACCACACGATACCATTAGAAAGGATACCGCCAACAGAAAATAAATGAACTTAAAAGTTTTCATAAAATAAGTGTTTGTGTGTTAAATTTATCCCAATGTAATATTTTTACATATAACGAAAACGTTTGAAGTATCACGCAAACGTTTTCGTGTTGATAAAATTTTAACATTAACACAAAAACAGCAATCAAAAGCTGTTAATTCCTTACTTTTTTATGACATAATAAAAGAAATCCGCAGGACTTATTAGTTATTCAACTATAAGTTGCGGATTTTATAGAGTTATCAAAAAGAATCTAGTTAATTTAAGAAAATCTCAAGTGGAAAAGCCTATATCACTTCTTATCAATTACCATTTTGGCGAATTGAAAACATTTTTCGCCAAAAGTGAATTGAATTATTCCTTAACTGCAGGTTTGTACTCTTTCTTATCAATTACCATTTTGGCGGATTGAAAACAATTTTCGCCAAAAGCGAATTGAATTATTCCTTAACTGCAGGTTTGTACTCTTTCTTATCAATTATCATTTTGGCGGATTGAAAACAATTTTCGCCAAAAGTGAATTGAATTATTCCTTAACTGCAGGTTTGTACTCTTTCTTATCAATTACCATTTTGGCGAATTGAAAACAATTTTCGCCAAAAGTGAATTGAATTATTCCTTAACTGCAGGTTTGTACTCTTTATTATCAATTATCATTTTGGCGAATTGAAAACAATTTTCGCCAAAAGCGAATTGAATTATTCCTTAACTGCAGGTTTGTACTCTTTCTTATCAATTATCATTTTGGCGATAATCTCTCTTAAGATTTCAGAGGTACCGCCTCCTATTGGTCCAAGTCTACTGTCTCTAAATAATCTTGCCAATGGATACTCTTCCATATATCCATAACCACCCAATAACTGAAGACATTTATAAATTACCTCATCGGCAATCTTGGTTGATAATAATTTGGACATGCTAGCTTCTTTTACCACATATTGCCCTTCATTAAGTCGTTTTGCTACCGAGTAATTAAACTCTTTACACATTTCTAGTTCACTAGCCATATCTGCGACTGTATGCCTAAGTGCCTGAAACTTATCTATAGTTCGCCCAAAAGCTTCGCGTTCACCCATATAATTAATCACATACTCTAACGCATATTCTGTTCTGGCATGTGCATTAATACCCATTATCAATCTTTCTAGCGCAAAATGCTGCATAATGTAAGAGAATCCTTTATTTTCCTCTCCCATTAAGTTCTCCAAAGGAATTTTCACATTATCAAATGCTATTTCACCAGTATCAGAGGCCTTCCAGCCTAGTTTATCTAATTTAGTTGCAGAAACACCAGGGGTATCTCTATCAATGATAAAAATACTGATCCCTTTATTACCTAACTCCGGAGCTGTTTTGGCCGCGATTACCAGATAATCGCTATAAACTCCATTAGTAATAAAAGTTTTTGATCCGTTAATGATATATGAATCACCTTCTTTTACTGCAGTAGTTCTCATACCCGCAACATCAGAACCTCCAAACGGCTCAGAAATACACAGGCATCCTATTTTCTCACCACTGATACTTGTTCTTAGATATTTTTCTTTTATTCTATCGTCACCCTCTTTATTAACGTGAGTCATAGCAAGATATACGTGTGCCCACATTGCTGCTGCAAAACCACCAGAATTAATCTTTTGCAATTCTTCTAAGAATATCACCGTATAAAAAAGGTCTAGATCCAGTCCTCCATACTCTTCTGGATACGCAATTCCGAAATAGCCCATCTCACCGAACTTCTCCCAAATAAAACGCTCAATGTCTCCAGTTTTCTCCCATTTCTCTATGTGAGGAACTACCTCTTTTTGTAAAAAATCTTTAAGACTTTCTCTAAATAATTCGTGCTCTTCTGTAAAATACATGTTGTTTAAATGATAACTTTGATTTATATAGCTAACATATTACCGCAAAAGATATTCAAAGAAACCTAAATTAAGATTTAAGTATTATCAATATTCGCAGCAATTTTTTCCGATTATTATTTTAATGTCAAATATAGCGCTATTCTATCTATTTTTTCTAAAGAAAAACCTTCTATTTTTCCTAATTCTTCAAAATCAGATATTCCGTTATTTTCCTCAATAAAATCTTTGATATCCAGTGCAGTTTCAAAATCAAAATAAGGAACTTCCATTAACTCTTTAACAGAGGCTTGATTGATATTAACTTTCTTTATCTCCTTGTTTGTTTTAACTGTATACAATGAAAGAATTTTTCTACGCTGATGATCATAAAGTCCTTTTACGTCTTTGAGTTGAATATCATCTATAAACCCTTGAAGATCATTTCTATGCTTTATAATTCTTTCAGCTATAAAGTCAGGAACTCCTATTTCTTCTTGAAAACGTATAGAAGTAATATTATTGAGATCTCCTTTCTCCTCAAAAGACTTTACCGGATATTTTGGTTTTTTATAGGACTTTGTTTTTTTGGAATTTTGAATCCAGTCAGGAAATTTAAACAAAGGTGAAATTTTGGCTAACAATGAATCAGAAACTCCTGTAACCTTCTTAAAATCTGAAACAGAATTAATCCATTTATTTTCTTTTCGATATGCATAAAGTCTATCCAATTCTTCTGTTGATAAACCCAAAACATATCCTTTATAGTCCGTTATAAAATTAGGATTAAAGGGTTTTAGTGTATATGATTTTTTTTGATCAATTGCTTGTTGCTTAAGAGAATCGATCTCAGTTTGAAATTCTGAAAGTTCCTGAAAACCATTTGAGCTACTGGCGGAGTCCGGAAAGAAACATAATCCTAAAACCAATCCAAAAATCAGGATTATTAAAAGAAGAATCCCATTTCGGAAACGTTGATGTATTTCGAAATGGGATTTTATAGATTTCATATAAGACAATAAATAATCTTAATCTTTAGAAGCTTTTATAGCGTCAAAATATCTTCCAAGTTGTTTTTTAACCACTGGAAACAGGAAGAATAAACCTACCATGTTAGGAAATACCATTGCAAATATCATTGCATCAGAGAATGCCCAAATGGATCCCATACTTGCGGCTGCACCGATAACAACAAAAGTCAAAAACAAAAGCTTATACACTAAATCAGCGGTCTTACCTCTACCAAATAGAAACTTCCAGGATTGTAATCCGTAATATGACCAGGAAATCATGGTAGACACTGCAAATAGTACTACGGCAATAGTTAAAAATATATTAGAATATGGAATAAATTTACCAAATGCCTGAGCTGTAATTCCGGCACCTTCATAAGATACTCCGTCAATCAAAACAGCACCGCTTCCATCACCTCCATATTGAAAAGCTCCTCCGGAATTAAAAATAATAATCACCAAAGCTGTCATTGTACAGATCACAACCGTATCAATAAAGGGCTCTAACAATGCTACAAGTCCTTCTGAAGCTGAGTACTTAGTTTTTACCGCGGAATGTGCTATCGAAGCCGATCCAGCTCCCGCTTCGTTAGAAAATGCTGCTCTTTTAAAACCTACTAAAAGAACTCCAATAAGTCCACCAACTCCAATTGCCTTTGGATTAAATGCTTCGGTAATAATCATACCAATCGCATCATCTATAAATGAGAAATTACTAAAAATTATATATAGACAAGCCAAAATATACATTACAGCCATTAAGGGAACTACTTTTTCTGTCACAGAAGCGATTCTCTTAATCCCTCCAATAATGATGATCCCAACAAGAATTGCCAACACTATACCGATCACTGTTCCTGCACCCGTACTTTCTAAGCCCATAAGCTCTTTTAGCACAATCGTTGCCTGATTAGATTGGGCGGCATTTCCACCACCAAAAGATCCTCCAATACAGAATATTGCAAAGATAACTGCTGCTATTTTTCCTAATGTTGCAAAACCTCTTTCTTTAAGTCCTTTGCTCAAGTAATACATTGGTCCTCCATATACGGTTCCATCTTCTCCGACATCTCTATACTGAACACCAAGTGTACATTCTACAAACTTTGTAGACATTCCTAATAAACCGCAAATGATCATCCAGAATGTAGCTCCTGGTCCTCCCAAAGCAATTGCCAAAGCAACACCTGCGATATTTCCATTACCTACAGTTCCAGAAACCGCAGTAGCTAATGCCTGAAAGTGAGAAACTTCTCCTTCTTTACTTTCATCTCTTATCGTATCCCTGATATCGCCATCTACTGCGGCATTAGGGTCACCTAAACTATGGCCTTCTACATCGTCATATTTACCTCTTACGACATTGATGGCTCTTGCAAAATATCTAATATTCGGAAATCCAAAATAAATAGTAAAGAAAATAGCACTTAACACCAATAAGATGATAACAAATGGTGCTCCTGTAAAAACTTCAAAAAAGATAACCTTAGAGAAAAAATCGGAAACCGGTTGAAAGGCTTCATCTATTTTTTGATCCAGACCTTTTTCTGTGGTCTCTTGTGCGAATGTTAAAAATGGAATTGTGAGTGCTAAAATTGAAAGAAGAATTCTCTTCATAATGAGTGAGTTAATTGAATTTAATTTTTAGAAGTGAGCAAGATGCTAAAAAAAACAATTGTTTACAATAATTTAACGATTAAATCTTTTGTAATAGTTTAAATATTAAACTCTTTATTTAACTGGTGAACTTGTTCGGGACGGCCTATGATTACAATCTTAGATCCTGGTTTTAAAAGTGTATCTGCGCCAGGGTTAACTACATATTCTCCTTCTGGTGATTTGTATCCAATAATAGAACAACCGGTTTTAGACCTCATATCTATAGTCCTGATGGTTCTTTCTTTTTCATCATCAAACATATCCTCAAAAGAAACCTCTTCAATATTTATAGATTTTTTGCCCACGATAGAAAGATTATCTAAAAACTCTATTAAATCAGGAACCACAACTAAAGAAGCCATATGATCACCTCCTATTCTATCCGGCATAATAACGTTATCAGCTCCGGCAAGCCTTATTTTCTTATAGGATGCATCTTGAGAAGCCCTACTAATTATTTTCAGATCTTTATTAATTTGTCTTGCAGACAATACTATAAAAAGGTTATCAGCGTCTTCGGGCAATGTACAAATCAAAGTAGATGCTTTTTTAATTCCCGCCTCTATTAACACATCATCTTCGGTAGCGTTACCTTTGAGAAACAACAATGTTTCATTTTGATACCTTTCGATAACTGCCTCTTCTTTTTCAATGATAATAAAGTTCTTATCATAAGCCGTTAATTTTGCTGCGGCTTGTATACCATTTCGACCATATCCCACAATAATGATATGATTTTCTAGTTTGTTTATCATCTTTTGTATTTTACGATTTTGCACTCTCTTTGGATCATTTTTAAGTATAATATATTCTGTTATTACCGAGACTGAATATGCAAAAATTACTACACTGGTCGATATCAAAAATATTGTAAACAATTTACCATTATCATCTAAAGGCTGTACTTCTCCAAAACCAACAGTAGTCATCGTAATAACTGTCATATAAAGTGCATCCACCCAGGTATAATCAGAAAAATACCGAAAGCCCAAAACACCGATTGTAACTACAACAATCAGTAAAATCAATGCTATAAATATTTTTGGTCTTCCCGAATTGTAAAGCTTTATCATAAATCAAATACTGAAGTTCTTTTGGTATACACTAAATCTTTCAATTTCAACCAAAACGCAAGATTAAGATAAATTACAAAACCTAATCCCGCAGTGGCAAAAGTCAAATAAATAAAAAATAAACGTACGTTTTTTGCACGCATTCCTAATCTATCCGCCAACCTACTCGAAACGTAAAATCCGTTTCGTTCTAAAAAATGTCTGAGATTATAAAGCATAACGCAAAATAATTATATTATCCTAAACTACCTTCTCTATTCAATAAATAATTACCGATTGCACACTTTAGACAAGCTTTTTGATCGCAATACTTATTCTTGAGCTGGATCATAGATTGAGAATGCAATGCATCTTCAATTGCAACACCAAAACTGCTAAACTTATCAGTAATAGTATTTTTCTCTGGCGGTAATTGTGATATCAAACCAAAGATTTCTTCAGAAACGTCTCTTCCTTGGCTTTTTGCATATATAAATTTTAAAGGAATAATCGTATTGATTAAGATCAAATGAATAAATGACTTCGTCAAAGTTTTATTTCTACCAGAAGATTCTTTATCAAAAGTATAATGGGTTTTCCAAAAATCACTCGCAGTAATATCGAATAGCTCATAGAACTCAATCAAATTATTGGTTCGAATGACTTTACTAAAAAGTTGCTGATTGTTACAATAAAGATTCGCCAACTGAGATATTCTAATTGTTGGAAAGTTAGACGGACGTAGTCTAAAAAACTGAAAAGGAAGCACTCCCTTATTTGTTAACTTGAATTTATTTTTTAAAAATTTATAGTGTTTTAGAAGCTCCTGAACATATAAAATATCAGAATCATAATTCAGCAAATCGGCTTGTCCATAAAACAAAGCTTCTAACTGCTCTGCATGGGCACTGCATTTTCTAACAACTGAAAAATCAAATGAATTAGCTAAGCTAAGAAAAGCATCACTATTAATTTTTAAACCAAAATTCTTTGCCAATAATTTAAAAAGTACCGTCTCCCAGTCATTTGAGGAATTTTTTAATAAGGCCGTAATCAATTCAGACTTTTGTTCTAACCTTTCCAGATACAATCTTTCTTGCCAATTGAAAATTGTGAAATCAGATACTTCAAAAATCTGTTTTTCGCATTGGATCCAACATTTATTCTTAGTTCGAAATAATTTTTGATATCGAGATATTATAGTTTCATCCATGTAATCTTTTAGCTGTAAAGCAGGTATAACAGAATTATCTTTTCTAAAAACATCCATATCATCTTCCCAGACTACGTGTAATATGACATTATCATAAGCCGGATCACTCTCGTGATGATGCACATACCAATCACTAGACTTAATATGAATCTCGACGTTACCTGCCCATTTCTGATTGTCAATTATTAATTGAGCATTAAAAAAATCAGGTCCGGAATTCATTTCATTATGATCACCAACGCGTTGAAGAACAATCGGAAGTGAATTTGTTGTTTTTAAGTTCGAAAAATCAAATTTTTCATATTTCCATACATAATGTAAAAGATCTTCATTCATAATTTTGTCCAATGTTATACTAGAAATCTACTTTGATTCTAATATCATGTGTTGGTAATTATTGAAATGTTACCTTAAATGTGCATGGTTTTTAAATATTCTTGCTAATCATGAATCACCTATTCTCATTATTATAGCTATTCATTACATAAGCGACGTCTTTATGGTAATACTTTACATTCAAAAACCGTAAAAACAATGTTGATATAACATATTGATATTCAATTGATTTGCCTTAAATTAAAGAAGTAATTCAACACTATTAATAACTAATTTTATTTACACAAAATCATTCATTATGAAAACTTTTAAAACCTTCGCTTTGATAGCGATATTAACCACTTTTTTATTCTCTTGTCAGAACAATGAGACTGTTCAATCTGAAAACATTCAGGAAGTACCAACAGCAGTCATCTCCAAACTTCAAAAACTTGGCGTTAATACAACAGGAGTTATACCCTATACCCAAGAACTACCTGATGGAAAAAAAGAAGACGGATGGCTATCCCACGATATCTTTTTATCTCATGATGACATCAAGAACATGCCAGATCTTCCTTCTTCTGAAGAAGAATTCTCACAAAAACTATATCGCACAAATAATCTTGTGAGTGTACCTAGTAGTGGACGTAGAGTCATTACCGTAAGAGGACGTAGTCTAAGTCAAAACCTAAGACGAGGGCTTAGAAGAGCTGTTGCTAATTATAATAACCTAAACCTAAGATTCAGGTTAGAACTATCTTTTGGCAACAATAATGGTGGTAAAAACATTGTAGTATTTAGCAATTCATCTAATGGACAGGGAGGCGTAGCTGGTTTTCCAAGAAATGGGAATCCTTTTAACCGTATAGAAATTGACGGAGGATCCACCACTTTACCAATTGGAGCTATAGAGCATTTAATGACTCACGAATTAGGACACTGCTTCGGACTGAGACATTCGGATTTTGGGACACGTAGTTCTTGCCCACCATTTTTACAAGGCAATGAAGGTGCGGGAAGTATAGGTGCTGTTTTTATTCCAGGTACTGACCCCAGCAGTAATTCACAAACTTCGGTAATGAGGGCTTGTTTTAGAGTCAATGAATCCGGAAACTTTTTTAGACAAGACCGAGTTGGTCTCCGAAGATTATATTAATACAAAAAAATAGATTGAATTATGTTATAAAGGGTTATTAGCGATAATAACCCTTTATTATGTTTGTGTAATTGTATTTCTCTAACGACTAAAAAGTGATAATCTCCCTTAAAAATCATACTATCCAATTCTAAATAGTATTATTTACACCAAAAAACTCTTAAAAAAGACTTAAAACCGGCAAAAATGTACTATTGGTAAGATTTTATGTATTAATGGAAATTATTACAATCATATCATTTCTTTTCTTTGTTAAAGAAATAGGGAAGATAATTTCAAAAAATATAAAGATTTAAAAATCCTAAGCTTAGTTGAGTTTGTGTTAGGTTATAGATGGTTGTCATTTTTTGGCGACCATCTTTATTTTACACCTATTTATAATATCCTTAAATTTGAATATCAGGATAGATATCAAACTTATTAAAAAATGCTTTTTTAAATTTTGAGGAATTAGAATAATTTAGATTATCCATCACTTCTTTAATAGACAAGCCTTCTGTAAAGATCATATTGTAAGAGCTTTCTAATTTTTTATTATTAAAAAATTCCAGCGGTGTTTGATCGTGAATCTCTTTAAACATATTAAAGAAATTTGTACGACTCATATGAGCCATCGAGGCCAATTGATCTACTCCTACGAATGGTTCGTGTAAGTTATGCTCCAGATAATTACTTACTTTATATATATTACCTACTTGTGAACTATTTATATTAAAAGGATTACTCTCGGTTTCCCACATCAAAACATCTTTCCAAAACGTTTCTAACAAACGAATTCCTCTTGCTATAAAGAACAAGTAATTTTCTACTTTATCAAAATTAGGAGAAACAATCTGATCAAAAAGTACAGATTGTTTATATGAAAGATAAAATTTATTAATATGCTGATGAGAATACCTGATATACTGATCTACTTTATCAGCCATATTACTATTTTTGAGGAAATAAGGTTTGGTGTACTTACTTTTTAACACAATCATTATAGATTTTACATCTGCACCCTTAGGAATATAAACCCGCTCACCTTGCTGTGCATCCATGCATCTCATATTTCCAGGTGTATATCCATCTGAGTAAGAACTTATAATTTCGTTTTTCTTTATCTGATGATCTAATGAATACTTTCTAAAATGCAGAATAATATCTTTTTGCGCTATAGGTTCTCTAACATATTCTATGTCAATATTTGATCTATAATTATTAATAAAAAGAAAAACCTCTGGCGATATTTTATAATAACTAAGATAACCCTCTCCTATTTCTGGAGGAAAATAGATTCTATCAGTAGTTCCTTCCGGATCCAATTCAGATCTAAAATAGTTTCTTAATTCATCTATGTCAGAAAAGTCAAACGAATATTTTTGCATAGCCCCACGATTTTATACGAACCTTCCTATTTATAGATTGATATTTTACCATAAAGTTGCGTAGCACTACCTATAAATTCGGTTTAGAGTATAAAAACAACCCCTATATTAGTATGTATAACTAATAAAGGGGGTTCCTTATATGATATAAATATAAATAATTTATTTGATATGACTGATCACGTCATACTTTGTTATGATATGATGCTTGCCATTTTCCAAGGCTACAAGCACTGCGGGATTCCCATTTTTTATCAATGCGGATATTTCATCAAGGGAGGTATTAGCTTTAACAATCGGAAAAGGATCGTTCATGATTTCTCTGATTGGAGTATCACCTGTATTTTTATCTTCAAGGAAAGCTTTAAACAATGCACTTTCATCTACTGAACCTACAAAACCTTCACTATCCAAAACCGGTATTTGTGAAATCTGAAACTTACGCATACGTTCTATAGCGTGGGAAACCAGTTCTTCGGTTTTTACGGTCACTAAAGGTTTTTCTTCATGATTTTTAACCAAATCGACTGCGGTAGACACTTCTTCTTCTAGAAATCCACGTTCTCGCATCCAATCATCATTAAACATTTTACCTACATAACGACTTCCGTGATCATGAAAAAGCACTACGACAACATCGTCCTTTTTGAAATGCTCTTTTAATTGCAATAATCCTTTGATTGCAGCTCCTGCACTATTTCCCAAAAACATCCCTTCTTCTTTTGCAAGTCTCTGTGTGTAAACCGCTGCATCTTTATCGGTTACTTTAGTAAACCCATCAATAATAGAAAAATCTACATTCTCTGGTAAAATATCTTCACCGATACCTTCTGTTATATAAGAATACACCTCATTTTCATCAAATACACCAGTTTCATGATATTTTTTAAACACCGAACCATAAGTATCGATCCCCCAAACCTTAACATTCGGATTCTTTTCTTTTAAGTATTTCCCAACTCCTGATATCGTTCCTCCGGTTCCTACACCTACAATGAAATGAGTAACCTTTCCATCTGTTTGTTCCCATATCTCTGGTCCCGTACTCTCATAATGTGCTTTTGCATTAGACGGATTATCATATTGGTTTACATACCAGGAATTAGGAGTTTCTTCTGCTAATCTTTTTGAAACTGAGTAATAAGATCTCGGATCATCTGGTTCTACATTGGTTGGACACACCATCACTTTTGCACCAACAGCACGTAGAATATCCATTTTTTCTTTGGATTGTTTATCTGCCATCACACAGATCAGCTTATATCCTTTAACAATAGCGACCAGGGCTAATCCCATTCCGGTATTACCAGAAGTCCCTTCAATGATAGTTCCACCCGGTTTTAATCTTCCATCTGCTTCAGCATCTTCAATCATCTTTAGCGCCATTCGATCTTTTACAGAATTACCTGGGTTAAAGGTCTCATATTTCGCCAATACCAGAGCATCTACATCTTTTACTAAAGCGTTCATTTTTACCATTGGCGTATCTCCGATGGTTTCTAATATATTATTTGCGTATTTCACAAGCTTACTAATTTATTACAGTCTCTTTTATTGTTTTTTATGCGGTGCAAAGATACAAATACAAAGTCATTAAGTAAGAGGAAGATGCCTTATTTACAGCTACTGAAATCTAATTGCCTTAGAGGGTGATATTTTAGCAATTACGAACGACGGAATTAAAAGCATCAGCAAACATAATATCATGGTTCCGATATTAAGTAATAGAATATACCACAAATCAATATAAACCGGTGCGGTACTTACGTGATACGTTGCCGGATTAAGACCAATAACTCCATAATGTTTTTGAATAAATAAGAGGCCAATACCGATCAAATTACCCCAAAATAATCCAAGAAGAATCAAGTAACCGGCATTGTATAAAAACACTTTTCTGATACTCCAGTCATTAGTTCCTAGAGATTTAAGAATTCCTATCATAGGTGTTCTTTCCAAAATCAAAACGAGTAATGCTGTGATCATATTAATCCCGGCAACCAATATGATGATACTAATAATACCGATAATATTGAGGTCAAAAAGTTTTAGCCATTCAAAAATACTTCCGTATTTCAAAGCAATTGTTTGTGCTTCTAAATCAGAGGGAATACTATTATAAACCTCTCTGCCTTTCTGATCTATTTCATCAAAATCATCAATAAACACCTCAAAACCACCCACTTGATTTTCTTCCCACTTATTCATTTTCTGGATATGTCTGATATCTGCGAAAATAAATTTTTCATCAAATTCCTGAAAGCCTGAATCATATATCCCTACAATCTCAAATGCCCGAATATTAGCGGGAATATTAGAACTGGAATTTTTCTTCAAAAATACTGTATTAGCTTTGTCCCCTACTGCCAGACCCAATCTTGATGAAATATAGGAGGAAATTAATATTTGATTATTTCTGGGATTCGTAAAATCCGGCAAAACACCTTCAACCAGATATTCTTTAAAATAGGACCAATTATAATTACTCCCAATTCCTTTAACTACAACACCTTCAAAGTTATCTTCAGTTCTTATAAGACCTGCTTTTGTGGCAAATTCCTGTACATATGCAATTCCATCAACATCTACAAAATTAGGATAAAAATGCTGTTCCTTTTTGATAGGAATTAGAGATTCTACGCTATTATTATTATCGTAACTGGTTATGATAACATGTCCATTAAACGCTGCAACTTTTTCTCTGATTTTACGTTGTAAACCTATACCGGTAGCTACGGTTATCAGCATCATAACCATACCTATGGCAATTGCAAAAATGGCAATTTTTATGATTGCTGATGATATGCTACTTTTATGTTCCTTACCTTTGATAAGGCGTTTGGCAATAAAATATTCGAAATTCAAAGTTATCTATGGTTTTTATCAGAAATGCATCTACCTATTTCGCAGATAGGTTCAAAAATACGTTTTTATTCTTTTTTACACTGCTTATTTCTTGCGGAAGCGGAACAAAAACATCATCGCAGATTAGTTCTGAAGCTGAAAAGTCTGTTACCAACGAAAAAAGTATTATTTCGGAAGGTCAAATACAGGATTCCCTTGATGTTTTAGAACCTGTAATAGTAGGAGCTAATCAAACAGAAAAATATCTACCGCTATTACAGAATAAAAAAGTAGCGATCGTAGGCAATCAAACCTCTGTTATTTTCAAGTTTCCAAATCTGAAGCCTCTTTTACAAAATGAAGGAGTGACAGCCAATGCTCTTGACCAATATACGCATCTTGTTGATTCATTATTATCTAGAAATATTAATATCCAAAAAGTTTTTGCACCAGAACACGGTTTCAGAGGAAAAGCCGATGCCGGCGAACTCGTTGCAGACGGAATAGACATCAAAACAGGATTGCCAATTATTTCATTACACGGTAAAACCAAAAAACCTTCTGCAGAGGCACTTGCTGATATTGAAATCGTAGTTTTTGATATCCAAGATGTTGGGGTTAGATTCTATACCTATATTTCTACCCTTCATTATGTAATGCAGGCCTGTGCAGAAAATAATATTCCGTTATTGATATTAGATCGCCCTAACCCGAATGGGCATTATATAGATGGTCCAACATTAGAACCGGAACATGCTAGCTTTGTTGGAGTTCATCCGATCCCACTTGTTCACGGAATGACTATTGGAGAGTATGCCAAAATGGTTAATGGTCAGGGTTGGTTAGGAAATGATCTAAAATGTGAAATCAGCATTATACCGGTGCAAAATTACACACACAACACATATTATAGCTTGGCCATAAGACCTTCTCCTAACTTACCTAACGACAGATCGATAAATCTTTATCCAAGTCTTGGTTTTTTTGAGGGAACAACCATCAATGCCGGTCGGGGTACAGAAATGCAGTTTCAAATTTTTGGATCTCCAGATTTTCCAATTGAACGCTATGATTTTGCATATACCCCGCAACCTAATTTCGGATCCAAATATCCTAAACATAAGGGAGAAGTTTGCTACGGAAAAGATCTAAGAAAAACGGAACGTCTTAATAAGATAAATCTACAATGGTTACTGGAAGCTTATCTCAATTCTAAAAACAAAGAAGGTTTTTTTAACACTAAATCATTTACAATACACGCCGGAACTGAAAAATTACAACAACAGATAGAAAAAGGCTATACGGCCAGAGAAATTAAAAAAACCTGGATAAAGGATCTAGAAAAGTTTAAGAAAATACGATCCCAATATCTTCTTTATAAATAACCCCATAATAGAGACCCAAAGACCCCTGTTTTCAGGGATATTGATGACTTCTAAAATTAATACCTTTGAATACGCTTAGAACTTAACCATATAAAAATGAAGGTGTTTTTAGAATAACAAAACAAATGAAATCTGTCAATTATATCACATTATCTTTTCTGAGAAAAACTATTGTATTGGTGATTCTTTTTCTTTCTGCAAGTATTCAAGGTCAAATAGATGGTAAACGAAAATTCCCTTACCCAAATAAAGGTGAAAGAGAAATTATAGACGAGCTCAAAGCTTTAGCCAATACTCCTGATAAAAGAGAAGAAAGTTATATAAGAGCACATAAACAGTTAAAGAAAAAAGCAGTTAAAAGTAACAGGTTTAGAGCTGATCTAAGTTTGATTTTAAGCTCTTATTTTAGAAGTGTCTCCCAAATTGATTCTATAAAATATTACGCAAAAAAAATACTTGAACTAAACGATTTTGGAAACGACACCCTCAAAAACAATATTCATGGTCTTGCCTGCTTCACTTTAGGTCAAGCTAATAGTTTTACAGGATTACATGAAAAATCAAAAAAATGGTATTATAAGGGAATAGAAATCTCACAGAAATATAATGACAAACGTGTTTACTATGTAAACTCTTTTGGGTTAGCTAACATCTATATAGCTACTAGCGAATATGATAGAGCATTAGATCTTTTAGAAAAATGTCAGAAGTACGAAGAAAATGAAGAAATAGTATTTGGATCTATAGTGAACATAGCAAATATATATGGTTATAAAGAAGACTTCGACAAATCGATAGCATATTTAGAAAAAGCTAGAGAAATTTGTGTAAGAGCGAATAGAATAAGTTGTATCGGAACAATTTCTGTAAACCTGGGGATTACTTACAAAAAACTTGGCGAACTGGATAAATCTCTTATTTCTTTTGATCAAGCCTTAGAAATTGCCAAGGTCAACAACTTTGAACGAATGCAAATTATTGGTAGTGTTGAAAAGGGACGTCTTTTAAATGAATTGAATAGGAATCAAGAAGCAGAAGAGATCATGCTTGATGCTTTGGGTATAGCAAAAAAAATAGGATTCTTAAATGAGCAGGAAAAAATCTATTTACGGTTAAAAGAAATCGCTATTTCACAAAATGACTACCAAAAAGCATTAAGCTACTATGAACAATATGACAACGTTAGTGACTCGACCAGAACACTTGATAAGGACAAAGAAATCAATGAGCTAGAAGTACAGTATCAAACACTTCAAAAAGAAAAAGAAATAAAATTTCTGCAAATTGAAAACACCAATAAACAGCTTGAATTAACAAATCGAGAAGAAGCCATCAGGAACTTAAAACTGAAGCAGGAGATTAAGAATAAGGAAAATGAAATTGAGAAAAAAGAGAGTGAAAATAAACTCTTAGCGTTTCAGAACACCACTGAAAAAGCACTAAATGATAATATTCTTTTAAAGAAAAATCAAGAACTGAAAGACGCACAACTCAAAATTCAACGTGATGAGACTACTCGGCAAAAAGTTTTTAAAAATATAATTCTATATTCTTTTTTAATTTTATTGATTCCGGTTATTGGTTTATTGATCACTTATTATCAAAAAATTAAAGTACAAAGTGAGCTTAATAAAAAACAAGAAGAGATAAATGAACAGAAAATCACATCTCTTTTAAAAGATCAGGAACTAAAAGTGATCAAAGCTTCGATAGAAGGGCAAGACAAAGAAAGAAAACGGATTGCACAGGAATTACATGATAGCATTGGTGGAAATCTTGCTGCTATAAAACTTCAGTTAAATAATTCTGACAACAAAAATGAGGGCGTACTTAAGATCAATGCCCAAATAGACGACACGTATGAATTAGTTCGCAGTATTTCCCATGATTTAATCCCTAAAAAATTTAGTAAAAATAATTTTTGTGATGTGCTTGAGGAATATTTTAATAATATTGGAGGTGGAAGTAAATTAAATACTGTTTTTAATGCATATCCAAGAAAAGCTATTGACTCATTAGACGAAACATTGCAAGTTGAAACCTTTAAGATCATACAAGAGTTAGTAACCAATACTATTAAACACGCAAGAGCTACTTCTATCGAACTCCAGCTCAATATAGTAGGTAATGAGTTAAACATTCTATTTGAAGATGATGGGGTAGGTTTTGACCTGGATAAAAATACAGAAGGCATTGGATTTAGAAATATAAGAAGTAGATTAAACAAGATTTCCGGAACCATAGATATCGATTCCAGAATAAAAAGAGGAACAATTATTAATATAGAAATAACCAACGTAATAACTACCAAAGATGAAGTACAACCTAATTATAGCTGATGACCACAAAATGTTTCTGGACGGATTACTGAGCATCTTGAATTCTGAAAATGATTATAATATTCTTTTAACAGCTAAAAACGGTAAACATATTGCCAAATATTTAGAGATCAACCCAGATGAAAAAATCGATCTGATTATTACTGATATTACGATGCCCGAAATGGATGGTATTGCTCTTAATAAGATCGTCAAAGAAAGAAACTCAAAAATAAAAACACTGGTAGTAAGCATGCATAACAATCCTGAAATGATTGACAATCTTATTGAGCATGATGTGGATGGTTATGTTCCTAAAAATGCTGAAAAGGAAGAACTTCTTAAAGCTATACAGACTATATTGGGTGGTGAAAAATATTTTTCGCGTGAGATAAAAGATATTTATATGGAAAATAAGTTTTCCAAAAAGAAAAATGAAGAAGTAAAACTTACTCAAAGAGAAATAGATGTGATTACTTTGATCGCACAGGAATTTACAACTCAGGAAATTGCCGATAAGCTATTCTTAAGTAAACATACCATAGAAAGTTACCGAAAGAACCTAATTGCAAAACTCAATGTAAGAAACCTTGCTGGATTGACTAAGTATGCTATCAAAATGAATTATATTGAACACTAGTTTCATTAAAATATTTGCTAAAGCATTTCTTCAAAACCTTACGCTATCAAAAATAATTGTATACCAGATTTATTGTTGGATTATACATATAAATGGACATCTGGAGAATAAGATTTTTTGGATAAACCGAGATATGTTATCCAATGTACTATTTCAGCATTAAAAACGTTTGCTATTTACACTGATTATTAGATAATTGAAAAAAGTATTACTTTTTTCTTATAAAACTTTTGTAATCAAAATAGCAAACCAAAATTCTGAAATAATAAAAAATACATGTATACATCTTCTTCAGAAAAAATTATCCTAGCTCCAAATAAGTATGTTTTGGTAGTTTTGGGAATTCTTTTATTTACAAGTACAAAGTCTTCCTCACATTCTGCAGAAATTACTTTTCACTCATCAATTATTGTTACTTCGTTAAATCGTGGTTCTACTAAAATCACAAAAGATTTCATTTACTATCAGACGAATAACCAAACGGATTACCACGTAGGTCCAGGACAAAGTCTTTCTACCATCTCTGAAGTTCCTTGGGCAACCTTACAACCGGGAGATCGTGTGTTTATTCATTGGAAGGAAACACCCTATAAAGAAAAATGGGTTATCAATAGACAAGGAACTGAAAATCAACGAATAGAAATTATTGGCGTTAACGGACCACAAGGGCAACAACCAATTATAGACGGAAATGATGCAGTGACTGTCTCTGGAGTTAACTATTGGAACGAAGAACGAGGAGTCATCAAAATAGGAGGATTTAATGTGCCAGCCGATGGTTTACCTAATTACATCACTATAGAAAATCTAGAGATTAGATCAGGAAGATCGCCCTATCAATTTACCAACGATAACGGCCAAACCAGTACCTATTCTGATAATGCTGCAAGCATTTTTGTAGAAAAAGCAGCCAATCTCATCATTAGAAACTGCACCTTAAATGATTCTGGTAATGGACTATTCGTTGCCGCTAGTAATGGAAATACTGAGAATATTTTAATTGAAAAAAACTATATCTACGACAACGGTATCGACGGAAGTATCTTTCAGCACAACACCTATACCGCAGCTATTGGAATCACATATCAATTTAATCGATTTGGCCCATTGCGTTCAGGAGCTCGAGGTAACAATCTCAAAGACCGATCAGCAGGGTTAGTGGTTCGTAATAATTGGATAGAAGGAGGCAATAGGCAATTAGACTTGGTAGATGCAGAGGATTCTCAGGTATTGGTAAATCATCCCAATTATAATACAACACATGTGTATGGCAATATATTGATAGAGCCTGATGGTGCTGGAAATTCTCAGGTGATTCATTACGGAGGCGATAGTGGCACACAATCAGATTATCGAAAAGGAACTTTATATTTTTATAACAACACAATTATTTCTACAAGGACATCCAATACTACCCTGATTTCATTATCTACAAATGACGAAACTGCCAGTGTTTTTAATAATATCGTTTATACTACTGCTACCGGAAGTTCTTTTGCGATGATTAGCAATAATGGAACATTTAATATGCATCATAATTGGTTAAAAACCGGATGGAAAGACTGCCATTGCACTCCTAATGGTGTTGTAAATGATACTGGTAATAACCTTGTAGGATCAGACCCTTTATTTGAAGATTTTGACGCTCAGAATTTCAGATTACAGGAAAATTCACCCTTAATAAATCAAGGCGATGCTATTCTGGCAGTTTTATTGCCGGATTATAACATTTCTCAAGAATATGTGAAGCATCAAAACTCAACTAGCAGAGATGTCTCAGGTAATCTCGACCTTGGTTCTTATGAATATGGATCAAGCTTATCTATCGTTGATCAAGAGTTTGATAACAATGTTTTTATTTCACCAAATCCTTCTTCAGGAAAATTTAAGATCAATCTGATAGATGGTATTGTAAAAAGTGTAATCGTCTATAATGGATTAGGTCAACAAATAAAAGCGACTATCGCTAATGAGTTTGATATATCTAATGCAACTGATGGTATTTATTTTGTAAAAATCACTTCTCGACAGGGTAAAACTGCCGTGAAAAGAATCGTAAAAAAATAGCATCGCCACTTATTAACAGTTTAACTATAAGACAATTATATTTAACAATCTTATTTAGGAGGCAATTCTACATCGCCATCTGGATGAATTCTACAAATGATTTTATTACACTGATCTATTAATTTTAAACCAAATACCACAGGGCCCTCTTTTGGTATTTTCTGAAATTCTTTACTATCAGCAACAGCTTGAAGACTACCTAAAACTGCAGAACAAGCGTTTTGAAAACACTCTTCTATATATTCTTCATCCTCACTGGCATAATAATCCCCTTCTTCATTTAATGGAAAGAACGATTCTAAACTTAATACTCCGCAATCGCTAAAGGACTCTCCTTCAGAACCTCCACCATATCCCATAAAATCCAAATCCGGAGGAGTTGTAATTTCTCCTTGTGCTGCAAAAACAATCTTAGCAACCGGTCGTAATGGATCATAACCAGTAAATTCTGTGTTTGAAAATAGATGAAAGCATTCTAAGAGTTCAGCTTTTATTTGTTCATTGATTTTATTCGTGTTTTCGCTACTCATTTTTGTACTGATTTATATACAACTGCAAAATAGTGCTTTTGAAAAAAACTTCTCTCACTGTTTTCAGGGTGCTCATTTTCACCAAAAAGGGTGTTCCTTTCAGCTTAGATATAACCCATCTTTGTACTGTAGTTTTTGATAAACATCGCATCAAAACTTATAACATTAACTAATTACTAACCCTATAAAACCATAAAGATATGATCTGGGGAATCTCATTAATTTTATTAAGCATTTTAGCAGTACCATCATTATTGCTTTCAAAAAAACCTAACGCAAAAGAACTTTTAGAAAAAATCGAACCTTATCAAGGATGGATTGGACTTGTATTCTGTTTTTGGGGAGTTTGGGGAATCATTTCCGCAATTCTAAATCTAGGATGGCTCACTACATATCCAATCTGGTGGGTGACATTATTAGCAGGTAACATTATTTCTGCGGTGTTAGGATTTATGTTAGGTTTCGGGCTTATCAATAAATTTTTCTTATCTAAAAATGAAGCAGCAAAAGAAAAGGCAAACGAACTGAGAGCCAAATTAGCTCCAAAACAAGGAAAACTTGGATTCTTTGGGCTAATCGTAGGTGGATGGATGATCGTAGCTTCATTCCTTTTCTTTACATAAAATGTTAGTTAGTTGAAGAACGGGGAGAGAAAGAAACCTTCCAATAAGATGTATTTCTCTCTCCTATTCCTAACTAAAGTAAAGTTTCCAACTAAAAGAATAGCTAACTAATACTGGTTTCTCATGATTATATTCGGAACAAGTTCTTCTACGATCCATCCGGCAAAACTTGATGGAGGTTGTTGTCCTTTTTGTAAAACCGAAAATCAGATGTGGATTCAAGGATATAGAAAATACTTTCACATATTTTGGATTCCGTTTTTTCCATTATGGAAAAAAGTGTATTCGATATGTAGTCATTGTAAAGGAGTTTTTGAAAAACAAGAATTCCAAAGCAAAGAACTTCTCAAAAGTTTCGAATACTTTGAAAACCAAAAGATTAAAATTCCGTGGTATCACTTTAGCGGTATCATTCTAGCTTTACTATTAATCACGCTTATTTCAGTACTACCACTTTTAACCAAATAAAATTTAAAACCACACAAATTATTACAATATGAAAACAAAACTCTTAATCCTAACCGTGTTTGTAGCTTTAGGAAGCACAATATCTTTGCAAGCTCAAAAATTAAAAAAATTCAAAAGTACCATCGTAAAAAAAATCGGCCCTAAAGAAATTAATGTTCCTTATCTACATATGACTTCATATCTGGAATATGTTGATGGAAATAATGAAGATGAAGTGGTAGAAGGGAATAAAAATTATTATGTATATGTTTGGATTCCTGTTGCTGCTAATGAAATTGGAGTAAGAATGAAATCGCCAGTAGGAAAAATTAAGGTGAAAAATGCAGTAGCATCTGATGATTATAATAAAAATGCTAACTCTAAAGACATCTTAGATCAATTTATCTCGCTACATCGCTCTAATATTAAAAATCCAGAAGCCATAAGTCTAAGTAATATTGAAAATGCAACTTGGACAGAAATGTATCCAAATGCTCACTTAGATGATGATGATGACACAACAGAAGAGGCTCGGTTTATTAACAAAACGAACGACCCGTTAAACATGTTAGCAAGAGGGTTATATCGCGTTAGTTTTCGTACTTATGATCACGATGGTGTAAAAGGAACGTTCCTAGGACAAATTGGATTTCCAGTGAAAATTCCAGGCATTATAATTTCTCGTGATATTGAAGACATAAAAAAGAAATTATTGTCCAAGTAAATAAAAGTATGACCCGAAAGTAATCAACAAATTCCATGACATTAGATTTAGATAATACTTGATAAAATCGGGTCATTTATTACCTTGTAAACTTACAAATGACTATAAAACCATAATACTAGCAATTAAAAATGAAATGCATTTTCCTGTTATATCTAGTACTAATACAAATGACATATTCTCAAAGTATGAAACCAAATGAAGAAGTAAAAAAGCTAATTGAATTGGGCAGAGATCATATCATTGAATTGGCTTTGGATAAACTAAATGAACAGGAAGTATCAGAAATCTTGAAAGAAGATTTTCATTTTATTACCGTAAAAGCAAGTCACAAAAGGGTGCAGGTTGATTTTGGATACAATGTAATGTACCTTCCCAAAAACGCTAGTTACTATTCAGGTATTTTGGTAGAGTTTCCATCTCTATTCGTTTCTAAAAGTAGCGTAAGTAATGATGGAGAAAATACTACTTTTTATCAACCAACATCAGAACATTTAAAAGTCATTAATTTCTTAATGAATCCTAACGGAACCCGTACTGATATTTTTAACAAAGGAAAAAGATGGTCACCAACAATCATTTACGAAAAAGAAAAACACTACTTGGTCGATTTTTCAGCAAGAGATCCCTATTTGGGTGGAGGCTTTTCTGAAGAAGAAATCGACAAAGAAACCGGAGAAGTACTCTCTACACTAAGTGGACATTATGCTAGGATGCCAGAAGATATGTTACCAACAAATTTATTGGGTGAAAAAATAGAACGAGAGGAGTTTATTGAAATAAGAAAATAAAAGTAGTCTGTTTTTGATCTTATCTGTTGTTTTTTGTATAAATCAAAACCAAAACCAATTTTATAAAAAATGAGAATAAAAAAAAGTAACCACGTAAAAAACACTTTGAGTTTTCTGTCATTATTATTAGTAGTTGGCTACTTCGGTAATAACTTGGCATTCTCCAATAACATAACACAAAAGCGTATGATCATTAATCAAGACAAAAAAGAAAAACTTTTGTATGTAGAATTATATGGTGAAAAAGGAAGTAATGTAGAAGTCCGGTTTAATGATATCCCAATTAGTAAAATTTCAATTACAGATAAAGGCTATGGAAATTCTTTTGCTGCTGCTGATCATTATGCAATTCCAGGTATCAATACGCTCTCTATATATCCATTATCAAAAAAAGGAATTACAACTATTCGTTTGGTAAAATATTCTAAAGGCGAAATCACCGGAGAAGACAGTGGAGAAACACTTTTAAAAATCATAATTGAAAATGATGACACTCCTATTCATAAACAAATAACATTATCTTCAAATAGAATCAGATGGTCATGGATGGATACTGACAACATAGATAATAAAAAAAGTAAAGAAGAGGCTATTGCTTTTTCTAAGGAATTCTACAAAATAATGCAACAGAATAATATTGAAAAAATGATAAAGACAGCAGATCCTATCATTAATTACGAATTAGTATCTAAACCAGGAACCCAAAAAGAAAAAATAGTCAAAGAATGGACAAAAGGCCTAAAAATGGCATTTACAGATCAAGACATATATGATGACATTGATTCAATCGATATTCAATTGGTTCCAATTGCAAATGGAAAACTTTTTGAAGTAAAACGAAAAGATGGAAGCTTTTTATTCCGTACATCTGTCGAAAACGAATTTCCCGTGGGGTTTAAAAGTATCATTGGTCGTAAAAATGGAATTTGGCAGTTTTATCATTAATAAAATTTCAATCTAAATCAATACAGCATAGAAGATAAAACATGAAAAAACTAAAAAAACTCTCTAAATCATTTAGAACAGATATAGGACCGCATCAGATTGAAATTGCTAAAAATGAAAACTGGCAAGGTATTTCAGGCGATCAACCCATATTCTTTTTTGATTTTTTTGCAATAGGAAAACCGCTTCGATATAACCTTACTTCGTACATTGCCGAACTATGTGAAATCAATATCTCTTCTGCAGATATAGTTTGGGTAGATGGACAAGATAAGTTTTTAAAAGATGGATTATTATCATTCTGGTTTTGGGATCAAAATGATTTAATTCCATTTGCTTTTATTGGTAAAGAAGCACACAAAGGTCCTTTTCACCCAATTGATGGTGTCTTATTTCTTAATACTAACACAGGAAAAGAGCCTGCAACAATGGAAATACTTCTTCTGAGTACAAAAAGAGAACACAAGCTAACGCGTGTAGCAAATAAACTGGATGACTTATCAATTATAAAAACGAATCCAGATCGTGGCCAATCTGAGCAAATAAAACAAGAAGGAAACGGTTTATTTGGTCAGGGAAACTTTGACGGAGCTGCAGAAAAGTTTTATGAAGCCATGCTGGTAGATCCGACAAATCCTAATCCCTACAATAATATGGGAATGATTACTCAAGTCGCTAAAATACTACCAAAACGAGGTGAATTTTTTACACAACTCTCTTATTTGGTAGATCCGGAATATACCAATGGAATGAGAGGTTATAGCGGGTATCCGGCAAGTCAGGGAAACTTCAAGAAATCTATTAAACTAATTAAAAAATGTGTTGAGATAGAACCATCAGCACAAAATTATGGTATTCTGGCCAGATTTTATTTTGACGCAGGTAAGTATAAAAAAGCACAACACGCAGGAGAAGAAGCATTACAATTGGACCCTGATCATACCGAGGCACTAGACATCATGGCAAAACTTCCTTTATAACACTTCATTTTTTAAATACTTGAATTAAAATATAACAACTATGTGGCAACATCTTATTGGCGGACAAGAAAACAAAGAGGCAATCCGTGAACATCTTGGTTTTATGGCCAAAACAGAAGAAGACCAAGGAATTCTTGATAGTATCATCACACAATTTATCAAAGCCGAAGTAAATAATGAGCAGCTGTTGCTTACCTTTCAGCATGCAGAATATGATGATGAAGAAGTAGTTTTGGAATGTAAAGCACCTTTTAAAGCAGAAAAAGGACCTGCGTCATGGGTAGATCTTGCCGCAATGCATAACGGAATTGCATGGGAATCACTTGGAGGTGGTTATCTGGGTTTTAATGGGATTCAGAAAAATGGGTTTGCCATAGATCAAAGTTGGGACTATTCATATTTAGAAGAAGCCGAAGAAGAAAATGAAGAATTTATAAATTCTCTAAAAGAAAATGGATATGGAGTAGAAGATACCGAAGAAATTATAGGTTATGGTCAAAACTGGGTGATCGCTCATCCCGGACAGATGAATCAATTAGGAGAACCTACCTTATACTTTGTATCACATGGTGATTGCGAAGCAGTCTTAATCGAAGAAGCACAAAATTTTGAAATGGGACAAGTATTACTTCGGGTAATCGCAGAATATATGTTGGACGATGATTATTTTGATGAAACTTATAATTAAAATCACCAGCAATGCTCAAAAAATGGCTTCTAATCCATATTCTACTTTTTAGTTGTTTTTTATATGGTCAAAACAAAGGAGTTATGTAAAAATGAAATACGGATCTATTATAGAAATTAATCGCGGATCAACAATAGTTTTTGAAGACGGTCTATCTATTTCTTTAGGATTTTTCTCTCATAAAAATTCGGTAGATGGAACTATAACAAAAGCATCTGTGCAGATCACTCTATCAATCCACAATGATGAAACAGAACAATTACTATCCATATATAACAATGATCATCTAAAATCAGAGGAAGAACTCAACGCATTTGAGTATACGAAGACTATTATAGGAGAAGATGGAATGGAATATACCACAATATCAACTAATTATGATAGATTCATATTGTGGAAGGCGTATAAAATCCAACTTAAAGAGTTCGAATATGATGAATTTATCAAGGTTTTAGTAACGAAAAAGTCTTCTTGAAAATTAAACAATCAGACTAATCGTTAAGCTCGTCGATTACTTTTATGTTCTAATGGCATTAATTCCTTCATCTTCTCTACTATATTATAAGCAGCTGGACAAACGGCTATATTTTTCATTGTTAAGTCAGAAATTTGATGAAACTTTTTTCGATCAGTATGAGGAAACTCTTTACAGGCCCTTGGTCGAACATCATAAATCAAACAATAATTATCCGCAGCCAAAAAAGCACAAGGTACTTCCTTCAAAACAAAATCTCCATCCTCATCCTTTTTTAGATACTGTTCTTCAAACTGGTGAGACTTCATTTTTAAATGCTTCGAAATTCGGTCCACATCAATATCCGTAAACAGTGGCCCTGTAGTTTTACAACAATTGGCACACTCCAAACAATCTGTTTTCTGAAACTCTTTGGTATGCAAATCCTGCATAAACGTATCCAAATTCTTAGGCGGCTTCTTTTTCAGCTTTGCAAAATACTTTTTATTCTCGTTCTGCTTATCTTTGGCCAGTTTCGGTAATTGATCTATGAATTCTTGCATAGCACAAAACTACGAATTATGAATTACGAATTTTCAATTAAAAACTATAATGATTGATAAAGATATTTTTGGGCATGCTATTAAAGATTTTTACAACAAAAAATATAGCGAAGATATCGTAGTACAAGCTCCGGATTTTGACGATGATATCATACCGGTCCCTTATTTGTTTAGAACGTATGCAGAAATGCCGGAAATAGAACAAAAAGCATTAGATCTCTGTTATGGAGATATTCTCGATGTGGGTTGCGGTGCCGGAAGTCATAGTTTAGTCCTTCAGGAAAATCGAAAACTCAATGTACACGCTATCGATATCTCTGCAGGAGCTATTAAAATTTGTAAAAAAAGAGGAATCACCAATGCTACCGTTCAGGATGTTTTTAATATGGAAGAAGAACAGTATGATACGCTCTTATTTCTGATGAATGGAAGCGGAATCATAGGAAAACTCACCAACATTGATCATTTTTTTTCAATGATCAAAAAGCTTCTAAAACCTAATGGTCAGATTCTGATAGATTCTTCTGACATTTCTTATTTGTTTGCAGAAGAAGATGGAAGTTTTTGGGTAGATGCTTCTGCCGGTTATTATGGTGAAATGCAATATAAACTGAAATATAAAAACAAAGAATCCGATTGGTTCGATTGGTTATATATTGATTATAACACATTACAAAATGCCGCTAATGCTCATGGGTTTCTTTGCGAATTAGTATTAGAAGGAGAAAACAACGATTATCTGGCTAAACTAACTAAGGCAGCTTATACCCTTTAGTTTTTAATTTCTGAATCGTTTCATTATATAAATCTCTGCTCCACAGTTCACTAACTTCGGATACCATTGATCTCAAAGAGTCACTTTGGTTCTGAACTTTTTGTCCTACTTCAGAATTAAAAAAATCAGATAATTTGTTTTTTTGGTTGTCACTTAGTTGTGTTCTGTCTTTTACCAGTTGTCTGCCTGTTTCGGATTCATAAAATATGATGAGCTGTTTAATATCTTCGTGAGTAAAATTACTGCGATAGACAGATACTAACAGTGATTTAATATTAGTAATTGCATCTGTCTTATTACTTTGTAATTCATCCCATACATTATCAGGAACATTCTGATTGCTATACTGTTGTTGTAACAAGCTAAACATTTGATCTATAGCCGTGTCATATTGCTGTTCGGTTCCGTTTAATTCAAAATATCGAATTGCGTCTTCGTGGTACGATCTTTGTGCAAAACATGCGGTAACTGTTAAAAATAAAGTTAAAACAAAAACTAAATATCTCATAAATTCGTTTATTTACTAACCCTTACCTCTGGAAAATCAATTTATATGCAAATTACAAAATTCTTAAGTATCCTTTTATTTACATCTCTTATACTGGTTGGATGTTCTGATGATGACGATAATAATTTAATTCCCGCGATTGAGTCCCCGAATGTACAACCTCTTGGAACTTCGGCCAATGATTTGCTAAGTGATACAAATTTTAGAGGAGTAACCATAGAAATAGTCTCTGTTCAGGGATTTGAACCAACCACAGCGGCTATCAATACGTTTAGAAGTTTTCTTGAAGAACGTCTGTTTAAGCCTGATGGAATCACAATCAATCAACGTACAGTTTCTTCTTCGGGTTTATCTCCATTTAATATTGAAAAAATAAAGCAAATTGAAACCACGACCAGAACCGCATTCAACGAAGGAGATGAAATTACGGTATATATCTATTTTGCAGACGGCACGAATGACGCTGATGATGGTTCCAGAGTCACTTTGGGCACCGCTTATCTAAACACTTCAATCGTTATTTACGAAAGTACATTGCGTAATCTGAGCGCTAATCCTAATGCACCTATGCTTTCTACAATTGAAGCCGCTACACTCAATCACGAGTTTTCACATCTAATGGGATTGGTCAATATTGGAACACCTTTACAGTCTCAACATGAAAACACCGTATCCAGAGGACATTGTAACGTACAAAATTGCTTAATGGAGTCTGCTATCGAATTCGGAAACGGAATGATGGACATGCTTGGCAACGGAGTACCAGAGTTAGATCCTTTGTGCATTGCTGATTTACAGGCGAATGGAGGAAGGTAGTTTTAAGTTGTAAGTTTTAAATGATAAGTTTTAAGTTTTGAAGTGTGGGGTTTAGTTTTAGACAAATTGTTCAGAATATTGTATATTGATCTCTGTTCTCTTCTTAATTCTTTTCTAATGATTACTCATTACCACTTTGTACTTAAAACTTTTACTTAACACTTAAAACTGAACACTTATAACTTAAATACCTTCTCCCCACCAACATAAGTTGCATGTACTTTGATATTCGGAATCTTATCTTCCTCGATTTCCATTATATTTTCTTCCAGAATCACAAAGTCTGCAAATTTACCTTTGGTAATACTTCCCTTTTCTGTTTCCTCGAAGTTACTGTAGGCTGCCCAGATCGTCATTCCTTTAAGCGTTTCTTCTCTGGTTAATGCATCTTCTTTTTGGAAACCTCCTTCTGGATATTGTTTTAGATCTTTACGAGCCACCGCAGCATAGAAAGTATAAAACGGACTTACATTTTCTACAGGATAATCGGTTCCCAAGGCTAATTTACCCGTTTTATTCAATAATTGTTTATACGCATAGGCACCTTTGATACGTTCTTCACCCAATCGCTCATCTGCCCAGTACATATCACTGGTGGCATGTGTTGGTTGTACACTCATCACCAAATTGTCATTGAGCATTTCAAACTCTTCCGGAGCCACTACTTGTGCGTGCTCCACCCGCCATCTTCTGTCGGATTTATCTTTTAACACCTCATAATAGGTATTCATCACCACTGCATTGGCAGAATCACCAATCGCGTGGGTATTCATCTGAAAAGGAGAACCTGCCAGTCGTTTTGCTAAGGCTTTAAACTCTTTAACGCCAATTACCATTGCTCCGTGATGATTCTCCTTATCAGAATATGGTTTTTTTAATACCGCTCCCCTAGATCCCAGCGCACCATCTGCATATACTTTAAAAGAAGATACATTAAGTTTGTCGGTTTTATGAACTCCTTGCTTTAGATACTGATCTACATACGCAGGTACATTGCTCACCATCGCATACATCCTGATTTTTAACTGATCTGCTTTTTGTAAGCTATCAATAACCGTGATTACATCCGGACTTAATCCGGCATCATCTACAGTTGTTAATCCATAACTAAAATTAATCTTTTCTGCATCTTTTAGTGCTGCCACTTGCTCTGCAACCGTAGGTTGCGGAAAGATGGCTTCTACCAACTCCATTGGATTATCGATCAGCACTCCTGTTAGTTTTCCATCTTTTTGAATGATTTCGCCACCGGACACCTTCGTGTCTACCGCTATTTTAGCAAGATCTAGTGCTACCTGATTCACCAGCATCGCGTGACCATCTACTCTAGTTACTGCCACAGGAGTTTCTGGAAACAAACTATCCAGTTTTTCTTTGGTTGGAAATTCTTTGATCTCCCAATCATTCTGATCCCAACCACGACCGGTGATAAAAGATACTTTTTTCTTGTTCTGAAAATCAACGATACGCGCCAATACTTCATCATAACTGGTAGTACCGGTTAGATCTACTTTTTGTTGTTGTAATCCTAATCCATAAAAATGACAATGCGCATCAATCAAACCGGGTACAATAGTTTTGCCTTCTGCATCCACAGAATCTGTAAATGTATAAGTTTTGCTTAGCTCTCCTAAACTACCCACCGAAATAAATTTATCATCTTTGACAGCAAAAGCTTCTGCTTTGGGTTGTGTATCATCTACGGTATATACATTGGCATTAAAAACCAGTAAGTCTGCTGTTTCTTTAGGTTTTTGACAAGAAATGAATAGGAGTGTACTAAGACTAATAAAAAGTACTTTTTTCATGAGGTGTTGAGTTTGAAATGTGTTTACCCAAAATTAAAGATAAAAATGATGATATCAGGTTTTTATCTTTTTCTTAACTTTTTGGATGGATTGTGGGGTGGTTTTTTGGGACGTTTCATGTATGTTGCGTTTGCTTCCTGAAGGGGGAGAATTTACAATGTCTACATTGTTAGAATTGGTTCCTATTATGGTTCGATCCCAACAAGAACAAGAGGAACTGCCGGTACTCCTCTTCCTTGTCTTGCTAGATCATACAAAGCTCCTTCATAATAACCAGGTCCTGAAGACATTTCGGTTTGCATTGATTTCATTGGCAAAATTTCTATCCCTACATCAATAGTATCTCCCACATAAAAAGCTAGATGTTTAACGAACAAGTCGTACGCAATAAAACTGTATTTACCGAACTGCACTTCTACTGCTATTCTATTTTTTACAAAATCTGTTTGATTATATGATCTAATAGGAGTTTTTCCTTCTTGTTCCATTATATTTTTTTGATCTTCAGCTTTAAGATGCATTGTACGACTGATTAAATTGTAGTCATCAGTTACCCAGTAGTTTGTTCTACTTTCATACCAACCTAAAGTTTCAAAATCATCCTTCATTTTCTTGTTCAAATCAGTTGGGCTGAAAAGTTTTTTACCTTTCATTGTCTTTTCTTTGCTAACTTTAGTTCTATAGTCTTCGGCTTTTATTGTATTAATTATCTGTTCTAGTTCATCCCACATGGCTTTCTGATGGTATTGAATCCATTCAAAGCCGTTGAGATGAGAATACATTGCACCTATTTTCATTAATTAAAAAGTTTATTATTTATACTTGAAAGAAAATAGAAGCCAGTCAAAACACTTTGATGATGTTCTTTAAGTTTCTTATTGTCTTCTCGAACTATTGCACTAACTAGACTAGAATCGACATCACTAAAATCAGCTTCGTTTAAGATTTTTTCTACACAGTTACCAATCTCATCTAAAAAATCAAAAACACTATTATTTAATTCTGAAGAAGTCCATAATTCTTGGAGGTTTGATGAATCTATAGAATTGAATGATTTCTCAATATCATTTATACAATCATTAAATATTTCATTTTTTGTTGTATTTACAATTGGAGCTAAGGTGTTTTTAATATCTGAATTTAAAGGTATTTCTTTTATACTTTTTGAATTACCATAAAAGAATTTAAATGACCAAGGTATATTATCCATTTTTGGATCATTTGAAAGTTCAAATCTAACACCACTTCCATATCTCAATGATGGAACTGCAAATTTAAATTTTCTATTTGCTGGAAACTTCCTTTTTGGCAATCCCAAATTTGAGTCATATGCCTTGAACGGGGGATGGTTATGATAGTAGTCAGATTCTTTAGGGTGCTTTAATTCATCAAGCGGGGTTTCTAACATACTTTGGAATATATAATAAGTTAAAATAGGGGGTACCGCATTACCTATCATTTTGAACTTAGCATTTAAAGTTCTTCCGTAAAACTGATAAGTTATTGGAAACCCTTGAATTACACCTCTCTCTCTAACATTTAGTCTTCTAAAACCATTGTTAGACTCAACAATTATACTTTCACGGGAAACTCTAGTACAAGTAGCTGTAACAGTTCTACTTGGCCTATCCAATCTATCAGGGAATGACATTTTATTATAAATTGGATGAAATGTTTTAGCATCTCTATTTATACGTTCTTCTTGTGAAGTCAAATTCACCTCGTTTTCAAGTTCTGTTATATCATTACGAGAAATAGAATAACCATAATTTGGATCAATAATTACTTCTTGCTTTAAAGAGTTTAAAATTTGTCCAAATGTGACTTCATTAATTTGTTCTTTATATGATTCAAATAAATCTAAAGGAAAATCACCAGCGATCATTCGTTTTCTATTTTGAGGAACGCCGTAATCTGCTGAGTCAACAATTTTTATAACCTTAACTAGTTTCTTAAATTTTTTTAATGCACCTCCATTAATTTCCTTTTCTAAAATACTTGCAACTCTAGGAACATTTTCCATTGCCCAATATTTTGGTTTTAAATGCTCTACTATTTCAAGAAACTTATAAATATCAACTAGGCCATCTTTTAAATCTCCATTACCTCCTTTATTTGCAAATGAAAATTGTGTACAAGGAGGACTTCCTACAACAAAATCAATTTTATTTTCAAAGTCTAAATCATTAGGATTAATTTGTCTTATATTGATTTCCTTATGATTTGTATTGAAATTTAAATTATGAGTTTGATTAGCCTCATTCCACCATTCATACGAAGCTACATTATTTATTTTTGACAATTTCATTCCCATTGTCCACCCTCCTATACCACTATATAAGTCTATTGCATATTTCATAATAAACAAATATAGTATTTGTCATTTAGATTTTATTTTTGATCAATATCTTTTATCAAAAACATATTAACTTTTAAGATGATGTTAGACAACGTTGAGCAAATGAAAGCCGACATGCTCGCATTATGAACGTATTATATTATTTCTATACTTTAATTTTACGTTTGTTACTCCACCACCAAACCCTAGCTTAAACAAATTCCAACTACAAACGAGCCTTAAAAAAACGTAAATTTCCCCAAATAAAAAAACCAGCAAGATGTGTCTTGTTGGTTTTGGTGTGTGACTCACCCTTTGAGCACTTCGACAGGCTCGGTGTGACACCTCAGGGTTCGGGATGTCCGAGAACTGTACTTCGACAAGCTCAGCAATCGCGGAGTCGAAGTCCGATTTATTTGATGATTGCTGGAAGAACGTATCGCTCCAGAATGTTTTCGGGTTGTTGTAATAGTTTTCGGTTTCTGTAATTACCGGAAGTGATTACTACCACGGACTCCAATTCTGGAATCACACAAATATATTGACCACCTGCACCTCTTGCTTCGATCGATGCAATCTTTTTACTTCCTACCGTATAGGTTTTATGCCACCACAAATAACCATATTCATTTTTATCTTTTGCATCTTGCAGTCGTCTGTATTTTTTAAAGGATGCTTCTACCCAGTTTTCAGAAATGATTTGTTTTCCTTTCCACTGACCTTTATCCAAATATAATTGTCCAAACTTCAGCATATCTCTTGGAGTTAAATACATACCGCCTCCAAAATAAGGTGTAGTTGCTGTATTCTCTGTCTGGATGATATAATTGGTAATACCCAACGGAGCAAATAATTTTTCTTCCATATACAATTCTAATGGAGATTGTAACTTTTGATCTAAACTTACACCCAATAAAAATGGATTAGCAGATCCATAATTAGCATATGTTCCCGGATCGTGTATCATTTTTGCTTCCAACGTAGTTTTTAACCAATGATCAGAACTCTGATAGTTATTCTCTGATGCATCACCATCCACATCTAATCCAGAACTCATGGTCAATAAATCTTCAAAATTGATCTTTGCTTTTAAAGAATCTTTGGTATAGTGAAATTCCTGAGGTATACAATCATATAGTTTTTGGTCTACACCTGCTAAGATCTTATCATCAATCGCAATACCTATCATAGCAGAAGAAATACTTTTGGATGCGGATCGCTGATCGTGAGAAATATCTGGATTGTGTCCATCAAAATAAGCTTCGAAGATCAGTTTCCCTTCTTTGGCAATAAGCACACTATGAGTATTTGGCAGTACTTTTTTATTTACTTCATCAATCAACTTGGATAGCGAAACGCTTGATGCCCCAACATCTTCAATACTTGCAGTAGCCCAACCATCATTCAGCTGCACTGGTCTATTTGCATTCTGATTTTTAGGACCACTAGGTTTTAAGGATGACAAATCAATATCAGAACGTTTAAAATTAGTGACCGTTACTGTTTGCTTGCCTAATAAAGTTTCTAGTTCAATAGTATCTTCCGTGAGCTTAGCTCTAAATCTAAGACCTGTTTTATAATCTTTAAATACGATAACATTCCCTTCTTTTTCACTACCATTCACCCAAGTTCCTGTGAATCGTTGATCCCCAAAAAACGGATACATATCAAGACTACCATCTCCATTATTTTCTACACCTAAATACATAGCTTGTGATTGCAAGTTATCTACCATAAAAGGATTCCAAATACCTTTATATACCTCATCAGTCTTTCGTAAAATAACCTGATACATTAAAATACCGGATTTTATAAATCCAGTGACTGCCGTTTTATCCTCTGTAAAAGAAAGATCTATATGAATATCATTATCAATACTTCCCTCCAGACGATTAGTATTGGTCACAGTTAGCATTTCGCTTATCGTTGACTCAGGATTCGTAATTGTGAGCTGACACAAATTAGAAGGCAACTCTTCTAAAACGAGATCAAAGTTTAAGGTATTTGTATGTGCTAATTTGCCTTCCCAGTTTCCTTCATAGGTGCTCACTCCTTTTTGCGAGCAACCTGTTAGTATGGCTGCAAAAAGAAGCACTACCGTCATTACATTTTTAAACATAGTTTTTTACTTTTTATGAGATTCAAAAGTACTTCCTTACTCCTTCAAAAAATTGTATCAGATTAACATGATACCAATTTTATTATAAAATAACGTATTCATGCTTGTTCATTCTTCGCGCTATTTTCTTATTCTAAATTTCCCTAGCTAAGGCTATGCAAATTCATCACGGCGGCATAGCACAAAAAAGCAGCTTCGTTTTCTATACGACATTTTACAAATAAATTGGTATTACAAATTTTTATTCAGGTTTTTTCTATAAAAACTGGGATTCATTTCAAAATAGGATTTGAACACACGATTAAAGTGACTCTGGTCAGAAAAGCCTGTTTGATAGGCAATCTCGGTTAAGGAGTTTGACGAATCCAAGATCAGAGGAATTGCTTTTTTGATTTTATGTTGCCTGATATATTCGCCAAGACTAGCGGAAAGGTATTTTGGTGCTGCTCTGGAAATATGTACCGGATGTACATTTAATTGATCAGAAAGATATTGAAGACTAAGCTCCGAAGTATCGTAATGTAACAATTCTTGTAATCTAATAATCCAATCAGGAATGTTTTTGGAGTCGCTTTCTTTTATTTCTCCTAACGCTTCACTGATTTGTAACAATAATAACTCTACCGAGACTTCGCTATATTGATCTGAAAGTACAAATTCACGGTATAGTTTTGCAAAAAGGAAATGTATTCTTGGGTTTTCGATTCGTTGACTTCCTTCTAAGAGATTGATAGTTATTCCATTATTTTGGAACCAGTCCTTCTGAAACTCTAAATGAAATCCACTTGCTTTTTCAGAGTGTTTAGATCCGTAATGAGGTTCTTGCCAATTATTAAACATTATGCTTCCGGATGGACATAAGGTTTTTGTTTTGGTATTACAATCCATCATATTACCTTGTAGCACAAACATAAAATAAGGATTCTCGTGATAGTGCCAGGCTGTTTTTTCTACAGTATACTTATATTGAGATAGTAGAATACCATTAAAGGAAACTTCTGAATTTTGTTTTCCATAATATGTTCCCTCTTTTAATATTTTCATTAATTGTTAGACTTTCTGGTCAGGTTATATCTCAGTATATAGAATACAAAATTCTGTAAAATTCTAAGATAGCAAATTACGCCGAACTCAGCGCTTATTATAAAAGAAGAATCTATTCATGCTAGTTATAAACCATTGAGAACACCAAACCCTTCAACTTTACTCAGGGTTCGGAATACACGAGGGCTGTACTTCAACTGCGCTCAGCATTCGTGAAATCAGAGGACTGAGGCTCTCGAAGTCCGGTTTATGATTCTTATTGTTATTCCTCTAAAGAAACTGCTGTGGTATCAATTACAGTTTGAGTTTCTATTTCCGGCTCAGGAAAATAGTTCTTGGTGTTTTCTTCAATTACTCTTTTCAGATTACTTAAGTTCTTATCCTCTTGTTCCTTCATAAATCCTTTCATAAAAGAAATCAAGGATTTAGAAAAAATACCATTTCCCATTGTGGTTGATTTAGAAGAGATGTTAGTTTTTCCGTCGTTTTCTTTAAAAAGTATTTCATAGTCCATATCCATAAAATCCATGGTAAAGGTCATTGCCATATGTTCATTGGGCTTCAGCGCTGTGATGGTCTCTTCCATCATCATTTCCTGACCGTTATCTTCTACATATACATTAGAAATGGCTCCGACCGTATTTGCAGTACCACTTACTAATTCGGTTCTTTTATATCCTTCAATCCATTTTGGTAAATTGGATTCATCAGACATCACTGCCCAAGCTTCATTGGCAGGTTTATTGACTACTATTTCGCTTTCATAAGACACCGATGGTGTTAACATTCCTTTTCCAAAGAATATCAGTGCGAGTACTATTATTAAAAACAGTAAATACTTTAAATATTTCATGATTAAGAAGTTTTGTGTTCCTATAAATTTAATAATTTTCTCCTAAAGAAGAAACAGTTTTTATTTGGAACAAAACCAACCAAAAATATTAAGACACACTATTTACACGTAAAATATTAATAGGATTTATTGTACCTTTTCTTTTCTTCTAGCCGGGTGAGCTGTTTACCATTACCCACCAGGAACTTTGTCGGTAATGTCTCTCGATCATTAAATCGCTGTAGAAATACGATGAAATGCAGATGTGGACCTGTAGACCATCCAACATTACCGCTATATCCAATATGTTGACCTTTTTTTATAACATCACCTGGCTGTACTTTAGCACTATCTTTTTTGATATGTGTATATTCTGCAAAGGTTCCATCAGAATGGTATACCAGAATATAATTATTGAACTTAGCGCAATCAGCATCTGTACAAGTTTTATTAAAACTTTGTTCTACCAGCACTACTTTGCCATCTCTGGATGCGTATATAGGTGTGCCAACCGGCATTCTAAAATCCAGCGCATACTCATTGGCATGTGAAATCTTACCATTATATCCTTGGGTCACCATATGCTCTGTTCCTTTTTTAAAAGGTAAATGATATGCATAATCGGTATCATAGGATTTCTGTAAATGATTGCCGTGATTATAGCGCACACTAAATCCTAATCTGATGGCTTTTTTTCTATCGACTACGGTTAGGTCTGCAATATAGAATTTGGTCGTCTGTTCCGGAACTTCTATAATTTTGATATCACCAATACTAGAGGTAAGATTCTCAATTTTGAAATCAATCTCTACAGAAACCGGGCAAAACTCACCATTATCTGCATAGATGGTATATCCGTTATCCGTTTCTTCATAATATACCTTAAAGTTTTCCTGGGCAAAAGTGGATACTGTTAGTAGACCTAACATCCAAAAAATAACGCTCTTCATGTTCAATGCATTTCCAATTACAAGGATAAAATAGGGTTTTTTAATGTATTATCCTTAACCAGAAATATTTTTAACTAAATCTCCTTATAAAACTTGTTAATAATTAAACTTATACGTCACACCACCTAATACTTGTATTCCCTGTACCGGGAAGTTTGCCCAGCGTTCGTAGTTTTGCCCGGCAAGGTTATTTCCTTTTAGAAAAACAGATAACTTATCATTAAATCGATATCCCAGGTTTACATTGGCATCAAAATAACTATCCAAGGTTATCGTTGCTTCCGGAGTTGGTGGTGCAAAAGCAATAGTTGTATCGATATCATTTCGTTCTCCTACATAAAACAATTGAGCACCGGCAAACCATTGATCTGTGATCTGATAATCTAATAAGGCAGATGCTTTTAGCTCCGGTAAATTCCAAGCTTCCTGCTCATCATCAGTATTATAACTAAAATATTCTGCAGAAACACCGAGCTTAAACTTTTTATTGATATTAAAATTTAGTTCTCCATATCCACTCAGTGTTAAGATATCATCATAGCGATAGGCAAAAGAATTTCCGAAGTCATAGCCTTCTAATTGTATGGTTTGTGGTCTATTATTAACGAATAAAGCTTTATCATCTTCAGAGGCATAGCCTCCTCTAAAATTATAGCTTACTACATCAGAGATTTTTCCTTTTAATCCTACATAGGCATCAAATTGATTGTGCGTGGTCGTTAAGAACAAGGTTGGTGAGACGTATGGATTAGCCTGTACTGCATCTCTATAGGTATTTTGCTTTAATCCTCCTTCTAAACCACCGTACGCAATTACAGCTTCATCCAGCAATCGATACGAAGCAGTAACTTTTGGATAGATAAAAAAGTCGTTATCATTATTCTGACTATCAATACTATAAAATACAGCTGCTCCCAGGTTTAGAGTTAAGTTATCTCTCAATACAACCAAACTAGGTTGTATTCCCAAATTAAGAATGCTGAAATCATTAGGTGTTTGTAATACCAGGTCCAGTGGTCGGTCAAAGCTTCCTCCTAAATAATCAATAATAAAATCAGTAGTAATCAATTCGTCTGCAATTTCAAACTCGAATGTTGGTGTAAATACCGCGTGATGTTCTGCCGTACTCAATGCATCTCCAAAATAACGATAATTTAGAGAAGCTCGTTTAAAATATAAATCATCAAACTGCAATTTGCCTCCCAACTTGGCCCCAAAATAATTCTGTTGGGGGTCAATTGCATCAATTTCTGCTTGTGTCAATAAAGGAATTTCGGTCAAGCCATACCAATTATACAATTGGTGCTCTGCTCCTACTTCTATTCCGTATGTAAAATCCTTAGTACGTGATGTGTAATTAAGATCTAAAAAAGTATCATAAAACTTATCATCCAGTTGTACGTCTTCAATCCCCCCTTGTGATGAATTATGATGTAAATACAACCCCATATTATCCGTTCGGTTGATCTGAAAATTACTATAAAATTCTGCTAATACCGAGGTGAAATTACCGAATCCTAAGGTTGCATAATTATCATACAACGGTATTTTTTTGGGTCGATCTATATTAGCTGCTCTACCTTTTGCAGGTGTAAATGTAGAAGCCACAGGAACTGAAAAAATACTATATCGTAGCTGTTTTTTCTTTTGGGTAACAGAATCATTAAGTATCGGCGTGGACTTTACTTTAAACGCATCACTAATTGTTGGTGTATACGTTTTTACAATAACCACACGCTCTGTTTCTATGGTTTTCTCTTCTTCTTTTTCTTTTTCCTGAGAAGTAATTGTAGTAATACCACACGCAAAAACACAGGTAAAAGAAATTAATTTCTTGATATATCTGGACATAAATATCTCGAGTTTATAACTGATTATTATTGTTCGGTTTGGATGGATGAATTAGTTTTTGCTTCTTCGGCTTTGATTTTTTTCAATTCGGATCTAGCCTCATCAATCACATCCGGATAATCCGTGAAGTTTTTGATAACACTTTCTAAAATATAGGTGGCTTGATAGGCATCTTCTAATCCATAGAAATTTTTAGCCATTAGAACTAAGCCTTTGGCTCCATATAATTTATAACCCGAATAATCTTTGGCTAACTTTTGCACCGTTTCATTAGATGCTTTATAACTGCCTTCTTTGTTTTTAAAATAAGCATCATAGTACAAAGCTTCTGCCGCGAGTTCTCCAGTAGCAATTTTTCTAACCTCTGTGTAGGCCCTTTTGGCTCTGGCATCATCTGCAGTTTGTAATGCTGCACGTGCAATAAAAATCTGCGCATCGCTTTTTACATCATTCTGTATTTTTGGATTCTGCAATACTTTTTCAGCATATGTTATGGTCTCCTGATAGTGTACTAATTGATAATGTGATTTCATCAAATTAGACTGAGCAAATATGATATTCTGCGGAAAATCAGCAACCGTTTCTAGTCGTTCTAACACAGGAATCGCTTTGTCATAATTACGATTCTCTAGATAGATCTGAGATAGTCTTGCCAATGCTTGTTCCGTGAATTCTGTTCTATCTTTTTGTAACACATATTCATAATGCGGAATCGTAGCTTGCTTATCTCCTTGTTTGAAAAACAATTGCGCGAGATAAAAATGACTCTTTAATGCGTGAAGACCATTAGGAAACTCATCCAGATATTTCTGGAAACCTGTAATAGCTGCGCTATTATTATTCTCTAAAAATTGTTTTTCTGCTGCTTCATAAGATGTATTATCCAGATCTGCATCGGTTACATCCACAAAGCTCAATCCTTTTACCCAACTAGAATACTCATCTGTTCTGCCTAAATCTACATAGATCAATCTAGCTGTATTCACTGCTTGTATCGCTTCATCGGTTCCAGGATAATCTGCTACTACCTTTTTAAACTTTATTAAAGCTTTATTTCCTTGATCTCCATTATAATAAATCAACCCTTGTTTTAACAATGCTTTGGGCACATACGAACTCCTTGGCACTTCTTTAACCAATCGATCATAGGCCGCAATCCCTTTTTGGGTTTGATTTTCTGCTATATAAGTATTTCCTAAAGCAAACATGGCATCATCACGATACGTGGATCGTGTATATTGTTTTAAAAACATCTCCAAATCACTGATCTTCTTATCATTCTTTTTTACAAAACCATAACTAATTGCTTTCTGATAATGTGCATAGTCAGAATCTGCTCCCCCATTTTTAATTGCTTTGTTATAAGCTTCCATCGCCGGCCAATACTTACTGGAAATAAAATGACTGTCTCCAAGTCTAAGATATGTGTCCGTTAGTCGTATCTCATCAACACCTCTTTTTTTAGAATAGGTATCAAAGAAGTCCACAGCTTGTGTATATTGTTTTAGTTTGAAGTAGGTATAGCCTATATTATAATCTATTTCTGAATACTCTGTAGTAGCTGATGCACCTTCACTTCCTTTAAACTGTTTGAATCCAATCAGAGCTTCTTCAAAATTACTCTGTAAATAATCGCATTCTGATTTCCAATAAATAGCTTTAGCCGTAAATTTTGGATCTGTTTGTTGTATCAACGATTTATCAAAGTATACTTTGGCATCCGTATAATTCGCTTCGTTATATAATTCTACTCCTCTGAAATAAGCAACTTTTTGATATACCACTTTATCATCAAAATTTCGACTACCTTCTAACAAGTCCATTGCCTCTTTATAATTCTTGGATGTGATATATGAACTGATCAATAATTCCTGTATCTCTTCTTTGAATTCGGAATTGGGATATGCTTCTGCATAAGACAATAATACTTTTGGCGTACTCTCATACGAATTACCAATCTCATAACTCAACTTAGCATAATTATACAATGCATCTTCTTTAATCTTAGCTTCAAAATTCATTTCTGAAGCATTCTTAAACGCATTTAAAGCTTGTTGCTTTTGATCTGTTTTTAGGTAAGATTCTGCTAGGTGGTAATAGGCATTCTGGGCGGTTGCATTGCGCCCATCCACTATTTTATTAAATTCTGAAATGGCATTGGTATAATCACCTCCTTTATAATAGGCATATCCTAATTGATAATAATCTGTATTATTCCATTTGCCCTTTCGGCCTTTATAAGCCTTCAAATGAGGAATTGCTTTATCATATAGTCCCAGGTTAAAATAACTCTCTCCAATGATTTTATTCAATTCAGATTTTTCTGAAGGTTTTGATTTAGGAAGCTGCCCTAATCCATCATTAATAGCCTCCTGAAACTTTCCGGATTTAAAATTCATATCACTCTGGAAATACGATAAATTCTTATTGTATTTATCCAAATCCTTTACCTCATCAAAAAGTTTATCTGCTTCCTGATAATTATCTCCTTCATAAGCTATAAAACCAAGATAATATTTTGCCTGAGCACCGTATTTATCGGTCTCTTCTACTTTGGTTAAGAACTTTTTTGCTTCATTAAATCGCTGGATTTTAAAATATGCATACCCATTATTGAAGTTAAATTTTTCTTTTTCAGAACGGCTCATATTACCTTCATCAACTTTGTCATACCATTTACGAGCGTATGCATATTTACCGTTATCAAAATAGTAATTCGCTACATCCAGATATGCAGCGTTACGTTTAATACTGGTAGGATATTGTACTACGAATTCTTCCATCAATGCATCCGCTCCTTTTTGATTAAGCCATACCGCACAATTGGCAATATAATAGGTACATTCTGCATCAATATTCTCATCATCTACGGCATCCCTAACTTTATCAAACAAATTCTGAGCGGCCAGAAACTGTTTATTATTATAAAGCTCTAGTGCCTGATTATACAGTACTAGTTCGTTTGTGTAAATTGCCGATTGTTGCGCAGAAATCTTTGAAGATAGGATCGCTACAAAAAGCATCAAAGTGATGTATTTGTTCATGTAAATATTTCTTTCAAAGTTTAGATTCCGGATGATACCAGAATACCGGTTTAATAGAAATTTCAAGGTTTCCCTTGACCAATTTTTCTTAAAGTAAATATCGTTTCCCGTGAATAAATTTTGTGTTAAAGATACCCTAATCTTCATCTTAATAACGAAATATTTTGGAGATAATTACATCAGAAGCCATTTTTTGGATCAGATATAATTTCATTGATAATCTGTGTATATTTTTTTGCGCCTTTATGGTTTAGATGATCTGCATCATACAAATCTGAATCTTCTAATCTGTAATCTTCTCTTAAATTGATGTAAGTGGTATTCCTGTTATTGGATTCTAGTGTCTTACAGACAGATTCAATTTTATTCCATTTTTCGGGATTCAAGGCAGTAATGTAATCTTTATGAACTGGCATTTCAACTAAATAAACTTTGCAGCCTATCGTCTTGCATCGGTCAATTATAGATTGAAGTTTTATAGTATTTTGGCTAAAGTCCATCAAACCATCCTTGTGACCTTTTGCTCTTTGCAAAGCATGCTTTTGTAAAGTTAACTTTCCCTTATCAATATAATAATTACCCCATCCATTTTCATCACAGCTAACAATAGTACCATCTTGGATATATTTTCTAAGTAGATCAGTGGACCAACTAAATCTTCTGCAAAGTGCCAAACTGTATTTTCTAATATCAAAATCAGAGACAATAGGCGCTTTTATATCCATTTGATTATAATAAAAATACTTACGCCACGTATCACCTTTCACATTTTTGGGCTGACTCAAAGTATAATAACCAATAGTTAGCACCAAATTCTTAAGGTTTTTAAGACTGTCCTGATGTTTACTAAAAAGTAATTCATCAAAGTATAAGGATTGACTTATAAGGGATAAATTGAAGGCTTCTGAAGTTATGAATTCCGGGTTAATACCAAAAAAAGCGTGAGAGTCTCCCAGTACCAGAGTTTCTATTTCATCATAATGGGTGGTAACCATTTTATGCTTATAAGAATAGTTTGATTCCACATGTCGATAAAAATATTCTAATGCACCCCAAGCAAGTACTATGGGTATCAAAAATAACAATATTCTTTTCAGAAACTTTTGCATCAAAATTGAAAATAAATAAACGTTTGTAGCTCTGCACCAAAATTAAAAATCATAAAAACAGTAAGATAATAAATAAGATATTTTATAGGCTTAAGTTTTATATAGGATATGTCTAACAGATGGCTTCTATCTCTTTGAATCCACTCGATAAAAATGTATAAAATCAAAAAAAATAAAAACTTTTTATTTCCTTGAGGCATTGAGAATAATGATTTCGAAAAGATTTGATCTAAATATCCAAAAGCTTCTGTAATTGTTTCTGCTCTAAAAAACACCCAGGCTATGGTAACTGTAAAGAAAGTAATTCCGATTCTTAAAAAATCAATAAAAATCGATTTTTGGGTTTCAAGTAAGGCTTCTAATTTTGTATACTTACCAACAAAAACAGTAACTATCAATACAATTCCATGAATTAACCCCCAAAACAAAAAAGTAAGATTGGCACCATGCCATAGACCACTTACTAAGAAAACAACCAAGACATTGAAGATCAATCTGGAATTTGAAACTCTATTACCTCCTAAAGGTATATACACATAGTCTCTAAACCAGGTAGAAAGTGAAATATGCCAGCGCCTCCAAAACTCTGTAAGGTTCTTTGATAAATACGGAAAATTAAAATTTTTCATTAAGTCAAACCCTAGTAATCTTGCAGTACCAATAGCAATATCTGAATAGCCTGAAAAATCTCCATAAATCTGAAAGCCAAAAAATATGGCTCCACAAAACAATGTACTACCCGAATAATCTGTATAATTTTCGAAAATATTATTGACGATCAGCGCACAGTTATCTGCAATCACCATTTTTTTAAACAAGCCACCCAAGATTAATCGCAATCCATCTACACTTTTGGTATAATTAAAGATTCTACTTTTCTGAAACTGTGGTAAAAGATTCGAGGCTCTTTCTATAGGTCCGGCTACCAGTTGTGGAAAAAATGAAACAAATGCAAAAAATGAAACCACATCTTCTGTAGGTTGGATTCTCTTTCGATATACATCTATAGTATAACTCAATGTCTGAAAGGTGTAAAAACTTATCCCAACAGGAAGAATAAGCTGTGCGGAACTGTAAGATATGGGCCTGCCGAATAACAAAAAGACCTCTGTAAACGTTTCTATAAAAAAATTAAAGTATTTAAACACAAAAAGAACACCTAGATTAAAGAATAGACTCACTCCCAAAAGTAGCTTCCTCTTAATACCTAAAGTAGTTTTCAATTGTTTACCGACTATAAAATCAATAATCGAGCTTAAAAAAATTAAAGATAAAAACCGCCAATCCCAAAAAGAATAAAACAGGTAACTAACTATAAGAAGAAAAACATTTTGAATTTTAATGGAGCTGTTGAATACAAACCAATACAACACAAAAACGATTGGAAAAAATAACGCAAAATCAACAGTATTAAATTGCAAAATGTATGGTGATATGAATTCTTTGGAAAAATACTTAAAATCAACGTGGATAAAAAAACATTTTTAATAAATACATTGTAGCTTAAACTTTTTACTTTTACTAAAATTAATAAACTCAGAATTTCATACTATGTCGGATCCGGTTTTAAGCCTTAAAAACGCTTCAATTTACCAACGAGAAAATTTAATCCTGTCGGATGTTAACGTAGAAGTTAACAAAGGTGATTTTGTATACCTAATAGGAAAAACAGGTACCGGAAAAAGTAGTTTTATGAAAACGCTTTATGGCGACATTCCATTGATAGAAGGAGAAGGCAGCATTGTAGATTTTGATTTAGCTGTACTAAAGGAAAATCAAATTCCTTTTCTAAGAAGAAAACTAGGGATTGTATTTCAGGATTTTAAATTACTAAATGACAGAACGGTAAAGGATAATTTACTATTTGTTTTGAAGGCTACCGGTTGGACAGATCAAAAAGCAATGGACAGTAAGATTGAAGATGTATTGGATAAAGTAGGTATGAAAACAAAAGATTTTAAATTTCCGTATCAACTATCCGGTGGAGAACAGCAACGTATCGCCATTGCTAGAGCATTACTCAATGATCCAGAATTAATCCTGGCAGACGAACCTACCGGAAATCTGGACCCACAGACTTCTGTAGAGGTTATGGAAGTACTGCAAGACATTAACAAAAATGGCAACACCATCTTAATGGCTACTCACGATTACGCCTTACTACTTAAATACCCATCAAAAACATTGAAGTGCGAAGGCAATAAAGTTTTTGAAGTAGTACAACGAAAAGGGTAACATCTAAAATAGTAAAGATAATGCGTTTAATCACTCTTGATGATATTATAGAAACTTATACCAAGTTCAGACAACGTGGACTGCCATTTATTGTATCCAAACTTAATCTAAATAATACAAAAAGAACCAAAAGTGCTTTTAACGAGTTAAACAAGCAATCATCTAATTGGTGGAACATTCCTAAAGTTAGAAAAAGATGGAATACAATAATAACCGGAAACCCTAATACAGAACCAGAAGAATTTGTAATGAAACGTTTTTTTAGAGAAGACAAAAACCTAAAAATGCTTTCTCTAGGTAGTGGCTTGTGTACCCACGAACTTGCTTTTGCTACATATCATAATTTTGAAGAAATACTATGCATTGATATTAGCGACCGCCTACTCAAACAAGCAAGTATCAAAGCATCAGAAGAAAATCTAAAAAATATTTTCTTTAAAGTTAAAAATTTATATGATTATGAATTTCCGGAAAATTATTTTGATATTGTTTATTTTCACGCATCTCTACATCACTTCAAAGACATCGATCAACTTTTAAGAGAGCAATTAAAAAATACATTAAAAAACAATGGGAAATTAATTATTGATGAATTTGTTGGGCCTGATCGATTACAATTTCCTAAACATCAAATAACCAAAATAAACGAAGCTCTTCATTTAATTCCAAAACCTTATAGAAAAAGATTTAAATTGGATTTATACAAGAACAAAGTTTATGGTTCCGGTATTATTAGAATGATCCTTGCGGACCCTTCAGAATGTGTAGAATCTTCACAAATCACACCTTCAATTCATAACAATTACCAAATATTGTATGAAGCTTCATACGGTGGTAATATATTAGCAAATGTTCTTAAAGATTTAGCGCATCACTTTATGGAATTGGATGAGGAAAAAGAAAAAGTACTTAATCGGCTTTTTGAATTTGAAGATGAGTACTTAAAAAACAACCCTAGTGATTTTGTTTTTGGAGTATATCTAAACAAAAAAAATGAATAATCGTTTAAGAGTCATCTTTCTTATATACATGCGGGTTTTCTCGAATCCCTTTTTTGAATATTTTTCTCACTCCCATTCGTAAGAACGAATCCAGCTTTAGAATTTGATTTTTAAAATATTGGCCAGGTCTACCTCTAAATGTAGTCACATGAAAAGATTTCTTAGCATCTAAAGGCTCCGAAGAAAAATAATAATTAGAAACGCAGCAACGCACCCCTTCAACCCTAACCTTACTAACAGAATGCCACGAATTTTTATGAGTTGTCATCACCACCAACCTATTAAATTTCGAGTTTATTGATAAGGGTTCAGTTTTTAATCCTTTTGGCCATAATTCTAGATTTCCACCATTTTCAGGTATCCAATCCGGTGTCACATAATATAATAAATTAAGTACACGCCAAAGTTTTACATCTTTATCATGAGAATTATCTAAATGAGGATTTAAATAATTTCCTTTGCCCATCATAGAAATTCCACCCGCATACAGGTCTTCATCAGGTTTAACATTTCTATAACTGCATATCCTAGCTATAAGATCAACAATTCTCTTATCCTGAAAAGCGTAAATAACCTCCTCTAATAAAGGATGATACTTGTCCATTTGAGCAGCTACATATTTGTATTCTCTTATGCTCTTCTTAACCTTTGTGTCTTTTATCTCAGGAAACTTTTTAAAAATTTCTTCAGCCAATTCATTCGGTAGCAAGTCATCCAAATAAAAAAAACCAATACCTTCACGCGTATGATCAAAGTGACTCTTTAAAACTTCTTCATTATCTTTGAGTTTTAAAAAAATAAGATCGGCAATTTTATCTCTACTTGGGTGGTTCATCGATTCAATTACAAATTTGTCCTAAAAATAATTATAAACTTCTAGTAAAACATCCATAAATGTTATCAATTTTAATTCCTGTTTATAATTATGATGTAACTCCCCTAATACACGAACTCACTGATCAACTAAAAACATTAGATTGTGCTTATGAAATTATTATTCTTGATGATTGTTCGACAAAACCTGAATTGATCAATGCTAATCAACTAGAAGTGATCCCCAACTGTTCTTATATCATTCAATCCAACAATCTTGGAAGAACAGCTACCAGATTGAATTTAGCAAAGATGGCAAGATACGATTGGTTATTATTTCTAGATGCTGATGTAATACCGAAACGAAAAGATTTTATAAGAAATCTCCTAAAAAACATCAATGCTAATGTTGATATTATTTTTGGCGGTGTTGATTATCAATCCGATGAACCCAATGCGGACATAAAACTTAGATGGTTATATGGTAGAAAAAAAGAAATAAACAGTGTAGACAAAAGAAATAAAAACACCTATACTTCTATTATTTCTCAAAATTTTCTTATTCAGAAAAATATGTGTTTAGAAGTTTTAAAAGAGATTGATTTAAACAGATATGGATTAGATATTTATTTCTCTTATCGACTAGAACAAAGAGAAGCTAAGATTTTACATATTGACAACCCTACTATACATTTGGGACTTGAAAAAAATTCTTCCTTTGTAACAAAATCAATGCTTTCCATAGAAACAACCCTGTTCCTTCAAAAAGAATTAAAGATTCCTAAAAACTATAGACCTATACAAAGAGCTTATACGGTTCTCAAAAAAACCTGTACTTCTGGTTTGTTTTTTTTGTTGATTAAAAAATTTGAAAACCGTATTGTTACTAATATAAAATCAGATAGACCAAGCATATTTCTTTTTGATTTGTATCGTTTGTATTATTTTATCAAAATTCAAAAATAATTATATGCCTCTCTTTTCCATCATTATTCCTCTATATAATAAAGAAAAGCATATTGCTAATACTATACAGTCTGCACTTGATCAAATTTTTACTGATTATGAATTAATCATTATAAATGATGGTTCGACTGATGGTAGTGAGAAAATTGTGAAAAGATTTAATGATAATAGGATACACTATTTTTATACAGAGAACACTGGTGTTTCTAATACTCGAAACTTGGGGATAGAAAAATCAAACGGAAAACTTATAGCCTTTCTGGATGCGGATGATTTTTGGTATCCCAATCATCTTGAAATACTATCTAGATTATTCAAAAAATTTCCAAACGCTGGATTATACAGTACTTCTTATGAAAAAAGATTTAACCAGAAATCTGTTCTTGTAGCCAGCTTTAAAAATGTTAGTGCGACTAGTAAATCTTTTAAAATTCTTGATGATTTTTTCGAATCAAGCAGTATTGATTCTATTGCCTCTTCTTCTGTATCTGCTGTGCCCAAAAATGTACTTATATCATTAAACGGGTTTGACCCAAAGATAACACATGGAGAAGATACTGATTTATGGATTCGTATTGCGCTAAAACACAAAGTTGCTTTTGCCACTTACATTACTGCTGTTCATAATCTAGATGCCAGTAATAGATCCAAACAAGTACAAGTTGCAGAAAAAAAATTCTTAAACTTTTCTAAGTTTAAGAAGGAGGAGCTAACGAATCCATCATTAAAAAAATATCTTGACTCCAATAGACACTCAATTGCCTTGCAATACAGAGCGGCTGGAGATTTTGGTACTGCCAAAAAGTATTCTAACAACATCGATTATAAAAACCTTAGTTGGAAACATCGATTTCTAATTAGACAACCAAGAGTTATTTTAATAATCTTAAAAAAAATTCAAATCACGATTACCGATTTTTTTGGAATTCATTTATCTAGTTTTAAATAAGACAAATTTATCAAAGTCTCTGATATAATCATCTTCTTGATAAACTTCTGAAGCCAATACCAAACAAATCGCTCCAGATGAAAAATTTTCTAATTCTCGCCAAATTCCGGGCTTGATTAGAAGACCTTTATCCGGTTTATTTAAGGTTACTTTTTGTTGTTCTTTACCATCGTGTAAAATCACATCAAAACTGCCGCTTAACGGAATCAAAAACTGTGATAACTCAATGTGTGCATGTCCTCCTCGTGTAGCATCACTGGGCACATCATACAAATAATACACTCGTTTGGTAGTAAATGGAATCACATCATTCTCTATTACTGCAATATTTCCACGTAAATCTTTTATTTTAGGAATTTCTATGATCTCAATTTCCATATATCTTTAAATTTTATCACTAGCCTTTAGCTCCTTATACTTTTGGATCCCTTTGATACCTTGTAAAAACTTATGCGGGACTTCTCGTACAGATATATATTTTTTACGAACTAAAAAGAATATATATTTTACCAACCACAAATATGTAAAAAACCCGGTATACCTATATTTAACAGCACTTCGAGAAAAAATTATATCATCATTTCCTTGTAATTTTCCCGAAGTTTCTTTAGGATGAGAAACAATAACGATAGGTACATGAAAAATTTTGACCCCTTTATCATATGCTCCTCTTAAAAACACATACTCCTCGCCAGTATTGAAAATGGTATTCAGTCCAAAATACTCATTGTATAAGACATTAGCTTCTAGTATTTTCGTTCTTTTAAATGTTATTACCAATGTGTAAATTGATTGTAATGTTTTTTTAGAATGTAATCCCGTTTTTGGATACACCGTAAAAGGGTTTAGTTGTTCATCTACAGCTTCAAAAGAAATAAAACCCATGTCTGGATATTTTTGATGGCTCTCTATGATGATATTCTTGATGTTAGAAACGTATTTTGTATCGTCATCTGCCATTAAGCAAACATTTCCAATGGCATTTTTTAATGCAAGATTTCTGCTTTTCGTAGTACCTCGTTCGAAAGAGTTAATAACTCTTATATTCTGCAAAGAAGAAACCAAAATTTTATTACGATCTGTTTGATTAACAATAAGGATATTATAATTTTTATAATCATCCCTTTTTTCAAACATATCTTCAAGAAATTGTAAAGTAGTCCGAAACATTGTAGAAATCAATATCTCAAAATCAACAGATACCTCCTGATTATCTTTTGGTAAATTCATATGCAAATAAATAGCAATAATAAGTTTTAATTTTTGTTAAAACCATATTTTTTCTTTTATCTTGTTTTTAATAACTATTACTTAAAAAAATGCATAATTCTAAGTTAGTGTCCGTAATATGCCTTTGTTACAATCACGAAAGATACATTGAAGAATGCTTAGATTCTGTTATTAATCAAACCCATTCCAATATAGAAATAATTATCGTTGATGATTTTAGCTCAGATAATTCGGCAAGAGTTATTCATAACTGGATTAAAAAGAATCCTAATGTTATTTTCATTGAGAATAAACAAAATTTAGGCAACACATATTCTTTTAATCAAGCCTTAAAAAAAGCAAAAGGAACCTACATCATCGATTTAGCGACAGATGATGTTTTGTTACCGAATTTTATTGAGACACACTTAAACAATTTTTATATCAAAAAAACTTCAAATCCGGGTATTTCTTTTTGTAATGTAGAATTAATTGATGAAGATAGTAATCACATCGGATATCATTTTGAAATAAATACAAAAAGAGAAGCTATAAAAAAACCAAAGGAAGGAGATTTGTTTGCATCTTTATTGGATTCTTATTATATCAACCCGGTGGGAATGATGACAAAAAAAGCAGTCATGGATCAATTATGTGGTTACGATGAATCATTAGCGTATGAGGATTTTGATTTTTGGATTAGATCTTCCAGAAACTTTGATTATATATATCTTGATTCGGTTGCTATAAAAAAACGAGTTCTAAAAAACTCACTTAGTTCGTCATTCAAGTATGGAGGAAAACAACAAAGAAACATGGATTATTCAACCTATTTGGTTTGTAAGAAAGCTTTTAATCTAGTAAAGACGGATGTTGAAAAAAAGGCTTTATCAAACAGAATAATTCATGAATTAAAACTAGTTACAAAAAACTTTAATTTTCCTTTATCCTTTAAATATTGTTTTCTGTATTTCAAAACTAAATTTTTAAAGTTTACTTCGGTTTCAATCTAAACAATCGATAATTCTCTAAGGATAATTCCAACTCATCATACTTTTTAGATATGTTATTCAAAACAATGTCATCCTGCGTTAAGAAATAACTATGAACTTTTTGGATATCAGCATCCAGACTAATATTGGCATATCTGGCAAAATATCCGTGTAAAGGCCACTGATTATAAAGATTAGGAGAAATACTTATTGTAGAGTTTACAGGCACAACTTTTATAATTTCCTGCACATCCTTAACTATATTAATATCGCTATTAATCGCTCCAAAATTTTTATTTATTTGAAATATAGCAAGGATCAAGGCACAAGTGCTAGCTAGCAGTATACCATTAAAAAGTTTCTTTTTTGTATTCACATACTCCATCATTTTTAAAAATGAAGGTTCCATCATTGAAGCTAATCCAATTGAAAAGATTGGATACACAGTAATAATGTAGATATAACTTTGCTTAAGACTAATCATAATAGGAAATACTCCAAAAAAAGATACCACTAAAAAGGGAAGAGATTTTCGTATTTGTTTTCTGGAAAAATGAATTTTTGAAACGAATAGTCTTACAAATAGCAGTAACGAAACAAAGACAATTATTGGCTCACGAATTGCAACAATAAAAGATTTTATTATGTGAAAACGACTATCTACAGTAATCTCATTGTTCAAACTATTTATTATCTGAATTTCTACATATTTGGTGAGACTATCAGCTGCTTCACTAGATAAAAGATATAATAAAAGTATGGGCAAAATTGTAACACTTACCAAAACTATCGTATCTCTTACAATGTCTTTAAACTTTAAATCATTTTTAAAAACTCCAATCCAAAAAGGAAAAACCCAACAATAAAGACAAGTCAATCCTTTGCTTAGAACCCCTGCAGATAATACCAAACCTGATAATATTATAAAAAAGTAACGATGTTTTTTCTGGCTTTTTAGATAGAATACTATCGATAGACAGACAAACAACATCATTGTATTTTCTAAAACATTGTTAGATACAGCCCATCTTACAGCATAAATTGAAAACCACAATAAAATAGGAACCCAAGAAGTACTTTTATCATTCCCAATTTCTTTCCAAATTGCTACAATACATAAAAGAACCAACATATGAATCCCTAGTCCATAAAAACGCTCTACAAAAATACTATCTCCGAAAATATTAAAAAAAATGCTCTGCAATCCTAGTGCGAGTGGAGGATGCCCGTGAAATTGGGGAGCAATTGTTTCTGTAAAATGAGGATACCAAAATGTGCCTATATTATTTGATAGATTTTTAGAAATAGTAGCATAAATAGATCCATCCATAAACATGCCCTGAGAGAACAAATTATCCGCAATAATGATAAGAAGTAACAATATTACAAGGGTATGGAAAACTAAATATTTTCTATTACTCATATGAGATGAAATTTTGTAAATAATACCACTCGCCCTAATTCAAAAAAGATAATAAACAAAACATTACTAATTTTATTAACTAATTACAGCTTACTTCGCACAAAATCAAAAAAATTAATTCTTTTATTTAACAAATAACCTGAATATAAGATGGAAATAGCAAAAATTACCAAAGAACCCCAATGCGAATATGAAAAATTGGGGTCTAATTTAAGAAAACACCCTAACCCTCCAAGAATAAAAGAAACAATAACAGTTCTGGCTGAAGATATCATATTAAATTTATATTGTTTATGTATATAAAAATATACAATAACTCCATATATCAAATAATTTAACCCTAAAGCAGCACCGATACCTAATAACCCATAATGCTCATAAAATACAACCGTAACTACAACATTTAAAAAATCTCCTAAAACTTCTGAGAAAAAATAATATTTCCGATCGCCTTTTGCTAGCAATACAAAGCCCAAGGGCCATATAACTGCCCTAATCAACACTGACAGCAATCCTATTTTAAGTATCTCCACAACTTGCAAAAGATCTTTAGTATATAAAATTTGAATTAGCCATTCATCAAGCCAGTAAAAAAGAAGAATTGCCGGTGTAACAATCAAAACGGCGATTTCTATCTGATTATTAACAAATTTTCTCAATGCGTTATGGTCTTCCTTAATAGCAGTTAAACGCGGATAAAAATCAATAGTCATTGTGGAGAAAATAATACCCAAATAGGAAATTAGAATAATAATACCCGCCTCATAATACCCTAAAACTGATGAGTCTTCTGTAGTATTTAAATAAACTTTTATTACATAAGAGCATAATTTTCCAAGTATTACATTTATCGATAATAATAAGCCTAAGGATAATAAAGGTTTCATTTTTTTCCATAAAACCTTTCTCTCCATTTTGAATGTACCCGTGGTAAAAGTTCTTGTATAATACCAACTGATCATCCATTTAATAAAACTACCAAGTACGATAACGGGAACTATTCCATTTATCCCTAACAAAAAGTATAGTAGTACGGTGATTAGAGCAATAAATGCACTAGATATCATATTAACTATTACAATTTTGCGCATTAACCTATATCCCTGTAAGATTGATTCTCTATAGGTTATCATATTAACTATAATATAATAACCAGAGAGCCCTATAAACCAAATGTAATTATTAGAAGATTCAAACGTCCACTTACTCAGGACACCACTAAGAATAATACTTAATACTGCTCCAAAAAGTCCCGTATAGAACGCTATTTTTCTAATAACATATAAGGTTTCAATCTTATCATGATTATCATTAGAATCTATCGAAGAAATTTCGCGAACAGCAACAAGATTTAATCCAAAACTAGAAATTGATCTAATTATTTCTAATGTATTTTTAATTAAACCCAGAACTCCTAATCCTGATGCCCCTAAAAAAATAGCTGTAAATTTTACAGTAAGGACATTTAACAGCATATTAAAAACATGAGTAGAACCAAAAAGCGTTAAGGTTTTCAGGATAGTTTTATGAGAGGTATCTATCTTTTCTTTGGATGAATTCATATTAATCAATTTTACACCCAAAAGAAGTATAGTGTTCTTTAAAATTATTACTCCAAGTTTGCCATTTGGTAAACGAAACATCGGAGCTAGACAAAACACTTTTTATTTGTGAAGGCTGAATATCTTTTGTTAAATCTCTAGAAACGTCAAACACACCATTATACCAGGCCTCATTAAGAATTTTATTAAAGGTAAACATATCAAAAACATCAGTATGAGTAGACTGCTCATAGTTATTGTTGGTGGCTGAAGAAACAAAACCTGTTTTTAACATTTCTGAAGGAGTATTGGCAAAGGTAACTTTTTTATGTTCTTTTTTAATATACTTCAGCGCATTATAAATTTGCAACCTTTCGTCAACAATACTTTGATGATTATCCCAAAGAGAAAGAAAATAATCTCTTTTAAAAACCGCTCCTGCAACTGCATAAATAGTATAGTAAGGAAGATGCTTTTCAAAATTTGGGGTTTTTAAAAGTTTCAAGATTTTTCTAAAATACCTATTATTAAACCCATAAAAAACCATGTTATATACCCAGGGCTGTTTAGAAAACAATTTTGGTTCATAAAAACAAACTCCATTCTTCTGCTCAATAAACTCAGTAGAAACTAAATCAGGATTCCCCAACCAAAACAACTTCAAAAACAAAGTAGACTCTGATACTAGCAAGTTACTCAATTCAGAAATATCCATAGGTTTCACAAACCAATTATCGTCTTCTAGTAAAAAGAAATATTCAGATGATTTTTTTACCTCTTCAACCCAAAAATCAATAGGAATATTCCATTTATAAGGTTTAATACCTCCTTCACAAAAAGCTGATTTTTCCTGATAATTAGAAGAAAATGCTATATCAATTTCAGGATGTTTTTGTTCTAAATAATCCAGATATTTTTTAGGAGTACCATCATCTAGTACTTTTATATTAACCGTAGAGTTTTTTAGATATTTTTTAATACTCTGTATGCATCTATCCAGATAATAAGGACGATTAAATGATTTTATCAGGATGTCCATTGGTTAATCTTTTGAATTACATATTGAATCTCGTCTGCAGTTAGACCTGGAAACATAGGTAAAGAAACTACCTCTTCACTTATTCTTTCGGTAATTTTAAACCGATTTTTTTGATTCACCAGAGACGCTTGCTGTTGATGGGGTGCAATAGGGTAATGCAACAAATATCCGATATGATTTCTCTCCAAATACTTGCAAAACTTTTCACGCTGCTGAACTCTTACAACAAAAAGATGAAAAACATGATTACAGGTCCCATCCCAAAAAGGAGGTCTAACTAGATCATTATGAATACCATCAATATATGCGCTTGCTATTTGTCTTCTTAATGCATTGGCCTTATCCAAATCTGTCAATTTCTCACTTAAAAAAGCTGCTTGTAATTCATCAAGTCTGGAATTATAACCAATAAGTTGGTGTTCATATTTATTGACTTTTCCATAATTTCTTAATTTTTGAATAAGTATAGCTAGAGCGTTATCATTTGTAGTAACAGCTCCGCCGTCACCAAGGCAGCCTAGGTTTTTGGTAGGATAAAAGCTGAATATTGTTGCATCTACCAAGTTTCCCGCTTTTTTACCTACATGATCTATGGCACCGTGAGCTTGAGCAGCATCATCAATTAAAATTAAATTATTTCGAGATGTTATTTGCTTGATTTTTTCCACATTTGCTAACTGCCCATAAAGATGGGTTACAACCACAGCTTTAACATCTGTTGTCAGTGCTTCAGAAATTGTATTTGGGCAAATTGTAAACGTTTTTTCGTCTGGTTCCACTAACACAGGCTCTAGTCCTGCATGCTTTATAGATAAGATTGTTGCTATAAAAGTATTGGCCGCCACAATTACTTTATCTCCTTCTTTTAGTTTACCCAGCTCTATATATCCCTTAAGTACTAATGTAAGTGCATCTAATCCGTTTCCGGTTCCTATGCAATACTTAGCACCACAATACTGTGCAAAAGCATTTTCAAAAGATTCTACATTTTGTCCTAATATATACTGTCCTGAATGTAAAACATCACCAAAAGCCTCTTCCAACTGTTTTTTATAAGGAGCATTAATGCGCTTTAGATCTAGAAATGGAACTTTCATAAATCACTTAATTTTAAATTCAACTTATAAAAATCCTGTGTATAAATTTCACAACCTAATTCTTCTTTTTGCTTCAGTAATCCAAAATTACTCTCAGTTACTGTACCCATATCAAAGAATTTATATCCCTCTTTTCTATATTTATTAATTAGGCATATAAAAAGAAAATCAAGTGCTCTATGTTTTTCTCCTTTATTAGTAACAGCACCGTATTGAGATTTTACAACCTCTTTAGTTTTAAAAACAGTGATTCCTGCTAAAATTTCATTATCCAAACGAATAACAAATTGTTCTATACTTTCGGAAAAATTCTTTTTAAGTGTATGTATCTCTTCTAGCGTGTGCACTGGTTTCGTATCATGTTTTTCTTCTAATCTCGGAATTAACACCTCATTCCAGAATTCAGAAAAATCGTCCACTTCCTCTACGACAAAACCTATGTTTTTTCTTTTTTCGTAATGCTTCAATTTACTTTTATGAATAGAAGTAGGCAAACTATAATCTATCGCTAAATTGAGGTCTCGACGATAAAGTTCTGCGCCATATTCTGATAAGAAAAAAACAAGTTCATTAGATGGTTTTTGATGATAAAAAACCGGAATAGACTTAATGTATAAATCACCGATTTGGTGAGAACGGAGAAACTCCATAATCGCAGAAAGCACATTTCTTATCTTCTCTCCACCGATACTCTTCTTTAATATCAAGCCCCCATAGGTTAATCCTTGATGAGAGTGTATTTCTGTATTCTTAATATTTGCCGGAAAAACCGCTACTAATTTCGCTTGATTATAGACCAATAGAGAAAAATCCTCGAATCTATCCGAATGATATTCCATAAAGTCTCTATGAAAAAGGAATGTTCCGTTTTTGGAATCATCTATAAAACTATTCCATATAGAGCAATCATCCTTATGATATTTCTTAATCGTATACGTTGGCAAAATACTAATTTATGAAAGTGAAAATAGCTAATTTGTTTGAGTATATGGAATATAAACCTTACTTTTAATTTTTGAGATATGGGTTACGCCCATTTTCTAAAAAAAAAAAGGTAATAAAAATTTATACCTGCAATTGCTGTGTTAGTAACGATTATTGGTAACAACCAATTGAGTAGCACCCCATAAATTACAAAAGCCATACACCCCACAATATTTATTAGACGAAGTTTTTGATGTCACGCATTAGAAAGGATACAAGCACCATAAATGATGCGAAATACCCCAATAGTTCTATTATAAAATTTTGATCAGAAAGCACAAATAAATGTATTTTGTCGATAAAAAATGTTTTTTACCGATATTTTAAAAGATTTTACAAGTTTTCAATAGGTTTGAGTAATTACATTTGCCCAAGGTAAAAAACACTAAGAATAAACAATTTACCCCTCAAAAACGAATTGATCCCAAAACCATAATTACCCCAAAAATTTGACAAAAAAATCCCGAGTTTCCTCGGGGTTTTTTATTTGTATATAAATCAAAAATTAGATTATACGATCTTATTTCTTTTACGTTCTACTTCTGTTAAGAATACTTTTCTTAATCGTAAATGATTAGGAGTTACCTCTACATACTCATCTTTCTGAATATATTCTAAAGCTTCTTCTAAAGAAAATTTAATTGCAGGAACGATCTTTGCTTTATCATCTGCACCGGATGAACGTACATTACTCAACTTCTTTGTCTTCGTAATATTCACAACCATATCATCTCCACGAGAATTCTCTCCGATCACCTGTCCTTCATAAATATCCTCTCCCGGATCTACAAAAAACTTACCTCTATCTTGTAATTTATCTATTGAGTATGGTATTGCAGAACCTTTCTCCATAGAAACTAATGAACCATTAATACGACCAGGAATATCTCCTTTAAGCGGTTGATATTCTTTAAAACGGTGTGCCATAATCGCCTCACCGGCGGTTGCAGTTAGTAATTGGTTACGTAATCCAATAATACCTCTAGATGGAACTAAAAATTCACAGACCATACGATCGCCTTTAGCTTCCATGCTTAGCATTTCTCCTTTACGCATAGTTACCATTTCTACAGCCTTACCAGATACATTTTCTGGTAAATCGATCGTCAATTCTTCAATCGGCTCACACTTAACACCATCAATTTCTTTAATGATTACCTGTGGTTGTCCGATCTGTAATTCATATCCTTCACGACGCATTGTTTCGATCAGAACAGATAAGTGAAGTACACCTCTACCAAATACTAAGAATTTATCAGCACTATCTGTCTCATTAACTCTAAGTGCTAAGTTTTTCTCTAATTCTTTCTCTAACCTTTCCTTAATATGCCTTGAAGTAACAAACTTTCCGTCCTTACCAAAAAACGGAGAATCGTTAATAGTAAATAACATACTCATTGTAGGCTCATCAATTGCAATTGTCTTTAATCCTTCTGGATTTTCGATATCAGCAACGGTATCTCCAATTTCGAACCCTTCTAAACCTACTAAAGCACAAATATCTCCAGCTTCTACTTTATCTACTTTCATTCTTCCCAAACCTTCGAAAGTATGAAGCTCTTTAATCTTGGATTTCTTGATGGTTCCATCACGTTTCACTAATGAAACCTGCATTCCTTCAGTCAATGTTCCTCTTTGTAAACGACCAATTGCGATACGCCCGGTAAACGAAGAGAAATCTAAAGATGTAATTAACATCTGTAAAGTTCCTTCTTCAACTTTAGGAGAAGGAATATGTTCCATCACCATATCTAATAATGGTTCTATATTATCCGTTTCTTTCTGCCAGTCGTCACTCATCCAGTTGTTCTTAGCAGAACCATATACTGTAGGGAAATCTAACTGCCACTCCTCTGCTCCTAATTCGAACATTAAGTCAAAAACTTTTTCGTGCACCTCATCTGGAGTACAGTTTTCTTTATCCACTTTATTTACAACTACACAAGGCTTTAAACCAAGATCAATTGCTTTTTGTAGTACAAAACGTGTTTGCGGCATCGGCCCTTCAAAAGCATCAACCAACAATAACACTCCATCAGCCATATTCAATACACGCTCCACTTCTCCTCCGAAATCGGCGTGACCTGGTGTATCAATTATGTTGATTTTTGTTCCTTTATAAGTAACAGAAACATTCTTAGAGGTAATTGTGATTCCTCTTTCGCGCTCTAGATCGTTATTATCCAAAATCAAGTCTCCTGTATTTTCGTTTTCACGAAACAATTGACAGTGATACATAATTTTGTCTACCAAGGTAGTTTTACCGTGATCTACGTGAGCAATAATAGCAATGTTTTTTATAGCAGTCATATACGCCTGAATTTAAGGCTGCAAATGTACGTTATATTTTAATAGGTTGTATGTTAAATTAAAAATATTAAAAAACCCTCAAAATCAGACACTTAAAACCCTCTTTTGAAGCTATGTATATTTTTAAGTATCATACTGGATAAATAAGATTATTTGCCTATAATCCAAGCTAATGAAAAAGCCTACACAACACTATACATTACATTGATAACTAAACTTCTTGGTGGATAATCTTTTCATTCAATTATTAAAACAAGTATCTTTGCGTTCTTAAAATATCAATATGGAACTTTCTAAGATCAAAAACTTAAAGAATCTTGATGCTAATAATTTTTTCCTACTAGCCGGACCGTGCGCGATTGAAGGAGAAGAAATGGCATTGCGAATTGCTGAAAAGGTGGTAGAAATCACATCTAAGCTTAAAATTCCATATGTATTTAAAGGTTCTTTCAAGAAAGCAAATCGTAGCCGTATTGATAGTTTCACCGGCATTGGAAATGAAAAGGCATTAAAGATTTTACGTAAAGTTGGAGAAACTTTTGAAGTTCCTACCGTAACAGATATTCACGAGAATGATGATGCTGCAATGGCGGCAGAGTATGTAGACATTTTACAAATTCCTGCATTTTTAGTTAGACAAACAGACTTGGTCGTAGCCGCTGCGAAAACCGGAAAAACCGTTAACTTAAAAAAAGGACAATTTATGAGTCCTGAAGCAATGCAACATGCTGTTAGAAAAGTAAAAGATAGCGGTAGTGACTTAGCGATGATCACAGACAGAGGAACGATGTTTGGATACCAGGATATGATTGTAGATTTTAGAGGAATACCTACTATGCGAGAATATGCTACAACAGTTCTTGATGTAACACATTCATTGCAACAACCTAATCAGTCTAGTGGTGTAACCGGTGGCAGACCAGACATGATAGAGACGATTGCACGAGCAGGTGTGGTTACCGGAGTAGATGGACTCTTTATGGAAACACATTTTGATCCTGCTAATGCAAAAAGTGACGGAGCGAATATGCTAGACCTTCAATATTTAGAAAAACTATTAAGTAATTTGGTTGCTATCAGACAGACTATAAACACCTTATAGTTCCTTCTCCCTGAATTACCCAATTCTGCCTACATTAGTTATTTAAAATCGATTGATATTTAACACTCCTGTTAAATACCTCGTTAGTATTTTACATAGAATTCATCCCAAAGGATGATAATTTATAGACATTAGTTCTCAACTAATGTTAGAAAAATCGATTTCCACTTTCAATCTTTACGTGTTGATAAATTCAAAAATCAAACAAATCATTTAATTCGGATAATCAACAGATTAGCTATAAAATTAATGTATATTTATAGTAAGCAACAATGTTGTAACATTTCATTTTCAAGGTAATTTTTAGCAAAAAACAACACCATGTCCAGCAAAGTTCATATCGTATTTAATACTATAAGTGATAAAGATAATCTCGAAGGTTATATTAACGAGAAAATATGCAAAACCGTGCATTTTAAAACAACCGCTTTTTCTAACATCGATGATCAAATCAGAGCCTCAAAAATCAAAGAGATTGCACAAACACTCTCTTCTGAACGCAGAACAAGCTCAGAACCAAAGGTTGCCACTACAGAAAATATTCCAAACGGACTGGAGATACAACAAAAACTAAAACAACAGATTGATTGCTTTCTTCAAGAAACTGATGCAATCTTACCATTGGGTATAGGTGAAGAAATAATACCGAATGGCCAAACCGCTTCTTACTTGGTAGAAGATTGGAAAAACTACAAAAAAGGAACTCCTTTTGTAAAGCGAGTGACTAATAAATCTACTCTCTACTTTTTTAGACCAGATTTGATTATTGAAAATGGGGAACTAAAAGATATTTCTGTAGCGGATATTGAAATGCCATCAGATTTAATAAACTTATCTCTTTTATCAGGACAAACTTACGCACAAGATGTAGATTGGACCAAAGGAGTGAAAGTTTTGCTTGATTCACTTAATGGAGCAGCTCCTCCTCCATTGAATATATTAGGAGCAGCCTTGCTTGCAATGGTATGGCCAAATGGTGGTGATACCGATTGGGAAGTAATTTATGATAATATCCGTAAAATTATCATTGAAGAGTTAGATAAAAAAACGCTTACAGACACGTATGCAGAACTTAGCGGAGTATTGGATTATATTTCGAGCGAGTATAGGCATCTTGCTGACGATCCTAAGACACCTAAAGAAACTCTACAATCCAAACTAGAATTCTATAATCATACATTGTATACTAAAATCCTGTCTATTTTTCAGGATACACGTTATGCAAATGCGGCATTAGGAAACTTCTTAATTGCGGCAAGTACGCATATTGCTTTATTCCAAGAGAGAGCACTACAAGATCCTAATCATCTCACAGACCCTTCTAATTCTCCTTATGCGAAAACATTATCCCAAAAAGCTAAGGAATATGCCAATCATGTTGACGCCGTGATCCCTAAACTTGTGGAGTCCAGAGCTAAGGAGATTGGTGGACTAAAGGTTAAAAAAGATTGCACTGTATCCAGTATTGGGGATTTAATTTGTTCTTATAGTTATTATTATGCTGACAAAAAAACCGGCAAAAACTCTAAGGACATAGGTAGAGAAGGTGGAGAAAAAGCGCTAGAAAAAAAATGCAAAAGCAAAGCCGAAAAACACAGAAAAGATTACATAAAACAGGTTAAAGACGGTACCAATAAAAAACTACAAGAAACTGCCGGAGAGGTAGCTAAAAAATGGAGAACCTTAGCAGAGAATCCAATCCCAACAATTGAAGCTATTTAATTATGCTTTAGATAAATAAATAAACAATTAATTAGTTATAAACTTTTCGTTTCTGTAAGTATACGCTTGATTTAGAATTGATACAACAATGTTTTCCTCAATTTCTTCTGGCTTATGATATCGTAAAGATTTTACATATTTTCTTTTGTCTGCCTCTAATTTATCCAAATGATCTGTAAAATACTGAGCTCCCCAAAAACCAACATCTACATACCCTTTTGTTACATTTAGATAACAAATAGGGCTTTTGCCTACATAATAAAAAGGTACTCTCCATTTAAACAACAACTCAACTTCTGGTAGTGTAGCTTCAATAATTACTTGTAAATGAAGTAACATAGACTTAAACGGTTCTGGTTGTTTTAGAATATACTCCTCTGCTGGTTTCATCAGAATCTTTTTGTAAAATTAAAGTAACTTAGATCAAATAGAAAATTGAAATGATGAATAAACAAAAAAATACAATATTAATAAACAGTCTAAATGTAAGATTAAGACGAATAAAACTTCTCGGTGATTTGTTAAAAACATCCAACGATAAAATTAATGTGCTTAATTTTTATAAGGAGGTTTCATTCTTTTATCATTATTTATGGGAAAATCCCGAAACCCGATCGATACTTGGTAAATTGTTTAACTTTCATCACGATTTGGACAAAAATTCCGATTTTATAAATTTCAAAAATAATAGCAAAAATATTATAAAGTCAATTGTAGACACCCTTCTTTCTGAATCGAAATCAAAATTGGCTAATTTACCAGTAAAGAACTTTCGCGGAACGAATGAAATTTCAGCAATTCAGTGCTTAAATAAATTAAGGAATGAAGAATTTCTAGGAAATAGTTCACTTAAATCAACTTTTGATGATGTATTTATTTCATTAAGGGATATAATTGGAAAAATAGAGCCAAACCTTAATTCCCAGCTTCACCAAAAGCTTAACAGTTTTTGTTCAAATTTAACGGAGATTGATTTTTATTTAACTTATAAATATGAATATCACTATGGAGATTCTATGAGAAAGTTGAAGGACATTTATGAAATATTTTGTCCAAACTATAGAAATACATCAGCTACGGATTACTTAGGTTACAATATTTTATTCGAAAACAAATTTTTAAATTCTCAAAATAAAGTCTTCGAGACTATCAATGATTGTGATAAGATTCTAACTCATATTCAGGATAAATTAGAAACGACAGAATCTATCGAAATGGTGCTTCAAAGGTTTGCTAATTACATGACACTTTATTATGATTTTGAAATAAAAAACAAAAGTAAAGCTGAAAAACATTTTCAAAGGAGATTTGAAGAGTTTGTATTCCTTTCTGGCTATTATCCAATATCTGAAGCTCAAATTAATAACGGAAGAATTGATAATCTAATACTAACTGAAAAAAATTCTTTCCTCTGCGAATTAAAGCAGTTAAACTTAGGCAGTACAAAAAGTACAGATGAAAGTTTTCTAAGAAAAATACAATCCGCTAAAATTCAATCGCAGGTGTACCAAGAGAGATTAGTTGAGATAAATAGTTTTTCAAAATATGTCTACATTATAATTTTCACAGATAGAAGAACGAAAATTATCAACAAGAGTAATGTCATAGTAAAAGATGATATCAATTTCGTCTTTAAATTTATACATATACACAAAGAAACACCATCAACTATTCACTCTGAAATTAAAATTGATCTAATAGACTTATTTAAATAATCCAAAACTTGCACAATTCAATATTTTGATTTTACTTTGTATTTCAAAGTACTTTTAATATGAGCACAGAAGATTATTTAAAAGATATCACAGAGATTAAGGATATGATGAATAAATCATCTCGTTTTTTCTCTCTAAGCGGTTTATCAGGAATCCTAGCCGGAATCTATGCAATCATTGGCGCAGCAATTGCCTATTACTTAGTAAGTATAAGCGGAAGGGAATACCTAATTCTGGATGGAAAAATATTTAATTACATCTTAATTGATTTGGCTGCTATTGCATTTTTAAGCATAATAACTGCAGCAATTCTGAGTAGCAGAAAAGCTAGAAAAAATAATGAAACTTTATGGAACGGTGCTTCTAAAAGATTACTAACTGCCTTTTTGGTACCGTTGGTTACCGGTGGAATCTATATTATGATTAAAATCTTTAGCAATCATTATGGATTAACAGGCTCGTTGATGCTTATCTTTTATGGGTTAGCATTAGTAAATGCCTCTAAATATACTATTGGCAACGTAAAATATTTGGGATATGTAGAAATTATATTAGGTTTGATCTGTGCCATATATCCAGGCTTTGGGTTTTGGTTTTGGGTGCTTGGATTTGGGGTGATGCATATCATATATGGTAGTTTAATCTATTTCAAACATGATAGATAAAAAGGATTTCCAATTTTGTGGAAATAAAAGATGAAAAATATAATAGACGACATAAACAAAGCATTTGATCATCGGATTCGATTAGGAATTATGTCGATTCTGATGGTTAATGAATATGCCGATTTTAAAATGTTAAAAGAATTGCTTGGTGCAACCGATGGCAACTTAGCGAGTCATACCAAAGCTTTGGAAAAAGAGGAATATATTTTAGTCGAAAAATCATTTATCGGAAGAAAACCTAATACACGCTATAGCGCCACTAAAAAAGGTCGCGAAGCATTTAAAAAACATGTAGAGGCTATTGAAAAATTATTAAAACAGTAAAACACACCCAAGAAATACTAATGCGGTAAACCGCATCGTATTTCTATCCCTCTCTAGAGGGAGTCAACAAACCTATTTTTTTTATTAATTTACTTTGAAATTCAAAGTACTTTTAAAATATAAAATGAGATCAGTTTTATTAGAAATTTTATATGAATGGAGTAAAATTCCATATCAAAAATGGTTCAAAAAAGAAGAACCTTGGGATATATCCATATCCCAATTATTGAAGTACCCTAAAACCAGTCTTGGGTTTCATTTGGGTAGCTTTTTATTACAACACGATTTTACACCTCAGCCTAAACTCGAGAACCACGATGTATTTCACGTGTTGACCAAAACAGGAATTACGGTCCCCGAAGAAATATCCATGCAGTATTATCTTTTAGGCAATGGCAAAAAGAGCTTATACCTCTATACCGTAATTACAATTGGCACCCTACTCTATCCGGATAAATTCAGAATGTTTAGAACCGCATTTAGAAAAGGCAGCGATGCATATACATTCCATCAATTGGAATTTAAAAAATTATTAGATCAACCATTAGACACTATACGAACCACTTTTTTAATTTCTACATCATGCAAGTAACACAATCCGTTAATAGAAACGCCTTAATGATAGCTATGTTTAGCTTTTTGTTGGGCACCATACTTTTATTACTTCATCTCGTCACAGCTTGGGAGCCAATAATCATGACAGGGCTTTTCTATGTTATGATCGCAATAGTTCTTAATGGTATTACTTTCATCGGACTATTAGCCAACTCCATCATTAACTATCATTATTATAAAGAAAACCTTACCACAGTATTGGTATTCTTACTCAATATTCCGATCGCTATTGGATACTTTCTTATTGTAGTTCACAACCCCCTTTCCTAATACTATCTAATAATGAACACTATCTATAAACAATTACCTTTTATTAAAGGTTTTAGCATTGCTGTCACATTTAGCATCATACTTCTTTTTATAAGAATAACGAAGGTGGAATCTAATTTTTTCCTATTCTTGGTTTGGAATCTGTTTTTAGCCTGTGTCCCATATGGAATAACTACGATATTAAGTTTCAGCAAAATACACAAGAATAGATTTTTGTTTGGAGTAGGATTTATCTTTTGGCTAGCATTTCTCCCTAACGCTCCCTATATCCTTACTGATTTACAACACATACGTCTTAGCACTTTGCATTCTGTATGGTTTGATGTATTGTTAATTCTATCTTTTGCCATTAATGGATTAATCGTAGGATTTGCCTCTTTGCGAACTATGCAAGAACTCCTTCAGAAACATTTTTCCAGAAAGACTACATATTTCATTACACATCTCACCCTTTTATTATGTGGATTTGGGATTTATATGGGACGAATACTTCGGTGGAACAGTTGGGACCTTCTGCAAAATCCTATGGATATTCTAGGGGATATATTCCAACGAGTCATATTCCCGATAGAACACATCAATACTTGGGCATTTACCATAGGCTTTGGTGGTTTTTTAATCATCACCTATCATTTAATTCATCATTACCGAAAAGAAAATAATTAAAAAATATAAACACTATAAATTTCAAATACTATGGAAACTCAAAAACAAAAAAAGTCCTTTGGACAGTGGATAAAAACTTCAATTACCGTTCGTATGTTAATGGTGGGGATACTGATTTTGGTTTTATTAATTCCGCTATCCTATATCAAAAACCTTATACAGGAAAGAGCCTACAGACAAGAAGAAGTGGTAAGTGAGATCAACCAAAAATGGGGAAACGAAGTATTGTTATATGGTCCAATTCTTAAGATACCGTATCAAACCCATAAGATTAAAAAAATATGGGACGAAAAAACCAAATCCTATCTTCAAGAAGATATCATTTCAGTTCATCAAGCTTTTTTCTTTCCTAATACATTAGATATCAGCACTAATGTGGAATCAGAAAATTTAGGAAGAAGTATTTATGAATCTGTTGTATACACTGCTGATATGAAAATAAAAGGTTCATTTACTACTCCTAATTTCGATATTAGAGACATCAAACCTGAAGATATATTATGGAATAAAGCTACCGTTATCATAAATTCCACAAATTCTAAAGGAATTAGAAGTAATCTGGAATTAAAAATGGGTTCCGAAAATTATCCATTACAATCCAGATATACCCAAAATTCAAATACCAATAGATTTGAAACTAAATTTCTAAAGGAAATCTCTTTACCCAAAGAGAACATAGTCCATTTTGAAATGGAATTAAAAGTAAATGGTAGCGAGCAATTGCGATTCATACCGGTAGGGAGAGAAACCAATGTAGCTATGACCTCTAACTGGGCTTCACCAAGTTTTAATGGCAATTATCTACCGGATACAAAAACTAAAGAGATCTCTGAAAATGGTTTTAAAGCAAACTGGAAAGTACTGCAAATCAACAGAGAATTCGAGCAAGAGTTTTTTGGTGAACTACCACACATCAATTCATCAGCGTTTGGAGTAAAATTACTAATCCCCGTAGACGAATACCAAAAAAGTGAACGCGCTACTAAGTATGGGTACCTTGTAATAGCATTGACTTTTTTAGTATTCTTTCTCATCCAAACAGTTAGTAAGGTTCACATTCATCCTTTCCAATATTTAATGATCGGATTAGCCCTAACCATGTTTTATACTTTATTGATCTCTATTTCTGAACATTCTAGCTTTTTATATGCTTATGGAGTAGCTGGAATTGCGGTAGTTTTACTCATATCAATTTATTCTAAAGCAATTCTGAGAAGTTTTAAGTTTATGGGATTAATTGCTGCTTCTCTGATCGCATTGTATACGTTCATTTTTGTAATTATTCAATTAGAAAATTATGCACTATTAGTAGGAAGTATAGGATTGTTTTTAATTCTTGGAACGATTATGATGGTATCCAGAAAGATTGATTGGGGAAATGATGGAGCGTAACTAATAATAAATATTGAATTAAGAATTAGGATTGGAGAATAAATCAACATACTATATAAAAAGGAATACTATAAAAATAAGATTATTACATATCGTTATTGGATCATCAATGGCATTAGCATTAAACTATTTCTTTATAGAAGAAATTTTGATTCCCGATTCGTGTTATTACTATTCACATAGCACTTCAAAATTGTTCGATTTATTCTATTCATTTCCACCAGCTGACGGTGGACATCCTGCCCCTAGTTTATTCAATTTTGTGTGCACAGTTCTTTTTGGAGGAATTATGGGATTAATTTTTTACAAATTACGGATTAGAATTTCCCTATAGTCATTCTGAAACAATCAACTATAAAGTCAAATTCGTAATTCTTCATTCATAATTAAAAATAAATGCTGGTTAGTTAGTTGAGAGAAGTCGTGCTTCAAGTTTTTGAAGTGCGGCTTTTTATAATAAAGATTTGTCTGTTTCCGAAATTGCGTTTCAGAAATAAAACTAGTACTTTCCGATTCTAAATTTATTCCAATCTACCTTCGCCAAAGTTACGGTAGACAAGTACATTATAATGACAAAAAAAACAATCATGAAAAAGAACATTTTTATAACACTCATAGCAGCTTCTACCCTATCAATTTTATCCTGTAAAAAAGCGACCGACAAGAAGATTATAACAGAAGAAATAAAATTCACAAAAGAAGGAGAACTTTCTATTTATAATTTACAAGATTCCATTCCTAAACCCATTGTTGCCTTAGATATTGAAATTGCCGATAATGACTATGAAAGAGAAACAGGTTTGATGTACCGAAAGTCAATGGAAGAAAAGAGAGGAATGCTATTTATTCAAGAAAATCTGCGACCTCAGAGCTTCTATATGAAAAACACATTGATAGCACTGGATATTATCTATATAGACGATCAGTATAAAATTGTAAGTTTCCAGAAAAACGCAAAACCATTAGATGAAACTTCGCTTCCTTCTGTAAAACCAGCAAAATATGTTTTAGAAATCAACGCAGGATTATCAGATCAATGGAATCTTAAAGAAGGGGATTCTATTTCATTTAAAAAGATGTAATTTCATCTGAATGAGTTAAGTTTTAAAACCTAAAAAACATCAATAAAAAAATCCCTGTACTTTTTAGCACAGGGATTTTTTAATATCTAAAATTTAAAGATTCTTACTCTTCAGTTTTCTTCTTTTCTTTTAAACCTACTTTCTTCACTGTATCATACATTACAGGAGTTGCAATGAATAATGAAGAATATGTACCGACTAGTACACCAATAATTAGCGAGAACATAAATCCTCTTAATGGCTCTGCAAAAATGAAGATTGCAATCAATACTAATAAAGTAGTTAACGAGGTATTTAACGTACGACTTAATGTACTATTTAATGCTCCATTAATATTCTTGTCTAACGTCCAAGTCGTATGTTCTGCAAAATACTCACGAATTCTATCAAATACAACCACCGTATCATTCAATGAGTATCCAATAACCGTCAATATTGCAGCGATAAATGCCTGATCTATTTCCATATTAAATGGCATAAATTTCCAAGTTAATGAGAATACACCTAGCACCACTAATACATCGTGGAATACCGCAGCTACGGCACCTAAACTAAACTGCCATCTTCTAAATCTTAATAAGATATATAAGAACACCACGATTAACGAACCTATTACAGAAATATAAGCCGCCTGCTGAATATCATCTGCAATTGTTGGTCCAACCTTCATAGAACGCATAATCCCCTCTTGTTTATCTTCATCTCCATCAGAGAATGCTTCATAAGTCATTCCATCGGTTAAATAAGGTTTTAATGCTGTAAACAAAGAATTCGAAATTTCTGAATCTACTGCCTCACCTGTTTCATCTACCTTATATTTAGTAGTAATCTTTAATTGATTATTAGCTCCTAAGGTTTTAGCTTGTGCACTACCAAAGACAGCTACCAAATCCTTTTCTACATCAGATGGAACTACATCCTTAGCAAAACGAACCGTATATGTTCTACCTCCAACAAAATCCACACCTTGATCTAAACCTTGCGTAAACAAAGATCCTAAACCTGCTAATACAATAACCGCAGAAATAACATAAGCAATCTTTCTTTTTCTTAAGAAATCAATATTTACATTCTTAAACAAGTTCTTAGTTGCAGCCGTTGAGAACGCTAATTCCTTACCATTCTTACCATATCCATCGATAAATAATCTTGTGATGAAAATCGCAGTAAATAACGATGTAAGAATACCTATTAATAAAGTAGTCGCAAATCCTTTAATCGGTCCAGTACCGAAGAATAATAAAATTAAACCTGTAAGACCTGTAGTAATATTCGCATCTAATATAGATGACAATGCATTATTGAAACCATCTTTGATCGCATCTACCTGAGATTTACCCTTAGCTAACTCTTCTTTAATCCGTTCGAAGATAAGTACGTTCGCATCCACAGACATACCGATCGTTAATACAATACCGGCGATACCAGGTAATGTTAATACCGCTTTTAATCCGGCTAACACTCCAAAAATGAATAAAATATTCACTACCAATGCCACATCAGCAAAGGCTCCTGCTTTACCATAGTAAAAGATCATCCAGATTAAGATCAATACTAATGCGATCCCAAAAGACATAACACCACTATCGATTGCTTCTTGACCTAAAGATGGCCCTACAACTTCACTCTGAATAATATCAGCAGAAGCAGGTAATTTACCAGCTCTTAAAACGTTTGCTAAATCCTGTCCTTCTTCTACTGTAAAGTCTCCAGAAATTTCACTTCTACCTCCTGTAATCGCTCCTTTAGAAACACCAGGTGCTGAATATACGATGTTATCTAATACAATCGCAATCTGACCTCTGGTTTGAGAAGCTCTACCAGTCATTTCAGCCCATTTTTTAGCTCCTTTACCATCCATTTGCATGGTAACCACTACATTGTTCATTTGGTCATATGATTGGGCAGCATCTGTAATTACACCTCCACTTAATTCTGGAGTATTATCACGATTTCCTTTTAAAGCATATAGATCTACTCTTTCTCCTTCTTTCTCCGGCTTACTCCAAGCGAATTTTGTATATCGTAAAGATTGTGGTAGTAAAGATTGAATATCTTTTCTGTTTAGATATTCATCAAATTTTTCAACATCTTTAATCGCAACAGAAACTAAAGCTCCAGGAACCGATGGAGGTCCGACTAAGTCATTTATAGGGTTTACCTGTGCTTCAACATCAGTAGAATCTTCTGAATCTGCTAATAACTTTTCGATTTCTGCATCTGCATCAGTTTTTGTAGTATCTGTCTGAACAGTATCTAATACTTTTTCTGATTCTGTAACCTCATCAGCTACTTCTTCCTTAGTATCTTTCCCTTCTTTAGCTTCTAATTCCTTTTTAAGCTTTTCATTCATTCTATTTAAGAAAAGTCCAAGTTCTTGAGCATTCTCTACGTCCCAAAACTCTAACTGTGCAGTACTCTGTAAAAGCTTTTTTACACGGTCTACATCTTTAGCTCCAGGCAATTCCACCAAAATACGACCAGACTCTCCTAAACGCTGGATATTAGGCTGTGTAACACCAAACTTATCGATACGTTTACGTAATACTTCGAAAGCTGAAACTACAGATTCGTCAATCTTTCTTTTCAGAACCGGTTTTACAACATCATTCGTCATATCAAAAGTGATATCATCACTTAAGTTCTTATTTGCGAAAATATCCGGAGATGCTAATTGTGCATCCGGGATTTTTTCGAACTCGATAAAAAAGTCTTCTACATAAGTATTTTGACTATTCTTTTGTGTTTGATCAGCTGCATCTAAAGCCTGAACAAAAGCAGGGTTTTTAGAATTATTAGCCAACCCTTCTAAAATATCTCTTACCGAAATCTGGAGAATTACGTTAATTCCTCCTTTAAGGTCAAGTCCTTTATTCAGCTCTTTTGACTTAGCATCATTATAACTGAAATTCGCAAAAATCGGATCCTTACCTATAGAATCTAAATAATCACGTTGTGCAGTTTCTCTCTTCTTCGAGTAGTTTTCTACGGTCTCGGGAAATTTATTCTCAGCATAAACTTCAGCCTCTTTTTCTTTTGTATATGTTAAGTATGTGAACGATAATTGGTAAATACATACCAATCCAAATAAAATCGCAAATACTCTAACAAGTCCTTTATTTTGCATTGTTATTTATTTTGGTCGAATCTTATCAAAAAATGATTCTTACAATCATTTAAGACCCGACAATTACTAGTTTATTAATATTCTGTGATTAGTGAGCTTAGTCATAGTTTTGACATTAGCTTCATATAAAAATTAAAACAGTCGGGATAATCAATAATTATCCTTCATTTCTTCAAATTTTATAATGTTTAGATTTTAAGGAATTCTACAAAGCTTAATTCCTCTTGTTAGGAAAATGGCCCAGCTCTTACCTCTGGAATTTTATAAGAAGTATTATCAATTGCTATGGCTATTGCGCCATTTACTTTTTGAGCCGATTTTAGTAACCTATCTAAATGATGAGTACTATTTGTAGTTACAAAACTATAGGCATAAGAACCAGAAGCTCTGTCTTGTTTTTGCTTTATTTCTAGAACATAAATCCCATTAAAGTCCGTATCAAGATCTGTACTCTTATGGATTTTATAAACGTCTAAATTGTAATGTGAAGAATTGTTATCTGAAGGTGATTGATCACCTGTATTGCCCTTATCATAAAGAATATGATCTAGTGCTACCCTCTGTTCTTTGGAAAATATTTTTTTGATACTCTCTACATCAGCATCACTATAATAAGCAATCTTAAGTTTGCCGTTATGAAGTTCCTTAGATATTCGAGTATTTTTAACCCCGATTGACTCTAATTGCTTTTTTACAATTGTGATCGCGTTTTGAGCTTCTAAAGAAGTTACTTCAACATCTGTGAACTCCAGAACTATTTCCTGGTTAGGCACAACGGTTTGTTGCTGCATTACAACTAGTAGTGTAAATGCAGTAATCAAAATCTTGAAGTACCATTCTTTCTTCATGCCCGCAAATATAGAAAAATTAAAACTTCGTTGCTAAAGTCTTTTTATAAATAACTATTAGCATCATACTGATAAACTCTTTAGCTCTATTTTTATTTTATTTCTCTTACTTTAACTTCGATTATACTCATTTTAGGAATTGCTCCTGACATTAGGATATTTGCAAAGTCTTGAGCTTCTTCTGCCGTAAAATCTCCAGATATTTCAGAACGACCTCCATGTATCGGACCAGCTGACACGCCAGGAGCGCTATATACCTGATCATTCAGAACTATGGCGATATTAGATCGTTGTTGGTACGCTTTCCCCGTTAAACTCTCCCATTTTTCGGCACCCTCTTCATTCATTTGCATTGAAATCGCTGGCATATCCAATGCATTATATGTTGGAAAAGCATTCATCACTACATCTCCACTAAGAGCAGGCTTACCTAGTTTGTTTTTTTTAAGAGCATATAACGGAATATATCCTGTCCCTTTTTCTTTTATACCCCATAAAAACCTTACGTATCGTTTCTTTACAGGTAAGGCTGATTCAACTCCCTTCATAGAAAAATATCTATTTACTGTGGCTGTATCCCTTTCTTCTACAGAAAACAAAATAGGCCCTCCCGGATATCCAGATTCTTTGATTAAATCTTGGAAAGGATGTACAATAGAATCCTTATTTTTCACTCGCTCATAAACCTCCGCAAGAAACGAGAACATTTCTTCATTTTTGTAGGTTTCATAAAAATCCAATTTCCCTGGATTAACGATATACCTATTGAATCTTTCTGTTTTATAATGAGTAGCAACCGTGATTTTGATTTGATTTTTATCGGGCAACGCCAATACTTCAGCATTTGTCGTTACTTTTTGCAGTCTTTGACGTAGCTTTTGAACAATTCTATTCATTTCCTGATCAGAATCGACAGCTTCATTTGGCTCTAAAGTCATTTCAATGACCTTATCTGACTTTGGCCCAAAACTACAAGCACTTACTAACAATAGCAGCATAATGATTCTTACTGATATCTTGAATATGCTTAAGGATTTTTTGAACATACATATTTATTTAAAGACAAAGAGCTACTATTTAAATAGCAGCTCTTTTATCATATTTCTAAAAGGATTCAATGGACTACAACTCTAACAATCCATTTGTCTTCTTCACTCCTTCAGCACTTTCTGCAAGTTTTGCTTTTTCAGCATCGCTAAGTTCAATTTCTACTATCTTTTCGATACCGTTTCTGCCTAACACTACAGGTGCTCCGATACATAAATCATTTAAACCATATTCTCCTTCTAGTAAAGTAGAACAAGGGAATATCTTTTTCTGGTCACAAGCTATAGCCTGTACCAAACCAGAAACTGCAGCTCCTGGTGCGTACCAAGCAGAAGTTCCTAATAAACCTGTAAGTGTAGCTCCACCTACTTTGGTATCAGCAGCAACTTGCTCTAAACGCTCATCAGAGATAAATTCTGAAACCGGCACACTATTTCTTGTAGCCAATCTTGTCAATGGCACCATACCTTTATCACTATGTCCACCGATCACCATTCCGTCTACGTCAGAAATAGGTGCTCCTAAGGCCTCAGCTAATCTATATTTAAAACGTGCACTATCTAAAGCTCCACCCATACCGATAATCCTATTCTTTGGAAGATCTGTAGTTTTATGCACCAAGTATGTCATAGTATCCATAGGATTACTGACAACAATGATGATTGCATTTGGAGAATGCTCAATCAAACTAGAAGAAACCGTTTTCACAATTCCTGCATTAATACCAATTAATTCTTCTCTTGTCATTCCTGGTTTACGAGGAATACCAGAAGTAATTACAGCAATATCACTTCCTGCAGTTTTAGAATAATCATTGGTAGTTCCTGTTATTTTGGTATCAAAACCATTTAAAGAAGCGGTCTGCATCAAATCCATTGCTTTACCTTCTGCATATCCTTCTTTGATATCTAACAACACTACTTCTGAAGCAAAATCCTTAATGGCAATATATTCTGCACAACTAGCACCTACTGCTCCTGCTCCTACTACTGTAACTTTCATTATCTATATTTTTGAATGTTAATTAATATTTTTTGCACCGCGAAAATACGAATTCTTTACCGATTTTTTAGCTCCAGAAAATGGTTAATTATCGATAAATGATATTGGTCAGAATTCAAATAAAAATCATTCTTTTTCTCACAAAAAAAGGCTCGTAAAATTACGAACCTTGCAATGAATTTCTTTTCATACTACCATCCAAAATTTAACCCAATAGACAGATTTTGGTAGTTCTGAAGTGTGTAATCTAAATTCGCTCTAAAGAACCCTAATTTTACGTTAGCACCAATAGTTGCTTTTAGACCTGAAGTTTTATTATCTACAGAGATCGGATCCTCTACCGTTTGCGAAGACAAAGGACCATTTTCCACTTGGTAAGTTCCTAAAATATCTGCTGTACTATTTCCTGTATAATACCCAAAACCTCCATAAAAATTAAACTTTGGAAGCTTTGTAGAAATGATACCACTCACCAACCAGGAATTAGATTTTAAGCGGATTTCCTGATCTGCTCCATCTATCCCACTGTCTGCTGTAAAATCATAAAATCCTCTTACATTGGTATACCCTATTAATCCAGAAAACCTAAAAGGAAGCCTTTTCCAAGAAAAAATCCAATCTGTCAATTCGTGTTGCACTGCCAATCCGTATAAAAAAACTTCGGTGTTTTCTCTGATAGCAATTTTAGGTAAAAACCTTGCCTTAATTTCTGTACTTCTTGATATCCCCATAGATCCCTGAAGAAATCCTGTAGGCGCTATATTCACTTCTTGTCCACCAATACCATCTGGTAACGTAACTTCTACTTGAGCTAATTGACCTTGGTTTAATACGACAACTATATCACCACGATTCCCACCAAATGCATTCGCAACAACCTGGCTTGATGGCCCTTCCCTAAACTCAACTCCATCATATTCAACAGTATTCAGGACAAATGACTGTTTTTCTTCCCTTACAAAAGACAGGTTTCCGATAAAGCCTACCTCAAAACGCCATAGCCTCTTCACTTTAGCGGTTTTATACCAACCATTAGACATACTATTTACCAAAGCTTCTCCGGCTGGAGCAAAGTAATCCGAACTAAAACGTTGTGCGTTCTCTATACCTAATTCTAATAATTGATCTACATTGGTTTGAGCATATGACACTTTAAGTATCAGCATCATTAAGAGTAGGATATTTTTTTTCATCTGTTCGTTTATATCGTTTTTTCAATAATCAGATGGAATTCACATAACCAAATAATCGTATAGCAATACTTTGGTGTGTTCATTTCACAAGATTTGGGTGTTATAGGCGGAACAATATATAAAAAAATCCGCTATACATTGTACAACGGATTTCAATCTAAATTATTTAGCGACACTTAACCTAAGCATCAATATTCGCATATATTGCATTTTTCTCAATAAATTCTCTTCGAGGTGGCACCTCATCACCCATCAACATAGAGAAAATTCTATCCGCCTCTGTTAAATTATCTATGGTTACCTGACGCATTGTTCTAAATTCAGGATTCATTGTAGTATCCCACAACTGTTCTGCGTTCATCTCTCCAAGACCTTTATATCGTTGGATCTTGGTATTTTCTCCAAATTCCTTAACGATCATATCACGTTGATCATCATTCCAGGCATATTGTTTCTTAGCTCCTTTTTTAACTAAGTATAATGGCGGAGCTGCAATATAAATATGACCTGCTTCTATTAATTCTTTCATATATCTAAAAAAGAACGTAAGAATAAGTGTAGCAATATGACTACCATCCACATCGGCATCACACATAATTACTATTTTATGGTAACGTAATTTTGAAAGGTTTAATGCTTTACTATCCTCTTCTGTACCGATAGTAACTCCCAAAGCTGTAAAAATGTTTTTGATCTCTTCGTTCTCAAAAACTTTGTGGTGCATGGCTTTTTCAACATTTAGTATTTTACCACGTAAGGGAAGAATTGCCTGAAACATTCTATCACGACCTTGTTTAGCCGTTCCACCTGCAGAATCTCCCTCTACCAGAAACACTTCGCATAAAGCAGGATCCTGTTCAGAACAATCTGATAATTTACCAGGAAGACCACCTATGCTCATCACCGTTTTACGTTGCACCATTTCACGAGCCTTCTTAGCCGCGTGACGCGCTTGTGCAGCAAGAATTACTTTCTGAACAATGGTTTTAGCATCATTCGGATTTTCTTCAAGATAGTTTTCCAACATCTCCGAAACCGCCTGAGAAACAGCAGAAGTAACTTCTCTATTTCCTAATTTTGTTTTGGTCTGACCCTCGAACTGTGGTTCTTGAACTTTCACAGAAATGATAGCCGTAAGACCTTCTCTAAAATCGTCTCCTGCTATTTCAAACTTTAGTTTATCCAACATTCCAGAAGCATCGGCATACTTCTTTAAAGTAGAAGTAAGACCTCTTCTAAATCCTGAAAGATGAGTTCCACCTTCGTGAGTATTAATATTGTTCACATAAGAATGAAGATTTTCTGCGTATGAATCATTATAAATCATAGCCACTTCTACCGGAATGTCATTCTTTTCTCCCTCCATAGAAATCACGTGACCTATAATAGGACTACGACTTGTATCCAAAAATCTAACGAATTCTTTTAACCCTTCATCAGAATGGAATACTTCAGACACAAAATCTCCTTTATCATCTGTATGACGTTTATCTGTTAAGGTGATCGTTATTCCTTTATTAAGGAATGACAATTCTCTCATACGACTTGCCAGCGTATCGTAATTATATTCTAGTGTTTGCTGAAAAATAGTAGGATCCGGTCTAAAAGTAACAATTGTACCATTAAAATCAGTATCACCTGTAGACTTAACCGGATATAATGGTTTTCCTCTTTCATATTCCTGCTCCCAAACCTTTCCATCTTTATGAACAAGGGCGTGTAAATGATCAGAAAGTGCATTAACACAAGAAACTCCTACCCCGTGAAGACCACCGGATACTTTGTAAGAATCTTTATCAAATTTACCTCCTGCTCCAATCTTGGTCATTACAACCTCTAAAGCAGAGACACCTTCTTTTTTGTGAATACCAACAGGAATACCACGACCATTATCTTTGGTGGTTATAGAGTTATCTTCATTGATTGTTACATCGATAGTATCACAATGACCAGCAAGTGCTTCATCAATAGAGTTATCTACTACCTCATACACCAAATGATGCAACCCTCTTACTCCAACATCTCCAATATACATCGATGGACGCATGCGCACATGTTCCATTCCCTCTAACGCCTGAATACTATCGGCAGAATAATTATTTTTATTTGCTTCTTCGCTCATAAATCAGCTTTAATTAATTACAATTTTTGGTCAACAAACAAAGATAAAAAAAGAGTGAAATGTTCAAAGTGTTTTATAGGATATGATTTAAAGAGTTATCAACAATTAGTTAAGAAGAATACCAGAAAAATAAAAAACGCGCTTAAAAGTGATAAAAATGGTCTTAAATCGAATTTAAGATTAAATTAATAATTTTATTTCCCAACTAAAAGTTCATCCAACAATTTGTAAATAAACACATTAAAATATAAGGTAATCAATTGAAAAACTGAGCGCTATTTTTCAAAAAATCAAAAAGCATATCACAATCACAAAACCTAATTGCTAATGAAACTATACATGAAGTTTCTAACACCTACGCTTTCTCGATAAACTCTTACGAATACTAAAAGCCAACCAATTTAAGTACTTCACTTACAATATTATTGACGCTTCTCGTTAAAAAAGGCACAGTACTATTGCTGTAAACTTAATAAAAAATAAATCACACAATCAACTAATTTATTTTAAAATGAAAACTAAAAATTTAATGAATTTCGGAAAAGCAGTTGTTATTTGCTTAGGGCTTTTAGGAAGTTCTTGTACAAACGAAAGTTTTGAAGAAGTAAGAGGAACCCAAGAAATAGAACTCGTTAAAAAATTCTTTAATGATGACATAGTCTTAGTTCAGGATTTGGGAGACGGCACATATTTAGGAGGCGATATCATTTATGAATCCAGACAATTAACTGATCAAAGAATTGGATACGACGCAAACCCGGAACCAAATGAAGAACTAGAAGAAAGATTAGGTTTCTACAGAGGGGTTCAAAAATGGCCAAACAATACTATTATTTATGTGTTTGATAGTAGTCTTACCAGCAACCAAAGACAGGTATCCCTTAATTCTATGCAAGAATGGACCAGCAAAACAAACATTAAGTTCAAGGAAAGAACTACTGAAAACTATTATGTAACTATAAGAAATAACGGAAACAACTGTAACTGTGCAAGTGCTAATCTGGGTGTTAATGGTAATCGTGGACGAATCAATATGGGTGTAAAAACCAGTGAAGTAGTAATGATTCATGAAATAGGTCACACCCTTGGTTATATCCACGAGCAAACACGTTCGGATAGGGATAATCACGTAAGAATTCTTTTTGAAAATATACAAAATGGTGCTGAAAGTCAGTTTAGAAAAAATGATAATTCAGTAAACATTGGGGAATTTGATATCAAATCTACCATGATGTATGGAGCTTATACTTTTAGTAAAAATGGGCAGCCTACTATTGTTCAATTAGATGGAACAACACATCCAAGAAGAAGACCTGAATTATCTGCCGGTGACATTGCAGGAACTAATCAAATATACCCTGCTGGCGATGGAGATGGTGACGGTGATGGTAACGGAACCGACATATGTGACGGAGTAGACGAATGGTCCAGAAATATTCGATATAATGTTGGAGACAGAGTTACATATCAAGGGTCTTTATACGAAAGAGATTATTACAGATGGAATCGATTAGGAGAATGCGGAGATACTCAGATTTCGGATATTTGTGACGGTGTAGAAGCCTATAGTGGAAACAGAAACTATGCTGCAGGAGATCTAGTAACTTATAATGGTTATCTGTATAAAAAACTAGAAAACGGCGGATGGTCTAATCAAGGTAGATGCCAAAGCAACTAGATCTTACAACTTCAATATCTTAAAAAACAAAAACCCCGGGAATAATATTCTCGGGGTTTTACATCTCAATTAACTCAACTTTCAGCGACTCAAGCTGAAATCTTTAAATTCCTTGTTATTCTCTATTGTACAACTTCGTCTAGTGAATAAGCATCGTCATGAACATTAGCTACTGCTCTTCCACTTGGATCGTTCATGTTTTTAAAAGCCTCATCCCATTCTAAAGCTATTTTTGTACTACAAGCTACAGAAGGTTCTTGGGGCACACTTAATGCTGCAGCATCACTAGGAAAATGACCTTCAAATATAGACCTGTAATAAAATTCTTCTTTATTTTGTGGTGTTTGAATCGGGAATCTGAAATGTGCATTTGACATTTGTTCATCTGTTACCTCAGTCTCTACTACTTCTTTTAAAGTATCAATCCAGCTATAACCAACACCATCCGAGAATTGCTCTTTTTGTCTCCAGGCTACACTTTCTGGTAAATAAGATTCAAAAGCTTTACGAATTACCCACTTCTCCATACGTTCTCCATTGATCATTTTATCTTGTGGATTAATACGCATTGCTACATCCATAAACTCTTTGTCCAGAAAAGGCACTCTACCTTCAATCCCCCAAGCTGCAAGAGATTTATTAGCTCTCAAACAATCATACATATGCAACTTATCCAGTTTACGTACTGTCTCTTCGTGAAACTCTTGTGCATTTGGTGCTTTATGAAAATACAGGTATCCTCCAAATATCTCATCTGCCCCTTCACCGGAAAGTACCATCTTAACTCCCATAGATTTAATCACTCTAGCCATTAAATACATAGGAGTTGAAGCCCTAATAGTCGTGATATCATAGGTTTCCAGATTATAAATAACATCTTTGATAGCATCTAATCCTTCCTGGATTGTAAATTTTATTTCATGATGTATTGTTCCGATATGATCTGCTACTTTTTGAGCCGCGGCCAGATCAGGTGAGCCTTCTAAACCAACAGAAAAGGAATGTAGTTGTGGCCACCACGCTTCTGTAGTATCACCAGACTCTACTCTTTTCTCTGAATATTTCTTGGCTATTGCTGATGTAACAGATGAATCTAAACCTCCTGATAACAATACTCCATAAGGCACATCAGACATTAATTGTCTATGCACGGCATCTTCTAATGCCTGGCGCAACTCGTCAATACTTGTCTGATTCTCTTTTACTGCATCAAAATCCGACCAGTCCCTTATATACCATTTAGTCAACTCACCTTTCTTACTATCTAAATAGTGTCCAGGAGGGAACAATTCTATTTTAGTACAAACACCTTCTAAAGCTTTTAATTCTGAAGCTACATAAAAAGTTCCATTCTGATCCCATCCCATATACAAAGGAATAATACCCATATGATCCCGTGCGATTAAATATGAATCTTGTTCTGCATCATACAATGCAAATGCAAATATTCCATTGAGATCGTCTAAAAACTGAGTTCCTTTTTCTTTATATAAGGCCAAAATAACTTCGCAATCGGACTCTGTTTGAAAATTATATTTGCCTTCAAACTGTTTACGAATTTCACTATGATTATAAATTTCGCCATTAGCAGCTAATACCAGTTTTTTATCTTCACTAAACAAAGGTTGCTTTCCAGATACTGGATCTACAATAGCTAACCTTTCGTGAGCTAAAATTGCTTTTTCGTCTGCATAAATCCCACTCCAATCTGGACCTCTATGTCTTATTCTCTTCGACATTTCCAGCAACTGAGGCCTTAAAACCTCTGCTTTTTCTTTTAATTCAAAAGCGCAAACTATTCCACACATATTCTTCTTTTTCTATTAATTGAGAAGTCAAAGATGCGATTACAGTTACACTATTTAAACATTAAAACCATTATTACTTTCAATTTAAAACCATATTTAGGTATTTGACTACTATAAATAATTTTTAAAGCTAAAAAATCACACCAAAGTATCAGGTTGTTATTTGATTCTTTTAACAGAACTTAATGACAGGATTAACATTTCGTATATATCTTCACATATATCTTTACGATGGTTAAAAATTAAATTTCAAATTATGAAAAAATCACTCTTACTGGCGGTTATTATGTTTTTAGGAACTGTAACCTCTATCAATGCTCAAAAATTTGCAGGTCTACAGAAAAGCCCAACGGATATTTCGTATGCCAAAACAGATAGAAATGCGAAACCTGATATCAAGGTAATATATAGCAGACCACAGAAAAAAGGCAGAACCATGCTTGGAGATAAAGTGGCTTATGGTAAAGTTTGGAGAACAGGAGCTGATGAAGCCACCGAAATCAAACTTTTTAAGGATATGAAATTAGGAGATGCAACAGTAAAAGCCGGAACCTATTCTTTATTCACAATACCTGGAGAAAAAGAATGGACTATTATCCTTAGTTCTGATTTGGATGTTTGGGGCGCTTATTCTTATAATGAAAAGAATGACGTTGCAAGAATTAAAGTTCCTGCTGCAAAAGGAGATGAGTTAGAAGCATTTTCTATTGCCTTTAAAAAAGTAGACAAAGGGTATCATATGGTACTTGGTTGGGAAACAACCAGAGTAGAAGTTCCTTTTTACATGTAGTATAAAAACACCATAAAAAGTAAAACGAGGTTATTTATAACCTCGTTTCTTATTTTGTTTAAAGTACCTTTTGACTAGAAAGGTATAATTATTTCACTGAAATAATAACTATCGATGGATAGCGTGACTTGACGCTCCCGGTAATTCTTTAAGAAAGTCCATGACAATCCTAAAAGTTAATCTGAATTTAGTGTAAAATAGCCCCATAATATTTCCAATTTATTTAACAGCAAGATAATACCTAAAAGCCTTTAAATCAACATTTTTAACAAAAAATGTAAGAACTTTTAGACGTAAAGTAAAATTTAATCGATCAATAACATAAATTTTATTTATACTAGTAAAATCTATTCCTACGTATTCATCAGGTCCCAACGAAGATGTATAAAATCATTACTTCACCATTTAAAAATACAATCCTTAATTTATTTTCTGGATTAACTAATATAAGTATGATCTTATTTAGTATTTACCCAATTACTCTACTATCTATGGATAGCATTGCTACTGGCAGCAGGTAATTGTTTTAAAAAATTCTTTAATCCCTTAATATCTATTGTTAAAATACCGTAAAAAAACTTCATAATATTTTGATTTTTAATTAGTTATGCAAATATAAAACCCAAACCTCCTTGTCTGAAAAAATTTAACACACAGAAAATTAAATTTTAGATATAATTTCATAAACAATCGATATAAGGACACAATCAATACAATCGATGTTAAATGCTGAAGAAAAAACTTACAATAAAAGATGTTTTATCAGGGGCTTATCCCCCTGTTTTTTAAACTGTTACGAACAACCCTTACCTATATTTATGAGTTTTCTATTCCAAAGATCCTAATGAAAAGATATTCATTAGGTTACCCATATTACTTTGACTCCATTTTTTATTACATCAAACAAAAAAAGGGATTATCGAAATTGATAATCCCTTTTTACAATTTTGTAAAATACATAGAATTTGGGTTTATGTATTAAAATTTTCTAATGTCTTATAACGTAACTAGAAGCCGAAGGAAGCTCTTTAATAAAACTGATAACAGACTTAAATTGTAATCCTAAAATAGTGTAGAAATTTTTCATAGTATATTGTTTTAAATTATTTACATAAAATTAACAACTACTCTTATGATTTTCAAGGATATATGTTAAAAAAAAATACATTTTTGATGAAAATCATATATTACCGATTAAAAACATTAAATGTACGAATTTTACAATAAAAATTGTAGTCTAAATCCTACTTTTAAATATTTAAAAAAGGGGATATTTCCCTTATTTTTACGGTAAAACCGTAATTATCTATAAATCAATCTTTTAAAATCTATTGAAAAAAGCAGAAAACCGTAATCTAGATATGCTAATTATGGAATATTAAGGTACTTGTGTGTCTGTAAAGATACTTTCCACTTGGGGTTTTTCATTACATAGTCTACTATTAAGGGAATTACCTTATCCCGCACGCTCCATTCCGGTTGTAAATAGAGAACGCAGTCTTCAGAAACCTGAGCAGCTTGTTGTTCTGCAAAATCAAAATCACTTTTGTTGTAGACAATACATTTTAACTCGTGAGCTTCACGATATATTTCCTTATTAGGAAGTTTTACTTTTTTTGGTGAGAGGCAAATCCAATCCCATTGACCTGTAAGCGGATACGCTCCCGAAGTTTCTATATGAGTTTTAGCACCTTTACTTTTTAATCCTTTGGTAAGTTCTGTCATATCCCATGTTAGTGGTTCTCCTCCAGTCACTACTACAACATCACTATAATTTACCGCATTTTTTATAATGATGTCCGTAGCCGTAGGTGGGTGTAAATCTGCATTCCAACTTTCCTTAACGTCACACCAATGGCATCCAACATCGCAACCTCCGATTCTTACAAAATACGCCGCAGTACCTTTATGATACCCTTCTCCCTGTATGGTATAAAATTCTTCCATAAGTGGAAGCATCTTTCCCTCTTTCACCAATTTTTCTGTACTTTCTTGCATAAGGCTGCAAAGGTAGATAATAAATTACGAATGATGAACGACGAATTACGAATCTTAAAGCAAGGTAACTTACTTTTAAATTTTATATAGCCTCTTGACTTTGGTTAAAATTTTAATCTATAATCATCTTATTTAGATTTGGCCGCAATACACTCTATTTCAATTTTAGCGCCCACTGCTAAACCTTTAGCCGCGAATGTAGTTCGCGCCGGCTTCTGAGGAAAATACTCTTTATATACTTCACTAAACGCTGCAAAATCGTTGATATCCGATAGAATAACTGTACATTTCACTACATTATCCATATCCATATCGTGGTGCTTTAATACCGCCTTGATATTCTCCAAGGTCTGTTCTGTCTCTTTTTTTATTCCTCCAGTTACTAACGTACGACTGGTATGGTCCATTCCAACCTGGCCAGAAAGAAAATATAAATTCCCCACCTGTACAGCATCAGAAAATGGAGCATTAGCCTTTTTAGCTTCATGAGTTTTATGAAAAGTAATAGAAGTATTTGATTCAGAATTATTCGCGCAACCTATTGAAAAGGTAATTAAGATGATATATAAATATGATTTTTTCATTTTAGTATGGATTGTGATTTGTGAATTATAAAAGTAAACTATAATTTTTACAGGTCTGCTTATTGATTAAAAATTATAAATTTACCTAAAACAAAATCATATTCATTTCGATAGAATAGGTAAGATTGCTATTTTTATCAAAATTTACATCACTATGAGTAGTAATCAGGAATTCTTTGATCATATACAAAAAGGATATACGACTAAGGGTGACTTTATCACCTTAGGAGCAGCAATGCATAATGGAGAAACTGTGACTAATGCACATGTGAAGATCCCTTTAAAAACATTAAACAGACATGGGCTTATCGCCGGTGCTACCGGAACTGGTAAAACCAAAACGTTGCAAGTACTGGCAGAAAACCTAAGCGAACAAGGTATACCTGTACTTCTTATGGATATCAAAGGTGATCTTAGTGGATTAGCCGCTGCGAGTCCTGGTCATCCTAAAATTGATGAAAGACATGAAAAAATAGGCATCCCATTTGAGGCAAAAGATTTTCCTGTAGAAGTTCTTTCTTTATCAGAACAAGATGGAGTTCGTTTGAGAGCCACTGTTAGTGAATTTGGTCCGGTTTTATTTTCCAGAATATTAGATGTTACCGAAACACAAGCAGGTATTATTGCTATTATATTTAAATACTGTGATGATAACAAACTCCCTTTATTAGATTTAAAAGATCTGAAAAAAGTACTACAGTTTGCCACACGCGAAGGAAAAGAAGAACTAGAAAAAGATTATGGCAGAATATCTACGGCATCTACGGGAGCAATACTGCGCAAAATAGTGGAGCTAGAACAGCAAGGTGCAGATTTATTTTTTGGAGAAAGATCGTTTGATGTTCAGGATTTATGTAGAGTAGATGATGATGGTAGAGGATATATTAATATCATCCGATTAACTGACATTCAGGATAAACCAAAACTATTCTCTACATTTATGCTTAGTCTTCTGGCAGAAGTCTATAGTACATTTCCAGAACAAGGAGATAGTGGCAGACCTGAACTGATTATTTTCTTAGATGAAGCACATTTGATATTTAAGCAAGCTTCTAATGCCTTGATGGATCAAATAGAAAGCATTGTAAAACTAATACGTTCTAAAGGTGTAGGATTATACTTTGTTACTCAAAATCCTACTGATGTGCCTGATGGTGTATTAGGTCAATTAGGACTCAAAGTTCAGCATGCACTAAGAGCATTTACAGCAAAAGATCGTAAGGCTATTAAACTTACCGCAGAAAACTATCCGATTTCTGAGTATTATGATACTAAAGAAGTACTAACCTCGTTAGGAATTGGAGAAGCTTTGGTATCTGCTCTTGATGAAAAAGGTCGACCAACTCCGCTTGCTGCAACTATGCTAAGAGCACCGATGAGCAGAATGGATATTCTTTCAGAAAGTGAATTAAAAGATTTATTAAAGAAATCTAAGCTTTCCAAAAAATATAATGAAGATATTGATAGGGAAAGTGCTTATGAGATTCTTAATGAAAAAATAGAAAAAGCGGAAGCAGAAGAAGCTAAAGCTGCTGCCAAAAAGGAGCGAGAAAAACTGGATCGAAAATCATCAAGTTCACGTTCTGGAAGCAGAAGGTCCAGCACAACAGAAAAAGCTGTTATCAAGGTACTCACCAGTGCTACTTTTATCAGGGGAGCATTAGGAGTATTGAATAAATTATTGCGCTAAACACACAAGAATCTTTGTTTAATCTTGGGAATAATTAACTAGTTATGTTTAAAAAAATTAGCTCTATTTTACTTATCTGTTTAAGTATAGTAAGTTGTCAGAAAGATAAAAAACAAGATCCTTTCGAGATTTCTTATAATAGAATTGGAAACTTAACGAATACTGTCAAAGTAAATCAACTAGATTCAATTTATGCAAATGATTCTATTGTAAAACTTTCCAAAACAAATCAATTCGTAAATATGTCCAATGCAATTGAGGTCTATGAAAAAGGTGGTGCAAAACTACTAAGCTTAGAACCTAAAGTAGAAAATGATCCGACATCGGTGATTGAAAGCGTTCAGATTATTGATCCTAGATTTAAAACTGTTTCTGGATTATCTGTTGACGGAGTTTTTAAGGATATCAAAGACAATTACAACATCTCCAAGATTAATAATATGTTAAGTGCTGCAGTTATCTTTGTGGATAGTATACAAGCCTCCATAACGATTGACAAAAAAGAATTACCAAGTGAACTAAAATTCAATACTGATACAAAAATTGAAGCTTCACAAATACCGGATTCTGCAAAAATTAAGCATTTAATCATCAATTGGGATGACAATTAAACTGTGACAATTGTCTTATGCGTAAAAAATATCAAATTCAGAAATCACCTTTTGTAGTACCGACAACAGATGGAAAATTAATCGAAGAACATTTCGGAAAAGCAACCGATGGTAATTCTGAAATTAGCATTGCTCATATGATCGCTCCACCGGGTTGGAGCGAACCTTTTCAAACACCTGAATTTGATGAATACACCTATATAATTAAAGGAAAAAAACAATTTATTATTGAAGGTGAAAAGGTAATTCTAGAATCCGGACAATCTATTAAAATAGAAAAAAACACCAGAATCCAGTATTCTAATCCCTTCGAATCAGCTTGTGAGTATTTAGCAATATGTCTCCCGGCCTTTTCGATAGAATCTGTGCATAGAGAAGAGTCATGAAGGAGACCTTAAAAAAGTACATACCGATTTTGATCGGAAAACAACTTTTATTTCTGTTTTTTTTCAATAAAAAAAAGGCATTACATAAGGCTTTTATTTTGTTCTGCACACCGCTTAAAGGAAAAGTATTACCAGATCAGGAATATTTTCTGGAAGAGGCAGAAGATGAAGTGATTTCTGTAAACGGAAGCTACCTACAAACCTATCGATGGGCTAATATGGGAGAAACCATTTTGATGGTACACGGCTGGGAAAGCAATAGTCATCGATGGAAAACACTCATAGAAAAACTACATCAACAAAACTATAATATCATTGCGTTTGATGCTCCTGCTCACGGTAATTCTTCCGGAAAAAGACTCAATGTGCCCTTATACGCTGAATGCCTTCAAAAAATGGTAGAATTATACAGGCCTAATTATATTATAGGTCATTCGGTTGGAGGGATGACCACCATATTCCATCAATTTAAGTTTCCAAACCCTGAAATAGCAAAGTTAATAGTCCTTGCCCCTCCAACCGAGTTATCTGTAATTATGGAAAATTATCAAAAAACCCTTAAACTATCTGATAAGTTCATGATAGCCTTAAGTGAGTATTTTAAGGATCAATTCGGTTTTCATTTTGAAGAATTTTCAGTGGCTGAATTTGCTAAAAGCTTAACACATCCCGGATTATTAATTCATGATAAACATGATGACATTGCTCCGTATTCTGGAGCAGAGAAAATTCATAAAAACTGGTCTGATGTAAAATTTGTTACCACCGAAGATTTTGGACATTCTTTATTTTTTGACGAAGTGGATGATATGATCATTCATTTTTTGAAAGAATAAATTTTATGATCACCTTTGCATAGTGGAAAACTCTAATCTTACAAGACTCAATAAATTCCTTAGTGAAGTTGGATACTGCTCTCGCCGTGAAGCAGATAAATTAATTGACCAAGGTCGTGTTACTATAAACAACAAAGTTCCAGAAATGGGAACAAAAGTGGCTCCCGGAGATGAAGTGCGGATAGATGGAGAATTAATAAGCAAACCCAAAGAAAAGCATGTATACCTTGCTTTTCATAAACCCGTAGGTATCGTTTGTACCACAGCGCAAAACGAAAAGGATAATATTATTGACTTCATCAATTACCCAAAACGTATTTTCCCTGTCGGTCGTTTGGATAAACCAAGTGAAGGTCTGATATTACTTACCAGTGATGGTGATATCGTTAATAAAATACTTAGAGCTAGAAATAATCACGAAAAAGAATATATAGTTACCGTAAATAAACTAATTAGTCCTCAGTTTATAAAAAGAATGAGCAATGGTATTCCGATTTTGGATACGGTCACTCGCAAATGTGAGGTTGAGCAAATCAACAAATATGATTTTAGGATTGTACTTACTCAAGGTTTGAATAGGCAGATCCGTAGAATGTGTGAATACCTGGGATATGAAGTTACAAGACTGAAACGAATTCGGATCATGAATATTAACCTGGATACTCCGGTGGGTGCTTGGCGCTACTTAACAGAAAAAGAGTTACAGATTATTAATTCTGATGTGGGAGACTCTAGCAAAACGGAAGAAGCTTCTGTCCTTAAAGATCAAAAAACAAGAGGTCAAGAAAATAATTCTAGACGCTTCAAATCTAAAAATCAACGAGGATCAGATTCTAAAAATAAAAATTCTTCACCTTCGGGAAAAAGAAAACGAAGTGATCGAAAACGTTAAGATGCGCTGTTAATTATATCCTAATTCTTAATTCGTTTTATTTATAAATATTTCAAAAAAGGTAAATTACCTTACGAATCAATTCATCCAACCAATGAAGACATTACTAGTAAGTTTACTGATCTTATCTTCTATTATCACAAACGCTCAAAGTGAATACGAGCCCTCTGAAGCGTACCCTTTTGGAAGGCCCAACCCAGACGCTCCTAAAGAAATAAAAGATTTTCATCCTTTGATCGGAATATGTGATTGTAGTTCTCAGACTAGAAATCAAGATCAAACCTGGGCAGAGCCAAATAAGATGACCTGGGAATTTAAATACATAATGAATGGAATGGGAGTTCAGGATCAAACACTGAAGGAAGATGGCAAACATTCGGGAAGTATAAGACAATTTATCGCAGATAGTAGCCGATGGTTTGTTCATTATTATTCTAATACCTCACCTACTCCTGTACTTTCTTCTTGGGAAGGCAATAAAAAAGAAGATAAAATTATTTTGTATCGTGAGCAAAAAGCGCCAAATGGCACGGATGGCTTTTATAAAATTAATTTTTATGATATTAATGAAGATGGTTTTAAATGGCTTGGAGAATGGGTAAATACCAATGAAACATTTTCCTTCCCAACTTGGAAAATAGAATGTACAAAACGTAAGGACACCAAAGAACTATCTGATAAGCAGCAAATTGAAACTGTTGCAAAATCTTTTTCTACTGCATATCTAAAGCAAGATTACGAAGCAATTGCTCAGATTTATACAAAAGACGCTAAAATATTTCCTAACAATAGTGCTATTATTTCAGGATATGAAGCCATTAAAAAACGCTGGTCAAGCTCATCAGGTTATACCCCGATAGAACATCAAATCATACCTGAAGAAATTGTTATTCTTGGCGATACAGCTCACGATTATGGATACTATCAAGGCAAAAACAAAAATGATGACGGAACTGAAGTAAGTTATAAAGGAAAATATGTAGTTGTTTGGAAAAAAACCAACGGAAACTGGAAGATGTATTTAGACATCTGGAATCGGGTAAAAGAATGAAGTAAACTAACAAATTTTTAATTTAACTTGAAATAATCTTTTTCTATGGACGTACTTTCTCCTTTTCATCTAGCAATCCCAGTCAATGATTTAGAGCTGGCTAGAGATTTTTACAATAACACATTAGTATTAGAAGAAGGTCGTAGTAGCGATCACTGGGTAGACTTTAACTTTTTTGGACACCAATTAGTGATTCATTACAAACCAAAATCCGAAACTGAAACCAACCATCACAATAATGTAGATGGTAAAGAAGTTCCTGTACCTCATTTCGGAATAATTTTAGAATGGGATACCTGGCAAAAATTAGCCAATATGCTTTCAGAAAAAAAAGTGAAATTTGTTATCGAACCTTATATAAGATTTCAAGGAGAAGTTGGAGAGCAAGCAACCATGTTTTTTTATGATCCATGTGGCAATGCTCTTGAATTTAAATCTTTTAAAGATATGAGTCAGATTTTTGCCAAATAAAATTTATAAGAGCTTATAACTTTCCTTACTAACAGCGATTTGAATAAACAATCGTTAAAAACACGCCTTTTTTTATTTAAATCACTAGAATGTTAAAGTTTTACTACAAATTCTTATTATATTCTGCCCTAATTAGATTACAACAAAAAAAGAATGGATTTTATAGAGCCCCTAAAATACGGTGTACCGTGTTTTTTAGCACTGATTTTAGTTGAATTAACCTACAGTAAGACTCACGATCATAAAGATTTGTACAACTGGAAAGACTTTGGAGCTAGTCTAACTATGGGTATTGGGTCTGCAATCTTAGGACCTTTGATAAAAACGGTTTTTTCTATTATACTTTTTCATTTTGTATATAACCTTTTCAATCCTGAAATTGATGGTGTAAGAACTAATATTATGGGTTGGGAGTCATTTGGATTTGCTTGGTACGTTTGGCTACTATGCCAACTTGCCGATGATTTTACGTATTATTGGTTTCATAGACAAAATCATATGGTGAGAGCATTGTGGGCAGCGCATATTGTGCACCATTCTTCTGATAATTTTAATCTAGGAACAGCCGTTCGTAACGGTTGGTTTACACTTTTATACAAACCATTGTTCTACATGTGGATGCCTGCAATTGGTTTTGATCCCAATATGGTAATTGTATGTTTGGGTATTGAAGCTTTATGGCAATTTCAATTGCACTCTCAATATATACCTAAAATGGGGATTATAGAAAAGATTTTCAACACTCACACTATGCATCAGGTTCATCACGCTAAGAATGTCGAGTATATGGATAAAAACCACGGAGGATTCTTAAATATTTTTGATAAGATATTCGGAACCTGGAAAGAGCTAGACGATGATATTGAAGTACAATATGGCGTAACACACGCTCCTAATTCATATAATCCCTGGGTCATTCTCACCCATGAATATAAAGACATTTGGAACGACACCAAAAAATCTAAAAATTGGTATCATAAGTTTATGTATATTTTTGGACCTCCTGGCTGGAGTCACGATGGCAGCACACTTACTGTAAAACAAATGCAGAAAGAACTTGAATTAAAAAAACGTATAAGCGCACAGGCATAATTCGTTTTTTATATCTATATTTCTTGCTATGAATTATCAGGAAATTATACATAAACAAAAAGCTTTTTTTAATACCAATGCAACTAAAGATATATCGTTTAGAATCAAAGAGCTTAAACGCTTAAAAAACGTTATACAAAAAAATGAGGAGCTACTTTACGAAGCTATTTATAGTGATTTCAAAAAATCTAAATACGAAACTTACACCACAGAATTAGCAATAATCTATCACGAGATTGATATTGCCTTGGTGAAAATTAAAAAGTGGACCAAACGAAAACGCGTATCTACAGGTTTAGCAAATCTTCCCGGTAAGAGTTATATCATTCCGGAACCTTTAGGAACAGTATTGGTAATGGGTGCCTGGAATTATCCTTACCAGCTATCTTTAGCTCCGGCAATTGCAGCAATTGCAGCCGGATGTACCGTCGTAATCAAACCAAGTGAGATTCCTTCTAATTCTTCGGCAGCAATGACCAAAATTATTAGTGAAAATTTTAATCCTGAGTTTTTAAAAATAATCGAAGGCGGTGTTGAAGAAACTACAGCATTACTAAAACATAAATTTGATAAAATATTCTTTACCGGAAGCATACAAGTAGGAAAAATTATCTATCAGGCAGCCGCAAAACACCTTACTCCCGTTACTTTAGAGCTAGGAGGAAAAAGTCCTACAATTATTACCAAAGATGTTAATATTGACATGACCGCTAAACGCTTGGTTTGGGCAAAATTCATCAATACAGGTCAGACTTGTATCGCACCGGATTATGTGATGGTAGAATCCTCGATACAAAGTGAGTTTTTAGAAGCCATCAAAAAACATATCAAAAGTGCGGATTATCAAATCGAAAATCAAAATTATACGCAGATCATCAATCAAAAAAACTTTGAAAGACTTCTAAATCTGATTGAAAAAGACAAAGTATATTTTGGTGGTGATAGTGATGCGGATAAAAGAATCATATCGCCAACTGTGATGACAGATGTTTCTTTTTCAGATAAAGTGATGCAAGAAGAAATTTTCGGTCCAATTCTACCTGTATTATCTTTTGACAATATTGATAATGCTATCTCGGATATCAAAACCTTATCAAAACCGTTATCCTGTTATGTTTTTACAAAAAATAAAACCATAAAAAATAAAATTCTTAATGAAATTTCATTTGGTGGTGGAGCTGTAAATGATGCAGTTATGCATTTTATGGAACAAAATCTACCATTTGGGGGTGTTGGTGACAGTGGTATTGGTAATTACCATGGAAAAGCAGGATTCGAAGCCTTTTCTCATTACAAAAGTATTTTACAAAAAACATTTTGGATAGAGTTGAATCTTAAATATTCACCTTACACAAGTTCAAAGTTGAAATGGCTGAAGAGGCTTATTGGGTGATATGCTTCAAAAATTAAAATCTACCGATAAAAGAAAATAACGTGGAATCAAGTTACTTTCATAAACTGTGGTTGAAAAGTCTGAGTTCTCAATTTGCTCAAAAACACGATTATCTAATAAATTCTTTCCAATAAAACGTCCAGAAATCCACTTTACGTTTTTTGGTTTATATTTTACACTAAAATCTAAAAAAGAAAAATCTTCTACTCTTTTTAAATCAGGTTTAAAATAATCAAAGGTAAAAGTGCATAACCAGCCTTTTGCAGGCCTTATGATTGTTCGTAATGAATTCTTAATAGCCTTATTAGCATTAGAATTTTGCCCATCTATAGAGAAGTTTGTTGAAGTGTATGTGAAAAAATTTTCAAAATTTACAGGAATTCTGAAAGCCGTCTTAGCAAATATTTCTCCGGTAAGGTTGGTAAATTCACCATTTCTTATCTCTGATTGATTAACTACATTCTTAAACTCTGATATGGTATACTGAGAAGATAACTTTAGTGTCGTTTGCATAAACCTAAGGTACCTTTCTACTGATCCATTCATAAACCAACTGTCTAAATTTACTGGAGATTGAAAATAACTAAGGCTTGTAAAATTTGGATTGATCTCTACATTAGACAGAAAAGAATTTTCTTTTGTCACATATCCCGCCACTGCTGTTAATTCTATGTTATGATATAAATCATCTAACCTATATCCTACATTATAATTTTGACTCTTTTGAAGCTCAAGAGACCTTTGGTTCATTATAATTGTCCTATTATCAATCAAAACTCCATTAGAAAACAAATAATTTTCTTCTGGAGTATTTTGTTCATAACTCCCAGAAAAATTGAATTTAGAAACTCTATTGACTGAATAAGTAATATTAAGTGATGGTTCTATAACAAAAGCTTCTTTACTTTGGTTTACCACGCTACTAAAATTATCTTTGATTCTTTGATCTACATATCTAAAAAATATAGATGGCTCTATTTTAAAAGCGTCATTTTCATATGCCACTGATAGCAGGGAAAAATAATTGCTTTTTTGATACACAAAATTGTTTTCAAAATCTTGAAGCTTTACATCATTTTCGAATAAAAAAGATTGATATTGATATTCTTCAACATCTAATCCTGCTGTCAATGCATATTTAACAATTCCCTTCCTTCCTAATAAAACCAATTTATTATTAAAAGTTTCCTTTCTAAACTCACTAAATTGATCATACTCATTTACCACATTCTCTTCAGAAAAGAAATTACCAACAGTATTAAAATTCTGCGGGATATTGTTAGTAGCATAGGATGATATATATTGAATAGCATTGGTGTTATTTAGTTTATGTGTATACTGTAAATAATTATTCAACAAAAAATCTTCAGATCTTAAGCTTGTAATAGAGGGACTATCTTGATTTCTGATGAAATTATTAAATATTTCCTGATCATTTTTATTAAGAGAAACCTTTAATTCTAGTAAAGACTTTTTTGTGGTATTGATGGTAAATTCCAAATCTAATCCTTTTGCGTCCGGTTTTTGTGTAATCTGATTGATATCGGTATAACTAAAATTATCAGTGTTTGTAAAAAAAGAATTCTGGAACTTCTCTTCCTTAAACACTTCATCTTGCAAATAATTCATATTTGCTTTTACTTTTGCATTTTTAGACAACTTAAATAAGATATTGTAACTCCCTTCATAGGCGTCATCTATTTTGGAACGTTTTACCCCTAAAACATTCTGTATAGGGCTTACATTAATTATCTGTTTACTAAATATATTACTCTGATGGGTTTCATTAGTTGCTAATATATTACCGGCAGCAGTATCAAACAAAGAATAATTTCCTGTGTTGCTATAAGAAAGTGTTCCAAAAGATTTAAGTTTAGATGAGACACCTATTAAGGTTGCACCCATATCGGCATAGGATTTATCGCTATAGCCATAACCCACATCTGCTGTTCCTGAATAATCGGCTCGGTTCTTCTTCAATTTAAGATTTAAAGCAACCTCATTTGAATTTTCAATGTCTTTGAGTAATGGGTTTTTAGAATAATTTTCGATTGCCTCAATCTGATCTACCATATCAATTGATATATTCTTGGTGCCAATCGTATATTTACTACCAAACAAATCATCCCCATCAAGATTCACTGCTGAGACTTCTTTTCCTTTATAGCTTATTTTGCCATTAGGAGCTACTTCTACACCGGGTAATTTGTTAAGAACATCTTCTACCTTACGTTCTGTACCATCTTTGTACTTCTCAACATTAAAAACAACGGTATCTTTTTTTATGTTAAATTTTTTACGCTCTGATATAATAACTTCTTCTAATTGTGTAGTTTTTGGATATAAAATTATTTCAAAAGTATATGTTTTATTTACATCTGGATTCACAATACTATCTACAACTTTTTCATAGTTTAACGCATTAATCTCCAGATATACAATTTTATCATACTCTTTTTTAAAGGTATGATTCATAGTACCATTTATATCCGCGATAAAAAACTCGGATATAGTAGGGGCATTTCTATCCTTTTTCAATAAAACACTTGCATTGGAAATCACCTCTCCAGAATACCCCTTTATCGTACCTTTAATTCCTTGTGCACTTGCAGCAAAAGAAGTTAGCAGGATTAAAATGAACCAATTATCAATTTTTAACTTCACTATTTTAAACCCTCTCTTTATTTACTTTAGAAATGTACTATTCTTCATAAAAATCGATTTTTCCTAACTCTTTGATGAGCCCATCTGGAATATCAATAATTTTTCGTACCCAATGATATTGCCCCATTGAAAATGAAAATGAAATCGTTCCTCCCTGCTGCTTTTGCATTTCCGCGATAGCTTGTGCTTTTTTAATTTTTAATTCAAGGACATATTTTTTCATAAATTTTTCATAATCCGGATATTCTTTAACTTTGGTATATATAAAAAAATCTTTGATTTTTTTAATCATTTCATCGTTAATTTCTTTTTTCAAACTTATAAGATTTAGGGAAAAATTACCTTTTTTTTCTTGTACTTCAACGATCAAACCAGGCAAGCCATCCAGATTAAATGGCCCTTTACTAATTGGTATTTCTGGTGTAAACCATACTAAATATTCTCTACCATGAAAATTCAACAATGCTTCTTGACAATTATAGTTTTTAATTTTTTTAGAATTTCCCGTTAATTCCCAGTTCATTAAATTTTGATCATACTTATAAGTTGCTCCTCCGCTTAGCTCTGGCCAGGGAATTCTCACATAACAATCCGTGGGATTGGAATACATAATTGTGGATATAGCATCATTTGTCACAATATGTAAAAACTCTCCGTTTTCGTCATACTTAACACCCGCTTCTCTTTCGTCCAGTATTTTAAAAACACTCTCATCCCCTTTTACAATTAGTACGCTTTCTAAATTAGTATCAAAGGAATCTTTATATTCGTATAATGCCGAATAAGTATTGTTTTGACCGAAAGTAACAATAGAAACTAAGAAAAAAAGTGATGTAAATCTAATAGAACGAAGATTGTGTATATTTTTTTTATTACTCATATAATATAATTTTAAAGAGAGAGTAAACCTATTGAATTTTTTATTCAACAGGTTTACTTCTAAAATTAAATACTAGCGATTATTGCAGCCACACGTGCCCAGCCACAAGCTTTATCTCTATCATTACCTTCTACGCATTGAGTAGCAGTTGCTCCATTGTAAGAAGCAGTACAACAGGTTTGGATGAAGTCTTCTTCATCATTGTCCAAATCAACTGACCTTGTGTTAAAACTCATCATAGTTCCAGCTATGAATAGCCCTAAAAATACTTTTTTCATGTTTAAAAAGTTTTAAAAATTAATAAAATGATTTAAAATTATCCAATGGGATAACATAGGTAAGTGTCTTCAGGTTATAATATGTTACCATTTAAAACTGAATAATTTTTAATTAATTTAAAACTGGATGAATAAAAGTTCACTCTTTTGAGTTAAAGAGTAAAATATTAGAGAATAATTTTTAGAAACTGAGAATATATTAAAAAATCAGACTTATTGGATAATGCTTTTGGCATTGATTTGATAAGCTTCTAAACGATCAATAATGTGTTGATCTACCTCATCAGTGTCCCAAATACTTTCGATGTTATCAAGCTGCATAATTTCGTTCATAATTTTTGCTTGTTGATCACCAATTTCCAAAGCCTCTGCATACGGTCTATGCGTAAAGGTTACTCGTGTATATAAAGGAATCCACTTATCAGGATATTTTTCTGAGAATCTTTTTTCAATTTTTTTCCTTAGAAGAAAATCAGGATCTGCAGTTTTACTGCTCATTTCCATAAAGTTGCGATAGGAAAGTTCTGCAATTGCATCTGCACTGGGTTTTCTAGTTTCCTGATATTTTTCAAAAATTTCCTGCCAGTTCTCCCCTTTGTATTGCTCAATGATATCATCAAGTATTGAAATATCTTCAAAACCAGCATTGATCCCTTGCCCGTAAAACGGTACAATTGCATGAGCAGAGTCTCCAACCAACGCCACTTTGTCCCAATACGTCCACGGATAACATTTCATTGTCACCAAGGCACTCGTAGGATTATTTTTAAAGTCTTTAAGTAGCGTAGGCATAAATTCCATCGTATCCGGAAAATATTTCTTCCAGAATTCTATAACTTCATCCTCTTTAGTTAAACTCTCAAAAGAATTTTCACCTTCATGCGGCATGAACAAAGTACAGGTAAAACTTCCGTCCAGATTTGGCAATGCGATCAGCATAAACTTTCCTCTGGGCCATATATGAAGTGAGTTTTTATCTAGTCTGTGCGTACCATCTTCATTAGCAGGTATACCTAGCTCCTTATATCCGGCGTCGAGAAAATCCTGAGAGTAATCAAACCTACTTCTCCTTTGCATTTTATGCCTAACTCTTGAAAAAGCACCATCACAACCAAAAATCATATCATACTGATATTCCTTCCACGCCCCTTTTTCTGTTTCTCCTGTGTATATTTTTGCTTCAGGTAAGTTTACATCCCATACTTTTTCATTAAATCTAAACACTACTCCCGATTCTTCTGCCAGAGTAATCATTTTACGATTTAATACACCTCTAGAAATAGAATAGATTGCTTCTCCTTCTTTACCGTAGTATTGGTAATATTCAGGCTGACCGTTAACGTGCATCGACCTTTTATTCATTGGAATTGCGAGCTTTCTTATCTCATCTCCTATTCCTACTCTATCTAATGCTTTCCATCCACGTACAGACATTGCCAGATTTATAGAGCGTCCGCTAAACTCCACCTTTCTAATATCAGGCCTTCTATCAAACACAGTAACCTGATGGTTTCGTTTTTTTAGATAAATTGCTAATAGTGAACCTGCTAAGCCACTCCCTACGATAGCTATGTTTTTTGCTTGCATACTTTTTAGTGATTCCAGTTTGTCAAAGTATGAAAAGGAACTACTTGAAAAGATCCGAGTTTTAATGTCCTTGACAAACCAGCTCTATATATCAGAGCTTATGCAAACATTAAAACCTTTAACAAATGTAAAAAAATTATCAAAGAATTGTTACTTAAATGCTTTAATAGCGAATAGTAATGGAAATAATTTATCAGAACTTTCAAACATTCCGTTTTCATTTTTAACCAAATCCGGGAAAATATCATAGGGGGATTCATCATACTCCCGCAGATATTCAATGGTTAATCCAGCTTCAGACAACGCCGAAACGACTTCGCCCAATCCATGATTCCACCCATATTCTCTACTGATCATTTTAGAGTTTGTATCCGCATACGTTCCTTGGTACTCTTCATAGATTGCTTCTTTCTGATGGTATCCATATTTAATCTTAGGTGTTCCCTCTAGATAATCAAACATCCATACTATAGGATGAAATTCTACCATATAAAATGTTCCTCCGGTTTTTAACCTTTCTGCAATCATTTTTCCCCAAGGTTTTAAATCAGGTAACCATCCAATAACTCCATAACTGGTAAAAACAATATCAAACTGATCTTTTACATAATCAGAAGTATCTAAAACATTACAACAGAAAAATTCAGCATCAAGCTTTAGTTCTGAATTTAGTTGTTTTGCCAATTCAATTCCTTTTTCAGAAAGATCTACTCCGGTACATTTTGCCCCCATTCTACTCCAACTTAATGTATCCTGTCCAAAATGACACTGTAGATGTAATAGCGTTTTTCCTTGAACATTACCCAAAGCATCTAACTCAAACTTCATTAATGAACTCCCTCCTTCTTTAAAAGATTCCAGATCATAAAAATCACTAGAAGAATGAACTTCTACTTTCTCGTCCCAAGTTGCTTTATTAGTTATAAAATACTTCTGAAACTCAACAGACATTTCCTTTTTGTTTAAATAGATTGCTAAATATAACAAATCGTCATAACAATACGCCAACCACTATATCTCGATTCATAGATCTAAAAAAATGAATAATTACGTTCGTCTGATTTAAATTTTATAAAAACCTTATGATTTCTTGCCTTTACAGGTATTGCAAAGGGTCTTTTTATTACCTAATTTTAAACTAATGAAAGTTACCACACAAAACCTTCAACAAATTCCAGAGTTTGTACAAGTTCCGAATGATCAATTACAATGGCTGATTGACAAATCTCATATCAAAGTTTTAAAACAAGGGGCATATCTTTTTCAGAAAGGTGATCCCATTGATAAGCTTTTTATTGTTCTCCAAGGGAAGATTGAAATCAAAGTTGAACAAAATGGCAACTACAAACATGTAGCATTAATGGATACAAATGAAATCGGTGGATTACTTCCTTTTTCAAGAGCTAGTTCAGCCTTAGGCTTCGGAGAAGTACTGGAAAACAGTGATGTTTTAGTCCTCGAAAAATCCTGTTTCAAAGAAATGATCTCCAATCACTACGAACTTACAGAAAGCTTAGTCCATAAAATGACTACGAGAGTTAGAGAATTTACAAAAGACAATGTACAGGCTGAAAAAATGATGTCTCTAGGAAAATTATCTGCGGGACTAGCTCATGAACTTAACAATCCTGCTTCGGCAATGGTGCGAAGTGCAAAAGCTTTGAAAGAGCATTTGGCGAATGTTCCTGAAAAATTTAAGAGAGTAGTTTCTATCCAAGCCACAGAGAAGGAAATAGATATTATTAATGATATTCTTTTTGAAAAATTAAATAACCGGCCCGAAAACAATATGAAACTCACGGAGCGTAATGAAAAAGAAGATGAATTAGAAGAATGGCTAGAAGATCACAATGTAGATAATGCATACGAATTGACAGAAACTTTGTTAGATTTTTGCATAGGTATTCCTGCAATGGAAGAAATTCACAAAGCTACAGGTCAGAAAAATTTTCCTCACGCAATCGAATGGATTGAAAATGTGTTGACCACAGAGAAAATGGTAGATGAAATCGGTGAAGCATCCGATAGGATATCCAGTTTGGTGAGTTCCATTAAAAGTTATACGCATATGGATCGCGCTCCAGAAAAAGTATCCACAGATATTCACATAGGTTTAAAAAGCACACTGACTATGCTTAACCATAAACTGAAAAAGAAAAATATATCTCTGGAAAAAGATTTTCAAGCGAATCTCTCTGAACCTTTAATTTTTGTGAGTGAAATAAACCAAGTCTGGACCAACTTAATAGACAATGCTGTTGATGCGATGAGTCATTCGGGAGTTTTAAAAATAAAAACTTCTGAAGATCAGAAATTTGTAAAAGTCGAAATTATTGATGATGGAGATGGAATTCCGGAAGAACATTTAGACCATATTTTTGATCCATTTTTCACCACAAAAGCCATAGGAGAAGGAACAGGTATGGGATTAGAAGTAGTCCAAAGAATTATTAATCAACACGCAGGCAAGATAACAGTAAAGTCAAAAAAAGGAGAAACAAGATTTACTGTGTATTTACCTATAAGTTAATAAATCAATGAAAAAAATAACTGATATAAAGGGTAGCTTCAAATTGCATAATGGTGTAAACATGCCATATTTTGGACTTGGAGTATACTTATCTAAAAATGATCATGAAGTAGTAGATGCTGTGCAATGGGCTTTGGATGCAGGATATCGCCATATTGATACGGCAAGTATTTATAAAAATGAAGAAGGTGTTGGTAAAGCAATACGCAGAAGCAGTATACCAAGAAAAGATATTTTTGTGGTAAGTAAAGTCTGGAATTCTGATCAAGGATATGAATCAACGCTTAAAGCTTTTGATGAAAGCCTCAATAGACTAGAACTCGATTACCTGGATTTATACCTAATTCACTGGCCCGTAACAGGAAAGTATATTGAAACTTGGAAAGCTCTCGAAAAACTGTATAAAGAAAAAAGAATAAGAGCAATAGGAGTTAGTAACTTCATGCAGCACCATCTGGAAAATCTAATGAATAATTCAGAAATAAAACCAATGGTCAATCAAATGGAGTTTCATCCACATTTGGTTCAGCAAGATCTTATTGATTTCTGTAATCAAAATGAAATTCAATATGAAGCATGGTCTCCAATGATGCAAGGAAAGATTTTTGAACTATCGATTCTAGATGATCTAGCAAAAAAGTATCATAAAACAGTAGCTCAAATAGTTTTGAGGTGGAATTTACAAAAGGGTGTCATTACCATCCCTAAATCAGCAAAACAGCATCGAATCATTTCTAATGCTGATCTTTTTGACTTTGAGCTATCTAAAGAAGATGTCAATTATATAGATTCTCTGGACAAAAATGAGAGAACCGGACCTGATCCTGATAATTTCAATTTTTAGTCAGTTTTAAATTAAAAAAAATGAAAAAACCCATCATATTTGCTCTTGACGACGATCCGCAGGTATTACGCGCTGTGACCCGAGATTTAAAATCTGAATATCGAAAAGAGTATAGAATAATGAGTACAGAATCTGCTATGGATGCTCTTGAAGCCTTAGAAGATTTAAAAAAGAAAAACGAAACCATCGCCTTGTTTTTGGTAGATCAGAGAATGCCGGAAATGCTAGGAGTAGAATTTCTTAAAAAGGCGATTACTTTTTTTCCTGATGCAAAGAAAGTGTTGCTTACCGCCTATTCAGATACGGATGCAGCAATCAAAGCTATTAACGATGTACAACTGGATTATTACTTAACAAAACCCTGGAATCCACCAGAGGAAAAATTATATCCAACATTAAATGATTTATTAGATACGTGGCAGGTAAATTATCAGCCGGAATTTGATGGAATTAAAGTAATTGGTTACCAGTATTCTCCAAAATCACATGATATTAAAGATTTTTTATCCGGAAATCTATTCCCATTTCAATGGTTAGATGCAGAAATCAGCGATAAAGCAAAAGAAATTATTGAATTACATAAACTGAAGCCAACTGACCTTCCTGTAATTTCACTACAAGATGGTAGTTGTTATAAAAATCCTGACATCATAGAACTTGCTACTGCACTTGGTTTAAATGCGCATCCACAAGATAATTTATATGATGTAGTAATCATTGGTGCTGGTCCATCAGGATTGGCTGCAGCAGTTTATGGAGGATCAGAAGGACTGAAAACTTTATTAATTGAGAAACATGCACCAGGTGGTCAGGCAGGAACCAGTTCCAGAATAGAAAATTATCTTGGATTTCCAAATGGATTAAGTGGTCAGGAATTAACGCATCGGGCAATAACACAAGCCAAACGATTCGGAATAGAATTCTTATCCCCACAAGAAGTTACTTCGATAACAGAAAAGGATGGATACAAAAGCATCTCCCTTGGTAATGGAGAATGTATCAGTGCAAAAAGCGTTGTCATTACCACGGGTGTAAATTATAGAAAACTTGAAGCAGAAGGTATAGAAAATTATACGGGCGCAGGTATTTATTATGGTTCTTCTATGACCGAAGCGCAAGCGTGCGTTAATAAAGAAGTATACATCGTAGGTGGAGGAAATTCAGCTGGACAATCCGCGGTTTATCTTTCTAAGTTTGCTAAAAACGTATACATCGCAGTTCGTAAAAAAGATCTAACTAGTAGCATGTCTAGTTATCTTATTGATCAGATCGATGCGATTGACAATATTACATTACTAGGTCAGACTAATATTACTAAAGCTATCGGAGAAAATGAGAGGCTTACTTCTTTAGAATTAATAAACGGTATTACTTCAGATACCAGAATAGTCGAAGCGGATGCCTTATTCATCTTTATTGGTGCAAAACCATATACAGATTGGATTGCTTTAGATATTATCAAAAACGAAAGAGGTTTTATTGAAACGGGCAGAGATTTGAATCGGTACGAAAACTTCAAAAAGATTTGGAAAAAAGATCGGGAACCTTTCTTATTAGAAACCTGTAGCCCAGGCATCTTTGCCTCTGGCGATGTTAGAGCCGGAGCGATGAACAGAGTAGCATCTGCAGTAGGTGAAGGTGCTATGGCTATCAAATTTGTACATGAATACTTAGCCGAAACCTAATATGAAATTTAGAACTAAAATTTGTGACCATCTGGAAAATTTAGATACACAAAACATCAAAAAGAGTACTAGTTATGAATGTGCACAATGTATTAAAACGGGAGACAGCTGGGTTCATCTAAGAACTTGTCAGGAATGTGGGGTTACATTATGTTGCGACTCTTCTCCTAATAAACATGCAAATAAGCATTTTACAGATTATAACCATCCGGTAATCATATCAGCAGAACCTAATGAAAGCTGGGCTTGGTGTTACGAACACAAATCTTTTATCGAATACAAAGTACATAAATCTTAGTTAGAAATTCTATTTTAAAACATAGCAAAGTTTGTAATCCAAACAATTAGATTTTCTATAACATATTTTGTAATTGCTAATCATTACTTTTGTGGGGAATTTACAAACCAAATGTTAATCGAAGTCAGCAGTATAGATATATCAAGATCAGTTGCTTTTTTTTTAAATACTCCTAAATTTGTAAGTTCTAAGAACTAATAACGACAAAAAGTTATAACAAAATTGTTTTATTTTTCTCTGATTAAGCATTAGAAATATCTTACACTTTAAGCAGAAAGGAATAATTGACAATAAAGAAGGAAAAACAGACCTTCTATCCCAGTTATTTTCGCCCCAACTTTGAAGTATCAAAAATGATTATTAACACGAAACTATTTTCGAAAAAGATACGGGTATGAGAACTTTATATAATAACATCAGAATAATACTAATAATAGTTTTTTTAATGACCGCTTTCTACGGTCATACACAGGAGAAACTATATAAAACACAGTTAGAAACTGTATACCTTCAAAACACTAAAGAAGTGGTCTATAAAAACACTTTTAGCAACTATAACAATGATTTAATTGCTTCAAAAAAAATTAATTTCAAAAAAGAAATAAAAATTTCAATGGGAAAAAACAATACTTTACTCTTTGTTTCCAATAAAAATAATATAGAAATAGTTACAGCTTCTTACCTGAAAATCATACGAAAAGCTGCAAACAGAAGTAGAAACCCAGAAGCTTTTCAGGCTTTTTTAACAAACAATTTACCGCAATTAGGTCGTCAATTTACGATAGATAACAATCTTAACGAATTGTATTTTATTTCAAGAAAGGATACCTTTAATGGGAAAATAGACGCTTTACCCAGTGTTCTATGAAAACTAACACAAACTCTAACATATTAAAATGAAGAATGTCTTACCCCTGGTATTAAGAATTGCTGTAGCAATTATCTTAATACAAACCCTTAGATTTAAATTTACCGCACATCCGGATAGCGTTTATATCTTTTCTAAAGTTGGATTAGAGCCATATGGCAGAATAGCGATCGGAGTCGCAGAACTAATTGCCGGCGTTTTATTATTAATTCCAAAAACTGTTTGGATAGGAGCTACAATGACCCTTGGAGTTATTGGTGGAGCTATTTTTATGCACCTTACAAAATTAGGAATAGAAATTAATAACGATGGTGGAATCCTTTTCATCACTGCCGTAATAACCTTTATACTTAGCGGTATTATTCTATGGTTAAAACGAAAAGAAATTAAATTTTTCTAATAAGAAAGTAACATATCTAATAATTGAAACCTCCTATTATGGAGGTTTTTTTTATGCCCGGGAAAAATTGACAAGTCTTCGGGAAAAACTAACATTCTAATAGCCTTCATATAGTGCCATCTTTGTACTGTTAATTTAAAACACTATAAAAATGACAGTACATAATAAATCAATATTCAATCTAATAGAAATTTTTCGTCAGGGAAAAAGACAAATTGTAAACAGCCTAAATGCTAAAGCACATTGTGATCAAAGAAGTCATCACGATTTTTATTGTGACGCCGAAAGACCTTTTATAAATACTGAAAAATAAAGGAAGGGAAAAATTGACAAGTACTTGGGAAAAACCAACATTTTAAAATGAAGATTGCCATTGCATCTTTGCCTTATCAAATTAAAAGACACTTAAAACAAACTATAAATCCATCCTAAAAAAGAAATTTAGGATATCATAAAAACAGAAATCATGACAATATTTAATGTACCAACAAGAGAAGAAGTAAATACAACAAATCAAGGAATTTTTGACAACTTGACTAATGCACTAGGTTTTGTTCCTAACTTGTTTGCTACCTACGCACATAGCGAAACTGCTTTAGAAAACTATTTAACCTTATCCAATGCCAAAACCTCATTAAGAGCTAAAGAAAAAGAAGTTGTAAACTTAGCTGTAAGCCAGGTAAACAATTGTATTTACTGTTTATCAGCACACACTGCTATCGGAAAAATGAATGGTTTCACAGATGAACAAATATTAGAATTAAGAGCTGGTTACGCTTCTTTTGATACTAAATTGGATGCTTTAGCAAAATTAGCCAAAAATATTACTGAAAATAGAGGTCGTGCAGATCAGGATGTAGTAGAAAAATTCTTTGCTGCCGGATATGACAAAGGAAATCTAATTGACACTATTGTATTAGTAGGAGATAAAACAATCTCTAACTATATCCATAGCACTACACAAGTTCCAGTTGATTTTCCAGTAGCACAACCGCTAGAAACTGCACTAGCCTAAACTAAATAACCACTAATAAATAACCACTTGCAAATTCTGGAAAGAAAGTATTAATAATCAAAAAATCTTTCTTCTCAGAAAAACCAAAAAAACATTTTAAATAATAATAAATATCAAAATCATGAAAAAGTTAATCACATTATTCACATTTATTTTTGCAATTACAGTAAGCTCAACTGCTCAAGAAGTTAAAACAGTTTCTTTAGAACAAACTAAAGGAGAATTTACTCAAAAACAGCTTACACTTTCAGAAGGAAGTTATGTTTTTAATATCTCGAACAATAACTCAGGAACAGATGTAGGTTTTGTATTAGTACCAGCAGGAAAAGATGCTTCGGATCCTAAAAATCATATTCAGGAAGCCTATGTAACTAAAGTTGTTGCAGAAGGAAAAACAGAAAGCTCTAAAAAAGTAAGCTTACAAAAAGGTGAGTACAATTACTTTTGTCCTTTAAATAAAACTCCACAATACAAATTGATTGTAGAGTAATTACCCGAAAATAACCTGGATATCATATAGAATACTAGTATATCTAAACCCTAAAACCTTGTTAATTCAATTTAGCAAGGTTTTAGTTTTCTATATTTTAGCCAAAAACTAACTCAAGATGAAAAATATCATACTATTATCCATATTCTCTTTGTTCATCATAGCTTGTAATCAAAAAACTAAAAAGGAATATAAGTATGAAAATGATACAGAAGAAGTAACGGATTCAGAAACAGTGAAAAGTAAAATCCCAACAACCGCCGAAGCTATTGCAAATGCCAATGGTTTTGAGAATTGGGACAAAGTAAAAGAAATAAAGTTCACTTTTAATGTAGATCGCGATAGTAGTCATTATGAACGTACCTGGAGTTGGAAACCTAAAAAAAGTGAAGTAACCCTAACTACTGCAGAGGATACAATCTCTTATAAGAGAACAAGTATTGACAGCACCTCTTTAAAAGCTGATCAAGGCTTTATTAATGATAAATATTGGTTATTAGCGCCCTTTAATCTGGTTTGGGATCAAGACAGTTTTACTTCGGAGCATCAGGTAAAAGCAGTTGCTCCTATTAGTAATAAAGAAATGCAAAAATTCACTATCGTTTATAATAACGAAGGAGGCTATACTCCTGGAGATGCGTATGATTTTTATTTTGAAGGTGATTTTAAGATTAAAGAATGGGTGTTCCGAGAAAAAAATAAAAAAGAACCTTCTTTAATTACTTCCTGGGAGGATTACGAAAACTTCAACGGAATAAAAATAGCCAAAACCCATAAGCGTAATGAAGGTAACTGGAAACTTCATTTCACCAATATTGAAGTTATTACAGAATAATTCAATGCTTATTCCATTATTTAGACACTCTTTTCGAAATTAAAAAAGTAACTGTTAACGCAATTATCGTAGCTACCAATAAAGCTGTAAAACTAAGTTTTAAACTATCTATTTTGGACAATAGTCCTAGAAATGGGGGGCTTATTAAAAACCCAAGATAACCAAATCCCGCTACAAAAGATATACCCTCAGCAGAAGAAACACCGTTTGCTCTTCCTGCTAATCTAAACAGCTCTGGGATAATTACTGAAAACCCCAGACCAACTAATCCAAAACCAATTATTGTTATCATCAATGCAGAGCTCAGTACTGCAAAAAAACCAAAAACACTAATTAAACAGCCTCCGATGATTATTGCCAAAGATCCAAAATGTTTGCTTACTGCATCCCCAAAAAAACGCCCCAATGTCATCATCACAGAAAAAGCGACAAAACCAAATCCAGAAATTTTTTCTGAAGAGATCATTACAATATCTTGCATATAAAGTTTACTCCAATGTTCTATTGCTCCCTCACTACCCATGATTAAAAATGCAATGATCGTAAGCCCTAAAAGTGGCTTTATAAGTTTTAGTTCGAAAAACTTTTTTGAACCTTCTTCTTTTTTTCCTTTTATAGTTATATACTCCTTACAAACTAAGATGTTTGTTACAATCACAAACAGTGTAGCGCACAGCATATGCATTAATGGTATATCGAAATATGTAATTAAAAAGCTCCCAATACCAGCACCAATAACTCCACCTAAGCTAAAAAAACCGTGAGATGCTGACATAATATGAACATCATCTTCTTGTTCAATATCCGATACCAGAGCATTCATTGCGATATCTGTTAAACAGGCAGATAAGCCAACTGCAAATAAGACTATACATAATAACAAATAACTTGGAGCTACTATGGGCATAAGAAATAATAGAGAAAATAGTATGATCCCTAAAATTGTTACTTTACCAACTCCAAGTTTTTCTATGATCAAAGAAGATAAAGGGATCATTGCTAATGTACCTAATGCAAAACAAAAAAGTGCAACACCTAGTTGTGCATCATCAATTAACAATTTTGCCTTTACTTTAGGTATGTATAACACCCAAGTACCTGTCATGATATTAAGTGAAGCAAAAACCCAAGCCGGTCCAAAGTATCGTAATTTTGTAATAATTAGGTATAAAGAATTCAAGGTGCGTTATTTAACATATTTACTATACACCAAAATTAACTACAAAAAACACCTTCATATTAACACAAAATATTCTAATACTAAAGTGATTTATTCATAATAATAAAATTAATCATATAAAAATGATAATTTTGTTATATGAAGCCTTCATATGAACAGATTTATCTGGAACAATCCAAATCCCTAAAAATAGAAAGTTATACTAAAGATTCGCTTTGCAATGAGGTGAATTGGCATCTGCATCCAGAATATGAAATAGTTTTTATAAAAAACGGCAATGGAATTGTTCAGGTAGAATCAAATATTGAAAAATATCGAGATGGATTACTGATTTTTCTCGGACCAAATATGCCTCATATGCCGTTTGGCAATAAAGATTTCGAAGATAACGTAGAAGTTGTTATTCAATTTAATGAAAGCTTTATCAAAGAAAAATTAAAACATTTTCCAGAGTTCTATAGTATACTGGAATTCATTCAAAAATCACCAAAAGGTTGTATTTTCCCTGAAGAAACTAAAGAAAAACTGTCCGATTCTTTTTTAAAACTTTCAAACCAGAATAACATAGAGAAATTATTAAACTTTATGTATATACTACATCATCTCTCTATTTCTAATTATAAAAGGCCTATTGTAAAGTCTAACTATCTTGAAATTGACAAAACAGCTTTACCTAGGATATCAAAGGTTTTTGATTATGTAAATAGAAACTATGCTCAAAAAATTGAATCAAAAACCATTGCTAAACAATTAGGATTGACTACGAATTCATTTTGTAGAATGTTCAAATCGGCTACAAATAGGAGCTTTATTAGTTTTCTAAATGAATTCAGAATTAAAAAGGCTCAGGAACATTTTGAGAATAAAAGCACTTCAATATCAGAAGTTTTATACCAATGCGGATTCAATGACCCATCTTATTTCTGCAAACAATTTAGAAAACACACCGGTGTTTCACCATCTACTTATATAAAGGAGCTAGGGTAGTATGTTATTTGGAGTTCTTGTCTAAAATTCCTTGTTTCAAAATCTGACCAAACTCATACATATCCTCATAGGAACAATAAAAAGGTGCAGGCGCTAATCTGATTACATTAGGTTCTCTCCAATCTGTAATTACTCCATTTTTCATTAAATAATCAAACAACTTCCTGCCTTCTCCGTGAAGAAAAACAGATAGTTGTGTCCCCCTTTCTTCTTGACTCGATGGAGTGATAATCTCAAAAGTACTGTCTACCTCAGCATCAATTTCTTTTAGTACAAACTCTAGATATGCAACAATTATATTTCGCTTTTTTATCAAAGCTTCCATTCCCACTTCATCAAATAATTCTAATGATGCCAGGTACGGTGCTAAAGACAAAATCGGAGCATTACTTAATTGCCACGCATCGGCATTAGGCATGGGTTCGAACTCCGGCTTCATTAAAAATCTGGATTCTCTTTTTGTTCCCCACCATCCTTCGAAGCGAGGGATGTTTGTTTTATCATGAAATCGCTCATGAATAAAACATCCCGAAGCATTTCCCGGACCGCTATTCATATATTTATAACTACACCAGGATGCGAAATCCACATCCCAATCATGCAGATTCAATTCAATATTACCAGCTCCGTGTGCAAGATCCCAACCTACAAAAGCCCCAATATCATGTCCGGCTTTGGTGATGGTTTTCATGTCAAAAACCTGACCAGTGTAATAATTGACTCCACCTATTAAGATTAAAGCACACTCCTCTCCTACTGATTGGATCGTAGACAATATATCTTCTATCCTAAAATTATGTTCATCTTTCCGTTTTTTGATTTCTACAATAGCATCATTCGGGTCATATCCGTGAAATCGAACCTGACTCTGCAACATATATTGATCACTGGGAAAAGCTTTTTCTTCGCAAATGATTTTATATCGTTTTCCCTTGGGTCTATAGAAAGAAACCATTAATAAGTGAAGATTCACTGTAAGCGTATTCATCACAGTAATTTCTGAAGGTTTAGCTCCTACTATTTTGCTTAATGGCTTGGCCATACGCTCGTGATAATCCCACCAAGGTTTATCTGCATAAAAATGTCCTTCTACAGCAAGTTCTGCCCAATCCTTCATTACTTCATCTACATACTTCTTAGTGTTTTTAGGTTGAAGTCCTAAGGAATTTCCCGTAAAATATATCACTTGTTTGTTATTCACTTTAGGAAAAAGAAACTGATCTCTATAAGATTTTAAAGGATCTTGCTCGTCTAATTTCTTAGCAAATTCTCTACTATTCTCGAATTGCATTTTTGAGTTTTGATTCAAAAATACAGATTACAGTCGAGATTATATAATCTTTTAAAATTGCTTCTAAAATAGTGGGGAAATTACCCTGATTTTAGTATCTTACTAGCGTACAAAAACCAATAGATACAAAAACAAACAGACATATATCCTGCGTGTCTTTAAATGTTCAGGTATACAATATCATCTTAAACTCATATTCTAATGAAAAAATTAAAAAAATTAGACGGTGTAAAAACAATTAGTAAAGAAGTTCAAAAAAACGTTAACGGTGGACATTGCCCTCCTTGCGGACCAGGCGAATGTGGCCAAATTATTTTTCCGGGACCGGACTGGTTTTGTGCACCTTGCTAATTCATTTTTAAAAACAAAAGTTAAAACATTCTATAGAAAGTAAAAATTGCAGTAGTTTATTTAAATCACTGCAATTTTTTTAATAAAACGTTTGCCTCTTTAAAATTGTAGTTTTACTTATCTTTTACAATAAATTCTAAAACAGAAATTGCATCTTCTTTTTTGTTTTATTTTAGACATATCAAAGCTTCATACCAATATCCTTCGGATCGATCAACAGCATCAGATTGTATTAATTAAAATACTAGATTTGCAAAAAAGCAACACTTATGCACTTCATACCAGAAGCACTAGACACTTACGTAGTAAACCATACCGAAAAAGAACCGGAATTACTACAACAGCTGACTAGAGAAACCTATCAAAAGATATTACAACCACGTATGCTTAGCGGTCCTTATCAAGGTCGTGTTTTGAGCATGCTTTCTAAATTAATTAATCCCAAAAATATTCTGGAAATAGGTACCTATACAGGTTATTCGGCTTTATGCCTGGCAGAAGGAATGCAGAAAGCTGGTGTCCTACATACCATTGATATCAATGAGGAGTTAGAAGATTTTCAGCGCAAATATTTTGATCTTTCTCCATATGGTCGTCAAATATATCAGCATGTTGGTGATGCAACTGAGATCATACCAAATATGGATATAAAATTTGACTTAGTTTTTATTGATGCAGACAAACCGAATTATTCTAAATACTTCGAGTTAATTATTCATAAAATGAATCCGGGTGGTATTATTTTATCTGATAATGTTCTTTGGAGTGGAAAAGTAATTGAAGAAGTTGCAGAAGATGATATTTCCACTAAAGCACTTTTAGCATATAACAAACTATTGGCAGAAGATAATCGAGTTGAAACCGTTTTATTGCCTATTAGAGATGGTTTAACGATTAGCCGAGTATTATAAAAAAAAGTGGAATCTATTCGATTTAGATTCCACTTCTAACATATATTAGTAACTACAATTGCTAATTCATTTACTATTGTACAGCTTTAAGCGCATCGATATTACCATAACCAAATTTACTGTTACGGTTAGGATAAAATTCTCCTGCTCTTTTTAATTTATCCAACACTTGCGCTCTGGACATATTTGGATTACGAGACCATACTAATGCTGCAATACCTGCTGTCATAGCTGTTGCTACAGAAGATCCACCAACGTAAGATTGAGCACCATTGTTAAAACCTAGAACAGGTACTGTTCTACTGGTATTACTAGCTCTTTGCATAATGATGGTAAAGTCAATTTTACTACCATCGTGGCAAATATCACATCGATTGTATCCATTATCTTTTAATCCTGTTACCGCAACAGTTTCGCTCATACTAGCAGGAAATATAACACCATACCAGTTTGTGAATGTGGTAGAAGTTCCACCGGCAGCCATAATCATTTTTCCTTTACCATATGCATATTTTACAGCATCCTTTACATTACCGATAGACCAAGGATATCCAATAGACATCGAGATTATTTTTACATCACTTCTATTTCCTAATGCTTTTAATGCATTACTTACTCCTTTTCGCTCGTGATAATCGTTTAAAACTACGTCTTCTGTTCCTCTATAAGCAACCAAATTCGCATTATAAGCTACTCCAACCGGCATAAAATCATTATTACGCGGAGATGCTAAGGCTGATGCCATCTGAGTTCCGTGACCACATCTATCATTTGGTCCATCTACATTATTGGACCACCACCAAGGAGAATCTATAAATGTTCCATAACGTTGTACAGATCTACCATTAGAAGCACCATCATTAAATCCGCTTCCTAAAAGATTTTGATTTGCAGATATTCCTGTATCTATAAGTCCTACTGTAATACCAGCTCCGGTGCTAAGACTCCACGCATCATCTATATTATGCTTTTTGAAGTTCCAGGGTAATCTTGCATTAGGAGAGATCACGCTATAATCTCCACTATTAATAGATTGGCCGCTTTGACTACATCCGGCTGATTTTTGTTGTACTTCTTCTTGCAGATAAAACCCATATCCATTTGGTTCCAGATATCTAATATTATCCATTGCCTTTAACTCTATAATTGTCTCCATGTTCGTTACCCGAACATCTAAAACATTTAATAATCCGTCTTCTGCTACTTGAAATCCAGAACGTGTAACTCCTTCACTATCCTGAATCGTACTATATATATTTTCAATAATAGTATTTAATCGTGAGGATCGTTGAGTCCCATCAATAAAGCTTTCTCCTTTTTCACCAAAACCGATAGTTAGTACTTCACCTCCATGCATCACAGCACTATATAACATCTGTGCAGAAGCATCATTGGTCCAATCTAAATCTCCCTTTTGCTTCAGTTGTGTTTCTATAAAAGAATTGATTTCTTCAATAGAAAGAATTTTTTGGGATTCTGAGTTTTCGTCGATAATGTCGGTTGAGTCTTCTTGAGAACATGACAGGACAAGGAACAGCCCTAAAATCAGAGGAATAATTTTTTTCATTTTAGTATAAGATTAATGAGTTTGTGTGTTATTGATTTTTTTAAGAGGGTTGTTTTCTTAAAAACATCAAATAATTATCATTTAGTTAATTTCAGCACTAATTTATTAAATAAAATCTAAATATTAACACATTATTTTGAAGAAATCTTAAAAAAATTAACGTTACTATGCTTGCATAAGACCATAAAATAGTGTCAAATGCTAATGTTTATAAGGGTTTTACAGAAAAAGACTACAGAATAAAATTAACTTAAAAAAAGGTAAGTTTGTTTACAGAATACACAAATAACTAGTGCTTATTTTATAGAAATGATAAAATTTACTAGGTAGGAATTAGAATTTACGTTTTACAGGACCCGTAATTTCCTCGATATCATCTTTTACCTGATTTATTTCTTTTTTGATATCTGTAGTAATAGAAGAGGGTATATCGGTATCAATCCCATGCTTTTCTGCACTCTTGGTTATTTCTGATTTGATATCATTTGTAGCATCTTTTACGATACGCATTCCTTTACCCAGACCTCTAGCGATTTCAGGTATTTTATCTGCACCAAAAACCATAACCAATATAAAAACTATAAAGGCGATTTCGGTTCCGCTGATGAATAATGGCAATGCTATCATAATGATGCAAATATAACTACAATAATGTACAGAAAAAAGCCGTTCGCAATCACGAACGGCTTTTACTTATGATTTAAGGTTTTTTTTAACTTATTGACCTTTTACTTTGTTTTTAAATTTATCGAACTTACCAAGCTTTTTATTCTGAGGCCAGCTATTATTAGAGGTATCTATATCCGCCGTTTCCTGATTAGGATCAACCACAATCTTAGAAATTGCTTTTTCTGATGCGATTGCTCTTTTTACAGCATCATCATTCTTTCTCCAGATTTCTGCCGGATATGTTACTGTTTCAGAAGTCCCATCTTCGTAGGTATACTCTACTATCAGTGGCATTACTAATCCTCCTGGTTTTTCGAATGTTACTTCATAGAAATATTTTGGTTCTTTAAGAACTTCTCTTTCTTCCACCGAAAAATTATCAATTAAATATTCTTTCAAGGTTTTAGCATCCTCAATGATATTACCATTCTTCTTGATGGTTTCATATTCTTCGCTACCTTCTTCTACCATAAATACTAAAGGACCAAAATCTTCAATCTTAGCTCCTCTTGCTGCAGCAAAATCTTTAGCTCTCTGATTTGGCTCTTTAGAAACTACATATTTCTTAACATCTTTTACCCCGATATCTGTATAATCCGTAGTATAAAACCATCCTCTCCAGAACCAATCTAAATCTACAGCAGAGGCATCTTCCATAGTTCTAAAGAAATCTTCTGGTGTTGGATGTTTAAACATCCATCTCTGAGAATATGTTCTGAATGAATAATCAAACAAATCTCTACCCATTATTGTTTCTCTAAGTATATTTAATCCGGTAGCAGGTTTAGAATAGGCATTAGAACCAAATTGATAGATATTATTAGATTGTGACATAATTGGAGAAATAAAACTTTGATCTCCACTCATGTAAGGAACAATTTTAGCTGCAGGACCTCTTCTTGAAGGGTATTTTTTTAGCGGAGCTATTGCATCGGGATACCACTCTCCAAAATCTTGCTCGGCTACGTACTGCACAAAAGTATTAAGCCCTTCATCCATCCAAGTCCACTGACGCTCATCACTATTAACAATCATAGGGAAAAAATTGTGTCCTACTTCGTGTATAATTACACTCATCATTCCAAATTTAGTGCGGTCGCTAAACTTCCCTTCTTTGTCTGGTCTTCCGTAGTTCCAGCAAATCATAGGATATTCCATACCTTGATTCTTAGCATGAACAGAAATAGCCTTATGATAAGGATAATCAAAAGTCATTCTACTATAAGATTTTAAAGTACTAGCCACTGCTTTTGTAGACCAGTCTTCCCATAGTGGATTTCCTTCTTTAGGATACATAGAAACAGCCATTACATCTTTTCCTCCAATTTTAACAGCCATCATATCCCAGATAAATCTTCTGGAAGTCGCAAATCCAAAGTCTCTTACATTTTTAGCACTAAGCTTCCAAGTCTTTTTACTTTCGGCAAATGTTTTCTCTTTAGCTTCAGCTTCTTTTTGAGTTACTATAACTACCGGCTCATCGTATGACTTTTTTGCTTTCTCATAACGATTCATCATCTCCTTAGTAAATACTTCTTTTCTATTTAACAGCACTCCTGTAGCATCCAATATATGATCCGAAGGAACTGTAATATTCACATCAAAATCTCCGAACGGAAGTGCAAACTCACCTCTACCCCAAAACTGATGATTTTGCCAACCTTCTACATCATTATATACCGCCATTCTTGGATAGAACTGCGCAATTACATATGCTCTGTTTCCATCTTCAAACTCTTCATACCCGGATCTACCTCTACCGTTAACGTGATCATTAATATTATACCACCAATCAATAGAGAATACAAATTTTGCTCCAGATGCTAAATGCTTTGGCATCTCTACTCGCATCATTGTACCGTTTATAGTATACTGTAAAGGTTTACCTACTGCATCCTTCACTGCGGTTATATTAAATCCACCATCAAAAGGCTCTCCTAAATATTTTCCTACAAATTGATTTGGCGCATCCGCTGCATTTACTCCTCCAGGTTGAATTAATGGAGTTTTTGACTTTCTGGATCGCATATTCTGATCTAGTTGCACCCATAAAAACTCTAAATTATCAGGAGAGTTGTTTGTGTAAGTGATTGTTTCTTTACCAGTAAGCTTTTTGTTTTTATCATCAAGCTCTATATCCATTTTATAGTCTGCCTGTTGCTGATAATAAGCCGATCCAGGCGCTCCAGAAGCAGTTCTGTACATATTAGGAGTAGCGAACTCATCATACATCTGCTTAAACTTGTTTTGATTGGTATGCCCTAGCTCACGAGTTTTTTCGGTATTATCTTTGTCCTGTGCATACAATCCAGAAACAAGGAATGTAACTGAAAGAATAAAAAGTATTTTTTTCATTAGAGTGTAATTGTGTTAAGTAATAAATTGCAAAATAGTTGTTTTTTAAAAGTTTAGTCATTTATTCACTAAACTTTAACATGCCCTTATCCCTTTCTTTTTGTAAGATGAGACTTTTACGTTTTTTCCCTTTTTTTACGTGAATAATGTTTTGTTGTTCTTCAAAGAAATCCATTAAAGCTTGGTTGGTGACCGTTATTGTTTCTAGAGAAGGTACATTTTCTACTTCGAGATAACACAAAACAAGATCGTTATCGTATTCTTTACCAATAAAATTAAAAGCAACTTGCTGACCATTTACAGTAATACTTAATTTCTGGCTTAAATATTTGCTTAAGTACTGATCTACTTTGGCTTCTTCTTTTTCTGAAATCAACTCTATGGTTTCGTCATATCGTTGTCTCAGTACTTCTTCTATATCATCAATAAATATTCTGGAGATTATCTGTAATGACTTTTGCTCCTCGTTATATTCTATTTGAGTTACACTCACATAAAACTTATGTAGGGTACTAAAGGAACTTAGAACAACCAGAAGTATTGGTAAAATTAAAAGTGATTTCTTCATCTATTAAAATATAAAAGCTCGTAAATGTACTATTTTGACATAAAATATTATGCCAAAAGCATCCTATTCTACAAAATTGTCATATTGCTAATCAATTTCTTTGTACTTTTTATAAAGTTTTGCTTTTTCCTGAAAGAATTCCAGCAATGATAGCCTTTTTGTGTTTTCCAATAAGTTTTCAAAGTACTTATCTTCTGCGCAGTAATACATAAAATCAGAGATAAGGTTTTCTGGTAATCCCAAATCTTTTGTAAAAAAAGTCAAACTAAATGAGGCTTCTCCTTTTTGAATCAGCCTATCTAAATCTTGAAGTGCTTTTATTCGTTTTAATTTTTTTAATGTTCCATTTAAGTAATTGATGGGTCGATCAATAATACCTGATTTTGCAGTATAAATTTTTCTTTCTATTTGTGTTGGCTGTTTTATATCCCTAAATGGTAAGCCTAAACTTTTATTATTTACAAAAGGTTTAATTTCTATATACTTCGTGTCTTTATCTATATTTCCAGAAAGGCTGACGGTACTTATATTAACCTGGTCAAGTTTTTGAATAACCGGATGTAATTGTATCTCAAAATCATCATTATTTAGATCATTCTCAGAAACTATTATAGAAATCACCTCATATTGAACAGATGAAAAAATAATAGAATCATTTACTTCTGAAGGGATTTCGAAATAACCGATTTGGTCATTAGTAGCACCTATTTTCTTGGTGTAGTTTACAATATTAATCGCAAAACCTTCTAAAGAATCAGCAATGATCCTTCCTTTTAATCGTTGTGATTGCCCAGAAACATTACTTAAACCGAAAAGAAAAAATATAATTGGTAGCCCTCTAGTCATAGACTGAATTAGTTTTATGACTAAAATCCAAAGGAGAGTTAAACCATTAGCATTTTAATAAACGATCTTTAAACTTCGTCATATCATTATATGGAAAAAGACGAAAGTCGATCTCAGGTGTTGCGAAAAAATATCCACAGTATTATTGTCGTTGCTTATAAGCTTTGCTTTGAGAAACCAGGAATTCTATCAAATTCAACTCATTCCCTTCTTCTAAATATGATTTATTGAGCCCATTCTCTTCTGCAAAAAATATAAAATCATTAATCTGATCTATTTCCAGCGCTAGATTTGTTTTAAAAAATTCGTCATTATATATATTTCTCACCTTAACATCTATATCCGCAGAAGTCTTATCCTTGCTTTTATCCTTATTTTGAAATACAACTTTAAAAAGATTGACGAAATTTAGTCCATAAATCATCCTGTCTTCCAGAAACACTTTGTTTTCTAATTCAGAAAGTTCATCAGGTGTCCAATCGTAATCCGTGTCATTAATTCTGTCTGAAGTAAGTTTAGCCACTTCATCAATTCCACTTTCAGAGACATCAATTTTTTTTACATCAATAGAAACGTTTCCTAATAAATCATAAGGTGTAACGATTACTTCTTCCAGAAGATTTACCGATTCATTTAAAAAAATATTCAACCTTCTATTATCCAATACCCCTTTATCAATCAATACCACAAATTTTTGATATTGCATGGCTATTACTTCCAGCTTATCGTTGGTGCCGACGCTTATTCTAAAATTACCTTGACTATCTGTAATAGTACCCTTTTTGGTTGTAAGATTATATACTACCACACCTTCTACATCATCACCTATTGGTGCACTAATGCGACCATCAATCATAACTCTGGAGGTAATCTGTGCAAAAGAAAAACTAAGTGCGCAGCATATAAAAAGTAAGGATAATTTCATTTTCATAGTAAGCCGGATTAAATTTGTTTTTATTGAAGATACTACATTTTTTCAATATGCTGAGAAGATTTCTTTATAAGAAAACGTTAAACTACCTTTACTAAAAAACAACCTTATGCAAAACTGTATAATCGCCAGCACTTCCACTATTCACGGTAGCGGTCCTTTAGAATACTTATTTGAGGCTTTAATTGAGCTTTATACAGACACTAATGAAATACTTTTTATTCCTTATGCCCGTCCAGGAGGAATTTCATTAGATGAATATACTATCGGAGTTAATAATATCTTTAAGAAAATCAATAAAAGAGTACTAGGTATTCATATGTTTTCTGATATCACAGAGGCATTTAAAAACACACAGGGAATTTTTACAGGTGGAGGAAACACCTTTCTTTTAGTAGATCAATTGTATCGTAACAAAGTTCTGCAACCCCTTAAAAACGCAATAGAATTAGGCACACCTTATTTAGGCACCAGTGCCGGAAGCAATATATGTGGCCTGACTATGCAAACCACTAATGATATGCCGATAGTTCAACCACCTAGCTATAAAACTTTAGGGATTATGCCCTTTAATATCAATGCGCATTATCTGGATCCTGATCCCAATTCTACGCATAAAGGTGAGACCCGAGAAACACGCATTAAGGAGTTTCATACAATAAATCCACAACCTGTAGTTGGACTCAGAGAAGGAAGTTGGTTGAGAATCCATCAGGACGATATTATATTAAAAGGTACTTTATCTGCTAGGATTTTTGAACAAAACAAAAATCCATACGAAATAGTATCAGGAAGCTCTCTATCTCAATTAAATTAAACGATATATGGAATACCAGAAAATCCTCGATACAATCAAAGCCGAAACATTAAACAAAACAAGTACCGGAAAAGTAGCTACTTATATTCCGGAGTTGGCAAAGATTGATCCTAACAAATTAGGGATGCACTTATACTGTATTAACTCAGGTCATTATGGTTTTGGTGATGAGAATGAACGTTTTTCTATACAAAGTATTTCTAAAGTATTCTCTTTGACTCTAGCCATGTCGGTATTAAATGATGAATTATTTGACAGAGTAGATGTAGAACCATCCGGAGATCCATTTAATTCTTTAATTCAATTAGAATATGAACATGGTATTCCCAGAAACCCTTTAATCAATGCAGGTGCTTTGGTTATTGCTGATGTATTGGTTTCCATATTAGAAAATCCCAAACAAAAATTCTTAGAATTTATTCACAAAATTACTGGCAATACCTCCATTACTATTAACCCAAAAGTTTTTGAATCTGAAAAAAAATATAGTTATCGAAATGCTTCTTTATTAAATCTAATGAAGTCTTTTGGCAATATAAAAAATGATATAGAAACTATTTTAGATCTATATATTTATCAATGTTCTGTAGAAATGTCTTGTAAAGAATTGGCAACTGCTTTTATGATATATGCAAACTCAGGAAAAACCTTATCAGATGATGTTCAAATAATTTCTTCAAGAAAAGTAAAACGTATTAATGCTATTATGCAGACTTGCGGTTTTTATGATGAAGCAGGAGAATTTAGCTTCAGAGTAGGTTTACCAGGAAAAAGTGGTGTTGGTGGCGGAATAGCAGCTATTCACCCTGGTTATTATGCAGTAACTGCATGGAGTCCTCCTCTTAATCCAAAAGGAAATTCTGAGTTAGGCATGTATGCCTTAGAAAGATTAACTACTTTGACAGGGTTTTCTATATTTTAGAGAGTAAAATTTGACTCTGGTCACAAAAGCTTTAAATTTACATTAGTAGCAATATAAATACTCAATGAATCAAATACCAAAAAAGAAAACGCTGTATTTCCTAATTATAATGGTTATCGTAACAACAATTACTTACCTTAATCATTTTGATAATGCATTTCATTTTGATGATATGCACACCATTGTCGAAAACCCAAATATCAGAAGTCTAAAAAATATTCCGAGTTTCTTTACAGACGGAACCACCATAAGTTCATTACCCCAGAATCAAGCTTATAGACCGGTACTTACTACTTCATTGGCAATTGATTATTGGTTAGGTAATGGATACGATTTGTTTTACTTTCATTTGAGTTCTTTTATTCTATTTTTAATTCAAGGAGTACTTCTCTTCTTTTTCGCTTTTAGAATTCTCAATATATCCAATAAAGACAAGTTCAATTTCTATATTGCTGGTGCGATTACAGTTTGGTATATGATTCATCCCGCAATGGCAGAAACTATTAATTACATCATTGCACGTTCAGACTTGCAATCTACTTTTTTTGTAATACTTGCATTTGTTCTCTATCAATATTCAAAAACTTGTAAAAAATATTATTTGTATTTGATCCCTGTAATAATTGGTGCGTTATCGAAACCCACTGCAATAATGTTTGCTCCATTATTTGTGATCTACGTTGGATTTTTTGAAGAAGAGATTAGCTTTAGACACATTATCGAATTCTCTAAAAAATCGAAGTTACTTAGAGTTATAAAAGTTTCCTCACCCTCTATTATAGTTTGTGCAGCGCTCTATATTTTTCAGGGTTATATGACTCCAAACTCTTTTAGCACTGGTTCATCAGAAACCTTTAGATATCTAATTACACAACCTTATGTAATTTTCTATTATTTTGGAAGTCTCTTTTTACCAATACATCTAAGTGCTGATACCGATTGGACATTACTGGAAAATATATGGTCTTTTAAGTTTTTCTTTGGCATATTTTTCCTAATAATTCTAATCGTAATCGCAATTTTAACTTTCAAAAAGAAAAGCTACTATCCAATCACATTTGGAATATTGTGGTTTTTTATTGCACTGGCACCTACATCGAGTTTCATTCCATTAGCAGAAGTAATGAATGACCATAGAATGTTTTTTCCATATATTGGATTAACTCTAGCTGTAGGGTATTCTATCTGGCTTTTAATCGAAAACCTTAAAAAAAGATATAAATTTGATATTAAATATGCTGTTGTTATCATTTCCACTTTACTCATATTATATGGTTTTGGGACATACCAAAGAAATATTGTTTGGCACGACGAAGAAAGTCTTTGGAAGGATGTGACCATAAAAAGCCCGAAAAATGGAAGAGGATTAATGAACTATGGATTGACAAAAATGGCAAAGGGTGAATACCAAATTGCGGAAGAATACTTCATAAAAGCATTAAAGTATACACCCAATTATCATACGCTTCATATAAACCTTGGTATACTGAATAACGCTAAAGGCAATAAAAAGGAGGCTGAAAAATATTTCGAAAACTCTATAAAATATGGCCCAGGATTTCATAGTTCATGGTTCTATTACGGACGTTATTTTAGCGAAAACCAAAGAAACAAAGAGGCAATAAGCAAGTTAAATAGGTCATTGGAGATATCACCAAATCATATACCAACCAGACTACTATTGATGGAAAATTATTTAGAGCTGGAAAATTGGAATGAACTGAATAAACTTGCACAGAATACATTATTAATTGATAAAGACAATCAAAAAGCGCAATCATTTCTATTGGCTAGTGTACAAAAAATAGGCAAACTAGATCTGGAAGAACTCGAAATACTAAAAAACCCAACCCCTGAAAAATATCTAGACCTAAGTTTAAAATATTATCAAAACGGTCTTTATCAAAAATGTATACTTGCCGCAGAAAAAGCATTAAAGCTAAACAAAGACTTTGCAGCAGCATATAACAATATTTGTATCGCACAAAATCTTTTAGGCAATTTTGACAAGGCAGTTTTAGCTTGTGATCGGGCAATAGAATTAAATCCAAATTTTCAATTAGCAAAAAACAATCTACAAGATGTATTATCTAGAAAAAGTAAAATTGATGAACTTACCAAATCTTTAGAAGCTAATCCTAGTGAAGCCAACTATCTCAACATAACATTAGCATATTATAACTACGGACTTTTTAACAAATGTATAATTTTTGCTAAAGAAGGAATAACAAAACACCCTACGTCAGATAACCTATACAATAATCTATGTGCCTCATTCAATGCAATTAAGCAATGGAAAAAAGCAATAGATGCAGGTAAGAAAGGTTTGGGGATAAATCCAAAAAACACCCTTCTTAGGAATAACTATAATTATGCCCTAAGCAATAGCAAACAATAAAAACCCATGGATTTAAAATTAACTAAAAAACAAAAATTAGCTTTAGAACTTCTTCTCTTCTTAATAACTCCCTTAGTCTTTTTTATTTTCACCGTGATTAAAAATAAATCTGAACTTCAAGAATCTGAAAGCAACTCCATCATTCAAGAACAAATAGCTGCACAAGAGACTGATTTAATTAACCAGGGACTAAACTATATAAATAATGGGCAGTATCAATTAAGTATAGAAACGAACTTAAAAATTCTTAAAATTAATCCAAGAAATAAATTTGCTTTAAATAATATAGGATTTGCTTATGCGAACTTAAAGAATTGGGATCGGGGCATTATATACTGCAAGAAAGCTCTCGATATAGACCCAAGTTTTCAACTGGCAAAAAACAATCTCAATTGGATGCTCCAAGAAAAGGATAACCAACCCTAAAAGCCTTCTTTAGTTAATTGCTCTTTTGACCATCTCAAATTATTTTTTGCTAATTGAAAATCAGGACTAAGTTCCAAAGCTTTTTTACAAGCATTGATAGCATCTTGGTATTTTTTCAAAGCATTATATGCTGAACAAATGTTATTGTAAGCAACTACATTATCTTTATCAATCTTTAGCAATTCCTCACTAACTCTTATACAATCATCATAGTCACCTAATTGATAATATTTAAGACTCAAGGCAATATATTGATCAACAGATAAAGGCTTATCATTAGGTTGTAGAATACTATCTTCTGAAAATTTTAAATTATTCTTAGCTAGTTGAAAATCTGGATTTAATTCCAAAGCTTTTTCACAGGCTTTTACGGCTCTCTCAAACATACTAAGCGCATTATATGAAGAACAGATATTATTATAGGCTATACTGCTATTAGGATTCAAATCAATTGCTTTTTTAGATGCTTTAATACAATTAACATAATCTTCTTTATTATAATAAAGCAAACTTAGTTGGATGAAACCTTTGGAATCTGGTTTTTGCTTCAGTTGTTCTTGCAGTTTTTTAATATCATCGGGTTTAAAATTATTTTTTACAATAGCACATATGGGTACTTCATCAACATTAATTGAATATACTGAGTTTTCAGGAGGCCAGTTTCTTAAAAGGTTTTTATTATACTTAGCCTCTGATAACAGGACTATAGAATAATCCCAATAAGAAGATTTTTCCGGAGCAATAACGTGATTCAAGTTGGAAGTTTTACCTAAAAAATATGATGCTTTAAGTTGATCACCGTAATATAACCTTACTCTGGCAGGTTTCTTATCATCCGATTCGGCGTTATTCTTTAACCATTCGACAGCCGGTTTGACAGCTACACCCCAATAGTCAATTTCATATTTGCCAAAAGCTCCTTGTATCCCACCAATGATTGGATTATAGTATAAAGAATGAACAGGGTGATTGGTCATTAAAAACTTTAATGGTTGCAATAACAAAAACAACAACAAGATGTAAACAACTCGCCTGCCCAATTTATTATTTTGGAGTATTATTAGCTTGTTATATGCCAGAGAAATCATAACAATTAATGGGGGTGTTAGAAACAAAAACTGACGTGCATTGTCATAATAATTTGGTTTTCCCACAAGAATTAGAAAGAGAGGAAATAAGCCTGTAAACAAAACAACTGAGTATTGCAAAGTTTTAAACTTTTCTGTCTTATAATAGATCACAGGAATTAAAAACAACCCTAAAAAAAGGTGTAACGGGAGTTGTAGATATAATAGGTACTTGATTGGGTAATACCAAGGCATTTCAAAACTACTCTTCCATTCTCCTTCAAATAATTGTATAGCCTCAAATCCCTTAAAATCCTTTGCTGCGATGAATAGTTCAACCAGCCCTGTAAATGGATTAGTTTGTAAATATGGCCATAATATACCTGTACATAAATATCCCAATAATCCTATAATGGTAATTTTTAAAAATAACAAAAGGGATTTCTTAATAACCGACTTAGTTAACTTATTTTGATAGTTTTTTATCAACCACCAAAAGAAAACCGCCACCATAATTTGCCCAATAAATACAAGCCCAAGTAGCCTGATATTTATTAGTATAGAAATATTTATTATTAAGTACAAAGATCTTTTAGGAGTGACTTCTGGAAGTTCTTTTAACAACTTAATAAGGTGATAAACACAAATAATATAGAAAGTTGCAAATGGAATATCCTTTGGATTACACATTGACTGACCGAACAAAAGTGGTGAAAGCAATACAAACACCAATGCAAAAAAACCTGTTTTCCATCCACCAAGTTCTTTACCCAGTAACCCACAGAAGAAAAACAATAAAACCCCAAATAAGGCACTTAAAAAATTTCTGAATTCATAAACCCCTGTAATCGGCTGATACTGATATAAAAAATTTGCAACTAGATCAAAAAAACCTCCAAAGCCATTCATTCCTCGCACCTTATTTTGCTCGTCGATAGATATGTCAAGAAGATTACCATGCTCATCAAGCGGACTTAATGCAGCGGTATTGTCTTTACCTTTAAAATAATCCAAAATCCTTTCCCCATGTTCCTGATGCACTTTAGCATCTTCAATAATACCATAATCAAAACTTAAAATTGGCATTAGGAATACCAGTAGCAAGCTCAAAACAATAAAAGCTGTTTTGTACTTGGTTCTAAGAATGGATGCTAATTTGAGATTCATTATGAATTAATTTTACTGAAGAATCTTTTTATCAATTCGACTATTCGGTCTTGATGTGTCATATCTAGTTCGTAATATAGAGGAAGCCTTACTAAACGATCAGCAAAGTGATCGCAATGAGGAAGTTCTTGCGATCCACTATTCTGACCGTAAAAAGGACTCTTATGCAAAGACAAATAATGGAAAACACAATGAATATCGTATCCTTTTAAAAACGCGATAAACTGTGTTCTTTCTTCAATATCTTTACATACCAGATAAAATAGATGACCATTTACAGATGCATCTTCTGGGATATACGGGAGTTGTAAAAAGTTATTCTCTTCTAATTGCGCCAAGCCTTTCTGATAATTAAACCATAACATTTTTCTTCTGGTTTGAATTTTTGCTAAGTTTTCTAACTGCGCATACAAAAAAGCAGCTGTAACATCTGATGGAAGAAAAGATGAACCTATATCTACCCAAGAATATTTATCTACCTCTCCTCTAAAAAAAGCAGAACGATTAGTTCCCTTTTCCCAAATAATTTCTGCTCGTTTATCAAAACGTTCATCATTTACAACCAGCATTCCTCCTTCCCCTGAAATGATATTTTTTGTTTCGTGAAACGAAAAAGCTGCCAAATGCCCAATACTACCTAACGGTTTTCCTTTATAGTAAGAGTCAATGGCTTGCGCAGCATCTTCAATAACATAAACATTGTGTTTATTGGCAAGATCCATGATCTTATCCATATCGCAAGCCACTCCTGCATAATGAACCACAACAATAGCTTTTGTTTTTTGTGTAATTAACTTTTCAAGATGATTTGCATCTATATTTGGATTATTAGTATAACTATCTCCAAAAATGATTTTAGCTCCTCTTAAAACAAATGCATTTGCCGTGGACACAAATGTATATGATGGCATAATTACTTCATCTCCCGGTTGTATATCCACCAGTATCGCCGCCATCTCCAGAGCATCTGTACAAGAAGAGGTTAACAGACAATTGCGAAAACCTATTTGTTCTTTAAAATAGGTATGACATTTTTCTGTATAATAGCCATTTCCTGAAATTTTACCACGAGCAACTGCATCTTTAATATAATAAAGCTCGTCTCCAGTCATATAGGGTTTATTAAAAGGGATCATATTCGATTTATTTATTATGGCCATCTGAACTCCAAAAAAAATGTGCTTTTTTATCCTTCCATTTCAATTCACCAACTTTTTCCCAGGGTGAATTTATATTTTTTTCAAGCAAATCTCTTTCCCATTGAAAAGATAAAGCTACTTTTTTTCTAACAATTTCAAACTTTTGAATTTTGGATAAATCCATATCATTGCGATGCATCCAAAAAGAAGTATAGTCTATCATACCCTTTCTAAGTGAGTATGCATTTTCTTTTACATAAGGCATATTTACTCTAAAAATCCAATATGCGTAACTACCTCCAGAAACATACCTATCAGCCATTCCTCTCTCATCTAATATTGGAAGTAATTCCCCTTCATATTTTATAGTGTAAACATTGTTATATCCTATTAAATGAGAATCCACAAAAACATCATGATGCGTAATTCCAAAATATTGCTTTGAAATCTTGTGAACCGCTGCATCAAATTTGCCAGACCCAAAAAAATTATGATTTACCTGAATTTGAAGAAAGAAAGCCAAAATCATAACTAATACGAAAAACTTATCCCGTATTTCATGATAAGGAACCCCTTTAAAATCAACAAGTTCTATAGTGCTCTTGTCTTCTGAAATCTGATCTAAGGAGCCAATAAATGTATTTTTGAATAAAACAACTCTGGACAACCACAGAATAGGATAGCACAGAGGTGACGATTTACAGATTATTGGAAGTAATGCATTTCCGGTGTATATTTTTTGATCAGAATCAGCTAAAATTAAATCACTTTGAAACACTACATCGTCACTTGCAGAAAAACTTTCTTTGCTCTCAACTCTAATTGCTTTGAAAATATCAAGACATTGAATAAGAGTAACAAGTTTAGCTATAGACAAGTTTCTTTTATCATAAAACAAAGTTAGTTTCGGTTGTTTGTTAATTATTTTTTTCCATAATAACCCCCAAAAGGTAACTGGCACCATAATCAAATAAATGGCGACATAGCCCATCGCAAAGTACGGAATAGGAAACTCCATAGCTATTCCTAAATGTAAACCTAAACCTATAAGTAGAAGAAAAACTCTGTATCTCTTATGCCAGAATAAAAAAATGAACATAAACTCAAATAACATAGTTAAGTAGGATAAAAACTTAACTAGAAACTCTTGATTCAAAAACCACTGATTCTCAGAAATAGTTATGTGTGGTATCGACGAAGGCAACCATACTCCCAGGCCTTTAAGCCACATGGGTGAATATATTTTATAGGTAAAAGCCGAGTCAAAATAAAACAGACCTATCCCCACAAATGCAGGTAATAAATAATTTATTTTTGCCACCTTTTCTATTTTATAATTAATTCCTTTTTCAATACACCGAAACTTCATTCGAAGAAAATCTATTGATAACACCTTCTGAATGGGTAGAAATATTAGCAAAAAATTTACTCCGGTATATGTATAAAACATATGATATTCATATGTAGTCATACTGGAAATAAATACTATGGTGAACACATAGTTCAGTATAGCTGAAATTCTTGTGTAATATCCAACAACCAAAAAAGAAATAATGACCATCCACAACAAAAACAATAATGTGGTATCAGGGAAGTTAACATCTAGGTATGGTATTTTATCAAAATAAAGCTGACGGTAATTAAAAATATTGAGGATTTCTAATAGAAAATTAATTCCATAGCCAATTCGGAATATCCCTAACCCAATAGGTGATATTTTTTTAAATAAAAATTGATATAAAAGTCTTAACATACATTATTCATTTTTATTTTTTATTCAATTTGGCTGGCACCCCGACATAGGTACCTTTTTCAGTGATATCTCTTACTACAACCGCCCCCGCGCCTATTTTCACATTCTGCCCAATGGTAATATTATCGATTACGGTACAATTAATTCCCAAGATTACCTGTTCACCCACTATAATAAAACCAGCTAGAGCCACTCTTGGTGATAAGAAACAATGCGAAGCTATACTGGTATCATGGGCGATTGTGCAACCAATATTCAACAAGACATTATTCTTAATTACAACATGAGCATCAATAGCAGAATTTGGGTATACAATGACACCCTCACCAATTATTGCAGTTGGATCTACCCAACAAGAGGAATGTATAATTCTGGCAAATGGAATTTTGTCTTTATAAATATCATAAAAATTAGCACGTGCCTCCATATGCTTGTATCCAATACCAATCATTAAATGTGTAATTTTTTTTTGAGAAAAACTCTTTAATATATCCTGTGTCCTTCCCAACACGGGCCAGCCGTTGATATTTGAGTCGCTGGTAAAATCGTCAAAAAAAACAACCTGTTCAAAGTGCTTATCTGTTATTGCATAATGAGCGATTTGTTGACCCAAATGTCCAGCACCAATGATTCCTAAAACACTATTCATAGATATAATTTAAAACTTCATTAAGTGAATCTATTCTGTATGTTGATGACGGAAAAATGCAGTCTCTGTCGATTAAAAGTGAATTCATGCCTAGTTTTATTGACGGCTCTATATCTAATTTAATAGAATCTCCAATATAAAGTATTTTATTAGCATCAACATTAATATGCTCTAATGTCTTTTGATAAAAATCTACACTAGGTTTAGCCACTCCTAATTCTTCAGACACTAAAATATCCCTAAAAAAAGGATCAAAAAAATGATCTATTTTTTCTTTCAATGTATTATTAAAATTGGATATAATTCCCTTAGGAATTTCTATTTTTTGTAGTATATCGGTATCAGAAAACTTTTCCCAAGGCAAATAAGAGCAACGTTCAAATAATTTTTTCAACAAATCATGGGTTGGAATTACTCCCAATAAATACAGTAATTCAGTATTAAAATAATCATAAAACTTCCTGTTTGTCCTATCAGGAAAATGAATAACCTCAGACAACAGTTTATGTTTTCTCTTAAATTCGATACTTTCTATGAAGTATCCTTCCTTTTCGAGTACCTTTAAAAAGGTACTGTAAAAAGTAGGCTTATGCAAAAGTGTTCCTGCAACATCAAAGAGAATGTATTCGTATTTACTCATTTTAGTATATAAAGTGTTTAAAAGAATTATCATTAAGGTCTTCAAAAGACGTTGCTTCTGGATAAATAATATCCATCAAGATTCTTATAGCTACAGCTTTAGGGTTTTTGATGTTAACATCATCAGGAGATATATCATATAAATACTCTTGCACTGCATATTTTACATCTTGAAAACCTAAATTATGTCTTATCGAATTTGTACCTGAAATCCTGCAATTTATTTCAAAAGGATACACCTGCGAAGTACTATCTATTATACTTTGAATATTGAAACTTCCTATAACACCTTTGAGCTTGACGATTTCTTCTGCTATTTCTTTTAATTTATCATCATATGAATTATTCAATATTATTTTAGAGGTTGTTCCATTTTCTAATGTTCTTTCCATAGAACAAACACCATGAATTTCTTGTTTTTTATTTACATAGACCGCGGTAGTAACTTCTTTGCCATTATACAATTTCTGTATCATATAATCATCCCCCAATCTAGAAATATTTTTTGGGTTTATTATAATACCTCTGGATCCTCTACCTTTCCTAGGTTTTGCTATAACTTCTTTTTCAGAGTTATCGTACTCTTTCGGCAACCAGGATTTAGCAAAAGGAATATCATGCTTATCAAAAAGCTTCCAAGTTAAATACTTATCTAAAAATTGTTTTGAAATTTCTGGATCTGAAGCCAATATAAAAGTATCTAACTTACCCTTACACAAACCCAAATAATAGATCTCGTAGTCTGTAGATGGAATAATCATATCCACCTTCTGTTCCTTTACAATTTTTGATATTTCAGTTAGATAATTCTCTTCATATGCATACGGAACCTGATAAGTTTTATCACATAAATGATTCCCCGCAGTAAATGATGAAATATCGCACCCAATTAGTTTTATAGAGAAATCCAAATTTTTGATATTACGTAAAATACCTTGTCCTACATTACCTCCTATACCCGTTACTAATATTGTTTTTGTATCCATAGAGCGGTTTGTCTTAATTGTTCTTTAAAGATATTAGTTCTATTGATACCTAATATTTTGTTAGTACTTGAATCGTCATAAAAAAAGCTTCTACTAGCATCTTCCTTTTTATAAACAATACTTACATCAGGGAGAAAATCTTTAATCATAGTTGCCACTTCATAATTAGAATATGACCTGTTTCCTACTGCTAATAGTGGAATATCCGTTTTTTTTTGCATAGCTTTTTCTAAAATCTCTGCTACATCTTTTACATATACATAATTCTGCATTCTACTTCCATCTCCGTATAAACATATTTCTTTCTTACTTATAGCACTAATAATAATCTCCGGTAAAAAAGTCCCCCGATTCATTCCTTCACCAAATAGGGATGAAATTCTAACATTTATTCCTCCTTCTTTATGGTTTTTCACGATTAATTCTCCCCATAATTTCGATATACCATAGCTGTTTTTTGGGTTTACTGCAGATTCCTCGGTAATAATTTTTCCAGAATTTTCATATAAAGCTACTGAGGAAGCATGAACAATTTTAGCATTTTGAAAGGTTTCAGAAATATTCTTCAACAAGTAGATATTTACCGAATAAATTTTATTTATCTCTGTTAAACTTTCTTCAAAACTAATATGAGATGCTATATAAAAAATATAATCAACAACAGGCTTCTGTTCTAAAAATTCATTAATACTTATTTGCCGGAATTTATTAGAGAGTCTATAGCTTCTTTGATGATAAACCTGAATAATATCATCATATCTGGAACTTAATTCAACTAATAAAGCTTGAGCTAAAAAGCTATTGCTCCCAACTATTGCTATTTTCATTTTTGCTTAAATATTAGTAGTATCTTTAATTGAAAAAAGTGGTCGAGATTTTGACTCCCTATAAATGCGCCCTATATATAGAGCCAAAAGTCCTATAAAGAAAAGCTGTATTCCCAATGATAAAATTAGGAAACCAAAAATTGATGGCCAGCCAGGTTGGAAATCTACAAAAAACAACTTCACTATCAATATTACAAACAAAGCTAGTGTTCCTATTAAGGCTAAAAAAATACCAAATCTAACCGCTAACTTTAACGGAAGTTCTGAAAAGTCAAAAATAGCATCAAAGGCAAGATTCATTTTTCTTTTAAAATTGAATTTACTCACCCCTGCAAATCGCTCACGTTGCTCTATTTCTATAACCGATTGATTCATTCCTATATGCATAAATATACCTTCAATGAAACGGTTTTGCTCTTTATACATCAAAAACCTCTCTGCAAAGTCTCTATTAAAAATTCTCATTACCGCTAATCCTCTTGGTAAATCTAATCCAGTGTATTTATCTAGTACGGACCAGAATATTTTTGAAAAAAATCTATTTTTCAGACTGTCTTTTTTTTGTTTTCTTACTCCAAAAACCAAGTCATATCCTTTTTCTATTTCAACAATAAAATTCTTAATTTCTTTGGGAGGGTCTTGTAGATCAGGATCCATATAAATCAAGTACTCACCTTTAGAATAATTAATGCCTGCAGTCACCGCAGCCTGTTTACCGTGATTATATGATAATTCTAACAGTTTAATATTATCATTTTCCTTAGCTTCATCTTTTATTAAATTAACGGTATTATCAGTACTCCCGTCATCTATGAAGATAACTTCGTAGTTAATCTTTAAAATATCCAGCTCCTCAACAACTTCTTTAATAAATTGATTAATCACCTCTTCTTCAAAATATACAGGTACTACTAAGGACAATTTGATATCTCTACTCATAATTATTATTAGAACTTAACCGTCTATTTGTAAATTAGTTTTCATCAGATTTTTAAAAAGCTTTCAGACTTTTTTTTATAAATTAAATTAATTAGTAACTCAATAAAATCAATAAGCATCAAAATCCAGTGCACTAAACCTAACTTCAGAAGATTTAAACTTTCTATTCTTACTACTAAGATCCTTAAAAATTAAATTTAAAGGAGAAGGTCTAAATCTTGAAGGAATATCAAAATAAAAGGATTTCTTCCAGTCTATATTATGATTAATACCAATCCAGAGTCTAATAGGTCTAAAACCTAATGGATGATTCTTATTAGGAACAAACTGTTTTTCTCCAAAATCTCTAAGTACAGCTTGAATAAAGAGATTATCAGTCCTCACCGACACTCTTCCTTTTTTCACGTGATAAGGTAATTCAGGATTTGATAAGCGCCAATGTAAAGAAGCTTCATCCCAAATTCTCTCAAAAATGAAAGTGTCATTCGCATCTTTATATGCAACCTTACCTAAACCAAGTTTAGCTTCCAAACTTCCAGCTAGCTGAAAATCTAATTTTTTCAAAAAACCTGGAGTACTCTGAGCATTAGCAACTCCAACCACAAAACTATAACCTTCATCAATCGCGAGGTCGTAACTTTTTTGAGCTAGAGTCGTAAACAATCCCTTCCCTCTATGATTAGGGTGAGTTGCTGTATTAAGCGAAAGCAACCCTTTTTCTTCTTTACCATCTATACAAGCTTTTAAAGGCATTAAAGCATAATGAGCTGCTAATTGATCCCCTAAATATGCATTGTAACCGATCATAGGACCAATGGGATTATCGGCATATTGCCAGCGAACAAATTCCTTGGTAAATTTTTTTGTATTTGGAAAAGTCCCCTGAAGAACATTACTTATTTCCTCAATTGAATTATCATCTGTTTGGATAGGTTTAAAAGTATAATTCATTTATATCCTATATAATCTTAATTTTTTAAATTTATTAATAATAAATCTAAATGTCTTGCATCTATGAATTTTTGATTCAAAAAATATCAATCATTTTTCTCTAAAAGCTCTACAAAACTTTTATATGTAATAATCTTTGGTTGAAAAACATCCATTATTTTGTGCAATCTTGGAAAAACTCCCTTTCGGTTACAATACAAAAGTTGATTATAAATTCTATTATTATCAATTCCCGGATGCATAAATCTTTCTTGATCAGTATCAATATCATAAGGATGAAAATAACTGGTAACAGCTCTGCCCTCTTTAAAATGTTGGCTAAAACTTTTCTTAATCATAAAAAAAGGTAAAAATCTAAAATAAACACCTCCTGAAAATGGGACCTTAAAAAAAGAACTTTTTCGCAAGCTCATAGGTATTTCCCAAAGATCTTCTCCCATTTTCTTAGGTTTTTCACCAAAATTCTCCCACCCATATAGAGGATTCTTAGCAGGAAGTATGGAACTGGAATAAACAAAATTCATATCGGCAAGTACGTCATATGCCCAAGAAGTTTCTTTGGTGATAGAAAATATAGGTGCTCTGTAGCCTATTACTTCATTGGCTCCTGCCTTCAATAAGTTTTCTACATTACGAAAAACATCATCTCTAAACTCACTTTCTGTTTGATTTGTTACCGGAATATGTTGATTTGAATGACAGGCTATTTCATGTCCTTCATCTACAATCATTTTAATAAGATCAGGATAGTGTTTAGGAATATTCCCAACAGTAAAAAAAGTAGCCTTCGCCTTATATTGATTTAAAAAAGTTAAATATGCTTCTACCAATGCCTCAACACTTGCCTTATATTGCAATCCGTTTTTTATTCCAAAGCGAACATCCTCTAGATCAATACTAAATAAAAACAAATTGTTTTTCATCAATGATCATTTTAACTTTTAGACTCAATTTGTTGTTTCAATAATGCTATCTCTTGCGCTAACTTTTTATTCTGATCTTGAAGTTTAGAAACGACTACACTTAAGTACAAAAGATAAATAAATATAACAAATACACTAGTAGTAAAAACAAAGTTTGGAGGCTCATAAATTCCAAGCAATCCCGAAACAAAATCCAATCCCTTTCGCCAAAATGAAAAAAGGATCAAAAAAAATGTGCATACTATCCATACCACCGAATATTCTTCCCTTAGCTTACCTTTAATAATCAATCGAATGACAAAAAACGTAAATAATAAGCTAGCTATAATGGCCAAAACCTGAATCTTCTCCATCAATTCTTTTTTTAGTTAAAAAATAGAAGTTTAATTCCTACTTTCTCCGAAATTTAATTCTTATAAATGTATAAAAAATAGCTAAGGTAACTTTGATCATATAATAAATTGATGAAACAAAATTGATGGAAGAAACACCTCCTTGCCGTTGTTTCATAACAACTGGCACCTCTACCATCCTAAGATTATTAAGAGAAAATAAAACTATTGATTCGGGTTCAGGATATTCATCAGGGTAATAGTCATATACGATTTTTAAAGCTTTTCTATTTATCATTCTAAAACCTGACGTACAATCAGTTATCTTAACATTTAGAATTACCTTATTTAATAGCATAAAGTATTTAATTCCTAATCTACGTAATTTCGTTGATTGGAAACCTTCATTCTCAATAAAACGAGAACCAATAACTACATCAAATTGACTGTGAATTACTAAAAACAATTTTTCAATTTGATCTGAAGGGTGCTGCCCATCGCCATCTACCTGAATTGCGTAATCGTAATTATTTTCATAAGCATAAATAAAACCCGTTTGAACAGCCCCTCCTATGCCCAAATTAATAGGTAAGTCTAAAGGAATACACGGTAAAGCGTGAATAATTTCGGAAGTATTATCATTAGAAGAATCATTAACTACAATTGCATCTATAACAAATTTTGAACTTTGTATTTTTCTAATAGACCTTACAACTTTGGCAATGCTTTTTTCTTCATTATAGGCAGGTATAATAGCTGCAATCCGAATCACTGGTAATATGCTTATGTTTAATTACAAATATAGAACAACTAATTAATAACAGAGCTTTTTATTAACATATTAAAAAAAGCCTTCTCAAGTATTGATAAGGCTTTTTTGAGCGGGAGACCGGGTTCGAACCGGCGACATTCAGCTTGGAAGGCTGACGCTCTACCAACTGAGCTACTCCCGCATTTACGAAGGTAAATGTATTGGAATTCTTTAAAAATCAAAACTAAATATAAAATTATTTTTTAAAGGATTAATTTATCTTAAAACCAACTAAAATCAATTATAAACAATTATTACAATTGATTTACAACAGTTTGATCAAAGAATAAAATTGACAAAAAAATGTATTTTATCGAAAATAAATGCGGTTTATCGAATAAAAAAAGTATTTTTGCTTTTAAGAAAATATTAATATATTAGCATTTTGTCTATTTTTACCTAGAAAAATAGTTAATTTGTTTAAACAAAGTAAATTACGTAAAAACCCCAATCAAAAGGAGGTAAAACTCTTTTAAAAGGAAATTTCCTACTGCCTATGAAGGTAAAATTACTTCTTTTCATATGTATTTTATTGCCAATTACCTGTATCTATACTCAGGTGAAAATTGGCGATAACCCCAACCAAATAGATGCTTCTTCTATATTGGAATTAGAAAGTGTTGACAAAGCTTTTGTTTTAACACGGGTTAGTACTGCCCAAATGAATTCAATTACTCCATTAAATGGAGCTCTGATCTATAATACTGACGACAATTGTATTTTTCAATATAACGACGATAGTTGGACAAGCCTCTGTACTGGCAACGATAATCAGACATTAACGTTCAATCCCATTACTAATATATTGACTCTTGAAAATGGTGGTTTTGTTGATTTAACATCTCTCATTAATGATCCAGATCCAGATCCTACTAACGAAATACAGATATTAAGCCAAATTGGAAATACAATATCCTTATCAAATGGAGGAGGAAGTGTTACTGAAACAATATCCACACTACTTGATAACGGTGACGGTACTTTTACTTATACCGCGGAAGATGGCACAGTAACGAACATAGGAACCGTTGGTGCTACAGGTGCAACCGGAGCAACAGGTAACACTGGAGCAACAGGAGCCACAGGAAGCACAGGTGCAACCGGAGCCACAGGAAGTAGTGGTGCTACTGGTAATACAGGAGCTACAGGTAACACTGGCGCAACTGGAGCAACAGGAAATACTGGAGCAACAGGAGCCACAGGTAGCACAGGAGCAACTGGAAGCACTGGAGCTACAGGAAATACAGGTGCAACCGGAGCTACAGGTAACACAGGAGCAACTGGTGCGGCAGGAAATACAGGTGCAACCGGAGCAACAGGAAACACGGGAGCAACTGGTGCTATAGGAAGTACAGGAGCTACGGGAGCAACCGGTAACACAGGAGCAACTGGTGCTACAGGAAGTACAGGTGCCACCGGAGCAACCGGTAACACAGGTGCAACTGGTGCTACAGGTAACACGGGAGCAACTGGTGCGACAGGAAATACAGGTGCTACTGGTAATACAGGCGCAACCGGAGCCACAGGTAACACTGGAGCAACAGGAGCTACAGGAAATACAGGAGCTACAGGTAACACAGGCGCAACTGGTGCGACAGGAAATACAGGAGCAACTGGAAGCACAGGTGCAACCGGAGCTACAGGAGCTACAGGAGCTACAGGAGCCACAGGTAGTACAGGAGCAACTGGTGCTACAGGAAATACAGGTGCAACCGGAGCGACAGGTAACACGGGAGCAACGGGTGCAACAGGAAATACAGGAGCAACCGGAGCTACAGGTAACACGGGAGCAACAGGAACTACAGGAAATACAGGTGCAACTGGAAGCACAGGTGCAACCGGAGCTACAGGAGCCACAGGTAGTACAGGTGCTACTGGTAATACAGGCGCAACCGGAGCTACAGGAAACACAGGTGCAACGGGTGCGACAGGAAATACAGGTGCAACCGGAGCTACAGGAAGCACAGGTGCAACAGGCGCTACAGGAAGCACTGGAGCTACGGGAGCTACGGGAGCAACAGGAAGCACGGGTGCTACGGGTAGTACCGGAGCTACAGGAAGTACAGGTGCAACTGGTGCGACAGGAAATACAGGTGCAACCGGAGCCACAGGTAACACTGGAGCAACAGGCGCTACAGGAAATACAGGAGCTACAGGTAACACAGGCGCAACTGGTGCGACAGGAAATACAGGAGCAACAGGAGCAACAGGTGCAACAGGAAACACAGGTGCAACGGGTGCGACAGGAAACACTGGCGCAACGGGTGCGACAGGTAATACTGGCGCAACGGGTGCTACAGGAAGTACAGGTGCAACTGGAGCAACAGGTAACACTGGAGCAACAGGAGCAACAGGCGCTACGGGAGCCACAGGTAACACTGGAGCAACAGGAAGCACAGGAGCAACTGGTGCGACAGGAAATACAGGAGCAACCGGAGCCACAGGAAATACAGGTGCTACAGGTGCTACTGGTAATACAGGAGCAACTGGTGCTACAGGAAATACAGGTGCAACCGGAGCCACAGGAAATACAGGAGCAACTGGTGCTACAGGAAGCACGGGTGCAACGGGAAGCACAGGTGCAACAGGAGCTACGGGAACTACAGGAAACACTGGAGCAACAGGTAGCACAGGAGCAACTGGTGAGACAGGAAGTACGGGAGCAACAGGAAGCACAGGAAATACAGGAGCAACTGGTGCTACAGGAAATACAGGTGCAACCGGAGCTACAGGTAACACAGGAGCAACTGGTGCGACAGGAAATACAGGAGCAACCGGAGCTACAGGTAACACAGGCGCAACCGGAGCGACAGGTAACACGGGAGCAACTGGTGCGACAGGAAATACAGGTGCAACCGGAGCCACAGGAAACACTGGAGCAACAGGCGCTACAGGAAGCACGGGTGCAACAGGAAGTACGGGAGCAACAGGAAGCACTGGAGCCACAGGAAACACTGGAGCCACAGGAAATACTGGTGCGACAGGAAATACAGGAGCAACTGGTGCTACAGGAAACACTGGAGCAACAGGCGCTACAGGAAATACAGGTGCAACCGGAGCCACAGGAAATACAGGAGCAACCGGAGCCACAGGAAATACAGGAGCAACTGGTGCGACAGGAAATACAGGAGCAACTGGTAATACAGGCGCAACTGGAAGCACAGGTGCAACCGGAGCTACAGGAGCCACAGGTAGTACAGGAGCAACTGGTGCTACAGGAAGTACAGGTGCAACCGGAGCAACAGGTAACACTGGAGTAACAGGAGCAACTGGAAGCACAGGAGCAACAGGCGCTACGGGAAGCACGGGTGCAACGGGAAGCACAGGTTCAACAGGAAACACTGGAGCCACAGGTAGCACAGGAGCAACTGGTGCGACAGGAAATACAGGTGCAACCGGAGCAACAGGTAACACTGGAGCAACAGGCGCTACAGGAAATACAGGAGCTACAGGTAACACAGGCGCCACTGGTGCGACAGGAAATACAGGAGCAACTGGTAATACAGGCGCAACCGGAGCCACAGGTAACACTGGAGCAACAGGAGCAACTGGAAGCACAGGAGCAACAGGCGCTACGGGAAGCACTGGAGCCACAGGTAGCACAGGAGCAACTGGTGCGACAGGAAATACAGGTGCAACCGGAGCAACAGGTAACACTGGAGCAACAGGCGCTACAGGAAATACAGGAGCTACAGGTAACACAGGCGCAACTGGTGCGACAGGAAATACAGGAGCAACTGGTAATACAGGCGCAACCGGAGCCACAGGTAACACTGGAGCAACAGGAGCAACTGGAAGCACAGGAGCAACAGGCGCTACGGGAAGCACTGGAGCCACAGGTAGCACAGGAGCAACTGGTGCGACAGGAAGCACTGGAGCTACAGGAAATACAGGTGCAACCGGAGCTACAGGTAACACTGGAGCAACAGGCGCTACAGGAAATACAGGAGCTACAGGTAACACAGGCGCAACTGGTGCGACAGGAAATACAGGAGCAACTGGAAGCACAGGTGCAACCGGAGCTACAGGAGCCACAGGTAGTACAGGAGCAACTGGTGCTACAGGAAGTACAGGTGCAACTGGAGCAACAGGTAACACTGGAGCAACAGGAGCAACAGGCGCTACGGGAAGCACGGGTGCAACGGGAAGCACAGGTTCAACAGGAAACACTGGAGCCACAGGAGCAACTGGTGCGACAGGAAATACAGGTGCAACCGGAGCAACAGGTAACATTGGAGCAACAGGCGCTACAGGAAATACAGGAGCTACAGGTAACACAGGCGCAACTGGAAGCACAGGAAATACAGGTGCAACTGGTAATACAGGCGCAACCGGAGCCACAGGTAACACTGGAGCAACAGGCGCTACGGGAAGCACGGGTGCAACGGGAAGCACAGGTTCAACAGGAAACACTGGAGCCACAGGTAGCACAGGAGCAACTGGTGCGACAGGAAATACAGGTGCAACCGGAGCCACAGGAAGTACAGGTGCTACTGGTAATACAGGCGCAACCGGAGCCACAGGTAACACTGGAGCAACAGGCGCTACAGGAAGCACTGGAGCTACAGGTAACACAGGCGCAACTGGTGCGACAGGAAATACAGGAGCAACTGGTAATACAGGAAACACAGGTGCAACGGGTGCGACAGGAAACACTGGCGCAACGGGTGCGACAGGTGATACTGGCGCAACCGGAGCTACAGGTAGTACAGGAGCAACTGGTGCGACAGGAAATACAGGTGCAACCGGAGCAACAGGTAACACTGGAGCAACTGGTAATACAGGAAACACAGGTGCAACGGGTGCGACAGGAAACACTGGCGCAACTGGCGCGACAGGAAACACAGGCGCAACCGGAGCTACAGGTAGTACAGGAGCAACTGGTGCGACAGGAAATACAGGTGCAACCGGAGCAACAGGTAACACTGGTGCGACAGGAAATACAGGAGCAACTGGTAATACAGGCGCAACCGGAGCCACAGGTAACACTGGAGCAACTGGAAGCACAGGAGCAACAGGCGCTACGGGAAGCACTGGAGCCACAGGTAGCACAGGGGCAACTGGTGCGACAGGAAGCACTGGAGCTACAGGAAATACAGGTGCAACCGGAGCCACAGGAAACACTGGAGCAACAGGCGCTACAGGAAGCACGGGTGCAACAGGAAGCACAGGAGCAACTGGTGCTACAGGTAATACAGGCGCAACAGGTTCAACAGGAGCTACGGGAGCCACAGGTAACACTGGAGCCACAGGTAACACTGGAGCCACAGGTAACACTGGAGCAACAGGAAGCACAGGAGCAACTGGTGCTACAGGTAATACAGGAGCAACTGGTGCGACAGGAAATACAGGAGCAACCGGAGCCACAGGAAATACAGGAGCAACTGGTTCCACAGGAAGTACAGGTGCTACTGGTGCTACTGGTAATACAGGAGCAACTGGTGCTACAGGAGCTACAGGAGCTACAGGTAACACAGGCGCAACTGGTGCGACAGGAAATACAGGAGCAACTGGTAATACAGGAAACACAGGTGCAACGGGTGCGACAGGAAACACTGGCGCAACTGGTGCTACAGGGAACACTGGCGCAACTGGCGCGACAGGAAACACAGGCGCAACCGGAGCTACAGGTAGTACAGGAGCAACTGGTGCGACAGGAAATACAGGTGCAACCGGAGCAACAGGTAACACTGGAGCAACAGGCGCTACAGGAAATACAGGAGCTACAGGTAACACAGGCGCAACTGGTGCGACAGGAAATACAGGAGCAACTGGAAGCACAGGTGCAACCGGAGCTACAGGAGCCACAGGTAGTACAGGAGCAACTGGTGCTACAGGAAGTACAGGTGCAACTGGAGCAACAGGTAACACTGGAGCAACAGGAGCAACAGGCGCTACGGGAGCCACAGGTAACACTGGAGCAACAGGAAGCACAGGAGCAACTGGTGCGACAGGAAATACAGGAGCAACCGGAGCCACAGGAAATACAGGAGCAACTGGAGCGACAGGAAATACAGGTGCAACCGGAGCTACAGGTAACACAGGATCAACTGGTGCTACTGGTAATACAGGAGCAACCGGAGCTACAGGTAACACAGGCGCAACCGGAGCGACAGGTAACACGGGAGCAACTGGTGCGACAGGAAATACAGGAGCAACCGGAGCCACAGGAAATACAGGAGCAACTGGTGCTACAGGAAACACTGGAGCAACAGGCGCTACAGGAAGCACTGGAGCAACAGGAAGCACAGGTGCAACAGGAGCCACAGGTAGCACAGGAGCAACTGGTGCTACAGGAAGTACGGGAGCAACAGGAAGCACAGGAAACACTGGAGCAACAGGAAGCACAGGTGCAACAGGAGCTACGGGAAATACAGGAAACACTGGAGCCACAGGTAGCACAGGAGCAACTGGTGCGACAGGAAGTACGGGAGCAACAGGAAGCACAGGAAACACTGGAGCAACAGGAAGCACTGGAGCAACAGGCGCTACAGGAAATACAGGCGCAACTGGTGCTACAGGTAATACAGGCGCAACAGGAAGCACTGGAGCCACAGGCGCTACAGGAAGCACGGGTGCAACGGGAAGCACAGGTGCAACGGGTGCGACAGGAAACACAGGTGCAACTGGTGTTACAGGAAGTACAGGTGCAACCGGAGCTACAGGTAACACGGGAGTAACTGGTGCTACAGGAAGTACAGGAGCAACCGGAGCTACAGGAAGTACAGGTGCAACAGGTGCAACGGGTGCCACTGGAGCAACAGGAAGCACAGGAAACACTGGAGCAACAGGAAGCACTGGAGCCACAGGAAACACTGGAGCCACAGGAAATACTGGTGCTACAGGTAACACAGGCGCAACCGGAGCGACAGGTAACACGGGAGCAACTGGTGCGACAGGAAATACAGGAGCTACGGGTGTAACAGGAAGCACAGGTGCAACAGGAAACACCGGAGCCACAGGA